>NZ_JODS01000001.1 GCF_000718025.1 Kitasatospora purpeofusca
CGTCCACGCCCTCCCGGTCGGTGGTGTGGTCGTCCGCGAAACGACGGTCACCCGTCGCGTCCGGCACGTACTTCACACAGACAACGATCCTCAAGCTCATGAGCGGTTCTCCTGGTACGGGTGCACTGGTCGGATGCACTGGTCCACGGCCTCGCAGCCCGCCGAGGGTACTGAGTGCCAGACCAGGCCCGACCGTGCCCCGCGAGCGGTGTCGCACCACCCGGACCGGCCTGCCCTGTCGGCTCTCGTCAACAGCGTCAGAGGCTCTCCGAAGAGGATACGGCACTCAGTACCCCTCGTAAAGGAACTCAGTACCCTTCCCTTCTCCCCGGGCCCCGCGCGACCGGGGGCAAGGACGCCGCAAGCTTTGCGCAAGCAGCGGCCAGGGACCGTCATGGAATCCGCCAGAACACCCGGGCACACCCCCGTCGGGGCCACCGGGACCCGGGGCCCCGGTCCGGGATCAAGGAGGGGGAACGACATGACCTTGGTGCACGGGGAAGTCGACCACGGGGAGATCGAGCGCAGGGAGGCCGGTCGCCAGGAGGCCGGCCACGGGAAGGCCGGGAGCGAGAAGGCCGGGAGCGGTCGCCGCTGGGCCACGCTCACCGGCTGCAAGGAGGTGCTGGTGGTCGTGCACTCGACGGTCTACGGCCAGCGGCTCCACGACATCTATCCGCTGCTCGGCGCCGACCTGCGGGTGCACGTCCAGTTCACGGTGGCACCGCACGCGTTCAACGCCGGAGCGGCCGCCCACGTCCGGAGTGTCGGCGGCACGGTGCTGCCCTGGGAGGAGGCCGCCCGGCGGGAGTTCGACCTGGTGCTCGCGGCCGGTTCGCAGGGACTGGAGCAGTTGCGCGGGCCGCTGGTCCGGCTGCCGCACGGCGCCGGGCACATCAAGCTGTCGCCGGCCGGGTCCGGAACCGGTGGCGGCACCGGGACGGGCAGCACGCGGACCGTGTCCGGCCTCGGTCCCGAGTACCTCGTCCGGAACGGCCGGGTGATGCCCGCCGCCTTCGCCCTCGCGCACGAGGAGGAGCGCGCCGAAGTGGGCCGCGGCTGCCCCGAGGCGCTGCCGATCACCGAGGTGGTGGGGGACGGCTGCTACGACCGGATCGCCGCCGCCCTCCCCGCCCGCGAACGCTACCGGGCCGCGCTCGGGCTGCGGCCGGGCGAACGCCTGGTGCTGGTCTGCTCCACCTGGGGCAGCGGTTCGCTGTTCACCCGGCTCGACGCCGTCCTGCCGCGGCTGGCCGGCGAACTGCCCAGGCGCGGTTACCGCACCGCGCTGCTGGTCCACCCCAATGTGGCGGCCGCCCACAGCCCGTGGGCCGTCCGCTCCTGGGCGACGGCCACCGCGCGCGGGGCGGTCACCGTGCTCGGGCCCGAGGAGGACTGGCGCCCGCTGCTGGTCGCCGCCGACTTCGTCATCGGGGACCACGGCTCCGTCACCCTCTACGGCACCATGACCGGTGCGCCGATCCTGCTCGCCGAATACCCGCACCGTGACGTCAACCCGCGCTCGCCCGGCGCCCTGCTCGCCCGGACCGCGCTCGCGCTCAGCCCGGCCCATCCCCTGACCTCCCAGCTCGACTACGCCGCCCGGCACTACCGGCGGTCCGAGTACGCGGCGATCGCCGCCCGGATCAGCTCCGAGCCCGGCCGGTTCGACCGCCGGATGCGGCGGCTGCTCTACCGCGTCCTCGGCCTCGGCGAACCCGCCCATGTGCCGGAGCCCCCGGTCCTGCCGCTGCCGGCGCCGCTGTGGCCGCGGAACGGCGCGACCGGCCGGTCCGGGCAGGGCCGGCGGTGACTCCGCCGCGCACCGGGCCGCACACCGCGTTCCGCACCGTGCTGCTCACTCCGGTCGACGGCCCGCCGTCGGCCGGGGTGCCCGGCACCGGCGTCGAGGCGCGGATCCACTCCCCGGCCGGGGTCCGGTCCTGGCTGCTCACCACCGTCCGCCCCGTCGGGCCTGCCGCGCGCCGCTCCTTCGTCGACGAGCACCTGGCGCTCGACCTCACCGCGCCGGGCGCCGCCCGCTGGCGTCGCCAGGCCGATGTGCTCCACCTCGGCCGCACCGGCCCGGGCCGGGCCCGGGACCGGCTCTCCGCCGTCCTCCGGGCCTACCCCGGCTGCGCGGTCGCCACGGCCGACGACACGGACGGCACCCTGTTCGCCCTCGCCCGGACCGGCGGTCGGCTGGCACTCCGGACCTCCCCGCCCGTCCCGGGGATCGTCCTCGGCTCGCTCGCCCACGCGTGGCTGGCCACCGGCGGCACGCTCACCGAGCTCGTCGCGCTGGCCGAGCTCGTCGCGCCGACCGGGTTTCGCGCGCCGCGCGGGTTCCTCGCACCCGCCGCCCCGGCCCCGCGTCCAGGAGCCCGGCGCGGCGCCTGACGGACCGCGGCCGCCCGGCCGCCCGCGCACCGGAGTGGGTGCCGGTGCGCGGGTCGGGCGAGCGGCCGCGGCGGGACAGGGAGCCGGGCCGCGGTGACACGGCGGGTGGGTACGGCCGCTCAGCCGGCGGCGGGAGGCGGGCCGGGCGGGGCCGCCAGGGCGGCGAGGGCCGCCTCGACCCGGGCGGCGTCGGGAGCGACCAGGTCCTGATAGCGGGCCAGGGACTCGCCGTAGCGGGCGGCCGCCCCGACCAGGTCGCCGCGGGCGCGAGCCAGGTCGCCGACGAGTTCGAGGACGCGGGCCTCCCAGCGGCGGGCCCGGCCCGCGCGGAACTCGGCGAGCGCCTCCGCGTAGCAGCGGTCGGCCTCGTCGTGGGCGCCGAGCGCGACGTGCGCCTGGCCGAGGAAGGCGAGCGCCCGCGCGGCCTCGTAGGGATCGGGGACGGCGGCAAGGGCCCGGTGGGCGTCCATGACGACGGGCAGGGCCTCGGCCGGGCTGCCGCCCACGAGCAGCACCTCGCCGAGCGCCAACCGGGCGAGTGCCGTGCCCCGGGCGTAGCCCCGGGCCTCCCTCAGGATGGCCGTCCCGCGAAGGCAGTCGGCCGCCTCGGCGAGCCGGCCCGCCGTCCGGTGGGTCTGGCTCAAGCCGTAGAGCGCGTCCGCCTCGACGAGCGGTTCGCCGGCCTCGCGGGCCAGGTGCAGCGCCTCGGTGAACCACTCCGAAGCCTCCTCCCCCGCACCCGCGTTGCGCAGACCGTTGCCGCCGGAGGTGAGCATCCGCAGCTCGCCCTCCCGGTCGCCGGCGGCCCGGGCGGCCTCCCGCCCGATCCGGTGCGCCTCGACCCACAGCCGGGCCGGGCGCAATCGCAGGAACAGCGGCCACATGGCATCGACCAGTTGCCAGGCGGTGGCCGCCCTGCCGATGGCGGCGGCCCAGCGGACGGTGTCGGCGAGCCGACCGGTCTCGGCGTCGAGCCAGCCGACGGCGGCCGTCTCGTCCGCGAACTCCCGTGCGCGGGGGCCCGGTTCGACCGTGTAGTCGCGACGCAGGGTGCGGTGGCTCGGGCTCAGCAGCGCCTCGGCCGCAGTGGTGCGGGCGAGGTACCAGTCGAGCACCCGGTCGACCGCGGCCGCGCCCTCGGCCAGCTCGCGCACCTCCTCGGCACGCGCCCGGGCATGCAGCTTGACCAGGTCGTGAAAGCGGAAGCCGCCCTCCATCTCCTCCAGCAGGTGGACGTCGATCAGCCCGTCCAGCAGCCGGTCGGCCTCGTCCGGGGTCAGGCCGCCGACGGCGCAGACGACATCCAGCGTGAACACGGGGAACGGCAGCAGACCGAGCAGCCCGTACAGCCGGACGGTGTCCGCCCCCAGGACTTCGAAGGACGCGTCCAGCGCGTGTCGCACAGCTTCTCCCTCTACATCGAGCGCGGCGAGCCCCTGGAACTCCTGTCCGAGGGCTTCGGCGGTGGCGGCCAGCGGCTGCACCGGACGGGCGGCGATCCGGGCCGCCGCCAGACAGACCGCGAGCGGGAGCCGGCCGCAGCGCTGCACCACCTGGGCGGCGGCGGTCCGCTCACGGGCCACCCGTTCCGCACCGACCCGCTGGGCCAGCAGTTGGAAGGACGCGTCGTCCGAGAGCAGTCCGACCGGCCGGAACACGGCACCGTCTATGCCCAGCCCGGTGAGCCGGCGGCGGCTGGTCACCACGACCACGGCGTGCTCCGAGCCGGGCAGCAGCGGCCGGACCTGGGCGGCGGTGGAGGCGTTGTCGAGCAGGACGGCGATCCGGCGTTCGGCGGCGAGGGAGCGCCAGAGCGCCGCGCCCTCGGCGAGGCTGCCCGGCACGGGCGCGATGCCGAAGGCGCGCAGGAACCCGCCGAGCGCCTCGGCGGGGTCGGCGGGCCCGCCCGGGGCGTGGCCGCGCAGGTCGGCGTAGAGCTGGCCGTCCGGGAACCGGCCCGACAGCCGGCGCAGCCACTGGGCGGCGAGCGCAGTCTTGCCCACCCCGGCGGGGCCCGTGACGACCACCGTGACATCGACGGCACCCGGCGGGTCGCCCAACTCGCGGTCCAGGGCGGCGAGGTCGGCTTCCCGTCCGACCAAACGGCGTGGTGTCGGCGGCAGTTGGCGCGGCACCGGGAGCGCCGGGGCGGCGGGCGCTTCGGCGGGACCGCCGTAGACCGTCAGATGGTGGATCGCCCCCGCCTGGACGACGGAGCCTTCGACCCTCCCGCCGGACAGGGAGTTCCGCGTCTCGAGGTGCGGTTCGCGCGCTCCGTCCGCCGAGCTCATCGGCGACTCCCGACCCGCGGCCGACCTCGGACCCCTGTTGCTCCGAACTCCTCCGGCTCCACTGGCTCCCCCTACCCGTAGAACGATGGACTGAAGTGAAGGGAGCGAATCGATGTGACCCGTGTGGATAGGCGATCGACAACTCCCGCATAGCACATGAGTCTCAGTCGGACGCCGAATTGTCAATAACGCCTGACCCGTACAGCGGAAGGCGGTATGGCCTCGCCCCTGCACACGTGGGATGCTCCGCTCCGACACAGCAGGCTGGTGGCCACCGGCGGGGGGCGTCGAATGGAGTTCCACCTTCTCGGTTCGGTTGAACTTTCGGTGAACGGCGAGTTGTCGGCAATTCGCTCGGACAAGGGGCGCCGACTGCTGGCCGCCCTGGCCCTGGACGTCGGGCGGCAGCTCAGCCATGAGCTGCTGGCCAGCCGGCTGTGGGACGAGGAACCCCCGCCCAGTGCGGTCGCCAGCATCTACAGCCATGTCTCCCGCATTCGGAGCCAGTTGCGATTGGCCGCCGCCGCCGAGAGCCCCGGTTCGCCGCGCGACATCCCCACCATCGAGAGCCGATCGCACACATATTCGCTGCGCGCCGACAGCCATTTGATCGACTGGCATCGTTTTGTCGACTTGTCCAAGAATGCTCGCCGACTCGCCGACAACGGCGACGACATCCAGGCCAGGACCGTTCTCGGCCGGGCCGAGGAAATCTGGCGCGGTGAACCGCTCGCCGGACTGCCCGGCGGCTGGGCCCAGTCCACCCGCGCCACCATGGCCGACCAGCGCCTCGCCACCACGCTGCTGCGGATCGAGATCGACCTTCGACTGGGCCGCTTCGGGGAACTCGTCCCCGAACTCACCGCCCTCCGCGAGGAACGCCCCACCGACGAACGGGTCGCCGCGCACCTCCTGGTCGCACTGCACGGCGCCGGCCGGCAGGCCGAGGCGCTCGCCGTCTACCCCGCCGTGGTCCGCCGACTGCACGCGGACCTCGGCACCGGCCCCGGCGAGGCCCTCACCCGCCTGCACGAGCGGATGCTCACCGGCGCCCCGCTGACCGGGCCCGCCGTCCGGACTCCAGCCGGCGGGAGTCCAGCGGGCCGGACTCCCGCGGGCCCGAGTCCGGCACCCGTCCCACGTGGTGGCGCCGTACCGTCCCCGCCGCCGGGGCGGCACATGATCGGCCGTCGGGACGACCTGCGCCGACTGCTCGGCGGCACCGGGGACGCGGTCGATCAGGGCGGAGTGGTGACGGTCTCGGCGATCCTGGGCATGGCGGGCGTCGGCAAGACCACCCTGGCGCTGCACGCCGCCCATCTGATGCGGCACCGGTTCCCCGAGGGGTACGCCCACCTCAACCTGGGGGCCCACATCGTCAATCGGCGCCCGCTCACACCCTCGGCGGTGGCCACCGCCCTGCTGCGGCGACTCGGCGTACCGGCCGCGACCATTCCGCTCGACAGCGAGGAACTGTTCGCCCAGTGCGCCGACCTGCTCGCCACCCGGCGCGCGGTGGTCGTACTCGACGACGCGGCGACCGCCGGCCAGATCAGGCCGCTCCTGCCCACCGCGCCCGCCGCGCTGGTCTTCGTCACCAGCCGCCGCCGGCTCGCGGAACTGCCCGGCTCCAGGCCGGTGTTCCTGGACATCCTGCCGGTGGACGACGCGGTCGCCCTGTTCACCTCGGTGGTGGGGCGGGAGCGCGCCGACGACCGCAGCCGGATCGTCGAGATCGTCGACCGCTGCGGGCTGCTCCCGCTGGCCATCGAGATCGCCGCCAGCCGGTTCAAGGCCCGGCCGTCCTGGACCCTCGGCCACCTCGCCCAGCGACTGTCCCGCAAGACCGGCCGGCTCGCCGAGATCCGGCACGACACGGAGAGCGTCGCCCGCGCCTTCGAGATGACGTACCGGTCGCTGCCCACCGAGCAGCAGGAGGCTTTCCGCCTGCTCGGCGTCCACCCGGGACCGGACATCGGCCTGCACGCGGCGGCGGCCCTGCTCGGCCGCCCGGTCGACGAGACGGACCACCTGCTGGAGGCGCTCCTGCACTGCCACCTGGTCCAGGAGAACACGCCCGAGCGATATCAACTCCATGATCTCATAAGGGAGTACGCACACGTCCTGACCCAGGACGAGGGGGGAACGGAGGAGGCCGCGACCGCACTCCGGCGGCTCCTCGGATTCACCCTCCACGCGGCCGACCGGGCCGACCGGCTGCTCTATCCGCGGCGATCACGACTGCCCCTCCCGACGCTCCGTCAATTACCGGGAGCGGAAGGACTGCTGTACGACCTTGACCTCGATTCGAATGATTCGGCACGGAAATGGCTGGACACCGAGCAGTCCGGCCTGATCGTCCTGGCGGGCCACGCCCGCAGCACCGGCCACCCGGAGGCCGCCGCCTGGCTCGCGCATGTCCTGGCCGGCCATCTGGACTCCCAGGCCTACTGGAGCGAGGCCCACGAGTTGCATCAGGCCTCGGCTGCGTACTGGCGTTCGGTGCCGAACGACCGGTGCGAGGCCCGCGCACTGATCGATCTCGGCGCCACCCTCGCCAACGCCTCCCGCTACCCGGCCGCCCAGGAGGCGCTCCAACGGAGCCTGGCGCTGGCCCGCGCCGACCAGGACGACGACGCCACAGCGGAGGCGCTGAGCCTGCTGGGCGGACTGCTCTGGCACCAGAGCTCCCTGGTCGAGGCGGTCGACCTCCTGGAGGAGTCCCTGCGGATCCGAAGAGAGGGCGGCGACCTCTGGAACACCGCGCGCTGCCTCGCCAACATCGGCACCATCGAAAATTCGCTCGGGAACCGGAAAAGCTCACTCGCCGCCTACGAAGCAGCCCTTCCATTGGCGCGGGAATTCCAGGACAGAACTCTGGAGTTCCGCATCCTGAACAATCTCGGGGATCTCTTCCTGGGAATGCACGACCACGCTTCGGCCCGCACGTCCTTCGAGCGCATCCTGGATATCGCGGGCGACGACATCTCTCATTTCGACCTCGCCGTGGCGCAGGCCAACCTGGCCGCGTCCCTGCCGGTCCCGGAGCAGTACGACCGGGCGGTCGGCCTGTACCGGTCCGCACTGTCCACCTTCCGGTCGACCGGGAGCGTCCGGCACGAGGCGAACGCCCTGAACGGCCTGGGTGGCACCCTTCTCGCCGCCGGGCGGTCCGCCGATGCGCGCGACCAGTACACACTGGCCCGCGAGTTGGCCCGATCGGTCGGCGCCGCCCGCGAGGAGGTGACGGCCCTGCGCGGCCTCGGCGAGTGCGAACTGACCCTCGGCGCCCGCGACCGCGCCGCCCTCCTCCTGACCGAGGCTGTCGCTCTCGCGGACCGCATCAAGGCGGCCGACGAACTCGCACTGGCCCGGGAATCCCTTGCCCGGGCCAGCGGCGAGCACGACGCCTGACGAAAATCCGCTCGAATACCACCCTCGGGCCGAGCGCTCAAGGACGATTTGGCCCAACACTCTCGGAATGATTAACTGACCGCACGTTTCAAACGACTTCGCGCCTGGCGCAGAAATGTGCGGTTCACTGTGTTCAAGATGATCATCGTGGGTGCCCTTTCGACCGTCTCCGCCCTCGGGTTCGACGTAACATCCATCGGGGGCATCGCCATTTGGTGCTGACGCCCGACACGGAAAGACCCCGGGCCGGTGCGCGTCGCACCGGCCCTTCGTACGTGGGTACGCCGTGCGGGCTCAGGAGGTCGTCAGGGGGACGGCGGCTTCGGGGGTGAGGAGGCGGGCGGTGAGGGATTCCTGGAGGTAGAGGGCGATGGTGTCGGCGGTGTGGGAGAGGTAGCCGACCGAGACGTCCTGGCCCAGGACGAGGGTGAAGTCGCCGCCGCGGGTGGAGAGGAGCAGGGCGCCCTCGATGGCGGGGGCCCAGATCAGTTCGCCGTCGAGGAGGCGGGCGATGTGGCTGGCGATGGGGTAGCCGTGGTCCGAGGTCTCGTTGACCGCCGTGTACGCGTCGGCGCCGAGGAGGAGGGCGTAGGGGCCGCCCACTCCGGCGAGGCGGAGGGTGGTGAGGGCGCGGCTCACGGCTTCCGGGTATTCGCGGACGTCGGCAGGGAGCGGGATGGCGGGGTTGGTGGCGGCGGCGCGGATGCCCTCGATGCCGGCGGCCGGGTAGCCGTCGAAGAGGGCGCGGTCCTCGGTGAGGGCGAGGGTGCGGGCCGCCGCCTGGACGGGCGTCCAGTCCGAGTCACCGGAGCCGCGTTCGACGTCGTCGACGGCGGCGCGGTCGACCGAGAAGGGGACCCGGAGTTCGATCAGCGGGCGGACCTCGCGGGCGTGGGCCTGGACGCCGGGGGTGGGCGGCTCGATGGTGGTGAGGTGGCCGGTGCCGACCGCGGCGAGGGTGGGGCCGTCCGGGCCGTCCAGGTCGACGACCCGGCGGCCGGCGAGGTGGAGTTTGAAGGTCTGCCTGGCCTCCTCCTCGATCTCCTCCCAGGCCGCGGCGGAGACGGGGGCGAGTTCGCGGTGCAGGTTGTTCATGGCGCGGGGGTGCCTTTCAGGCTGCCGATGGCGAGGGAGCCGTCGGTGAGGAGAGCAGCGGTGGGGAGAGCGGCGGTGGGGAGCGCGGCGGCCGGGGCCGGGGCCGCGAGCGTGCCGGGGGCGGCCGGGGCCGGTGGCGGGTCGGCGAGGAAGTCGGCAGTGGGGACGTGGAACAGCGTGCCGGTGACCGCGGTGGAGAAGTCGAGCAGGCGGTCGTGGGCGGCCGGGCCCCGACCGGTGAACATGTTGCGGATCATCTCCTCGGGCACCTCGGGATCGCGCGCGTAGCCGATGAAGTAGGTGCCGGCCTCGCCGCGCCCCGCCGGGCCCCCGTCGAGCCGGCCGAAGGGCATGTTGAACCGCAGGATCTGCCGTTCCTCGCCGTCCGGGCCGGTGACGGAGGTGAGCGCGACATGGGAGTCGGCCGGCTTGGCCGCGTCGTCGAACTCGATGTCGTCGGCCTTGGTGCGGCCGACCGCGCGTTCCTGCTGGTCGACGGTCAGATGCTCCCAGCCGGCCAGGTCGTGCAGGTACTTCTGCACGATGACGTAGCTGCCGCCGGTGAAGTCCTGGTCCTCGTCGCCGATCAGCACGGCCTCGGCGGCCTCCCGGCCCTCCGGGTTCTCGGTGCCGTCCACGAAGCCGAGCAGGTCGCGGGCGTCGTAGTAGGAGAAGCCGTTGGTCGCGTCGACGACGGTGGCGGCGCCGGAGAGCCGCCGGGTGATCCGGCCGGCGAGCTCCCAGCAGACGTCCATCCGGGCGGCCCGGATGTGCAGGAGCAGGTCGCCGGGGGTGGCCGGGGCGCGGTGGCGGGGGCCGGCCACCTCGGGGAACGGGTGCAGGGCGGCCGGGCGGGGGCCGTCGAAGAGCCGGTCCCAGGCGTCGGAGCCGATGCCGGTGACGCAGGTGAGGCCGACGTCGGGGGCGCGGAAGGCGATCGCGTGACGGAGGCCCGCGAGGTCGGGCAGCAGCGCGCGGACCGCGTCCTCACCGCCGGGGTCGACGGTGAGGACCAGGAAGATCGCGGCGGTGGTGAGCGGGGTGAGGACCGGCTGCGGGGCCGGTGGGTCGGCGGGCCGCGGCTGCGGCTGCGCCTGGGGGGACTGTGGCGGCATGGGCGGACTCCGGTCTCCGGGGCCTGATCATCCGTACGATTACACCCCGGAGCGGACATTTCGGCGCGGGCGGCGGGCCGGTCGGCCGTACGCCCCTCACCGCGCGGGAGCGGGAGGGGCGACGAGCGGGTGAGGGCGGGCGCGGGTCAGGCGCGGCTGCGGCGCAGGCCGAGGGCGGTGACCAGGGCGCCGAGCGCGACCGCCGCGACCGGCACCACCAGCGCGGCCCGCAGACCGTCCGAGGCGCCGACGGTGAGGCTCACGGTGGTGACCGCCGAGAGGCCGAGCGCCGCGCCGAACTGGAAGGCGGTGTTGAGCAGTCCGCCGGCCAGCCCCTGCTCCTCCTCGGCGACGCCGTCGGTGGCGGCGATGGTCAGCGGCCCGTAGGCGAGGGCGAAGGCCAGTCCGGTGAGGATCATGGTCGGGAACATCATCGGGTACGTCCAGTCCGGCCCGACGGGCAGGAACAGCGCGTAGGAGACCACCGCCAGGCAGAAGCCGCCGAGGATCACCCGGACGTTGCCGAAGCGCTCCACCAGCCGGGGGGTGAGGGTCGGCGCGAGCACCGCGTCCACCCCGACCGCGAGCAGGGCGAGGCCGGTCTGCAGCGGGGACCAGCCGCGCAGGTCCTGGAGGTAGAGGGTGACGGTGAACTGGAAGCCGAAGAACGAGGCCGCGAACAGCAGCGCGCCGATGTTCGCCCGCAGCAGCGGGCCGGAGCGCAGCAGGCCGAGGCGGAGCAGTGGGGCGGCCGAGCGCCGTTCGATCGCGACGAAGGCGGCCAGCAGGGCGGCGCCGCCGACGAACAGGGCGAGGGTCGGGCCGGCGCCGGCGCCGGGTTCGCCGAGCCGGACCACGGCCTGGACCAGCAGCAGCATGGCGCCGGTGACGGTGACGGCGCCGCCCAGGTCGAAGCGCTCGCCGGGGCGGCGGGCGGGTGCCTGGTCGCGCGGGAGCAGCGGCACGGCGGCGAGCAGCAGGCCGCCCGCGAGCAGCACCGGGGCGAAGAAGACCCAGCGCCAGCCGACGGCGGTGAGCAGTCCGCCGGCCACCAGGCCGAGGGAGAAGCCGGCCGCGGCGGTGCCCGCGTAGACGAGCAGCGCGCGGTTGCGGCGGGGGCCCTCGGCGAAGGCGGTGGTGATGATCGCGAGGCCGGCGGGGGTCATGAAGGCCGCCGAGAGGCCGGTGAGGAAGCGGGCCAGGATCAGTACCCAGGGGGCGCCGGCCAGGCCGCCGAGGCCGGAGCAGAGTACGAAGACGGTGAGCCAGAAGAGGAACGTCCGGCGCCGTCCGAGCAGGTCGGCGGTGCGGCCGCCGAGCAGCATGAAGCCGCCGTAGCCGAGCACGTAGGCGCTCAGCACCCAGCTCAGCGAGCCGGTGTCCATCCCGAGGTCGGCGCGGATCGAGGGGAGCGCCACGTTGAGCATGGCGACGTCGATGCCCTCCAGGAAGATCGCGCCGCAGAGGACGAGCAGGACGGCCGCCTCCCGGCCGGTGAAGCGGGTGGAGGGGTCAGCCGGTGGGGAGCCGGCCGGAGCGGCGGCCGGGCGACCGGTTTCGGGCACGGCTGAGGACGTGGACACAGTGGTCTCCTGTGGAGTGCGCGGGGGGGCGGGGACGCCGGACGGGGACGGTTCCCTTTCGTCCGGCCGGTTCCCTCTTGTAACCAGTGCCATCCTGAGGCAGCATCAGGGAGCATGGAAGAAGGCACTTTGAAGTCACCGACGCACTGCGCGGTTACCGGGGACGACTACGACGTGCTCCAGTGGGACACCCGGGAGGACTGCGAGGTGCGGCAGATCCTCGACCGGATCGCCGACAAGTGGTCGCTGCTGGTGATCGCGCTGCTGGACCGCGGCTCGCTGCGCTTCACCGAGCTGCGGCGGGAGATCGACGGGGTCAGCCAGCGGATGCTGACCGTCACCCTGCGGCAGCTGGAGCGGGACGGTCTGGTGGAGCGGACCGTGCACCCCGTGGTGCCGCCCCGGGTCGACTACGCGCTGACGCCGCTCGGGCGGACGCTGCACGAGACCGTCCGCTCGCTGGTCGCCTGGACCGAGACGCACCAGCGCGAGATCGCGACGGCCCGGGCCTCGTACGACGCGCGCGTGGGGTGAGGGCACGCCGAAGGGGCGGGTCCGAGGACTCCGGACCCGCCCCTTCATGTGCGCGTGCGCCCACCCCTCGGGCTCAGGCCCGCAGCGCCGCCAGCTGCTGCTCGAACGGCACCACGGCCTCCTCCTGGGCCGCGCCACCCCCGGCCGGACCGTTCGGGGCCCGGCCGGCGAGCAGTCCGGCGAGTTCTCCGGCCGCGCGGTCGATCCGGCCCGGGAGGCCGTCGGTGAGGCGGTCCCCGGTGGTGCCCCAGTCGTCGGTGGCGGCGTAGACCGAGGTCGGCACGACCACCGAGCGCAGGTAGGAGAACAGCGGGCGGACGGCGTGCTCCAGCGCGAGCGAGTGCCGGGCGGTGCCGCCGGTGGCGGCGATCAGCACCGGCTTGCCGGTGAGGGTGTCGGGGTCGATCACGTCGAAGAACGACTTGAACAGCCCGCTGTAGGAGGCGGCGAAGATCGGCGTCACCGCGATCAGGCCGTCCGCCCCGCCGACCGCCTCGATCGCCTCGCGCAGTGCGGGGCCGGGGAAGCCGGTGACGAAGTTGTGCGCGATGTCGGTGGCGAGGTCGCGCAGTTCGACCACCTGGACGTCCACATCCCGTCCCTCGGCGGTGAGTCGGCGGACCGTGGCCTCGGCGAGCCGGTCGGCGAGCAGCCGGGTCGAGGACGGCTTGCTCAGTCCGGCGCTGATCACCACCAGTCGGTACGCGGTCACTTGGCCACCTCCACGGTCTCCGCGGTCTGCCCCGCGTTGTCGGCGTCCTGCTCCTGACGGGCGCGCTCGGCCGCGAGCCTGCCGGCGTGGGTCGGCGCGTCCGGGACGCCGGCCGGGCGGCCCTTGGCGAACTCCTCGCGCAGCACCGGCACGACCTCCTCGCCGAGCAGGTCCAGCTGCTCCAGCACGGTCTTCAGCGGCAGGCCGGCGTGGTCCATCAGGAACAGCTGGCGCTGGTAGTCGCCGAAGGTGTCGCGGAAGGCCAGGGTCTTCTCGATGACCTCCTGCGGGCTGCCGACGGTGAGCGGGGTCTCCGCGGTGAACTCCTCCAGCGAGGGGCCGTGGCCGTACACCGGCGCGTTGTCGAAGTAGGGGCGGAACTCCCGCACCGCGTCCTGCGAGTTCTTGCGCATGAACACCTGGCCGCCGAGGCCGACGATCGCCTGCTCGGGCGTGCCGTGCCCGTAGTGGGCGTAGCGCTCCCGGTAGAGGTTGACCAGCTTCTGGAAGTGCTCCTTGGGCCAGAAGATGTTGTTCGCGAAGAAGCCGTCGCCGTAGTAGGCGGCCTGCTCGGCGATCTCCGGGCTGCGGATCGAACCGTGCCAGACGAACGGCGGGACGCCGTCCAGCGGGCGCGGGGTCGCGGTGAAGGACTGCAGCGGGGTGCGGAAGCGGCCCGACCAGTCGACCACGTCCTCGCGCCACAGCTGGTGCAGCAGCGCGTAGTTCTCGATCGCGAGCGGTATGCCCTGGCGGATGTCCTTGCCGAACCACGGGTAGACCGGCCCGGTGTTGCCCCGGCCCATCATGAGGTCAACCCGGCCGTCGGAGAGGTGCTGGAGCACCGCGTAGTCCTCGGCGATCTTCACCGGGTCGTTGGTGGTGATCAGCGTGGTCGAGGTGGAGAGGACGATGCGCTCGGTCTGCGCGGCGATGTAGCCGAGCAGTGTGGTCGGGGAGGACGGCACGAACGGTGGGTTGTGGTGCTCGCCGGTCGCGAAGACGTCCAGGCCGACCTCCTCCGCCTTGCGCGCGATGGCCACGGTCGCCTTGATCCGCTCGTGCTCGGTCGGGGTGCGGCCGGTGGTCGGGTCGGGGGTGACATCGCCGACGGTGAAGATTCCGAACTGCATGGTGCTCACCACACTCCTGGCTGATCCCGCCCCGGAAGCCGGTTCAGGATCCGATCGTCAAAGTTTCAACCACCTTAGCATCCACCCCCTCGGGGTTATTCCCCCGAGTGCCCGGCACCCGGTCCGGGAGCGCACGGCGACCGCGCGGCAGGTCCGGCAGCAGGCTGAGCAGCCCCGCGACGGCCATCGCGGCCCCGAGCCACAGCACGGCGCGCAGACCGAAGGCGTCGATGGCGAGGCCGCCGAGCAGTGAGCTGAGGATGACGCCCAGCGTGATGAACGAGTTGTGGACGGTGTTCACCAGCGGACGGGAGCCGCCGATCCGCTGGACCCGCGAGACCATCGCGGGGTTCATGGTGACCCCGACCAGGCCGACGCCCAGCAGCAGGCCGACGGCGGGCACCCGGAACTGGGCGAGGAGCGCGAGGCCGGCCAGGAACACGGTGTTCAGCGCCAGGCCGGTCGCCAGCACCGGCAGCGCGTACCGGTCGGCGAGCCGGCCGACCACGGTGTTGCCGACCACGGTCGCCGCGCCGTAGGCGACGAGCAGCAGCGGGACCGACCCGGCCGAGAAGCCGGTGAGCTCGGTCAGGATCGGGTTGACGTAGCTGAACAGCGTGAAGGTCGCGCCGATGATCAGGGTGCTGGTGACGAAGGCCAGCCACAGCCGCCGGTTGCGCAGCGCGCCCAGCTCGTCCCGCAGCGAGCCGGTGCCCTCGGCGTGGTCGGCGTCCGGGACCCCGGCGAGGGTGCACAGCGCCACCGCCGCGGTGAGGACGGCCACCGCCCAGAACGCCGCGCGCCAGCCGAGGTGCTCGCCGATCACGGTGGCGAGCGGCAGGCCGAGCAGCGTGCCGAGCATGAGGCCGTTCATCAGGACGGCGATCGCCCGGCCGCGGACCTCCGGACGGGCCAGCTGGGCGCAGAGCGAGATCGAGATGCCGAAGAAGGCCTGCGCGGCGACGCCCGATACCACCCGGGCCGCCAGCATCACCGGGTAGCCGGAGGCCGTCGCGGCGAGCAGGTTGCCGACCAGGAAGATCGCGAACAGGAGCATCAGCGCGGCCCGCTGGCGCATCCGGAGGAGGGCGACGGCGAGCAGCGGGCCGCCGAAGGACATCGCCACCGAGAAGGCGGTGATCAGGTAGCCGATCTGCGGGACGGTGGCGTCCAGGCCCTCCGCCAGCTGGGGCATCAGCCCGGCGACGGCGAACTCGCTGGTCACCATCGCGAAGACGCCGAGGGCGAGGACGTACACGGCACGTGGCATGGGAAGGGCTCCCCCGTTGGTTTTGGATAGATCAGTACAGAATGAGGGCAGGCGTGGGCACACCCCGGAGCGAGCCGCACGGAGCGAGCCGCGCGGAGCGAGCCGCGCGGGACAGGCCGGGACGGATCAGGCCGGGACGGATCAGGGAGTGAGGGCGTCCAGGGCGGTGGCGGCCACGGCCTCGACGGCGACCCGGTCGGCCCCGCCCTTGGCGGCGACCCGCATGCCGCCGATCACCGCGTTGACGAAACGGGCCAGCTCCTCCGGCGCCCGCCGGGCGGCGATCGCGCCCGCCAGCTGCCCGGCGGCGATCGCGGCCCGCAGCGCGGCGAGCCGCACCTCCTGGTCGCGGACCAGCATCGCGTCCGCCTCCGGGTCGCGGCCGGCCAGCTCCACCACGGTGTTCACGGTCAGACAGCCGATACTGCGACCCTCCGGGCGGTGCTCGAACTCCGTCTCGACGATCCGCGCGAGCAGGACCCGGATCCGCTCCAGCGGCGGCAGTTCCGGATCCTCCAGCAGCTCGATCTGCGGGACGGTCATCAGCTCGATGTAGCGGGCCAGGGACCGCTTGAACAGGTCGTGCTTGCTGCTGAACGTGTTGTAGATGCTGCTCCGCCCGAGACCGGTCGCCTCGCAGAGGTCCTGCGTGGAGGTGGCCTCGTAGCCGTTCGCCCAGAACGCGTGCATCGCCGCGTCGAGCGCCCGGCCCTCGTCGAAGGTGCGCGGTCTCGCCATGGCAGCACGTTAGCCTTTTTGGACCGGTCGGTGCAATACCGGTGCGGTCGCTCCGGGGCCGGACGCGGGGAGGCCCCCGACGGCGCGCCGCTCGCGCGCCGCCGGGGGCCTCCGGGTGTTTCCGGACGCTTCCGGGTGTGCCGGGTGCTTCCGAGTGCTTCCGTGCTTCCGGGATCGGAACTCCGGTGTCAGTACTCGGCCTTGATGTTCGCGCCGGAGAAGGCCTGCTGGCCGTAGAGGCTCAGGAAGACGTAGCCGGCCGGCGGGTTGGTGATGGTCAGGGTCTCGGTGTTGTTGCTCGCGTTGGTGGACTTGGCGGTGTACGAGTTGGTGTACGCCCAGTTGGTGGCGTTGTAGTAGAGGTCGGCGTTGCCGGTGCCGCCCGTGCTGGTGAGCTTCAGCTGCTTCACCCCGGCCGGGAGGTACAGGTAGAAGTGCGCGTAGTTGCCGGTGGCCGCCGAGAGGTTGCTGCGGCGGCAGTTCTTGTCCAGCTGCCGGGTGTCGGTGCCGGAGCACTCCGGCAGGCCCGCCACGGTGACGTTCTGCTTGGCGCTCGCGGTCGCGCCCTTGTCGTCGGTCACGGTGAGGGTGACGGTGTAGGTGCCGGCCTTGGTGTACCACTTGGTCGGGTTGGCGGTGGTCGCGGTGGTGCCGTCGCCGAAGTCCCAGGCGTAGGCGGCGATCTTGCCGTCCGAGTCGGTGGAGCGGTTGACGAAGGTGACGCCCAGCTCGCCGATCGAGGTGGTGAAGGCGGCGGTGGGCGGCTGGTTGCCGGGCGGGTTGGTGCTGCCGGAGCAGGCACCGGCCGCGCAGCGGGTCAGCCAGGCGTCGAAGTCGGCGTCGTAGCGGGTGCCGATGGTGGTCTTGAGGACGGTGCGGGCACCGTTCCAGTCACCGGCGCGGTACTTGGCGAGCACGGCGTCGAGGTCGGCGCGGTGCTGCTCCAGCATGTAGCGCACCGCGAGGTAGCCCCAGCGGTAGGTGCGCTCCGTGTTGGTGTTCTCGTAGGTGGTGTCGAACAGCGTGGAGAGCTTGTAGGTGTGCAGGCCAGCGGCGGAGATCGCCGCGTCGTAGTTCACCTTGCGGTACGAGTAGGAGACGTACTCCGCGAAGCCCTCGATCCACCAGATGGTCGGGGTCGTCACGCCGGCGTCGAAGTCGCCGTACATGTCGAACCGGCCGTCGAGGTAGTGGGTGTACTCGTGGTTGAGGTTCCAGACCTGGAAGTCCGGGCGCGCCCACTCGGCCTCGTAGGCGAGGAAGCGCGGCTGGTTGCCGACCTCGTTGGGCTTGCCCTCCAGGTACATGCCGCCGTTGTCGGTGTTGATGCCGTAGATGGAGGCGGCGAACACCCCGTAGTCGAAGGAGCTGTGGAAGACCACGACCTCGATGGTGGTGTTCCGGTCGTCCGCGACCGGGCCGTTGTCCTTGGCCACCCCGTGGAAGTACGCGTCCTGGCCGGTCAGGCTGGTGCAGGCGGTCGCCAGCTGGGTGGAGTCCAGCGCCTGGGCGAGGATCCGGATGCTCGGGCTGCAGGTGTAGTTGACCGTCAGGACAGCCGACTTGAGCCGGGCGGCGGCGTCACAGGTCCCGTAGTACGAGCAGTTGCCCTTGTCGTAGGCGTCGGACATCTCGGCGACGGCGGCCCACTGGTAGGCGGTGTTGCCGCTGGGCGAGGAGCGGTCGACCAGCCCCTTCAGCAGCGGGCGCACCTTGGACTGGAGCGCCGGGTACTGCACGAAGCGGCCCAGCTCGCGGGTGGCGTTGTAGACCAGGAAGGTGTAGTCGCCGCCGAGCAGGCCGCTGTTGGCGGACGCGAAGGAGTAGAGCGCGTCGAGCACGCTCGGGTCGGCCGCCACCGCGTCGACGAAACCGGTGGTCTGGTGGCCGCGCCACAACACGGTGAACACGCTGTTCAGCGCGTTGCCCATGTTGGTCGGGTTGTGGGTGGCGGCGTCGTAGGCGCCCAGCAGCCGCTTCACCACGGGGAGGTAGCGGACGTTCTCCTGCGCGCTGTCGATCAGGGTGATCGCCTCGCCGAGGGTGCCGGCGTTGGCGGAGGTGACGTCGCGGGAGTGCGCGCTGTTGAAGAAACTGTCCAGCGCGCCGCGGATCGAGCTCTGCAGGGCGGTGCCGTAGGTGCCGACGTCAGTGGCGTGGTACCACTGCACGAAGTAGCCGGCCCGCAGGAAGAGCACCAACTGGCCGGTGGAGGTGGAGTTGTCGCCCGGGTAGGCGGCGGCGTTGTCGCGCAGGGCGTCGGCCACCGAGACCATCTGGGCCTCGCGGAAGGCGCCGCGCGCGTCGGTGCCGACCAGGTTGAACAGGCTGTTGATGCAGCCGAGGTCGGCGGCCTTGACCGCCTGGACCAGGGCGCTGCCGGTGCGACCGGTGAAGTCCGGGATGTTGCAGGCCTGTTCGGCGAGGGCCTTGGGGGCGGCCGCGCCGAAGGTCTTGACGATCTCGGCCTGCCGGTGGGCCGCCGACGGGATGTCGGAGCGGTCCGGGGAGGCGGTCGAGAACGGGGCGCGGTCGCGGGCCGGGACCGGCTCGTTCCTGCCGCCCGAGTCGGGGGTGTCACCGACGGCGGGCCTCGGAGCGAGCCCGGCCGGGCCGGTCGAGGTGGCGGCGGGAGAGCCGCCGCCGAAGTCCGGACGGGTCTTGTCGGTGGTCGCCTGGGCGCGCGGGGCGAACAGGCCGACCGTCACGAACAGCGCCAGAATCAGCGCCAGGACCTTTGCGACGTGCGGTATTTGCGTTAAAGAACGTGCGCTTCTCACGTGGGGGCCTCCGGGCCTTCGTCGGTCGCGTGGGGGCGCGGCCGGTGCGGTAATGAGGGCCGTTGTGGCGCACCGTTGGGGCGGTGGCGCCGAACACCGTTGGGGAGTGTGACATGTACAATGGCATACATCACAAAGCCGGGGAACCCTCGGAACGGACAATCTCCGGCAACTGCCCCGCCTGCACAGGAAATTCACCGTTCGACCACGGAACGGCGAAGGCCGCCGGTCGGTGGACCGGCGGCCTTCGCGGGGAGTCACGGCCTCAACGGCCATTCACCGATGGTCAGTTGCGGGCCAGGAGCACGGCGCCCGCAGTGACGAGGGCGAGCACCACGGCGGCCGCCCCGTAGCTCAGCCGGTGCGCGCGCACCACCGGCAGGTAGCGGTCCGCGGCGTAGCGGCCGGGGCCGGTCAGGGCGAGCGCCGCCGCGGCGGCGATCAGCAGGAGTTCGTACTCGCTGCCGCCCTTGGCGGCGAAGAAGGCGCTGCTCCAGGTGACGGCCAGGGCGTTCAGCATGGTGCCGAGGATCGCGGCGGCGGCCAGCGGGGTCAGCAGGCCGACGGCGAGCGCCAGTCCGCCGCCGGCCTCGGTGAGGCCGGCCACGACGGCCATGAACTTCGGCGCGGGGTAGCCCTTCGCCTCGAAGAACTGTCCGGTGCCGTCGATGCCGCCGCCGCCGAACCAGCCGAACAGCTTCTGACTGCCGTGCGCGGCCATGGTCAGGCCGAGGGCCACCCGCAGCAGCAGGAGGCCGACGTCGTAGGCGTGCGGGGAGGTGGTCACCGATCCGGGGGCCGACCCGGATGCGGAAAGGGGGGTGGTGGCGGCGGTCGTGCTCGGGCTGCTGCTCGGCATGCGCGTCTCCATCAGAAAGGGGGGTTCGTCGATACCGGCCGAATCTGTTTGTTCAAATTCGAACCAGCTGGGGTGTGTCGACCGTACCTGGAAGTTTGAATTTGAACAACCGGCCGAACCGAGGATATTGGCGTGGCCGGGTCACAAGTGGTGTAGACCGGCGTACGGAAGTGCGCGACGGGGCACGCTCAGGACATGGCACATCGCAACGAACACCGGCGGCCGGCCGACCGGGGCACCCCGCACGCCGAGGCCCTCGCCGCCTTCACCGAACGGATCCGGCTGGTCACCCCCGACCAGTGGGACGCGCCCACCCCGTGCACCGACTGGAGCGTCCGCGACCTGGTCAACCACCTCACCGGCGAGCAGCTCTGGGTGCCCGAACTGCTGATGGGCGCGACGATCTCCGAGGTCGGCGGCCGCTTCGACGGCGACGTCCTCGGCGACGACCCGGTCGCCGCCTGGACGGCCGCCGCCGACGCCGCCCGCGAGGCCTTCGCCGTCCCCGGCGCCACCGAGCTCACCGTCCACCTCTCCTTCGGCGACGTCCCGGGCCAGTACTACCTGGACCAGCTCACCACCGACGCCGTGGTCCACAGCTGGGACCTCGCCGAGGGCATCGGGAGGCGCACCCGGCTCCCGGCGGAGCTCGTGGACTTCGCGCTCGCCGAGTTCTCCGGCTACGGGGACCTCTCCGGCAGCGGACTGTTCGATCCGCCGCTCCCGGTGGCCGGGGACGCCGGGCCGCAGACCCGGCTGCTGGCCCTCGCCGGGCGGCGGGACCACCCCTGAGCGGACAGCACCCCTGAGCGGACAGCGCCCCTGAGCGGACGGCGCCCCTGAGCGGGCAGCGCCGCGGGGGCCTCGGGCCGGTGGTGGCACGGGCCCGTCCTCGGACGGGTCCGGCGGAGGCCCCGGTTCGCCGGGCGGCGCCGGATACTGGAGGTGTCGGGGGGCGCACCGGACGTCGACGGAGAAGAGGCGGGCGCGCCATGAGCCGCAGGCCGGACATCCTGGGTGAGTTCACCGCGGAGCACCGCGCGGTGGAGGAACTGCTCGTCCGGATCGAGGCCGGCCGGGCCGAGGAACGGGCACCCGGAGTGCTGCTGGACCAGCTCACCGACCTGCTGCTCAGCCACTGCGCGGCCGAGGAGGAACACCTCTTCCCGGTCGTCCAGCACGATGTGCCGGACGGTGGCGCGGTGGTGTTCCGGTGCATCCACGACCACCTCGCGATCGGCCAGTACCTCGCCGACCTGCAGGCCCTCCCCGCCGGCGACCCCGCGCTGGGCATCCTGCTGAACGGACTCACCGAGCTGCTGCGGCGGCACCTGGCGACCGAGGAGAAGCAGCTCTTCACCGCCGCCCGCAAGGCCCTGCCGGCCGCCGAGCGGGCCGCGCTCGGCGAACGGCTGCGGGCCGATCGGGCGGAGATCGCCGGGGACTAGGGAGGTGTTCGACCGGCGCGGTCAGGGCTTGGCGCTGATCACCGCGAAGCGGCCGCCCTCCGGATCCTGCAGCCTGGCCACCCGCCCGTACGGCGAGTCGAAGGCCTGACCGAGCACGCTGCCGCCGAGCCGCTCCGCCCGGAGCAGCGCCTCGTCGGTGTCCGGCACCGAGAAGGAGACCTCCCAGTGCGGGGACAGCCCCGTCGGCCCGCCCGCCTGCTCCCGGGCCAGCGCGGCGACGCTGTGCCCCTCCGCCCGCAGCACCACCCGGTCGTGCTCCCAGCGGACCTCGAAGCGCTCGGGGTCGCGGCCGTCCCAGCGGAACACCTCGCCGTAGAAGAGCGCCGCCGCGAACGGGTCCGGGGTGCGCAGCTCGATCCAGACCGGGGCGCCCAGCAGGTCCAGCCGCCGGGCCCGGCCCGGCGGGCCCTCCCAGATGCCGAACACCGCACCCGCCGGGTCGGCCGCGAACGCCAGCCGGCCGGCGTCGAAGGACAGCGGACCGACCGCGAGGGTCGCCCCGCGCTCGCGCACCGCGTCGGCGGCCGCGTCGGCGCTCTCGGTGCCGAAGTAAGTGGTCCAGGCGACGGGCATGTCCCAGCCGCCGCCCGCCACGCCGACCCCGGCAACCGCCTCGCCGCCGACCACCGCGTGCACGTACGGGCCGAAGCGGTCCGGGCCCGGCTCGAACTCCCAGCCCAGCAGCGGCCCGTAGAAGGCACGGGCGGTGTCGAGGTCGCGGGCCATCAGGCTCACCCAGCAGGGGACGGCCGCCACGCAGCGCACCTCGGCCGTCGAACCGTCGCTCGTCGAACCGTCGCTGCCCATCGCGCACCACCTCCGAGATCCCGGCCGCCGGGCCCCTCCCGACTCCCACGGCCGTCCGGCCGTCCGGGCGGGTTCAGCCTAGGACGTGTCCGACAAATCGTGCTGCACCACGCGCGCGGGGGTGGGTGTGGGGCCGGTGCGGTGGTGGTGAGGAGGATGGGAGGACCGAGAGCTCCGGCCGGGGCTCACCCGGCCGGAGCGCTCGGCGACCTGGGCGTTCCCGACCCGGTCGACGCGCGGGTGCGGAGGGCGGCCGGCGGTGCTACCCGGGCGGGGCGGTGTCCTGTCGCCCGAACGGGTGAGCCGTGGAGGCGGGGTGCAGCCGGCCGTCGGCCAGGGTGGCCACCCGGTCGGCCAGGGCGTCGACGGCCGCCGGATCGTGGGAGACGAACAGGAGCGCCAGACCCGCCCGGTCCCGACGGTCGGCGAGGTGGGCCAGAATCGAGGCCCGGGTGTCCGCGTCCAGTCCTGCGGTGATCTCGTCGCACACCAGCACCGCCGGGCCGACGATCAACGCCCGCGCCAGTGAGGCCCGTTGAAGCTCGCCACCGGACAGGCCGGCGGGCGGGCGGGCGGCCTTCGCCGGATCAAGGCCGAGTGCGGCGAGCAGGGCGGCGGACTCCGCCCCGGCTTCCGACGGGGTGCGGCCGCGCAGCCGCACCGCCGCCCGGGCGACCTGGTCGATCACCGGGCGGTGGTCCGCGAACGCCGACCGGGCGTCCTGAAAGACGTACTGCACGGCCGCCAGCCGCCGCCGTCCGCGCTGCCGGACGCTGCGCGGCAGCGGCTCGCCGTCCAGCAGGACCGTGCCCTCGTGGCGCGGGTGCAGCCCCGCCAGGCAGCGGCCGAGGGTGGTCTTGCCGCTGCCCGTGCGGCCGGTGAGGGCCAGGCACTCCCCCGCCCGCAGGCTCAGCCCGACCTCGTGCAGCACCACCGCGCCGCCGGGGTGGCGGGCGGTGAGGCCCGTGACGTCGAGCCGGACCGGCGCGGCCGCACCCGAAGTCGGGGCCGGGACCGGTGCCGGGGCCGGTGCGGACCGGGCCGGGGGCACCACCGGGCGGGCGGGTACGCGCAGGACCTCGTCGGGCGGGCCCACCCGCACCGCGCGGCCGTCGGCGAGCAGCACCACCTCGTCGGCCGACTCCCGGACCAGGTCCAGGTCGTGGCTGAGCAGCAGCAGCCCGGTGCCGCGCGCGGCGAGTCGGCGGAACAGGGCGGCCAACCGGCGCGCGGCGGCCGGGTCCTGGCCGGTGGTGGGTTCGTCGGCGACGATCACCCGTGCTCCGGTGAGCAACGCCTGGGCGAGCACCAGCCGTTGCTGCTGGCCGCCGGAGAGCTGGTGCGGGTAGCGGCGCAGCAGGCCCTCCACCTCGGACAGTTCGGTGTCGTGGAGCGCGCGCCGGACCGCCTCCGGGCCGCCGCCGTGCACCCTGGCGAGGTCGCGGAGCAGGACGCCCGCCCGACGGACCGGGTTGAGCACCGTTCCGGGGTGCTGGGGCACATGGCCGACCGGGGCACCGCCCGCCCCGGCGAGGGAGACGGTGCCGGACACCCGGGCGCCCTCGGGGTACGCGCCCAGCAGGGCGAGCGCGGTCGTCGTCTTACCGCTGCCGGACGGACCCACCAGGGCCGTCACCCGGCCGGCGCGCACCCGCAGCGACACCCCGTCCACCAGGACCCGGGGGCCGATCCGCACCCGCAGGCCGTCCACGGCGGCCAGCTCCGGCCCACTCACGCGGCGGCCCCCGGTCCGCACCGGCCCGCTCCCGGACCGCGCCCGCGCGGCCGGGCCAGTGCCGTGTCGAACAGCAGATTGGTGCCGGTCGACAGCCCGGCCACCAGCAGTGCCGGGACGACCACCGCCCAGGGCTGCAGGAACAGCCCCGCCCGGTTGCGGTCCACCATCACCGCCCAGTCGGCGGTGTCCGGCCGCACCCCGACGCCGAGGAAGGCCGCCGTCGCCACCAGGTACAGGGCGCCCACCAGACGGGTGCCCGCGTCGGCGGCCAGGGTGCGGCGGATCGTCCGGGCGACCTGCCCGAAGGCGATCCGCCACCAGGACTCGCCGTGCAGCCGCAGCGCCTCGACCACCGGGCGGGACGCCGCCGCCACCGCCGCCGCGTGCGCGACCCGGGCGATGTCCGGTACCGCCGTCAACCCGACCAGCACGGCCAGTCCGACCGGTCCCGGCTCCGCGGCGGTGGCCACCAGCAGGACCAGGAGCAGCGCCGGTACGGCGATCAGCACGTCCAGGGGCCGCAGCAGCAGCTCCTCGACCCAGGTCCGCCCGGTCAGTGAGGCGGCCAGCGCGAGCGGCAGCGCCAGCGCGTAGCCGAGGACGGTCGCGGCGACCGCCACCAGCACCACCGGGCGCCCTCCGAGCAGGACCTGGCGCAGGACGTCGCGGCCGGCGAAGTCGGTGCCGAGCCAGTGTCCGGCGCCCGCCGTGAACGAGACCCCGCGCGGCCCCGGCCCGCCCGCCAGCAGCGGCCCGCCGAGGGCGAGCAGCAGCGGCACGGCGACCAGGCCGAGCCCGAGCGCGTAGCGCCTCACGGTGCCACCGAGGCCCTCGCCCGGCGGCGCCCGGCGGCGGACCCGCCGACCCGGCGGACCAGCCACCGGCAGCGCCGGGCGAGGGCCCGGCAGACGCCGCAGTCGCAGCGACGGGCGGTGAGGTGGTCGGCAGGTCCGCGGTCGGGCCGGCGGCCGACGGGACGGTGGAGCCGGGTGGCACGGGGCAGGGCGGTCATACGGCGACTTCCGTTCGGGGGGCGAGGCGGCGGGCGGCGAGGTCGGCGGCGAGGTTCAGCAGGACGGTCACGGTGCCGAACAGCACCGCCAGGCCCTGGACCACCGGCACGTCACGGGCCGCGACGGCGTCCAGCAGCACGGTGCCGAGCCCGGGGACCACGAACAGCGCCTCCGCCACGATCACCCCGCAGAGCAGCCACTCGGTGGTGCGGGCGAGGTGCTGCACCACCGGGGCGAGGGCGTTGGGCAGCGCGTGGCCGAGCCGGACCCGGTGCGGCGGGACTCCGCAGCGCAGCGCGTGGACGGCGTACGGGGCCGCCATGGCGTCGAGCAGCCCGGCCCGGACCAGCCGCGCGGTCGAGCAGACCGGGCGGGCCAGCAGCACCACGACCGGCAGCACCAGCACGGCGGGCTGCCGGCCGATCCCGCCGACGGCGGTCGGCGGGAGCCAGCCCAGCCACAGCGCGAAGACCCCCGTCAGCAGCACGCCCAGGGCGAACTCCGGTACCGCGTAGACCGCGAGGGTCACTGTGCTGACAGCGCGGTCCAGCGGTCCGCCCTCCCGCCGGGCGGCGAGCAGCCCGAGGCCGACCGCCGCCGGGACGAGCAGAGTCAGGGTGAGCGCGGCCAGCAGCAGGGTCGGGCCGAGGGCCTCGGCCAGGTGGTCGGCGACCGGGCGCCCGCCGACCAGGGAGCGGCCCAGGTCGCCGTGCGCCAGCTCCCCCGCCCAGTCGGCGAAGCGCTCCACCGCCGGGCGGTCCAGCCGCAGCGAGGCCCGCAGCGCGGCGATCCGCGCCGGGTCGGGGTCGTCCCCCGCGGCGACCACGGCGGCGTCGCCGGGGAGCGCCTCGGTGAGCACGAAGACCAGGACCGGGACGGCCGCGATCTGCCCGGCGCCGAGCAGCAGCCGGCGCCGCACCCAGCCGCGCGACGTGGCCGTCACGCCAGCCGGACCTTGTCGAACCTGGCCCAGTCGAGGGTGTTGGCCGGGGCGTCCGCCGCCACGCCGTGCAGCCGCGGGGCGTGGCCGACGATCCAGTCGGCGAAGCCCCACACCAGTAGTCCGCCCTCGTCGAACAGCCGGCGCTGCATCCGCTCGTAGAGGGCGGTGCGGGCCGCCGGATCGGCCGTGGACTGGGCCTGGGTGTAGAGGTCGTCGAAGTCGGGGCGGCGCCAGTGGGTGGCGTTGGTGGTGGAGCCGGAGAGCAGCCGCTGCGAGATGTGCGACTCGATCGGCATCGCGCCGGAACGGAAGGAGGCGAGCACCCCGCCGTCCAGGATGTCCTTCCAGTAGGTGTCCTTGTTGCCGACCCGCACGTCGATCGTGACTCCGGCCCGGGCCGCCTGGTCCTTGAGGATGCCCGCCGCCTCGACCAGCCCGGCCGCGACCGGCGAGGTGTCGAGGGTGACCCGCAGCCCCTCGGCGCCGGCCTCGCGCAGGAGCGCGCGGGCCCGGTCGAGGTCCCGGGTTCGCTGCGGCAGACCCGCCGGGTAGTACTGACTGCCCTTGCCGAACAGGTCGTTGCCGATCTCGCCGGCACCGGAGAGCGCGCCGTCGACCAGCTCCTGCCGGTCGACCAGGTGGAAGAACGCCTGTCGGACCCGGGGGTCGTCGAACGGCGGCCGGTCGGTCTTCATGACGAAGCCCTGCATGGCGCTGTTGCGCAGCCGGACGATGCCGATCCGCCCTCCGGACGCATGGGCGCGGGCGGTGGCCGGCGCCAACTCGTGGGCGTACTCGGCCTGCCCGGCCAGCAGGGCGTTGGCGCGGGCGGACTCCTCGGCGGCCGCGAGGATCTCCAGCTCGTCGATGTGCGGAGCGCCGTCCCAGTACCCGTCGAAGCGGCGCAGCAGCAGGGAGCGGCCGGGCTCGAAGGAGACGAAGGAGAAGGGCCCGGAGCCGACCGGCGCCCGGAAGTCCTCGGTGCCCTCCGGAACGATGTAGGCGCCGAACGCGGCCAGGACGTTGGGGAATTCGGCGCACGGGCGGTTCAGCCGGAACTCCACGGTGCGCGGGTCGGTGGCCCGGCTCGCGGCGAGGTCGATCGGTTCGAGCGAGGCCCGGGCCCGGAACGCCCGCCCGGGGTCGGCTATTCGGCGGTAGCTGTACAGGACGTCGGCGGCGGTGACCGGTCGGCCGTCGTGGAAGGCCGCCTCGCGCAGCCGGACGGTCCAGACGTCGAGGCCCGGGCCCGGCTCCCAGCCGCTGGCGAGCCGGGGGACGGCGGCGAGGTCGGGGCCCCAGTCGGCGAGCTTGTCGTGGAGCGCCTTGGCACGGGCGGCGTCGGCGAAGAGGTTGACCCGGTGCGGGTCGAGGGTCTCGTCGGCGCCGCCGCCGGCGAACAGGGCGCGCAGCCGGCCGCCGCGCCGGGGGGTGGCGGCGTCCGGTTCGCGGTCGGCGGCGGCCGTGCCGCCCGGGGCGGAACAGGCGGCGAGGGCGAGCGCCGCGCCGGAGGCGGCGGCGGCGGTGAGCAGGGTGCGGCGGGCGAGTGGGCGGGGCATCGGGGTCAACTTCCCTTTCGGGCAGGGGGTTCGAGCCGGGCGACCAGGTGCAGCCGGTCGCCGTCGGCGCTGTCGGGGGTGCCGGGGGTGCAGGGGGTGTCGCCGGTCCCGGCGGCCCCGACGTCGTCCGTCCACGGGGGGTCGGTGCGCGGGCCGGGCCGGTCGTGCAGGGCGAGGACGGTGAAGCCGTGGTGGGCGAGCAGATGGCGCAGCTCCTGCGGGAAGAGCAGCCGCCAGGCGGAGTGCTGCTCGACCGGCGGCGCGCCGTCGTCCCCGGCCCAGCTGCGGGTGCGGCGCAGGAGTTGGGCGGCGTGGTCGATCCAGAGCACGGTGCGCGAGGTGAGCGTGATGCCCTCGTGGGTGATGCTGTCCAGCCTCGGCGCGTCGAGGAGTTCGGTGCGCCCGAGGAAGAAGGCACCGTTGCGCATCTCGGCGACCAGCAGTCCGCCGGGGCGCAGATGGCGGCGGATCCGGCCGAAGAGGGCGTCGAGGTCCTCGTTGGTGTGGCAGTGGAGCAGTGCGCTGTCCAGGCAGAGCACCGCGTCGAACCGCCCGGGCAGCGTGAAGTCCCGCATGTCGCCGATGTGGTAGGCCGGTCCGGGGTGGCGGGCGCGGGCGTGGGCGATCATCTCCGGCGAGCTGTCCAGGCCGGTGACGGTGCGCCCGGCGACGCGGTGCAGCCATCCCGCGTCCCGCCCGGTGCCGCAGCCGAGGTCGAGCACCTCGGGCCCGGCGCCGTGGGCGCGGAGCATCGCCTCGGCCCATCGGGCGGCGGTGGACTCCGGGTCGGGGAACCGCAGTTCGTAGAGTTCCGGACGGTCGGTGAGCAGGTTCCGGTGGGTCCCGGCGGGGGGCGGCGGGGTCGGGCGGCGGTTCATCGGGCCTCGCTGGGGAGAGGGCGGGCGGGGGCGGGGAGCCGCCCGGTGCGGTGCAGCCGGGCGAGCGCGGTGGCGGAGGCGAGGCCGAGGCCGGCGCAGAGCAGCCAGGGTGCGGTGGCGGCGCTGTCCATGGCCCGGCCGACCAGGGTGTTGCCGAGCGCCGCGGCGAAGCCGGAGACCACGTAGTACAGGCCGTAGTAGGTGCCGGTCAGGCCGTCGCGCCCGAAGGCCGGGATCAGGGCGAGGACGAAGGGCTGCGCGATCATCAGCCCGAGCTGGAGCAGCAGGACACCGCCGAGGACGCCGGGCAGGCCCGGTGCGGCGAGCGGCAGCAGGAAGCCGGTGGCGGCGACGGCGAGGCCGAGCGGGATCCAGCGGGAGGGCTGGCCGTGCAGCTGCAGGCGGGTGGTGATGCGCAGTTGCAGGGTCAGGTTGGCGAGGGTCGCGGTCAGGAAGACCAGGCTGACGGCGCCCTCCCAGCCGGTGGCGCGGCGCGCCGCGTCGGGCAGCAGCAGGTAGAGCTGGCTCTCCATGCCGAACAGGCCGACCATGCCCAGGGAGAAGGCCAGGAACCGCCGGTCCGAGGCCACTTCGCGCCAGTCGGCGAGCACCCCGCGCGGGGCGGGCTCGGCGGCGCGCTCGGGCAGGGCGAAGGCCTGGGCGACGGTGAGGACGGCGAAGACGCCGGCCGCGGTGAGCGCGGCGGTCCGGAAGTCCACCAGCAGCAGGACGGTGCCGATCAGCGGGCCGGCCAGCGCGCCGGTGGTGGCGAACACCGAGAACAGCGCGAACGCCTCGGCCCTGCGGTCCGCCGCCTCGCGTGCGACGTAGGTGCGCACGGCCGGGTTGAACAGCGCACCTGCCAGCCCGCTGAGGGCGGAGGCGGCGAGCAGCACGCCGAGGGTGTCGCCGAGCGCGAACAGGCCGAAGCCGACGCTGCGCAGCGCGCACCCGGCGATGATGACGCGACGCGCGCCGAGCCGGTCGGCGGCCGAGCCGCCGAGGATGAACAGGCCCTGCTGGCTGAGGTTGCGCAGCCCGAGCACGGTGCCGACGGCGAGCGCGGACAGGCCGAGGTCGTGCCCGAGGTGCCCGGCCAGGTACGGGATCAGCAGGTAGAAACCGGTGTTGACGCCGAGCTGGTTGACCAGCAGCAGCCGTACGGGCAGGGGGAAGGTCCGTACGGCGCGCAGTATTCTCACCGGCCGGCCGCCGGACGGGCCTCGGCGAACGACCCGGCGCGGCCTTCGGGCGCGGGAGCCCCGGACCCGGGGGCCGGGACGTCGGGAACGGGAGCGGGAGCGTCGGGCGCGGGCAGCACGCCGAGGCCGGCCCGGTCCGGGGTGCGGACGGTTCCGTCGGCACCGCCGATGCCCTGCCAGGGGTCGTGGGCGAGCAGCAGGTGGCCGTCGAGGTCGAGCCAGCGGGCCCGGTCGGCGAGGTGGACGGCGGGCGCGATGCCCAGCGAACTCGCCACCAGGCAGCCGAGCATCAGCTCGGTGCCGCTGCCGCGCAGGGCCTCGGCGATGCGCAGCACCTGGTGGACGCCGCCGCACTTGGCGAGCTTGAGGTTGACGCCCTGGACCCGACCGGCGAGCCGGCACGCGTCCTCGTGGTCGACGGCGTCCTCGTCGGCGATCACCGGGATCGGCGAGCGCTCGGCGACGGCGGCGAGCGCGTCGGGGTCGCCCGGGGCGATCGGCTGCTCGACGGCCTCGACCCCGGTGGCGGCGAAGGCGGGCAGCAGCCGGAGGGCCTCGGCCGGGGTCCAGGCGCCGTTGGGGTCGAGCAGCAGCCGGGCCCCGGGCGCGGCCTCGTGGACGGCCCGGACCCGGACCAGGTCGAGGCCGGGGTCGGCGCTGCCGGCCTTGATCTTGATCACGGTGAAGCCCGCGTCGGCGAGCCGGGCCGCCTGGACGGCGGCGCGGGCGGGCGGCTCGATGCCGATGGTGCGGGCGGTGACGGCGGCGACCGGGTCGGCCCGGCCGAGGAGGCGGTGGACGGGTTCGCCGGCCCGCTTGCCGACCAGGTCCAGCAGGGCGGCCTCGACGGCGGCCAGCACGCCCGGCGGCAGCGCGGCGAACGGGGCCGCACCGGAGGACAGGTCGGCGAGGGCCTGCTCGGGGTCCTGATGGCGCTCCAGCACGGGCCGCAGCAAGGCGAGTTCATGGTGGATCCGGTGGGTGGGCAGGCCCAGGTGGAGGCTACTGACCACCTCGCCGTGGCCGGTCAGCCCGCCGTGGCCGAGGGCGAGCCGGACCGCGTCCCGCTCGGTGGTCACCGAGCGGGAGATGCGCAGCGGTGTGGCCAGGCGGAGCCGTCCGGTACGGATGTCGAGCCTCATCGGTCCTCCTCGGTGCGGGCGGGTCCGGCGGCGGCCGGGACTGTGACGACGGCGGAAGCGGGGGCGGGGGCGGTGACGACGGCGGAGGCGGTGACGGGTGCCGTCCGGCCGGTGCTGCAGCGGGCCCAGCCACTGACCTCGACGGCCGCCGGGTGCGGGATCTCGATCGGGCGCGGCGCGGCCCGCTCGGCGTCCAGACCGTGCCGCCGGCAGAACGCGTCGTCGTACACCGTGCCGAGGTAGCGGTGCGGGCCGTCGGGGAAGACGGTGGCCACGGCGGCGCCCGGATGGACCCGGGCGGCCCAGGCCGAGACCAGGGCGACCGCGCCGGTGGACCAGCCGCCGCTGACGAACGCACCCCGGGCCAGCCGCCGGCATGCGTCCACCGCTTCCGCCGGGCCGACCCAGTGCACCTCGTCGAAGGCCTGGTGGGCGACGTTGCGCGGGTGGATCGAGCTGCCCAGGCCGCGCATCAGCCGGGGCCGGGCGGGCTGGCCGAAGATGGTGGAGCCGACCGAGTCGACGCCGATGATCCGCAGCCGGGGCCAGCGGCGGCGCAGGGCCTCGGCGAGCCCCGCACTGTGCCCGCCGGTGCCGACACTGCACACCAGCACGTCGAGGTGGTCGAGCTCGGCGGTGATCTCCTGGGCCATCGCCCGGTAGCCGGCCGCGTTGTCGGGGTTGTTGTACTGGTCGGGCCAGTAGGCGTCGGGCAGCAGGTCGAGCACGGCGCGCAGCCGGGCGAGCCGGGCCGCCTGCCAGCCGCCGTGCCGGGCCGGCCGCTCGACCAGCTCCAGCCGGGCACCGTAGGCGTGCAGCAACTGCCGCATGGACGGTTCGAGTTCGCTGTCGCCGACCAGCACGACCGGGTGCCCGAGGGCCTGCCCGGCGAAGGCCAGACCGACCCCCATGGTGCCCGAGGTGGACTCCACCACCGTGGCGCCGGGGCGGAGTTCGCCGCGCGCGTGGGCACCGCGCAGCATGGCGACGGCCGAGCGGGCCTTCATGCCACCCGCGCCCAGCCCCTCCAGCTTGGCCCAGAAGCCGGGGTGCGGGTGCGGCAGCGGGGTGGTGATGCGGGTCAGCGGGGTGCCGCCGAGCAGCGGGAGCAGGTCCGGATTGCCCAGCGCGGCCCCCGGGTCGAGCAGGGCGGTCACCGGGCCGCACCCCCTCGGTCCGTCGAGCCGCCGTAGAGGTGGACCACGGTGGGGCCGCCGTCGAGCCAGAAGAAGGGGTAGGGCTCGGCGCTGACGGCAGTGACGCCGTCCCCCAGCAGTCGGGGCAGCACCGCGCTGCCGGTCTGGGCGAACAGCACCAAGGGCTTGCCGGTGGCGCGGGCGTGCGTGAGCAGTGGATCGAGCGAGCCATTGCCCAGGGTCATGCCGGAGGCGAGCACGGCGTCGCAGTCGTCGAGGTGGGCGAGGGCGTCGGTGCGCACCGGTTCGTCCCACTCGGTGGTACCGCCCTTGAGGTCACAGGGAACGTACTCCGTTCCGCGCGAACGGAGCTGCTCCAGGAGCGAGTTGACGACTCCGACAACCAGCACCCGGCGGACGCCGGCGAGCGGCAGCAGTCCCACCACGGCGGCGGCTCGGGCGCGGGACTTCGCCAGCGAGGAGCCTGCGGGCAACGGGTGCGGGCGGGCGCCCTCGGCCGGCCCGTGCGGGCGGCAGTGGCCGAGATAGGCGTCCAGCGCGGCGACCCGGACGGCGACGCGGGGGTGGTCGAGCAGTTCGTCGACGGTGGCGCCGACGCAGTCGGTGAGGGTGTCGGCGGAGAGGTCGCCCGGCTCGACGGCACAGGAGCCGACGGCGGCGCCGAGCCGCAGACTGAGCGCCTCGTTGCGGTAGCCGCGGGCGCGGCCGGCGTGCCGGACGGCCTGGGCGGTGGTGAAGGCGAGCGCGATCCGCAGGGAGGCCGGGTCGGGCCCGTACGCCCCCGTACGGGCCCGCCCGGTGATCAGGTCGAGCGCGGGGGTGTCCGCGCCCGGGGGGACACCGGCACCCGGAGGGGCGACGGCGGTGCCGGTGGTGGCGACGGCGACGCTCATGCGAGCACCCCTGCGGGTGCGGCCGCGACGGGTGCGATCCCTGCGGGTTCGACCGCGACGGGTGCGACCGCGTCGGCGTCGCCGGAGGCGTGCTCGACGGCCGCCTCGGCACCCGTCGCCGTGAGGCGCGGGGTGAGCCCGGCCAGCAGCCGCTCGGCCGCGCCGCGGGCCCCGGCCCCCACGCTGTCGGCGGTCATGACGTGCCCGAGGTACTCGTTGTTACTGGTCGCCGGCCGGACCTCGCGGCCCGCCCCGGCGAGCGCGAGCTCGACCACCGCCGGGTCGCGCCGCACCGCGTCCTCGCCGTCGAAGCCGTCCAGCAGTCCGGCCTGCCCGCCCTCGGGGACGAGGAAGGCGATCGCCGCACTGGTGACCCCGGTCGGGTGGACGGCCAGGTCGGGCCGGCGGCCGAGGGCCACGTCGACGGCGGCGGCCGCGAGGTCGACGCCGGTGACCCGCCGGACCAGCTCGGTGATCCGGTTCCCGGCCGGACGCGGGTTGACCTCGACCACGCGGGGCCCGCTCGGGGTCAGCTTGATCTCGGTGTGCGCGACGACCTGGTCCAGTCCGAGCGCGGCCAGCGCGGCGAGGGCCGTGTCGGCGGCGGCCCCGGCCTCGGCCGGCTCCAGGGCGGCCGGGAACATGTGCCCGGTCTCGACGAACGCGGGCGCCCCGGCGACGCTCTTGTCGGTGATCCCGACGACGTGCGCGGCGCCGCCCGCCGAGACCGTCTCGACGCTGACCTCGGGCCCGGTGAGCAGTTCCTCCAGCAGCACGACCGGCTCCCGGCGCTGGCCGCGCGCGTTGACCGGGAACCCCTCCAGGGCCCGGAGCGCGACCAGGAGCTCGGTCTCGTCGACGACCTCACGGACGAACATCCCGGCGCACAGGTCGACCGGCTTGACCACCAGCGGGTAGCCGATCGCCCGCGCGGCGGCCCGGGCCTGCTCGCGGTCGGTACAGAGCGCGTACGCGGGCCCGGGGACGCCGGCCTCGGCGAGCTTCCGCCGGGTGAGGTCCTTGCGGCAGGCGGCCTCGACCGCCTCGGGGGCGGCCCCGGGCAGGACGAGTCGGTGGGCCACCCGTGCGACCTGGGGGAGGTAGTAGTCGCAGGAGGAGAGCACCCCGTCGAAGCCCAGCAGCCCGTGCAGCCGCTCGGCGTACGGGAGCAGCACTGCCGCGTCGTTGGTGTCGACGGTGAGGATGTTGTCCGCCGCGAGCAGCGGGTGCGGGCCGTCAACGGGGGCGGCGCGCAGGTAGTGGTGCAGGTCGCGGGTGAGGAAGGTGAAGCGGTGGCCGCCCTCCCCCAGGGCCCTCGGCAGCAGCCTGCTCATGGAGCCGACCCAGCTCTCGATCACCAGCAGATGCGCCACGGTTCTCCCCTTCGACGGACACGACGATCGGTGGACAGGCAGGACGGTAACGGGATTCGTTTTCATTTTCAACACGCCGGACCGCACTTCCGCCGACGCATCAGATGAAAGTGGTTTTCATGTACGCTGACCATCACCCTCCCGCCCCACCTTCGGTCGGAGTTTCTGATGCAGCGTCAACTTCCTTATGCAATCCGCCATGCCGTGCCGGAGGACGTCCCCGGGGCGCGCCGACTGATCCTCGACACCTTCTACCGCGAGTTCGGCTACGGCTACGTGCCCGAGTGGCACGCCGATGTGGTCGACCTCCAGGGGTACTACCTGGACCACCCCCGGCACGCCCTGCTGGTCGCCGTCCACGCCGGGGAGGTGGTCGCCACCACCGCACTGCACTCCACCGGGCCGCTCCACCCGCCGCACCCGCGCGAGGTCGCCGAGCGCTACCCCTCGGGGACCACCGCCCAGCTGGTCCGGGTGTACGTCCGGGCGGAACACCGGCGGCAGGGCCTGGCCCGCGAACTCGTCGAGCGCGCCCGCGCGTTCGCCGCGGCGGAGGGCGGCTACCGGCGGCTTTACCTGCACACCAACACCGCGATCCCGGGCGCCGAGCCGTTCTGGCGCAGCCTCGCCGAGGAGGTCCACGACGCCCGTCCGACCGGCGAGCACGGCCCCGGTGTGGCCACCGTCCACTTCGAGATCCCGCTGCACCGGCCCGTCCGCACCGGGACGGACACCGGCTCCCGGATCGCGGTGGGGTGACCCCTCGGCCGCCGGTCCGCCCCGCGGTGGCGGCGCGGCCGGTCGTGACGATGGCGGATGCCGCCGGCACGGACCGTGATGTGACTCAGGTCACACGGAAGCGTGAAATTTCCGGGGAGCGATTCCCCGTTTAGCCCTTCGTAGGACTAAGCGGGGAGTTTCTCCCCGGAACTTGTATGCTTCGGGAGGAGCAGAGCCGTGAGCACCGCCGCCACCCGGCCGACCCCGACCACGGAACCGGCCCGCACGCCCCGACTGCGTGCGGACGCCAGCCGCAACCGTGAGCGGATCGTGCTGGCGGCCCGGGACGCGTTCGTCGAGCACGGCGCCGAGGCGCCGCTGGACGAAATTGCGAAGCGGGCTGGCGTCGGAAACGCTACGCTCTACCGGAACTTCCCCACCAGGGCGGCACTGATCCGCGAGGTGGCACTGCTCGTCAAGAACCGCATCGTGGCGATCGCCGAGCGGGCCGCCACCGAGGCCGCCGGCCCGTTCGACGCCCTGGAGCGGTTCGCCCACGAGACGGTCGACGAGAAGGTCGGCGCGCTCTGCCCGATGCTCACCAACCGGGTCGACCTGAACGATCCGGACCTGGCGGAGGCACGCGAGCGCCTGTTGGCGGTCGTCGGCGATCTGCTGGACCGGGCGAAGGCGGCGGGCGAGATCCGTCCGGACGTCGCCCACGGTGACCTGTTCATCGCGCTCAGCCAGCTGACCCGCCCGCTGCCGGGCACCTCGTGCCACATCCTGGAGGGATTCGTCCACCGGCACCTGCAACTGTTCCTGGACGGCATGCGGGCGCCCGCCCGTTCCACACTGCCCGGCCGGGCCGCGACCTTCGAGGACTTCCACGGCGACCACTGATCCGACGCGTCCGCCGACGTTCTTCTCCCCTTAACCCGTTGTCCCTTGCACCGCACCGCACGTCTTCCGCACACCTCGCACCGTGAAGTGAGTACCTCCATGTCAAAAACCGATGCCCTGCCCGCCGTTCAGCCTGATCCGAGGCGCTGGAAGGCCCTGATATTCATCGGCCTCGCGCAGCTGATGGTCGTCCTGGACGCCACCATCGTGAACATCGCGCTGCCGTCCGCCCAGAAGGACCTGGGCATCACCGACGGCAACCGCCAGTGGGTGATCACCGCGTACGCGCTGGCCTTCGGCGGGCTGCTGCTGTTCGGTGGCCGGGTGGCCGACCTGTGGGGGCGCAAGCGCACCTTCATCGTCGGTCTGACCGGCTTCGCACTGGCCTCCGCGCTCGGCGGCGCCGCCGCCAACACCGCGATGCTGCTCGGCGCCCGCGCCCTCCAGGGTGTCTTCGGCGCCCTGCTCGCCCCGGCCGCGCTCTCGCTGCTGGCGGTCATGTTCACCGAGGCCAAGGAGCGCGCCAAGGCGTTCGGCATCTACGGCGCCATCGCCGGTGGTGGCGGTGCGATCGGTCTGATCCTCGGCGGTCTGCTGACCGAGTACATGAACTGGCGCTGGACCTTCTTCGTCAACATCCCGTTCGCCGTGGTCGCCGCCGTCGGCGCCGTCATGGTGATCCGCGAGCCCGCCGAGGGCCGCAACCGCAACCGTCTCGACGTGCCCGGCGTGCTGCTGGTCACCACCGGTCTGGTCGCGCTGGTCTACGGCTTCACCCGGGCCGAGTCGGACGGCTGGAGCTCGGGCATGACGATCGGCCTGTTCGTCGCCGCCGCGCTGCTGCTGGCCGCGTTCGTCCTGGTCGAGAGCAAGGTCAAGGCGCCGCTGCTGCCGCTGCGCGTCGTGCTGGACCGCAACCGCGGCGGGGTCTACCTGTCGCTGGGCCTGGCCGTGATCGGCATGTTCGGTCTCTTCCTCTTCCTGACCTACTACCTGCAGATCGTGCTCGACTACAGCCCGGTGCTGACCGGCGTGGCCTTCCTGCCGATGGTGGCGGGCATGATCACCGGCTCCACCCAGATCGGCGCCCGCCTGATGACCCGCGTCCCGGCGCGGTACCTGATGGCGCCCGGCTTCCTGCTGGCCTCGGTCGGCATGCTGATCCTGACCCAGATCGACCTGGACACCTCCTACCCGGCGCTGATCCTGCCCGGTCTGGTCCTGATGGGCCTCGGCATGGGCACCGCGTTCATGCCGGCGATGAGCCTCGCCACGCACGGCGTCCAGCCGCGCGACGCGGGCGTGGCCTCCGCCATGGTCAACACCTCGCAGCAGGTCGGCGGCGCCATCGGCACCGCGCTGCTGAACACCATCGCAGCCAGCGCCACCACCACCTGGCTGGCGGCCCACGCCGGCGAGGCCACCAACCCGGCCGCCGCGAAGGCGGTGCAGTTCGGGGGCATGGTGCACGGCTTCTCGACCGCTATCTGGTGGTCCTTCGGGATCCTGGCCCTGGCGGCCGTGCTGGCCTTCGTCCTGATCAACGCCGGTCGCCCCGGGACCGGCGGCGCCGGCGAGGGCTCCGGCGAGGGTGCGGCGGACGCCAACCAGGTGCCGGTGCTGGTGCACTGACCCTGGTGGGGTAGTCGCGACGGTGCGAGGCGGCCCGTCCGGTGTCTTCAGGACACCGGACGGGCCGCTCGCCGTTTCCGGGGTCCTTCGGATTGCCCGGCGGTGTCGCCTGCGTCTGCGTCTGCGCTGGTGCCGTGCCTGCGCCGTTCGGGTGGGATTCCCCGTCGTCGGCGAGCGGCACCCGTTCCGGGTCCCGGGCGGCAGGAGGCGCGGTTCTGCAGTGGCGCACGCCCCGCTCGCGCCCGCGGAAGCACGCCGGTCCGCCGCTTCCGAACGGTCCAGAGCCCTCGAAACGGCGGCCGCCCTGGACGACAATGGAGTGGCCCACCCGGCCCGGGTCCTTGACCGGACCCGTGCCACGCTGTCCCGTGGGTCGTACGGCGGGGCACCCGGACCGCCGGGCCCACCGCGGAGCACCGCACCGCCTGCGAGCAGCACGCCCTGTGGAACGCCACGGGAGCACCGGACGCCCCGACCACCGGGGCCGCGCCGGACGCGACCGCCCGCCGGACCGGAGAGGGAGGACACCGTGCACGACCGTACCGACCAGCTCGCCGACAGCAGATACCTCCTGCTCACCTCCTACGGCGAGGACGGCCGCCAGGTCCACTCGCAGAGCTGGGTCGTCGCCGACGGCACGGCGCTCGGCATCTGGACCCCCGCTCACTCCGGCGAGGCCGAACGGATCCGCCGCCACCCCAAGGTGCTGGTCGGCCCCTGCGACGCGCACGGCCGCCCGACCGGGGCGCAGCTCCCGGCCCGGGCCGCCGTCTGCGACGAGGACGCCACCGCCCGCTATCGCGCGTCGCTGATCAACAAGTACGGCCTGTCGGCCTTCGTGGTCCTGGCCCGCAGCCGGATGCGGCTCGGGCTGGCCGGGACGGTCGGGATCCGGATCACGCTCAACGAGCTGGAGCGGCGGCTGATCGGGCCCGAGTGGCAGGTGCCGACCACGTACTGCCCGAACTGACGCCCCACGGGGGCGGCGGGGGGCGGGTGCGGGCCGGCGCGGGGCGGGGCGGCGGGCCGGCTCGGGCCGGGCTCAGGCCAGGCCGTTCTCCGGGGCGCGGGCGAGGTCGCCCGGCTCGCAGGCCTCCTGGCCGGTCCCGGTGTGCACAACCTTGACCGCACGGCCCGGCCCTCCCGGCACCACCCGCTGCTCCTTCCCGCACCTCGGGCAGATCAGCGGGATGCGCGACCGGTGGGCGGCCGGGCCCGCGGCACCTTCCGACGGCGTCACGACAGCGGGTGGGTCGGGATCGGGCTGACCTGCTGGATCTCACCGTGGGCCTTGGTGAGCAACTGCGAGGCGAGGTCGTTGAGCGCCCGTGCGGCGGCGATCTCCTCGCCGACCCTGAGCTGTTCCGGGTCGGACGGGTGGCGGCTGGTCCAGCCGTGCGCGCGCAGCTCCGATCCGTCGCCCAGCCGCAGCATGGCCGCGGCGGCCGTCCGTGCCCCCTCCTCGCGGAACTCCATCTCGATGTGCCAGCCGACAAGAGTCTGCATGGCCAATCACCTCCGGCAGTCGTTCCTGGTCCGGTCACCCCTCCTACCCCTCCAGGGTGCGCCGCGCCCCTCGCGAACACCAGGCCGGGCGGTGGAGGCTGCCCGGAAACCCGAACTTGAACGCGTTCAATGCCGAGCGTAGAGTCGGCGCGCAAGGGAAGTTTGAACGCGTTCAAGGAGGTCCGGCCGCCATGGGCAGAGGCACCGCGGAACTGGTGGACCTGCTGGTCCTGCTCGGCATGGGCGCGGTGGTCCCGCTCGGCCTCGCCCTCGTCGACGAACCGGGACTCGCCCGGCTGCGCCGCCTGTGGCCGCTCGCCGCCGTCCCCGGCGCACTGTCGCTGTGGCTGCCCCGAGGCCCGTTCGCCACCTGCACCGCCGCCTGCTACGCCCTCGGCACCCTCGCCGTCGCCGCCCACGCCCCGCTCCGGCTGGCCCGCACCCGCTCCCTCGCCCCGGCCGAGATCGCCGTCCTCACCGCGCTGGCCATGCCCTCGGTCGCCGGACTCGCCCTGGTCGCGGAGCGCGCCGGATACCGGCTGTTCGGCTTCGACCTCGACATCCTCGCCCTGACCGTCCCGCACTTCCACTACGCCGGATTCACCGCCGCCCTCGTCGCCGGACTCGTCTGCCGCGCCGTCCCCGACCGCCCCGCCGCCCGCTGGGCCGCGCTCAGCGTCCCGACCGGCACCCTGCTGGTGCTCGGCGGCTACTTCGTCGGGGACTGGGCCGAACTCGTCGGCGCCGCCGTCCTCACCGCCGGCATGTGGCTGGTCGGCCTGCTCACCTGGCGCGAGCTGCGGCCCCGGGCCGAGGACCGGGGCGGCGCCGCCCGGTTCACCGGCACACCCGTACTGCTCGGCGTCTCGGCGGCCGTCCTCGCCGCCACCATGCTGCTCGCCCTCTGGTGGGCCCTCGGCGAAGCCTCCGGCCTCCCCCACCCCACCCTCGGCTGGATGGCCGCCACCCACGGCGTCGGCAACGCCCTCGGCTTCGCGCTCTGCTCGCTGCTCGCCTGGCGCCGCCTCGCCCTCGCCCCGATCCCGCCGGTCCCGCCGATGCCGCCGATGCCGCCGATGCCGCCGATGCCGCAGGAGGCACTTCGATGAACGCCACCGCACCGCTGGACGACCTCAACTACCCCGAGGTCGGCGCCAGCACCCGCCTCGACGCCCCACTGCCGGCCGGCTACAACCACCTCCGCCACCGCGCCCTGCTCGGCCACGGCCGCGCCGCCCTCGACGCCGCCGGGACCGCCGTACTGGACTGGCGGATGCACCGGGCGGCCGGCGTCCGGATCACCACCGACGCCGACCGGGCCGCACCCGGGGTCGCGGTCCAGTGCGCCATCGGCATCGGCCCACTGCGGGCCGGCGCCCCGTGCCGGGTCGTCTGGAGCACCACCGAAGGGGAGCCCGACCGCTACGGCTTCACGTACGGCACCCGCCGGGGCCACCTCGCGGTGGGCGAGGAGACCTTCGTGGTGGAACTGGCGCCGGACGGGGGAGTCTGGTTCACCGTGAACGCCTTCAGCCGCCCCCAACGCTGGTACGCCCGCCTCGCCGGCCCCCTCCTCCCCCTCGCCCAACACCTCTTCGCCCGCCGCTGCGCCCGCGCCCTCACCCACCTCGCCACCCGGGCGACCCGGTAGGCCCCGGAGTGGGAAGTCGGCGACTCCGACTTCCCACGACGGACGGACCAAGGCGCCCGGCGGAGGCCAGGAATGGCGGAGGAGGTCGGCAGAGTCGACCCCCCGCGCCAACATCCCCGCAGCAACAACAGAAACCCCTCACACCAAGCGGAAAGTCAGCCAGGTCAGCTTCCCGCGCCACACCGGCCGCCGACTCCGGTCACACCCAGCGGGGCTGCGGCATCGCACGCCGTCGACGGTGAGCGGGAGTGGGAAGTCGGCGATGTCGGCTTCCCACGAAAGGCAGGCCACAACCCAAGGGGGTGAGGGCGGGGGGACAGGAAGTCGGCGACTTCGACCTCCCACGGCGGGCAGACCACGGCGCCCGGTGGAGGCCGGGTGTGGTGTGGGAAGTCGGCGGGGTCGACTTCCCGCGCCACACCGGCCACCGACTCCGGCCATGCCGAACTGCGCGGCGGCATCGCGCGGCGCCAACGAGGGGTGGGAGTGGGAAGTCGGCCGCATCGACCTCTCGCGGCGGGCAGGGACAGGTGACGCAGGAAGTCGACATCGCCGACTTCCTGCTCCGAGTGGGGTGCCGGGTACGGGGTGCAGGAGGTCGGCGGTATCGGCCTCCCGCGGCGGGGGGAGGCGCTCGGTGAGGGGCGGACGGCGCGGGGTCATCGCGCGCCGTCGACGAGGAGCAGGAGTGGGAAGTCGGTCTCATCGACTTCCCGCGTGGGTCGAGGGACGGGGTGGCGCAGGAAGTCGGCAAGGTCGACTTCTCGCGCCAGGTGGTGGGGGGTCAGGGGGTGTGGGTGGGGACGGTGAGGAGGAGGGTGTCGGTGTCGAGGGTGCGGATTTCGAAGTGGTCGATGGTGGTGGGCGGGAGGGCGGTTCCGCCGGTGGTACGGAGGGCGGCGGTGGTGTAGCCGGTGGCGGGGACGCTCCAGGTGGTCACCGTCTGGCGGTCGCCGGCGGCGGAGACGGCGACCAGGTCGCAGGTGAGCGGGCCGGGGACGCCGGAGAGTTCGAGGGTGACCCGGCTGCCCCAGGGCGCGGCGTCGACGCCGACGACGGCGTGGGCCCCGGTCGCGGGGTCCGTCCCGGTGAAGCGGTGGGCGGCGGCCGTGGCGACCACCGCGGGCGGGGAGTCGGCGGTGATGACGGCGGCGGTCACGGCCGGTCCGGCCAGTGCCACGGCGGCCGCCGCGACGACCAGTGCCAGCCGCCGGACCCGGCCCCGGCGGCGAACCGCCCCGGCCTCCGCCACCAGCCGGTCGAGCAGCGCCGGGTCCGGGCTCGGCAGGGGGTCGGCCGGGTCGCCGTCGGCCGCGTACTCGGCCAGCAGCGTTCCGACGGGGGCGAGTTCGGCCAGCTGCCGAGCGCACTGCGGGCAGCCGGTGGCCAGATGGGCGTCGAAGGCGGCGCGTTCGGCCGGGTCCAGCACGCCGAGGACGTAGCCGGCCACGTCGAGGTGCACGGACGGCTCCGGGCCGGGCTCGAACGGTGTCACGGTGTCACGCCCCGTTCCTCCAGAGCGAGCCTGAGCGCGCGCAGCGCGTAGTACAGCCGCGAGCGCACGGTGCCTGCGGGGATGCCGAGTTCGGCGGACGCCTCGGTGGCGGTCAGGCCCTTGAAGTAGGTCTCCACGACGACCTCCCGGTGCGCGGGCGACAGGTCGCCGAGAGCGTCGGCGACCGTCATCATCCGCAGTGCGCGGTCGAGTTCGTCCGCGGCGGGCAGCAACTCCAGCGGCGCCGCGTCCACTTCTCGCGGCCGGGCGAGCGCGGCGCGGTGGCCGTCGATGACGATCCGCCGCGCGACGGTGGCCAGCCAGGGGCGCAGCGACACGGCCGCCGGGTCGAGCCGGTGGAGGTTGCGCCAGGCCCGCAGCAGGGTCTCCTGCACGACGTCCTCGGCGCGTTGGCGGTCCCCCGCGACGAGGTGGAGCACGAAGCCCAGCAGGGGCCCGGCGTGCTCGCGGTAGAGGGCGCGCATCAGCTCCTCGTCCGGTGCCGACGCGCTCCGCGCGGCCGGGCGGCCGCCACCGGGAGGTTCCTCGGTCACCATCACATCCTTGCGCACCCGTGCCTCCGGGTCGAGTGTGGGCGGCGGCCCGTCGGGCTCAGTAACCGGAGCCGCCCGAACTGGCGGCGGCCCGGTCGCCGGTGGGGGTCACCGCGAACCAGACGCCCTGGACGCCCTGGCCCTTGGTGTCGCCGGGGTTGTGGTCGGGGGCGTAACGGTAGAGCGGCCAGCCGGCGACGGTGAGCTGCTTGCTGCCGTCGGCCCGGGTGACGGTGCCGACCAGTTTCGCGTCGATGCCGTTGACGGTGACCGCCGTGCCGGCGGCCGGGGCGGCGGCCGGGGGCCAGAGCGCGGCGCAGTCGCCGTTGCAGGTGGCGGTGGGCGGTGTGGCGCTGTCCTTGTCGAAGCGGTAGAGGGTGAAGCCCGCGCTGTCGGTGACGACGGTGCCGAGCCGGGCGTCGGTGGTGGTCCGCAGGGTGGCGGCGGACGTGCCCGGTACGGCGGGAGCGGAGGAGGACGCGGGCGGGTTCGCGGGCGGCGAGCCGCCGGAGGAGCCGGACGAGCCGGACGAGCCGCAGCCCGCGACGAGGGCGGCGGCGGCCAGCCCGGCGGCGGCGAGCACGGCGAGGCGCCCGGTCCCGCGAACGGAACCGGTCGGGCCTTCGGTACGGGTACGGCGGATGTTGCGCATGGTGACCGCTCCCCGGTCGGTGGGTGGGCACGTCGGTGCCTGACACCCTCCGGTACGGACGGGAGCCCCGTTCCGCTCGACGAATCGCGCGGTAGGGTCCGCGGAATAGCGCGCGGACAGCAGCCGTTGTCGGGGGCAGATGGCCCAGGGGTTGTCCGACAACTCGCACCGCGCGCGCGAGTTGTCGGACAACCCCTGGACCGCCACCACCGGAAGGGCAGGAATCGCGAGATGAGCAGCACGGTCGAGCTGACCAAGGAGAACTTCGACGAGATCGTCCCCGGTGAGGGCGGCAAGGATTTCGTCCTGATCGACTTCTGGGCGGCCTGGTGCGGCCCGTGCCGGCAGTTCGCGCCGGTCTTCGAGAAGGCCGCCGAGCGTCACCAGGACCTCGTGTTCGCCAAGGTCGACACCGAGGCGCAGCAGGAGCTCGCCGCGGCGTTCGGGATCCAGTCGATCCCGACGCTGGCGATCATCCGGGAGGGCGTGCTCGTCTTCTCCCAGGCCGGGGCGCTGCCCGAGCCGGTGTTCGAGGATCTGATCGGCCAGGCCAGGAAGCTGGACATGGACGAGGTCAAGCGGAAGGTGGCGGCGGAGCAGAACGGCGCTCCGCAGGCCTGACGGCCGTTCGCCCCTGCGGCGGGCTCCGGGGCGGTTCGTCCGTCCCGGGGCCCGCCGTCGCGTTTTTCGGCGGACCGGCGGGCGTTCGGAGGGGTGCCTCAGCCGTCGGCCGGTGCCGGTCCGTCCTCCGTCCAGTCGGTGAGGCGGGCGGCCAGCGCGCGGACCTCGTCGCGCAGGGCCGCGGGGCGGCGGACGGTGAAGGGCCAACCGAGGCCGGCGAGCATGACCGCCATGCCGTCGAGGCGCTCGGCCCGGGCGCGGAGCAGCACCCTGCCGTCCTCGGTCGCGGTGACCGTGCCGGCGGTGGGCGGGATGCGCCGGCGGGCCTCGTCCAGACCGGTGGTCAGGACGACCTCGATCTCGTGCTGCCACGGCACCGAGGCGAGCGATTCCAGGACCCGCCGCACCGGGTCGGCGTCCGCGGGCGGTTCGAAGCCGGCCTCGCCCGGGTGGACGGCGCGGATCCGGTCCAGCCGGAAGGTGCGCTGCTCGCCGCTGCGGTGGTCCAGCCCCGTGGTGTACCAGCGGCCGGAGTGGAAGACCAGCCCGTACGGGTCGAACTCGCGCTCGCTGGGCGTGCCGACGCGGTCCCGGTAGTCGAGCCGGACCCGGCGGCCGCGGCGCGCGGCCTCGGCGAGCGTGAACAGCGCCGAGGCGGCCGGGCTGGGGCCGGCGGCGGGCGCGGCGGTCAGTCCGAGGGTCTGCTCGACGGCCGCGACCTGCTCGCGCAGCGCCGGCGGCAGCACCCGCTGGATCTTGGCGAGGGCCGACTCCCCGGCCTGCTCCCCCACCGACAGCCCGGACCGGCGGCCGGCCAGCAGGCCGAGCACCACCGAGGCGGCCTCGTCCCCGGTGAGCATCAGCGGCGGCAGCCGGTAGCCGGGCAGCAGGCGGTAGCCGCCGTAGCGGCCGCGCTCGGCCCGGACGGGGATGCCGAGTTCGGCGAGCCGGGACGCGTAGCGGCGCACGGTGCGGACGTCGACCTCCAGCCGCTCGGCGAGTTCGGCGCCGGTGAGACCGGGGCGGGCCTGGAGCAGTTCGAGGAGGGCGAGGATGCGGCTGACCGGGTGCTCCACCGTGCTCCGCTCCTGTTCTCCCGTACGGCCGGACGGTCGGCCGGGCGGTCGGCCGGGCGGTCGGCCGGGCGGGGCCGACGACCGGGTGGTCGAACCGGCGGCAAATCCGGTCGAGTTCTGTCCGGTTGCCATTCTAGGGTCGGGTCACGGCGGGCGGCCCGGGTGACGGTCAGGACCGGATCCGGGCGCACCACAGGCATTCCAGAGAGGACCGTCCCATCATGAGCACCTTCGTACTCGTCCCCGGTTTCTGGCTCGGCGGCTGGGCTTGGGAGGCCGTGGCCGAACCCCTGCGCGCCGCGGGCCACACCGTGCACGCGGTGACCCTGCCCGGGCTCGCCGAGCGGGCCGGCGAGGCCACGGCGGAGACCGGCGCCGAGGCCCAGGTCGCCGACCTCGCCGAGCTGTTGGTCCGGGAGGACCTCCGGGACGTGGTCCTGGTGGCGCACAGCGGCGGCACCATCGCCGTGTCCGGCGCGGCCGACCGGGTGCCGGAGCGGATCCGGCGAGTGGTCTACCTCGACGCGGGCCCGCTCGCCGACGGTGTCGCGCTCGCGGACCTCTGGGAGCCGGACTACCGCGCCACGCTGGAGGCCACGCTGGTGGACGGCCGGTGGCTGCCGCTGCCGTCCTGGGAGGTGCTGGCCTCCGACGGCGCCTCGGTGGAGGGCATCGACGAGGCCGGGCTGGCGCGGTTCCGCGAGCGGGCGACGGCCCAGCCGGCCGGGACGCTCTACGAGCCGGTGCGGCTGACCGGCGGGGCGGACAAGCTGCCGAAGGCCCTGGTCTCCTGCTCGATGCCGCTGGCGCAGGTCCGGGAGCTGATCGCCGCCGGACACCCGTACTTCGCGGCGCTCGGCGGGGCGGAGTGGGAACTGCGCGAGGTGCCGACCGGGCACTGGCCGATGTTCTCCCGGCCGGCCGAAACGGCGGCGGCGCTCGCGGAGTTGGCGGCGCTCGGCTAGGTCGCTTCCTCGTACCCGGTGGCCGCAGCACCGTACCTCTGTGCGGTGCTGCGGCCACCGAGGTGTGAAGGGGTTGTCCGGACCGGCGCCTCGCCCGCGTGTTCGGCTGCGCCGGGCGGTCCGGTCGGCGCAGGATGGGCACGGCAGGACGCCGGGGCGGCGTGGCGGCACGACGGCGCACCGGCACCGGAGCACCACCGGCACGTCTGCGGCCCCGCGCCGTCCGCCCGAACAACAGCACCGATCCAGAGCAGCGAGGAGCACGTATGACCTCCCCCCAGTCCCCCGCCCCCGAGGAGTTCGACGTCATCGTGATCGGCGCGGGCCCCACCGGCGAGAACGTCGCCGACCGGACGGCCGCCGCCGGGCTGCGCACGGTGATCGTGGAGAGCGAACTGGTCGGCGGCGAGTGTTCGTACTGGGCCTGCATGCCGAGCAAGGCGCTGCTGCGCCCGGTGGCCGCGCTGGCCGACGCCCGCGCGGTGGCCGGTTCCCGGGAGGCGGTCGGCGGCCGGGCGCTGGACGCGGCAGCGGTGCTGGCGCGGCGTGACTCCTTCGCCTCGCACTGGCAGGACGACGGCCAGGTGCAGTGGCTCCGTGACACCGGCATCGAACTGGCCCGGGGCCACGGCCGGCTGGCCGGCGAACGGCAGGTGACGGTCGAGTCGGAGGACGGCGGCGAGCGGCTGCTGGTCGCCCGGCACGCCGTCGCGATCTGCACCGGGAGCCGCCCGGTGCTGCCGCGCGACGTGGCCGGACTGGCCGACGCCCGACCGTGGACCAACCGCGAGGCGACCGGCGCGCCCGCCGTCCCCCGGCGGCTTGCCGTGGTGGGCGGCGGGGTGGTCGGCGTGGAACTCGCCACCGCCTGGCGGGCACTCGGCTCGGAGGTGGTGCTGCTGGTCCGCGGCTCCGCGCTGCTGCCCCGGACGGAGCCGTTCGCCGGTGAGCTGGTCGCGGACGGTCTGCGGGACCTCGGGGTGGACCTGCGGTTCGGGACGGAGGTGACCGCGCTGGAGCGACGGTCGGTGGACGGCGCGGACAGGACGGACGGGGCGGACAGGACGGGCGGGGCGGACCCGGCGGACGGCCCGTCCGAGGTCACGCTCACCCTGGGCGACGGCGGGCGGCTGACCGTGGACGAGGTGCTGTACGCCACCGGGCGCGCCCCGCGCACGGCCGACGTCGGCCTGGAGCAGGTCGGTCTGCACCCCGGCAACTGGCTCGACGTGGACGACAGCTGCACCGTGCTCGGCGTCGACGGCACGTGGCTGTACGCCGCCGGGGACGTCAACCACCGGGCGCTGCTCACCCATCAGGGCAAGTACCAGGCGCGGATCACCGGCGCGGCGATCGTCGCCCGCGCCCAGGCGCGCCCGCTGGACACCGAGCGCTGGGGCGCGCACGCCGCGTCCGCCGACAGCGCCGGCGCGCCCCAGGTGGTCTTCACGCAGCCGGAGGTCGCCGCCGTCGGTCTGACCCTCGACGCCGCCGAACGGGCCGGACTGCGGGTCAAGGCGATCGACCACGACCTCGGCGCGGTCGCCGGGGCCTCGCTCTACGGCGACGACTACCGCGGCCGGGCCCGGGTCGTCTTCGACCTGGACCGGGAGGTGCTGGTCGGCGCGACCTTCGTCGGCCCCGGCGTCTCCGAGCTGCTGCACTCGGCGACGATCGCGGTGGTCGGCGAGGTGCCCATCGACCGGCTGTGGCACGCGGTGCCCGCCTACCCGACGATCAGCGAGGTCTGGCTGCGGCTGCTGGAGGGCTGCCGGGGCTGACGGTGGCAGGCGGCGCGGCCGCCCGGGCGGCCGCGCTGTCGGGTGCGCTGTCAGGTGCGCTGTCGGGTGCGCCCTCGCGTGCGGGCGGTGCCCGGCGGCGGTCCGCCCCGGCGCGGCGCGCTGGTGGCGGGCCGTCGACGGCGGGACACTGGCCCGGGAGGGGTGTCCGCGGGGGCCGTTTCGCCGACCGGGTGGTGTGTGGCAATGACCGAGGTGCTGTTGGCCGTCGGGACCGAGAAGGGCCTCTTTCTCGGACGCAGTCGTAACCGGGTGGACTGGGAGTTCAGCGGGCCGCACTTCCGGATGAACGCGATCTACTCCGTCGCCGTCGACCGCCGCGGCGGTCGGACCAGACTGCTGGTGGGCGCCGACAGCAGCCACTGGGGCCCGTCGGTGTGGCGCTCGGACGACCTCGGCGCGAGCTGGTCCGAGCCGTCCGCCCCGGCCGTCCGCTTCCCCGAGCACACGGGCGCCTCGCTGACCCGGGTCTGGCAGCTCCAGCCGGCCGGGCCCGAGGCCCCGGGCGTGGTCTACGCGGGCACCGAACCCGCCGCGCTGTTCCGCTCGGCGGACGGCGGCGAGACCTTCACCCTGGTCGAGTCGCTGTGGGACCACCCGCAGCGCACCGAGTGGGGCGCCGGCTACGGGGGCCAGGGCCTGCACACCGTCCTCTGCGACCCGCGCGACCCGGAACGGCTGCTGGTCGCCGTCTCCAGCGGCGGCGTCTACCGCAGCAAGGACGGCGGCGGCAGCTGGGAACCCTCCAACACCGGTCTGCGGGCCGAGTTCCTGCCGGAGGAGAACCAGTACCCCGAGTTCGGCCAGTGCGTGCACAAGATCGCCCGGGACGCCGTGAACCCGGACCGGCTCTACCTCCAGAACCACGGCGGCGTCTACCGCAGCGACGACGGCGGGGCGAGCTGGCGCTCGATCGCCGACGGCCTGCCCGCCGACTTCGGCTTCGCGATCGCCGCCCACCCGCACCGCGCCGACACCGCGTACGTGTTCCCGCTCGGCGGCGCCGACGACCGGATCCCGCCGGGCCGCCGCTGCCGGGTCTTCCGCACCGACGACGCCGGCGACAGCTGGCAGGCACTCGCCGAGGGCCTGCCCGGCGAGGACCACTACGGCGTCGTGCTGCGGGACGCGCTGCGCACCGACGACCTCGCACCGGCCGGCATCTACTTCGGCACCCGGACCGGCGAGGTCTACGCCAGCAACGACGAGGGCGCGCACTGGTCGCCGGTGCTCTCCCACCTGCCGGACGTCCTCTGCGTCCGCGCGGCGGTGATCGCGGACTGAGCGGCCGGGGGTCGGGCTCAGGTGTCGTACTCGCCGTCCCAGGGGGCGTGGAAGCCGAGGCCGTCGGGGTAGAGCTCGGCCCAGTCGTCCTCCGTCGCGTCCTCGCCGTGCCGCTCGACCACCAGGCCGAAGCGGCAGCCGTCGACCAGCACCGCGAAGGGCGCGACGGCGATGTCCCCGAACTCCCGCTCCGGCAGCGCGTCCAGCCACTCGCGCAGCAGTTCCTCGGCGGCCTTCGGCGCACCGGCGTCGCACTCCTCCGGCGCCGCCTCGATCCGTGAGCCGAGGTGCCGCCCGCCCTCGTCGAACCGGTGCAGCACCGCGTACCACGCCCCGTCGTCGACGTCGAACGACTCCTCGGGGCGGGCGTAGCAGACGGAGGCGAAGAACTGGCCGCCGCGGCAACGGCCGATGGTGTCGGTGCGGTAGCCGGGCTCGTGGAGGATCGGGACGACCTCGGGGACGCTCATACCCGGAACGCTAGGCGCCGCCACCGACAATCCGGCCACGTCCGATCCGGCCACGTCCTGACCGATTCGCCGCCCCGGTCGGCCGGTTGACCGACAGTCGGTTGATCCCGGGCGGATCGTTCACCGAGCATGGCGGACGACAGGGCGCACCGAGGGGTGTGCCGACGCGCGAGGATCGGACGAACGGCGTGGCGCAGGCGGGGAGCGACTGGCAGTACGGGTACGGGGCCGACGGGGTCGCCGTGGTGCGGTTCGAGCAGGGCGAACGGGAGGGCCGCCCCTGGGCGGACCGGCTGGAGGCGGTCGACCCGGGCGCCGATCCGGCGGCCCTGGCCGCCTTCGTGCGGAAGGAACTGGCAGGCTGGGTGGTCTCCGGACCGGTCCGGCTCGGGGAGGAGCTGGTGCGCCAGGGGGCCGCGGTGCTGCGCCACGGCCACACCATGCACCGGGACCTCGTCGACGCTCCCCCGCCCGGGGGTTGGGCGGCCTGGGCGGACACCCCGCTCCGGGACGGGTTCCGTGCCGTCCCCTGCGACCGCGGGCCCGAGGCGCTCGTGCCCGCCTCGCGGGCGGCCTTCGGCCCCGGCCACCCCGACCACCGCCCGGACGAGGGCCGGGACGACCGGTCCTCGGTGCTGAGGATCGCCGAACTGCTCTCCGGGCAGGTGATAGGACCCCTGTTGCCGGCCAGCACCCTGGTCGTGGACGGTACCGACCGGGTGGTGGCCGGTGCGGTGCTCACCGACTGGGACGGCCTGCCCTGGATCGCCCACGTGTTCCGCCACCCGTCGCACGGCTACCCCGGCCTCGGCCGCGACCTGCTGCGCCGGGTCCTCGCCGAGGTCGCCGCCGGCGGCACCACCCGGATCGGACTGGCCGTGACCGAGGGCAACCGGGCCCGGCAGCTGTACGAGGAGCTGGGTTTCACGACGACGCACAGCTCGCTGACGGTCGTCGTCCCCTGAATCGCGCGGAGTCGCCGCCGCCGTCCTGGAACCGGCCTCAGGGGCGGGCCAGTTCCAGGACGGCTATCCCGGCCAGCACGGCCGCGCTCGCCGCCATCCGCAGCCGCCCGAGGCGCTCCCGGAAGACCACGGCGGCGATCAGCGCGGCGATCACGATGCTGGTCTCGCGGAGCGCCGCGACGGTGGCGAGGTCCCCCCGGGACTGCGCCCACACCACCAGCCCGTAGGCGGTCAGCGACAGCACTCCGCCGAGCAGCCCGAACGGCACCGCCGGACCGGCCCCGACCAGCAGCCCCGGCCCGCGCCGCACCCGGGCGACCAGCGCCAGGACCGGCCCCTGGAGCAGGAACAGCCAGGCGATGTAGCCGCCGACCGTCCCCGCGTGCCGGACGCCGCCGCCGTCGGACACGGTGTACGCGGCGATCATCACCCCGGTGCCGAGCGCCGCCGCGAGCGCGGGCAGCTGGGCCCGGCCCGGGATCCCCTTGGCGAAGGCCAGCCCGACCAGCCCGCAGGAGATGACGGCCACCCCGAGCAGCTCCCCGACCCCGGGCGACTCGCCGAGGAGGGCCACCGACAGCACGGCCACCAGCAGCGGCGCCGAACCGCGCGCGATCGGGTACATCTGCCCGAAGTCCCCCAGCTGGTAGGCGCGCAGGAGCAGCAGCTGGGACGTCACCTGCATCCCCACGGAGGCCAGCAGGTACGGCCAGGCGGCCGCCGCCGGGAACGGGTTGAGCAGCACCAGGACCACCGCGCAGGCGGTGTACGCGAGGTTGATCAGGGTGAAGCCGACCAGCTTGTCCTCGATCCGGTGCGCCAGCCCGTTCCACACCGCGTGCAGGACGGCGGCGGTCAGAACGGCCACGGGAACGGCGGCGGCTGCCATGGCGGGGCTCCCCTCCTGAGGACGGAACGACGGAACGACGGATCGGCGGGCCGGCGGGCCGGTGGAGCACCGACCGCCGGAATCCGATTCCACGTTACACTGGATCCATGGAAGAACATTCCGAATTTTCTCCGCTGGAGTCCCAGCTGGCCGCTCACGTCCGCGCCCGGCTGGGCGAGCTGCGCGGCAGCGAGGAGCGGGTCGCCCAGGTGGTCCTCGCCCGGGGTGCCGATCTGGTCGGCCTCAGCGTGAGCGATGTCGCCGAGCTCGCCGGGACGGCGCCGTCCTCGGTGGTCCGCGCCTGCCAGCGGCTCGGATTCCGGGGCTACCAGGAGCTGAAGATCGCGGCCGTCCGCCAGGCCCCGGCGCTGGCACCGGACGCCTCCGACACCCGGGACCCGGCCGCCCGCGCCCTCGCCGACACCGTCCGCGCCGCCCGGGAGGCGCTGGAGGGGATCGCCACGACGCTCGCCGTCGACGAGCTGCGGGCGGCCGCCGGGGCGCTGAACGCCGCCGACCACGTCCTCGTCCTCGGCGAGGGGCTCTCCGGCGCGGTGGTCCTGGACGCGGCCTACCGGCTGCGTGCCCTGGGTCTGCACACCGACGCCCCCGCCGACCCGAGCACCGCGCAGCTGGCCGCCGCCCAGCTGACCTCCACTTCCGCCTGCCTGGCGGTCAGCCACACCGGGGCGACCCGCACCGTGGTCGACGCCGCCCGCCACGCGCGCGGCAACGGCGCCGCGGTGGTGGCGGTCACCAGCTACGCCCGCTCCCCGCTCGGCGAGGCCGCCACCCACACCCTGGTCGCCGGCGGCCAGGACCTGGTCTTCGGGCTGGAGACCACCGCCAGCCGGATCGCCCACCTGGCGGTGGTGGACGCGCTGACGCTCACCCTGCTCGCCCTGCGCGGCGAACCGGCCGAGCAGGCCCTGCGCCGCTCCGCGGACGTCACCGCCGACCAGATGTACTGACGGCGCGCTGCACGGTGTGCTGCACGGCGCCCCACCCGGTACCCCGCACGGCGTTCGACGCGGCGTCCGGCCGGTGGAACGACGGCCGGACCCGTCGGTGCCGGTGTGTAGGCTCGCGGGCATGGCAAGGGTGACGCGGGACGACGTGGCGAGGACGGCGGGGACGTCGACAGCGGTCGTGAGTTATGTGATCAACGACGGGCCCCGGCCGGTGGCGGCCGCGACCCGGGCCCGGGTGCTCGCCGCCGTCGAGGAGCTGGGGTACCGGCCGAACCGTGTCGCGCAGGCCATGGCGCGGCGGCGGTCCGACCTGATCGGCATGGTCGTCCCGGACGCCCGGCAGCCCTTCTTCGCCGAACTCGCGCACACCGTGGAGCGGGCCGCCGCCGAACGCGGCAAGCTGGTGCTGATCGGCAACTCCGACTACGCCGACGAGCGCGAGGCCCACTACATCCGCGCCTTCCTGGGCATGCAGGTGGACGGCCTGATCCTGGTCACCCAGGACCCGTCCGCCCCCGGCGTCGCCCGGGCGGACGCCCCGGACGGGACGCCGGTCGTGCTGCTGCACCACCGTGCCGAGACCGAGCACGGGATCGCGGTCGTCGCGGACGACGAGGGCGGGGCACGGGAGGTCGTCGGCCATCTGCTCGGGCACGGCCACGCGACCGTGCACTGCTTCGGCGGCACCTTCTCGCTCAGCCCGAGCGACCCGGTCACCGTCCGCACCGCCGGCTGGGCCGCCGCGCTCGCCGAGGCCGGGCTCGCCACCGAGGGCCGACTGGTCGGCGCGCCCTTCGACCGCGTCCGCGCCCACCGGGAGGCGCTCGCGCTGCTGGCGCGCGCCGACCGGCCGACGGCGGTGTTCTGCGCGACCGACGATCAGGCGATCGGCCTGCTGCGGGCCGCCGACGACCTCGGCCTGCGGGTGCCGGAGGACCTCGCGGTGGCCGGGTTCGACGACATCGCGGAGGCCGTGATCGCCGGCCCGCCGCTGACCAGCGTGGCCACCGCGCAGGAGGAGATGGCGCGCGCCGCCGTCGACCTGGTGCTCGGCGTGCGCGCCGACGGGGAGCCGACGCCCACTGCCGGGGCCCGGATGTTCCCGGCCCGGATGGTGGTCCGGCGGTCCTGCGGCTGCACCGGCGCCTGAGGCCGGGCCCGGCTTCGGACCCGGCCCCGGACCTTACGCGCCGCCCGGAGCACCGGCAGGAGCACCGGCAGGAGCACCACCCGGCGGACCGGGCGGACCGGGCGGACCGGGCGGACCGGCCATGAGGTGCAGGTTCTCGTGGCCGTCCGGGGCCAGCACCCGGTCGTGGTTGAACGCGGAGATTCCGGCCCAGAACGCGCCCCGTTCGAACATCGCCTTCTCGTAGCCCTCGACGGCGGCGTCGAGGGCCGCCGCGGTCGAGGCCTCCCAGCGGGCCGGTGGGACCAGCACGGGGGCCACCGCGAGCGCGAGTTCGGCGGCGTCCCACATCGCGAGGTTGACGCCCTGCCCGGCGAACGGGGACATCAGGTGCGCCGCGTCCCCGACCAGGGTGACCCCCGGGCGGCGTGGCCAGCGCAGGCCGACCGGCAGCATCTCCAGCGGCTGGGTGCGCAGGGTGTCGTCGCAGGCGGCCAGCGCGTCGCGGAACTCCGGCGCCCAGTCGGCGAAGTGCCGGGCGAGGGCGGCGCGGGTGCCCGCCGGGTCGTCCGCGGAGAGGCCGGCCACCCGCAGCCAGTCCTCGGGGCTGCGGAAGAAGGCGTAGACGCGGATCCGGCCGTCGCTGTTGCGCTGGAGGACCAGGCCCTTGTTGTCGTGGAACGCGAACAGGGTGCCGTTGCCCACCGCGGCGGCGGCACCGGGGGCGGTCCGGTCCGCGTCGGGGATGCCCAGCTCGACCAGGCTGACGCCGGTGTACTGCGGCTCCACCGGGGTGAGCAGCGGGCGGACCCGGGAGTGCGCGCCCTCGGCGCCGATCAGCAGGTCGCAGACGTCGACGGCGCCGTTGTCGAAGTGCAGCCGGTGCCGACCGTCGCCGAGCGGCTCGGCCCGGTCGAGGCGGTGGCCCCAGCGGACGGCGGTGGGGGCGAGCGAGTCCAGCAGCAGTCCGCGCAGGTCGCCCCGGTCGATCTCGGGGCTCGCCCCCGGGTCGGCCCCGCCGGGCGCACCGGACCCGTCCACGGCGCCGGAAGGGCCCGGCGGACCGGCGGCGTCCGGAACGGGCCCGGCGCCGAAGCCGCGGGGGGCGGCACCGTGCTTGTCGACGATGCGGAACTCCGCGCCCTCGGGCCTGGCCTTCGCCCAGAACTCCTCGGTCAGGCGCGCCTCCTGGAGGGCGCGCCGGCCGGTGTCGCCGTGCAGGTCGAGGGTCCCGCCCTGGCCGCGCACGTCCCGGTCGGGCTCGCGCTCGTACACGGTGGCGGCGATGCCGTGGACCTGGAGGATCCGGGCGAGGGTGAGGCCGGCGGGGCCGCCGCCGATGACGGCGATCCTCGCGGTCGTTCCGTCCGCGCCGGTATCACCGGTCGTTCCGGTCCTTGCTGTCGTTCCGGTCATGCTGCGCAGTTCTCCTTCTGAGACGGGGGAGACCGCAATCGGCCGTGACGCCGTCCCAGTGTGCTGGGCCGGGCGCGCGCGCAGAAGACCGCAATCGGACGGCGCCGGACCGTTCAGGCCCCGGGACCGTTCGGCCCCGGGACCGTTCGGATCCCGGACCGTTCGGACCCAGGGCCGTTCAGACCCCGGCGCGGGTGAGCCGGCGCAGGACGACGGTCACCACCACGGCGGTGAGCACCAGCAGCAGACCGGCCTCGACCAGCTGGATCGGCACGAAGTGCGAGGCCGGGTGGTACTGCCCCCAGGAGGTCGGCGCCTCGTCGCAGACACTGGCCGCTTCGAAGCACTGGTCGCGCATCAGCCGGGTGCCGTCCGCGCGCACCACGCCGTCCTCCACCAGCCAGGCGCCGGCGGGCTTGACGAAGCCGCCCATCATGTTGTTGTACGGCTGCTCCTCCTCGACCAGCGGCCAGAAGAACGGGCGCCAGGCGACCATCACGGCCTGGGCGAGCGCCACCACCACCCCGCTGACCAGCACCGCGGTGACGGTGCGCCGCAGCAGCTGCCCCACCAGAACACCCAGGGCCAGGCCGAACAGTGACCAGGCGACCGGGGCGAGGCCCAGCACCGGGTAGGTGAAGCCCTGGAACGGGGGGTCGAAGGCCACCGGACCCCGGTAGATGTCCGACCACCACACCCAGCTGGTCAGCGCGGACAGCACGGAGGTCGCCACCAGCACGGTCGCGCCGGGGACGGCGAGCCGGGTCAGCAGCCAGCGGCGCGGGGTGACGGACTGGGTCAGGACCAGCCGGACGGTGCCGCGTTCGTACTCCTGGGCGAGCAGCGGCCCGCCGAGGAACATGCCGATCAGCACCGGGGCGGCGGTGACGGCGGGCTGGAGGATGTCGGTGAACATCCGGGTCAGCATCTCGATCCGGCCGAGCTGCACCCGGCACTCGATCCGTTCCCAGGACGCCGGGGTGTAGCAGGAGGTCTGCTGCATGGTCCCGATCCGGTCCTGGATCAGGACGTGCATGGCGACCAGGACGGCGGAGACGAGGACGAGCAGGATCGCCACCGACCGGATCGCGGGCCGGTTCTGGTGCAGCACCAGCCACAGCACGCCGCTCGGCCCGCGCCTGCGGCGGGCCGGGGCGGAGACGCCGTTCGCGGCCGACGGGGCGGCCGGGCCGGACGGGGTCGCCGGGCCGGACAGGGTGCTGGTGCTCATGCGGCGGCCTCGCGATCGGGGGCGGTGGCGGTGGCGGACGGGGGCAGCGGAGTGCGGAGGTAGGCCAGCAGCAGTTCCTCCAGACTCGGCCGGACCGACTCCCACGGCCCGTCGACCGGTTCGCCGGTGCGCAGCAGCGCGGTGACCTGGCGGCCGCGGACCCTCCGCTCCACGGCGGTCCCGGCGGGGAGTTCCGCCCCTTCGGCGATGCCGGTGAGCAGCTGATGGCTGTCGAGGATCTCCTCCGGGTCGCCGGACAGCCGGATCCGGCCCGCCTGCACCAGCAGCAAGTGGTCCATGACGCCGTCGAGTTCGGGCAGGATGTGCGAGGAGACCAGGATCGTGGTGCCGCGTTCGGCGGCCTCGGCCATCAGGACGCCCATCAGTTCGTGGCGGGCGAGCGGGTCGAGGTCGGACATCGGCTCGTCGAGCAGCAGCAGGTCGGCGCGCTTGCCGAGGGCGAGCGCGAGCGCGACCCGGGTGCGCTGGCCCCCGGAGAGCGAGCCGACGCGGGCGTCGAGCCTCAACTCCCCCATGTCGACGACCCGCTGGGCCGCCTCCTCGTCCCAGCCCGGGTTGAGTTCGCGCCCCATGCGCAGGGTGCCCGCCACCGTGAAGGAGGGGTAGAGCGGCTTCTCCTGGGTGACGCAGGCGACCCTGGCCCGCGTCTCCGGGGTGCTCGACGCCTCGCCGAACACCCGCAACTCGCCCTCGGTGGGCTCGATCAGGCGCGCGGCCAGGGTGAGCAGGGTGCTCTTGCCGGCCCCGTTGGCTCCGACCACGCCGCAGATCCGGCCGGCCGGGACGGTGAACTCGCAGTCCCGCAGCGCCCACCGGTCGCCCCGGTAGCGCTTGCCGAGTCCTACGGCCTCGATGGCCGGCGGCCCGGATATCGCCTGCGTCGCCGCTGTCGCGTCTGTCATGCGGCCCCCACCCTCTCTGTTCTGCGCGTCTACGCGGCCGGATCCGCCGGCCCGGTGCTCCCGGCGGCACCGGTGTCCCCGGCACTACCGGTGCTCCCGGTGACGCCGGTCCGGAAGCGCTGCTCCAGCACGGAGGTCATCAGCGCGGAGATGTCCTCGCGGTCGAGTCCGGCCGTGCGGGCCTCGTCGACCCACTCCACCAGCCCCGCGCGCAGCGGTCCGTCGGCGGCCGCCTCGGGCCGGGCCAGCGAACGCCGGACGAAGGTGCCGAGGCCGGGCCGGGGCTCGACCAGCCCCTCGCGTTCGAGTTCGCGGTAGGCCTTCAGCACGGTGTTCGGGTTGATCGCGGTCTGTTCGACCACCTCCCGCGCGGTCGGCAGCTTGTCACCGGGCTGCAGCACACCGAGTCGCAGCGCCTGCTTGGTCTGCTGCACGATCTGCTGGTAGGTGGAGACTCCGCTGCGCCGCTCGATGCGGTACTCGATCACACCCGCATCACCCTTTCACTAGTTTATTGGTGGAATGGTGGCGGACCACTGCGCCGCGGTCAAGTCCGACCCACCCGGGGGAAGGTGCCGAAAGGTCCTACGGGCGGCCGAGCAGCCGCAGGTCACCGTCGTCCACGACCCGGCGGTAGCCGAGCCGCTCGTAGCGGTCGAGCATCCGGAGGGTGTCGGCGATCGCACAGGGTGCCTGCACGCTCGGGTCGGCCAGGTCGACGACCACCCACTCCGGACCGCCCTGCACCGCTCCGGCCCGCACCGCTCCGGCCCGCACCGCTCCGGCCGGCGGCGTCCCGGTCGAAAGCGTCCCGGTCGAAAGCGTCCCGGTCGGCGGCGAATCGGCCGGCGGCGAATCGGCCGGCGGCTCCACCAACGGCGGCGACGGCTCGCGGCACACCAGGCCGACCGTGGTCCGCCCGGCCAGCTGCGCGGCGAGACGGTTGGAGGCGGCGACGGTGGCGCCGTCGGGTATCCGGGCGAGCATCGTCCGGGCCCGCTCCAACCATGGCGAGGTCCCCCAGGCCCCGGGGGCGACGAGTTCGTGCAGCGGGTAGACCGGCAGCGTCACCAGGGCGACCAGGCCCGCCACCGCCAGCGCGCGGCGGGCCCGGCGGACGGCCGCCCGGTCCGCCCCGGCCTCCCGACCCCTCGCGAGCACCCGGGCCGGCACCGGGCCCGGCACCCGCCCCGGCCCCTCGAAGGCGCCGGTCCGCCGCACGGCGTCCACCAGGGCCGCCAGCAGCAGCGGCATCAGCACCGCGCTGTAGTGGTAACTCACACCCCAGTAGTGCGAGTTGTCGGCGGCCAGCCGCCAGCCGAGGGTGGGCAGGCAGAGCAGGACCAGCGGCGACCGCAACCCCAGGAAGCCCGCCGTCGCGGCGGCCAGTCCGAGCAGCAGCCACTTCAGCGGCGGCCAGACCAGTCGGCCCGCGAGCTCCCACGGCGCGCCCGCCGCCTCCCGCGTGCCCATCTGGCCCCAGTAGTCGAAGCCCCCGTCCGGGTTGAACGAGGGCAGCACCACCAGCACGGTCAGCGCGGTCGCGGCGAGCCCGAGGACCGCCACCCCGAAGCCCAGCGCCCTGGTCCCGCTGCCCTTCCCCGCCCGGGCGAAGACCAGTGCGCCGACCACGGCCACGGTGAGCCCGAGGTCCTCCTTGACCAGGACCAGCGGCAGGGCCCACAACACCGCGGCGACCGGCCGGCCCCGGCCGAGCGCGGTGGCGGAGAAGGCCAGCAGCGGCACCGCGAACGCGATCTCGTGGAAGTCGTCGGCCACCGCCTCGACGATCCCCCAGGAGACCCCGGTCAGTACGCCGACCAGCACCGCGAGCCTCGGGCCGCCCACCTCGAAGGCCCACCGGGCGAGCGGCACCACGGCCAGCGCCATCAGCACCGCCTGCGCGAGCAGCAGCGTGACGGCGCTCGGGAACAGCCGGTACAGCGGGGCGAGGGTGGCGAGCAGCGGGTGGAAGTGGTCGCCGAGCAGCTGGTAGCCGGGGCCCTTGAGCAGCACCACCGGCGCCTCGCCGTGGGCGTAGGCACGCACCGCCTGCTCGAAGATGCCCAGGTCGTAGGCCTGGGTCAGCATCCGCCGGTGCCGGTTGACGGCGACGCAGGCGTAGAGCGCGGCGAACAGCCCGGCCAACCCCCAGGACAGCGGCCGGGGCCGCCGGAGGGCATGGAGCATCCGCATGAGTAAACCACCCTTTCACTACTCAATTAGTGAAAGGGTGGTGGAACCCTGTGTCGACCGTCAACCCCGACCACCGCCGGCCGGGGGCATTCCCACCCCCGGCCCGGGGGTCAACCCCCCTATGGAAAAGGGGGATTGTCCGGTTCTCCGCGCCCGGGCCGGCCACCAGACTTCCTGTCATGAGCCCAGAGCCCACGACGCTTGCCCCGCCCGCACCAGTCACCAGGGTCACCACCGCCACCCCGGACGGGCGGGAGCGCGAGGGCAGCGACTTCGCCCAGCTGGCCCGCCGGATCACCGAGGAGGGACTGCTCGACCGGCGCCCCGGCTACTACACCGTGCGCATCGGCCTCACCCTCGCGGCGTTCGCCGGCGGCTGGTACGCCCTGTTCGCCCTGGGCGACACCTGGCTGCAACTCGCCCTGGCCGCCGGCATGTCCGTCGTCTTCACGCAACTCGGACTGCTCGCGCACGACCTGGCGCACCGTCAGGTCTTCGGTGGACGGCGGGCGAGCGAGACCGGCGGGCGGATCGTCGCCAACCTGCTGATGGGCATGAGCTACGGCTGGTGGATGAGCAAGCACACCCGCCACCACGCCAACCCCAACCACGAGGGCCGCGACCCGGACGTCTCCCCCGACATCGTGGTGTGGTCCCAGCAGCAGGCCCGGGAGGCGAGCGGGGCCGCCCGGTTCATCGGCCGCCGACTGGCCTACCTCTTCGTCCCGCTGTTGTGCCTGGAGGGCCTCAACCTCAGCTGGAACAGCTTCCGCGCACTGCGCGGCCCCGCCATGAAGCGCCCCCGACTGGAGGGCACGCTGCTGGTCCTCCACTTCGCGGCCTACTTCGGGATCGTCCTCGCCGCCCTCCCGGCCGGAAAGGCGATCGCCTTCCTCGCCGTCCACCAGGCACTGCTGGGCATCCTCCTGGGCTGCGTCTTCGCGCCCAACCACAAGGGCATGCTGATGGTGACCCCGGAGATGCGGCTGGACTTCCTCCGCCGCCAGGTGCTGACCTCGCGCAACGTCCGCGGCAACCCGGTGCTGGACACCCTGATGGGCGGCCTCAACTACCAGATCGAGCACCACCTCTTCCCCAGCATGCCGACGCCCGCACTCCCCCGGGCCGCCCGGATCACCCGCCGGTTCTGCGCGGAGAAGGGCATCCCGTACTACGAGACCGGGCTGCTCCGCTCCTACCGGGAGATCTTCGCCCACCTCCACCGCACCGGCGAGCCGCTGCGCGCGGACCACTGACCCACCCGACCGCCGACCCCACCCGACCGCCGACCCCACCGGTGGCGCTCCCCCGCCGGGGCGCGCCACCGCGGCTCAGACGAGTTCGGCGGCCAGCAGGTCCATCAGCAGATTGTCGTGCCAGGTGCCGTCGGAGCCGCGCTCGTACTGGCGCATCACCCCCACGGGGCGGAAGCCGACCTTCTCGTAGCAGCGGATCGCCGCCGTGTTGTCCGCCGCCGGATCGATGATCAACCGGTGGTAGTGGTGGTCGTCGACCAGGTGACGGGCCAGCGTGCGGACGGCGTCGGTGCCGTAGCCGCGCCCGTGGTGGGCCGGGTCGAGGTAGATGTCCATCCCGGCGTGCCGGTACTCGTCGTCGTTCTCGGCGTACCACTGGACCGCGCCGACGACCCGGCCGCCGACCTCGATCACGAAGGTCTCGGTGCCGGGCTCGCCGAGGTCGGTGGTGACGGCGTCGGTGAGGTCGTCACCACCGCGCCAGCGGGCGTAGACCTCGGGGGTACGGCGGATGGCGACCAGGGCCGGGATGTCCTCGGCCGAGGCCGGGCGGAGTGTGACGTGCGCGCCGTGCAGATTCGTCCCCATAACAGCGGATGCTTCCATGGAACGCCGCATTCGGCGAGCGGTTATCGCTTTGCACGCACACCGTCCCACCAGCCATGATTCGCCCTCGTGATACGTCTGCTGATCATCCTCCTGGCCTTCGTGGCCTACCTCGTCTACCGCTTCCTTCGGCGGCGCAACCATCTGAAGTGGGCCCGGGAGGGCTTCGACCCGGCGGCCTACGGCATGCCGCCGCGCGAGCGGCTCGACCCGACCCGGTCCGGCCCGCCGACCCCGCTGGAGCAGCGCGAGCGCTCGCAGGCGATCGCCGACGCCGCCTGGGCCGGGGACTGGCGCCCGGCGGCCGCGTACGTCGCCGAGGCCGGGGACCACTGGGACGAGCGCTGGTCCCGGCTGGGCCTGCTGGCGGCGGTCGCGGCCGAGGGCGACAGCTGGCTGACCGCCTGGCGCGCCGCCGAACCGGGCGACTGCGACGCCGCCACCCTGGAGGCCAAGCTGATGGTGCACCGCGCCTGGGAGGTGCGCGGCTCCGGCTACCGGGACGAGGTCGGTGACGAGGCGATCAAGAGCTTCGTCGAGCTGCTGCCGGCCGCGATCGAGGCCGCCCGCCGGGCCGCGCTGCTGGCCCCGGCGAACCCGGGCCCGTGGGTGGTGATCGTGACGGCGGCGCGCGGGGCGCAGTTCACCCCGGAGCAGTTCCAGGAGGCGTGGGACGAGCTGGTGAAGCGCGCCTGGTACCACTACGACGGCCACTGGCAGGCCATGCAGTACTGGTGCGCCAAGTGGTTCGGGTCCAACGACAAGATGATGGCCTTCGCCGAGCGCACCATGGACGCGGCGCCGCCCGGGAGCCCGCTGGGCGGGATCTACCTGCACGCGCTCGCCGAGCTGGAGGAGCGCCGCTCCATCGCCGGCACGCTGGCGGCGGACCGGACCAAGTGGCGGATCGACAACCTCGCCGCCCAGCTGCGGCAGGTCCGTCCGGACGACGAGCGGATGCCGCAGCTGCGGCACCTGCTGGCGCACTTCGCCGGCGAGGTGGAGTCGTACGAGGTGGCGCTGGAGCAGTTCCGGGCGATCGGCCCCTGGTGCGGTGCCGAGCCGTGGCGCAAGCAGGACGACCCGGTGGCGGCGTTCGACCTGGCCCGCGCGCTCGCGGTGAAGCGGGCGAAGGCCGAACCGCTGGCGGCCGAGCTGCGCCCGGAGAAGAACGCCGACGTGCGGCACGGCCGCCCGTAACGCGTCGCACCCGTCGCTCCGTCCGTTGCCCCCGCGCGCGGGTCCGTCCGTCGCCCGCGCGCGGTAACGGACGGAGGGGCCGCCGCCGGTCGGGGGCCCGCCACCGAATCCGGACGGGGGGTTTCCCCCAGCAAGGACGGCGGCCCTCCCCAGCGCGCCGCGGGGCCCGCCGCGGCGAAGATCAACTCATCGAACGCCGAGGTCATCGGCGGTCCGTCGGGTCGAGGAGTGATCACAAGATGGCAGGGAACAAGCGGTTCGGGCGGCGCGGGGTGCTGGCGGCGACGGCGGCACTGGCCGCCGCCGCGGTACTGGCCCCGGTGGCGGCGGTCGCCGCGCCGGTGACCCCCGCGACGGCCGGGTCCGCGGCCACGGCTGCGGCCGCGGACCCGACGCAGACGCAGCGCTCCGCCGTGGTGCGAGCGCTGGAGAGCGTCGCCCAACCGCTGCGGACGACCGAACCGGGCGGCCGCACCGCGGACCTGCGGGCGTTGGGCGCGATGATCGGCGACGCCCGGGTGGTCGGCCTCGGCGAGGCCACCCACGGTTCGCACGAGTTCTTCGCGATGAAGCAGCGGCTGTTCCGCTACCTGGTCGAGGAGAAGGGCTTCACCACCTTCGCCCTGGAGACCAGCTGGACCAGCGGCCTGCAGATCGAGGAGTACGTCCAGGGCGGCCCGGGCGACGCGCGGCAGGTGGTCAAGGAGGCCCTGGGCGGCAGCCCGTGGGACCGCGAGGAGTTCGCCGACCTGATCGCCTGGATGCGCTCCTACAACCGGAGCCACCCGCGGAACCCGGTCCACTTCCTGGGCGACGACATCGGCGCCCCGAGGCTCGGCGACCGGATCTTCGAACGGGTCGCCTCCTACCTGCGGGAGGCCCGGCCGGACGCGCTCCCCCAGCTCGACGGGCTCTACGCCGGGCTGCGGCCGTTCGACGACACCATGGCGTACCTCAAGAAGCCGGTCGCCGAGCGCCGGGAGAACGCCGCCAAGGCGCGGCAGGCCCTCGACCTGGTCAGCGCCAGCGGTGCCGACGGGGACGCCCGCGTGTGGGCCGTGCAGCACGCCCGGAACATCGCCGACACCTTCGAGTTCGCCGCCCTGGACCTCGCCGACCCGGCCTCCGTCTCCGCCGCGGAGCAGCTGCGCGACCGGGCGATGGCGGACAACACCGCCTGGTGGGAGCGCCGGACCGGCGGCAAGGTGCTGCTGTCGGCGCACAACGGGCACGCCGGCTACCTGGCCACCGACACCTTCCTGTACCCCGAGCCGCAGGGCTCCCACCTGCGGGACACCTACGGCAAGGACTACGTGGCCGTCGGCTTCACCTTCGACAGCGGTTCCTTCCTCACCAACGACGGGATCCTGACCGACGCCTGGAAGGCCGTCACCGTCCCGCCGGCCACGCCGGAGATGAACGAGCACACCCTCGACCGGGTCCGCTACCGGGACTACTACGTCGATCTGCGCACCGCGCCCCGGGCGGCCCGCGACTGGCTGAACGTCTCCCGCCCCACCTACGAGGCCGGATCGGTCTACCTCACCGACCCCCGGCCGGAGTTGGCGATCGGCCGGGCCTACGACGTGCTGATCCACCTGAACCGGGTCACCCAGGCCCGGATGTTCTGACCGCCCCGGGTGCGACGGCGGGGGCGGGCCCGACCACCGGGTCCGCCCCCGCCGTCACACCCCTCGGGTACCTCAGGCCACCGCTTCCGCCGCCGCCCGGCCCGCCGCGCGGCCGGAGAACAGGCAGCCGCCGAGGAAGGTGCCCTCCAGGGCGTTGTAGCCGTGCACGCCCCCGCCGCCGAACCCGGCCACCTCCCCCGCCGCGTACAGGCCGTCGACCGGCCGCCCGTCGAGCCCGAGGGCGCGGGAGTCGAGGTCGGTCTGGATGCCGCCGAGGGTCTTCCGGGTCAGGACGTGCAGCTTGACGCCGATCAGCGGGCCCGCCGCCGGGTCGAGCACGCGGTGCGGGGCGGAGGTGCGGCTGAGCCGGTCGCCCAGGTAGCGGCGGGAGTTGCGGATGCCCTGGATCTGGGCGTCCTTGCTGAAGGGGTTGGCGATCTGGAGGTCCCGGGACTCGATCTGGGCCCGCAGCACGGCCGGGTCCAGCAGCGGTTCCTCGGTCAGGCCGTTCATCTTCGCCACCAGTTCCTCCAGGGTGGCGGCGACGACGAAGTCCGCGCCGTTCCGCTTGAACGCCTCCACCGGCCGGGGTGCCCCGCTGCCGAGGAGGCGCTCGCGCAGGACGGCCTTGCGGTCGCCGCTGGTGAGGTCGGGGTTCTGCTCCGAGCCCGACAGCGCGAACTCCTTCTCGATCATCCGCTGGGTGAGGACGAACCACGAGTGGTCGTACCCCGCGATGTCCTCGGTGGTGCGCAGGTGCCGGAGCGTGCCCAGGGTGTCGTAGCCGGGCAGGCAGGGCTCCGGCAGACGACGTCCGAGGGCGTCGAACCACAGCGGCGACGGGCCCGGGAGGATGCGGATCGCGTGTCCGGGCCAGACCGGGTCCCAGTTCCGGATGCCCTCGGTGTAGTGCCACATGCGGTCGCGGTTGACCAGCCGCACCCCCGCGGCGGCGCTGATGTCGAGCATCCGCCCGTCCACGTACGCCGGGACGCCGGTGATCATGTTCTTCGGGGGCGTGCCCATGCGCTCCGGCCAGTGGCGGCGCACGAGTTCGTGGTCGCCGCCGATGCCGCCGGTGGTGACGATCACGGCCTGGGCGGTGAGTTCGAACTCCCCGGCCGGCTCCCGGTTGGAGGCGGCGCCGCGCGGTGCCGGGTCCGGCGCCAGCAGGGTGCCCCGCACGCCCGTCACCGCCCCGTCCCGGACCACCAACTCGTCGACCCGGTGGCGGTGGTGGAAGGTGAGCAGGCCGGCGGCCGCGGCCTGCCGGGCGTCCTGCACGAACGGGCCCACCACCCCGGTGCCGGTGCCCCAGGGGACGTGGAAGCGCGGTACGGAGTTGCCGTGGCCGTCCGCGCGCAGGTCGCCGCGCTCGGCCCAGCCCACCAGCGGTGTCAGCTTGATCCCGCGTTCCGTGATCCAGGCGCGCTTCTCGCCGGCGGCGAAGTCCACATAGGCGCGGGCCCAGCGCACCGCCCAGGAGTCCTCGTCGTCGAGGCGGTCGAAGCGGGCGCTGCCGCTCCAGTCGTTCCAGGCCAGCTCGACGGAGTCCTTCACGCCGAGCCGTCGCTGTTCCGGGGAGTCCACCAGGAAGAGCCCGCCGAAGGACCAGTGGGCCTGGCCGCCGAGGTTGGCGGCGCTCTCCTGGTCCAGCAGCGCGACCCGTCGGCCCCGCGCGGTGAGCTCGCGCGCCGCGACGAGCCCGGCGAGTCCGGCTCCGACCACGATGACATCGGCGTCCATGGGAACACTCCATCCTTCGGGCGACCGGCCGGTCCTGCTGGTCCGGCCGGGGACACAGGGGAAGACAGGAAAGACGGGGAGGAGCGGGGCACCCGTCAGCGGGGTCCGTCGGCGGAGAGCAGGGCGAGCAGCAGCTGCCGGAGCCAGGCCCGGGCGTGCTCGACGTCGCGGTCCAGCAGGAGCTGGGTGGTGACACCGTCGTAGGCGGCGATCACCGCGTGGGCCGCGCCCTCGGCGCCCCCCAGCACCTCGGGCAGCGGGCGCTCGGCGGCCACCTCGGCCAGCCGTTCGGCGATCAGCTCCCGCAGCCGCCGGCGGTGCTCCAGCAGCGTCCGCGCGGTCCGGGGGTCCCTGGCGGCGGCGACGAGGAAGTCCGTCTTGATCAGCAGCCAGTCGCGCTCCAGCAGCAGCACGCCGGTCACCCGCTCGACCAGCGAGGCCACGTCCGTGTCCCCGGCCCGCGCCGCGAGCGCCCCGGTGACCTGGGCGGCGATCAGCTCGGCCCGCTCCTCGTAGAGGACGAAGAACAGCTCCTCCAGGGTGTCGAAGTTCGAGTAGAACGCCCCCCGGCTGAACCCCGCGGCCTCGCAGACCTCCTCGATCGACACCCGGCCGAACCCCTTGGCCGCGAACACGCCGAACGCGGCCTCCAGCAGCCGGGCCCTCGTCCGCGCCCTGCGCGCGGTCACCCGGACGCCGCCGGGCCCGGGTGCCGCATCCGTCGCCGCCACAGCCCACCTCGATACATCAGCGCATCGGATACATCGGTGTATCCGCCGCCACCGTAGCGGAGACCCGGCCCGGTCCGATACACCCGTGCGGCGGCGCCTTCGCGCGTCGCCGCGCAGGCACGCCGGATGCTCCGGTGGCCGGGGGCGGAATCCGTCGGAAGAATTTTCCGGCCGGCTGTCGAAACGGACGCCCTCCGTTCGACGCAGGGGTGAGCGGCGGGGAGAAGCCCCGCCCGCACCGACGAGGAGTGAGTACCATGCCGCGCTTCATGAGCCTGATCCGCATCGACGAGCAGCAGTCCCAGAACTTCGAGATGGACCCCGCGTTCGAGGAGCGGATGGGAGCGCTGTTCGCGGAGATCACCAAGGCCGGGGTGATGCTGGACACCGCCGGACTGCTGCCCACCAAGGAGGGCACCCGGCTGCTCTGGGAGGGCGGCAAGGTGACCGCCACCGACGGGCCGTTCACCGAGACCAAGGAGGTCGTGGGCGGCTACGCGATCATCCAGTGCAAGGACATGGCCGAGGCCGTCGAGTGGACCCGGCGCTTCCTGGAGGTCCACCCGGGGAGCTGGACGGTCGGCGCCGAGCTGCGGCAGATCGACGAGGCCGCCACGCCGCCGGAGGCGTGACGGGGCGGACGGGGCAGGCCGGGCGGCGGCGCGACGGGCGGACCGCCGGGCGGGCGGACGGTTTGCCCGCCCGGGCCGCGACTGCTCTGATGGGTGATCGTGACGGAGCGCGACGCGGGTGCGACGGAAGCCGGTGGGCCGGAACCCGGTAGGACGGAAGCCGGTGGGCCGGAACCCGGTAGGACGGAAGCCGGTGCGACGGAAGCCGCCGGGGCGGACACGGCCAGGACGGTCGAGGCCGTGTTCAGGATCGAGTCCGCCCGGATCATCGCGGGGGTCACCCGCATCGTGCGCGATGTCGGCATCGCCGAGGAGCTGGCGCAGGACGCCCTGGTCGCCGCCCTGGAGCAGTGGCCCGGGTCGGGCGTCCCGGACCGTCCGGGTGCCTGGCTCATGGCCACCGCCAAGCACCGCGCGGTCGACCTGGTCCGCCGCCGGGAGACCTACGCCCGCAAGCTCGCCGAGGTCGGGCGGTCCCTGGAGGACGTCCCGCCGCCGGAACCGGCCGGGCCGGACGACATCGACGACGACCTGCTGCGGCTGATCTTCACCGTCTGCCACCCGGTGCTGTCCGCCGAGGCCCGGATCGCGCTGACGCTCCGGCTCCTCGGCGGGCTCACCACGGCGGAGATCGCCCGGGCCGTGCTCTCCTCGGAGCCCACGGTCGCCCAGCGGATCGTCCGCGCCAAGCGGACGCTGGCGCAGGCCGGGATACCGTTCGAGGTCCCGTACGGGGCGGAGCGGGCGGCCCGGCTCTCCTCCGTCCTGGAGGTCATCTATCTGATCTTCAACGAGGGGTACTCGGCCACCGCCGGGGACGACCTGCTGCGGCCGGCGCTCTGCGAGGACGCGCTGCGCCTCGCCCGGGTCCTGGCCGCGCTGATGCCCGGGGAGCCCGAGGCGCACGGGCTGGCGGCGCTGCTGGAGCTCCAGGCCTCCCGGACGGCGGCCCGCACCGGCCCGGACGGCCGGCCCGTGCTGCTCGCCGACCAGAACCGGGCCCGCTGGGACCGGCTGCTGATCCGGCGCGGGCTCGCCGCCCTGCTGCGGGCGGGCACCGGCCCGTACTCGGTGCAGGCGGCGATCGCGGCCTGCCACGCGCGGGCCGTGCGCTACGAGGACACCGACTGGCAGACCATCGCCGCCCTCTACGGGCGGCTGATGGCGCTGACGCCGTCCCCGGTGGTCGAGCTGAACCGGGCGGTGGCGCTGTCGATGGCCGAGGGTCCGGCGGTCGCGCTGGAGGTGGTGGACGCGCTGGCCGAGGAGCCGGCGCTGCGCGGGTACCACCTGCTGCCCAGCGTCCGGGGCGACCTGCTGGCCCGGCTGGGGCGGGGCGCGGAGGCGCGGGCGGAGTTCGAGCGGGCGGCGGGGCTGACCCGCAACGAGCGGGAGCGGGAGCTGCTGCTCGCCCGCGCGACGGAGGCGGCCCCGGCCGGGAGCTGAGGGCGCGACGGGATCGGGACAGCGTCGGGGCAGAGGCCGGACGGGCGGAAGCCGGGTACCGAGGACGACGGGGGTGTCCTCGGGACCCGGCGGCTCGAAGGGCGGACGACTCGCGGACGGTGCGGCGGGCGCGGCCCGGCTCAGAGGGCGTCGTCGAGGCGGAGGCGGGCGCTGACCTGGCCGAGGCCGTCGGCCAGCACGGCGAGCTGCTCCCGGCTGAGCACGTCGATCAGCAGTTCGCGGACCAGCGCGACATGGCCGGGGGCGGCCTCCCGCAGCAGCTCCCGGCCCTGGTCGGTGAGTTCGGCGAAGACGCCGCGCACATCGCTCGGGCAGGAGCGCCGGCCGACCAGCCCCATCTTCTCCAGCTGGGTGACCTGGTAGGTCAGGCCGCTCTTGGAGGTGACGAGCTTGTCCGCCAGTTCGGTCATGCGCAGCGAGCCGGCCGGGGCGGCGGAGAGGTGGACGAGGATCTCGTACTGGGTGTGGGAGAGACCGGAGTCCTCCTTGAGCTGGCGTTCCAGGCGGCGGTTGAGGAGGTTGCTCGCGGTGACGAAGCTCCGCCAGGCAGCCATCTCCTCCTCGTCGAGCCACCGGGGCTCGTACGGGGAGGCGGCGGAGGGGGGCGCCGAAGGTGCGGACGAGGTGGAGGGCATGAGGTGATCGTACTCCTATTGTTCAAATTCGAACGAAGGTGTACGGTCGAAATCAGTCGAGAGTTCAAATTTGAACTACTTGCCCGGACCGCCCTTCCGAGGACCACCCCGAGCACCCCGAGGGCCGGAGGAGAAGAACCGCCATGAGTACCGCCGCAACCGGCCGCATGCCCGCCCTCTACCTGTCGCACGGCGCGCCGCCGCTCGCCGACGACCCGGTCTGGCCCGGTCAGCTGGCCGCCTGGTCCGCCGACCTGCCCCGGCCCAGGGCGATCCTGATGGTGTCCGCGCACTGGGAGGAGGCCCCGCTCGCGCTCGGCGCCGTCACCACCGTGCCCCTCGTGTACGACTTCTGGGGCTTCCCCGAGCACTACTACCGTGTCCGGTACGCCGCCCCCGGCGCACCGGAGCTCGCCGAGCGCGTGCGGAAGCTGCTGCGCGCCCCCGGCACGCCGGTCCAGGACATCCCCGACCGGGGCCTCGACCACGGCGCCTACGTCCCGCTGGTGGAGATGTTCCCGGAGGCGGACATCCCCGTCCTCCAGGTCTCCATGCCGACCCTCGACCCGCAGCGGCTGCTGGAGATCGGCCGCCGGCTCGCCCCGCTGCGCGACGAGGGCGTGCTGATCGTCGGCAGCGGCTTCTTCACCCACAACCTGCGGGCACTCAGCAGCGACGGCCGGATCACCTCGGTGATGGCCGAGTTCGACGACTGGGGCCGGCGGGCGTTGGAGGCCCAGGACCTCGACGCGCTGCTCGACTTCGAGGAGAAGGCGCCGGCCGGCCGGCTGGCCCACCCCCGGACCGAGCACTTCGCCCCGCTGTTCGTCACCCTCGGTGCCGCCGAGGGCGAACTGGACCGCCAGCGCACCGTGATCGACGGCTTCTGGATGGGCCTGGCGAAGCGCTCGATCCAGGTCGGCTGACCGGGCCGGGCGCGGGCGGTCGATCCCGGGGCAGCGGCGTGCGCGAGACGGTGGCGTGCGTGAGACGGTGGGGCGATGACCGATCATCAGATGAACGGCGCCGATGTTCGGGCGGCACTCGACGCGGCGACCGCCGTGCTCGGGCCCGCCGCCGCAGCCGACGGCGCGGACTGGGCCGCCCCCGCCGGGCCGCTGGAGTGGAGCTGCCGGGAGACCGCCGCCCACATCGCCCACGACCTGCTCGCCTACGCCGGACAGCTCGCCGCCCGGCCCACCGACCGCTATCTGCCGCTGGACCTCACCGTGTCTCCGGACGCCGGGCCGGCCGAGGTGCTCACGGTGGTCACGGCCGCCGCGCACCTGCTGGCCACCGCCCTGGACGCGGCCCCGCCCGAGCTGCGGGCCTGGCACTACGGGCCGTGCGACCCGGCCGGTTTCGCCGCGATGGGGGTCGCCGAGACCCTGCTGCACACCCATGACATCGCCCTCGGGCTGGGCCTGGACTGGCGGCCCCCGGAGCGGCTCGCGGCGGCGGTGCTCGCCCGGCTCTTCCCCGACGCGCCCGCCGGGGAAGAGCCGGCGGAGGTGCTGCTCTGGTGCACCGGCCGGGGCGAACTCGACGGCCGCCCGCGCCGGACCTCGTGGACCTGGCGGGCGGCCGTCGGGTAGCCGTTGCGTGCGGCCGCTCAGGCGGTGCCGGTGGCGGCCCGCTCGGCGGCGCTGCGCACCACGCAGAACTCGTTGCCCTCGATGTCGGTGAGGGTCACCCAGCCCGCGCCGTCGGGCCGGCGGTGGTCCTCGAACTGCTTCGCGCCCAGGGCGACCAGGCGCTCGACCTCCTCGTCCCGGGTGCGGTCCTTCGGCACCAGGTCGAGGTGGACCCGGTTCTTGACCTCCTTGCCCTCCTCGACCCGGATGAAGAGCAGCGAGACGCCCTCCGAGTTGACCTCGATCTCCGGGTCACCGGGCACGTCGCCCTCGCCCAGGGCGCCGTCCACCACCTCCGCCCAGAACACCGCGAGGGAGTGGGGGTCGGCGCAGTCGAACGTCACATGTCGCACAAGAGAAGCCATGCGCCCACTGTGACCCGTCAGGCCCCTCTCGTCCAACCGGGTTTCGCGGCCGCCGGCGGTGCCCGGCGGCCGCTCCGGGGGCGGTTCCGGGGGCCTACTTGAGGCCCTCCCAGCCCCAGCGCGGGGTGGGGCCCGGGTCACCGAGGTCGGTGCCGGCCGGTGAGGCCGAGACGTCCTTGGCGATCCGGGTCCCCCAGTCGAAGTACTCCAGGACACGGCGGCGCAGCAGTTCACCCTCGGGGAGCTCCTTGTGCACGGCCTCGGCCATCAGCTCCATCCACCGGGTGCGCTGCTCCTCGGTGATGGCGAGGCCGAGGTGGGCGCGGAGCAGGGACTGGTGGCCTCCGAGGTCGGTGGTGAAGCGGTCCGGCCCGCCGAAGATCTCGGCCAGCCAGACGGCGACGTGCTCGACGTGGGTGGGCGTGAAGTCGGCGAAGACCGGCGCGAGCAGCGGGTCCGCGAGCACGCCCTGGTAGAAGGTGTCGCTCAGTCTCCGGAGGGCGTCGAGGCCCCCGATCGCCTCGTAGAGGCCGTCGGAGCCGGCGGAGCTGTCGGAACGGTGGTCGGTCATCGGTGTTTCTCCCCGTGCGGATGTCCTTGCGGTCCTGCCGCCCTTCCTAGCAGCGGAACGGAGGCCGCGCCTCCCCCGCGAGCCGTGTTCGCCGCCTGTTCGCCGCCGGCTCAGCAAGAGGAAGCCCCGGCTCCGGCTCACGACCACCGCCGGGGCCCCGCCGTTCACGGAACGGCGCTTGACCTTGACACCGGCGTCAGGGTCGCAGGCTTGCGGGCATGAACGGAACGACGGGAACGGACGGGGCCGTGGCGGAGCGGGTACGGGTGGTGGTGGTCACCGGCGCGGGGACCGGGATCGGGCGGGCGACGGCGTGGGCCTTCGCCGAGCAGGACCCGCGGGCGCGGGTGCTGGCGGTCGGACGGCGGGCCGAACCGCTGGCGGGGACGGCGGAGCGGGCGCCGGGGCGGATCGTGCCGCTGGTCGCCGACATCACGGCGCCGGACGGCCCGGCGGGGATCGTCGGGGCCGCGCTGGAACGCTTCGGCCGACTGGACGTCCTGGTCAACAACGCGGGCATCGCCCCGCACGCGACACTCGGCAGCTACACCCCGGAGGGCGTCGCCGCGCTGCTGGCCACCAATCTGACGGCGCCCGTGCTGCTGACCCAGGCCGCGCTGCCCGCGCTCACCGACAGCCGGGGCGTGGTCGTCAACGTCAGCACGGCCGTCGGCCTGCGCGGCTGGCCCGCCAACTCCGTCTACGCCGCGAGCAAGGCCGCCGTCGACACCCTGACCCGCAGCTGGGCGGTGGAACTGGCCCCGCGCGGCATCCGGGTGGTGGCCGTGGCACCGGGCGCGATCGAGACACCGATCGCCGAGCACGCCGGGATCGGCCCCGAACGGCGGGCGGAGCTGCGCGCCTGGCAGCTCGCGCACACCCCGCTGGGCCGGATCGGCGAGGCCGCCGAGGTGGCCTGGGCCGTCACGCAACTCGCCGCGCCGCAGGCCTCCTTCGTCACCGGCGTAGTCTTCCCGGTGGACGGGGGCGCCGTGGTCGGATGAGCGCCGGGGAAGGACGGGGGCCGCGCGGGTGCGGATCGGCGAGCTGGCACGGGCGACGGGGACCACCGCCCGGGCGCTGCGGCACTACGAGCAGGCCGGACTGATCGACTCCGGGCGGGCCGCCAACGGCTACCGGGTGTACGAGGAGTCGGCGGTGACCCGGGTGCGCAACATCCGCTCGCTGCTGGAGGCCGGGTTCACCCTGGAGGACGTCCGGCCGTTCCTCGGCTGCCTGGACCAGGAGGCGTTCGGGCCGCCGTCGGCCGGCGCGCTGCGGATCGCCCGGGACCGGCTGGCGGTGCTGGAACGCCGGATCGCCGCCCAGTCCGAGACCCGGGACCGGCTCGCCGCGGCGATCGCCGGCGCCGAGGCCGCTGCTGGCACGGCCCGGACCCCTTCCGGGTGACACCCCCGATCGGGGGTGTGCAGGGGGCGGTGGGCGGAGGACAGTGGGCGCATGCAGATTCCACTCTCCGTGATGGACTTCCTCGACCGGGCCGAGCTGGTCTACGGCGACCGGGTCGGCATCGTCGACGAATCGGCGCAACCGGCCGAATCCTGGGGCGATCTGACGTACCGACGGGTGGCCGAGCTGGCCCGGGCGCAGGCGGCCGGGCTGGACCGGCTCGGGGTCGGCCCCGGTGAGCGGGTGGCGGTCGTGTCGCACAACTCGGCGCGGCTGCTGACCTCGATGTTCGGTGTCAGCGGGCACGGCCGGGTGCTGGTGCCGGTGAACTTCCGCCTCAAGGCGGAGGAGGTGTCGTACATCGTCGAGCAGAGCGGCGCCTCGGTGCTGCTGGTCGATCCGGAGCTGGCCGAGCCGCTGGCCGGGGTGGTCGCCAAGCACAAGTTCGTGATCGGCGCCGACAGCGACCGGCTGCTGTACGACTTCGAGCACGCGCCCCGCCGGTACCCGGTCGACGAGAACGACACCGCCACCGTCAACTACACCAGCGGAACCACCGCGCGCCCCAAGGGCGTTCAGCTCACCCACCGCAACATCTGGCTGAACGCGAACCTGATGGCCCTGCACTTCGGGGCGAGCGACCGGGACGTCTACCTGCACACCCTGCCGATGTTCCACGCCAACGGCTGGGGCTTCCCGTTCTCGCTCACCGGACTGGGCGCGCGGCACGTGGTGCTGCGGAAGGTCGACGGCGCGGAGATCCTGCGCCGGGTCGAACGGCACGGCGTGACCTTCCTGTGCGGCGCGCCGGCCGTGGTGCAGATGGTGCTGGACGCGGCGGCCGAGTGGGAGGGGCCGGTCCCCGGCCGGGACCGGGTGCGGATGGTGGTCGCCGGCGCGCCGCCGCCCACCTCGGTGGTGCAGCGGATGGAGTCCGAACTCGGCTGGGAGTTCATGCAGATCTACGGCCTGACCGAGACCTCGCCGGTGGTGACGGTCAACCGCACCCGCGCCGAGTGGGACGAACTGCCCGCCGAGCGGCGGGCCGAGAAGCTGGTGCAGGCCGGCGCCCCGGCCCTCGGCAACCAGGTCCGGGTGGACGAGCAGGGCGAGGTACTGGTCCGCTCCAACGTCGTCCTGGCGGGCTACTGGCAGCAGCCGGAGGCCACCGCCGAGGCGGTCCGGGACGGCTGGTTCCACACCGGCGACGGCGGCACCCTGACCGACGGCTATCTGACCATCTCGGACCGGAAGAAGGACGTCATCATCAGCGGCGGGGAGAACGTCTCCTCGATCGAGGTGGAGGACTGCCTGTACGACCACCCGGCGGTGGCCGAGGCCGCGGTGATCGGCGTCCCGGACGCCAAGTGGGGCGAGACCGTCAAGGCCCTGGTGGTGCTGAAGCCGGGCACCGAGGTCGGCGAGGCGGACCTCATCGCGCACTGCAAGCAGCGGCTGGCCGGGTACAAGTCGCCGACCTCGGTGGAGTTCCGGGAGTCGCTGCCCCGGACGACCACCGGGAAGCTGCAGAAGTTCCGGCTCCGCGAGCCGTACTGGGCGGGGCGCGAGCGCCGCGTCAACTGAGCCTCCCCGGCGAGGTTTTCAGTTCAGAAGTCCGGACTCCCGGGCGGTGAGGGCGAGTTCGGTGCGATTGCGGACGCCGAGCTTGTGCATCGCGCTCTTCAGGTAGCCGGTCACCGTGTTGCAGGTGAGGCCGAGCTGGGCGGCGATCTCCGGGTTGGTCCGGCCGGTCGCCGCCCAGCGGAGCACCTCGTGCTCGCGCCGGGTGAGCGGCGGGGCGAACCTCGGGGCGGGCGGGGCGGACGGGGCGGACGGTCCCGGCCCTCGCGGCGCGGGGTCGGCGGCCGGCGCCCCGCACCAGGCCGCGGCCCCGGCCAGGGCGCGGGTGGCGGCCTCGGCGAGCCGGGTCACCGCGCCGATCCGAACGTCCCCGAACGGCACCACCGCGCGCAGCGAGGCGTACACCACGCCGTGCACCGCGCCGTGGTGGAGCAGCGGCACGGTGAGCATCGCGTAGAGGTCCTCGGCGGTGACGGCGGCGTCGTAGTGGTGCGAGATGGTGGTGGCCGCGCGGTAGTCGGGCACCCAGCTGGGCGCCCGTTCGGCCAGCGCCCGGCCGCCGAGGCCGGTCCCGGCCGGGACGGCGAGGCCGTGCAGCAGGTCCGCCCGGGTGCCGGCCCAGTGCCGCAGCACCATCCCCTCGGCGGCCGGTCCGGCCGGCTCCCGGTCCGGCACGCCGACCAGGCCGACGTCGGCGCCGCAGTCGGCGACCACCCGGCGGGCGAGGTCGCCGAGCACGGCGTCCCGGACCAGCGCGGCGGCCCGGGCGGCGAGGTCGTCCGGCGCGGCGGGGCCGTCCGGCGCGGGCGCGCCGCTCCTCGGCACGGCGCTCCTCGGCGGGCCGCTCGTCGGCGGGCCCGGGGCGGTCGGGGCGGTCGTCACCGCGCGATTGTCACACGGGCTCCCGCCCGTGGGGAGGGGTGCGGAGCGCGGGTTCGGTGGAGTTCCGGGTGCGGGGCCGCCGGGCGGCGTAGGGTGCGGGCGCGAGGTTACCGGCGGGTCACCAAGGGTGGCGCGCCGCGGTGTGTTCCAGGTTTCCGAGCTTGCGAGAGGGAGATCCATGACGGACCCGAACGTTCCCGGGGAGTCGTCCGTGCTGACCGGACTGCTGGCCGACCTGCGGGCCGAGAGCGAGGTGCTGGACGGGCTCGTCGCCGGCCTCGAACCGGACCACTGGGCCTTGGACACGCCCGCGGCGGGCTGGACCGTGGCCCATCAGATCGCCCACCTGGCCTGGACGGACGACTGGTCCGCGCTGGCCGCGCGCGACCCCGAGGCCTTCGTCGCGGACTCCCGCCGGATCTTCGGCGAACTGCTGGCGGCCGGCGCGGACCCGGTCGAGGACGGCGCCGCGCGCGGGGCCGCCGAGGAGCCGGCCGCGCTGCTGACCCGCTGGCGGGCCGGCCGGGAACGGCTCGCGACGGCCCTCGCGGCGGTGCCGGCCGACACCAGGCTGCCGTGGCTGGGGCCGCCGATGAAGGCCCCGTCGATGGCCACCGCCCGGTTGATGGAGACCTGGGCGCACGGGCAGGACGTCGCGGACGCGCTCGGCGCCGTCCGGGAGCCGAGCGCCCGGCTGCGGCACGTCGCGCACCTGGGCGTGCGGACCCTGGGCTTCGCGTTCACGGTGCACGGGCTGCCCGCTCCGCAGGCCCCGGTGCGGGTCGAACTGACGTCTCCGGAGGGCGGGTTGTGGACCTGGGGTCCGGAGGGGGCGGTGGACCGGGTGACCGGTCCGGCCCTGGACTTCTGCCTGCTGGTCACCCAGCGGCGGCACCGGGACGACCTCGCGCTGACCGCCGTCGGAGAGGTGGCGACGGCCTGGCTGCCGATCGCCCAGGCCTTCGCCGGCCCGCCCGGCAAGGGGCGACGGAGCGGATTCTCGCTTTAGCAGATCAGTCGTCAAATACCCTCGCCCGAAAGGTAAACCACACGTTCCAGCGATATACAGAGTTCGTCGGCGAATGATGGAATCCCGGCATGAAGCGAACGAACCCGAGGCGCACCGCCCTGGCCGGCTCCGTCGCCCTGCTCGCCGTCGGCGGCCTCCTGGCCGCCTCCGCCCCGGCCGCGTTCGCGCTGCCCCCGGGGCCGGCCGCGGCGGTCGTGTCGGCCCAGGTCCGGGCAGGGACGCCGGCCGCGCACCAGGTGGTCACCTTCTTCGAGGAGTACCGGCGGGCGGTGCTGGGCACCAGTGGCGAGCAGCCGTCCGAGGTGCGCAAGCGTTTCCTCGCCCCGGCGCTCGACCGTCGGCTGGACGCCTGGGCGCAGCAGCACGACGCCGATCCGGTGTTCCGCGCCCAGAACGTCCCGGTGGACTGGTCGGTCCAGCAGGTGAAGGAGGAGTACGGCTTCGCCTCCGTCCGGCTCACCGAGTTCTGGGGCGGGGGCGGCAGCCAGGAGGTCTGGTACACCGTGCGGGTGCGCGATCTGAAGATCGTCGAGCTCGGCGACCAGCCCGCCTTCTGACCAGGCGGCTGTCCGACCAGTCGGATCCGACCACCGGTCCCCCATGAACCCCGGTGCGGCGCAGGCACCCCCCACGACTGCGCCGCGCCGGTCATCCCCGCACGTTCGTCCGCGTGCGGTCATCCGCCCACCGGCACCCGCGCACGGTCATTTGCCGCCGTCGCGCAGGATCAGCAGCCCGAGCCCCCGCTCCCGGGCACCCGCCGTCCACTCCGGGAGCAGTTCGGCGACCAGCCACTCGACCTCCTCGGCCGCGTCCTCGTCCCCGCCCGGCAGGAGTTCCGGCTCCTCGTGGATCCGGTCGGTGTCGAAGCCGGCCAGTTCACCGTGGACGCGGTCGAGTTCGGACCCGGCCGCGAAGCAGGGGAAGGGCCACGGAGCGCCGTCCGACACCTCGGTGCGCGGCCACGGCCAGGGGCGCGCCCACAGTCCGGCGAGGGCCGGCAGCCCCCAGGCCCGGAAGGTGTCGGTGAGTTCGTGCCAGCCGCGCCCCGGCAGGATCGCCGCGCCGAGGGTGTCACCGGCCCCGGGCAGCAGGAGTTCCAGCAGCCAGCCGTAGCCGCCGGGGCGTGCGGGGTCGAGCCGGCCGTCGGCGATCTCCCGCAGGGCGGGCTCCACCTCGGCGGGATCGGTGGCCCGCAGCAGCCGGTGGGCCGCCGTCAGCGGTGCGATCCGGTCCAGCGCGGCCCGGACGAAGGCCTCCTCGCCGGAGCCGACCGTGCGCAGCAGGGCGTCGCCGTCGACCGCGAACGCCGAGAGGTACTGTTCGGACATGGGGCCATTGTCCCGGTGCCGCCATCTCGCCCGGCGGGCGGGGGTGTTGGGACCCTACCGCGCGGGCGCGGACCAGGGGGCGACGCCGAGCCGGCCGGTGGTGCCGAGGTCCAGGTCGGCCGGGACGGTCAGCCGGGGGCGGCCGGGGAGCGGGGCGACCTCCAGGTAGCGGCCGTTGTCGGAGGCCTTGTCGCCCGCGGTCACGGTGTTGCGCCAGACCAGCTGGAACTCGGCGTACTCGCGGGGCTGCAGGGTCAGCGACTTCGGCGCCGCGTCGAAGTTCGCCAGGGTGGCGATGCCGGCCGAGCCGCGCTTGACGGTGACGGCGAGCGGGGCGCGTTCGGCGTCCAGGACCCGGACGGCGGGGTGGCCGTTGAGGCTGTAGGGGCGGGTACCGCAGTTGGTCAGCCGGACCGGCAGCACCCGCAGGCCCATCGCGGCATCGGCCTCGCCGACGGTCAGGGCGACGCCTTCGGGGGAGCAGACGGGCGGCGGGGCCGGGGTGGCGCTCGGCGCGGAACCCGGCAGGGGCACCGCCCGGACGGGCCCCGGGGTGGACCCGGTACTCGCGGCGGGTGCGGGAGCAGACGTGACCGCAGGGGTCGGTGTGGGCGCAGGGGTCGGCGTGACCGCGAGGGGCGCGTCGCCGATGCTGCGCGCCGGTCCCGGCGCTCCCCCGCCCGCCCCGGTCGCCGGGGTGCTGCCGCATCCGGCCGTCGCGAGCACGCCCGCCGCGAGCAGCAGCCCCACCCGGACGGAGGTCCGGGAGACGACGGCGGACGGGGGTGGGGTCGGCGACGGCGTCGATTCCATGGGGACGATCATGGCACGAACCAATCCGGCGCCGTCACAGCCCGATCCGGCGCCCTCACAGCCCGATCCGCAGCGGGGCGAGCCGGGTGGCGACCAGATTGGTCGCGCCCCGGTCCCGTTCGATGTGCCCGTGCACCAGCAGTCCGGCCCGGTCGAGGGCGGTGCGGCGCTGGGACTCCCAGACCGGCCGGCTGCAGATCACATTGATCAGCCCGGTCTCGTCCTCCAGGCTGATGAAGAGCACCCCGCCCGCCGTCGGCGGCCGCTGCCGGTGGGTGACCAGGCCGCCGACCACCACCGCCGTCCCGTCCGGCACGTCCGGGAGCCGCTCCGCCGGGAGCGCGCCGCCGCGGTCCAGATGGGCGCGCAGGTGCTGGAGCGGATGGCTGCTCGCGGACGTCCCGGTGGCCCAGAGGTCGGCGATGGTCTCCTCGATCGGGGTCATCGCGGGCAGTTCCGGCGCCTCGGTGCCGGGCGTCGTGCCCGGGATGAGGTCCGCCGAGACGCCCGCGAACGCGCCCGCCGCCCAGAGCGCCTGCCGCCGCCCGAGCCCGAAGCAGCCGAACGCGCCCGCCGCCGCCAGCGCCTCCAGTCCCGGCGCCGGCAGGCCGGTCCGGCGGGCGAAGTCCTCCAGGTCCGCGTACGGGCGCCCGGCCGCGATCGCCTCGGCCTGCGCGGTGCCGATGCCGCGCACGGTGTCCAGGCCGAGCCGGATCGCGGGCTGCGGCAGGCCGGCGGTCAGCGGCGGCGCGGGCGTCGGCCCCCGGTACGGCTCCAGGGTGGGCGCAGGACCGCTGGCGTTGACGTCCACCCCGCGCACCCGCACGCCGTGCCGCCGGGCGTCCGAGATCAGGCTGAGCGGCGAGTAGAAGCCCATCGGCTGGTTGGCCAGCAGGGCGCAGGTGAAGGCCGCCGGATAGTGGTACTTGAGCCAGGCGCTGGCGTACACCAGATAGGCGAAGCTGATCGCGTGGCTCTCCGGGAAGCCGTAGTTGGAGAAGGCCTCGATCTTCACATAGACGTCCTCCGCCACCTGCTGCGGGATGCCGCGCTCGGCCATGCCGTCCAGCAGCCGTTCGCGCAGCCGGGCGACCCGTTCGTGGGAGCGCTTGGCGCCCATCGCCTGGCGCAGCCGGTCCGCCTCGGCGGGGGTGAACCCGGCGCAGTCGATGGCGAGTTGCATCATCTGCTCCTGGAACAGCGGCACCCCGAGGGTCTTGCCGAGCGCGTTCTCCATCAGCGGGTGCGGGCAGCCGGCCGGCTCCACCCCGGCCCGGCGGCGCAGGTAGGGGTGGACGGAGCCGCCCTGGATCGGGCCGGGCCGGATCAGCGCGACCTCCACCACCAGGTCGTAGAAGTGGTCCGGCTTGAGCCGGGGCAGGGTGGCCATCTGGGCGCGCGACTCGACCTGGAAGACCCCGACCGTGTCGGCCCGCCGCAGCATCGCGTACACGCCCTTGTCGTCGTCCGGGATGGTCGCCAGGTCGTAGTGCCGGCCGTGGTGGCGGGCGACCAGGTCACAGGTGTCGTGCAGCGCGGCGAGCATGCCGAGACCGAGCAGGTCGATCTTGACCAGCCCGGCGCCGGCCACCGACTCCTTGTCCCACTGCAGCACGGAACGCCCCGGCATCCGGGCCCACTCGGTCGGGCAGATCTCGGCGATCGGCTCCCGGGTGAGCACCATGCCGCCCGAGTGGATGCCCAGGTGGCGCGGCAGGCCGTGGAGCTGTCCGGCGAGCGAGAGCACGTCGGCGGGGATGACGGCGTCCTCGCCGGGCGGCGAGCGGAAGTCCGCCTGCCGGCTGAACGCGTCGACCTGCCCCTGCGGGTAGCCGAGCACCCGGGCGGCGTCGCGCAGTGCCAGCCGGGGCCGGTAGGTGATCACATTGGCCACCTGGGCGGCGTGCTCGCGCCCGTAGCGGCGGTAGACGTACTGGATGACCTCCTCGCGGCGGCGGTTCTCGATGTCGAGATCGATGTCCGGCGGCCCGTCCCGGGCGGTGGAGAGAAAGCGCTCGAAGAGCAGCTTGTAGTGCACCGGGTCGACGGCGGTGATCCCGAGCGCGAAGCAGACCGCCGAGTTCGCCGCCGAGCCGCGCCCCTGGCACCAGATGTCCTCGCGGCGGCAGAAGTCGACGATGTCGTGGACGATCAGGAAGTAGCCGGCCAGGTCGAGGTCCTCGATGACGTCCAGCTCGCGGGCGAGTTGGCGGCGGGCCGGACCGTTCGCCGGTCCGAACCGGGCCGGGCCGCCCTCGGCGACCAGTGCGCGGAGATGGCCGATCTCGGTGCGGCCGGGCGGGACGGGGTAGCCGGGCAGTTCCGGGTCCAGGCTCGCGAAGTCGAAGGCGCAGGCGCGGGCGAGGTCCACGGTCGCCTCCCGGACACCGGGGAAGCGGGCCAGCCGGGCCGCCATCTCACGGCCGGAGCGCAGATGGGCGGTGCCGGCGGCGGACGTCCAGCCCGCCGCACCGGCGAGGGTGCGGCGGTCGTGCAGGGCGGCCAGCCCCTGGGCGAGGCGGCCCTGGGCGGGGCTCGCGTGGTGGGCGTTGGTGGAGGCGACGGTGGCCAGGCCCAGTCGGGCCGCGAGCGCGGCGAGGGCGTCGTTGCGCAGGTCGTCGCCGGGGAGCCACTGGTCGATCAGCTCGACGTGGACGTTGTCCCGGCCGAACGCCTCGGCAAGGATGCGGAGTTGAAGCTCGGGGTCGGCGGTGGGAGCAGGAGTGCTGTCGGGCTCGGCCGCGCCGGCGGCGGCCAGGGCGGCCGGGACGCGGCCGAGGCGGCATCCGGTGAGCACCGCCCAGTGGCCGCCGTGCGCCTCGGCCAGGGCGGCGAAGTCGTAGACCGGCTTCCCCTTGGCCCCACCTGCCAGTTGGGCCGCCCCGATGACGGCGGAGAGGCGGCGGTAGCCCTCGGGGTCGCGGGCCAGCACGAGCAGGTGCTCGACACCGTCACCCATTTCCTGACGGAGCGTCAGTTCCGCCCCGAAGACGGTCGCCACGCCCGTGCCCCGGGCCGCCTCGGCGAACCTGACCACGCCGTAGAGGCCGTCGTGGTCGGTGAGCGCGAGCGCCTCGACCTCCAGTCGGGCGGCCTCGGCGACCAGCGCCTCGGGGTCGCTGGCGCCGTCCAGGAAGCTGAAGGCGGAGTGCACGTGCAGCTCGGCCCAGGCGGGCCCGGCGGCGGCCGGCTCGGCGGGGCGCGTGGCAGCGGCGGGGTCTGCGGGGTCGGCGGCCTTCGCCGTCGGGCCCGGGCGCAGCGGCACGACAGCGCCCCCGGCAGCGGCGGCCATGCGCCGGTGCAGCTCGCTCCAGGGGACGGAGGGATGACTGGTGAATCCCATCGGGGTGGTGCCTTCGATCTCTCGTTCGTTCTCCGGTCCCCCCGCTCGGTCCCCCCGCTCGGACGGCCCGCGTCGTCCGGGCCGTCAGTCGTACCCGGCCTCCACGAACCAGGCACCCCCCTCCACCGTGAGCAGCAGCGCCCGCCCGTCCGCCACCGTCACCTGGAACCGGGCCCGGCGGCGGGCCCGGGCCTGGTCCCACCAGTACTCGACGGCCGGCCAGGGCCCGGTCCAGCCCTCCACCGGCAGTTCCCGCCCGCGCACCGCCACGACGGCCGGCCGGGCCGACACCCCCGCCCGGCCGTCCACCGTCACCGCCCGCCCGGCCGCGTCCAGGACCGTCGCCGGTACCGGGACCCGGTGCACGACGGACGGCCAGACGTCCCGCAGCCCGCCGACCCGGCCCGGCCACGGCGCGTCGGCGGGCGCCGCCGGGTCGTACGGCTCGCCCCAGGGCACCCGGACCACCTGGTCGTCCGGCCCCCGTCCGCCGGCCGGCTCGATCCGGCGCAGTCCGGCGTGCCCGAGCACCGCCTGCACCCGGGCCACCGCGCGCTCCACCCGGTCGTCGGCCACCGCCTGTCCCCAGAGGGCGAGTTGGCGGCCCTGGTCGGGGGTGAGGTCGTCGGGGACGAGGCGCAGCGCGGTGAAGCCGCCCGGCTCGGGGCGGCTCTCACCGGGGTGGTCGTCCCCGGGGCGGCTCCCACCTGGGCTGATCCCACCTGGGCTGCTCTCGCCTGCCCGGTCGAACGTACCGGTGCTCTGCCAGGCCTGGAGCTGCCAGCGGACCCGTTCGGCGAGCGCCGTCGCCGAGAGCCGGCCCTCGTGCCGCCACAACCGGGCGACCGTCCGGCCGTCCGCACACACCACCTCGACGGCGACCCGCTGGCAGGTCAGCCCCGCCCCGGCGAGCCGCTGGTGCAGCCGCTCGGCCAGGGTCCGGGCGACGAACACCAGTGGCTCGGCGAGCGGCTCCGGCGGATCGAAGCGCTGCTCGACGGAGAGGTCCGGCCCTTCGGCACGCGGCACCAGCGGGCGCGGCTGCAGCCCCCGGGCCAGCCGGTGCGCCGTCGTACCGGTCGGGCCGAAGCGGTCGGCCACCGACTCGGCGGGCAGCGCGGCGAACGCCCCGACCGTGGGCAGACCCAGCCGGTCCAGCAGTTCGGCCAGCCCGGCGTCACCGAGCGCGGCCACCGGGTAGGGCGCGAGGAACTCCGCCGTCCGCCCGGCGGGGACCAGCACCCCGGCCCGGGCGGCGAGCACGGCGGCGAACAGGCCGTCGGCCACCCCGACCAGGCCCAGGGGCGGCGCGACCGCGGGGGGCGTGGGGGTTCCGGGCACTCCGGAGGTTCCGGGCGCTCCGGGTACCGGTTCCGACGGGGGCGCCGACGGATAGGCGGGCGGGCGCGCGAAACCGCCCCGGGCGCCGTCCCGGGCGGGCGGCGCGGCGGAGAACAGCTCCTCCACCCCGGCCGTCCGCCGCCGGACCCCGGCCCGCTCGGCATCGGCGGGGTGCGCGGGGGCGGCGGGGTGCGCGGGGGCGGCAGGACGCAGGGGGACGACCTCGGCCAGGCCGTCTCCGTCGCCGTGCCCTCTCTCCGTGCCCACCTCCCCGTCCGCCGGCTGCTCCTGGGGCCCGACCACCGCCGCCGTCACGGCCTCCGCGACCGCCGTCGCGACCACCGCCGTCGACACCGCCAGGGCAGCCGTGACCGCCGCCCGGACCTTCGCCGCCAGGGCCTCCTCCCCGCCGAAGTAGCGGGCCGGCCCCTTCACCGGGATCGCGCACAGCCCCGGGCGCAGCACCTCCACCCGAGGGGTGAACGCCTCCACCGCGGCGGCCACCGGTTCGAACCGCCGGGCCTCCGCCTCCGGGTCCCGGTCCCGCAGCTCCAGCGCCGGACAGAGCCGCTGGGCCAGCTTGAGCCGCTGCCCCTGCCGCACCCCGGCCGCCCGGGCCGCCGCCGAACAGGCCAGCACCCGGCCGCCCTCGACCACCGCCATCGGGGCGTCCCGGTCCTCCCCCGGACGTTCGACGGCCGCCACCGGCCAGTCCGGACACCACACCACCAGCACCCGGGGGGTGACCGCGCCACTCGCCCCGGTGGAGCCGGCGACCTCTTCGCCGGTCAACTCGCACCACTCATCTCACACCGCCGCCATGCGGTCGAGACCCGTTCCGGGCCCCGCCACCGCGTCCTCCCCCACCACGTCCGCCGTCCCGGCGCCGACCGTCTCCTCCACGGCCCGCACCGCACCGTGCGCGTCCGGCAGCCAGAGCCTGGCCGCCCGCCCGCGCACCGCCGAGCCGCGCCCCTCGGCCACCACCTCCACCTGCCGCCCGGTGAGCTGCCCGTGCCCGTCCCCCAGCCCGAACCAGCGCCCGGACCGCACCCCCAGCCGCAGCCCGGCCCCCGGCCACGGCCCGGCCACCAGCAGCACGCAGCCGCTGCGCCGAAGGACGGCGGCCAGGCGGGCGGCCAGGTTCGGCGGGACCGGGCCGTCCGGGCGCAGCATGATCAGTTCGACGGCGCCGGCCAGCACCGACACCACCTCGGCCCAGTGCGGGCCGGGATCGTCGGCCACCAGCAGCCGTCGCAGGTCCAGCCCGTACCCGGCGGCCGCGGCCAGCCCGAGGTCGGGCAGCCCGACCGCCGCCGCCCACCCGCCGTCGGTCTCCCGCACCCCGGCGGCCAGCGCCAGCAGCAGCCCGGCGTCCCCGCCGGCCACCGACACCGCCGTCCCCCGCCGAAGCCCGCCCTCCGGCAGCACCCCGCGCAGCGCGGGGACCACCGGCAGCAGCCCCCGCCCGGGGGCAGCGGACGACGCCACCGGCCGGAGCGCGGGCTGCCGCTCGGCGGCGGATTCGAAAACAGATTCGATAACGGGCACACCCCCAGGATCGAACATCTGTTCGCAAAGATTCAAGTCCGATTCCCCCACCCCACCCGTCACCCTCCGTGACCACCTCGGCCGGCAGGCGCCCCTCCGGGCCCCTGGGACCCCGGAAACCGCCCAGAAGGAAAAGCACGGGCCGCGCGGCGATCACTGCGACGGGTACGCAACCTCACCGAGCCCGTCGAGCTGCGGCGGGGCGACCCAGGGCTCCGCTTCCACTCCCGCATTGACTTCGAGCGCACTCGAACACCTAGCGTCCGGGGCAGACGAGGATTCGAGCTCAGGAGGCAGCAGCATGACCGACATCCCCACCCGGAACCTGGGCAGCCTGGCGGTCTCCGCACAGGGGCTGGGGTGCATGGGCATGAGCCACGGCTACGGCGCCTCGGACGACGCGCAGTCGGTCGCGACGCTGCACCGCGCCCTCGACCTCGGGGTGACCCTGCTGGACACCGCCGACTTCTACGGGGCCGGACACAACGAGGAACTGATCGGCCGGGCCGTCGCCGGGCGGCGCGACGAGGTGGTGATCGCCACCAAGTTCGGCTTCGCCAACCGGCTGGGCGAGCCCACCCTGATCCGCGGCGACGCCGCCTACGTGCGGCAGGCGTGCGAGGCGTCGCTGCGCCGGCTCGGAGTCGACCACATCGACCTCTACTACCAGCACCGGGTCGATCCGCAGGTGCCGATCGAGGAGACCGTCGGCGCCATGGCCGAGCTGGTGCGGGCCGGGAAGGTGCGCCACCTCGGGCTGTCGGAGGCGGCCGCGCACACCGTCCGGCGGGCGCACGCGGTGCACCCGATCACCGCGCTGCAGAGCGAGTGGTCACTGTGGACCCGCGACCTGGAGGCGGAGACCGCCCCGCTCTGCCGCGAGCTCGGCATCGGCCTGGTCCCGTTCTCCCCGCTCGGGCGCGGCTTCCTGACCGGCCGGTACAGCTCGATGGAGGGGCTGGCCGAGACCGACGTACGGCGCAGCCAGCCGCGCTTCACCGACGGCAACCTCGAACGGAACCTGGCGATCGTCGCGAAGCTGGAGGAACTGGCCTCGGCGAAGGGGGTCACCACCGGCCAGCTCGCGCTGGCCTGGGTGCAGCACCGGGGCGAGGACGTGGTGCCGATCCCCGGCACCCGGCGGCAGCGCTACCTGGAGGAGAACCTCGCGGCCCTGGGCGTCGAGCTGTCCCCCGAGGACCTCGCCGCCGTCGAGGCCGCCGCACCGGCCGGGCAGGTCGCGGGCACCCGCTACGACAAGACCAGCCTCACCTTCGTCGACAACTGACCTGCGGTCAGCGGGCCGCCGCGAAGTGGGCCAGGGTCTCGGCGAGTTGGGAGTGCCGGGGCTCGGGCAGGGCGTCCGGGGCGAACCAGTCGAGGGCGTCGAACTTGTGCGGCTCGCCGATGACGACCCGGGCGGGGTCCACCTCGACGGCGAACAGGACCGCGACCCAGTGCGAGACCGGGTCGCCGCGCAGGATGTTGCGCACGCCCAGGGTCTCGACGGCCAGGGCCTCGGTGCCGTACTCCTCCAGGACCTCGCGCCGCACGGCCGACTCGAAGGACTCGCCGTGCTCCAGGGCCCCCGCCCCGGTGTCCCAGGTGCCCGGCTCGTCCCGGGCGCCGGCGCTGCGCCGGGCCAGCAGGATGCGGCCGTTGCCGTCGTGGCAGACGAAGACGCAGGACACCGTGGGGGCGGTGAGCGCCCGTTCGGCGGGGCGTCCGGTCGGGGTCGGGGCGGGGTTCATGCGGTGGTTCCTCCGGAGGCGGAATCGGTCCGAAACGGTCGTGAACAGTCGGAAGAAGCGCTGAGAAGTGCTCAGAAGTGGTCGAGCAGCTCGCGGAAGGCGCGCAGGTGCAGCACCGCCTCGTCGGCCGGGTCCAGCTCGCTGTGTTCGAGCACCCAGGTGTGGTCGTTGGGGATGAAGACGGCGTTCATGCCCGCGGCCCGCGCCGGCAGGATGTCCGACTTCGGCGAGTTGCCGATCATCCAGCTGTCGGCGGGGGTGAGTCCGTGCGCCGCCACGAAGCCCCGGTAGGTCGCGACGTCCTTCTCCTCGACGATCTCGATCGCCCGGAAGTGGTGCGCCAGCCGGGAGGCGTCGATCTTGCGCCGCTGCTCCTCCGGATTGCCCTTGGTCAGCATCAGCAGGGTGTGCCGGCCGCCGAGGACGGCGAGGGTCTCGGCGACGTCCGGAATGAGCTCCACCCGGTGGTCGGCCAGGACGGCGGCCAGTTCCTCGATCTCGGCGAGCTCCTGGCCGGTGGCCGGCCTGCCGCGCAGCTTCTCCACGCAGTCGCCGAGACTGCGCAGCAGCATCCGGCTGCCGTACCCGTGGGTGACGGCGTTGGCCCGCTGGACGTCGTCGAGCACGGCCCGCAGCCGGACCCGGTCGAGCGTGGGGTGCCGGAGCCAGTCCAGGTAGTCGTGGATGACGCGCTCGAACAGCACGTTGTTCTCCCACAGCGTGTCGTCCGCGTCGAAGACGAGTACCTGTCCGTTGCGTTGCATCGAAGCCCCCGAGGGTCACCTGACCGGTCGTCCGCGACCCTAATCGGAACCGCATCCGCCCGCCTCGGATTTTCCGGCCGGGCGGAGGTACCGGCGAGCCGTCGGGGCAGCCCGAAAGGGAACTTTCGGTGACCACGCCAAGTCGGTGTTTATTCTCTGCTGACAGGGTCGGGTCGGCGCGACCGAGGCCCGACCCGGGCCCCCTGGCGGCGGACGCGACGACGGAACGAGGTCGAGGAGAATCATGCGTGGCACCACACTCGGTGACCGCTACCGACTGGTCGAATGGCTCGGCGGCGGCTCGATGGGCGATGTCTGGCTCGCCGAGGACCAGGTGCTCGACCGCCGGGTGGCTGTCAAGATCCTGAAGCCCGCGCTGCTGGACGAACCCGGCTTCGCGGAGCGGTTCCACGACGAGGCCCGGGTGATGGCCCGGTTGCGGCACCCCGGCATCGTCGGCGTGCACGACTTCGGCCCCGGCCGGACGGCCGAGGACGTGCCGTCCTGGGGCGCGCCGACGGCTCCCCCCACCCGCCCGGTCGCCTACCTGGTCATGGAACTGATCACCGGCGAGCCGCTGAGCACGGTGCTGGAGCGGCGCGGCCCGCTGACCGTCCTGGAGACCCTGGGCCTGGCCCTGGAGGTGCTGGCCGCGCTGCAGGCGGCGCACGAGGCCGGCATCGTCCACCGGGACATCAAGCCGGCCAACCTGATGGTCCGGGACGGCCACGTGGTCATCACCGACTTCGGCATCGCCCGCCCCGGCTGCGACGCCCGGCTCACCGTGCCCGGGATGGTGCTCGGCACCGCCGCCTACCAGGCCCCGGAGCAGGCCTCCACCGGCACGGTCACCGCCTCGGCGGACCTGTACGCACTCGGGGTCGTCCTCTACGAGTGCCTGACCGGGCGGCTGCCGTTCGAGGGCGAGACCGCCCTCGAACTGATCCTCAAGCACCTGACCGACCCGGTGCCGCCGCTGCCGGCGGAGGTCCCGGCCCCGGTCCGGGCCGTGGTCGAGGGGGCCATGGCGAAGGATCCGGCCCTGCGCTGGCCGGACGCCGCCGCGATGGCCTCGGCCGTCCGGGCGGCGCTGGCCGGGGAACCGGTCGCGGGTCCGCCGCCCACCGGAACCCTGGGCGGCGCGGCGGCCGGAGCGGCCGCGGTACTCGGATCGAGAGGAACGGGGACGGGGACAGGAACGGGGAGGGGGACGGGCGCCCGGGCCGGCGCGGGTACCGGCACGCGGACGCTCGGCCGGGTGGTGTTCGACCCGGCCGGGTCGATCGGCACCGGGTCGCTCCTGGCCGGCACCGGGCCGCATCCGCTCGGGACTGCGGCGCGCGAACTGCTCCTGGTGGAGACCGTCGCCCCACCGAAGCGTGCGACCGGATGGCGGGCGACGCTCTTCGGCAGCCGCCGCCGGACCCTGCTCGCGACGGGCGCGGCCGTGCTGTGCTGCGCCGTCACCGCCGGCACGGCCGTCGTACTGCACCAGGACGGGAAGCGGGCCGACGTCGTGGCGGGGGCGGCCGCCGCGGGAGCGCCGGGCGACCCCGTCCGGGCGGACCCGCTGTCGGCGGCCTCGGCCGGCCCGGCCTCCGACCCGGGCGCGGCCTCGCCCTCCCCCGCCGCCCCCTCGCCTTCCGCCTCCCTCCCGCCCGGCATACCGGGCGCCCAGCTCCCCGAGGCCGGTGTCGGCGCCGGAGCGGTGGGCGGGGCGGGTGCCGGAGCGGTCGGCGGAGCCGGGGGCCCGGTGGCCGGATCGACGGGCGGTCCCGCGAGCCGGGACACCGCGCCGAACGCCTCCGGCGCCACGGCCCCCGGAGCACCCGGCGGTCCCGCCGCTCCCCAGGCCCCGGGCTCGGCGGCGGGCGGACCGGGCACCCCCGGCACCGCCGCCACGAACCCGCCCGAGCGACCGTCGACACCCTCCGACCCCGTCTACACGGCCGCCCCGCCGCCGGGCGACCCGGCCTACACCACCGCGCCGCGCCGGACCGTCCCCCCGGCGTACACGACCTCCACGCTGCCGCCCGCCCCGGTGTACACGCCGCCGGCGCCGTACACACCCCCGGCGTACACCGCGGGCCCGCCCTACTCGACACCGCCGATCAAGCCGCCGACCCAGCAGCCCGGCCCGCTGCCCCCGCGCGCCCGGCTCTCCAACGCCGGGGCCGTGCTCTACAACCTGGCGTCCGTGGACCGGGACGGCAACCCGGTGGTCGTCGTTCGGGACGACGGCGGCCCCGGCGGCGTGTGGCAGCTGGCCGCGCGGGCCGGGGGCGGGTACTCCCTCCTCAACGGCTCCAGCCGGTTCGCCAAGGTCCTGGACCTGGAGGAGAGCCATGCCCTGACCAGGCTGTCCCAGCCGGTGCCCGACCGGACGAACCAGGCCTGGACGTTGGTCCCGGTGTCCGGCGGCTATCTGCTGGGCGTCCTGGGGGATGCGCTGCACTGCCTGTCCGCGGTCGGTCCGAACACGCCCGCCATGCTCCGTACCTGTGAGGCCTCCGCCGACCAGATCTGGACGGTCACCGCGGCCTGACCCCGCCCCCCGGCGGTGCCGGGCCCTCCCTCCCCGCACCCGGCCCGACGGCTCAGGCCGGGAGCCAGGAGGGCCAGCGCCGCCGGGGCAGCCCCGTCGGGTGGTCCTGGCCGAGCAGGGGCACCAGGCGTTCGGCCTCGGGCGAGCCGATCGGGGCCAGGATGTCGTGCGCCTCGGCCCAGCAGGCCCGGGCCCGCGCCCGGACCTCGGCCGACACCGGATCGTCGGCCGGCACCGGATCGTCGGCCGTACTCGGCAGCACTCCGGCGCCCGGGGAGCCGGCCGCCCCCGGGCCGTCGGCCAGGGCGTCGCCGAGTGCGGCCAGGGCCAGACCGCGGCCCCGGTGGTCGCCGTCGAGGGTCAGCGCCTCGACGGCGCGTTCCGCCGCCTCGACCGCCTCCGGGCCGCGCCCGGCCGCGCGCAGGGACTCGACCAGCCGCAGCAGGATCCGGCCGGTGCGCCGGTGGTCGGCCGGGTCGGTCAGGGCCAACGCGGCCCGCCGGTGGGAGACCGCCCCGTCGTGGCGGCCGAGGTCGTGGGCGATCGATCCCAGCGCCTCCCGGGCCCGGGCCTCCAAGGCGTGGTCGGCCAGTTCATGACTGACCAGCAACGACTGGTCGATCACCCGGCCCGCCGCGTCGTAGCGCCCCTGCCCGGCGAACGCCCCGGCCAGGTCGAGCAGTTCGGCGGCCAGCGCCCGCCGGTCCCCGGACCGCTCCCGGACCGCGATCGCCGCCGAGAAACCGGCCACCGCCTCCTCCGCCCGGCCGAGTTGGACGAAGCAGGCCGCGAGCGAGCCGTGCGCCAGGGCGAGCAACGGCTCCGGCAGCCCGTGCGCGGTGCACAGGTCGCGGGCCCGGAGCAGTTCGGAGAGCGCGGAGGACGCGGAGCCGACCTCGGTCAGCAGCCGGCCGAGCACCAGTCTGGCCCGGGCCTCGGCGGTGCGGTCGCCCTGCTCCAGGGCCGAGCGCAGCAGGGCGTTGGCGGCGTGCCCGAGCGGCCGGGCGGCACGGCCGGAGTCCACCGACAGGCAGACGCCCAGGAGGAGTTCGGCGAGGCGGTCGAGTGAGGGCGCCGCCCCGGCGGCCGGGCGCGGCAGCTTCGCGCACTGGCTCACCAGCGCGCCGACGGCCACGCAGTCCCCGGCTACGGCCGCCGGGATGCTGGGGCCGGCCGTCACCCTCGCGTGGTGGTGGTCCACCAACCGGGCCAGCACATCCAGTCGCTCCGCCTCCGCCTCCGCCTGCGCCTCTGCCCCTGCCTCTGCCCCTGCCGCCCCCTCCGCCTGCACCCCGGCGGCGTCGCCGCGACCGAGCCGCTGGGCGAACGCCCGCAGCAGATCGTGGTAGCGGTAGCGGTCCGGGTTCGCCGCGATCTCCAGCATCGAACAGTCCACCAGGGACTCGGCGAGCTCCTCGGCCGCGGCCGCCGGCCGGTCCAGCACCGCGGCCACCTCCCCGGGCGACAGGTCCGGCACCTCCGGAACCGCCAACAGCCGGAACGCGCGCGCCTGTTCGGCGTCCAGCTGGTCGAAGCCGAACCGGAACGAGGGCTCCACGGCGAGGTCCCCGGCCCGCAGCGCGTCCAAGCGGTAGCGGTCGCCGCCGAGTTGCTCCACCAGCCGGGCGATGCTCCAGCCCGGACGGCAGGCCAGCCGGGCCGCGAGGATCCGCACCGCCAGCGGCAACTGCCCGCAGAGGCGCACGAGTTCGCGGGCCGCGTCGGGCTCGGCCGTGACCCGCTCGCCGCCCACCGTCCGGCTCAGCAGGGTGACGGCCTCGTCGGCGGACAGCACCGCCAGTTCGGTGAAGCGGGCGTTGGGCAGCGCCCCGATCCGGGTCCGGCCGGTGATCAGGACGGCGCAGCCCGGGCTGCCCGGCAGCAGCGGCCGGACCTGTTCCGCGTCGCGCGCGTTGTCGAGCAGTACGAGAACCCGCCGTCCGGACAGCAACGAGCGGTAGCGGGCGGCACGTTCGGCCAGGCCCGTCGGGATCGCCCCGCCGACCACGCCGAACGAGCGCAGGAAGACCGCCAACGCGTCCTCGGGCCGGGTCGGACGGCCGTCGGTGCCGTGCAGGTCGAGATGGAGCCGGCCGTCCGGGAACTCCCCGGCGAGGTCGTGCGCGACCTGCACGGCGAGCGCGGTCTTGCCGACCCCGCCCATGCCCGCGACCGCCGCCACGGGCACGCAGCCAGGCTCCCGCAGGGCGGCTCGCAGCGCTTCGGCCTCCGCCTCCCGGCCGGTGAAATCGGCTACGGCGGCCGGGAGTTGGTCGGGAACGAGCAGAGCGGCCGGATCCGCCCCGGCCGGCCCGGCGGCCTCCCCCGGGAGCGTCGGCGCGACCTCCCCGGCGGCGATGTCCCGGACAGCGGGCACCGTAGGCGTCCGGACGACGGGCACCGTGAGCGTCCGGTCCGCCGCGAGGATCCGCCCGTGCAGCTCGCGCAGGCCCGGGCCGGGCGCGACGCCCAGTTCGGTGCGCAGCCGGCGGTCCGCCGCGCGGTACGCCTCCAGCGCGTCCGCCTGCCGTCCGGAGCGGTACAGCGCGAGCATCAGCAGTTCGGAGAGGCGCTCGCGCAGCGGGTGCTCCTCGACCAGGGCTGTCAGTTCGGCGACCGCCCCGGTCCACCGGCCGCCCACGGTCCCGCGCGCGGCCCCGGCCTCCGCCTCGGCCTCCAGGCGTGCTTCCAGGACGGCGAGCCGCCGTTCCTCCCACTCCCGGCGCCGGCGCTGCACATAGGGTCCGGGCACCCCCGACATCGGTTCGCCCCGCCAGAGCGCCAGCGCCGCCCGCAGTGCGGTGGCGGCCTCGGCGGGCCGCCCGTCGGAGCGCAGCATCCGCGCCCGGGCCACCAGGTTCTCGCACCGGGCGGTGTCGAGGCCGTCGTGGTCGGCCACCAGCAGGTAGCCGCCGCCGAGCGAGGTCAGCACGTCCGGACCGAGGACCCGGCGCAGCCGGTGCACATACGTCCGGATGACGCCGTGGGCGCTGGCCGGCGGCTCGTCGCCCCACAGGTCGTCGATCAGCTGGCCGCCCGACACCTGCCGGCCCGACCGGAACAGCAGGGACAGCAGCAGCCCCTGCTGCTGCGGCGAACCGAGCGGCAGTTCCTCCCCGTCCCGCAGCGCGCGCACCGGCCCGAGCACCTCGAACCCCAGCCCGCCGGACCCCCCGACCTGGCCCACCTACCGACTCCCCCCACACCGGAACGACTCCCCCGTCCGCATGATAACCATCGGCATCCGCCCTGCTCAGATCGGCGGAACCCGGCGACCCGCCGCGCCGGTGGGAAAGGTTGACCTTGAGTGCACTCCAAGTCGTACGGTCGGCGGCACCGCACACCGAGGACCACCAGGGAACGGAGACCCCCATGAGCACCGACAGCACCAACAGCAGCGAGAGCACCAGCACCGAGAGCACCGGCGCCGAGACCGCCAGCACCAGGCAGGAGCGGTTCGACCGGGGCCTGGCCGTCCTCACCGCCGTCGACGGCGAGGCCGGACAGCGGGTGATCGACGCGCTCGCCGACGTGCACCCCGAACTCGCCCACCAGATCGTCGCCTGGGGCTTCGGCGAGATCTACAGCCGCCCCGGGCTGCAGCCCCGCGACCGGCAGCTGGTGACCCTGGGCATGCTCACCGCGCTCGGCGGCTGCGAACCGCAGCTGGAGGTCCACCTCAACGCCGCCCTCAACGTCGGCCTCACGCCCGCCGAGATCACCGAGGTGCTGCTGCACTCCACCGGCTACTGCGGCTTCCCGAAGGCCCTGAACGCCACGTTCGTCGCCAAGAAGGTCTTCGGCGAGCGCGGGCTGCTGCCCGTCGGGGCGCAGTGAGGGCGGCCCGGCCCCGCCGCCGGAAAATCCGGTGAACGGACCGGGCGGCGGCGGAAGACTGGCCGCCATGACCGAAACCAGGACCGACGCCGAGACCAAGACCGACGCCGAGACCAGGACCGCGACCAGGACCGAGACCGCCCCTCCCGCGGAGGCGTTCAAGAAGGACCTGCGGACCTACCTCCAGGACGCCAGGGACGCCCTGCTGTGGAAGCTCGAAGGGCTGTCCGAGTACGACGTCCGCCGCCCGCTGACACCGACCGGGACCAATCTGCTGGGGCTGGTCAAGCACGCGACGGCGGCGGAGGCCCTCTACTTCGGGGAGACCTTCGGCCGGCCCGTCGAGGCTCCCCGGCCGTGGATCACCGGGGACGCCGAACCGAACGCGGACTTCTGGGCGACCCCCGAGGAGAGCCGGGAGCTGATCGTCGGCCAGTACCGCGCGGCCTGCGCGCACGCGGACGAGACCATCGCCGCGCTGCCGCTGGACGCCGTCGGGCGGGTGCCGTGGGGCGACCGCAGTGCGGTGACGCTGCACCACAGCCTGGTCCACATGACCGCCGAGACCCAGCGGCACGCCGGACACGCCGACATCGTGCGGGAGCTCGTCGACGGCACGACCGGGCAGCGCCGGGACGGCGAGAACACGGCTCCGGGCGACGAGGCCTGGTGGGCGGCCCACCGGGCCCGGGTCGAGCGGGCCGCCCGGACGGCGGCGGAGAGCGCGGCGGGGCGGTCCTGACACCCCGCGGACGGCGCGGCCGGGCCGCGCCGTCCGGACGGGGGGTCCGGACGGGCTGCCCCCAGGACCCGGCCGGACCGGCGTTCACACGTCGGCGCTCACACCTCGACCGGCGGCTCCGACATGATCCGGCGCACCTCGACCGGCATGTCGAGCGGCTTCCCCTCCGGCCCGGGGGCGGCCGAGACCTTGGCCGCGACCTCGATCGCCCGCTGCTGGGTGGCGCAGTCCACGATCCACCAGCCGGCCACCCACTCCTTGCTCTCCGCGAACGGCCCGTCGGTGACCACCGGCACGCCGCCGCCCTGGGCCCGGACGATCCGGGCGGTCTCCGGCATGTCCAGGCCCTGGGCGTCGACGAGTTCGCCGGTGCCGGCCAGCTCGGCGTTCAGGTCCCGCATGTACTGGACGTGGATCCGGACGTCCTCCAGCGGCCAGTCCTCGACCTTCGGGAAGTCGACGTCCTTCTTGCTGAACTGCATCAACAGCATGTACTTCACGGTTGCGCTCCTCGTTCGTGGTGGGCCTGCACCGAGGGGTCGGAGCCGGCCGCACGGTCTCGACATCGCCGGCCGGAATTCCGGGAAAAATCATTCCACCGCACCTGCGCGGTACCGGCATCGGCCGACCGCCGGCCGGGGAGCGGCCCTTCCGGCCTTCCGTGCAGCCACGTGCGCGTGCCGGTGACGGAGACGGGTCCGAGGGACAGCAGGTTCAGCGGGACGCGCTCTACGAGGGATGTCGACCCGGAACTGCAGGGTTCCGTTCTCGTTCTCCGGACGGGGAGGCGCAGCCGCCCGGCCGGCACACCCCCAGGCGCCCACCGGCCCGGGCAGGTCAGGCGGCGCCCTTCGCCGGGAGATCGCCGTCGACGACCGACCCCGCGGGCACGGCGGGCAGGACGACCGGCACGTCGTAGTCGGTGAAGTCGAGGGTCATCTTCTTCCCCGCGGACTCGCCCCACCCGTCCTCCATCCGCAGCGGCACCATGGCACCCTCCGCTGCAAGGTGGGCGGTGAAGGCACCCTCCTCAGTGGAGCTCAGCTGGACGCCCATGCTCGCCCGGCCGGCGACCGTACCGGGCTCGCCGGCCAGCGCCTGCCACGAACCGTTCGGATCGCCGAAGGCCGTCAGCCCGGCCAGGTCGCAGAGGTCGGCCATGGAGGAGTACTCCGACCCCGCGGGGATCTTGAACCAGCGGTCCCGGTAGCGCTCGGCGACCGCCGCGCCCCGCATCGCGGTGAGCGTCGCGGCGCTCGGCCGGAACAGCGTCGTCCCCTCGGTGCGCAGGATCTCGAACTGGCCCGCGCTCTCGACATCGGCCTTGAGCTGGCACTGGCCCGTCCGGTCGGCGACCATCTGGACGCCGGTCCTCCGGCCGCTGTCCTCGTCGACGACGAATCCTGTCACCCGCAGCGAGGACGCCTTGCCGTACGCCTCCCGCCCCTTGTCCAGCAGGCGCTTCCCGGTCATCGAGGCGACCCGCTCGGTCGGGCTGGGCGAGGCCGGGCTCGACGCGGCAGCGGCAGCGGTGGAGTCCTTGGCGTCGTCACAGGCCGTCGCGGTGAGGGCCAGACCCAGAGCGGCGAGAGCCGCGGCGACGGCACGGTTGGCAGGCATGAACGATTCTCCCGGGGCGCGGAAAGCTGATTCGACCCCGCACAATGCAGGCCGGGCCGCCGGTTCGTCAAACGCCGTCCCCGCAGGTCACGGTGGGGTCCGGGCCGGGCAGGCGCCCGGTCAGGCCCTGGTCAGGCGCCGGTGAGGTGGCGCAGGAGGGGGCCCGGGTCGGGGGTGCCGCAGGCGGTGCGGACGGCGGCGTCGTGGGCGGCGGCGAGGGCGTCGAGGCGTTCGAGGCGGATCAGGCCGCGCCGGGAGAGGTGAGCGGTGATCCGGCGGCGGTCCTGCTCGTCCTGGCGGCGGTAGGCGAGGCCGGCCTCGGTGAGGGCGTCGACGATGCGGCTGAGGCTGGCCTGCGGGATGAGCAGCGCCTGGGCGAGGTCGCCCATCGAGCGGCCGGCGTCGTCGGTGAGGCACCGCATGACCCGCCACTGGTCCAGGGTGCAGCCCTCGGCCTCCAGTCGGGCGGCCAGGTCGCGGGACAGCCGGCGCTGGGCGAGGGTGAGGAGTTCGATCAGCAGCGGCTCGTCGACGGCGGCGGGGGCCGGGGTACCGGGGGTGGAGGCGGCGGGGGCCGAGGTGTCGGGGGTGGCTGGTGGTGTCATGGCCGTCTCGCTCTCCCCGTCGCTCTTCCCGCGGCCGGTCCTGTCGTCCCGCCCGGCCTCGCCGGGCCCGCTTGGCCGGACCGGCTGCCATGACGATACTCGCAAGCCATGGGCGCCGACGTGAAGCTGCTGGAGCCACTCGACGCGCTGTACCTCCCCCGTGAGGCACCGGCGCTGAGGGTGGGCCTGGTCGTGCCGCAGTCCGGCCCGCTCGGCCTGACCGGGCCCTCGGCGCTGGACGGCGCGCTGCTGGCCGCGCACGAGGTGAACACCGGCGGCGGTGTGCGCGGCCGGCCGCTGGAACTGGTGCTGGTGGACGGCGGCGGCCCGCCGGAGGCGGTGGCCCGGGAGGTGGCGCAGCTGCTGGACGCCGGCGCGGTGGACACGGTGGCGGGCTGCCACTCCAGCGATGTGCACCGGGCCGTGGAGGCGGTGACCACCGGGCGGGCGGCGTACGTGTTCACCCCGCCGCACGAGGGCGGGACGCGGCTGCCGGGCGTCCTGTGCACCGGGGTGGAGCCGGCCCGCCAGCTGGCCGGGGTGGTCGAACGGCTCACCGGGCAGCACCGGCTGCGCCGTTGGGCGCTGGTCGGAAACGACTACATCTGGCCCCGCTCCGTGCACCGGACGGCCGGGTCGGCGGTGGCGCGGGCCGGGGCGCGGGTGGTGCTGGACCGGCATCTGCCGTTCGGGACCACCGAACGGGGACTGGAGCCGCTGCTGGACGCGCTGCGGACGCTGCGGGCAGACGCGCTGCTGCTGAGCCTGATCGGCGCCGACCTGGTGCGGTTCAACCGGGCGCTGCGCCGCACCGGCCTGGACCGGCGCCTGGTGCGGCTGTCCGGCGCGCTGGAGGAGAACAGCCTGCTCGCGTACGGCGGGGACACCACAGGCACGCTGTACGCCGCGATGCCGTCGTTCGTGAGCCTCGGGGAGGAGCGGCGGGTGCGGCTGGCCGAGCGGCACCGGGCGGTGTTCGGCCCGTACGCGCCGGTACTGGACGCGTACGCGGTGGGCCTCTACGACGGGCTGCACCTGGTGGCGGCACTGGCGGCACGCGGGGAGCTGGTCGCGGACGGGGGGCTCGCGCGGGCGGCGGCGCGCCTGCTGTGCGGGGAGGGCCCGGCGGTGCGGCGGGCGTGGGCGCGGGCCCCGCTGGGACCGGCCCGGGAGGGGGTGCACCTGGCGCGGGCGGAGGGCCTGGGGTTCACCGTCCTGCCGTGAACGGTGGAGTACCCGGGCGACCTCCCGCGAAAACCCTTCCATTTGGAAATAACTGGCTCTAGTGTCTCCCACCACCACCCCGGGTCGTCACGGAAGCGAGCCCCCCATGTCCGAAGCACCCGCCCCGCCCTCCGGCCCGTCCGGCCCCACCAGCCCGTCCGCGCCCACCAGCCCGTCAGCGCCCGCCGACCCCTCCACGCCGGCCGACCCCTCCGGACCCGCCGGCATCGAGGGCTACGGCTACCGGCAGGAGCTGCGCCGCTCCCTGCGCTTCACCGACCTGCTGGTCTACGGCCTGGTCTTCATGGTGCCGATCGCCCCCTTCGGCATCTTCGGCAGCGTCTTCCAGGGCTCGGGCGGCATGGTCGCCCTGGCGTACGGGCTCGGGATGGTGGCGATGATGTTCACCGCCCTCTCCTACGCCCAGATGTCGCGGGCCTTCCCGATGGCCGGCTCGGTGTACACCTACGCCGGGCGCGGCATCGCGGCCCCGGTCGGCTTCCTGGCCGGCTGGATGATCCTGCTGGACTACGTCCTCGTCCCCGGCCTGCTGTACCTGATCGCCGGTGTGGCGATGAACTCCCTGGTGCCGGCCGTCCCGGTCTGGCTGTGGCTGGTCGGCTTCGTGCTGCTCAACACCGCCGTCAACTACCTGGGCGTCGAGATGACCTCGAAGGTCAACAAGGTCATGCTGGTGGGCGAGTTGCTGGTGCTGCTGGTCTTCGTCGGCTTCGGCCTGGCGGCGCTGGCCGCCGGCAAGGGACGCGGCTTCGACTTCACGCCCGTCTACAACTCCCAGACGTTCTCCTGGAGTCTGGTGTTCGGCGCAGTCTCGGTGGCGGTGCTGAGCTTCCTCGGCTTCGACGGGATCTCCACCCTCTCCGAGGAGAACCGGGACTCCACCCGGGCCATCGGCCGCTCGATGATCGCCGCCCTGCTGCTCGCCGGTTCGCTGTTCATCGCCCAGACCTGGATCGCCTCCCTGCTCGTCCCGGACCCGAACGCGCTGATCACCGAGGGCGATCCGGACGGCACCGCCTTCTACGACGCGGCCCGGGTCGCCGCCGGCGGCTGGCTCGCCACCGTGACGGCCGCCGCCACCGCCGTCGCCTGGGGCTTCGCCAACTCCCTGGTGGCCCAGGCCGCCACCTCCCGGCTGCTGTACGCGATGGCGCGGGACCGGCAGTTGCCCGCCTTCCTCGCCAGGATCCACCCGACCCGCCGCGTCCCGGTGAACGCCACCCTGCTGACGGCGGGCGTCTCGCTCGTCCTCGGCCTCTGGACGGCCTCGCGCGAGGACGGCATCACCCTGCTGTCCACGCTGGTGAACTTCGGCGCGCTGACCACCTTCCTGGTCCTGCACGTGTCCGTGGTGGTGCACTACCTGGTGCGGCGGCGCAGCCGGGACTGGTGGCGCCATCTGCTCGCCCCGGCCGCCGGATTCGCCATCCTGGCGTACGTGGTCGTGAACGCGGACATCGCCGCCCAGCGGCTCGGCTTCGTCTGGCTGGCGATCGGCGGGCTGGTCCTGGCCGGACTGATGCTCTCCGGCCGCCGGCCGAACCTGACGGCGGTCGCCGACTCGCCCTCGCCCGATTTCCCGACCTCCGACTCGCCCCTCAGCAAGGAGAACCAGTGAGCCTCCCCGACGTCGTCACGCTCTCCCCGACCCCCGACGAGTACGCCTACACCTTCGGCGGACGCGCCCCCCTGGTGACCGTCCGACCGGGCACGATCGTCGAGTTGACCACCGAGGACTGCTTCGGCGGCCGGGTCCGGGGCTCCGGCGACCTGCCGAGCGAGGTCTGCGAGTTCCCCTACCTCAACCCGGTGACCGGACCGATCGCGGTGGCCGGCGCCGAGCCCGGCGACACCCTCGCGGTGCACTTCGTGGAGATCACCCCGGCCCGGGACTGGGGGATCTCCAGCACCTTCCCGCACTTCGGCGCGCTCACCGCGACCCACAGCACCGCGATGCTGCACGCCCCACTGGAGGAGCGGGTCTGGGTGTACGAGCTGGACCGGGCGGCCGGAACCTGCCGGTTCCGGGCCCGGGTCGGGGACTTCACCGTCGACCTGCCGCTCGATCCGATGCACGGCACGGTCGGTGTCGCCCCGGCCGGCGGCGAGACCCTGATGTCGATCACGCCCGGCGCGCACGGCGGCAACCTCGACACCCCCGAGATGCGGGCCGGGGCCACCGCCTACTTCCGGGTCAACGTGCCCGGCGGCCTGCTGGCCGTCGGCGACGGCCACGCCCGCCAGGGCGAGGGCGAGGTGTGCGGCACGGCGGTCGAGACGGCGATGCGCACCACGGTCGTGGTCGACCTGATCAAGGGCGGCGGGCCCGCCTGGCCCCGGCTGGAGGACGACCGCTATCTGATCTCCACCGGTTCGGCCCGCCCGCTGGAGGACGCCTTCCGGATCAGCCAGCACGATCTCGTCGGCTGGACCGGGGAGTTGCTCGGCCTGGACACCCTGGACGCCTACCAGCTGGTCAGCCAGGCCGGGCTGGCCCCGGCGGCCAATGTGTGCGACACCAACTACACCATGGCCGCCAAGCTGCCCAAGTCCCTGCTGGGCCGGAGCCGGGCGTACGACGGCCTGCACGACCGGCTCCGGGCGACCGCGGCCGCCCACCTCCGGCACCGGTAGCCCTTACTGCTCCGGGACCACCACGGTGTTCTGATTGGCCGTCAGCAGCCAGCGGCCGTCCTCCTTGGCCATCACGTACAGCGGGCTGCCCTCGTCGCCGACCTGCTCGCCGGCGGCGTCGAGGTACCGCTGGCGGACCTTGACGGCGGCGACGTCGGGGCGGAGGAAGAACACGTGCGCCACCTCGTAACTGGCGGTCCGGCCGGTGCCGGCGAAGGCCCCGGGGAGCACCTTGCGGGTGAACTCGGCGATCGCGTCCCGGCCCAGGAGGACCTTGCCGTGCCCGGTGGTCCAGATCGCGTCCTCGCGGAAGAGGTCGATGAACACCTCCGGGAGTTCGTTGATCTGCGCGTGCTGGACGGTGGCGACAACCTGCTGGATGGCGGCGATCTCGGCCTCGACGGAACCGGCGTTCATGAGTGCGTTGTTCATGGGGACAATCATGGAAGTTGAAGCCCGCTTGAGGTCAAGCCCCGCCCGGGGCGGCGCCCGGCCGGACGCCCGACCGGATGCACGGCCGGATGCACGGCCGGGAAATGTCCGAGGCGGCTCCGGCCGGGAACACCGCCGCCCGGCCCCTTGCCGGGACGGCGCGGTGGGAGCACTATCTCGGCATGCCCATGCCATAGAACCCCGCCCCCGGCGCCACCACCCGAACGGTTGATCTAGGCTGGTGACGTGCTCATACTCGTTCGCCGTCGCCACGTGGACCTGCTCCGCGTGACCAGCATGTCCTGTCGACGCTCCAGCTGAACCTCGCACCCCACCCTCAGCGCGGCCCCCACCGGCCGCGTCCCCCCTCCCCGGCCCCGGGCACATCCGCCGCACCAGGCGCGCGTCCCCGGCATTCCCGGTCACCACCGGAGCCGGCCGGGACGAGACCCAGCGGATGTCATCCATGTCGCAGCAGCACCCCACCACCTCCTCGGCCACCCTCCCGACCACCGAGGACGCCCTCCCGGTGATCGACCTCTCGCTCGCCCACGGCAGCCCGGCGGACCGCACCCGGCTGCACGACGCGCTCCGGGCCGCCGCCACCGGTGTCGGCTTCTTCCAGCTCGTCGGCCACGGGGTCACCCCGGCCGAGACGGACGCCCTCACCGACGCCATGCGGGCCTTCTTCACCCTCCCCGAGGCCGACCGCCTCGCCGTCGCCAACCTCAACTCGCCGCACTACCGCGGCTACACCCGCACCGGCGACGAGCGCACCGGCGGCAGCCAGGACTGGCGCGACCAGCTCGACATCGGCGCCGAACTGCCCCCGCACGTCCCCGCCCCGGGCGAGCCCGCCTACTGGTGGCTGGAGGGCCCCAACCAGTGGCCGACGGCCCTGCCGGAGCTGCGCGACGCCGCCCTGAACTGGATCGACCGGCTCGGCTCCGTCGCCCGCACGCTACTGCACGAGCTCCTCACCGCGATCGGCGCCCGCCCGGAGTTCTACGACTACGCCTTCGCCGGCCACCCGCACCTGCGGCTCAAGCTGGTCCGCTACCCGGGCACCGCCCCGGACGGCGCCGGCCAGGGCGTCGGCGCCCACAAGGACTACGGCTTCATCACCCTGCTCCTCCAGGACACCGTGGGCGGCCTGCAGGTGCAGCGCGCCGACGGCTCCTTCCTGGACGTCCCGCCGATGCCGGGCGCCTTCGTGGTCAACCTCGGCGAACTGCTGGAGGTCGCCACCGACGGCTACCTGAAGGCCACCAGCCACCGCGTGGTCAGCCCGCCCGGCGCCCGCGAGCGCTACTCCGTCCCGTTCTTCTACAACCCGCGCCTGGACGCCCACATCGAGCCGCTGGACTTCCCGCTCGCCCACCACGCCCCCGGCGCCACCCAGGACCCGGCCAACCCGCTCTACGCCGACTTCGGCTTCAACGAGTGGAAGGGCTACACCCGCGCCCACCCCGAGGTCACCCGCCGCCACCACCCCGACCTCGCCGCCTGAGGCCGGACCCGGTCCGCCCTGCTCCACCGCGTTCCACTCCGGCGCGCGCCCACTCCGACGGGCGCGCGCCGAAACATATCCAAATATCGTTGCAATAAATAATCTCAGTTGTTTTTTGAATTCATAAATCGCTGGCTTTTCGATCAGTAAGCTCCCTAGACTCCGTCCGACCGCCGAACCCGAGGAATTTCGGCGCAAAATGGGGGCTCACATGACCGAGAACGAACCGGGTTACGACTACTGGTTCCGCCTGGAGATCGAGGTGAGCGGCTCACCGGGCGGCCGGAGCCGGCTGAAGGAGCTTCTCGCCGCACGCGGCTGGATCGTCTCGGCCCCGTCCGGGACGGAGACTGCGGCCGAGGCCGGAAGCGCACCCGAGACCTGGATCGTCGAGGCCGGGGTCAATGGCTCCCGCTGGGGCGCGGCCCAGGTCGTCAAGACCGCGCTGGAGCGCGCCCGCCGCGGGACCCCGGTGTCGGTGGAGCTCAAGGTCCTGGAGCCGATCGTCCCCTCCGATCCGCCCCGCACCCGGTGGCTCGCCCACCTTCCGCTCCCCTCGGCCGTACGGCCGGACTGGCTCCGCCGCCCTCTGCTGCGGAGCGGCCTCTTCGACACCGGCCGGGAGATCTTCCTGCCCACCGGACCGGGCGTCCGGCAGGCCGCCGAGCTGGCGACCGTCCGCGCCCTGACCGAGAGCGCCGCACCCCCGCACAACGCCCTCCCCCGGCTGCTCGGCCCGTCCTCCCGGGTCGAGCAGCCGAGTCGACGTCGGCAGCACGTCGTACCGGAGCGGATCGGTCTGCCGATCGCCCTCACCGCGGCCGTCGTCCTGCTGAACCTCGGGACGTGGCTCAACGCGGCACAGCCCCATCCCCTGGCCACGGGGGCAGCCGCCCTCCTTCTCGCCCTGCTGCTCGGCGCCCCGGCGGGCCTGCTCCTGGCCCAGTACGGCACCCACCCCGAACACACCCGGCCGTTGCCGGCCTCGGCCGTCGGCTGGGCGGCGGGCCTGGTCGTGATCGGGACGGGGCTGGCCCTGCCCTTCGCGGCGCCCTCGCGACAGGGCGCCGCGGTACTCACAGCCGTCATGTCCGCCGCGTTCCTGGCCGGGAACGGCCTGCGCCTGCTGTTCCGCAATCTGTCGCGGAAGGCGATGGCAGCCTGGCTCGTCCCCGCACTCCTCCCGCTCGCGCTCCCCGTCCTGCCGGTCCCGGGGTTCTCCCTCCACACCTATTACCTCGACTATTTCGACGCCAGCCGCGAGGAGGTGTTCATCCCCGTCAGCTGGCAGCTCATCGCCGACACCAAGGGGATGGTGATCGTGGTGGGCCCGCTCGTCGCACTCGCGCTCCTGGGCTACGCACGACACTTCCACGCCATTCGCGGCGCCGAGGGAATCCCGCTCTGGGGTGGCCTGCTCTGCGTCGCTCTCATGGCCACCGTCGCGGTGTTCTGGGTACAGGTCCTCACCCCGGCGACCGAGGCAGCCGCCGCCGCGGCCACACAGGCCAGGGCCGGCAGTCAACCCGAGCAGTACTTCGGCATCGCACCGCAGCGGGTCTGCGTGCGCCCGGCCGCCGGCTCCACTGCGCCGCCGTTCCAGGGCAGCGCCGTCAGCCCCGACCACCCGTACCTCGCGTTCCCGTCCTCGGCGGACTGGATCAGGCTCTGGGACTTGACCGACCGCAGCTCGGTCGTCGTGAAGCGGGAGCACTGGCAGATCATCAAGTCGAGCGATCCGAGCTGCCCGGTGGGCTGAGCCGGCGGGGCTCCCGCGGCCCGGAGGCGTTCGCGGGCGTGGACCGGGTGGGACAGTGGTGTCACACTGGCGCTGTCACAGTGGTGGTGCTACGAAGTGGAGGCGGGGGTGGAGGTGCGGCTGACGGTGGACGAGTTGGCGGCGCGGGCGGGGGTGACGGTGCGGACGGTGCGGTTCTACGGGACGAAGGGGCTGCTGCCGCCGCCGGTGCTGGGGGCGCGGCGGGTGGGGTGGTACGGGGCCGAGCACCTGGACCGGCTGGGGCTGATCGAGGAGTTGCAGCGGCAGGGGCTGACGCTGGCCGCGATCGAGCGGTACCTGGCCCGGCTGCCGCAGGACTCCACCCCGCTGGACCTGGCGATCCACCGGGCTCTGGTGGCCTCGTGGACGCCGGAGGTGCCGGAGGAGGCGGGTCGCGAGGAGGTGGAGCGGCGGGCCGGGCGTCGGCTGTCGGAGGAACAGGTCGACCGGCTGGCCGCGATGGGGGCGGTGGAACGGACGGCGGACCCGGAGGTGTTCCGGGTGGACCCGGGGCTGCTCCCGCTGGGGGTGCGGATCCTGGACGTGCCGATCCCGTTGGAGACCCTGCTGGCCGCGCGCGCGGTGGTGGTGGAGCACAGCCGGGCGACCGCGCGGGAGCTGCACCGGCTGTTCCGGGAGACGGTGTGGAAGCCGTACCGGGAGAGCGAGCCGGCACCGGACGACGTGGAACGGATGAAGGCGCTCACCGACCACATCCAGCCGATGGTGGCGCAGGCGCTGGTCACGGCGTTCCAGCGGTCGTTGCGGGAGGAACTGGGCGAGGCGGCCGCCGAGGACAGGCGGACCGCCCCGCCCGGGTGAGGAGCCTGCGGGTCAGTCGGTGAAGGTGCGCCCCTCGGCGGCGATCCGCTCCAGCAGCGCGGGCGGCGCGAACCGCTCCCCGTACGCGGCGGCGAGTTCGCGGGCGCGCTCCGCGAAGCCGGCCGGGCCGCCCGGATAGCCGTTGATGTACTGGAGCACACCGCCGGTCCAGGCCGGGAAGCCGATGCCGAGGATGGAGCCGACGTTGGCGTCCGCGACCGAGGTGAGCACGCCCTCCTCCAGGCAGCGGACCGAGTCCAGGGCCTCGCTGAAGAGCATCCGCTCCTTGAGGTCCTCGAACGGGATGTCCACCTCCGCCCGGGTGAAGTGCTCGCGCAGGCCGGGCCAGAGCCGACCCCGGGTGCCGTTCTCGTCGTAGTCGTAGAAGCCGGCGCCGCCGCTGCGACCGGGGCGGCCGAACTCGTCCACCATCCGGTCCACCACCGCGTCCGCCGGGTGGGCGGTCCACTCGCCGCCGGCCGCCTCGACGGCGCGCCGGTACTCGTCGCGGATCCGGCGCGGCAGGGTCAGGGTCAGCTCGTCGAGCAGCGACAGCACCTTGGCCGGGTAGCCGGCCTGGGCGGCGGCCTGCTCGACGCTGGCCGGCTCGACGCCCTCGCCGATCATGGCGACGCCCTCGTTGATGAACTGGCCGATCACCCGCGAGGTGAAGAAGCCGCGCGAGTCGTTCACCACGATCGGGGTCCGGCCGATCTGCCGGACCAGGTCGAAGGCGCGCGCCAGCGCCTCGTCCCCGGTCTGCGGCCCCCGGATGATCTCCACCAGCCGCATCTTGTCGACCGGCGAGAAGAAGTGCAGCCCGATGAAGTCGGCGGTGCGCTGCACACCCTCGGCGAGCAGGCCGATCGGCAGGGTGGAGGTGTTGGAGCAGAGCAGTGCGTCGGGGGCGACGATCCCCTCGATCTCCTGGAACACCTTGTGCTTGAGCTCCGGGTTCTCGAAGACCGCCTCGATCACCGCGTCGCAGCCGGCCAGGTCGGCGGCGTCGGCGGTCGGGGTGATCCGGGCGAGCACCTCGTCGCGCTGCGCCTCGGTGCGCCGGCCCCGGGCCACCGCCTTCGCCAACAGGCCCTCGGAGTAGGCCTTCCCGCGCTCGGCGGCCTCGACGGTGACGTCCTTGAGCAGCACCTCGATACCGGCCTCGGCGCAGGTGTGGGCGATGCCGGCGCCCATCATCCCGGCGCCCAGCACGGCGACCCGGCGGACCGTCCGCTTCTCCACCGAAGCGGGCCGCCCGGCGCCGGAGTTGACCGCCTGGAGGTCGAAGAAGAGCGCCTGGATCATGTTCTTGCTGGTCTGCCCGCAGGCCAGCTCGGTGAAGTAGCGGGCCTCGATCGCCATTGCGGTGTCGACGTCCACCTGGGCGCTCTCGACGGCCGCGGCGAGCACATTGCGCGGCGCCGGGTAGGGGGCGCCGGCCAGCTGCTTGCGCAGGTTGGCGGGGAAGGCGGGCAGGTTGGCGGCGAAGGCCGGGGTGCTCGGGGTGCCGCCGGGGATCTTGTAGCCCTTGACGTCCCAGGGCTGGACGGGGGCCGGGTTCGCCTCGATCCAGGTGCGCGCCCGCTCGGCCAACTCCTCCGGGGTGGCGACCAGTTCGTGGACCAGGCCGTGCTGGAGAGCCTGCGCCGGGCGGTACTGGCGGCCCTGCAGCAGGAACTTCAGCAGGGCGTCGGTGATGCCGAACAGCCGCACCGTGCGGACGATCCCGCCGCCGCCGGGAAGCAGGCCGAGGGTGACCTCGGGCAGGCCGATCCGGCTGGCCGGGGTGTCCAGGGCGATCCGGTGGTGGCAGGCGAGGGCGAGTTCCAGGCCGCCGCCGAGCGCGCTGCCGTTGATCGCGGCGACGACCGGCAGTCCGAGGGTCTCCAGGGCGCGCAGGGCGCGCTTGATCCGCATCGACTTCTCGAAGACGGCGGCGGCGTCCTCCGGGCGGGCGGCGGAGAGCATCCTCAGGTCGCCGCCGGCGAAGAAGGTCTTCTTGGCGGAGGTGATCACCACGCCGCGCAGCCCGCCGGAGGCCCCGAGGTCGGCCAGCCGGGCGACGACGGTCTCGAAGTCGGCGGTGAACGCCTCGTTCATGGTGTTGACGGACTGGGTGGGGTCGTCGAGGACGAGCGTGACCACGCCGTCCTCGGCCTGCTCCCAGCGGATGGTGGTGGTGTCGCCGGTGTCGCTCATGGGGTTCTGGTCTCCTGATGGGGCCGGAAAGGGAGGAGGTCTCGGGGGCGCGGGTCAGACGCGCTCGACGACGGTGGCGATGCCCATGCCGCCGCCCACGCAGAGGGTGGCCAGGCCGTAGCGGAGGTCGCGCCGCTCCAGTTCGTCGATCAGGGTGCCGATGAGCATCGCCCCGGTGGCGCCCAGCGGGTGGCCGAGGGCGATCGCGCCGCCGTTGACGTTCACCTGCTCCGGGGAGAAGCCCATCTCCCGGACGAAGCGCAGCGCGACGGCGGCGAAGGCCTCGTTGATCTCGACCAGGTCGATGTCGGCGGCGGTCAGTCCGGCCTTGGCGAGCGCCTTGCGGGTGGCGGGGGCCGGGCCGGTGAGCATGATGGTCGGCTCGGAACCGGAGACGGCGGCGGAGACGATCCGGGCGCGCGGCCGCAGCCCGTAGCGCTCGCCGATCTCGCGGCTGCCGATGGCGACCAGGGCGGCGCCGTCCACGATGCCGGAGGAGTTGCCGGCGTGGTGGACGTGGTCGATGGCCTCCACCCAGTGGTACTTCTGCAGGGCGACGGCGTCGAACCCGCCGGCCTCGCCGATCGCGGCGAAGGAGGGCTTGAGCCCGGCCAGGGTCTCCACGGTGGTGCCGGGGCGGATGAACTCGTCCCGCTCCAGGACGACCAGGCCGTTGCGGTCGCGGACCGGGACCACCGAGCGGTCGAACAGCCCGTCGGCCTGGGCCTTGGCGGCGCGGGCCTGGGACTCGGCGGCGAAGGCGTCGACATCGGTGCGGGTGAAGCCCTCGATGGTGGCGATCAGGTCGGCGCCGATGCCCTGCGGGGCGAAGTTGGTCTCGTAGGCGGTCATCGGGTCGGCGAACCAGGCACCGCCGTCGGAGGCCATCTTCACCCGGGACATCGACTCGACGCCGCCGGCCAGGATCAGGTCCTCCCAGCCGGAACGAACCTTGGCGGCGGCCATGTTGACGGCTTCCAGACCGGAGGCGCAGAAGCGGTTCTCCTGGACGCCGGCCACCGTGTCGGGCAGGCCGGCCGCGACGGCGGCGATCCGGGCGATGTCGGAGCCCTGGTCGCCGACGGGGCTGACCACGCCGAGCACGATGTCGTCGATCGCCGCCGGGTCCAGCCCGGGGAAGCGGCGGCGGATCTCGTGGATCAGGCCGACGACGAGGTCGATCGGCTTGGTGCCGTGCAGCGAGCCGGTGGCCTTGCCCCGGCCGCGCGGGGTGCGGATCGCGTCGTAGACGTACGCTTCGGTGGTCACGGTGGGCAGCCTTTCGGGGCGGGGTACTGAGAACTTGGTTCCGGGAGAGGACAGTTGGAGGGCGAGGCAGCGGCCGGGGGCCGGCCGGTACTCAGCCGAGGACGGAGCGGCCCACGATCTCCTTCATGATCTCGGTGGTGCCGCCGTAGATGGTCTGGATGCGGCCGTCGGTGAACGCCCTGGCCACCGGGTACTCGCTCATGTAACCGTAGCCGCCGTGCAGTTGGAGGCACCGGTCGGCGGTGCGCTTCTGCAGTTCGGTGGCCCACCACTTGGCCATCGAGGCGTCGGCCGGGGTGAGCGCGTAGCGGTTGTGCTCGGTGATGCAGCGGTCCACGAAGGCACGGGTGACGGCGCACTCGGTGACCAGTTCGGCGATCTCGAAGCGGACGTGCTGGAGCTTCGCCAGCGGCCGGCCGAACGCCTCGCGCCCCTTGACGTACTCGGTGGTGATCTCGACCAGGTACTCCGCGCCGGCGATCGCGGCGGCCGCGATGGTGAGCCGCTCCTGCGCGAGGTTGCGCATCAGGTACAGGAAGCCCTGGTCGAGCTCGCCGAGCAGGTTCTCCTTCGGGACGCGGACGTCCTCGAAGAACAACTCGGCGGTGTCCTGGGCCTTCTGGCCGATCTTGTCGAGGTTGCGGCCGCGCTCGAAGCCGGGCATCCCCCGCTCCACGACCAGCAGGCCGAGACCGTGCGCGCCACCCTCGGCAGTGGTGCGGGCGACCACGATCACCAGGTCCGCGAGGATCCCGTTGGAGATGAAGGTCTTGGCGCCGTTGAGGAGGAAGTGGTCCCCCCGGTCCTCGGCGCGGGTGCGGATGCCCTGGAGGTCGGAGCCGGTCCCGGGCTCGGTCATCGCGATGGCCGTGACGAGTTCGCCGGAGCAGAAACCGGGCAGCCAGCGGCGCCGCTGCTCCTCGGTGGCGAGCGAGGTCAGGTAGGGGCCGATGATGTCGTTGTGCAGCCCGATCGCCAGTCCGGACGCCCCGGCCCGGGCGAACTCCTCGGCCAGCACGGCGGCATAGCGGAAGTCGGCGTTCCCTCCGCCGCCGTACTCCTCGTCGACGGCGAGGCCGAGCAGCCCCTGCCGGCCGGCCGCCAGCCAGGCTTCGCGGTCCACGATGCCGGCCTTCTCCCAGCGGTCGTAGTGCGGCAGCACCTCCTTGGCGAGGAAGGCCCGGACGGTGCCGCGGAAGTCCTCGTGCTCGTCGGTGAAGAGGTCGCGTTGCACGGCAAACTCCTTGGGAGGGTGGCGGGTTCAGGCGGTCGGCGGTGCGGGGGTGCGGGCGGCGGTGGTGGACGCGGCCGGACCGGCGGGCCCGGCAGGCCCGGCAGGCCCGGCAGGCCCGGCCGCGAGCGCGGGTACGCCCCAGTCGCGGGCGACCTCGGCGGTGTCGGCGCCCGGCCGGGCGGGCGGGCGGCGCAGCGCGCCGGGGGTGGCGGAGAACCTGGGCGCGGGGGCCGGCTGGGTGACGCCGTCCACCTCGACATAGGTGCCCCGGCCCACCAGGTGCTCGTGCGCGTGCGCTTGACGCATCGTCAGCACCGGTTCCACGCAGGCGTCCGACCCGGCGAAGACGGCCTCCCACTCGGCGCGGGTGCGGGTGGCGAAGCGCGCGGCGATCCGGGCCCGCAGCTCGGGCCAGCGGGCGGTGTCCCACTGTGCGGGCGCGTCCGGACCGAGCTCCAGCAGCCGGGCGAACTCGGCGTAGAACTGCGGCTCCAGCGCGCCGACCGCGAGGTGGGCGCCGTCGGCAGCCTGGTAGACGGCGTAGAACGGGGCCCCGCCGTCGAGGAGGTTGACGCCGCGCCGGTCCTGCCACCGGCCGCCGGCGAGCAGTCCCTGGAGGACGGCGGTGAGGTGGGCGGCGCCGTCGACGATGGCCGCGTCCACCACCTGGCCAGTGCCGGTTGCGCGGGCGTGGTGGAGGGCCGCGAGCAGGCCGACGACCAGGTAGAGCGAGCCCCCGGCGTAGTCGCCGAGCAGGTTGGCGGGGAGGGCTGGCGGCCCGTCGGGGGCGGCCGGGGAGGCGCCCGGAAGGGCGGCGGCCGTCGACGGCGGGACGGCAGTCGACGGCGCGGCGGCCGGCGGGGCGACGAGGCCGAGGACGCCGGCCACCGCCGTGTACCCGATGTCGTGCCCGGCCCTGGCGGCCAGCGGCCCGTGCTGCCCCCAGCCGGTCATCCGCCCGTAGACCAGCGCCGGATTGCGGGCCAGGCAGGCGTCCGGCCCGACCCCGAGCCGCTCGGCCACCCCCGGCCGGTACCCCTCGATCAGCAGATCGGCGCGGGCCACCAGGTCCAGCACCCGCCCCGGCCCCTCGGGGGCCTTGAGGTCGACGACCACCGAGCGCTTGTTGCGGTTGGCGAGGTCGTACGCCGGCTCGATGCCCAGCGGTGAGGGCTCGGGGCGGTCCACCCGGACCACGTCCGCGCCGAGGTCGCCCAGCAGCATCGCGGCGAACGGTCCGGGCCCGATCCCGGCGAGTTCGACCACCCGGACCCCGGCCAGCGGCCCACCCGGACCACCGCCCGCACCGACGCCACCACCGCCGCGCACACCGCTGTCACCCACGGGCGCCACGGCCCCTCCGAGGATCGACGAAGTCTGACAGTAAAGCTGTAACACTCGCGATGATAGGCAAGCGACTCGCCGGTAACAAGACCTCCGGCCTCGTCCGCCGGGACGGTCGCGGCCCGCCCGGATCCCCCCGGCGGGGGAGGCGGATCCGGTCTCCGGACGACGCGCGGGCCGCCGGGCCCGCGGGACCGTGGGGCACATGACCTCGATGCTCCCGCCCCGCACACCGGCCCCGGCCGCGCCGCCCGCCACAACGCCCGCTCCGGCCCCGAACGGCGTACCGGCCACCGCGCCCCACCCCGCCGGACCGGTCGGCCGGACCCACCCCGTCGCACCGGTCGGCCGAGTCCGGGCTGCGGCAACCTGGACGGCCGTCGCGGCGACCGTGCCCTACCTCGGCCTCAAGCTGCTCTGGCTCACCGGCCACCCGGTCGGGGCCGGCGACGCCGACGCCATGGACGACCTGTGGCTCGTCAACCTGCTGACCTTCGGCATGGACGCCGTCGCCGTCCTGCTCGCCCTCTCCTTCGTCCGGCCGTGGGGGCGCCGGGCGCCGGCCGGACTGGTGGCCTTCCCGATGTGGGTCGCGACCGGACTGCTCGGGACCGTCCTGGTCGCCCTGCCGCTGTTCCTGCTCTCCACCCTGCTGCTGGGCCCGGACCAGGCGCCGCCCGGTGCCGACGACGGGCCGAGCGGCTGGGTGTTCCCGGTGGTGTACGGCGGGTTCGCCGTCCAGGGGGTGGCGCTGATCACCGGCTTCCTGCTGTACGCGCGGGAACGCTGGGCCGGGCTGCTGCGCCAGGACCGGATCGGCGACCTGCCCCGCTCCCCCACCCTGACCACCCAGCGGGCCTTCGCCTGCGTCGCCGCTCCGCTCGCCGCCGGGGTCGCGGCGGCCCGGGTGTACTGGGCCTGCGGGGGGACGACCGGGCTGCCGCTGGAGTGGCAGGAGTACCGCGGCCGGGGCGTGGCGGTGATGGACGGGGTGACGGCAGTGATGGCGGTGGCCGCCGGCGCGGCACTGATGCTGCTGGTGTTCCGGGGCCGTCCGGGGTGGCGGCTGCGCGGACCGCTGGCCGTGGTGTGGACGGCGGCCGGGTCGCTGTTCGGCTGGGGGTCCTGGCAGTTGGTGGCGTTCGGGACGTTCACGGCCGCGCCCGACCCGCGGCGGGCGGTGCCGGGCCTGATGACCCTGGTGGAGGCCGCGCAGGTGGTGACCGGGCTGCTGGTGCTGGCGGTGGGCGCGATCGCCCTGGCCGAGCGGTCCGCGGCCCGCGCCGTCCCGGACACCGCGTGGGCCACGGCGGTCCCGCGGTCCGGCCGGGCCGCTGACGTAGAGTCTGCGCAATGATCACGGGGGCGGGGGCCGACCGGCACACGGACGCGGGCACGGACGCGGAGCACAGCGGAGACACGGAGACCGGCCGGGGCACGCGCCCCGTCCGCCGCGCGCTGCGCGCCCTGTTCGGGCGGCAGGCCCGGCTGCGGTGGGTGCACCTGGTGCTCGGCGGCGCGCTGCTGATGCCGTACTGGCTGCTGTCGACGGTCCTGCTGGGCTCGCTCGACCCGCGCAAGGGCCCTCTGCTCCAGGTCCTGCTCTACTTCGCCGCCCTCGCCGCCTCGCTCCCGATGGCCGCCGCCACCGCACTGGTACCGACCGTACGGGCGCTGGAGGGCGCGGCCGCCCTGGCGCTCTGCGCACCCGCCCGTGCGGACGAGGTGGCCACCGGACCGGCCCGGTCCTGGGCGGCCCGGCGGCGGACGGCCGGCTGGTTCGTGCTGCACCTCGCGTTCGGCGGCATCGTCAGCGGGATGACGCTGACCGCCACGCCGTTCGCGGTGATGCTGATCCTCCAGCCCACCGGCTTCGAGGAGTTGACCCGGTTCTGGGAGGACCTCGGCGTGCCGGGACCGCTGCCGGGACCGGTACTGGGCCTCGCCCTGCTCGCGCTGGTCGTCGGCACCAGCGCCGGCCTCGGCGGCCTGCTGGCCCGCTGGGCACCCGTGCTGCTCGGCCCGACCCCGGACGAGCGCCTGGCCGCCGCCGAACGGCGCGCCACCGTACTCGCCCAGCGCAACCGGCTGGCCCGCGAACTGCACGACTCGGTCGGCCACGCGCTGAGCGCCGTCGGCATCCAGGCCTCGGCCGCCGCCCGGGTGCTGCGCACCGACCCGGAGTTCGCGGCGGAGGCGCTGGCCGCCATCGAGGAGACCGCGCGGGGCGCCGTCGCCGAACTGGACGCGGTGCTGGGGCTGCTCCGCGAGGAGGAGCGAGGCGAGGCCGAGACGGCCGGGCCGACCCTCGCCGGACTGGACGACCTGCTGCGGCAGCTCGCCAGGACCGGGGTGACGGTGGACGCCGAACTGGCGCCGGGCCTGGACCGGCTGCCGCCCGGGTTCTCCCGCGAGGCGTACCGGATCGTCCAGGAGGGGCTCACCAATGTGCTGCGGCACGCCGGGCCCGCACCGGCCCGGCTGCGGGTCTCCCTGGCCGAGGAACAGGTGGGGATCGAGCTGACCAGTGCGCTCGACCGGCTCCGGCCCGGCCGGCCCGGCGGCGGGCGCGGGCTGCGCGGGATCGGCGAACGCGCGGCGGCCCTGCGCGGCGACTGCGAGGCCGGGCCGACGGACGACGGAACGATGTGGCGGCTGGCCGTCCGGCTGCCGGTGGGAACGGGAGGAGAGCAGCGGTGAACGGTTCGAGGAGTGCTTCGAGGAGCACGGCGGGGGTCGAGGGAGCGTCGGCGGGCGGCAGCGACCCGGTGCGGGTGGTGATCGCCGACGACGAGCGGCTGGTGCGGACGGGCCTGCGGGTGGTGATCGACGCCGAACCGGACCTCACCGTGGTCGGTGAGGCCGCCGACGGCGCCGAGGTGGTGCCGCTGGTGCGCGAACTGCGTCCGGACGTGGTGCTGATGGACGTCAGGATGCCCGGGATCGACGGCATCCGGGCCACCGAGCAGTTGGTCGGCGGGATGGCCGAGCCGCCCCGGATCCTGGTGGTCACCACCTTCGAGCACGACGACCACGTCTACGACGCGCTGCGGGCGGGGGCGGCCGGCTTCCTGCTGAAGCGGGCCCGGGCGGAGGAGATGGTGCAGGCGGTGCGGCTGATCGCGCGCGGCGACTCGCTGCTGTTCCCGGCGGCCGTCCGCGAGCTGGCCCTCCGCTACGGGGCTCCGTCCGCGCGGGACACCCGTCCGGCGCCCGGCCGGGGGGCCGACCCGGGTCGGGGCCGTTCGCCGATCGAGCGCCTGACCGAGCGTGAGGGCCAGGTGCTGCGGCTGATGGCGGCGGGGCTGAGCAACGGCGAGATCGCCGCGAAGCTCGCACTCAGCCAGGAGACGATCAAGACCCACGTGGGCGGCGTGCTCGCCAAGCTGGGCGCGCGGGACCGCACCCAGGCGGTCATCACCGCCTACGAGTCGGGCTTCGTCCTGCCGGGCTGAGTCCGGCGCCGGCGGCCACCCACCGAGGTGTCGGCCGAATGTCGCAGGGGCATCCACAGGGAATCCGGTGGATGGAGGAACGTTTTTTCCCTCCCGCCGACCCACAGGTAGAGTGCGATCTTCCCCTTCGACGTCCGATACCTCCCGTATCGCCCGGAAAGAACTGGTGGCCGTATGTCAGTCCGGACCAGCCCGGCGCTCTGGTGGCGCGCCGGCATCGTGCTCTCGACCGCCCTCGGCCTGAGCCTCCAGACCGCGCCGCTGGTGTACTTCACCATCCAGAGCAATGTGATCGTGCTCGGCTACTTCGTCGGCGCCGTGTACTGGATGCTCAAGCGCGGGACCACCGACGCGCCCGCGCCCCGGCTGCGCGGCGCCGCCACCCTGTACATCCTGATCACCGGGCTGGTCTCGCACATCCTGCTGGAGCACGGCGCCAACCCGCTGCCCGGCCTGTTCGACGGACCGGACAAGCTCCAGCACTGGTCGTCGTTCTTCGTGCACTACGTCACCCCGGTGCTGGTGATCGTCGACTGGCTGGTGTTCCGGCCCCGCAACGCCTCCTCCTGGCGGGACATCCCGCTCTGGCTGACGTTCCCGCTCGGCTACGCGGCGCTCGTACTGGTCCGCAACGCGCTGTTCTCCAACTACCCGCTGCCGTACCCGTACTTCTTCTTCGACCCGACCACGAAGGGGTACGGCTACGTCTGGGGTCAGATCGCCCTGCTGACGGTCGAGTTCGTCGCGCTGGCCGCCGTCGTGGTCGGCCTGGACCGGCTCGGGACCCTGGTCCGCACCCGGCTGGGGCGGGACAACGGCACCCCGGCCGAAGCCTGACGCCCAGTCGGTTCCGGTCCGGCATCGGAACAGCAGTCCGGCGTCGGAGGAGCCGTCCGGCGTCGGGGCAGCCGTCCGGCCTCAGATCCGCCAGGACCGGATCCGGTCGGCCGCCGCGAACACGTCCGCCCGCCCCTCCGCGATGTCCCGGGCCAGCTCGACCAGCGCCCCGTACGGCGGATCGACGCCCTCGCCCGCCGCGTGCATGTACGCGGCCGTGGCCATGCAGGCGTAGAGGTTGTTGCGCAGCGGCAGCGGGCGCAGCAGCACGATGGTGTGCATCAGGGTGGCGGCGCACCAGGCCGGATCGGCGTCGTGGCCGAGCTGAGCGGTGTTCACCCGGTGCCGTGCGACGGCCGCCTGGAGTGCCGAGTAGTCGCGCACGCTGAGGTCCTCGGGCGAGGCCAGCTCCTGGATGTCGAGCAGCCAGCGCAGATCGACGCGCGGCAGCATCATCGGCCCCCTCCCGTGACTGCTCCGCTCAGGCGGCGGGCGCGTCCTCCGGGAACGCCCGGTCGAACTCCTCGCGGTGCTCGTTCCAGAACGCCACCGCGTGGGAGACGAACACCCGGCGCTGCTGCTCCCGCACACTCAGGTCGTGGACATACGCCTTGACACTCTTTCCGTCGGCGGCGGCGGCCTCGCGGATGGCGGCGAGTTCGTGCTCCGTGTACTCGATGTTGAGTGCTGGCATGGCGCCGATGGTACTGGAGCTCACAGGAGTTGGACACTGAGTCGACAACCCTGACAGCACTCGGGGGAGCCTCTGGTCCGCAGGTCGGAGCCGGGTGGGCCGGAGCCTACCTCCGGGGTCCAGGTGGGGACAGATCCGCAGGTTGACGTGCCGAAACCGGTCGGGCCCGTACCGTCGGCCGTGGGCGGCGGAGAGTTCCGCGGGGGGAAGCCCGGACCGGAAACGGCAGGGGACGAGATGGGTATCGGACGGCGGAGGCCGACGGCCGGAGCAACCAGGACGGCGGGGGCCGCGAGGGCTGCGGGGGCGGCCAGGACGAGCGGGGCGGCCAGGACGAGCGGGGCGGCCAGGGCGAGCAGGGCGGCGGGGGTCGCGGCGGTCGCGCTCGCGGTCACGGCGGGCACCATCGGCACGGCGGGCGCCGTCGGCGCCGCACCGGACGGGGACGGCGACGCGCGGCGGCCGGGCGTCAACCGGCTGGAGGGGGTCTGGCAGACGAACGGGTACGGCATCCTCGTCGAGGTCCACGGAACGGCCTTCACCACCTACGACGTGACCCGGGTCAGCTGCACCCCGGGCTTCTTCTCCGGCGCCCAGGTCGGTGCGCCCGGACGCGACGGCACCGTCCGGTACGGCCAGTCCGGCAAGGCCTACGCCTCGTCCTCGCTCACGCCCCGGGGGCGCGACCGGGCCGTGTACCAGGAGGACGGCGCCGCCTCCGCCAGGGACCTCACCCGGCTGCCCGGCGGCCTCCCGGCCCAGTGCCGGCAGCCCGCCCCGCAGGACGCGCTCTCGGCCTTCGACCGGTTCTGGGCGACCTTCGAGGAGAACTACCCCTTCTTCGCCGCCAAGGGCATCGACTGGCGCGCCAAGGGTGCGCAGGCGCGGGCCGGCATCACCCCGCAGACCAGCACCGACGACCTGCAGAAGATCATCGTGGACCTGCTGGAACCGCTCGGCGACGCGCACACCGCGCTGGGCCGCAAGCGCCCCGGCGGCGGGTACACCGGCGTCTTCGGCGGGCTGCGCCCGGGCACCGCGGAGCCCACCGACGAAGTGCGGGAGCAGGCGGCCCGGGCGGTGGCCGCCCAGCTCCTCGCCCCCGAGCGGACCTTCGGCCAGGGCCGACTGGGGGTCGGCGAACTCCCGGGCGGCATCGGCTACCTGAGGGTCAGCGCCTTCGACGGCTATGTCGAGGACGGCCCCTACCAGGACCACGCCGCCGAGCTGGACAAGGCGCTGGACCTCCTGCTGGCGCACCCCGAGCGGCTGAACGGCCTGGTGGTCGACCTGCGGCTGAACGGCGGCGGGTCGGACCGGCTGGGACTGCGGATCGCCTCCCGGCTCACCGACCGGCCCTTCCTGGCCTACCGCAAGGTGGCCCGCAACGACCCGGCCGACCCGACCGGGTTCACCCGCCCCCAGCCGAGCGTGGTCCGCCCCGCCGTCGGCACGACCCGGTACACCGGACCGGTCGCCCTGCTGACCGCCGGCTCCACCGTCAGCGCGGGCGAGACCTTCACCCAGGCGATGGCGGAGCGGCGGCCGGCACCCGTCCGGATCGGCGAGAACACCCAGGGCGTGTTCTCCGACATCATGTTCAAGCCGGTCTCGGCCGACCTCGTGGCCGTCCTGCCGAACGAGAAGTTCCTCACCCGCTCCGGCAGCACCTTCGACGGACCGGGCATCCCGCCGAACGTCCGCACCCCGGTGTTCACCCCGGAGGAGCTGGGCCAGGGCCGCGACTCCGCCCTGACCGAGGCCCGCAGGCTCCTCTCCGCCGGAGGCACCGCGGCCCCCGGCACCGCGGACGCCGCCGCAGCCGCCGCGGCCGGCCCCCGCTGACCGTCACATCGGATCCACCGTCCTCAACTCGCCGTCCAGCTCCAGCCACCGGGTGATGCCGAGGCCGCGCAGGAACGGCAGGTCGTGGCTGGCGACGATCAGCGCCCCCTGGTAGGCGGCGAGTGCCTGGGTGAGCTGGCGCACGCTGGCCAGGTCGAGGTTGTTGGTCGGCTCGTCGAGCAGCAGCAGCTGCGGCGGCGGGTCGGCCAGCAGCAGCGCCGCCAGGGTGGCCCGGAACCGCTCGCCGCCGGAGAGCGTGCCGGCCGGCTGGTCCGCCCGCCCGCCGCGGAACAGGAACCGGGCCAGCCGGGCCCGGATCGCGTTGTCCCCCGCGTTCGGTGCGAACAGCTTGACGTTGCCCACGACGGTCAGCTTGTCGTCCAGCAGGTCCAGCCGCTGCGGCAGGTGCCGCAGCGACACCGGGGCGGTGATCGTGCCGGAGAGCGGGGCGAGCTCACCGGCGACGGTGCGCAGCAGGGTGGTCTTGCCCGCGCCGTTGCGTCCGACCAGGGCGATCCGCTCGGGCCCGCGCAGGTCGAGCTCCGCGGTGATGCCGTGCGGCAGCCGCACCCGCTCCAGGGTGAGCACGGTGCGCCCGGCCGGAACCGCGGTGCGGGGCAGGTCGATCCGGATCTCGGCGTCGTCCCGCACGGCCTCCTCGGCCGCGGTGAGCTTGCGCCTGGCCTCCTCCAGCCGCTCGGTGTGCATGCCCTGGAGGCGGCCGGCGGTCTCCTGGCCCTGGCGTTTGAGCTTGCCGGCGACGATGTGCGGATCGTTGCGGGTGACCGAGCGCTTCTTCCCGTAGCTGGCGCTGCGATCCAGCCGCGTCCTGGCGTCGACCAAGTCCCGCTTCTGGCGCTGGACATCGGCCTCGGCGTGGCGCAGCAGCCGCTCGGCGGTCTCCTGCTGGGCGGCGACGGTGCGCTCGTAGTCGGTGAAGTTGCCCCCGTACCAGGTGACCTGGCCGTCCCTCAGCTCGGCGATCTGGTCGACGTGCTGGAGCAGCTCGCGGTCGTGGCTGACGATCACCATCACCCCGCCCCAGCCGGCCACCGTGTCGTAGAGCCGCTCGCGGGCGGCCCGGTCGAGGTTGTTGGTCGGCTCGTCGAGCAGCAGGACGTCGGGGCGGCGCAGCAGCAGGGCGGCCAGCCGCAGCAGGACGGCCTCGCCGCCGGAGAGTTCGCCGGTGGTGCGGTCGAGGCCGAGCCTGCGCAGGCCGAGCCGCTCGAGAAGGGCGCGGGCGCGCTCCTCGACGTCCCAGTCGTCGCCGATCGCGTCGAAGTGGCGCTGGTCGGTGGATCCGGCCTCGACGGCGTGCAGGGCCTCGCGCGCGGCCCGGACGCCGAGCGCCTCGTCGACCCGCAGGCCGGTGTCCAGGGTCAGCCCCTGCGGGAGGTAGCCGATCTCGCCGCCCACCCTCACGGTGCCTGAGGTGGGCGTGAGTTCGCCCGCGAGCAGGCGGAGCAGGGTGGACTTGCCCGCGCCGTTGAGCCCGATCAGCCCGGTGCGGCCGGGGCCGACGGCGAGGTGGAAGCCGTCGAGGACGGGCCTGCCGTCCGGCCAGTCGAAGGAGAGGTCGGTGCAGAGGAGCGAGGTGGTGGGTTGTGCCATGGAGGCCTCCCGAGGGTCTGCCGGACGCGGCCGGTCACCGGACGTGGTCGTGGGACGGCACGGGGAGACACCGCGGGTGCGGGCGGGACCGGGAAGGGGGCCGGAACGGGGCTCGGGTCGTCAGAGCGACGGGGGACGCCGGGCCGGCTCACCACTGAGGTCGGGCACTCGCACACTCACGGACCGCGCGGGCAGCACTGGGGCTGCGGCAGGGCAGCGAAGGCGCTGCGGCGCGGCGGGGGCGGTGTCTCGGGACCTCAGTAGAGCAACGGCCTTCTCCTGTTCTGGCGGGTGGCGAGGATCACGCTACGAAGGCGCCGGGGTGGTGTGCAACCGGTTTTTTCGGTGCCGATCGCGTGCCGATCCGGTGACAGCCCCGTCCCGGAACGGCCGACTGCCGGAAGCCGTCCGCCGCACATGGCAGACTCCTCCCCTGCCACTCCCGCCACACCCGCGGCCCGTCCGCCGCACGGTCCGTGGCGGGCACTCACATCCGTGGCGTGCATTCACAGGGGGAACCGAACATCATGTCATCGATATCCCGGGCGACGCGTGCCGCGCTGGGCGCCTCCGTCGTCGCTCTGACGATGGTCGTCGCGACCGCGTGCGGCCCGGACAACAGCGACCCGGCCGCCGCGCCGACCGCCGGGGCTCCGGGCGGGACGACCGCCGCGACCACCGCCGGCGCGACCGACAAGCCGGGCGGCCTGCCGCCGATCAAGCTGCCGACGGCCGACGAGCTGAAGAAGTGGAGCTTCGACGACTGGGACAAGTGGGCCCAGCAGAACGTCGTCTCCCCGGCCGTGAAGGGCTTCTGGGACCTGCAGAAGATCCTCAAGGCCAAGCCCTACAAGCCGGGCCCGGGCAGCCAGCCGACCGCGCCGGCCACCGCGCAGCCGACGAGTGCCGCGCCGGCGCAGCCGACCACCCCGCCGCCGGCGCAGCCGACCGCGGCGCAGCCCACCACCACCGCCCCCACCCAGCCGGGCGGCAGCGGCGGTACCGGTGGCGGCACCGGTGGCAACGGCGGCGGCAGCCAGAACGACCCGCAGCCGAAGCTGGTCGAGATGAAGCCCCTCCCGCACCCGTTCGCCAAGCCGGCCCACGTCAACGGCAAGCTGTTCTTCCAGGACGGCAAGCAGGACTACGTCTGCTCCGGCACGGTCGTCTCCGACCCCGCCAACCCGGGGAAGAGCAACCTCGTCTGGACCGCCAGCCACTGCCTGCACGGCGGCAAGGGCGGCAAGTACCACACCAACATCACCTTCGCCCCGGCCTTCAACAGCAGCGGCGCGGTGAGCGCCGGCAAGCAGGGCACCCTCGCCGACGCCGAGCCGTACGGCGAGTGGGGCGCCGTCGCGGGCATGGTCGCCCCGCAGTGGACGGCCGAGGCCGACCCGGAGAACGGCGGCCCGTGGAGCCAGTACGACTTCGGCATCCTCAGGGTCGCCAACCCGGACGGCAGCGCCAAGTCCCTGGAGGAGGTCGTCGGCGGCTCGGTGCCGGTCTGGTTCAACGCCCCGCGTGAGCAGATCGCCTCGGTCAGCACCTACGGCTACCCGGCCGCCAAGCCGTTCGACGGCATGGAGCTGGAGCACTGCGAGGCCGGCAAGCCGGCCCGCCGCTCGATGGACCCGTCCCGCCCGACCATGCTGATGACCGGCTGCAACGGCAGCGGCGGCGACAGCGGCGGCGGCTGGTTCACCACCAAGGACGGCAAGCAGGTGCTGGTGTCGGACACCTCCATCGGCGGCTCCGACAACACCTGGGAGGCCGGCCCGTACCTGGACGACGTCGCCCAGCACGCGCTGGAGTACTTCTCCAAGAAGAGCAAGTGACCCCGGTCACCCGCTGAACTCCCACCGGGGGCGGTGGCACCGCGCGTGCCACCGCCCCCGGCGGCGTTTCCGGCGGCACTGACGACGGCACTGGCGACGGCACCTCCGGCGGCACCCGCCCGGTGCGCTCCCCGACCCGCCTAGAATCGACGACATCATGAGCGCCACACTCGTCGTCAAGGACCTCGCCGCCGGCCACGGCGAGCGCACCCTCTTCTCCGGCCTGGACCTGGTCGTCGCCCCCGGCGACGTGATCGGCCTGGTCGGCGTGAACGGGGCCGGCAAGTCGACCCTGCTGCGCCTGCTGGCCGGCCTGGACACCCCGGAGGGCGGTTCGCGGCGGCTCAGCCCCGCCTCCGCCAACGTCGGCCACCTCCCGCAGGAGCCGGAGCGCCGCGCCGACGAGTCGGTCCGCGACTTCCTGGCCCGCCGCACCGGCGTGTCCGCCGCGCAGGCCGCGCTGGACGAGGCCACCCAGGGCCTGGTCGACGGCACGCCCGGTGCCGACGACGCCTACGCGGAGAGCCTGGACCGCTGGCTGGAGCTCGGCGGCGCCGACCTGGAGGACCGGGCCGAGGAGGTCGCCGACTCGCTCGGCCTCAGGATCTCCCTGGACCTGCCGATGACCGCGCTCTCGGGCGGCCAGGCCGCCCGGGCCGGCCTCGCCTCGCTGCTGCTCTCCCGCTACGACGTCTTCCTGCTCGACGAGCCCACCAACGACCTCGACCTGGACGGCCTGGAGCGGCTGGAGTCCTTCGTCAAGGGCCTGCGCGCCGGCACCGTGGTGATCAGCCACGACCGCGAGTTCCTGGCCCGCACGGTGACCAAGGTGCTGGAGCTCGACCTGCACCAGAACCAGGTCAACCTGTTCGGCGGCGGCTACGAGGCGTACCTCGAGGAGCGCGCCACGGCCCGCCGGCACGCCCGCGAGGACTACGAGGAGTACGCCGACACCAAGGCGGGCCTGGAGGCCCGGGCCCGGATGCAGCGCGGCTGGATGGAGAACGGCGTCCGCAACGCCCGCCGCAAGTCCAGCGACAACGACAAGATCGGGCGCGCGATGCGCACCGAGTCCACCGAGAAGCAGGCCGCCAAGGCCCGGCAGACCCAGCGGATGATCGAGCGGCTGGACACGGTCGAGGAGCCCCGCAAGGAGTGGGAGCTGCGGATGGAGATCGCCGCCGCGCCGCGCTCCGGCTCGGTGGTCGCCACCCTGCGCGGGGCCACCGCCCGGCGCGGCGACTTCGTGCTCGGCCCGGTGGACCTGCAGATCGACTGGGCGGACCGGGTCGCCATCACCGGTGCCAACGGCGCGGGCAAGTCCACGCTGCTGGCCGCCCTGCTGGGCCGGCTCGAACTCGACTCCGGCAGCGCGGCGCTGGGCTCCGGCGTGGTCGTCGGCGAGGTGGACCAGGCGCGCGGGCTGTTCCTCGGCGGGGAGCCGCTGCTGGAGGCGTTCGCCGCCGCCGTCCCGGAGCTCGCGCCGGACGAGGTCCGCACCCTGCTGGCGAAGTTCGGGCTGAAGGCGGTGCACGTGCTGCGCCCCGCGGACACCCTCTCCCCCGGCGAGCGGACCAGGGCGGCGCTCGCGCTGCTCCAGGCGCGCGGGGTGAACCTGCTGGTGCTGGACGAGCCCACCAACCACCTGGACCTGGCGGCCATCGAGCAGTTGGAGTCGGCGCTCGCCTCGTACACCGGCACGCTGCTGCTGGTCACGCACGACCGGCGGATGCTGGACACGGTGGCGGTGAACCGGCGGATCGAGGTCGGCGGCGGGCGGGTCGCCGAGCTGTAGCCCGGAATCCGTGAGCACTGCGGGCCGGGGAGGAGGTCCAGACCTCTTCCCCGGCCCGCCGTCATGTGCTGTGCTGTCGCCCATGGTTGACAGCACAGCGCTCGACAGCGCGGTGGCGGGGACGCCCTACCCGAGTGTCCCGCTCACCCCCATGACCGTGCCCGCCCACGAGGCGGAGGCACGCAGCAGGTCCTTCCACGACGTGATGGCGCAGCGCCGGACCGTCCGCGACTACTCGACCCGGCCGATCCCGGACGGTGTGGTGGAGTGGGCGATCCGCACCGCCAACACCGCGCCGAGCGGCGCGCACGTCCAGCCCTGGCGGTTCGTGGTGATCACCGATCCGGAGCGCAAGCGCCGACTGCGGGAGGCCGCCGAGGCCGAGGAGCGCGAGTTCTACGCGCACCGGGCCTCCGAGGAGTGGCTGGCCGCACTGGCGCCGATCGGCACCGACTGGGAGAAGCCCTTCCTGGAGGACGCCCCGGCCGTGATCGTGGTCTTCGAGGTGCACAAGGGCCCGCACTCGCCGCGCCCGTACTACACCAAGGAGTCGGTGGGCATCGCGGTCGGCCTGCTGCTCGCCACGCTGCACCAGGCGGGGCTGGCCACGCTCACCCACACGCCGAGCCCGATGAAGTTCCTCAACGAGGTGTGCGAACGGCCGCAGGAGGAACGGGCCGCGTACGTCATCCCGGTGGGGTACCCCGCGGAGGGGGCGCGCGTACCGGACCTGCGGCGCAAGGAGCTCGACGAGGTGCTGATCCAGCTCTGACGCGCCCCCGGACGGCCCGGTAAGCGGCGACGGGCGGTGGTGACGGATACAGGACGTCGACATAATCGCTGTCATGAATCACGTCATGCCATCGCCGTGCGGGGGCGCGTCCGGTTCCCTCTCGTCGTCCGCGCCTCCGTCCTCCTCGCCTCCGTCCGCCTCGCCTTCGCCCGGCGCGCCCGCGCCCGGTACGCCCGACGCGCCCGTGCCCGACGGGCCCACCCTCAGTACACCCACCCTCGGCCGGCCGCCCGAACTGCTGCGGCCGGCCGAGGGGATCACCCTGCGCCGCCGTTCCGCCGCCCAGAGCCTCGCCCTCAACGCCGCCGTCCGGGCCAATCTGGACCATCTGCGCCCCTGGCTGGAGTGGGCCGCCGAGGCCCCCACCGTCGCCCGCACCGCCGAGCTGACCGAGGCCGGTGCCGCCGCCTGGGACGCCGGCACCGACTTCATCTACCTGGTCGGCCTGGACGCCGAACCCGGCCGGGTGATCGGCTCGTTCGGCCTGCACCGCCGGATCGGGCCGGGCGCGCTGGAGATCGGCTACTGGGTCGGCACCGACCACGTCGGCCGGGGCATCGCCACCACCGCCGCCCGGGCCCTCACCGAGGCGGCGTTCGCCCTGCCCGGCATCCACCGGGTCGAGATCCACTGCGACCCGGCGAACGCCGCCAGCGCCGCGGTGGCCCGACGGCTCGGCTTCCGCCTCGACCGCGAGATCGACGCACAGGTGCGGGCACCGGGCGAGACCGGGCGCAAGCAGATCTGGGTGCAGGAGCGCCGCCCCGCCCGGTAGCGTTCCGCCCCGTGGCGCTCCGTCCGGCAGCGCCCCGCTCAGTACCGGTCGCCCGAGGGCGCCGGCAGCGCGTCCAGCTCGGCGAGGTCCGCCGGCGACAGCACCAGCTCGGCCGCCGCCGCGTTCTCCGCCAGGTACTTGGGCGTCTTGGTGCCCGGGATCGGCAGCACGTACCGCCCCTGCGCGACCACCCAGGCGAGCGCCACCTGCGCGGGCGTCGCGCCGACCCGCGCCGCGACCGCCCGCACCCGCTCCACCAGCGCCAGGTTCGCCTTCAGCGCGTCCTGCTGGAAGCGCGGCAGCCCACGGCGGAAGTCGTCGGCCGGCAGCTCGTCGAAGGAGGCGATGCCGCCGGTCAGGAAGCCCCGGCCGAGCGGCGAGAACGGCAGGAACGCGATCCCGTGCTCCTCGGTGTAGGGCAGCACCTCGGCCAGCGAGTCCCTGGTCCACAGCGACAGTTCGTTCTGCACCGAGGCCACCGGGTGGACGGCCCGCGCCCGCTCGATCTCCTCGACGCCCACCTCGGACAGCCCGATCCGGCGCGCCTTGCCGGCCGCCACCGCCTCGGCGAGCGCGCCCCAGGACTCCTCGATCGGCACCTCCGGGTCGACCCGGTGCAACTGGTACAGGTCGACGTGGTCGGTACCGAGCCGGTGCAGGCTGTCGTCGATCGCCCGCCGGATGTGCTCGGGCCGGCCGTTGCGCAGCACCCGCTCCTCACCCGTGCCCGGCACCAGGCCCACCTTGGTGGCGAGCACCGCCCGCTCCCGGTACGGACCGGCCAGCGCGGCGCCGACCACCTCCTCGTTGCTGTACGGGCCGTAGATGTCGGAGGTGTCGATCAGCGTGACCCCGAGGTCGAGCGCCTGCCGGATCACCCGCACCGAGGTCTCGTCGTCCCGGTTGTGGACGTCGTAGGCCCAGGTCATCCCCATGCAGCCGAGGCCGACGACCCCGACCTCGGGACCCTCGCTGCCGAGCGTGGCGTTGCGCATGACGTACTCCTCACTGGTGTCGGCCCCCGTGGCGCCGACGTGCGACCGGATCAACGGGCACCAGCCTGCCCCTTGGAGTGCACTCGAGGTCAAGCGACACCGCCGCGCCGGGCCGGTGCCCCGCCGCCGATCCACGCATCAGCCCCGCCGCGCGAGCGCCGCGGCACCGGCGGCCGTCCAGATCCGCCGCGCCAGTTCCTCCGGCGCCAGGGTGCCGTCGACGGTCAGGCCGCAGTCGGCCCGCAGCGGCTCGATGTGGCGCTCGTGCGCGTCCCGCCGGTGCTCGACGTAGTTCCGCAGCAGCACCGCGAGCGGGAAGCCGCCCGCGACGCACTTGCGTTCGATCTTGCGGGCCAGCCGGAGGTCCGCCGCCACGTCAACGAACACGTCCAGTCGGGGGCGGGCGCGCGGCGAGGACACCCGGCGGGCGAAGAGGCCCTCGACGATCACCACCGGGACGGCGTCGAGCGCCGCAGCGAGGTCGGCGTCCAGCCGCTCGCCGTCGATCGAGCACGGATCGCCGACGTCCAGCCGGGGCGTCCCGGTCTCGTCGGGCGCCCACACGCCCCGCCCCGGTTCGGCGTACCAGTAGTCGTCGCCGTGCAGGACCCGGACCGGCTCCTCCGCCGCGGCCGCCACGAGCGCCGCGGCCAGTGTCGTCTTGCCCGCTCCCGCACCGCCGGTCAGTGTCAGCAGCACCATGCCCTCCCCCTTCTTCCGGCCGACGGCGCGAGCACCGCCCGGCCGGCGACCGTACGCCCACCGGCATCCTCCCGCCGGAACCTTAACGTCCGCGTAAGGCGTGCCGGGAGCCTGCTTTGATGCCCCGAAGGTTCTTGACGTGCCCAGGTGGTCTAGTCCAGCTTGGTCCTCAGCACCGCGCACCTCCCCCACCCGGACCACCTTCCGCCGTCACCCGCCCCCGCGCCTCCTCCCCACCGCGCGAGGCCGGTGGCAGGCCTCGTTCCCGAGAGGCACCCCCATGCCACGCGCGCCCCACGACACCCCTGCCCGGCACCGCCGCCCGGCGGTCCGCTCCAAGCTGCTCGGCCTCACCGCCGCCGTCGTCCTCGCGGGCGGCGGCCTGGCCACGATCGCCGGGAACGCCGGCGCCGCCGACGGCAACCTGCTCGCCAACCCCGGGTTCGAGAGCGGCTCGCTCGGCCCCTGGAGCTGTTCCGGCACCACCGGCAGCGTGGTCAACTCCGGCGCGCACGGCGGCTCCTACGCGCTGAGCGGCGCCGTCGGCAGCTCCGACACCGCGCAGTGCGGCCAGAGCGTCGCCGTGAAGCCCAACACCACCTACACGCTGAGTGCCTGGGTCAAGGGCCAGTACGTGTACCTCGGCGCGACCGGCAGCGGGGTCACCGACCCGGCCGTCTGGACGCCCGGCGGCAGCAGCTGGCAGCAGCTGACCGCCACTTTCACCACCGGCGCGGCCACCACCAGCGTCAACGTCTACCTGCACGGCTGGTACGGCCAGGGCGGCTACCTCGCCGACGACGTCGCGCTGTCCGGCCCCGGCGGCAACCCGACCACCCCGCCGCCCACCACCGCCCCGCCGACCACGACGCCCCCGACCACCACCCCGCCCACGACCGCGCCGCCCACCACCCCCGCGCCCAACGTGGCGCTCCCGGTGGCCCCGTACATCGACATGGGCGCCTGGCCGACCCCCTCGCTGCCCGCGATGGCCAAGTCCGGCAACCTCAAGGCCTTCACCATGGGCTTCGTCACCGGCGTCGGCTGCAAGGCCAGCTGGTTCAACGCCTACGACCCGCGCACCGGCTGGGCCAAGGACCAGATCGACGCGCTGCGCGCGGCCGGCGGCGACGTCAAGCTCTCCTTCGGCGGCGCGAGCGGCACCGAACTCGCCGCGGCCTGCACCACCGTGGACTCGCTGTTCGCCGAGTACGACGCCGTCGTGAAGGCCTACAACCTGCGCTACGTGGACTTCGACATCGAGGGCGCCGCGATCGCCGACACCGCCGCCAACGACCGCCGCTCCGCCGCCCTCGCCAAGCTGCAGAAGGCCAACCCGGGGCTGAAGGTCTCCTTCACCCTGCCGGTCCTCCCGGAGGGCCTCACCACCGAGGGCGTCGCCATCGTCCGCTCGGCCCGCGACGCGGGCGTGGACGTCGACCTCGTCAACATCATGGCGATGGACTACTACCGCTCCGGCGCGGACTACGGCGACGCCGCCGTCCAGGCCGCGCAGTCCCTGTACGGCCAGCTCAAGGCCCTGTACCCGGCCAAGAGCGACGCCCAGCTGTGGTCGGCGGTCGGCGTCACCCCGATGATCGGCGAGAACGACGACCACCAGGTCTACAACCAGGCCGACGCCCAGCAGCTGGTCGCCTTCGCCCGTCAGCACCACCTCGGCGAGCTGGCCTTCTGGGACGCCACCCGGGACGCCAACGCCTGCACCGGCGGCCTCTTCAAGTGCACCAACATCCCGCAGCAGCCCTACGAGTTCGCCAAGATCTTCGCCCAGTACGCCGGCTGAGCAACCCCGGCCGGGCGACTCCGGCCGAACACCCCGGCCGAACAGCCCCATCCGCACCCGCACCGGCGGCCCCACCCCCACGGGCCGCCGGTGCGGCGTTATTCGAGCGCGCGTTCGCGGACGGTCCACTACAGTCCCCCCATCACCGGGGCCGCCCACCAGCGGCTCCGACGCAGGTGAACAGGCACGCGAGGGGGCGGACATGACAGTCCGGGACGACACGGGCACCACGACCGGGGAGATCACCGCCGAGGAACTGGCCGCGTTCAGCCGCACCCTCGGCCGCCTGCGCGCACTGCCCACCGGCGACCTCACCCGGCTGCACGCCGAGCGACAACTCAGCTCCTTCCACCGCGAGAGCCGCAAGCAGCGCCGTCAGGAGGAGCGCGCCGAGATCCTGGCCGCCGACGCCCGTCTGCTCGCCGCCACCGCCACCGGCGCCCCGGACCGCCGCGAGGACGCCCCGCTCGCCGCCGTACCCGTCGGCCCCGCAACGGGCCGCCCCGCAACCGCCCACCCCGCACCGCTCGGCGAACTCCGCGGCGGCCGCCGCTGCTACGTCTGCAAACAGCGCTACCGCGAGGTGGACGCGTTCTACCACATGCTCTGCCGCCCCTGCGCGGCCGACAACACCGCCCGCCGCGCACTCTCCACCGACCTCCGGGGCCGCCGCGCGCTGCTCACCGGCGGCCGAGTGAAGATCGGCTTCCAGCTGGCCCTGATGATGCTGCGCGACGGCGCCGAGCTGCTCGTCACCAGCCGCTTCCCGCACGACACCGTACGCCGCTTCCGGGCCGCCGAGGGCAGCGCCGCCTGGTGGGACCGGCTCACCGTCATCGGCATCGACCTGCGCGACCCGCGCCAGGTCCTCGGCCTCACCGAGCAACTGCGCGCCGACGGGCGGCCGTTGGACATTCTGGTCAACAACGCCGCGCAGACCCTGCGCCGCCCGCCCGAGTCCTACGCGCTGCTGACCGCCGGCGAGCGGTCCGCCCTGCCCTCGGGCGACGCCGCGAGCATCACGCATGCGCCCGGCTTCCGGCCGACGGCCGCCCTGGCTCCGTCACCGTCACCGCTCCCGGGGCCGCTCCCGATCACGCTTCCGATCCCGCTCGGGGCCGACGAGGCCGGCCTGCTGCCGGACCTCGCGGACACCAACTCCTGGTCCGCACGCCTCGGTTCGCTCGACCCCACCGAGGTCCTGGAGGTCCAGCTCGTCAACGCGCTCGCCCCGGCCCTGCTCTGCGACCGGTTGCTGCCACTGCTGCTCGCCTCCCCGCACCCGCGCCGCTACATCGTCAACGTCACGGCCGTGGAGGGCCGGTTCGCCGTCCGCAACAAAACCGCCGGCCACCCGCACACCAATATGGCCAAGGCCGCGCTCAACATGCTCACCCGCACCAGCGCGGCCGAACTCGCCACCCAGGGCGTGCACATGTGCGCCGTCGACACCGGCTGGATCACCGACGAGAACCCGGCCCCCCGAAAGGCCCGGATCGCCGCCACCGGCTTCCGCACCCCGCTCGACATCGTCGACGGCGCCGCCCGCGTCTACGACCCCGTCGTCCGCGGCGAGGCGGGCTCCCCGGTCTCGGGGGTCTTCCTCAAGGACTACCGCGAGGCGGCGTGGTGACCGACCGACCGCGAGTCGGCCCTCCGGACCGCGGCCCGTGGTCGCGGTCCGGACGTCCTTTCGCATTCATCGATCCTGCTCGCCCCGGCACTACCGGTCGAGCAGCCTGAAACGCGGAAACTCCCTCGGTGTGCGCCGCCGCACCCGGCACGCGCCGCACGAATCGACCGACCGGGTTGAGCTCACGAACGCGGCGGGCAGCCGGACCGGCGGGCGCTCGGTGCGGGCGGCCCGCTCGGCGGTCTTCGCCCGGGCTGCGATCGTCGACCTGCGCGCTCGAAGCTTGGGCGACCGAAGCACAAAGGGCTCCTCCATGGGAAGCTTCGGCACCGCATGCGGCCGCTCGGCCAGTTCCGCGCACCAACGCTCGGCCCACGCCGGATCGAGGGCGTACAGCGCGGCCGCCCCCCAGAAGATCCCACAGCCGGTCGATCCGGTCCCCCAGCTCGTACCGCAGCTCGGCCCGTTGGTCCTCATCCATCCTCGGCACTCCCTCGCGCACGGAACGCCGGTTCCCTGCGGCGCACACGGCCGAGCATACACACTTAACGTCCAACTGACGATAAGTGGTCCGGGTGCCCGTTCAGCCGCCGGACGGACCCCCGGCCGCCTCCTCGGCCACCCGCTTGCGGATCACCACCGCGGTGCCCGCGTCCAGGTCGATACCGTGGCCGGGCGGGGCTGTCGCGTGGTCGTCGTCGCGCAGGACGAGCTGCGCCTGGCGCTGCTCGACCTGGACGCGCTTGCCCGCGTGGAAAAGGGCGTGCAGTTCCTCGAACACCGACATGCCGAAGCCACCGGAGGATCCCGATCCGGCCTCCGGCCCGCCGTTGCGGCGATTGCTCACCACCGCCGCCAGGGCGACCAGACCGGTCACCAGGACGGCCGCCGCCATGACCACTGCCACCACTACCGTCATGCCGTTCGAACGATCGGGTCACGCACGATCGTTCCGACGCCCGCCGCGCAGGAGGTCGACCTCGCCGACTTCCTGCGCGGCGGCCGGTAGCGGTCACTGCCCCGCGGTCACTGCCCCGCGGTCACTGCCCGGCAGCCACCGCTTCCTCGTCCGTGACCTCCAGGCCGTACGCCACGACCGCCTGCCGCAGGCCGCCCGGATAGCCCGCGAGGGCGGGGGTGAAGTCCCAGTCCCCCGCCTCGCTGCGGTCGAAGCGGCCGAGGCGCATGGCGATGTTGCTCTCCGCCCCGTCCGCGAGGTGGACGACGGCCGCGTCCTGGTCGGCGCCCGCCTCGAGGATCAGCGCCGGTCCGGCGAACCCGGCCATGGTGGCCGAGGGGTGGTTCTCGGTGTCGGCGGCGGCGATGACGACGAGCCGGTCCGCCTCGGCGGGCAGCGCGTCGAAGTCGACCATCAGGCAGGCGTTGGCGTCGTCGTAGCCGGTGACGAGGCGGACCGAACCGTCCGGCGTGGAGGCGTTGTTGTAGAAGACGAGGTGGTCGTCGGAGAGCGCGCGGTTGCCCTTGCAGACCAGGGCGGCGATGTCGTACTCCTCCTCCCCCGTCCAGTGCAGCAGGAGCCGCGCGGGCTCGGCGGCCACGTCGATCGCGGGCGCACTGTCGCCCGACCCGCCGCCGGCCGCGTCGTCCGCGGCGCTCGCGTAGGCGGGCGCGAACATCTCGTGGAAGCCGTGGTGCTTGAGCAGGCCGACCAGCTCGGAGCCGTTGATCAGCGTGATCGGCTTGCCGGAGACGAACTGGTGCGAGCTGGGGCCGAACTTGCTGGTGGTGACGAGCACGGCCTTGGTGGCCGCCCGGTCGTGCTGGAGCGTTCCGAAGAGGTCCCGCACGACCGACGGGGTCACCGTGTCCCGGTAGCGCTTGACCTGCACGATCACATTCCCGCCCCGGAACGGGTCGCTGTCGATGCCGCGCACGTCCACCCCGCCGTCCTTCGACCGGGCGGTCAGCTCGACCTTCATGCCCATCGACTCCATCAGCCGGGCTATCAGCTGCTCGAACTCGATCGGGTCCATCTCCAGCAGGAGTTGGAGCTCGCGCACCCGCCGTGCCATCCGGCCGCGGTTCGCATTGGTGTCGTCGCGGAGGTGCCGGAACAGCATCCGCTGGGCGCGGCGCTCGTTGGCATCGGGATTGCTGAGACGGTGGAGCTTGCGGCTCCGGGACATAGGTACTCCCTCGAACGCACATGGCTGACGTTTCGTCAGGTGCGTGTCAGAAATGGCGACTTCAGGACGGCTTGGGCACATCCCCCGCTGGGTAAGTGAGTAGGTTACCGCCGTACGCGGACTCTGTCGTTCGGATCGGCACGGGCAGGTTCCCCGACAGCCCGCCTGCGATCACGACCCGCTGCCAGAATTGCCGCATGAGCACCGAGGGAGCACCGCTGGAGCTGGCGCACTACTACCCGGGCTGGATCTGGGACGACGCCGCCGTGGGGCGGATGAAGAGCCTGCTGCTCTACTTCGACGGCTTCGCCCTGCTGCTGCCCGAGCACCACTTCGGGACGACGGTCGCCCGCGAGGAGCGGCTCGCCGGTCCGCTGCACGACAGGGGGCTGCTGCACAACCTGGAGCCGGACACCTGGCTCGACGCGGACAGTGCGCTGCTCGTCCAGGAGGCTGCCCAGAACACTCGGCGGAGCACGGTCCAGGAGCCGCTGAACGCCGCGAGGACGGGTGACTTCAGCGGGTCGATCACCGCCGACCACTTCGGCCCCGTGGAAATACGGGCCCCACGCATCGACGAACTGCTGCAGTCCGGCGCGGTGACCCGTCTGCGCCCTGACCTCGGCCCGGACATGGTCGAGATGGCGCCCACCGCCCGCGAGGCCGCCCTCATGGCGCTGGCCCTCGTCGCCCAGCAGCGCATCGCCGACAGCCGCCTGCACCTGGTGGGTGACCTGCCCGAAGCGAATCACGCCACCGCTTTCGCCGTGCACCGCGACCTGGAGGACGTCGGCATCGACCTCTCGCCGGTGCCGCTCGACGAGATCCTCGACTTCAAGAAACGGTACGGCGACGACTACAAGAGGTACGCCCGTGAGTTGCGCGTCTTCGTCCGGGCGCTCGAAGGGATCGATCACCTGGCAGACCGTAAGCAGTTGTTGAACGATCGCAAGGAATCGCTCGCCGACCAGGCCGCCGCACTCCGCCGGACCCGTCGAGCCTGGGGCCGCCCCCTGGCATCGCTCGCCCTCGCCGGAGCGGGCGCCGCCTGGACCCTGCACCAACCCGATCTCGTGGGGGCTCTCCTCGGCCTGTCCCAAGCGGCGTCGGGATTCACGACGCCGCCCAAGCAGCACACCCCCTTCACCTACCTCCTCGAAGCACGCCGGCTGGGGTGAACCCGGAACCCGGGCCTACCGGAGCCCGGGCTCCAGCACGAAGACCGGGATCACCCGGTCGGTCTTCTCCTGGTACTCGGCGTACGCCGGGTACGCGGCGACCGCGCGCTCCCACCACTCGGCCCTCTCCTCGCCCGTGACCTCGCGGGCCGTCATCTCCTGGCGCGCGGGACCGTCCTGGAGCTCCACGTGCGGGTCGGACTTGAGGTTGAAGTACCAGACCGGGTGCTCCGGGAAGCCGCCCTTCGAGGCCACGGCCGCGTACCGCCCATCGTGCTCCACCCGCATCACCGGGATCTTGCGGATCTTGCCGCTCTTCGCGCCGCGCATCGTGACGATGACGACCGGCAGGCCCGTGTCCCAGAGGGTCGTGCCCTGCGTGCCGCCCGAACTCTCGTACAGCTCGACCTGGTCGCGGATCCACTGCGCCGGACTCGGCTCGTACTCGCCCTCAAGAGGCATCGCGTTCACTCCGTGGTCGCGTCGTGAAGAAGGGACATCCCGGGCGGGCAGCCTATCGAGCGCGGGGCTCCGGTGCTCCCTCGGCGCTCCGCTCCGTGGTTAGGCTCTCCCGTCATGGCAACGAACGACAGTGAGCTCCTCGTGGTGACCACGACCCACGACGAGGAGACGAAGGCGCGCATCCTGGCGGCGGACGTCGTACGGGCGCGGCTGGCCGCCTGTGCGCAGGTGTACCGGATCCAGTCCGTGTACTGGTGGGACGGCGAGGTCCAGGACGCGGCGGAGTGGCGGACCGACTTCAAGACGCGCGCCGAACTGGCTGACGCACTGGTGGAGTTCATCGGCGAGCGGCACGAGTACGACACGCCGGAGGTGATCGCCGTGCCGGTGGTGGCGAGCAGCGCCGCCTACCTGGAGTGGGTGCGGGCGGAGACGACTCAGGGGTGAACGGAGCGCAGGAAGTCGGCGGATCCGACTTCCTGCGCTCCCCGAACGCCCGTCAGAACCAGTGCAGGCAGTGCGGGGGCTGCTCGGTGCGGAAGAGGGTGTCCGCCACGGCCGCCGCGCCCGGATGGCGGGCCTCGATGCGGCCGGCGCGGACCAGGGTGCTCGGGGTGGTGCCGCCGAGGTAGATCGAGCCGAGGTCGCTGACGTCCAGGGTCAGGTCCGGCTCCCGCTCGGTCTCCACGCACTCCGCCTTGCCGTCCCGGACGGTCAGCAGGTAGCGGTTGCGCTCGCCGAGGAAGGCGTCGTCGACGTCGAGCACCAGCTCCCCGTCCGCGTACCAGCCTCGTGCGGCCAGGGCGCGCGGCACGTCCAGCAGTCGCACCCAGAGCCAGTCCTCCTCGGCGCTGGTCTCACCGCTGCGGATGTCCTCCAGCTGCCACCGCAGCGGGTGCCAGGACGGGACGTGCTTGAACACGATCTGGCCGACCAGGTCGTGGCCGAGCACCGTCCGGGCCAGGGTCGTGAACACCGTGTCGTCGAGGGCGATGACCTCGTCCACGGTCAGCGTGCTCGTCTTGTTCACGCGGTCGAACTCGCCGAGCGCGTAGCTGGCGTAGCCGTCCGGGACGCCGGCGGCGTCCCGGTGCAGCACGACGTAGCGCGGCGCCGGGGAGATGGGGGGCTGTCCGCCCCGCAGGGCCCACCAACGGTGCGGGCGGGAGAGAGCACCGGGCTGGGCGAGGCGGTAGCGGTCGTAGACGTCCTCCAGGATCTCCTGGCAGTCGTCGCTCCGCACCAGCTCGACCGAACCGGTGTCCTCGCCGCCCGCCCTCGGGGTGATCAGCTCGGCCCGCCTGCGCGGCACGGTCAGCCGGTTGGTCCACGTCGCCGGTCCGTAGCCGAAGCGGCGGTAGATCACGGCCTCCGAGGCCAGCAGCACCGAGAGGAACTCGCCGCGCTCCCGGACGTCCGCGAGCTGGCGCCGCATCATCGCGGTGAGCGCGCCCCGGCGCCGGTGGGTGGGCGCGACGCCGACGGCGGTGACACCCGAGACCGGGACGACGGCGCCCCCGGGCAGGGTGAGCTCGAAGGTGTACGCGGCAGCGGTGCCGACGGGCCGCCCGTCGTCCGCCACGGCGAACAGTCCCCGGTCCATCTCGAACGCCGACCACCAGGCCCCGCCGCCGTCCTCGGTGGTGGTTCCGGGGAACAGCCCGAAGGCCGAGTGCATGGTGGCGATGAACTTCTCGCGGTCCTGCTCGGTCGTGGCACGGATCTCCATCGGTACTGCGGCCTCCCCGGCTCGTCCGCACCACCTCCCGTGGCGCCCAGCCACAGTGCATCCGCCCCGACTACCGAGGTCAAGCGAATTACCCCCGCACCGGCAAGCCCCATGAGGACCGTGCACCACTCCACCGGTCGGCACCGAGTAGGCTCACCCGGGAGGAGAGGAGGGCCGCCATGAGCCAGCCCGTGCACGACGGAATCGAGCTGATCCCTCGGCCCGAGCAGAATCCGGCAGCACTCAGAGCCGCCCTGGCCGTGGTTGCCGCAGACCGCCTCCCGGAAATGCTCGACGGACAGACCAAGGCGATGGCCGAGGCCATCGAGACCGCGAGCGTGCAGCCACTCCGCTCGTTCGTAGCTCACTGGTCAGCGGTGGTGGAGATCGAGCGGCACCCGGCGACAGCCCGGGCCTACCACCGGTCGAACTATCTCGCGAACCATGCCGCAACCCTTGCCGAGTGTCGCGAACACGCCACCGCCGTCGCCGAGTTCTACCGCACCGCCTATGCGGCGGTGAACGAGTGACCTGGAGCTGGGAGTACCTCCCCAGCGAACAGCATGTGACCGCCGGAGCCCCGACCGACATCCTGGCGGCCGTCGAACATCGGGCCGCTGAACTGGTCCGTGCCGCCGAAGCGCTCTACCTGGACGGCACCTCCTACCAGGGCAGTGGGGAGCCGATGCGCTACCTGGACATCGCGGGCGGCCTGCTCTCCTACTACGTCGTCCCGCGCCTGGAACTCGTGGTCGTCTGCCAGGTCACACCGCCGCCGGGGCTCTGATTCCTCGCACTACCGCCACTACTGAGCCCGACCAGCAGTTTCGTTCCAGAAGGACGTGACTGGCGGTCGCGCCTCGAGCTCTCCGCGAGGACCACGGCGTAGGAGTCCTCTGCGTCACGCCCCCAACACCACTCAACGTGACCGCCCCGATGAGCGGGCGAACGGTGGCCACCCTCCGAGTCGACGGGACCCGTGCCACCGGGGTGGGCGTCGGGGGCCGGGCGGGAGCCCTCGGCCTGCCGGGGGTGGCGGGCCGAGGGGTGGGGCGGGTCGGTCAGCTGAAGATCACCGAGCGCAGCTTCAGGCGGTTGCCGAGCTTCTTGCCCGGGTTCATGACGTAGTAGGTGTCGCCGTCGCAGTCGAAGTCGAGGAAGACCGTGGCCGTGGAGGTGGTGAAGTTCTCCGGTGCGAAGGCCGGGTGGTCCTCGGTGGCACCGAACAGGTTGATGCACTCGCGGCTCCTGGGGTCGGCGAGCCCGGCCGGGACTCCGGGACCGACCTTGTAGAGGAAGTCGCCGGTGGCGGCCTGGGCGGAGGTCGGTACGGCAAGGGTGATCAGCAGGGCCCCGGCGGCGGCGACCAGGGAGTTACGAAGGCGCATGGCGATTCCTCGGATTCAACGGTGCCGGAACGTCCGACGCGGCGTCGATTCCCCTCCGCCCGCCCGCGCAACGGCCGTACACCCGATCGAGGGAGGAAGATCACCCGTTCAGGCCACCCGCTCACCGCTCGGGTTACGGCTGCCGCCCGCCATGGCGTCGCGGACGCCGCGCGAGAGGCGTTCGGCCATCGCGGCGACCAGGGTGCGCGGGCGGCGCGGGGTGAGGTGGGCGCTGAGCTGGTTGGCGAAGCCCGGCACCACGTAGGCGCGGTCGGCGTCGAGCGCCCGCAGCGCCGCCCGCACGACCGGCCCGACCGTCGCGAAGCTGCCCGTGACGGCCGCCTTCCGGGTGCCGATGACGTTGAAGAACTCGGTCTCCACCGGCCCGGGGCAGAACGCCAGGACGCGGATGCCGCGGCGCCGGTACTCCTGGCGCAGCGCGAGGCTGAAGTTGAGCACGAAGGTCTTCGAGGCACCGTAGACGGCGAGGTACGGGGTGGGCTGGAAGCTCGCCGTGGAGGACACGTTGATCACCGAACCCCCGCCGCGCGCGAGCATGCCGGGCAGCAGCTCGTGGGTGAGGTCGACGAGGGCGACCACGTTGACCATCAGCTGGTCGTGGTCGCGCTGCCCGTCGATGGTCTCGAACGGGCCGCAGGTGCCGAAGCCGGCGTTGTTGACCAGGAGGTCCACGGCGAGGCCCCGGTCGGCGAGTTCGGCGCCGACACGGCGGGCGGCGTCGGGAGCGGAGAGGTCCTGGACCAGGACGTGGGCGGTGACGCCGTGGGCCTCGCCGAGGCGCTTGGCGAGGTCGTGCAGGCGGTCGGCGGAGCGGGCGACCAGGACGAGGTCGTGGCCGCGCGCGGCGAGCTGGGCGGCGAACTCGGCGCCGAGGCCGGAGGACGCGCCGGTGATCAGAGCAGTGGTGGCAGTGCGCACGGTGGTGCTCCCTTGTCCATCGATCCATGAGACGATCTGTGACATCAGAGTATCGGATAACAGAAGAGCTGCGACAGCCCTGTTTCAGTTAGCAGGCGAGCCGATCCCCCGCTGTACCGTTCCCGGGTACGCCAGAGCTGGAGGCACACAGATGAACCGCACGCCCGGGCGCCCGCTGCGCGCCGACGCCGAACGCAGTGTCCGCGCGATCCTCGCGGCGGCCGAACGCGTCCTGGCCGAGCACCCGGGCGCGACCATGGAGCAGATCGCGGAGGCCGCCGGGGTCACCCGCACCACCGTGCACCGCCGCTTCGCCAGCCGGCAGGCGCTGGTCGACGCGCTGGCCACCGAGGCCGCGGCCAAGCTCGCCGAGGCGATCGAGGACGGGCACCCGGAGACCGCGCCGCCGCTGGTCGCGCTGCACCGGGCGACGGCCAATGTGCTGCGGGTGAAGGCCGCCTGGGGCTTCGCCCTCGGGCCGGCGGCCGCCGGGAGCGAGCCGGCCGCCCGGATCCACGAGGAGGTCGCCCGCCGCTGCGTCGAACTGCTCGGCCGGATCCAGGAGCAGGGCGTGATCGCCGCGGACGCCGACCTGGAGTGGGTGCGGCGGGTCTACTACGCCCTCATCGGCGAGGTCCTGCACGGGGAGCCGGCCCACGGCTGCGGCCCGGCCACCGCGGGAACGGCCGCCGCAGGATCGGCCACTGCGGGAACGACCACCGCCGGAACGACCACCGCGGGAACGACCACGGCCCTCGACCCGGACGCGCTGGCGACCAGGATCGTGGACACCGTGCTCCACGGCGTCGGCCCGCGCCCGGCGGGCTGACGCCGCCGGGCGGCAGGGCCGACAACCGCACAGCGGCGATCAACAGCGGCGATCAGGCGCAGAGCGACTGCCCCTGCGCCGCCCGCACCGATTCCACCAGTTCCGTCGTCGCGCGCTCCTGCTTCTCGTTCGCCGCCTCGTCGGCCTTGGGGACGAGCAGGCCCGGGCCCACCAGCACCGAGGCGAACGCGACCCGGCCGGGATCGCTCCTGCAGAGATCGGCCACTGCGGCGCTGCCCCGGCTCGCCACGACACCGCGCCCCACCCAGTCGCCCATCCGGCCTCCGGAGCTGCTCGTGGAGTCGGCCTTCGTCGCCATTACCCGGACGACCACGGCCTCCGCGTCGTCCACCGTGATCGTGCAGGTCCGAACGCTGCTCCCGTTGCCGTCGCCGCGCGTCTCCCGCTGCTCCTCCGTCCCCGCCCTCCCCTTGGGCAGCAGGGCGTCGAGCGGCGTACCGGCCGCCCGCGGGAGGCCGCACAGCGTCTGCTCCACCACTTGGTCGTCGTCCCCGCCGAGCAGCACCACGGCGCCGACGGCGACCGCCCCCAGCGCCACGACCGCGCCACCGGCGATCACCAGGGCACGGCGACGGCCGGACGACCCGGAGGCGCCCGGCGTGACCACCTCCGCCGCACCGTTCTCCGGCTCGTCCGTCCCGCGTCTCGCCGTCCCGTCCATGTCGCTCTCCCCCTCGCGCCCGAACTCCCGCCCGGGCACTCCTTGATCGTCGATGCGGCGCGCAGCGTACCGCGGTGCCGACCGGCGGGCCCAGGACTTTTGCGGCACCTCCTGGAGGTCCAACTCGCCCATATGGCATGACAATCGTCTATCTCCCTCGATCGAGGGAAAGATCGCCCATGACGCCATTTTCGCCGCCGGATGGGGGAACATCAGCACGTCCGCGCCCGAACGATCCCGGTCGGGCGGCAGAACCCGGCCCCTGGATCAGCCCGTGACTCCCTCCTCCGCATCCGTGTGGGACTGCCCCTTCAACCACACCGACGGCCTGGAGTTCGACCCCCTCCTCAAGCGACTGCTCACCGAGGAGCCGATCGCCAGAATCCGCCTGCCGCACGGCGAGGGCGAGGCCTGGCTGGCCACCCGCTACGAGGACGTCCGCGTGGTCACCACCGACCGCCGGTTCAGCCGCGCCGCGGGCATCGGCCGGGACCTGCCCCGGATGACGCCCGCCCCGATCGCCCAGGTCGAGTCCATCAACCTCATGGACCCGCCGGCCCACAACCGGCTGCGCCGCCTCGTCGCCCAGGGGTTCACCAACCGCCAGGTCGAGCGGATGCGCGCGCACACCCAGCGCGTCGTCGACGGCTACCTCGACGAGATGACCGAGCACGGCGCCCCGGCCGACCTCGTCGCCCACCTCTCCGCCCGGCTCCCGCTCACCACCATCTGCGAGCTGCTCGACATCCCCGCCGAGGACCGCACCGAACTCCGCGGCCACGCCGTCGCGATGATGGCGATGGGGCCGAACAGCGGCGCCGGCCAGGTCAACGCCAAGACCGCGCTGCGCGCCTACTTCGCCGAGCTCACCGCCGCCCGCCGCCGTGATCCCGGCGAGGACCTCATCAGCGCTCTCGCCACCGCCCGCGACGGCGCCGAGCTGCTGGACGACGACGAACTCGCCGTGATGGCCATGGTCCTGCTGGTCACCGGCCACGACACCAGCACCTACGAGCTGTCCAACATCACCTACACCCTGCTCACCCACCCCGAGCAGCTCGCCAAACTCCGCGCCCAGCCCGAGATGCTGCCGCGCGCCCTGGAGGAGTTGCTCCGCTTCATCCCGTTCCGCCAGGGCGTGGGCATCGCCCGGGTCGCCACCGAGGACGTCGAGCTCGGCGGCGTGCTGATCCGGGCCGGCGAGCCGGTGCACGTCTCCTACCTGGCCGCCAACCGCGACCCGGCGGTGTACGAGCGGCCCGACGAGCTCGACCTCGACCGGGGCGCCCCCACCCATATGACCTTCGGCTACGGCACCCACCACTGCCTCGGCTCCCATCTGGCCCGGATGGAGCTCCAGGTGGCCATCGGCACCCTGCTGAACCGGTTCCCGGGGCTCCGGCTCGCCGTGCCGCCGGAGGCGCTGGACTGGCGGACCGGCTCGATCTGGCGCTACCCGCGGACCCTGCCCGTCGCCTGGTGACGACCGCCCCCAGCCGCAGACCGCCTGCCCGCAGGAACCCTGCCAACAGGCCACCTGCCCCCAGGCCACCTGCCCATCGGAGACCCCGCCATGCCAACGCTCTGCCGCCCCGCCGTCGCCGTCCCCGAGCACGTCATCACGCTCGACCAGACCCTCGACCTGGCGCGCACCCTGCACGCCGACCACCCGCAACTCGGGCTCGCCCTGCGGCTGATCGAGAACACCGGGGTGCGGACCAGGCACCTGGTCCAGCCCATCGAGGAGACCCTCCGCCACCCCGGCTTCACCGCGCGCAACGCCGTCTACGAGCGGGAGGCCAAACGCCGCGTCCCCGAGGTGGTCGAGCGCGCCCTCGGCCACGCCGACCTCACGGCCCAGGACATCGACCTCATCCTCTACGTGTCCTGCACCGGCTTCATGATGCCCTCGCTGACCGCCTGGCTGATCAACAGCATGGGGTTCCGCTCCGACACCCGCCAGCTGCCGATCGCCCAGCTCGGCTGCGCGGCCGGCGGCGCCGCCGTCAACCGGGCGCACGACTTCTGCCGCGCCTACCCCGGCGCCAACGTGCTCATCGTCGCCTGCGAGTTCTGCTCGCTCTGCTACCAGCCCACCGACCTCGGCGTCGGCTCGCTGCTCTCCAACGGGCTGTTCGGCGACGCGATCGCCGCCGTCGTGCTGCGCGGCCACGGCGGCACCGGCGTCCACCTGGAGCGGAACGGCTCGCACCTCGTCCCGGACACCGAGCACTGGATCTCCTACGGGGTAAAGGACACCGGCTTCCACTTCCAGCTCGACAAGCGCGTGCCAGGCACCATGGAGATGCTCGCCCCAGCCCTGCGCGCCCTGGCCACCGACCACGCCTGGGACGTCTCCGGCCTCGGCTTCTACATCGTGCACGCGGGCGGCCCGCGGATCCTCGACGACCTCTGCACCTTCCTCAACCTGGAGCCGGCCGCGTTCCGGTTCTCCCGTGCCACGCTCACCGAGCGCGGCAACATCGCCAGCGCCGTGGTCTTCGACGCGCTGGCCCGGATGTTCGAGGAGGGCGGGGTCGAGGACGGCACCCAGGGGCTGATCGCGGGCTTCGGCCCGGGCATCACCGCCGAGATCTCGCTTGGCAGTTGGGTGCGGCAGCCGCTGGAGGCGAAGGTCCCGCGCCGGCCCCGGGCGATCGACGCCGCGGAGCTGACCCTGGCTCATCAGACCACCCCCCTGCTGCGTCCGGCCGGGACTACGATCACCGAATGACCGATACCACCGATGCCAGCCATGCCACCGATGCGGCCGGGACGGCCGATGCCGCCGCTGTCACAGCTGTCGGCGCTGTCACCGATACGGCCGGGGCGACCAATGGGGCCGGGGCGACCGGGACGGCCGGGGCGCCGTCGATCCCCAGACCGCCCCGGCCCGGTGACGCGTCCCGGGCCACCGAGCTGGCTGCGCTCTTCCCCGCCCTGCACGCCCCGCAGTACTGGGCCTGGGGCCGCTACGACGCGCAGTTCTCGACCGTCCTGCCGCCGGACGAGCTGGTCACCAACATCCACCTGGTGGGCTTCACCGACGGCGACCGGGTGGTGCTCTGCCGTGACGACCGGAACCACTGGTTCCTGCCCGGCGGCACCCGCGAGCACAACGAGTCCGTGGACTCCTGCCTGGTCCGCGAGCTGCGCGAGGAGGCCGGCGCCCGGCTGCTCGGCGAGCCGGTCTGGCTGGGGGCGCACCGCTGCGTGACCGACGACCCGGTGCCCTACCGGCCGTGGCAGCCGCACCCGGAGAAGGCGTGGCTCTGGGGCTGGGCCGACGTGGCGGTGGACTCGGTGCCGACCAACCCGGACGACGGCGAGCAGGTCGTCGAGGTGCGGGCGGTGGAGCCGGACGAGGCCCGGCGGCTGCTGCTGGACGGCCACGAGGCCTGGTGGGGCGAGCTGATCGCGCTGGCGGTCGAGCTGCGGTCACGACCGCGCTGAGTCGGGCCCGACGGCCGCCGGGCCGCGCCCAGGAGCCCGTCGGACCAACGCTCGGAGGCTCGCCGCGCCGCGCCGCGAAGGTCACCGGAATGGCCCAGTACGGCAGCATGGCGCCCGATTCGCGGTGATATGACTCGAAGGGACTCGGGTCCCTCTCGGGCCCGCACCGACGGGAGCCGTCATGGACAACTACCCGCTGCTCAACATCTTCTGGACGATGCTGGAGCTGTTCCTCTGGATCCTCTGGTTCTTCCTGCTGTTCAAGATCATCACGGACATCTTCCGCAGCCACGACATGGGCGGCTGGGCCAAGGCCGGCTGGATGATCCTGGTGATCCTGCTGCCACTGATCGGCGTGCTGGTGTACGTGATCGTGCGCGGCAAGAGCATGGGGGAACGCGATGTCGCCCAGGCCCAGAAGGCCGACGCGGCGTTCAAGGCGTACATCCGGGACGCGGCCGGTACCCCCGGCGAGGGCGGCACCGGGGAGGCGGGCACGGGCCGCAGCCACGTCGACGACCTGGCGAAGCTCGCCGCGCTCAAGGCCGACGGGTCCATCACCGAGGAGGAGTACCAGCGGGCCAAGGACAAGCTGCTGGTCTGACCCCCGGTAGGGCCGCGGTGGCCGGTGGACGCACGTCCACCGGCCACTGCACCACGTCCTGGCGCCCCGGGTGTCAGCGCCGCCCGGAGCGGCGGTCGTCCGAACCGCCCCCGCCGGCCAGACCGGCCCGGCGCAGCGCGTCCGCCATGGCGCTGTTGCCCAGCGACCCCGAGCCGCCCGAGCCACCGGAACCACCCCGGTCCCGACGCTCCTGACCGCCGCCGCCCTGGCCACGACCGCCCTGGCCGCCACCCTGACCGCTCTGGCCCCCCTGGCCTCCGCGCCGCTCCTGGCGCGGCGGACGCGCCTGCCGGTCGCCGCCGCGCCCGCCCTCGCCCCGACCGCCCTCGCCGCCACCGCGGCCGACCTCGTCGTCCAGCCGCAGGGTGAGCCCGATCCGCTTGCGCGGCACGTCCACCGTGGTGACCCGGACGGTCACGATGTCTCCGGGCTTGACCACCTCGCGCGGGTCCTTGACGAAGTTCTTCGACAGCGCCGAGACGTGCACCAGGCCGTCCTGGTGCACACCCACGTCGACGAAGGCGCCGAACGCGGCCACATTGGTCACCACGCCCTCCAGCACCATGCCGACCTCCAGGTCGCCGATCTTGTCGACGCCCTCCTTGAAGGTGGCGGTGCGGAACGCCGGACGCGGGTCGCGCCCCGGCTTGTCCAGCTCGCCCAGGATGTCGGTGACGGTCGGGACGCCGAAGGTGCCGTCGGCGAAGTCGCTCGGCCGCAGCGCGCGCAGCCGGCTGCCGTTGCCGATCAGCTCGCGCAGCTCCCCGCCGGTCGCGGCCAGGATCCGGCGCACCACCGGGTAGGCCTCCGGGTGCACCCCGGAGGCGTCCAGCGGGTCGTCGCCGTCCGGGATCCGCAGGAAGCCCGCGCACTGCTCGAAGGCCTTCGGGCCGAGCCGGGCGACGTTCTTGAGCTCCTTGCGGGTGCGGAACGGGCCGTTGGCGTCCCGGTGCGCGACGATGTTGTCCGCGAGCGTGCCGGTGATGCCGGAGACCCTGGTCAGCAGCGGCGCGGAGGCGGTGTTGACGTCCACACCGACCGCGTTGACGCAGTCCTCGACCACGGCGTCCAGCGAGCGCGAGAGCTTCACCTCGCTCAGGTCGTGCTGGTACTGGCCGACGCCGATCGACTTGGGGTCGATCTTGACCAGCTCGGCCAGCGGGTCCTGGAGCCGGCGGGCGATCGACACCGCGCCGCGGATCGACACATCGAGGTCCGGCAGCTCCTGCGAGGCGAACGCGGAGGCCGAGTACACCGAGGCGCCGGCCTCGCTGACCATCGCCTTGGTCACGCCCAGCTCCGGGTGCCGCTTGAGGAGGTCCTCGGCGAGCTTGTCGGTCTCCCGCGAGGCGGTGCCGTTGCCGATCGCGACCAGGTCCACGCCGTGCTTCTTCGCCAGCGCCGCCAGCGTCGCCAGCGCGGCGTCCCACTTGTTGGCCGGCTGGTGCGGGTAGATCGTGTCGTGGCCGAGCACCTTGCCGGTGGCGTCCACCACGGCGACCTTCACGCCGGTCCGGAAGCCCGGGTCCAGGCCCATGGTGGCGCGGGTGCCGGCCGGGGCGGCCAGCAGCAGGTCCCGCAGGTTCGCGGCGAACACCCGGACCGCCTCGTCCTCGGCCTCGGCGCGCAGCCGGCCGCGCAGGTCGATGCCGAGCCGGACCAGCACCCGGGTGCGCCAGGCCCAGCGGACGGTGTCGCCGAGCCACTTGTCGGCCGGGCGGCCGTGGTCGGCGATGCCGAAGCGGGCGGCGATCCGCTGCTCGTAGTCGCTCGCGCCGGGCAGGTCGCCGCCCTCGTCGCCGTCGTACGGGGACAGGTCGAGGTCCAGCACCTCCTCCTTCTCGCCGCGCAGCATCGCCAGGATCCGGTGCGAGGGGAGCTTGGTGTACGGCTCGGCGAAGTCGAAGTAGTCGGCGAACTTCGCGCCCTCCTGCTCCTTGCCCTCGCGGACGGTGGCGACCAGCCGGCCCCTGCTCCACATCCGCTCGCGCAGCGAGCCCACCAGGTCGGCGTCCTCGCCGAACCGCTCGACCAGGATCGCCCGGGCGCCCTCCAGCGCGGCGGCGCCGTCCGCGACGGACTCGTTGAGGTACCGCGCGGCCAGCGCCGCCGGGTCCTGCGTCGGGTCGGCGAGCAGGGTGTCCGCCAGCGGCTCCAGACCGGCCTCGCGGGCGATCTGGGCCTTGGTGCGCCGCTTCGGCTTGAACGGGAGGTAGATGTCCTCCAGCCGCGCCTTGGAGTCGGCGGCGAGGATCCGTGCCCGCAGCTCGTCGTCCAGCTTGCCCTGCGCCTCGACCGACTCCAGGACGGCGGCGCGGCGCTCCTCCAGCTCCCGCAGGTAGCGCAGCCGCTCCTCCAGGGTGCGCAGCTGCGTGTCGTCCAGCGAGCCGGTGACCTCCTTGCGGTAACGGGCCACGAACGGCACCGTCGCACCGCCGTCCAGCAGCTCGACCGCCGCCTTCACCTGCCCCTCGCGGACGCCCAGTTCCTCGGCGATCTTCCGCCCGATCGCCTGCTGGGCCTGCTGGGCCGCCTGTTCGACTGGCGTGGTCACGAAGCCGGTCACCTTCTTCAGAGTTGCTGTCCGTACCCCCGCATTCTGACAGCCGCCACCGACGGCCCGCCCCGCCCCCACCACCCCGGGCGTGGCGCGCCGGCGGTCCCGGCCGGACGGCGCCCACCCGCGCGGGCGCGCCCCCGCCCCGCGCCCCACGACCGCTCCGCGCCCACCCGCAGAGCGCTCCGCGACCGATCGGCCACCGCTCCGACCGGCCCGGACCGGCGGCTCCCGGCAGCGCCGGCGCCTCCCCGGGCGCCCCCTACGAAACCCAACGCCCCTGTGAAATCCTCACGTTCTCACCCTGGTGTTCGAAATCCGCCTGATCGCGGGGCCCGTCCCGGCGTACAGTGCCGGGCATGTGCGCAGCCGCCCGGACGCCCGACCGCATGCACGACGACGACTTCCTGCACGACCGTCTTCACGACGAAGAACCCGTCATCGACACCGGCTTGGTGAGACGGCTGATCGCGGCCCAGTTCCCGCAGTGGACGGGCCTGCCGCTGACCCCGGTCGGCATCACCGCCACGGACAACGCGATGTTCCGGCTCGGCGCCGACCTCGCCGTCCGGCTGCCCCGGGCCGCCTGGGCCGCCGGGAACATCGCGCGCGAGCAGCACTGGCTGCCCCGCCTCGCGCCGCGGCTGCCGGTACCGGTGCCGATACCGGTCGCCCACGGGCGGCCGACCGCCGCCTACCCGTGGGAGTGGTCGGTGCTGCGCTGGCTGGACGGCGCCAACCCGACCGCCGGGGCGCTCGCCGACCCCGGGCAACTCGCCCGGGACCTGGCCGGGTTCCTCGGCGCGCTGCGCGCCGTCGAGCCGGGGCCGGACGCCCCGCCGGCCTCCCGCGGCGGCCCGCTGGCCGGCCGCGACGCCGCCACCCGCGCGGCGGTCGGACGGCTGCGGGGCGTGATCGACACCGGGGCGGCCACCGCGCTCTGGGACAAGGCACTGCGGCTGCCCGAGCCGACCGGCCCGGCCGCCTGGGTGCACGGCGACCTCACCGCCGGGAACCTCCTGGTCGCCGGACAACGCCTGAGCGCCGTCCTGGACTTCGGGCTGCTCGGGACGGGCGATCCGACGGTGGACCTGATCGCCGCCTGGAACGTGCTCCCGGCGTCCGCCCGCCCGGCCTTCCGGGCCGCCCTGGCGGTCGACGACGCCACCTGGGAACGCGGCCGCGCCTGGGCGCTCTCCATCGCCCTCGTCCAACTGCCCTACTACCGCACCACCAACCCCCCGCTGGCCGCCAACGCCCGCCACGTCGTCCGGGAGGTCCTGACGGACCGCAGCGTCTGACGGAGGGGGTGCTGCCTCAGACGAAGCGGGTGGGCTCCGCCGCGCCCGGCGGCAGCGGGGTGCGGGCGCCCTCCGCCCGCCAGGCGCCGGCCAGTTCGGCCGGGAAGCGGCGCCCGCTGCGGGTCAGCAGCAGGCCGGGGGTGAGTTCGACCTCGTCTCCCGGCCGGAACGGCCGGTCGGCCCCCGCCGCGAACGGCTCCCACGGGCCGAGGTGCCCGCGCCGCCCGGCCACCCGGATCCGGCTGCCGTAGGTGCTGGTGTCCCGCACCACCACGGCGCCGCCGCGCACCGCGACCAGCAGGTGCCGGCGGCTGACCCGGGCGGCGCGCTCGGCGGGCAGCAGCCCGGCCAGCGCGATGCCGTCGGCCGTCCCCGGGGCACGGCCGACCTCGGTGCGCGCGCCCTCGTCGAGGGTGAACCGGCCCACGCACTCCCCGTCCAGCACCAGCTTCACCTGGGCGGCACCCGGCCGGGCCCCGTCGTCGAGCAGCGGGGTGCCGTGCAGCTCGCAGGTCGGCACACCGCCGCGCATCCGCGGCAGCATCACCCGCCCGCCGCGGTGCACGCTGTAGAGGCTGCACCGCGCGTCCGGGCAGCGCCAGGCCCGCCCGACCACCTCGACCAGCGGTTTGCGGGCGGCGGTCAGCAGCCCCTGCTTCTTGAGCACGGACAGCTCCATCTTCTTGGAGATCTCCGCGCCGGTCCGGTGCCCCATGTCCAGCGGCGCCAGCCGGACCGCGCCCCGCCCGGCCGCCTCCGGCCGCAGGAACTGCCAGGTGTTGCCCTGGATCCACGGGTGCTCGATCCGGTGGTCGTCGTAGTAGTCGCCGGTCACCACCTGGATCCCGGTCATGCCGGCGATCTCCAGCACCCGCTCGTCGGCGTCCGGCACCTCCTCGACCAGCCCCTCGGCGACCCAGCGGGCCAGCGTCGGCGCGTCCCCGGGCTCGGTGAACTCCCGCCGCCCGCCCAGCAGGCTGCGGTCGGCGACGCAGTAGACGGCCACCCGCCGGTCCCCGGTGAGCCGCACCAGCGCGTCCACCACCAGGCCCAGCCGGTGCAGCGACCTCGGCGCGGGCCCGCCGAAGTCCGTGCGCCGGACGATGTTGGAGAGCTCGACCAGATAGTCCGCCCGGTCCGCGGACGTGGCGAGGTTGCGGTCGATACCGTGCTCCATCGGGCCTCCGCCTGCTCGTCCGGCACGGGCCGCCCCGGACGACCGTCCCCACGACCCGTCACACCGGATCCATCATCGCCGATCCCACTGCGGAGCGGGAGCGGACCGCGGAGCCGCCTCAGAAGATCTCGAGCAGGGGCGACATCAGCGTCACCCCGAGGTCGGCCGCGACGATCAGGGCCGCGAACGCGACGATGCCTGGCTCGGCCGCCCTGAAGCGCCAGTCCGTTCCGTTGAAGTCAGCGAGCTCGGTGCCCGAGGAGTCGACGACGTAGTCGCGCGGAAGACGCGCCCCGGCCACGAACACGGTCCCGCCCGCCTCCAGCCTGACGAAGCGCCCACGCGGCCCCAGGGAACGCCTTCCGGTGACACGCCCCTTCACCCCGAGCAGCGAGACGTCCACCCCGCGCTTCAGCTGGCCCCGTGCCCCGTAGCCCGGTGTACCCATGCCGTCGACGGAGAGGATCTCGCTGCCGTCCAGCACGAACTCCCAGCGTTCGGTGCTGCCCCCGAGCGGCACGTAGGCGCCGATCGGCCCTCGGAAGACGGTGATCCGCCCCAACGGCGAGTCCAGCTCCGCGGCCGGCCGCCGCGAAGTCACCGGATTGCGCCACGCCCTGATACTCCCGAGGGACTGCAGTTCCATAACCACCCTCTCAATGCCTTTGTGTCACATCGCTGCCGTCACGGCTGGTCCCGCACCCGATCGGTACCCGGCAGCGCGTCGACGATCCGGTCGACCGCACGGTCCCGCGTCCACGGCGGGAACTGCGGGATCCGCCGCAGCGCCGCCAGACTGCCGGCCAGCTCCGGCGACCCGAGGTGGGCCCGCCGTCCGGTCCGGTCGAGGCGGCGCACGAACCGGCGCACGGCCCCCGGGCTCCAGCGGGCCTCGGACCGCATCGGCACGTCGAAGGCCCAACGCACCGGCGGCCCGTCCAGCGGCTTCACCCAGAGGTAGGAGTCCGTGGTCCCGGGAGCCCGCTCCGTCACCGAGCCGACGGTGAGCAGGAACATCAGGGCGTTCTGGGCCCAGGACTTGAGGCCGATGTCCCGGATCTCCACGTCGATCCGCTCGATCCCGCCCCAGTGGATCTCCTTCCCGCCGGCCTCCCGCCGCAGCCCTTCCCGGTCGAACACCGGCTCCCAGGCCCGGGCTTCCCCGCGCCACAGCCGGGCGCCGTCCGACTCGTACCGCAGTGGTCCGTACCTCGACGCCATTCCGTACTCCTCGAGAATCAGCCGGCTGCGCGGCCTGTGAACGTCGGTGTCACGCGGGGAGGACGGAGGCACGGGTCGCTTCCAGTTCGCTCACCAGCCGCTCGACCCGCTTGTTCGGCGTGCTTCCCCCCGCCCCGTTCCCCGCGTCCGCGCTTCTCATCGACCCACTGTGCGACAGCGCCCCGATTCCCGGAAGTACGTCAGTGGTCCACCTTCACCACGATCTTGCCGATCTGACTGCCGCCCTCCAGGTACCGGTGGGCGTCGGCGATCTCCTCGAAGGGGAAGACCCGGTCCACCGCGGGCTCGAAGGCACCGGCGCGCAGACCGGAGGCGACGAAGGCCTCGGCGCGGCGCAGGCCCTCGGGGTCGGTGGTGAGCTCGTGCAGGGTGTAGCTGCGCATGGACTTGCCCTTCATCACCGGCATCGGCGGGAACGGGGTGTCCTCGCCGCTGAGGGCGCCGTAGAGAAGAAGAGTGCCGCCCGGGGCGAGGGCCCGGGCGAGGTCGACGACGCCGGGCCCGGCGACGGCGTCGAAGGCTAGGTCCGCGCCCCGGCCGCCGGTCAGCTCCAGGACGCGGGCGGCGAGGTCCTCCTCCTCGGTGACGACGACCTCGGCGGCGCCGGCCTTCAGCAGGGCCTCGCGCTTGGCCGGGGTGCGGGTGGTGGCGATCGGGACGGCGCCGACGCGGTCGGCGATCCGGATCGCCGCCAGTCCGACACTGCTGGAGGCGGCGGTGATCACCACGGCGCCACCGGCGCGCAGCCCTCCGACTTCCACCAGGGCGCCGTACGCGGTGACATAGGGCATCCAGACCGCCGCGCCGCCGACCGCGTCCAGCCCTTCGGGCCGGTGCACCACCGCGTTCGCCGGGACGACGGCGCGCTCGGCGTAGACGGCGTAGTCGTTCATCGAGAAGGCCGGGACGACGCTGATCGCGTCGCCGACGGCGAACCCCGTGACGGCCGGGCCGATCGCCTCGACGACCCCTGCGGCCTCGCTGCCGAGGCGGCCGGGGAACTCCCTGACGTCCTCGATGTACTGGCCACTGCGGTACAGCACCTCGGCCCGGTTGAGGCCGACCGCGTCGATGCGGACGAGGAGCTCCCCGGGGCCGGGGTCGGCGATCGGCACCTCCTCCAGCCGCAGCACCTCGGGTCCGCCCAGCTCGTGGAACAGCACGGTCCTGACCATGGTTCAACTTCCTTCCGGCGCAGGTGATCAACGCGTTTCCGTGCCGTCCAGCCAAGCCCAAAGTACGGTGGCTGTCAAACTTTGATTGCTGTCGTACTTCGACCGGTCTCGTACGATGGCCGTTCACAGGACAGGAGGCCGACCACCGATGGCACGAACCGCACCGCGCACCGGCTCCACCCCCACCCGGGACCGCGTCCCCCCGCACCCCGACCTGCGGACGATCACGCTCCAGCAGGCCCTGGAGGCACTCGTCGACCCGGTGCGGAGGCAGATCGTCCGCGCCCTGCACGCGGCGGGCGAGGACCTGCCGTGCGGAGTGATCGAGCTGCCGGTCGGCAAGTCGACCGCCACCCACCACTTCCACGTCCTGCGCGAAGCGGGGCTGATCCGCCAGCACTACGTGGGCACTTCGCGGATGAACGCGCTGCGGGGCGAGGAGTTCACGGAGCGCTTCCCGGGCCTACTGGAGGCGCTGGTCGCGGCCCCCGAGCAGCTCTGAGCGGCTCTGAGCGGCTCTGAGCGGCCCCGACCAGCCCTGAGCGGATCTGAGCGGCCGTCCCCGCCGGGCGACCCTCCCCCTCGTCGACCCTTCCCATTAGGGTGCGAACATGACACGCCATATCGCCTTCGAGGGACCGCACAACTTCCGCGACCTGGGCGGCTACCCGACCGCCGACGGGCGGACGGTCCGATGGGGGCGGCTCTACCGCTCGGCCTCGCTCGGGACGCTCACCTCGCCCGCCGACCACGAACGGTTCCGGGCGCTGGACATCGGCACCGTGATCGACCTGCGCTACCCGTGGGAGATCGCCCGCAAGGGCCGGCTGCCGGAGCTGGAGGGCGTCGCGTACCACAACCTCTCGATCGAGCACCGGCCGTACGACCAGGCCGAGATCGATCCGGAGCTCGACCCTTGGCGGTACCTGGCGGATCGTTTCGCCGAGGTGGCCGAGGACGGCGTAGCGGAGATCCGCACCGTCCTGGAGCTGATCGCCGACGCCGACCGGCCGGTCGTGTTCCACTGCGCCTCGGGCAAGGACCGCACCGGGCTGATGGCCGCACTGGTGCTGAGCCTGCTCGGCGTCGGCGAGGACGACGTGGCCGCCGACTTCGCGCTCACCGAGCTCGCCACCGCGCGACTGGTGGCCGACTGGCACGCCGCCAATCCGGGGCGCACGCTCCGCTGGCCGGGCTTCGGACGCGCGCCGGAGGACGTGATCCGGCTCGTGCTCGCGGACCTGACAACCACCCACGGCTCGGTCCACGCCTATGCCACCGGCACTGTCGGGGTGGACGAGGCACTGATCGGCCGGCTGCGCGCACGACTGCTTCCGGACCGGCCCGAAGGCGCCCACCGGTAAACCGGAACCAGCCAGGGCGGCACCGGGGCGACAATCACATGAAAAAGGAATCGGTCCAGCAATAGAAGAAAAGCGAACATTGCGGATCGATTTTCTCCGGAAAAGCGTTCGGATCGGGAAATTGCAGCGATTTCCGGTCATCCGCTTGCCAGAGTTCCGTTCTCCGGCCGCACCAGCCCGAATGGCCGGAAAAAATAGTGCTGGCCACCTGTTCGTGCACGCTAAGGTCATTTCCGCGGGGGCTCGGCCGACCGGGTGACCGTGACCGTTCCGGTCGAACCTCCGCTCGTTTCCTTCTGCCTGCATGGCACCGCCCGACCGGCGGTGCCACCGGACTGATCGGACGGACCATGGACGCAGAGAACCGCTCCGGCCGCGTGCTCCGCGGCCTGCTGGTGACCGCCGCACTGCTCGGCTTCGCCGGCGCCACCCCTGCCCTCGCCGAGGGCTCCTGGGCGTCCTACATCAGCAGTTGGGGCCCCGGCTCGGAGTCCCGCCGATGGGCGGACAGCGACCGCGACGACGTCGCCACCTCCGTCACCTTCCAGGGCTGCCAGACCGGGAACAACGACTTCAAGGACGCCGACCTCCAGCTCTACAAGGATGTCTTCGGGCCCGACAAGACCTACGGAATCCGCTCCAACCACTGCGACACGTCCAGCTGGGGCGACCAGAGCGCCGGCGACTACTACTTCGTACTGGAGGGCGTCCGCAGCGGCTCCCGGCTCTGGGTGGACACCGTAACCACCCGGTACTGAGCACCACCGAGCACCACCGAGTACCGCCGAGCACCACCGAGCTCCGTCACCCGGGCCGCCCGCCGTTCCCGCCCCCTCGGCCCGCCCTCACCGACCCACCCCCTCGACGTGCGGCGCCGGCGGCCGCCCCCGCCCGCCGGCACCCCGCGCCCCTTTCCCGAGCGAAATGCGTCGACCCTGCCATGGCCCTTGAATTCCAGCGCATCGAATTCCAGTACGGCCGGAAGGCCCGTCTCTTCACCGGCCTCGATCTGCGGATCGACAATCCGGCCACCGTCCTGCTCGGCCCCAACGGCGCGGGCAAGTCCACCCTCATGGCCCTCGCCGCCTCCCAGTTGAGCCCGCACCGGGGATCCGTCGGCTGGCACGGCGTCAATCCGGCGGCCGGCGCGGGCGACCGGGCCGCCTACCGGCGCGCGGTGGCCTGGCTGCCGCAGCAGATCACCCCGGTGCCGGGGCTCAGCGTCCGTGAACAGGTCGCGTACTGCGGCTGGTTGAAGGGCATGTCCAGGGCCGCCGCCTGGCAGGCCTCGGCGGTCGCGCTCGCCCGGGTCGGCCTCCGCGAGCTGGCCGACCGGCCCGGACACCGGCTCTCCGGCGGCCAGTTGCGCCGGATGGGCATCGCCGGCTGCCTCGCCCACCACAGCGAACTGATCCTGATGGACGAGCCGACCGCCGGCCTCGACCCCACCCAGCGGGCGGTGTTCCGCGCCCTGGTGGAGGAGTTGACGAGCGAGGTGAACGTGATCGTCTCCACCCATCAGACCGAGGACCTGGCCGGGACGTACCGGCAGGTGGTGGTGCTGGACCGGGGGCAGGTCAGATTCCAGGGCGCCACCGAGGAGTTCCACGCGCTGGCGGCCGAGGGCGGGCCCGGCGCCGGGCGCGGCACCGACGGTTCCGGTCGGCCGACGGCGGCCGTCCCGGGCCCCGGCTCCGGAACCGGAACCGTCACTGGTGCGCCGAGCGCCGAGGCCGCGTACGCGCGCCTGATCGAGCGGGAGACCTGACATGCTGCTGCGCACCGTTCTGAGGGTCTCGGCCGGCACCCGGGTGCTGCCGTTCCTGCTCGGCTTCGTCCTGGTCGCGCTCGGCGACGAGCTGACCGCCTGGGTCACCCCGGCCTACGGGCTCGCCGCCGCCGGGCACGCCAGCCTCGCACTTCCGTTCGCCTGCGCGGCGTGCGCCGCCGCCGGCGCCTGGGAGGGCGGCCGACTGCACCGGGGCGGGGTGTTCGACCGCTCGCCGGTGCGCTCCGCGCTGGCCATCACCACTCCGGTACTGCTGCCGGTCGCGCTGATGGGCGGGCTCGGCATGCTCGCCGCGCTCACCACCGCGGCACTGGCCGGCGGCACGGCGGACGGCGTGCCCCAGCCGGGCGTCCTCGCGGTCTGGGCCGGCCTGCTGCTCGCCAACACCCTGGTCGGCTCGGTCGTCGGCCGGGTGCTCGCGCCGGTGGTAGCCGTCCCGCTCGCGCTGATCAGCAGCTTCGTCCTCAACGCCTACCCGGTCGCCTTCGACACCTACTGGCCGCGGCACCTGGTCGGCGGCGGGCTGTCCGACTGCTGCGCGGTGGACCAGGTACTGGACGGGCGGGCGGTGGCGGCCTCGCTGGCCTTCTCCGGCGCGGTCTGCGCGGCCGCCGTCCTGCTGGTCCGACGGCGCGGCGGCCCGCTCGCCCTCGCCGCCGCGCTCGCGGTCACGGCGGGCGGGGTCGCGCTGGGCGGCTGGACCGCCCGCGACCTCGGCCCCGAACCGGTGCGCCCCCGGTCCTCGGCCGCGCTGCGCTGCGACTCCGGACAGCCGCGGGTCTGCCTCTGGCCCGAGCTCGGCGCCGCCCGCTCGGTGCTGGTCCGCGAGGAGGTCCGACGGACGGCCGGGGCGCTGGCCCGGCGCGGCGTCCCCGTCCCGGCGGTGTTCACCATGGCCGCCCGGCCCGGTCCGGGCGAGGCCGGGCTCGGGGTCCCGACCGACGCGCGGGCGCCGGACGTCACCGCCGCCGTGGTCGGCGGGCTGCTCCCCCGCACCCCGGACTGCGCCCGCCGCGGCGACCCCTACCCCGCCGCGGCCGTCACCGGCACGGCCACCGCCTGGCTCACCGCGACTGCCGCCTCCACCGCCACTACCGGAATCACCGGAACCCCCGAGAGACCCGCCGACGGGCGCTTCACTCCCGCCGACAGCGCCCGCGCCGCCCAACTGCTCCAGCTGCCCGAGGCCACCCAGCTCGCCTGGTACCGGGACACCCTGGACGCCCTGGCCGACTGCGGCACCCTGCCCCCTCCGGTCCCGCACACCGGTGCGACGATCGGGGGTGAGCGGTGATCTGGTGGTGCAAGGCACGCGCGGTGCCGCAGCTGGTGGCCGTCCTCGCCGGGACCGTCGCCGCCGGTCTGCTCCTCGGCGACGGCGAACTGCCGGTGCCGGCCCTGCACGGGCAGGCCGGGCACTTCCTGCTCGCGCACGTGATCACGCTGCTCCCGGCGGTGTTCCTGCTGTACGGGCTGGGCCGGGGGGACCTGCGGACCGAGACCGTCGCCGGGCGGTTCCTGCGCGGACTGGACGTCGGCCTCGCGCTCACCCTGGCCGCCGCCGGAGCCACCTGCGGCAGCCTCGCCTACGCCGCCGGGCAGGGGGCGCTCGCCCTGGTCGTGGCGCGCAACATCGCCGGCTACCTCGGCCTCGCGCTGCTGGTCCACCCCTGGATCGGCCACCGCCCGGCCGCCGCCGTGCTCGCCGCCGTCCCGCTGGTCTGCTCGGCGGCGGGCTGGCACCCTGACGGCAGCCCCCGCCCCTGGGCCTGGCCGCTGCACCCGGCCGGCTCCCCCTACGCCCTCGCCGCCGTGGGCCTGCTGCTCCTCGCCGGGGCCGGGTGCGCGCTGTTCCGCCGACATCCCACGACCGCTCCGCACCTGCTCACCGGCTGACCGGCTGACCGGCTGACCGGCTGACCGGCTGACCGCGCAGCCTCCGACCGGGGAGGAGACACCAGGAAACCGGATGCCCGGCGTCCCGGTCCCGCCTACCATCGCCGGCATGGATCGCCATGTGCCCCGTGGTCTCGCCCCCGTGGACAGCCACGCTGCCCGGTGCCGGGAGCGGGGGGACGCCGAGCACCACCGGAGCATTCGCCTCCACCCGGTCCATCCCGACCGGAACCTCGCCCTCTACGTCCGGCGGATCGAGGCGGCCGGCTGGCAGCTGACGGACCAGGCCTTCAGCGACGACGGGGCCCACCGCCGCTGCGCGATGCGGTTCGCCCGCACCGCCGGATGATCACGACAGGCTGACTGCCGGGGTCGGAGCGGCGCTGCCGCTCAGCCGCGACGCGGCCTGCCCTGACGGCCGCCGCCGCCCTTCGGCCGTCCGCCGGAGCCGGAACCCGAGCCCGAACGGGTACCCGAGCCCGAGCCGGAGCCCGAACCGGCTCGGGCACCGCTGCCCGAGCCCGAGCCGCCCTGCTGCCTGCGGGGCGCGCGTCCGGCCGGGGCCGGGGCGTCGGCCGTCTCCGGCCAGTGCGCGGGCCGCTTCAGAGCGGCCGGCAGGCGGGTGGCGGCATCGCCGCGGGCCGCGTTCAGCTGGGCCTGGGTGAGGAAGAGCGCCCCGGTCAGGTCGGCGCCGGCCAGGTTCGCGTCCCTCAGGTCAGCGCCGACGAGGTCCGCGAGCCGCAGATCCGCCCCGGACAGGTCGGCCGCGACCAGCATCGCGCCCCGGAGGTTGGCACCGCGCAGGTCCGCTCCCCGCAGGCGGGCACCGAAGAGGTCCGCCCCCCGGTGGTCGCGCCGACGCGGAACGGCGGCCCGGACCAGCTCGCCGGCCCGGAGCAGCAGCTCGGCCACCGTCTGCCGGTGCGCGGGGACGTCGACCGCCAGGATCTCCTCCGGGGTGCCGCCGACCAGCCGCTCCGTCTCCTCCAGGGCCCGGCGCAGCTCCCCGTGGACGGGGCTGGCCGGGGCGAGGGCGAGCGCCTCGGTGAGGTACTGGAGCAGCTCGTGCAGCTGCCGCACCACCGGGAACACCTCGTACATCGTCCGGGCGGTCTCCGGCGCCTCGCGCCAGCTGCGCCCGCCGAAAATCACCTGGGAGACCTGCTGGCCGGCCCCGAAGCAGTCGTACACCGTGCAGCCGGGGAAGCCGGTCTCGCGCAGCCGCTCGTGGATCCCGCAGCTGAAGTCGGTGCGAAGGTTGCGGCAGGGGGTGCCGGCGGCCTTGTCGACGGCGAAGTCCGTGCCGGCGGCGAACGGCAGTGCCACACAGCACAGCCCGAAACAGCTACCGCAGTCGGAGACGAGGTTGAGGCTCGGGACGCTCACGGTGCTGTTGTTCCTCCAGGACGACGGGTGGTGCGCTGTAGAGCGTACCGACCGCTTCGAACGGCCGTCGGTTAGTGTGGTCGGCCGAACCCCGGCACCGCAGCACCACCGCAGCACCACCACAGCACCGGGGTCGCAGCACAGCACCGCACAGCACCGCAGCTCAGCAGTACAGCACCGACGGAGGACCCAAGGCATGTCCCGGCACGACGTGACGCCGTACCCGGACACCGAGGGCGCCGAGGACGCCACGAGCACGCCCGGCGCAGCCCGCGTCGACAGCACCACCGACCCCGCCGCCGGACCGGCCCTCCGGATCCCGCCGCGCGCCCGCACCCTGGGCCTGACCCTGCTCTGCTTCGCGGTCTGCCTCGCGATCGGCCTCCAGCAGTGGACCACCGCCCAGCTCGGCGGCTTCGACCTCGGGATCTTCGACCAGGGCGTGCGCGGCTACGCGCACCTCGGCCTGCCGGTCTCGACGCTGAAGAGCTACCACCACGAGTTCCCGCCCGGCTTCTCGCTGCTCGGCGACCACTTCTCCCCCGTGATCGCGCTGATGGCGCCGCTCTACTGGCTCTGGGACGACCCGCGCTCGCTGCTGCTCGGCCAGGCGCTCTGCTTCGCCGCCGGGGTGCCGCTGATCCGCCGGATCGCCGGACGCTGCTTCGCCGACGCCGACCCGCGCACCGCCCGCCGCGCCGCCGACCTGGCCGCGCTCGCGTACGGACTGGGGTGGCCGCTGCTGGTGGCCTCGCGCGGCGGGTTCCACGAGGTGGCGTTCGCGGTGCCGCTCACGCTGCTGATGCTGGAGCGCGGGATGGCCCGGCAGTACTGGGCCTCGGCGCTGGCCGGCCTGCTGCTGTGCTGCACCAAGGAGGACATGGGCCTGGCCGTGGGCGCCTACGGCCTGGTGCTGCTGCTGCGGGCCCGGCGGGACCCCGATCCGGCCCGGCGCCGGCCGGCGGTGCGCTGGGGCGCGGGGCTGCTGCTCGGCGGTCCGCTCGCCTCGGCGGTCGCCATCGCGAAGCTGGTGCCCGCGATGGGCGGCGTGCCCGGCTACTACTGGAACTACCAGGCGCTCGGCGAGGACGGCGGCTCGGCGGTCGCCAACGTCCTGGCGGACCCGACCCTGCTGTTCACGGCGTCCTTCGACGCCCCGCTGAAGCCGCTGCTGCTGCTCTGGATCTTCGGCACCCTGTTCGCCCTGCCGCTCCGCTCGGCGACCGTGCTCCTGGCCGTCCCGCTGCTGGCCGAGCGGGTGCTGTCCAGCAATCCGAACCACTGGTCGATCGCCCGGCACTACGACGCGTTCCTGTGGCCGATCCTGCTGGTCGCCGCGCTGGAGGTACTGGGCCGCTGCCACGGCCGGGTGCTCACCCGGCGGCTCGGTGCGGCGGCGGCGGCGCTGACCGTCGCGGCCGCGGTGCCGCTGGGGGTGGCGAACCTGTTCGTCCCGGCCTACTGGCAGCCGAAGCCGAGCGAGGCGGCGCTGCTGCGCGGCGCGGCGCTGGTCCCGGACGGCGCTTCGGTGGAGGCCGACAACCAGGCGGCGCCCCGGCTGACCGCGCGGGCGGACGTGGTGCTGGTGGACGAGAAGCCGCGCGGGCGCGAGTACGTGCTGATCCGCGCGGACAAGCGGTCCTTCCCGTTCCGCACCGACCGGGAGCAGGCGGCGCGGATCGAGCTGCTGCTCGCGCACGGGTACCGGACGGTCTGGTCGGAGGACGGCGTCTACCTGCTGCACCGGGAGGGCACCGAGCCGGTCCCGGGCCAGCAGGTGCCCGGCCCGGACGCCGTCCCGTACCAGGACGCGGTGCCGTCGGACGTCGGCCACAACCTGTTCCGCGGCTGACCCGCCCGCACTCTCGCACGGCGCGGGCCCACCCGGAACCGCCGGGCTCAGCCCTCGTAGGGTGCCAGCTCGGCCCGCTTCGGCGCGCGGCCGTCGCCGGAGGAGCGGCCGGTGAGCCGGCGGCCGATCCAGGGGCCGAGGTGGGTGCGGACCCAGCGGGCGTCGGCGGCCAGCTTCTCGGCGCGGGTCGGCGGGGCGGTGGCCGGGAGCGGGGCGCGCCAGTCGAAGCCGGCGGGCCGGCCGAGCGACTCCAGCACCGCTTCGGCGACCCGGCGGTGGCCCTCGGGCGAGAGGTGGAGCCGGTCCTCGGCCCAGAGCCGACGGTCGTCGAAGCAGGGCGCGGAGAACAGGTCGACCACCGCGATGCCCGGGTCCTGGGCGAGCTCGTGGACGAAGTCCTTCATCCGCAGGATCGCGGGGAGCAGCCGGGCCGAGCCGGCCATCCGGCGGGTGGGGTCGGTGCTGCTGAACATGACCACGGTGGCGCCGGTGGCGCGCAGCCGGGTGGCGGCGGAGCCGAGGAGTTCCTCGACCCGGGCGATGTCGCAGCGCGGGCGCAGCACGTCGTTGAGCCCGCCGGCCAGGGTGACCAGCTCGGCGCCCAGTCCCGCGGCCCGCTCGACCTGCTCGTCGTGGATCTGGCCGATGAGCTTGCCCCGAACGGCGAGGTTGGCGTACCGGAAGCCGTCGGCCGGTTGCTCGGCCCGGTGTTCGGCCTGGTGTTCGGCCGCGAGCCGGGCGGCGAGGCGGTCGGCCCAGCCCCGGTAGTGGCCGTCGGGCAGCAGCTCGTCGCACATGCCCTCGGTGAAGGAGTCCCCGACGGCGACGTAACTGCGAAAGGCGGTGGGCGTGTTCTGCGTGTTCTCCATGGCCCGACGATCGTACGCGCGCCGTCCCCGGCCCACCCGTGGACCCCGCCCGCGCGCGCGGATCGGCGGCGACTCAACGCCCGCGGCAAGCGGACGCCGATCGCGCGTTGATCGGCGGCGGGCAGAGTGGGGACCGTCGGGAGGAACGGCCGGGGGGGAACCGCGGGCCGTGCGCTCCGCGGCGTCCGGCCTCGGGGGTGTCGGACACCGGGGCCGCTCTCCCCATCGCCGGTCGCGGGCGCGGCGCCTCCCACACGGGTGCCCCCGCGACCGGCCACCTCGCCGCGGCCGGAGCCGGACCGAGGCCGGACTTCAGCCGGCGGCCACCGCGCCCACCACATCCGCCGCATCCACCGCATCCGCCGTGCCCACAGGATCCGCCGTCACCGCCCCGCCCGTGACCCAGTGCGTCCGCACCGCGTCGGTCGGCCGCTGCTCCCCCAGCGCGTCGAGTCCCCAGCCGCCGAGCGCCTCGACGACCGGCCGCAGCGCGGCCCCACGCCCGGTCAGCTCGTAGACGGTGGCGTTGGCCGGCCGTTCCAGGCGGCGGCGCTCGACGACGCCCTCGCCCTCCAGCTGCTTGAGCCGCGCGGCGAGGATGTCGGTGGAGACGCCGGGCAGGTCGGCGTGCAGGTCGGTGTAGCGGCGCGGGCCGGCCAGGAGTTCACGGACGATCAGGAGGCTCCAGCGCTCCCCCACCGCGTCCAGGGCGCGGGCGACGGCGCAGTACTGGTCGTAGCTTCGGCGTGACATGTGGATCAGCATAGCCAAAAGGTTGGACTTTCCAAGTGCCTACTTGGTAGAACAAAGCAACCAGGGTCGGTGTGGGGTGACGGTCGGGAGGCCGCAGATGGAGTTTCGGCAGTCGAGCAAGCTGAATGACGTGTGCTACGAGATCCGCGGCCCGGTGGTCGACCAGGCCAACGCGCTGGAGGAGGCGGGGCACAGCGTGCTCCGGCTGAACACCGGCAACCCGGCCACGTTCGGCTTCGAGGCGCCGGAGGAGATCCTCCAGGACATCATCCGCAACCTTCCGCGGGCGCACGGCTACAGCGATTCGCGGGGCATCCTGCCGGCCCGGCGCGCGGTCGTGCAGTACTACCAGCAGCGCGGCGTCGACGGCGTGACCGTCAACGACGTCTACCTCGGCAACGGCGTCTCGGAGCTGATCCAGATGGCCGTCACCGCACTGGTGGACGACGGCGACGAGGTACTCGTCCCGATGCCGGACTACCCGCTGTGGACGGCGGTGGTCCGGCTGGCCGGCGGCAAGGCGGTGCACTACGCCTGCGACGAGCAGGCCGACTGGTTCCCGGACCTCGACGACATCGCCGCGAAGATCACCGCCCGCACCAAGGCGATCGTGGTCATCAACCCCAACAACCCCACCGGCGCCGTCTATCCGAAGGAACTGCTGGAGGGCATCCTCGACCTCGCCCGTCGGCACCAGCTGATGGTGCTGGCCGACGAGATCTACGACAAGATCCTCTACGACGACGTCGAGCACCACTGCCTGGCCGCGCTCGCCGACGACGTCCTCACCCTCACCTTCAACGGGCTGTCCAAGTCCTACCGGGTGGCCGGCTTCCGCAGCGGCTGGCTGGTCGTCTCCGGCCCCAAGCAGCACGCGAGCGACTACCTGGAGGGCCTCACCATGCTCTCCGGCATGCGGCTGTGCCCGAACGTGCCCGCCCAGTACGCGGTCCAGGCCGCGCTCGGCGGCCACCAGTCCATCAACGACCTGGTCCTGCCGGGCGGCCGCCTCGCCGAACAGCGCGACGTCGCGTACCGGGCGCTGAACGAGATCCCGGGCGTCAGCTGCGTCAAGCCCAAGGGCGCGCTCTACGCCTTCGCCCGGCTGGACCCCGCCGTCCACCGGATCGTCGACGACGAGCGCTTCGTCCTGGACCTGCTGCTCCGCGAGAAGATCCACGTCGTCCAGGGCACCGGCTTCAACTGGCCCCGCCCCGACCACTTCCGCTTCGTCACCCTCCCCCGGGCCGACGACCTGGAGACCGCCATCAACCGCATCGGCCGCTTCCTCGCCACCTACCGCCAGGTCTGACCCCGCCCACCCACCCACCACCCGACCCGAACCCGGCCACCCCGCCGCCAGACCCGAGCCGCCCCGCCTTCCCCCGGCAGCCCCCGCGTCACCACGCGGGGGCTGCCGCACTTCGCGTTCGGACGGTTGATGTGGATGATGTGGGTGGATTCATCCACGGAGGCGCGGAAATGAGTATGACCAACGTCGACGTCGACGACGCGATCCTCGCCGAGGCCATGCGGCTCATGGGGACCAGCACCAAAAGGGACACGATCAACGGCGCCCTCGCCGACTACGTCAACCGCCTGAAACGGATCGAGGCGCTGGAGAAGCTGTCCGAACGTGCGGCCCGGGGGGAGTTCGACCCGACGGAGCGAATCCATCAGGCCCGGAAGGCGGACGGGGAGAACTGACACATGAACAGCCTCGGCCAGGTGCGGGCTGGGCCCTCAACGCCCAGTACAAGCTCACGCAGAAGGGGTAGCACCGCTCGGCCGGCACGGTGGACCTGCTGCTCTGCTCGGTCGCGGCGCACTACAACTACCCGGTGCTGCACGTGGACAACGACTTCGTCACCGTCGCGCGGGTCATCGCCGAACTCCGGGAGCGCGACGTCCGGGCGTCCTGACCCGGCTCCTGTCCGAAGCCCCCTGCCGACCGTTCGGGATTCCCGAACGATGGGCAGGGGGCTTCACACATGTGCCCGGGCCGGAGGACGAGCGAGAACGCGCCCTAGGCTGGGCCGCTATGACCGTTCTGCGTTCCGTCGCCCTGTTCGTGCTCGCCGCGCTCGCCGAGATCGGCGGCTGCTGGCTGATCTGGCAGAGCGTGCGGGAGGCGCGGCCGTGGTGGCTGGCCGGGGTGGGGGTGGTGGTGCTCGGCGGGTACGGCTTCGTGGCGGCGCTGCAGCCGGATGCCGCCTTCGGGCGGGTGCTCGCCGCGTACGGCGGGGTGTTCGTGGCCGGGTCGCTGCTGTGGGGCGTGGTCGTGGACGGCTTCCGGCCGACCCGCTACGACGTGCTGGGTGCCCTGGTCTGCCTGGCGGGAGTCGCCGTGATCATGTACGGACCCCGGCGCTGAGCGAGCGCCGGGGTCCGTGGGTACGCCAGGAAGGGAGCAGGACCGGGCCTACCAGCCCCAGCCGCCGCCCTCGCCGTCGTCGTCGCTGTTGCCGTCCCAGCCCTCGCCGACCTTGCGCAGGATGGTGTAGTGGTCGACCCGGGTGCCGTCCTCCGCCAGGGCGGTGACCGTCATCTCCGACTTCTGGCCCAGGTGCGCGGGCTTCACGTCCACCTTGATGAACGAGTAGCCGGTGTAGCGCACCCGCGACCACTCCACCGTCTCGGTCACCTTGCCGCCGCCCTTGGCGAAGTAGTAGGTGTCCACCGAGTCGACGCGCTTCTCGTGGCCCTCGTAGCTGTCCGGGGCGTCGAAGCGGTACAGGCTGCGGCCGGCCGCGCCCGCCGTCACGTAGACCACGCCGTCCGTGGCCGGCTCGACGGTGGCGCCGCTCGGCACGGCCTTGGCGACCTTGTTGCCGAGGATCGCATCGGTGCGCTCGTAGACGTGGTTGTGACCGTTGATCACCAGGTCCACCCGGTACTTCTCGAACAGCGGCACCCAGGCCTCGCGCACGCCGCCCTCGGAGGCGTGCTGGTGGGTGGTCGAGAAGGCGCAGTGGTGGAAGAAGACCACGACGAAGTCGACGGTCTCGTCGTTGCGCAGGTCCTTGAGGGTGCGCTCCAGCCAGCGGGTCTGCTTGCCCGCCGAGACGCCCAGGTTGGCCGGGATCTCGTAGGAGATGTCGTTGGCGTCCAGCGAGATGACGCCGACGTTCTTGTAGCGGAAGGAGTAGACGCCGGGGACGCTGCGCTTGTCCGGGCCGTTGTCCGGCAGGTAGAAGCGGGCGTTCTCGCCGCCGTAGCCGTTCGGCGAGTACCAGGCTTCCATGTCGTGGTTGCCGTAGGAGACCATCCACGGCACCTTCGAAGCGACCGTCTCGGTCTGCACCAGGAAGGCGTCCCAGGTGGTGGCGTCGAACACCGACTTGTCGGAGTCCTGGCCGGAGCCCGCCGGGTCGGCGTAGCAGATGTCGCCGGCGTGCAGGTGGAAGGCCGGGTTCTGGGCCAGGATGATGTGGTCGTTGCCCTTGGCGTGGTCGCTGACACCCTGGTCGCCGAAGGCGGTGAAGGTGAACGGCTCGTACACCTTGCCCCAGCGGTGGTCGCGCGAGGGCGCGGTGCGGAAGGTGCCGAGGGTGGAGATCGCCTGCTGCGAGGCCGGGTCGAAGCCCTGGTGGCCGACACCGTAGTAGTACGTGGTGTCGGGGCGCAGATCCTCCAGCGCCACGTGCAGGTAGTACTGGTCCACGGCCTTGCCGGTGGGGGTGAGCGCCGGGGTGTGGAGGGTGCGCACCTCGGCCTCGATCTTGTGGCTGAGGTCCCACGGGTTCTTGCCGTAGCGCAGGAACGGCCGCTTCACCGGGGCCGGCACCTGCCAGGAGACCCGGAACTGGGTGTCCGGCTCGGGCCCGAAGGCGAGGTGACGCCCGATCGGGGCGACCAGCGAGCCGTCGATGCCCGCGGTGGCGCCGCCGGCCAGCAGCTGCGGCGCGACGGGGGCGGCCGAGGCGGTGCCGCCGAGGGCGCCGCCCACGGCCAGCGCGCCCACCGAGACGGCACCGGCGCGCAGCATCCGCCGGCGGGAGAAACGGGCCCGCAGGTACTCGTGCTGCTCGGCCATGCTCATGCGTTCGGCGAGCTTCGCCGGCACGCCCATGTTCGGAGTTTCCATGGACAGGGACTCTCCCAGTCACGTGTTGACCGGACACGGACGGGCGGTGAACGCACCCGGGCGTACCGGTCAGTCGAACGCCAATGTTCGACCATGGCTCGGCAAAGCCGTCCGCGGACGAAGAGCTCCGCGAGGGGTCGTCGGGCCGTGGTCGGGGGTCGCCGCCGGACCGGGGCCGGGACCGTCCTGAGCGGGAGTGGGCCCGCAGGACGGTCCCGACCGCCGGTTCACCCGGTCGGGCGATCGACCGTCATCAGCAGTCGTCGTCCTTCTTGTTGGTGAGGGCGACGGTGACGCAGTCGTCGGCGTTCACCCGGTAGGGCCCGCTGACCGGGTCCGGCGGGAGCTGGTAGCCGGCGGGCGCGGCGGTCTCCCGCAGGTAGTACTGACCGGTCGGCAGGTGCTTGAAGTCGCAGCCGCCGCCGGCCGCGGTGGTGCAGTCACCCGCCCGGACGTCCGGGTTGATGCCCAGGGTCTGCAGGCCGGGGATGCCGTTGGCCTCCCGCCACAGCTCGAACACCGCGCCGTTGAGGGGCTTGCCCGACCAGGCGTCCTTCTTGGTCAGGTGGATCGCGCCGGTGGCCGGGGGCTTCGGCGACGGGCAGTCCTTGGCGGTCACCTGCACACCCGCCGCAGCGTTCTGCGCGGTCAGCACCAGCGGACCGAACACCGGCTCGGCCGGCAGGTCGTAGCCGGTGGGCGCGGCGGTCTCCCGCCAGTAGTAGGTGCCCACCTCCACCGTCCGACGGCAGAGGCCGTCCGCACCGGTGGTGCAGGCCGCACCCACCTGGGTGTCCGGGTTCGCGCCGGAGGTCTGCAGGCCGGGGACGCCGTTGGTCTCCCGCCACAGGTCGAACACACCGCCCGCGAGCGCCGCGCCCGTCTCGGCGTTCGTCTTCAGCACCCGCACCTCACCGGTCACCGGGGGCACGAGCGTGTCGGCGGCGGTCGTCTGCACACCCGCCGCGGCGTTCTCGGCGGTCAGCACCAGCGGACCGAACACCGGCTCGGCCGGCAGGTCGTAGCCGGTGGGCGCGGCGGTCTCGCGCCAGTAGTAGGTACCCACCTCCACCGTCCGACGGCACAGCCCGTCCGCACCAGTGGTGCAGGCCGCACCCACCTGGGTGTCCGGATTGACGCCGGAGGTCTGCAGACCGGGGACGCCGTTGGTCTCCCGCCACAGGTCGAACACACCACCGGCGAGAACCGCGCCGGACACCGCATCGGTCTTCAGCACCCGCACCTCACCCGTCACCGGGGGCACGAGCGTGTCGGCGGCGGTCGTCTGCACACCCGCCGCGGCGTTCTCGGCGGTCAGCACCAGCGGACCGAACACCGGGTTCGCCGGGAGCTGGTAACCGGTGGGCGCGGCGGTCTCGCGCCAGTAGTAGGTACCCACCTCCACCGTCCGACGGCACAGCCCGTCCGCACCGGTGGTGCAGGCCGCACCCACCTGGGTGTCCGGATTGACGCCGGAGGTCTGCAGACCGGGGACGCCGTTGGTCTCCCGCCACAGGTCGAACACACCGCCCGCGAGCGCCGCGCCGGACACCGCATCGGTCTTCAGCACCCGCACCTCACCCGTCACCGGGGTGGAGCCGCAGGAGGGCAGGTCGCCGTTGAAGGGGTAGGAGTGGAACTCCTGGCCACCGCCGCCGACGGGCAGGCTGGTGTGGGTGAGGGAGCCGGTGGTGAAGAAGCGGCCGTTGACGCCGGCCAGGGTGACCGTGGTCTGCGAGGTCTGCTCGCCGATCAGGAAGCTGCCCTGGAACTGGCCGGTGCCGCCCAGGGTGACGGAGGTGGCGTCGGGAAAGTTCCACAGCAGGTGGTCGCGGTAGCCGTTCAGCGGGTCGTCGGAGTCGTTGATGCCGCCGCTGAAGGTGTTCAGGACGCGGGTGGCGCCGGTGACGTTGACCAGGACGGTGGCCCCGGCCGGGATGTTGGCGAAAACGATGCCCTGCTGGCCGCCGGTCGGCCCGGTGAGGTCGAAGTCGGCGTTGAAGACCTGGAGCGCCGAGCTGCCGTCACCGGTGAACAGGGTCTGGCCGCCCTGGTTGACCGCCGTGCCGGTCGGGGTGCGGGGCACCCCGCCGACCCGGGCGTAGCAGTCGGAGGCGGTCGAGAGCTGGGCACGCAGGCCGGTGTAGGGCTGGACGGCGTTGGCGTCGGTGACGGAGGTTCCGGTCACGGTGCCGGTGACCGGCCCGACGTGCCGGACGACGCCGCCCTCGGCCACAAGGGACTGGCCGCTCGCGACGGTGACCCCGGCGCCGGTGGTGAGGAAGTCGGCGCCGTCCGGCGGCGGGACCCGGGAGCCGACGCCGGCGATGCCGACGTTGTAGATCGAGCTGACGCCGGCCTCCTTCGCCTGGTCGAAGGCGTTGAGGACGACGACGCGGCCCTCGGCCTCGGCGGCGCGGCCGCGGACCAGGAAGTCACCGCCGACGAAGACGTTGATGCCGTTGTCGCGGCCGGTGAACGGGCCGTTGTTGATAGAGGTGGGGTAAGTGGCGGGGCAGCTGCCGGGCACGCAGGGCCCGAGTCCGCCGGGCAGCGGGGCGGCCGCGGCGCTGATCGCGCCCGGGCCGAGCGCGAGGACGGGGACGAGGGCCGTGACGAGGGTGCACGGTACCGCGAGGGCACCGGCCCTTCGGCGGACGCGGGCGAGCAGTCGGTTGAGGGAAGCCATGCTCGTAGCGTCCGACAGTTTGTGCGAACGCGGTCACCGCTGGGGCGCCCTCCTACGCTGATGCGGTGAGCGGGCGCACCCGGCCGGACCAACCGTCACCGTCCGGAGCGGGGAAAGGGGCGCACCGACGGGGCCCGGGAGGCCCCGCGGCGTCAGGACGCTTCGTCCCAGGGCGAGGCCGCGCGGTTCCCGGTGCCGTCGCAGGTGCGGCAGATCTCGTCGCGGTAGGCGTGCTTGGCACCGCCCGCGTCGACCCGGTAGCGGACGTACACCCCGGTGCCGTCGCAGAGGAAGCAGTTGCCGCCGCCACCGCCGACCTCGGTGGTGCCGGTGCCCTGGCAGGTCCGGCAGCTGAGGCCGGCGGTGCGGCCGGTGCCCGCACAGATGCGGCAGACCGTGGTCATCGTCGTCCTCCTGTCGGCGCGCGGGGCCCGGAGCGTGTCCTTCGGGTCACGCCCTAGGTCATGCTAGGCCAGCCGTCCCCCGCGCGGGTCCGGGTCGGCGGGGTCGGCAGGGTCGGCGGGGTCAGCCCGGCAGGCCCTCGCCGACGCGGCGGGAGACCGAGATCTGCTGGAGGTCGAGCAGCCCCGGCGGTTCGGCGACACCGGGGCCGCCGGAGTGCACCCAGGTGGCGATCTCCTCGATCATGTCGTCCGCCAGGACCCAGCCCAGCCAGACCGGCCGGCCACCGGCCGCGCGGCCCTCGCTGGAGGGTCCGACCACGACGACGTTGGAGTGCGCGCAGGTGTCCAGGCACTTCACGGCGCGGACCCGGCCGGCGTCGCCGACCGCCGCGCGCAGCCGCTCGTACTGGCCGGCGTGGTCGACACCCGGGTGCTTCTCCTGGGTGCCGCAGCAGCAGCCCCGGCAGACGGTGACGGTCACCGGGGCCGCCGGGCCGCGTCCGCCCTGCTTGCCGGCCGAGCCCTGCTTCCCGGCCCCGCCCTGCTTGCCGATCCGGTCGCGCTCGCGACGGCTCATGGTTCCTCGGCCTCCTCGTTCCCCAGGGCCCGCCGCCGCGCCGGTGCGCGCGGCGGCCGCAGGCCGCTGCGGCCGACGATCACGGTGGAGCCCGCCGGCCGGGTGGCACCGGGACGGCAGCCGCAGCCTACCCGGCCACCGCCGAACGGCCGTCCCGGGTGTCCGCGTCGACATGAACTGGGCTCCAACAAAAGGGAGTTGGTGACGCACCTCTGGGCGCGGGCGCGGGCCCGGGCGTAGGCTGCACGACTGTGAACCTTCTCGCCCTCCTGATCGGGACGGTGTTCGCCGGCAGCGCGTACTGGACCGGGTCACGGGCCTCGCGGACGTTCCGGATCAACCGCTACGGCGCCCGCCACCGGGCCCGGGTGGTCTCCGTGACGAGCACGCCCGTGGGCGACGAGGGCGGCTACGAGGACACCGTCCGGGTGCGGTTCGAGGTCGCGGACGGCCCGGCGGTGGAGGCGGACACGTCGATCGCGCTGCGCGGGCCGACCGGGCTCGGCCCCGGCGACCCGGTCGAGGTCGCCCACCTCCCGCGCTTCCCGGAGAAGGTCGTCCTCCTCGGCTTCCCCAGCGCCGACGGCGTCGGGCTGCTGGGGTACTCGTGCGTGCTCTTCACCGTGATGACGGTGTTCTTCTTCTGGGTGGCCGCCCGCATCGCCTGACGACGCGGAACCCCCCACCCCGGCCGCGCCCACTTCCCCGGCGGGGCACCCGAATTCCGCTCCACCCCGTTTCGGAATGCATTTCGACACCCCTCGGAGCGAAATTCGGAATTCCCGCCGGAGCGCCTGCCGAAACCTCTGACGAATTTTCGGAAATGTATGCGCACAGCATGGACGACCGCGAAACCTGCCAGTAACTTACCTGTCAGTAGTAGCTGTGGCCCGGCTCGCACGACCCCCACCCACCCGTTTCTCTCCCCCAGGAGGAACCGTGCTCCGCCGTGCCCGGAATTCCCTGCTGCTCGCTTCCGCCGCGTTGGGCGCCGCACTCGCGATGACCGCCACCAGCGCGCAGGCCGCCACTCCCGCCCCCCACCGCTACGTGGCGCTCGGCGACTCCTACGCGGCCGGTGCGGGGGTTCCGAACCAGTCGGCCGGCCTCTGCCTGCGCTCCGACCGCAACTACGGCCACCTGGTCGCCGCCGCGCTGAACGCCGCCGCCTACCGCGACGTCACCTGCGCCGCCGCCAAGGTGAAGTCGATCACCGAGGCGCAGTACGACGCCTTCATCCGGGTCAACGATCCGCAGATCGACGCGGTGACCGCCGACACCGACCTGATCACCCTGGGGATCGGCGGCAACGACCTCGGCGACAGCGATCTCGGGATCGCCGACGTGATCGCGACCTGCATCGCGGGCGCCGTGGTCAACCCGCTCGGCACCCCGTGCACCGACGTCTACCACCACGGGTACTGGGACTGGTCCAGCTGGTCCTGGCAGTACGGCAACGACGACCTCGCCGACCGGATCGACCGGACCGGGCCGCGACTCGCCGACACCGTGAAGCGGCTGCGCGCCAAGGCCCCGAACGCCCGGATCCTGCTGGTCGGCTACCCCTCGGTGCTGCCCGCCGACGGCGCCTCCTGCGTCCTGCGCCAGCCGATCGCCCCGCGCGACATCCCGTACCTGCACGACGTGCTCGGCCGGCTGAACACGATGCTGCAGTCCACCGCCCGGGCCACCGGCGCCACCTATGTGGACACGGCCACGCCCACCCGCGGGCACGACGTCTGCTCGGCCGACCGCTGGGTGGAGGGCGCGCTGCCCGGCTCCCCGGCCGTCCCCTTCCACCCGAACGCGACCGGCGAGCGGGTCATGGCCGACGCCGTGCTCAAGGCCCTCGGGTAACGCCTCCGAAGAACACGCCCGAAAGCCCCGAGGGGCGGTGACCGGTCCCCGGTCACCGCCCCTCGGTCGTGCTCCGCCGGCCTCACGGCTTGATGCGGACCACCTGCGGGTCGTGGTCGCTCGCCTGCTGGGCGAACTCGGCGTTGATGTGCACCACGTCGTACTTGGCGTACCCGACCTCCGGGCTGACCAGGATGTGGTCCAGCACCTGCGAGTTGCCCTGGTAGACGTACGAGTACTGCTCCTTCTCCGGCAGCTCGTTCACCAGGTCGCGCAGCACGCCGTCCTTGGTGAGCGTGGTCAGCGCGGGCGAGAACTGGTAGTCGTTGAAGTCGCCGACCGACACCACCTTGGCGTTCTTGTCCGCGGCCAGCAGCTTGGCGACGAAGGCCTGCTCCACCGTGGCCTGGGCGACCCGCTGGACCTCCGAGGAGCGGGTCGGGGCCTGGAAGCGGCTGTCGATGCCCTGGTCGCCGCCCTTGCTGTTGAAGTGGTTGGCGATGACGAAGACCTTCTTGCCGCGGAAGGAGAACTGGCCGATCAGCGGCTTGCGGCTGTTGGTCCACGCCGCGTCGGCGGGGGCGATCCGGCCGGGCGAGGCGGTCAGCGAGGCGGCGGAGCCGGTGCCGGCCACGTCGACCGCGGTGGTGGCGGCGCCGCCGGGGATGTCGGTGAAAGAGACCCGCTGCGGGTTGAACAGGAAGACCTGGCGGATGTTGCCGCCGGGCTCGCCGCCGTCCTTGCCGTCCTCCGGGTCCACCGAGCGCCAGTCGTACGCCGGGCCGCCGGCCGCCTTGATCGCGGCGACGAACTTGGCCACGGTCTGGCTCGCGTCCACCGTGCCGTCGCTCTTGGCACCGTTGTTGTCCTGGATCTCCTCCAGGGCGACGATGTCGGGCGAACGCAGGTGGGTGACGACACCGGCGGCCACCTCGGCGAACTTGCTGTCGGGGTTGGTGGCGGCGAGGTTCTCCACGTTGTAGGTGGCGATGGAGAGCTCGCGGTCGGCGGTCGGGACGGTCACCTCGCGCTGGAGGTGGTTGTCCTGGAGCGCGCCGAGGTTGCCGGCGACCAGGGTGTAGCCGCCGAACTGGTTGTAGTCCAGCGGGCCGTTGGTGACGCCGGTCAGCACGTCGCCCACGTTGGCGACCGGGAAGGCCTGCTGGGAGACGGGCGCCTGCTGCTGCACCATCAGCCGGCCGACGTTCGGCTCCGCGTAGGACTCGTAGAGCACGCCGCCGCGCTGGCTCTTCTGGTCCTGCTTGTCGGCGGCGACCCACAGCTCGTTGTACTTGTCGGTGGCCTGGACCACCCGGACGTCGCGGACCTCGACGAGCATGCCCTCCAGCGACTCGTAGAAGTCGAGGGTGTACTTCTCCGGGTCCAGGGCGACGCCGTTGATCGTCCCGTCCGGGCCCGCCGCCGGGGTGTAGGTGCCCGGGATGTTGCGGGTGTCGACGACCACCGGGGCCGGCAGCGGGTTCCCGGAGGAGACCACGGTGACGGCCGGGTTGGTCAGCTGGGTGAGCGACTGCGAGCCGCCGTTGAAGTTCGGGTAGTACTCCGTCACCTTGCCGGTGACCAGCACCGAGTCGCCGACCTTGACGGTCGGGTTGGCGGAGCCGGTGTAGACGAAGACGCCCTCGCTGGTGGCCGGGTCGGCGTCCGGGTTCGGGTCCTGGATCCAGAAGCCCTTGGAGCCGTACGCGCGCACGCCGGTGACGATGCCGGGCACACCGGCGATGGTCTTGCCGGTGCGGTCGGACAGCCGGGTGCGGCCCTGGATGTCGTGGATCCGGACGGTGCCCGGCTCGGTCGGGCCGGTCGGGGTGGAGCCCTCGGCGACCTCGCCCTTGCTGTTGGTCGGCGACGGGGCGCCGGCCGCGAGGTCGGCGGCGTTGTCGTCGGTGTCCGGCAGGCCGGCCCTGCGGGCGACCGAGGCGGTGTTGGAGGCGCCGGCCACCGAGGCGGAGCCCTCGTGGACCACGGCGGTGCCGAAGCCGACCAGGTCGCGCACCCGCGGGTCGGCGGCGCAGTCGGCCGCGGTCTTGCAGGTCAGCGGGTCGGTGCCGCGGACCAGCGCGACGGTGCCGCTGGTGCCGGACAGCGCCAGCGAGCCGACCGCGTCCGGGGTGGGCAGCTCGACGGTGCCGGCCGCACCGGCGCCCTCGGCGACCAGGTAGCGCCCGCCGGGGGCGATCGAACCGGTCAGCGGGGTGACGCCCCACTGGGAGTTGGGGCCGGGAGCGGCCGATATGTACTGGACGCTCCAGCCGTCCAGGCCGAAGGCGGCGCCGCCCTTGTTGGCCAGCTCGACGAAGTCGTTCTTCAGCGTGGCGCCCGAGTTGCCGCCACCGCCGTAGACCTCGGAGATCAGCGCGTCCGCGGAGGGCGCGGCCACGGCGGCGGGCAGCGGGGCCAGCACCAGGGAGGCGGCCAGACCGGCCGGGACGACGGCCGCGCGCAGCAGGGCGCGGCGCGAGCGCGGACGGGGAGCGATGGGCATGGTCACCGGAACGGGGCTCCTAGCTCGGGTGGTGCACGGGGGTGGGTCGGCGGGGCGGGTCGGCCGGACGGGTCGACGGGACGGATCGGCGGAACGGGTCGGCCGGGCGGGTGGGCCGGGCGCATCGGCCGGTGTCCGGCCCGCCGCCCCGCTACCCGCGTAGAAATCCGCGCGGAAGTCGGAACCGCCCCCCGCAGCGCCCCAAAGATACGCGCGTAGAAAATGACCGGACAAGAGCCTGGAGGTGAACTTCTCCAGGATCTCCGGCACCGCGACGGACCGTTACCCCGAAGCTGTGACCCCGGCTACAGACAGCCGCTGCGAACAGCCGCTGCAACCGGCCGCTGCAACCGGCCTCTACAGCCAGCCGCGCTGAGCCGCCTTCAGGCCCGCCTCGAAGCGGCTGGCCGCCTCCAGACGCTCCATCAGCGCCGCCATCTGCCGCCGCACCGTCCGCACCGAGACACCCAGCCGCTTGGCCGCCGCGTCGTCGGTCAGCCCGGTGGAGAGCAGCCGCAGCAGCTCGCGCTCACCGGGGCTGAGGCCGGGGCCGGCGTCCTCGGGGCGCGGGTCCCCGCCGAGCGGGACGGCGGTCTCCCAGGTCTGCTCGAACAGCGCGACCAGCGAGGCGACGATCCCGGGCTCCTCGGTGCACAGGGCGCCGGCCCTGGTGTTCTCCGGGTCGATCGGCACCACGGCGGTGGTGCCGTCGAAGACCAGCATCCGCGGCGGCAGCACCGGGGCGGTGCGCACCCGTCCGCCCAGGCCGGTCATCCACTGGGTGTAGGCGAAGGTCTCCGGGTCGTTGCGGACGCTGTCCTGGTAGATGCTGCGCAGGCTGACGCCCCGTCTCAGCGCGTCCTCGTCCAGTGGGCGGGAGGCGGCCAGGCTGGCGGCGGACTGGGCGCCGCCGGGCATCACCGCCAGGCACTCGGTGGCCAGCCGGGCGGTCAGCGTCTCCAGCTTGGCCTGGATCGCGTCGAGGCCGACCAGGCGCTCGCCGCCGTCCACCAGGGTGGCCGAGCGGAGGGTGGCGTACTCGGCGACGGCCCGTGCCACGGCGGCCTTGGAGACGGCCAGCTCCTGCTGGCGGCGGGCGAGATCCTCCTCCTGGCGGCGCAGCAGCAGCTCCAGCCCGCGCTCCGGGCTGACCGGCCAGAGCGCACCGGGGCGTTCCCGGGAGGCGCGCAGCAGGGTCAGGTCGGCGAGGCGGTCGAGGGCCGCCCGGACGGCGGCCTCGGGGAGGTGGAGCCGTTCGCAGAGTTCGGTCACCCCGCCCTCCGGGTCCGCGAGCATCTCGCGGTAAACGGCTTCCGCGGTGGTGTCCACGCCCAGCAGTTCCAGCACGTCAACGACCCCTGATCGTCACGACATCGCGTCTTGTCGCGGCTCGCGATGGAATTCCGGTCCGCCCCGGCGACCCCCGATCCTTCCTCCGGTGCTCCCGCCGCCACAAGACGTGTTCCGGTCACCCGAACCGGACCGTCCGGTCTGTTCCGCAGAGGGATCGGGCCGCCCGCGCCACCCCGGGACCGCCGTCCCGGGGTTGCAGCAAGCTGCCTGGCCGGATGCTGCCCGGCGAAGCCCCTCCCGGCGCGGACCGTGTGACGGGAGGATGCAGTCTGCGGGCAACCACCCGACAGCGCGCACCGCCGCCCCGCCCCCGCACGACGCACCGCCACCTCGCCCTGAACCACCGTGCACAGAACAGGAACCGCCGTGCCGAAGCCCGTCCGGCTGCTCGCCGCCGCCGCCCTCGCGCTGACCCTCGCCGCCGTCGTCGCCCCCGCCGCCTCCGCGCAGGCCGCCCCGGCCGCCGTCGGCCCCGTGACCGCCCACGCCGACGGGACGGGGATCGGCTGGGACACCCCCGGTGTCCGGGAGACCGGAGGCATCGGCTGGGACTCCTCCCGCGCCGACGGTCCGGGCATCGGCTGGGACTGACCGTTCGGTGTTCGCCGTCCAATTGACTCTCCTGGACGTCTCGTCCGCGCCCGCCGTCGAGGCCGGACCCGCCGACGTCCAGGGCGCCCTGTGGGCGCGGGCGGTTCCGGGCGACGGCCTGGAACACGTCCGCGCCCGCTCCTTCCCGGGGGGCGTCGGCGTCGTGCTGTACGTCCGCGCCCCCGACCGGGAGGCGGCCGAGCTGAGGGCCTACGCCCTGCTCCGCCGCGCACTGGCGGAGGGTCCCGCGCGCCGCTTCACGGTGGCGGCTCCACCGTAGGCCGCGGGGCCCTCCGCCGGGCTCGCTCCCGCCTTCCGTCCTGATTTCGGACGGTTGCTCACTCCCGCAGGTTTGGCCGATTCATGCCTATGGCTTGACCGGCCCATTATTGACATGCCTATGCCCAAAAGCATGCCCGCGCACAGGTCCGGTCCCCGGGCCCGCACGGCCGTGCCCGAACGCGGACGCGTGTCGCCGTCGAACCCCCTCACCACAGATCGTCGAGGAGCTCCATGTCACAGCCGACCGGCACGCCACCCCGGCACCGCGCCGGGAACACCGTGCCAGCCGCCCCCGCGGCACGCCGCCGCAACGGCGTCCTGCGCAACACCGCCGTCGCTCTCGCCGTCGTACTCGCCACCCAGGCCGCCGTCGTCGTCATGACGACCGGCCAGGCCGTCGCGGTCACCCCCGAGGCCCCCGCACCCAAGCCCGGCAAGGCCCTCGGCCCGGCCGAGGCCAAGGACATCGCCACCGCCCACCTCAAGGCCCGGCTGGAGAACCGCCGGATCGAGGTGACCGACGAACGCGGCGAGTCCACCACCACCTGGATCAACCCGGACGGCACCACCACCCTGGACCTCGCCACCGGCCCCGTCCGCTTCAAGGACAAGGACGGCACCCTGCGGCCGATCGACGTGAACCTGGCCCAGCAGGCCGACGGTTCGGTCAAGGCCAAGGGCCACCCGCTCGGCCTCTCGCTGGCCGGTGCCACCGCGCCCGCCGCCGCGTCGAAGTTCAAGGCCGCCGGCGCCCCGGCCGGCGACCAGCAGGCCCCGGCCGTCCCCCTGGTCTCGCTGGACAACGGCAACGGCACCAGCATGTCGCTGTCCTGGCGCGGCACCCTCCCGGCCCCCGTCCTCGACGGCACCAGGGCCCGGTACCGGGACGCGCTCACCGCGACCGACCTGATCGTCGAGTCCACCCGGACCGGCTTCGAGCAGTTCCTGGAGCTCAAGGACCGCAGCGCGGTCGGCGCCAACGGCACCGTCACCATGACCCTGGACGCGGCCGGCCTGCGGGCCCGCCACAACGCGGACAACTCGGTCTCCTTCCTCGACCCGGCGACCGGCGAGGAGAAGGGCCAGCTGCCCGCCCCGGTGATGTGGGACGCCAAGGTCGACGAGCGCAGCGGCGACCACACCCGCACCGCCCCGGTGGGTCTGAAGGTCACCCAGAACGGCAACGCCGTCGACCTGACGCTCACGCCGGACGCCGCCTTCCTCAACGACCCGGCGACCACGTACCCGGTCACCGTCGACCCGGCGGTCAACATCGGCGTCGGCTTCGACACCTTCGTCCAGCAGGGCTACGCCACCGACGTCTCCGCGCAGACCGAACTCAAGCTGGGCAACAACGGCTCCGGCCAGATCGCCCGCTCCTTCCTGCAGTTCCCGATGGCGAAGATCAGCGGGAAGCAGATCACCAGCGGCAAGCTCAACCTGTGGAACTTCCACAGCTGGTCCTGCACCGCCAAGGGCTGGGACGTCTGGGACACCGGCAGCGCCACCACCGCCACCCGGTGGACCGCGCAGCCCGGCTGGAACCGCAAGTGGGCCACCTCCACCTCCACCAAGGGCTACTCCAGCTCCTGCAACGACGGCTGGGTCAACCAGGACATCACCTCGCTGGTGCAGGCCTGGGCCGGCAACGGCAACGCCAACAACACCCTGGGCATCCGCGCCACCGACGAGAGCGACCCGTACGGCTGGAAGAAGTTCAACTCCGGCAACGCGTCCGCCAACACGCCCTACCTGTCGGTGACGTACAACACCCCGCCGGCCGTCTCCACCCTGCTCGCCCCGGCCAACGGCGCGCTCACAGGCGACGCCACCCCGACCCTGTCCGCCAAGGCGACCGACCCCGACGGCGGCAACGTCCTGCTCGACTTCGAGGTCTGGACCGCCAACGGCACCGCCGCGCTGCAGTCCGGCCACACCGCCTACGCGGCCTCCGGCTCCACCTTCACCTGGACCCCCGGCACCGCGCTGCCCGCCGGCGCCTACAAGTGGCGCTCCCGCTCCTGGGACGGCACCGCCAACAGCGCCTGGTCCGCGTTCCGCACCTTCACCGTGGACACCACCGCGCCCGGCGCCACCACGATCGCCTCCGGGGACTTCCCGGCCGGCCAGTGGGCGGGCACCCCGGACGCCAACGGCGACTACAGCGGCACCTTCACCCTCACCCCGCCGGCCACCGACGTGAAGGACGTCCAGTACAAGCTGGACGGCGGCACCTGGGTCACCGCCGCGACCACCGGCGCCCCGGTCACCGCGAAGCTGACCTTCAAGGCCGGCGCCCACACCGTCACCGCGCACAGCCGGGACGCCGCGGGCAACGTCTCCGCCGACCGCACGTACACCTTCTACGCCGGCAAGGGCTCCGCCCTGGTCGCCCCCGGCGCGGGCGAGCGCCCGGCCCGCCGCACCTCGCTGCAGGCCGAGGGCAACAGCACCTACACCGGCGTGCGCTACCAGTACCGCCGCGGCGAGACGGACGCCTGGAAGGACGTCCCGACCGCCAACGTCACCACCACCGGCGGCCAGCCGGTCACCGCCTGGCCGTTCGCCGCCCCCGGCGGCAAGCCGGCCGCGCTGACCTGGAACATCACCGACACCCTGACCGAGAACGGCCCGGTCGACGTCCGCGCGGTCTTCACCGACGGCACCGCCACCGACGCCACCGAGCCCAACACCGTCACGGTGGACCGCAACGCCGGCACCGCCCCGGAGACCAAGGTCGGCCCCGGCGAGGTGAACACCCTCACCGGTGACCTGAACCTGTCCGCCACCGACGCCGAGGCCTTCGGCCTGCACGCCGAGCGCTCCTTCTCCTCCCGCCGGCCCACCAACGGCTCGGCCCAGGAGGGCCAGGCGGCGATCTTCGGCCCGCAGTGGAGCTCCGGCACCACCGCCGAGATCACCGACGCCGACTACTCCTACGTCCGGAAGACCTCGGCGACCTCCCTCTCGGTGGTCTCCGCCGACGGCTCCGAGACCGGCTTCACGGCCACCGGCGCGGGCGGCTGGAAGCCCGAGCCCGGCGCCGAGAACCTCACCCTGACCGGCGGCTTCACCGGGGCCTTCACCCTGAAGGACACCGAGGGCACCACGGTCGCCTTCACCAAGGTCGACCCGGCCGCCACCACCTGGCAGGCCACCTCCTCCTCGCTGCCCAGCGACAACTCCACCACCTCGGTGGTCCCGGAGAAGGTCGTCTCCGGCGGCAAGACCCTGGCCCGGCCGAAGTACGTGGTCGCGCCCACCTCGGCGACCGCCTCCGTCGACTGCGCCGCCGCGCCCGCCACGGCCGGCTGCCGGGTCCTGGAGTACGTCTACGCCGACGCCACCACCGCCACCGCGTCCGCCCTCGGCGACGTGACCGGCCAGGTGAAGCAGATCCGCCTCTGGTCCACCGACCCGGGCGCCTCCGCCGCCACCCCCGTCGTCGTCTCGCAGTACGCGTACGACGAGCAGGGCCGGCTGCGCGAGGTCTGGGACCCGCGCACCGGGACGGCGCAGAAGACCGCGTACGGCTACGACACGGCCGGCCGGGTCACCAGTGTGACCGAGCCCGGCGAGCTGCCGTGGACCCTGGAGTACGGCAAGGCCGGCAACGCGGCCACCGCCGGCGAGGGCATGCTGCTGGCCGCCTCCCGGCCCACCCTGAAGCAGGGCAGCAAGGACGTCACCGACGGCACCGCGACCACCTCGGTGGTCTACGACGTCCCGCTGAGCGGCGCCAACGCGCCCTACCCGCTGGCACCGTCCGACGTCGCGGCCTGGGGCCAGACCGACGCCCCGACCGACGCCACCGCCGTGCTGCCGCCCGACGCCGTCCCGTCGACCCACGACGGCAAGGCGCTCGGCACCGCCGCGTACAACCGGGCCTCGGTGACCTACACCAACGCCTCCGGCCGCGAGGTCAACACCGCCACCCCCGGCGGCGGCATCACCACCACCGAGTACAACGCCTTCGGCAGCCAGGTGCGGACCCTCTCCGCGGAGAACCGCGTCCTCGCCCTGGCCACCACCGGTGACGGCCTCAACAAGCTGCGCGCCCTCGGCATCGCCGGCCGCTCCACCGCGGACCGCGCCCAGGTGCTCTCCTCGACCTCGGTCCACTCGGCCGACGGCAAGCGGCTGCTCGAACAGTTCGACCCGCTGCAGCTGGTCACCCTTGAGCACGACCTCGCCGCCTCCGGCAGCTCCCCGGCGCTCACCGCCGGTGCCGAGGTCGCGGCCCGCGCCCACACCGTGAGCGGCTACGACGAGGGCCGCCCGGTCAACGCCGCCGTCAGCGACAAGGCCACCTCGGTGACCACCGGCGCCCGGATCGACGGCTACGCCGCCGACGCCGACACCCGGAAGACCGCCACCGGCTACGACTGGGCCCAGGGCCTGCCCACCCAGTCGGTCCAGGACCCGGCCGGCCTGAAGATCACCACCGCCACCGGCTACGACGCCAGCGGCCGGGTGACCTCGCAGAGCCGCCCGAACTCCACCGGCTCCGACGCGGCCACCACGGTGACCTCGTACTACGGTCCGACCGGCACCGGCGCCTGCGCCGGCCACCCGGAGTGGGCCGACCTGGTCTGCTCGATCGCCCCGGCCGCCCAGGTCACCGGCGGCGGCAGCAACCCGGCCCAGCTGCCCACGAAGACCTTCCAGTACGACCGCTGGGGCAACGTCTCGGTGCTCACCGAGACCGCCAACGGCGTCACCCGCACCACCACCCGCAGCTACGACGCGGCCGGCCGTCCGGTGAGGATCTCGGTCAGCGGCGGCACCGGCACCGCCGTCGCGGACACCGTGCTCGGCTACGACCCGGCCACCGGTGAGCTCGCCACCATCGACAACGGCCGGGCCACCATCACCCAGGGCTACGACAGGCTCGGCCGCCAGGTCTCCTACGACGACGGCGCCGGCAACGTCACCACCACCGAGTACGACCGGCTCGACCGCGTGGTGAAGAAGTCCGACTCGGTGCCGTCCACCGTCAGCTACGGCTACGACACCGCCAAGGACCCGCGCGGCCTGCCCACCTCGCTGACCGACTCGGTCGCGGGCACCTTCACCGCCACCTACGACGTCGAGGGCCGGCTGGTCACCCAGACCATGCCGGGCGGCAACACCCTGACCAACAGCTACGACAGCCGGGGCATCCAGACCGGCAAGACCTACACCAACCAGGCGGGCACCGTCCTGCTGGCCGACAACGCCGACCACACCGTCCACGGACAGCAGGCCGGCCGCACCCAGTCCGACGGCAACAGCACCACCAGCAGCTACACCTACGACTCCACCGGCCGCCTGACCAGGGCCGCCGACAGCACCGGCCTGGCCTGCGCGACCCGGACCTACACGTTCGACCGGAGCAGCAACCGGACCAACCGCACCACCGTCACCGACGACTGCGACCCGGCCACCCAGGACGCCGTCACCAAGGCCGAGAACCACGGCTACGACACCGCCGACCGCCTCACCGACGCGGGCTACGCGTACGACGCCTACGGCCGCACCACCGCCCTGCCGAAGGGCACCCAGCTGGGCTACTACGTCAACGACCTGGTGCGCACCGAGACCCTCGGCGACACCCGGAAGACCTGGGACCTGGACGCCTCCGGCCGCCTCGCGGTGAGCACCACGGAGACCAGGGGCACCGACGGCACCTGGGCCGCCACCGCCCAGGACACCAAGCACTTCGACGGCGGCACCGACAGCCCGTCCTGGTCCAAGGACGCGGCGGGCAAGCTCACCCGCAACGTGCTGGACCTGACCGGCCAGCTCACGGCCGCCACCGGCACCGACGGCGGCGCGGTCCTGCTGCTGACCAACCTGCACGGCGACGTCTCGGTCCAGATGTCGCCCGACGGCACCCAGGACCTCGCCGTCTACCACTACGACGAGTACGGCAACGTCGTCGACGCCACCGGCTCGACCGAGTACGGCTGGCTCGGCGGGGCGCAGCGCGAGGGCGACAGCCTCTCCGGCCTCACCCTGATGGGCGTCCGGCTGTACGACCCGTCCACCGGCCGGTTCCTGCAGACCGACCCGGTCCTGGAGGGCTCGCCGAACGCCTACGGCTACCCGGTCGACCCGATCACCATGGACGACCTGACCGGCATGTCCTGGCGCAAGAAGTGGGTCGCCTACTTCAGCCGGGCCGAGGGCAACACCATCGGCGTCCTGCTCTACGTCTCCGGCAAGATCAGCCAGGGCATCTCGAAGATCCTGCGGAAGCTCCCGCACTGGGCCGCCCGGGCCGCCGGCTACGTGCTGTGGGCGCTGGCCTACCTGATGAAGAAGGTGGGCAAGCAGTTCATCAAGGCCGCCAACAAGCGGGGCAGCCACGGGGTGCGGTTCACCTTCGGGATCTGGCGCTCCAGCCACTGGTGGGTGCCGGACCGTCCGATCTACCGGGTGGACCCGCGGTACTGAGCCGGACCGCTCGGCGGGTACCCGCGTGGAACCTCTGACCGGGGCTCCTGCGTTGTGACATCGGAAGACAGGTAAGGCCGGGCCCCGGAGGTTCTCCCCCGGGGCCCGGCCGCTTCCCGTTCGCGCGCTGCGGGCGCTGCCGGCGCTACTGCTCGCGCTGTTCCCGCGCCTCGCCGCGTTCGGCTACTCGCCCTTGTCGGCGGCCGCGGCGGCGAGTCCGGCGGACCACTTCTCCTCGACGTTGCCGAGCTTCCAGTAGGCGATCGCCGCCGCCCAGGTCAGCACGAACAGGCCGACGATGGCGTAGCCGACGAGGTTGAGGTCCAGCTCGCCGATCCAGGCGACCGGGCCGCTGCCGATGTCCAGCTTCTCGCCGAGCAGCCCGATCAGCTCGATCGAGCCGATGACCAGGGCCACCAGCACCGAGAGCCCGGTGACGGTCAGGTTGTAGTAGATCTTGCGGACCGGCTTGGAGAACGCCCACTCGTAGGCGAAGTTCATGAACGAGCCGTCGATGGTGTCCAGCAGGCTCATCCCGGCCGCGAACAGGACCGGCAGCACCAGCAGCGCGTACCAGGGCAGCTGGAACGCCGCCGCGCCGCCGGCCAGCACCAGCAGCGACACCTCGGTGGCGGTGTCGAAGCCCAGGCCGAACAGCAGCCCCACCGGGTACATGTGCCAGGGCTTGGTGACGGCCCTGGTCACCCGGCCGAGGATGCGGTTCATGAAGCCGCGCTTCTCCAGCTGGGCCTCCAGCTCGGCCTCGTCGTACTCGCCCTCGCGCATCCGCCGGAAGACCTTGAGGATGCCGTTGAACGCGCCCAGGTTGATCAGGCCGAGCGCCAGCAGGAAGGTGCCGGAGACGGTGACGCCGATCAGGCCGGTCGTCTCGTGCAGGGTGGAGCCGTCCTCCTCGACCTGGCCCGCCAGCGAGCGGATGCCGAGGGCGAGCAGGGCGCAGAGGCCGAAGACGATCGACGAGTGGCCCAGCGAGAACCAGAAGCCGACCGACAGCGGGCGCTTGCCCTGGCCCATCAGCTTGCGGGTGGTGTTGTCGATGGCGGCGATGTGGTCGGCGTCGAAGGCGTGCCGCATGCCGAGCGTGTACGCGGTGAGCCCCATGCCGGCGCCGAAGACCTGGCCGCCGACGTCGTAGTGCTGGGGCGCGATGACCGCGAGCAGGGTGAACCAGCCGATCACGTGCAGCGCGAGGATGAAGCCGCCCATACCTGCCAGGCGGATCCACTCCTCACGGGTGAGCCGGTCGCGCCAGCGGGGGCTGGTCATCGGGGGTCCTTTCGTGGGGCCGTAGCGGCTCCGGGACGCCGGAGCTGGGCCATCTTTCCTTCTGGTCGTAATTAGTTGCAAGTCATGCGCAATTACGACCTGGTTACCAGGTGGCGGACGAACAGGACGCCCCCGGACATGTCGCCGGGCCTTCCACCGGAGGGGCCCTGACAGAGATGGTCATGAACCGTACAAGCAGCCGTAACCCGACGCTCCCGGAAGACGCCGTTCTACGCGCGGATACTCGGTCGTCCCGCACCCCAACCCCTTCCGGAGGGACGGCACATGATGCTCCGTCGAAGCACGCTCGCGCTGGCCGCGTCCGCCCTGCTCGCCACCGGCCCGCTCGCGCTCACCGCCCCCGCCCCGGCCGCCGCCGCGACCTCGGCACTCCCCCACCGCGTCCTGTTCGACAACAGCAAGGGCGAGACCGCCGGCAACGCGGACTGGATCATCTCCACCGCCCAGCCCGACCCGCGCACCCAGAACGCCAACCCCACCACCGAGAAGAGCTGGACCGGCGCCCTCTCCGCCTGGGGCGTCGCCCTCCAGAAGACCGGCCAGTACAGCCTGAAGACCCTCCCGTCCGGCTCCACCATCAGCTACGGCACCGGCGCCGCGCTCGACCTGGCCAACTTCGACACCTTCGTGATCCCCGAGCCGAACATCCGCTTCTCCGCGGCGGAGAAGTCCGCGATCATCCGTTTCGTGCAGAACGGCGGCGGGCTGTTCCTCATCTCCGACCACGACCGGAGCGACCGCAACAACGACGGCTGGGACTCCCCGGCGATCATCAACGACCTGTTCACCAACAACGGTGTGAACAACAACGACCCGTTCGGCTTCTCGGTCGACATCAAGAACATCTCCACCGACAACCCGCGCGCCGTCAACGACGCCACCGACCCGGTGCTGCACGGCCCCTTCGGCACCGTCACCGGCTCGATCCTGCGCTCCGGCACCACCTTCACCCTCAAGCCGGCCGACAACCCCCAGGTCAAGGGCATCGTCTACCGCACCGGCTCGTCCGGGAACGCCGGCGCCTTCTTCGTCACCAGCGGCTACGGCAGCGGCCGGGTCGCCGCCTGGGGCGACAGCTCCCCCGCCGACGACGGCACCGGGCAGTCCGGCAACAACCTGTTCAACGGCTGGGACGACCCGGCCGGCACCAACGCCGCCCTCGCCCTCAACGCCACCGCCTGGCTGAGCAAGGCCTGAGGCCGCCCCGCTCCGGGGTGTCCCGCCCGCCACTTCCCGGAGCACTCCGCCCGCCGCGCGCCCGGCCCGTCCGCCGGGCGCGCGGTTCCCCCGCCGGGCACGCTCCGCCAGGCCTGCGGCCCCTCCCACCGGGCGGGCGTCCGCTTCCTCCCCTACTGTCGGAATGATCCGCACCGACGGGACCCGATGGGAGCGGCCATGCCCTCGTACCCGCACCGCACCACCCGCGAGGACCTGCGCGTCCCCCTCCCCGACGGCACCGAGCTGTACGCCCGCCTCTGGCGCCCCGCGACCGACGCGCCCGTCCCCGTCGTCCTGGAGTACTCCGCCGGCCGCCTCACCGACTGGACCGCCACCGAGGACGCCCGCCGCCACCCCTGGTTCGCCGGCCACGGCCACGCCGCCGTCCGGGTCGACGCCCGGGGCCACGGCAACTCCGCCGGCCTGCCGCCCACCGCCGCCTCCGCCGACCTGCTCGTCGAGGACGGCGCCGCAGTCGTCCGGTGGCTCGCCGGCCGCCCCTGGTGCAACGGACGGATCGGCCTGCTCGGCACCGGCCCGGCCGGGGCCCTCGCCCTGCGCATCGCCGCCCGCGTCCCGGACACCGTGCGTGCCGTCGTCACCGCCTGCCCCGACGGCCCGCACCGCCTCGGCGGCGCCGTCCTCGCCGCCGACGGCCACACCCGCGCCACCGCCCACCTCGCCGACGCCGCCCGCCCACCGGACCCGCTCTACGTCGGCGACGACTGGCGCGCCCTGTGGCTGGCCCGGCTCGACGCCCTCGAACCCCCGCTCGCCGACTGGCTGGACGCCCCCGCCGCCCCCGCGCCGGCCGCCGCCGTCCCCACCCTCGCCGTCGCCGGCTGGTCCGACCCGTCCGCCGCGGCGGTGCTCGCGCTCGCCGAACGGTCCACCGCCGCCACCCCCGTCCGCGCCGTCCTCGGCCCCTGGCCGCACGGACTCCCCGACGAACTCCTCCCCGAGGCCCTGCGCTGGTTCGACCACTGGCTGCGCGACGTCGACACCGGCGCCCCCGCCGCCCCCGCCCTGCGCAGCTGGCTCGGCACCCGCTGGTCCGCCGACGACCCCTGGCCGTCCCCCGGCGTCCGCCAGGTCGGCTACGGCCTCGACGGCCCGCTGCGCGCCGCCGGCACCGCCTCCGAGGACCGCTGGGTGCGCGTCCGCTCCCCCCAGCACACCGGACTCAACGCCGGCTCCTACGTCCCGCACGGCCGCCCCGCCGACCGGCCGCCGGACCAGCGCGAGGAGGACGGCCGCTCGGTCTGCTTCGACTCCCGGCCGCTGCCCGAACCGCTGGAACTGCACGGCTCCCCGACCCTGACCCTGCACCCGGACCCGCTGAGCGGCGGCGCCCTGGTCGCCGCCCGCCTCTGCACCGTCGCCCCGGACGGCACCTCGACCCTGCTCACCCGCGGTGTCCTCACCCTCCCGGCCGACCCCGTCGACCCCGCCGCCCCCGACCCGGTGCTCGCACTCGCCCCGGTCGGCGCCACCGTCCCGCCCGGCCACCGGCTGCGGCTCACCCTCTCCTCCACCTACTGGCCCTGGCTGTGGCCCGACGCCGACCCCGACGGCTTCGCCGTCGACCCCTCCCGCTCCACCCTCACCCTCCCCGTCCACGACCCGGCCACCAGCACCGACGCGGCCCCCTTCCGCTCCCCCACCCTCCCCCTGCCACCCCCGCTGCACCTCACCGAACCGCTCACCGCCCGCCCCGAACGCGTCACCGTCCACGACATCGGCCGCCGCGAATGGCGCACCGAACTCTCCCCCGCCACCGACGGCACCCGCACCCACCCCGACGGCCTGGTACGCGCCGAGCACACCGTCACCGCCTACCGCGTCCTCACCGCCACCCCCCTCAGCGCCCAGGCCCGCACCGACCGCACCCTCCGCCTCGAACGCCCCGCGCTGGGCTGGGACATCACCGTCCACACCCGCACCGAACTCCGTTGCGACGCCACCCACCTGCACGCCCACACCCAGCTCCGGGCGGAGGAGGCCGGCAACGTGGTGTTCGCGAAGGAGTGGCACCAGCGGATCCGGCGCGACGGCGGCTGATTCGACCCCGTCGGGCAGACATCCAAGCTACTGTGGATGTCATGACTGCGGCCTACGAGGAGATCCCGTTCAGCGAGCTGCTCCACCGGCCCGCTGCCACCACCAGCAGACTCGACGCTGTCCGCGCGCTCCGGCTCCGCCGCCGCGACGCCGGCGACCTCGCGCTGATGCGGGTCGACCAGCTGGAACAGGACAGCACCGTCATCGACTTCACCTCTCGGCTGCTCGGCGGACTGGTCCGGACCGGCAATACCGCCGCGCTCCGGGCCGCCCTGCCCGACGCCCTGCCCTGGGTGACATTCCTCCCCGCGGAGGACGTGGACCTGCTCATCGGGGAGCTGGTGGACGTGGCCCGCGGCGCGGTGTCGCTGGACAACCTCGCCCCGATCGCCGTGCTGCTCACACAGTGGCGCCACACCGCCGAGGTCCACGCCGACCCCGCCCTGTACGCCGCCCTGACCCAGGAGCCCGAGGGCGACCTCGGCCCCGCGCCCCTCCCGGGGCTCCCCGGGGAATCCGGGTGAGCCCCAAGCGCGGCGAGCGCGCCGCACCCCCTTCGGTCGGGGACGAGTACGACCTCCGGTTCGCCAACTCCGCTGCTGCCGAAGGATGGGAGCACCTGGCCCGTCACGCACCGACCGGACTCCGCCGCGCCTACGACCGCATCCGCGCCGCTCCGCGGGCCATCGACAACCCGGCCCGGCACCACCGGCTGCAGGGCAGGCTCGCAACCGCCGTATTCAAGGGCCGCGAACTGGAGCGGTGGCAGTACGAGGTCACCGGTGGCGGACGCATCTGGTACCCGGTCGACACCGAGAACAGCATCGCCTGGATCGTCCACGCCGGCCCGGGCCACCCCAAGGAAACAGACTGACGCCGTCCAGTTCCCTCACTCCACCAGGGTCAGCGCCGCCGCCAGGTTGTACTCGGCGATCTCCCGCATCGCGGCGCGGTGCGGGAAGTCGCCGTCGAGGAGGCGCAGCGGTCCGGCGACCAGGGACAGGCGGATCGCCAGCCCGTAGAGGTCCAGACGGTGCCGGTCCAGCCCTTCGGTGCCGCCCAGGCTCGGGTACTGGTCGCCGAAGCGGATCCGCAGGAAGACGTGCTCCCACTCGACGTCGAAGTGCATCAGCCCCTCGATGTCGATCAGCACCGGTTCGCCCGCCGCGTCCACCAGGACGTGGTCCGGGCCGAGTTCGCCGTGCACCAGTCCGTAACCGCCGTCGCGAGGAGCGACGGCCGCCGCGCGGGTGTGCAGGCCGTCCTCCAGGCGCCCCCGGGCGGCCGCGATCCGGTCGTCCCGGCCGGCCGCCTCCGCGAGGTCGGCGAACGCCCGCTCCAGCACCAGCTGGCCCGGTGAACTCCCCTTCGACACACCGCCGTTGTCCAGCAGCGCGAGCTTCCCCCAGTCGGGCGCGCGGTGCCCGGCCAGCACCCGAAGGGTGTCGGCGAGCCGCGCCAGCACCGGCGCCGCGGCCCGCGGGTCCCGCTCCAGCAGCGCCTCCAAACTCTCCCCGCCCGACCCGGTCACGTCCTCGACCACCGCGACGTCCGCCGGGAACCGGGTGCGGCTCCCGTCCAGCAGGTGCACCCGCGGCGTCCGGACCCCGAGCGCGGTCAGCCGTCGGTGCGCCGCCGCGAACAGCGCGACCCCGGAGGCGTGCGCCAACGGGTCGGCGTCGTCGGCCGGTTCGTCCGCGCTCGGCCAGTGGTTCTCGGCCGCGCTCCACACGTACGCGACCGCCGTGCCGCCGTCCTCGAACAGCAGCCGGTGGACACCCTTCTTGCTGCCCCCGCGCAGCCGCTCCGTCCCGGCCAGCCTCCGCCCTCCGCCGAACGCCTCGCGCGCCAACCCGGTCAGGTCCATTGCCGTTCCCCCTTGTCCTGCCGCTCCCCCCGTGCGGAGCGGCAGGACAGCATAGGGGAGGGGTCGGGGGACGGGTCACCTGCGCCAGTCGGGCGCCATGACCATGGCCCTCAGCTGCTCGACCGATAGGGCGGGTTGACCCGGACGGGGCGAAAGCTCGTCCTCGCCGTTCCCTTCACTGATCAGGATGTTCCGCCCGTCCGGGTAGTACACCCACGCCACCCAGTGCAGGAGCGGGTCGACGGCGCTCTTGCCGTTGCCGAACTGGTTCATGACGACCAACGTGCCGTCGGGCAGCTTCTGCCTGACCTCCAGCGGCGTCGGCGTGCTCTCCTCGGCCCCCTTCTTGAACTCGATTCCGCGAGCCCCGGCCGGCTCCACATGGATGGTCAGCCTGCTGGTCCGGCCCTCGTACTCGACCGTCACGGCGCCGTTCTCCGCGTCCCGTCCCACCTCCTTCGCGCCGGTGGGCAGCAGCCCGGCCAGCACCGCGGCCAGCTCCGGCAGCGAATCCCCGGGTGCGGGAGAGGCGATGCCGGGGGACGGCGGGACGGTCACGGGGGACGGCGGGGCGGTGGACGCGGTGGGCGTCGACGGCGGGGCGGTGGGTGTGGCGGCCGTCGAGGACGACTGCGCCGGCCCGGACACCTCGGGCGCGTTCGGGTTCGCCGGTATCTCCGCGACCACCCTCCCCCACTCCGGCGCGGTCACCACGGCGGCGAGCTGTGCCGCGTCCAGCGGCGGCAGCTCCCTGGTCGGGTTCGCCTGGTTCCCGTTGAACTCGACCAGCCTGATCACCGTGCCGTCCGGCCTCGCATAGATGCCCCGCCACTCGCGCTGGCCGGTGAACGTGGCGTCCCGGGCCTTGTCGATCACCAGCACCGACCCGTCCGGCCGAACGGTGCGGTCGCAGGAATCCTTCGGCCTCACCGCCGGGTCGATGCAGACGGCGGCCCACTCGGGCCTCTGCGTTCCGCGTTCGACGAAGTAGTGGATCGAGCTGACGCCCTTGCCGTCGTCGAAGTTGAACAGTCCCAGTGCCAGGTGCGGGTCACTCGACGGGCCCGCATTGCCCGGTGTCGACGCGGTCGCGTCCGTCACGGCGCCCGGCGGGAGGAGACCGGCCACCAGTCGCACCACTTCGTCACCGGTCATCGGCGGTTCCACGGCCGGACCGAACATGCCCAGGCCCGGACCTCCGGTGAACGCCCCCACACTGCCGACCGCCAGCACAGCGATCGCCGCACCGCCCGCCACCGCGGCCCGCCGCCGGTTGCGCCGGCGTCGCCCGAGGCGCTCGGCCCCGGCGGCCAGGGCGAACAGCCGCTCGTCGGGCGCCAGGGTGGCGGCCACGCGCAGCTCCCGGGCGAACCGCTCCTCGAACCCGGTCCCCAGGTTGCTCTCGAAGTCGCTCTCAACCGGCATGACGCAGCACCTCCTTGTCCATGAACGCCGCCCCGAGCTTGTCCCGCATCCGGGCCAGCGCCCGGCTGCTGCGCGAACGGACGGCGACGCTGCTCAGCCGCATCGCCGCCGCCGTCTCCTCCACACTGCGGTCCTCCCAGTAGCGCAACACCAGCACCGCCCGGTCCTGGGGCGGCAGTTCACCGAGCGCCCGGAGGAGGGTGAGCCGCAGGGCAGGGTCCGGATCGGCGACCGCGACGTCCGGCAGCACATCGGTGACCCGCTCGGTGCTGCTGCGCCGACGGCGGTGCGAGAGGAAGGTGTTGACCAGGATTGCTTGCGCGTAGCCGCTGGGATTGTCCATGCGCGAGATCCGACGCCACTTCACGAAGACCCGGCCGAGGGCCTCTTGGACGAGGTCCTCGGCGAGGTGCGCGTCACCACCGGTGAGGAGGAACGCCGTCCGCAGCAGATGGCGCCCCCGCGACGCCACGAAGGCCGGAAAGTCGGGCGGCGCCCCCTGTATTTGCTCCATGCCCTATTAACGCGATCACGCGGCAGTCTTGTGGCACCGGGTTTCCGGCGGCCGCGACGGGTCGAGGCCGCCGGGTCAGCCCGAGGGCTCGGGGAACGAACGCCTCGACCACGGGGGCTCACGTTCGACCCAGCGCTCCCTCCCCTTCGGCGAAGGGGAGGGAGCGCTGAACCTCATGTCGATACCGCGTGCGCCGGGAGAGCTGAGACAGGTCGTGCCGGTGGTCTTGCGACCGACCCCGCGCGTGCGGGGAGCAGTCCCCAGAGGTGCGGTGGCTGGTGAGGGGACCGGGACCAACCCCGCGCTTGCGGGGAGCAGTTGTCTACAACCACACCGGGCAGCCCGAGCCGGGGAGCAACCCCGCGCGTGCGGGGAGCAGCAACCGAGATCAGCGAGATGCTGACCCGCAACGGGACCAACCCCGCGCGTGCGGGGAGCAGACGGGGGTGCCGTCCGGCGCGGTGTGCCCGTAGGGACCAACCCCGCGCGTACGGGGAGCAGTACCGAAGATCGCGGCTTTCCGGGCCGCGCTGGGGACCAACCCCGCGCGTACGGGGAGCAGAGTTCGTGACCTGCCCCTTCAGGCAGCGGAGAAGCCAGTGCTTGCAACTTCTCGAAATTCGGACATCTGATGCATCTCCACCATCACTACCCCAGAAGCCCTGAGGATCAACCGGAGCCTACTCCTCGCCCAACCCCGACCTCAGGCCGACGATGTGAAACCAGGCCGAGTACCCCTGCCCGATTCGACCCCTCCACCTAACGGTCCTCCGGCCAACGTGGTCGCGCAGTGGCCTCGCGGCAACCGCCTTCCGCCAACCGACTCCCACCTGCCGGTCATAAGGTGCCGAGACCGTCCGACGCCTGCCCTCGAACGGCCTTGGTCGGCGCGGCGGCGTCAGTCCGACAACTCGTCGTCCTCCGGCCGCCCGGGCATCCGCAGGACCAGGCGGACGCCGAGCACGACGGTCGCCAGGGCGAGGAGGGCGAGGAAGGAGAGCGCGATCCCGACGAGCAGCCGAGTCGCGGTCACGGCCGGTCCTTCAGCAGGGCGAGGAGGTTGAGGAGGGTGGCGGTCGGGGCGTTGCCGAACCGGACCAGCACCCGGCCGTCGACCACGCCCTCCGTGGTGGCGGAGGGCCAGACGATGCCCAGGGCCTTTCCACGCTCGTGGAGTTCGAGCAGGAGAGCTTCCACCTCGACCTCGGAGTACGTACGGACGCGCGGGTCGTGGGGCTCGATCGGCCCGTCGGCGGCGCTCACGCGGCGGCGTCCAGTTCGAACCAGACGGACTTCCCGGACCTGCGCGGGTCCGCCCCGAAGCGGTCGGTGAGCGAGCGGACGAGGTGCAGGCCGCGCCCGGAGAGCGCGTACGACTCGGCCGCGTCCGCCGCTCTCTGCTCGGGCAGCTTCGAGCACCCGTCCGCGACCGACACCCGGAGCACCCCCTCCAGGAGCACAACGACGACCAGCGGAGCCGGCGACCCCCCGTGCTTCCAGGCATTGACGAACAGTTCACAGAGCGCCAACTCGGCGTCGTCGGCCGTGCCACCGGGCCACCCGGCGCGCACGAGCACCTCGCGCAACTCCTCGCGGGCGACGGACCAGTCGGGGGGCAGGGGAAGCGTGGACATACGGAGACCTCCGTAGGGGCGAATGAGTCTCTGACGGCGAACCCCAGCAGCACATTTGCGCAATCGACGCCTACGCAGAGCACTCGGTTCGCTACGCTCAGCATGTCGCCCATGCGGCATGGAGCGCAACTCATTCGCCACAACTCGCATCTATGCATATCGAACCTGAATTCGGCTGCCTAGACTGCCTGTTGCCGGTAGCGCGGATGCCCACAACGCGGGCAGACTGGTCAACTGACAGCTCAGGAGGGGTCCATATGGCGGTCTCGACCGTTCGTCGACGGAGGCTTGGCGGCGAACTGCGGAAGCTACGGGAGCAGCGCAAGCTCACAGCGGAAGTGGTCGCCGAAGCCACCGGGATGAGTCAGCCCAAACTGACCCGGATCGAGACCGCCCACACCGCAGCCAAGATCGAGGATGTCAACAAACTCCTCGACTTCTACGGCTGTGACGACCAGGACTTCCGCGCCGGTCTCATCGCCATCACCAAGGACGGCAGTAAGCGCGGCTGGTGGCTGAGCTACCGCGATGTCATCAACGCCACCGCGAACGACTTGATCCTCCTGGAGACCGACGCATCGACCTACAAGACCTACGAACCGGCCTTCATCCCGGGTCTTTTCCAAACGCCGGAGTACGCCCGCATCGTCATTGAGCGGCTTCGCGTTCGGTCCGGCGGTACTGTCGACGACCTGGTTCAGGTTCGGATGGCCCGCCAGCACATCCTGACCCGCCCGAATCCGGTTCAGGTGTGGGCGGTCATCCATGAAGCCGCGCTCTGCGCGAACGCCAACCGCCCGGACATCATGGCGCCGCAGCTCGACCGCCTCTTGACTCTGAGTCGGCTTGCGAACGTCAATATCCAGGTCATGCCCACAGGTGCAGCTATTCACCCAGGGATGAGCGGTGCGATGGCACTCATGGGCTTCCCTCAGCGTCAGGACCTCGATGTGGTGCTCGTCGAAGGTCTGATGAGCAGCCTCTGGGTCGAGGAACCTGCCGATGTGGAGTTGTATCGGGGCAAGTTCCAGGCGATCACGGCAGAGGCCCTGCCCGTCGACTCGTCGCTCGACTTCATCACCGCACAGAGAGACAAAATCAAGTGACCCATCCCTCCCCCGACGCTTCCACCTCCGGGCCGATCTTCAGGAAGTCGAGCTACAGCGGCGGCGATGACAACTGCGTTGAGGTCGCCGCGCTACCGGGCGTCCCAGCAGCCTTCTTCCGTGATTCCAAGGAGCGCTCGGGACCTTCACTCTCGTTCACGGCCGAGGCCCACACCTCCTTCATCACCGCAGTCGCCAACGGCGAGTTCGACTTCGACCTCTTCTAAAGGCCCCCTCTCCCGGTCCGGCCCGCGCACCGCACCCGGTGCGCGGGCCGCCCCATTCCGAAGGGACACCATGACCTCCTCCCCCAACCCCCTAGACATGACCCGCCGCCAGGTCTTCGGTAGCGTCGCCGAGATATACGACGCAGCCCGCCCCGGCTACCCCGACGTCCTCGTCTCCGCCGTCCTGGACTACGCCGCCCTCGGCGACCGCCCCGCCCTCGAAGCCGGAGCCGGCACGGGCAAGGCCACCGTCCCGTTCGCAGCCGCCCTCAACAGCCCGCTCACCTGCGTCGAACCCGACGCCCGCATGGCCGAGGTCCTGCGCCGCAACACCGCGGCCCACCCCAATGTCCGGATCGAGGTGAGTTCCTTCGAGGACTGGCAGCCCGGCGACACCCGCTTCGGGCTGCTCTTCGCCGCGACCTCCTGGCACTGGATCGACCCGGCGCGGCGCTGGGACCTCGCCCACGATGTCCTCGCCCCGGGCGGCACAGTCGCCCTCTTCTGGAACCCCCTGGGCATCAGCGACCCGGACCTCCACGCCGCCCTCGCCGAGGTCGACCAGCGCCACGGTCTCACCCACACACCCCACGCCGTCCTCGCCTCCGCCTTCGGCGACACCCCGGGCCACTGGCCCGACATGCTCGGCCACTGGCCGGCCGTCGAGTGCGCGAAGGACGCCCGCTTCACCGACCTCCGCTCCCTACGCTTCCGCGAGGAGGCCCACTACGAGACGGCGGACTACCTCGCCTACCTCTCCTCCCTCTCGATGTACGCCGCCCTCCCCACCGACCACCGCTCCCAGGCCCTCACCGACACCGCCGCCGTCATCGACTCCCACGGCACCGGCGCCCCCGTCGAACGCATCCACGACCTCTTCCTCACCCGCCGCCACTGACCCCGGCCTCCGCACCAGCCAACGGCACCTCGGCATGCGCGGGTAGCAGCTGCTTGAGCTTTCGGATCTTTACGCCGTAAAGGCAACCGTCCCCTCGTTCGCGAGCGGCAGACCTCCACGCCCTCCAACCGCTTCCGCGCGAAGCCGATGCCCGCCCGGGGTTCCGCACAGCTCACAACCTCCGCCCCTCTCCAGGGCGCCGGACCGCAAAGTCGGAGCCCCCGACTTCCCGTGCACTCCCACCGCCTGTCGCCCGCCGGCCGGGACCGGATTCAGGAGCCCTGCTGCCAGTGACCCATCCTCCGACCACGCCCCGACAGCCCAGAGAACCGCCTGCCGGTGTCTCCGCCATACAGCCAAGCTCCAAGGAGCCGAGCGCAGTTGAAATGCGAATCCAGTCGGGGCCTACGTGGTCCACAACTTGGCCCCTGCCGGCTCGGCAGGGGCCAAGTGCCTTGCACAGGAAGTCGGCGCATTCGACTTCCTGCGCCCCGGCAGGACGTCGAACCTCGAAGCGCCAACGCCAGTGGGCTGCGCAGGACCTGGAGAGTGGTGGCATCCGACCTCCAAACCGCTGCCCCGGACGGAGAGCTGCCGTCGAGCAAGGCCCGCGGGCGAGCCGCTCGCCCGGGCCCAGTACCGCGGACGCCGAGTTGTGCCAGTGGGACACGAATCAAGGCGCCCGCCCGATGAGCGATTCGACTAGCTGTGCCGCGTGTACGGCACCCGGCCCGACCGCCTGGGGTACGGCCGTGACTACTTTGGGGCAATGCTGGGACACCTCGAACAGGCCGGCCTGACGGACCTTTTCCCGTTCACGAACGTCGAGTCGAAGGCGGACCTCATCACGCGGATTCGCGGGGCACGCGAGCGCGTCGTGATGTTCGGCCTCACCAGGAACTTCTACGGCTCCGACGAGATAATGCCGATCATCACCTCGAAGTCGCGCGAGGTGCCGGTCCGAATCTTCATCATGGACCCGCACTGCGACAGCCGACGCGACCGGTACCGGCTGGAGCCGGCCGAAGCCGCGATGGAGGACCCCGCACGGTACGAGCGGGAAGTGCTCCGGCCACTCGCCGAGGCAGCCGAGCGGGCAGGCGGTGACCTGAGGATCTACCTCTACAACTTCCCCTGCAGCTTCGCGATGGAGCGGTGTGACGACAGCATCCGGGTCATGCTGTACGGCCACGGGAAGCGCGGCACGGACGGCCCGATCATGACGTTCGACAAGGGTGGCGCGGCAGAGGGCACCTCGTACTGGCAGTACTTCGCCAGCCAGCTCGCATGGGTCCAACGGCTCGCAGACGCCGAGGAGACACCCGAGCCGTGGCGGTCGAAGGACATCGCAGTGCGGGAATACCGAGTCTGACACCCCGCCACAGTGCGTCGGGCAGCTCTGCCGGACGAGACCGGTCCCGCAGGAATCCGGGGCCGAGGCCGCCGTCGGCCGGACAAGCACGGTCGCCGACGGCGGCTACCCCGGAACCGGCCTCGTCATCCCGCACCGCCGACCCCGGGGCGGCGAACTGACGGACTGGCAGAAAGTGCCCGGAAAGCGGCTCCCCACCTCGTCGTCCCGGAGGAGAAGAATCAGGCGAGGCAGAACTCGTTGCCCTCGATGTCCTGCATCGTGATGCAGGACTCGTTGACGCCATCGGCGCGCTGCGTCAGCACGTGCTTCGCGCCGAGCACCGTCAGCCGTGCGCATTCGGCCTCAAGTGCGGCCAGGCGCTCGTCACCCACGAGCCCGACGCCGGCCCGCACATCGAGATGCACCCGGTTCTTGACGACCTTGCCTTCGGGAACCCGCTGGAAGAGCAGGCGCGGGGCCACACCCGAGGGATCAGTGCACGCGAAGTAGACCGCATCCTCGGGCGGCAGCGAGCGGAAGCACTCCTCCCACGTGGCGAAGCCCTCCGGGACCTCCGGCATGACGTACCCCAGCACCTCGCACCAGAAGGCGGCGAGGCCCACCGGTTCCGCGCAGTCGAAGGTCACTTGGAACTGCTTGATCGTTGACATTGGCGCACAATAACAGGGGCCCTGCTCATCTCCCCAGGTCAGGAGGATTGCACGTTGTCGGGAGGGGGGCTGCTACCCACTGTCGTGTCGTGCGGTCGCAGGGGTGAACCGAGGCCGGCGTCTCCCCGAAGGGATCCTGGCCAACCAATCCCGCGCTGTCGAAGACCGGTTACGGGACAAGCTTTCGCGCCCAGAACGAAGAGGCTCCGCAGCAACCTGCGCAGGAAGTCGGCGCATCCGACTTCCTGCGCAGGGGTCCAAAGCCCCAATACACCTGGCCGCGAAGCCGTAGGGCACCACTCGAGGCCTGCCGAAGAATCGGTCCCGGCCGGGCCGGAGCTTCACTGGTACAGACTCCAGTTGCCGAATCGGGCGAGCAGGTCCAGGGTGTCGTCCTCATTGAGACCGAGTGCGGCGGCCGCCTCCTCCGGGCTTGCCTTCGCCCGCACGTCGTGGGCCGGCCAGTACGAGGACCGGACTGCGGTGACCTCCAGCAGGCGGGCGGCTCTCACCGCTGCCAGAGGCGATTGCTGCGCCAACTTCTCGATCTTCTCCGAGACGAGGCGCAGCAGGTCGGTGATGTCCTCCGGGACGGCAATGGCCGACTTCTCCACCGTGGTGGTGTGTCCGTCCCACCATTCCATCTCGCATTCTTCCGCGAGGTCTCCAGCAGCAACCCGAAGGTTCTGCTCACCGATCTGCGCCCAGTCGAGCGGGCGCTCGGTACCGGTCCAGCCGCACGAGCACACGGCACGCAGGGCGTGTGCTCTGGGAGTAAGGCTGAAGCTGCCGTCGTAGACGCTCCACTCCGAGGTGGTCTGCCCTCCCGCTCCGGACGACAGCGGAAAGAAGGCGGGCTCCGGAACTGTGCCGTCGGGCAGTAGTACGCCGACAGAGCCTTCGTGCGATGACCCGAACTCGTCCGTGGTCCATGTTTCCCGTTCAGCCATCGACGGCCCTCCATCGTCGGCCTGGTCGGCACGGCCGTTCGCCGCGCCTCGCGGACAACGATCCCGCAGCGGGTGGCCGTGTATTGGCGGAACACAGAAAGTCTTTTTATTGCCAGGCTGGGGACAGGGAGCGGGTCGCTCTTCGGGGCCAGCACAGCAGTTGGCCGCGCGCCGGGCCGATCGTCGGAAGATCGGCGAACGGCTCAGCTGGGCCAAGCGGGCCCACTGTGGTCACCGCACCCGGTCCCTTGTGGCCGGCACGCCCTCGAAGACGCCACCGAAATCACTGCGCGACCGACACCCAGCAAACACCAGCACCTTGAGACGCCGAGGTCAGTGGACAACTGCCGCCCGACCGGGTCTCGGCTCAACTCCTGTGGTTCTGTGGCAGCGGGTGTCGCTGCTGGATAAGGCATCGCTACGCCAACGCCGTCCCGCTACCGTGTCCCGGAACGGGAAAGCGCGCATTCCCGCAGGCTGCGGTGCCGTGGCAGAGCGGCCCATTGCGATCGACGTGGGCGAGGTCCCGCTCACGTCGACTGACGGAGACGGACGGCCCTGTCCCTATCTGTCCGCGGGTTCGAATCCCGTCGGCGCCGCAGCCGACCTGGAAGTTGTCCAACGCCTCTATTGCAGCACCGGTCCAGGTCCACAGCGGGCGATTGGGGCCCGCGCGTCTCCTACGCCGGGCAACTCGAACCAAGACCCGAAACCCGGCCCACGGGAACGCGAGCCCTTCGCCACGCCGTCCTGCGTGGGAAGTCGGCGTATCCGACTTCCCACGCAGGCACCCAAAGCCACAATCCGTCCCCGCCCCACCGCAAGACTGGTGGGGCAGGGCCAACCCCGCGTGTGCGGGGAGCAGCCTCTCGCCCCACACAGACGTGCCAGCCGAAGTAGGGACCATCCCCGCGTGTGCGGGGAGCAGAGTGGATCGCAACTCCCCACAACTGGCTGCGAGGGACCAACCCCGCGTGTGCGGGGAGCAGAGTTCGTGACCTGCGCGTTCAGGCGGCGAGCGAGCCGGATTTCGCAACTTCTTGGAATTCGGACATCTGGCGCATTCCCTTCATCGCCATCACTACCCCGGAAGCCTACGCCCCCGAACTCCCCCGCCCGGCCCGCCGAGTTCGCCTCGGCGGGCCGGGCCTCACCGACCCCAGCCCCCTCACGCCGCCGGTTCACCGATCCGCACTCCCGTGAAGGCCAGCAGGCGGTGCCAGGCGTCGGTGCAGGCCTCGCTCCAGTCCTCCTCGCTGTCGTCGAAGAACGAGTGCGGGGCGCCCTCGTACACCTTCATCTCGTACTCCTTGCCCGCCCGCTCAAGACCGCCGGTGAACTCCGCGAACTCCTCCCGCGTCGTCACCACGTCCTCCCCCGCCAGCAGCATCAGCAGCGGCGCCGTCAACTGCTCCGTCCGGTCGCCGAAGAAGCGCGGCACGCCGTAGAAGCCCGCCGCGCCGGACAGGCCGAGGTCGGTGGTGGCGAGGCGCCAGGAGTAGGAGCCGCCGAGGCAGAAGCCGACGCCGAACACCGGGGCGTCGCTCCACTCGCGCAGCTTGGTCAGCGCCGCTGCCGCGTCGGCCTCGACGTGGGCGGGCTCCAGGAGGGGCATGTGGACCGCCCAGTCGAAGTCGGCGTCCCTGGGGGTCAGGCCGGCCGAGCGGCCGTAGACGTCGAAGGCCATGACGTGGAACCCGGCCTCGGCGAAGCGGCGGGCGAGGTCCTCGTAGAAGGGGTGCAGGCCGCGACGGTCCGGGAGGAGGAGGATGCTGCGGCCGTTGGGGACGCTCGGGGCGGCGCGGAAGGCATTGAACCGGTTGCCGTCGGCCGCAGTGATCTCCAACCGGCCCTCCTCGGCGACCGTCCCGGTGACGACGGGGGCGGCGGGCGGGCGGCTGTCGGTGGGGTGGCACATGGGTTGTCCCTGAGTATGTGAGGCGGTGCGGGAGCCCGGGGCTCCCTCGAACAAGTCCCAGCCTGTCGGGGCCGCGCCCGACCGCCCAGGCCCCGCTGATACGGGTACTGCCAGGGCCACCCTAGGCACCGGCCGTTCGGCACCGGCCGTTCAGCACCGGTCATACTGGCCCGCATGGACGATCACCATGATTTCGGGGAGTTCCTCCAGGCCCGCCGGGCGCTGATCACCCCGCAGAGCGCCGGGCTGCGCGGTGGCGGACGGCGGCGGGTGCCGGGTCTGCGGCGCGAGGAGTTGGCGCAGTTGGCGGGGATCAGCGTCGAGTACTACCAGCGTCTGGAGCAGGGCCGGGCGAAGCATCCGTCCGACGAGGTCCTCGACGCGCTCGCCGAGGTGCTGCGCCTGGACCGGGTGGAGCGCGAGCACCTGCACCGCCTCGCCCGGCCGGGACGAAAGGTCCGTCCCACCGGCGGGCCCGAGTCGGACCGGGCGGCGAGCGCCCGCCCGGAGCTGGTGCGGCTGCTGGAGCACGTGCGGGTCCCGGCGATGGTGCTGAGCGACCGCCTGGACGTCCTCGCGCTGAACCCGGTCGCCAAGCGGCTGTTCGTCCACGGGGCGTCCGCCGCGCCGGGCAGCTGGAACCTGGCCGTGTTCCTCTTCCTCGCCCCGGAGGCCCGGGAGTTCTACGTCGAGTGGGACCGGCTCGCCGCCGACACCGTGGGCCAGCTCCGCGCCACCGCCGGGCGTCACCCCGAGGACCGGCAACTCGCCCGGCTGATCGACCGGTTGCGTGCGGAGAGCGACACCTTCCACCGGCTCTGGTCCCGCGCGGACGTGGAGGTCCGCACCCACGGCACCAAGAGCTTCCGCCACCCGGCCGTGGGGACGCTCACCTTCACCTACGAGACCCTCGACCTGTCCGGCCCGGAACGCCAGCGCCTGGTGACCCTCACCCCGGTGCCGAACGACCCGACCGAGGCCGCCCTGCACCTCCTCACCACCTGGGCCACGGACCCGACGGTCCCGGCCGCCCGCCAACCCCAGGACGCCTGAACACCGGGACACGACTGCGGACGCTCAGTGCGGCATCGCCGCCAGCGCCGCGCGCGCGACCTCGGCCGCCTGCGCCTCGCAGCGCTCCGCCGGGTGGTCCGGCCCGCCCAGGCCCACCCAGAGCCAGAGGTTGCCGTCCCGGACGGCGAGCGAGCAGCTCTCGCCCTGGCCCGGCGCGTCCCAGAACGCGTCGTCCCCCACACCGATGCCGGGGGCGTTCCGCTTGCCCTTGGCGAAGTCGCCGAAGTCGCTCCGCTGCACCCGGGTGCCGTTGTCGCTGCCGGAGGTGCGCCGGATCTTCCAGGTCACGCTGGCGGCCGCGGTGTCGTCCCAGTAGCGGGCGCCGTCGACCGCGAGGTACGAGCCGTACCAGGCGCACCGGGTGTTGGCGTAGGTGGTCTGTTCGTAGTAGCTGTCCTTCTCCGCCCGGCGCTGCTCGGCGGGAAAGGGCAGTTGGGGGGCCGCCTCCGAACAGATCGGCGCCTTCAGGTACTTGTCCGCGGCGGCCGGGCCGGTACCTGCTCCCCCGCCGTTCGGGTCGTGCAGCAGCAGGTATCCGCCGCCGCCGAGACCGGCCAGCGCGAGCACGACGGTGGCCATCAGGGCGGTGGGCCGACGGCGCCGACGGGGCGGGGCCGATTCCGGTGCCGGTGACGGTGCCGACGTAGCGTCGACCGCGCCACCGGAGCCGGTGACCGCACCGTCCAGGACGGTGCGCAGCGCGGTCGGTTCGGGCTGGACAACGGCGGCGGCAGCAGGCCCGACGGCCGCAGGCGCTCCCGCGCGCAGCACCAGGGTGCGGCCCGGGTCGGCCAGCAGCCGGTCCACCTCCGCCTGCTGCGCGGTGATCATCGTGTGCACCGCGGCCGGCCAGCGCCGGGCGGCGGGGGCGACCGGGCCGAGGAGTTCGAGCAGCCGGGCGGGGGTCGGGCGGGCGGCCGGGTCCTTGACCAGGCAGGCTTCCAGGAACGGACGTGTCTCCGGTGCGACGCCGCCGAGGTCCGGCTCGCTGTGCACGACGTTGTAAAGGGTCCGCAGCGCGGACGCCCCCTCGAACGGGCTGCGTCCGCTCAGGGCCAGCGCCAGCAGGGAGGCGAGCGAGAACACGTCGCTCGCCGGGGTCAGGGCCCGCCCCTCCGCCTGCTCGGGGGACATGAACGCGGGCGAACCGATCACCCCGCCGGTGTGGGTGAGTTCGGCGTCCTCCTCGACCGCCCGGGCGATCCCGAAGTCGATGACCCGCACGCCGTCCTCGGCGAGCAGGACGTTCCCCGGTTTGAGGTCGCGGTGGATGAGCCCGGCCCGGTGGATCTCCACCAGGGCCGTCGCCAGGCCGACCGCGAGCCCGTGCACGGCGTCCGAGGGCAGCGGTCCGCCGGACTCCACCGCGTCCGCCAGCGACGGGCCGACCACGAACACCGAGGCCAGCCAGGGCGTCACCGCCTCCACGTCGGCGTCCATCACAGCCGCCGTGAAGGCGCCGGACACGCGGCGGGAGGCGGCGACCTCGCGCCGGAACCTGGCCCGGAACGCGGCATCGGCGGCGAACCGTTCATGCACCTGCTTGACGGCCACCAGTCGCCCGTCCGGGCCCGCGCCCAGCAGCACCCGGCCCATCCCGCCGCGGCCGAGCTCGGCCAGGACCCGGTACGGGCCGACCTCGGCCGGATCGGACTCCCGGCGCGGCCGCATCGACGGGCCCGGAGCGCCCGTGGGGCCGGTCACTTGAACGCCGGTGTGGTGGCGGACATGTCCGGGGACGCGCCGTTGACCGTCACGTACTTCGCCAGCTCCACCGCCGACGCGGCGAGCGTCCTGGTCGTCTCCTCGCACTGCCCCTTCGGGTAGCCGGCACCCTTCACCGCGAGGAACACGTACAGATTGACGTCCCGGACGTAGAGCACGCAGTTGCTCTCGTCCAGATACTTCGCCGGAAGCCAGAACGCCTCCTCCGCGTAGCCGGGGTCCGCCACGCGCGTACGACCACCGACGTAGAGGCCCTCGTAGTGTTCCTTCGCCCGCGCGGCGCCGCTCACTCCGCCGGGGACGCTCGGGAAGACGTCCCATACGATGCTGACCTGGTCACCGCTGCGGCTGTTCCACTGGCAGGACTTCTCCGGAACCTTCCCGTACGTGTCCGTGGCCTCCCACGTCCCGGGGTTTCCCCACGGCAGCGAGAACTCCGGTGGTGCCGTCACCCTGCGGGCGTCCACGCACGTCGGCACCGCCGGCGCGTACTTGTCCTTGACCTGCGCGAGCGGGACGTTCCCCGGCGTGGGCACCGCCTCCGGGAGCACGAAGTCCAGGTCCACCACCCCGGTGGCGACCAGCCCGCCCGCGACCCCGGCGAGCGCCAGCACCGTCGCGCCCACCGCCAGCGCGATCCGCAGGCCGCGCCGGCGCCGACGAACGGGCGCGGGCTGCGGCACGGTCGGCGGCGGCAGCACGGGCGCGGGCTGCGGCACGGGCCGCGACGCGGTCTGCGTGGGCACCGAGGCGACGACGTGCGGCGCACCGCCACCCATCAACCGGTCCACCTCCGCCCGCTGCACCGCGAGCAGGCCGTGCACCGCGTCGGGCCACGGCCGGGCCGCGGGCTCGATCCGCCCCAGCGCCGCCAGCACCGCCTGCGGGGTCGGCCGGGCCGCCGGATCCTTCGCCAGGCACGCCGCGACCAACGGCCGCAGGCCCGCCGGTACCCCGCTCAGCTCCGGTTCGGCGTGCAGGACGGCGAACAGGATCCGCGGCAACGACTCCCCGGCGAAGGCGGGACGACCGGCAGAGGCCACCGCGAGCGTCGCCCCGAGCGAGAACACGTCGCTGGCGGGCGTCAGCTCACGTCCCTCGACCTGCTCGGGCGACATGAAGCCGGGCGAGCCGATCATCGCGCCGGTGCGGGTCAGCTTGGTGTCCTGCCCCTCGGCCGCCCGGGCGATCCCGAAGTCGATCACCCGTACGCCGTCCTCGGCGAGCAGCACATTGGAGGGCTTGAGATCACGGTGGATCAACCCGGCCGCGTGCACGTCGATCAGCGCCTGCGCCAGCCCGGCCGCCAACCGGCGCGCGGACTCCTCCGGCAGCGCCCCGACCGCGCGCAACGCCTCGTTCAACGCGGGCCCCAGCACGAACTGCGAGGCCAGCCAAGGCGTCCCGGCCTCCGGATCGGCGGCGATCACGGCCGCCGTGTACGCACCGGAGACCCGCCGCGAAGCCTCCACCTCGCGCCGGAAGCGCACCCGGAACCCGTCGTCCCCGGCGAACTCGGCGTGCACCTGCTTCACCGCCACGGCCCGCCCGTCCGGCGCTACCCCCAGCAGCACCTGGCCCATCCCGCCCTGCCCGAGCACCGCCAGCAGCCTGAACGGCCCGATCTGCACGGGACCGTACGGCCCTAGACCCTCCATGTTGACATGCCCCCCACCGCTGCCAGCCTGCGACGGATCATACCGACGCGCCCCGACGCCAGCGTCCCCAACCCCGTTCACCGGAGCTGCACATGATCCTCCGCCGGGAATAGATCCCCAACCACTCGTCTCCGCAAGGGGGTTGCCCCCCGGACCGGCGCGGGGGCGGGCCCGAGCGCGGAACGGGTGTACACGCACGTAGCTTGGGCCGCATGAAGAAACACGCGTTACTCGCGGCCCTCGTCGTCATCGTCGGCGCCACGCTGCCGACCGGGACCGCCACCGCCACGCCCGCGCGCCCCGGCTGCGGCAACCACCGGGCCCTGCAAGCCGCGTTGGACGGGTTGACCGGCGAGCACCGGCTGGCCGGCGCCGTCGTCGAGGTCGTCGAGCCCGGTTGCGGGGCGTGGGCCGGCGCGAGCGGCGTCGCCGACGTACGGACCGGGCGGCCGGCGAGCGCCAAGGACCGGTTCCGGATCGGCAGCGTCACCAAGACGTTCACGGCCACCGTCGTCCTCCAGCTCGCGGCCGAGGGACGCCTCTCGCTGGACTCCACGGTGGAGGACCATCTGCCGGGCGTGGTCCGGGGCGGCGGCTACGACGGGCGCACCATCACCGTCCGCCAACTCCTCCAGCAGACCGGCGGCCTGCCGGACCACGCCGACGCGTTCGCCGACGCGGACGTCGACTGGCTGCGCCACCACCGGTTCGCACCGCGGGAACTCGTCGAGGCCGCGCTCCGCCTGCCGCATCCCGGGCCCGGCTGGCACTACTCGACCACCAACTTCGTCCTCGCGGGCCTCGTCGTCGAGCACGTCACCGGGCGGTCGATCGAGGACGAGGTCACCCGGCGCGTCATCGACCCGCTGCGCCTGCGCGACACCTACTGGCCGGGCACGGCGGAGGACATCCGCGGCCGCCACTCGCACAGCTACTTCACCGCCGAGCGCGACGGCGTGCCGGTCCGGGTCGACGGCACCCGCTGGAACACCTCGGCCGGCGGCGCGGGCGGTGCGCTGATCTCCACGCCGTCCGACGTCAACCGCTTCCTCGCCGCGCTGCTCGGCGGCCGCCTGCTCCCCGCCGCACAGCTCGCCGAGATGCGCACCACCGTGCCCGGCGACCCCGAGCGGCTCGGCAGCGAGGGCCGCTACGGGCTCGGGCTGATCACCGAACCGCTCTCCTGCGGCGGCGTCTGGACCGGCCACACCGGCTCCACCCGGGCCGGCCACCACACCGTCACCGCCATGGCTCCCGGCGGCAAGCAGGCCACGATCGCCATCAACGAGTCCCCGACCACCGACGCGGCCGCGAACGCCGTGCTCGCCGCCCTGGACACGGCGCTCTGCCCGCCCCGGACGTAAGGACGCAAGGAGGCGGGGAGACAGGGAAGCAGGGAGGCAGGGAGGTGCGGCGCAGGAAGTCGGCGGGATCGACTTCCTGCTCCGCCCGTGATGCCGGACGGCCGCGAGTACCGACCGGCCACCGCCCGCGGCGCGGCCCCTCGGAGTGCGCTCCGAGGGGCCGCGCCGTCGGCTCACGCAGCCGGCGTCAGCTGGTGGCGATCGAGGTGTCGTCGATCACGAAGCTGGTCTGCAGCGAGGAGTCCTCGGTGCCGTTGAACTTGATCGTCACCGACTGGCCCGCGTAGCCGGACAGGTCGAAGGTGCGCAGCTGGTAGCCCGCGGCAGCGTCCACGTTGGAGTAGGTCTTCAGCGTGGTGCCGTTGGCCTGGACCGTCAGCTTGTCGTACGCCGTGGTGCCGGACTCGCCGGTGTCGATGTGCAGGTAGAAGCTGAGGGTCGCCTTGCAGCCCGAGGGCACGGTGACCGTCTGCGAGAGGCTGTCGGTGTGGGTGGAGCCGTAGCCGTTCAGCCACGCCTTCCAGCTGCCACCGTGCGGGGCCTGCGAGGAGGAGTTGTCGACGACGCCGCTGGAGGTGGTCCACGGCGCGGCCGTGCCCGTCTCGAAGCCCGCGTTGCCGAGCAGCTGGGCCGGGGTGCAGGTGCCGCCACCGCCGCCGGTGACCACCCAGGTGAAGCTGGTGCTACCGGCCTTGGCGGCCGCGTCCTTCGCCGTCACGGTGACGTTGTAGGTGCCCGCGGTGCTCGCGGTGCCGCTGATGACACCGGTGGAGGCGTTGATCGACAGACCGGCCGGCAGGCCCGTCGCCGAGTAGGTGTAGGGGGTCGAGCCGCCGCTCGCCGTGATCTTGAGGTTGGCCGAACCGCCCACCGCCGTCGACTGGTTGCCCGGGTTGGCGACCGAGACGGAGCCGCTGCCCGCGGGCTTCGTCAGCAGGCAGCCGCTGACGTTGAGGTCGATGACCCGACCGTTGCCCAGGCAGGTGGTGAACCAGTAGGTCTCCTGGCCGTAACTCTGGCCCTGGTGCACCGTGGTGGTGCCGTCGGCGGCGACCTCGCACGGGTTGTTGAGGGTGCACATCTGGCCGTCGTCGTTGCCGGTGTTGTTGATGCCGACGACCTTGCGCGTGGCGGCGTCGACGATCGGCGAACCGGAGGTGCCGTGCGTGGTGTTGCAGCCGGCGCTGTAGCGGATCGAGTCGCGCCAGCTCCAGGCGTCCTCGCGCAGGTCGGTGAAGCCGTTGACGGAGCAGTTCCAGGTCTGCTTCCAGTAGGACGACGGTATGTACATCGCCGAACCGTCGACCGGGTGGGTGTCGTTGATCGTCAGCGCGGTGGCACCGAACTTCGTGGTGATCGACCCGAAGGTGTCGGTGAGCTGGTACAGCGCGACATCGGTGCCGGTCATGGTTGCGTACAGCACCTTGTCGGCCTGCACGGTGCCGAGCGAACCGCCGGAGGCGTTGAGCAGGGTGCCGCTGCGGCTGGCGGTCTGGTTCTGGATGACCTGGCCGGCGGGGGGCATGGTCGGCAGGCAGTGGCCGTTGGTGAGCATCAGGGCCCGGTCGGTGTCGACCGACGAGGGGTAACGCACCAGCGAGGCCGAGCAGTTGCTCAGCGCGATGGTGGACGCCAGGTCACCGGCCTGTACCGCCTGCGCGGGGGCGACTGCCACCGAGGTGAGGACCCCGGCGATGACAGCGCTCGCGGCGGACGCGGCGGCAAGTCTCTTGAGCATGGCTCTCCTTGTGGGGGATGCGGGGCGTACGACCGGTTGCGGACGCCCGCGCCGCACGAAAGTGCCATGGTCACCTCAATCGGTCAACCGATCGGGCAGAAGTCACACCCGCGAATCCACCCGAGCCACCATCAACCGGCCACCTTCCACGCACGGGTGAATGTTCGCCGGGCGGCGTGATGATCCGACCGCGGGCGGGCTACGGCTGCCGGAGCCGCTGGGCGTCGTCCTGGACACGGCCGAGTTCTGACGGCACCGAGGACCCCCGGGCGGCCTGATCGCCCTTGCCGCGGCGGGGGTCAGCGCAGGTCGAGGACCGGGCGGGTGGAGAGGCAGTCGACGAGGTCCTCGCCCTCCTCGCCGTAGACGAAGGCCGCGAGGTCGGGGTGGCGGTTGGCCGTGGCGAGCGGGAGCCAGGACAGGAAGGTGCCGTAGCCGCCGCAGACGGACTCGCCGCCGTCGCCCCCGTGGATCAGGCCGGGCTCGGCGGTGATCTCGGAGCGGTAGGTGTCGTGCGCGATGAGCAGGCCGAAGGCGTTCGGGCCGGCGTGCGGGCCGGTGTCGTCGCCGTAGGGGATGCGGTCGAGCGGGCACTCGTCGCCCCAGCGGAACAGGGTGCGGGCGCCGGCGCCGCAGGCGTGCTCCCACTCGTCGGGCGTCGGCAGCCGGAGGCCCTCGCGGGCGAGGAGGGCCGGCATGTCGGCGGGTGCCTCCTCGATCGGCTCGTCCTCGACGGCCATGAGCAGGGTCGGCACGGTGACCGTCCGGCGCGGGCTGAGCACCCGGGCGAGGTGGGCGTGCAGGTCCTCGTCGCCGAAGCCCTGGTCGACGCTCTCCTCCCGGTAGCCGGCGAGGAGTTCGGCGGACGGCCGCCAGGCCGCCGGGTCGAAGCCGACGGTGACCCGGCCGCCCGGTATCAGCGCGAACATCCGCCCGCCCCGCTCGACCAGCACCCGGTGCAGCGGCGCCCCCAGGTGCTCGACCGTCTCGACCCGCTCCAGCCGCCCGCCCGCGCCGTCGGCGGCCTGGGCCGCGATCCGGGTGGCGGCGGCGAGGTCGAGCCGGCGCCAGGCGGCGAAGGTGAGGGCGGCGAGCGGTTCGGGGGCCATGACGGGAGTGTGGCACGGGCCACTGACAATTGACCGGGAGCGGACCGCGGGCGGCCCACCGGAGGCGGGCCGCCCGGACCGCGGCTCAGCCGAAGTCGGGGATCGGGTGCTCGGGGGCCAGCACGGCGGCGATGCGCTGGGCGACGGTGTGGGCGCTGTGCCCGCCGGACGCGTGCGGCCCGTCGGTGGTGGAGACGGCGATCGCCAGGTGCTCGCACGGCAGGTAGTCCTGGGAGGCGGAGTAGCCGAAGAACAGCGGGTGCTGGGAGATCCAGTCGTTCAGCACCAGCACGCCCATCCCGTAGTGGGTGGCCTCCGTCTGCGGGATGCAGACCGTGTCCGGGCACTTCCCGGTCGCCCCGCCGAGGCCCACCGTCCCCGGGTTCAGCAGTTCGCGGTAGCCGGCCGGGGAGAGCAGTTCGCCCGAGCCGACGCCCGCGGCCGAGCTCGCCAGGTCGCAGATGTCGGTGGTCTGCACCGCACCGGGGGCGGTGGTCCAGGAGGGGTTCCAGAAGGTGGACTCCTCGTACCGGCCCCGGTCGGAGGTGAAGGCGTGCAGGACCGGTGTCGGAATGTCCGGGGTGAAGCTGTTCGCCGTCTCGTGCAGGCCGAGCGGGCCGAGCACCTTCTGCTGGAGCAGGTGGTCCAGCCTGGTCCCGGTGATCCTCTCCAGCGCGGCCCCGAGCAGCACGAAGTTGGCGTGCGAGTAGCTCCAGCTCTCGCCCGGCCGGTACCAGGGGTCCTGACGGGTCGAGATGTCGACGAGTTCCTCGGGCGTCCACTGCCGGAACGGGTCGGCGTAGACGGTCTCGCCGAAGCCGGGGGTGGTGACGTAGTCGACCAGGCCGCTGGTCGAGGCGCCGAGCATCCGCAGGGTGGTCCGGTCGCCGCGCGGCAGGTCGGGCAGCCAGCGCGCGACCGGCTCGTCGAGGCCGACGACGCCCTCGTCGACCAGCCGCAGCAGGGCCGTCCCCAGGTAGCTGATCGCGATGTTGCCGTTGCGGAAGTGCATGTCGGGCCGGGCCGGGACGCCGGTCATCGACTCGCCGAGCGCGGTGGTGAGGAGTTCGCGGCCGTCGGCGGTGACCTTCACGATCACCGATTCGAGGCCCAGTTCGTCCTTGGCCCGCTCGGCGACCTTGAGCACGTCGAGCGCCGGGCCGCCGGTGGGCGGCGGGGTGCCGACGCAGGGCCGGCGGTGCTCGGGGCCGGTGCCGTCCCCGCCGGTCCCGGTGGCACCGCCGACGGCGGTGGCCGGGACGCCCAGGGCGAGGAGCGCGGAGACGGCGGTGACGGTGGCGAGGCGCAGCAGGGCGCTCCTGCGGGAGGGTCTCATGCCCGCAGTATCGGCAGGGCGCCCGCGCGGGCCCGGTCCGGTGGCCGGCGACCCGCGCGAACGTCACCCGTGGGGCCGCCCGGGGCCCGCGCGAACGGGTCCCGGGCGAACGGGGACGCTACGGCTGCGGGAAGTTCTGCTCGTCCACGTCGCTGGTCTTCGCGTTGCCGCCGACCTTCGCGGTCAGCGTGATCGACCAGATCGAGTAGGTCTTGCCGGTCTCGAAGGCCAGCGTCTCGTCGAACTTGGTGTAGCTGCAGTCCTGGGTGAACATCTTCAGCGACGGGTCCCAGTCGATGCCGTCGGAGAAGAACACGTCGTAGGTGCCGTCCTCGATGCCCTTGATCGAGGCCTTCTTCCCCTTGCCGACGTACAGCGAGTGGACGGCCTTGCCGGTCTTGGAGAGCGTGACGACGGAGTCGGTGGTGCCCTCCGCGTTGTCGATGTTCAGCTCGCCCTCGCCGCGCAGCTTGCCCTTGGTGACGAAGGCGCCGTTGTCCAGGCTCCGGGTCTGCTGCTGCGGGGTCTGCGGGACGGCGAAGTTGGTGGTGTAGCCGGCGGCGGTCATCTCGGCGAGGGCGCCGGGGATGGCCTTGAGGCCCTCCGAGAGGCCGACCTGGGCGAAGGCGGAGCCGGTGGTGCAGAAGGACTTCGCCTTGATGTCCGTCCGGATCTTGGTGAGGTCGGTCGCGAGTTGCGAGAGCGCCGTCACAAGTTGGCGCTTGGTGGTGCCGACGGCGACCGGGGTGGTGCTCAGCCCGAGGCCGCTGCTCGCGGAGTTCGCGGCGCCGGCCGCCTCCTGGAGACTGGCCATGAAGCCGGCCAGGTCGGCCGCCGGGTTGATCTTGCCGAGCGCGGTGCTGACCGGGTCGACGTAGCCGGCCAGGACCGGCCCGTACGGCGTGGGCGTCGGCGTGGGCGTGGGTGTCGGTGTGTAGGTCGGCGCGGGCAGCGCGCTGAAGCCGTCCGACGGGCTCGACGCCGCCGAACTGCTGCCGCCGCTGCCCGATCCGCCGTCGCTGCCCCCGGAGCAGGCAGCCAGCAGCATTGCGGCGCCGACCGCCGTGCCGACCTTGATGAAGGACCTCATGGCGTTCCCCCGGATGTTCTCTCGGTGCTCTCTCATGCACGCTCCGTGCAGTCTGCTCGTCCCCGCCGACATGATCCCGACCCGACAAGAGGCGGTCAACAGGGCGCACTTGCAGCGCGTCGAAGCGTATATGGGGCGCATAAAGGGGCGCACGGAGGGGCAGGGCGGGTCAACTACGATCGACGGGTGCTCAGCCTCACGGGACTCCCGCTCCAGATCATCGCCGCCGTGCTCGCGGTCGGCGTCTTCGCCGCCACCATGTGGCTCTGGCCGAAGTTCGGCGGACACGGCTGGAAGGCCTGGACGGGGCGGGTCGGCGCCTTCCTCGCCACCCAGCTCGCGGTGCTGGTCGCGATGGGGCTGATCGCCAACGGCTACTTCGGCTTCTACAGCTCCTGGAGCGACCTGCTCGGCACCAACGGCAAGCCCGGCACCGTCGTCGACCACCAGCCGAACGCGGCCGCCACCCTCTCCGTCACCGGGGAGAAGAACATGTACTCGGCGCAGGGCTCGGCCCGCGACCGCTCCGGGGTGATCCAGGAGGTCTCGGTCCGCGGCACCCGGAGCGGTCTGAGCAGCGACGCCTTCGTCTACCTCCCGCCGCAGTACTTCCAGCCCGAGTACGCGCAGAGCAAGTTCCCGATGGCCCTGGTCCTGGCCGGGTACCCGGGCTCGGCGGAGAAGCTCATCACGCTGATGCAGTACCCGGCCTCCGCCCTCACCGCCATCGAGGAGAAGAAGCTGCCGCCGACCGTCCTGGTGCTGATGCGCCCGACACTGGTCGGCAACCGCGACACCGAGTGCATGGACGTCCCCGGCGGGCCGCAGGTCGAGACCTTCTTCACCAGCGACCTGCCCAATGCGCTGTCCGCCGGCTACCGGATCGGCACCGACCCGGCCAACCGCGCTGTCATCGGCAACTCCACCGGCGGCTACTGCGCCCTCAAGTTCGCGCTGCGCAAGCCGGACGCGTACCGGTCCGCGATCTCGCTCTCCGGCTACTACACCGCGCCGATCGACGAGACCACCGGCGACCTGTTCGCGGGCAACGACCGGCTGAAGCAGGAGAACGACCTGGTCTGGCGGCTGCGGAACAAGCCCGCCGAGCCGGTCGCGCTGCTGCTCGCCACCAGCTACGACGAGAACAACTACGAGGGCACCCAGGCGATGGTCGGCGCGTTCAAGGCACCGACCAAGCTGTCCACCATCACCCTCGACACCGGCGGCCACAACTTCCACACCTGGACCAGGGAGATCCCGCCCGCGCTGGAGTGGCTCGGCAAGCACCTGACGATGCCCCAGCCGGCGTAGCGGCGCCCCGACCGGCGCAACCGGGTCACCCCGGAGCAGCCTCCCGACCAGGGAGAACGAGGATCACAGACGGCTCATACCCGGGTCTCACCGTTCTCTCAGCCGGGCGCCCGAGCGTAGCGCCCATGACCACGACCAGCCTCACCCCGCCGGCCGGCGAGCCCTGGCCGGAGGCCGGGGACTTCCCGCCCCCACTGCTGCCGCCCGCCTCCGCGCCGGAGGGGACGGCACCCGGGCGGCCCGCCCACCCGCCGCTGTTCCCGGAGTTCCCGCTCCCGCCCACCGGCCCCAAGGGCCCGGCCTCCTGGGCCGGACGGCTGCGCACCCTGCCGGCCCGGACCTGGCGGGGACGCCCGGACGACCCGCGCTGGGTCCGGCCCTCGCTGCTCGCCCTGCTGGCGGCCACCGCCGTCCTCTACCTCTGGGGACTCTCCGCCTCCGGCTGGGCCAACTCCTTCTACTCCGCCGCCGCCCAGGCGGGCAGCCGGAGCTGGAAGGCCTTCTTCTACGGCTCCTCGGACGCCGGGAACTTCATCACCGTCGACAAGCCCCCGCTCGCCCTGTGGCCGATGGCGCTCTCGGCCCGGGTCTTCGGTCTCTCCTCCTGGTCGGTACTGGCCCCGCAGGCGCTGATGGCCGTCGGCACGACCGCCACCCTGTACGCGACGGTGCGCCGGCGCTTCTCGCCGCTCGCCGGACTGCTGGCCGGCCTCGCCTTCGCGCTGACGCCGGTGGCGGCGCTGATGTTCCGCTTCAACAACCCGGACGCGCTGCTGGTCCTGCTGCTCACCCTGGCCGCCTACGGGCTGGTCCGGGCGATCGAGGCCGCGGGCACCCGCTGGCTGGTGTTCACCGGGGTGATGCTCGGTCTGGCCTTCCTCACCAAGACCCTGCAGGCGTTCCTGGTGCTGCCGGCCTTCGTGCTGATCTACCTGGTGGTGGCGCCGACCGGGCTGTGGCGGCGGGTCCGGCAACTGCTGGCCGGCGGACTGGCGATGGTGGTCGCGGGCGGCTGGTGGGTCGCGGTCGTCGAACTGGTCCCGGCGTCGGCGCGCCCGTACATCGGCGGCTCGCAGGACAACAGCTTCCTCTCCCTCACCTTCGGCTACAACGGCCTGGGGCGGCTCAACGGCGACGAGACCGGCAGCGTCGGCGGCGGCCGGGGCCGCATCCCGGCCGGGGCCGAGGTGATCTTCGGCAACGGCCCCGGCGGCGTGCCCGCCGGAGGGCCCGGCCGCGGCGGTGGTGGCTGGGGCGAGACCGGCATCACCCGGCTGTTCGACGGCGACATCGGCGGGCAGATCGCCTGGCTGCTGCCCGCCGCGCTGATCCTGCTGGTGCTCGGCCTGTGGGCGACCCGGCGCCACGCCCGGACGGACACGGCCCGCGCGGCCTTCCTGGTCTGGGGCGGCTGGCTCCTGTGCACCGCGCTGACCTTCAGCTTCATGTCCGGGATCTTCCACCAGTACTACACGGTGGCGCTGGCCCCGGCGGTCGCCGCACTGGTCGGCATGGGCGTGGACGGGCTGTGGCGGGCCCGGCACCGGCTGCCGTACGCGGCGGTGCTGGCGGCGACGCTCGCCGTGACGGCGGTGTGGGCGTACGTGCTGCTCGGGCGGAGCTCCGGCTTCCAGCCGTGGCTGCGTCCGACGGTACTGGCCGGCGGACTGCTCGCGGCGGTGGCACTGCTGGTGGCCGGCCCCCTGGGGGCCCGGCTCGCGACCGCCGCCCCCGGCGGTGCTCCGGCGGACGCCCCGACCGGCGCCCCGGCCGACGGGCGCGCCGGGGCGCGGCGGATCGCCGGGCGGGTGACCGCCGTGGCGGGCCTGGTGGGCGCGGCGGCGGCGCTGGGCGGTCCGGCCGCGTACGCGCTGGAGACGGTCGGCACCCCGCACCAGGGCTCGATCGTGCTGGCCGGGCCCTCGGTGGCGGGCGGCTTCGGCCCCGGCGGCATGCGGGGGCCCGGTGCGGGCGGCGACGGGCCGACGCTGTGGCTCAACGGCCGGACGGTGACACCCCAGCAGGACGGCGGTCAGGGTGGTGGCCAGGGCGGCGGCCAGGGCGTCCCCGGCTTCCCGCAGCAGGACGGCGGCCGGGGCACCGGCCGGGTCCCCAACGGCAACGGCGGCGGTCAGGGCGGCCCCGGCGGTCAGGGCGGACAGGGCGGCCCCGGCGGGATGAACGGGCTGCTGAACGGCACCCGGGTGAGCGACGAGGCGGCCGCCCTGCTGAAGCAGGACGCCGACCAGTACCGCTGGGCCGCCGCGACCTCGGGCTCGCAGAACGCCGCCAGCTACCAACTCGCCTCCGACGTCCCGGTGATGGCCCTCGGCGGCTTCAACAGCAGTGACCCGTCACTCAGCCTGGAAGGCTTCCAGCAGTACGTGCGGGACGGCAAGGTGCACTGGTTCATCGGCGGCGGCTCGCGCGGCTTCGGCGGCGGGGAGACGGCCGGGGCGAACACGGTGAACGGCGCGAACGGTCCCGGCGGCGAGTCCTCGCAGTCCCAGACCGCCCGGATCGAGGCGTGGGTGGAGGCGCACTACTCCGCCCGCACGGTCGGCGGGTCGACCTTCTACGACCTGACCGAGCCGCCCACCTCCTGACCGGCCGGACCTGAACGCACAACGGCGGGGCGCCCCGAGGATGTTCACCTTGGCGCGCCCCGCCGTCGGTCCGCCCGCTACCCCCGGTCGCTCGCGCAGCGCGTCCCGGCGGCCGGCACGGTGCCGTCGACCAGGTAGGCACCCACCGCCGCCCGGACACAGGCGCTGTGCCCGTAGCCGGTGTGCCCCTCGCCCTCCCGGGTGAGCAGCACCGCGTTGCCCAGCTGGGCGACCAGCTGCTGGGCGTTGGCGTACGAGGTCGCCGCGTCGCCGGTGGAGCCGACCACCACGATCGGCGTCGCGGCCTTCGAGGCGATCGGGTGTGCCTTCTCCGGCGAACGGAACGGCCAGCTGCGGCAGTCCGGGTCGAACAGCGTCGCCGCCGGCTCGTGCCGGCTGATCAGCGGGGCCCTGGCGGCCATCCGGGCGTAGGCGTCCCGCAGTGCGTCCCCGGTCGGGACGTCGGTGGCCCCGTCGGCGCAGTAGATCGCCGTGTAGGCGTCGGCGGCGGCGCCGTAACGGCCTTCCTCGCCACGCTTGTTGTAGGAGTCGGCGTAGGCGAGCAGGTAGTCGCCGTCGCCCTGGTTCATGGCCCGGTCGATGGCGGCGGCCAGGCCGTCCCAGCCGCCCTCGTCGCCGTAGAGGACGTCCATCACGCCCGCCCAGGCGGCGGAGGAGGTGAGGACCCGGCCGTCGGTGGTGGTGAGCGGCTTGCGCTTCAACCCGTCGAGGAAGTCGGCGGCCCGACCGGCCGCCTTGTCCCGGTCGGTGCCGAACGGGCACGGCGACTGCTGGGCGCAGTGGGCGGCGAAGGCGCGCAGCGAGCGGTCGAAGCCCGCGTACTGCTCGATGTTGGTCTCGGCGATCGGCTTGGCCGGGTCGATCGCGCCGTCCAGGACGAGCCGGCCGACCCGGTCCGGGAACTCCTCGGCGTAGAGACTGCCCAGGTAGGTGCCGTAGGACAGGCCGAGGTAGGTGAGCTTCCGGTCGCCGAGCGCGGCGCGCAGCACGTCCATGTCGCGGGCGGTGTCGCGGGTGCCGAGGTGTTCCAGCAGCTTGCCGTACTTCGCCCGGCAGGCGTCCGCGAGCAGCTTGCCGTGCTCGGGCCCGGGGGTGTCGGTGGTGATCCAGCTGTCCCGGGTCCTGTCGTCCAGGCAGTTGACCGGGGTGGTGCGGCCGGTGGCCCGGGGGTCGAAGCCGACGATGTCGTAGTGGTCGCGCAGCGGACCGTCGTAGTCGCGCTGGCCGAAGAGGACCGCGTCGACGCCGCTGTTGCCCGGCCCGCCCGGGTTGATCACGAGCGACCCGGTCCGCTGCGCGGGCTTGGCGGCGCCGACCCGGGCCACCGCCACGTCGAGGGTGGCGCCGGCCGGGTCGGCGTAGTCCAGCGGCACCTTGAGGGTCGCGCACCGCACGGATGCCGGGTCGACCCCCTCGGTCCTCGGGGCGTCCTTGCAGGCCGTCCAGGCGAGCTTCTGGCCGTAGTACGACCGGAGCGCCGGGTCCGGGGCCGACTGCGCGGCCTCCGCCGCCGCGACGCCCGCCTCGGCGGAGGCGCCGGAGGCGCCCGCACCGGTGCTACCGCCTCCGCCGCCGGTACAGGCCGCCAGCAGCACCGCCGCGGCGACGGCGGGCAGGGCGCGTCGCGAGAGCCGGGTCGTCATCGAGTCCACCGCACACGAATATCACCCGACGATCACCCCGCCGACGGCGCCCCGCCCTCCGTCGCCCCGGCTCAGCCCCGACTCGGCCCGGCTCGGCCCCGGCTCGGCCCCGACTCAGCGTGCGGGGTCGGTCGCGCAGCGCGTCCCGGCGGCCGGCACGGTGCCGTCGACGAGGTAGGAGTGCACGGCGTCCCGGATGCACGCGCTGCGGCCGTACGCGGTGTGGCCCTCGCCCTCGCGGGTGAGCAGCACGCCCTGGGCGAGCGATCCGGCCAGTCGCTCGGACCAGGCGTACGGGGTGGCCGCGTCGCCGGTGGAACCGACCACCACGATCGGCGCGCTGCCCTCGGCCTTGATCGGGTGCGGCTTCTCGGCCGAACGGAACGGCCAGCTCCGGCAGTCCGGGTCGAACAGCGCCGCCGCCGGGTTGTGGGCGGTGACCAGCGGAGCCTTGGCGGCGAGCTCGGCGAGCTGTGCCTGCAGCTCGGCCTCGGTCGGGGCCATCACGGTGTCCGCGCAGTGCACGGCGGTGTAGGCGTCGGCCGAGACCTTGTACCCGCCCTTCTGGTCGCGGCCGGTCGCACCGTCGGCGAGGCCCATCAGGTAGTCGCCCTTGCCCTGGTTCATGGCCATCGTGAGGACGGTCCGCAGGTCGGCGTAGGACTGCTCGTCGTTGAGGCTGTCGATCACGCCGTTCCAGGCCGCGGTGGCGGTCACCTTGCGGCCGTCGGTGGTGGTGAGCGGCTTGTCCTTGAGGCCGTCGAGGAAGTCGGCGAGCTTCTTGGGCGCCGCCTCCGGGTCCTTGCCCAGCGGGCAGGGCGACTTGGTGACGCACCCGGTCGCGAACAGCTTGAACGACCGCTCGAAGCCGATGTACTGCTCGATGTTGTGCTGCACCAGGCTGGTCGACCTGTCGCTGGCCCCGTCCAGGACGAGCCGGCCGGTCCGGTCCGGGAACTCCTCGGCGTAGACGCTGCCGAGGTAGGTCCCGTAGGACAGGCCCATGTAGTTGAGCTTGGGGTCGCCGAGCGCGCCGCGCAGCACGTCCATGTCGCGGGCGGTGTTCCGGGTGCCGACGAAGGGCAGCAGCTTGGCGTACTTGGCCTGGCAGGCGTCGGCGAGCAGCTTGCCGTGGTCCGCGCCGGGAGCGTCGGTGCTGATCCAGGCGTCCCGGGCCTTGTCGTCCAGGCACTTGACCGGGCTGGTGCCGCCGACGCCGCGCGGGTCGAAGCCGACGACGTCGAAGTGGTCGTGCAGCGGGCCGTCGTAGTCCTTCTGGCCGCGCTGGACCATGCCGACGCCGGTACCGCCGGGGCCGCCGGGGTTGACCAGCAGCGAGCCGGTCCGCTGCTCGGGCCGGGCGGCCGGGATCCGGGCGACCGCGACGTCCAGGGTCTCCCCGGAGGACGGATCGGCGTAGTCCAGCGGGACCTTGAGGGTCGCGCACTGGACCGCCGACTCGTCGGTCTTCGTGGTGGCCGGGTCGTCCTTGCAGGCCGCCCAGGCGAGCTTCTGGCCGTAGAAGGCCTGGAGCGCCGGGTCCGCCTGGCCGGTCGGCTTCACGGTCGGGGTCGGCGTCGGGGTGGCGGTCGGGGTGGGCGCGGGGGCGGCCGGGTCCGTGGAGGCCGGGGCCGAAGCGGTGGCCGGGGCGGCGGTGGAGGCCGCGTCGGTGGAGCCGCCGGTGCTGGTGCAGGAGGCCAGCAGGGCGGCTGCGGCGACGGCGGGCAGGGCGCGTCGCGAGAGTCGGGTGATCGTCGAATGCACCGCACACGAATATCACCCGACGATCACACCATCGACGGCGCCCCACCCCCTCGACGGGGCGTCAGCCGCCGCACTGCTGCAGCATCGCCTTCTTGTCGGCCTCGGTGACGGGCAGTTGGTACTTCAGCGACACCTGTGCGAAGCGGACGGCGTACGAGCACCGTATCCGCGGGTCGGCGGGCAGCCAGGCGGACGGGCCGGAGTCACCCTTGGAGGCGTTCTGCGAGCCGTCGGCGGGGACGAGGTTCAGCGGGTCGTTGGCGATCCGGACGCGCTTGGCCTTGTCCCACCCGCTCGCGCCCATCTGCCAGTCGTAGGACAGCGGCATCACATGGTCGATCTGGATCTTCGACGCCTGCTGCTTGCTCCAGCGCACGGTCTTCCCGGTGTACGGGTCGAGGATGGTCATCGCGGTGACCACACACTTCGAGCCGTCCTTGTGCTCGACCGCCGAACCGTCGCGGGCCAGCAGGTCGTTGCGGGTGTCGCAGTTGTTGCGGCCGCCGGGCACGCCGTCCACGCTGTCGGTCCAGGCGGGGCCGAACTCGTTGCGGTCGTAGCCGTCCTTGGGGCCGGTCGCGGCGGTGGCGACCTTGGCGATCAGCTCCCGGCCCGCCTTCTGCTCCTCGGGCGAAGTCAACGGCGCCAGACCGGGCTTGGTGCCGTCCGGGTTGTCCAGCGGACTGGTGCCGGGGCCGACGGCGCCGGCGGGCGCGGCGTCCTCGCTGCGCGGCGTGGCGCCGGAGCAACCGCTCAGCGCCAGGGTGGATATCAGGAAGACGGCGGCGGCCGACAGGACGGTGCGACGGGCGGGCACGGTGGACTCCCCGGATGGGTGGGCGGCTGACGGCGCACCAGCAGACCAGCCCGCCCGCACCCGGTCAAGCCACCACAACCCGGAGCATTTCGATCATGGCGAAGCTCACACAGGGCGCCGCCCCGCCCCCGCTACGGCCGCACTACGACCGCGCGCCGCGGACGATCTCCTCGAGCACCTCCTCGAACGGCGTCGCCGTCACCCCGAGCACCTCCTCGGTGCGCGTCGAGTCCAGCCGCAGCGGCCGGTCGTACAGGTAGGCCATCTCCTCGACCTCGGCGAGGATCTCGTCCCCCAGCTGCACCAGTTCGGCCGGCGCGACGGCGGTGAGCACGGGCTCCGGCGCCCCGGCCGCCGCCGCCAGCCGCCGGGCCACCTCGCGGGCCGGGGCCTCGCTGGTGCTGGGCACGTGCCAGGCCCGGCCCCAGGAGGCCTCGTTGCGGGCGGCGGCGACCAGGGTGGCGGCCACGTCGCCGAGGTGGCTCCAGCTGTGCGGCGCGTCCAGGTCGGCGGGGTAGCCGACCGGCTCGCCGGCCAGCACGGCGGGTACCACCGTGAAGCCGAACAGCGAGGTCGCGCCCCGGCCGAGGAAGTCGCTGGCCCTGACCTCGGTGACGCGCGCCCGGCCCGCCCGGTGCGCGGCGAGCGCCTCCGCCCACAGGGCCGCCCGCAGCGTGCCCTTGCGGCTGGTCGGGGCGGCGGGCAGGTCCTCGGTGAGCGGGCCGTCGACCGGTCCGTAGCCGTACAGGTTGCCGAGCATCACGTAGCCCGCGCCGGTCCGTTCGGCGGCGGTCAGCAGCCCGGCGGCGAGCGGCGGGAACTCGGTGAGCCAGCGGTGGTACGGCGGGGCCGCGCAGTTGACCAGCGACAGCGCGCCCCCGGCCAGCGCGGTGAGGGCGTCGGCGTCGGCGGCGTCGGCGGCGATCCGCTCGATGCCGGGGTGCTCGGGGCCGGTGCCGCGCCGGGTGACCAGCCGGACCTGTTCACCGGAGCCGGCGAGGAGCAGGGCGGTGGCGGTGCCGGTCGGGCCGGCGCCGGTGACGACGTGGAAGGACATGGGAGCTCCCGGGCTGCCGTTGGGGTGGGTGGCGCCGGGGCGTCGGCGCCGTGATCAACTCTCCTTCGGGACCCGGCCGCACGGCAGGGCCCGGGCTGCCAAGGTTCCGGAGGTTCTGGCCATGCCCCGCACCACCCGACCGGCCCCGACCGGGCCTGCGGCCGACTCCCGACCGGCTGCCACCAGGCCGACCGCCGCCCGGCCGACCGGCGTCCACCGGATCGCGGTGGTCGCGGTGCCCCCGGTGACCGCCTTCGACCTCACCATTCCCGACCTCGTCTTCGGCTCCGCCGAACTGGACGGCGACCCGCTGTACCGGGTGCGGATCTGCACCGCCGAACCGGGCCCGGTGACCACCACCGGCAGCCTCCAGGTGGTCGTCCCGCACGGCCTGGAGGCGATCGCCGAGGCCGACACCGTCCTCGTCACCGGGTCCGCCTCCCGCGCCGACGCCGACGAACGGATCCTCACCGCCCTGCGCACGGCGGCGGACCGGGGCGCGCGGATGGCCTCGATCTGCACCGGGGCCTTCGTCCTGGCCCAGGCCGGACTGCTGGACGGGCACAGCGCCACCACCTACTGGGTGCAGGCGGGCGCCCTGGAGCACCGCTTCCCCAAGGTGCGGGTGCTCCCGCAGGCGCTGTTCGTCGACGACGGCCCGGTACTCACCTCGGCCGGGCTGACCGCCGGCATCGACCTGTGCCTGCACATGGTGCGGACCGACCACGGCGCGGCGACGGCCAACGCCGTGGCCCGGCTGGCGGCGCTCTCGGAGGTCCGCGAGGGCGGCCGGGCGCAGATCCTGCCGACCCCGGTCGCCGGCGCGGACGGCAGTTCGCTCGCCGCCACCCGGGCCTGGGCGCTGGCCCGGCTGGCCGAGCCGCTCGCGCTGGCCGACCTGGCCGCGCACGCGGGGGTGAGCGTCCGCACCCTCAACCGCCGCTTCCGGGCCGAGACGGGCACCACGCCGCTGCACTGGCTGCTCACCCAACGCCTGGAGCAGGCCCGTGAGTTGCTGGAGTCCACCGATCTGGCGGTGGACCGGGTCGCCGCCAGGACCGGCTTCGTCACCGCCGACTCGCTGCGCGGCCACCTGCTGCGGCGGATCGGCATGACCCCGCGCGCCTACCGCACGCACTTCGCCCGGTCGGCCGCCGATCCGCGCTCCAGTGAACGCCCCTGACGGACAGTCAGCCTCCGATGGCCGACATCGGACGGGCCGGCCGGACGAAGTCCGCGCCGCCGATGGCGTGGCCGGGGCCCTTGCGGGCGATGGTGGCCCGCCAGGCGGCCTCCACCCGGTCGTCGTCGGCGCCGTCGCGCAGCAGCGCGCGCAGGTCGGACTCCTCGGTGGCGAACAGGCAGTTGCGCAACTGCCCGTCGGCGGTGAGCCGCACCCGGTCGCACCCGCCGCAGAACGGGCGGGTGACGGAGGCGATCACGCCCACCACCGCGTCCGTCCCGGCGATCCGCCACTCCTCGGCCGGGGCGTTGCCGGAGCGGCCGACCGGGTGCAGGTCGAAGCGCTCGCCGAGGCGGGCCAGGATCTCGTCCGCGGTGACCATCCGCTCGCGGTCCCAGGCGCCCTGCGCGTCCAGCGGCATCGACTCGATGAAGCGCATCCGGTAGCCGTGCCGGACGGCGAAGCCGAGCAGCTCGGCCAGTTCGTCGTCGTTGACCCCGCGCACCGGCACCGCGTTCACCTTCACCGGCGCGAGCCCGGCCGCGTGGGCGGCGGCCAGCCCGGCCAGTACGTCGGCGAGCCGGTCCCGGCGGGTGAGCGCGGCGTACCGCTCGGGGCTCAGGGTGTCCAGGCTGACGTTCACCCGGTGCAGTCCGGCCGCACGCAGCGCCTCGGCGGTCCTGGCCAGGCCGATGCCGTTGGTGGTCAGCGACACCTCCGCCCCGAGCTCGGCGATCCGCCCGACCAGGGCGGGCAGTCCGCGCCGCAACAGCGGTTCGCCGCCGGTCAGGCGCACCGACGTGATGCCGAGCCGGCGGACGGCGATCCGCACCAGGCGGACCACCTCGTCGTCGCTCAGCACCTCGGCCCGGGGCAGCCAGTCCAGCCCCTCGGCGGGCATGCAGTAGGTGCAGCGCAGATTGCACCGGTCGGTCAGCGACACCCGCAGATCGGTGTGCACCCGCCCGTACCGGTCCACCAGGGGGTGCGGCGCCCCGGGTCGCCCCGTGACGGCGCGGTCCGGCTCGACGGCGGCCGTCCCCGGCACGGTGGTGCCGGACGCACTGTTCCTCGACGCACTGTTCCTCGACGCGCTGCTCATCCGCCCAGTACAGGGGCCCTGCGACGGGAGCACCAGCGGCCGAACCGCCGGGGCGCGGCAGCCCGCCGCCGCCCCCGCTAGTGCGATCGTCCAACACCCGGCGGCGGGACTGTGCCCCGGCCGTCGGGCCGGGCAGGCTGGGCCCATGGAACAGAGGGACGCGGTCACCGCGCTGGTGCTGGCGGCCGGGGGCGGGCGCCGGTTGGGCGGACGACCGAAGGCGCTGCTGCCGTACCGGGGGCGGCCGCTGGTGGAGCACGCCGCGGCGGCGGCCAGGGCGGGCGGCTGCCGGGAGGTGACGGTGGTGCTGGGCGCGGACCGGGAGCGGGTGCGGTCCACCGCCCATCTGCCGGGCTGCCGGCTGGTGGCCAACCCGGACTGGGAGGGCGGCATGGGCTCCTCGCTGCGGGCCGGTCTGGCCGCGCTGCCCGCCGGCTCCTCGGCGGTGCTGGTGATGCTGGTGGACACACCGGGGGTGGGAGCGGCCGCGGTGGCCCGGCTGCTGGCCGCGCACCGGGCCGGGGCCGGTCTGGCCGCGGCGACGTACGGGGGGCGGCGCGGGCACCCGGTGCTGATCGGCGCCGGGTACCTCGCCGAGGCGGCGGCGGGCGCGCGGGGGGACGCCGGGGCCCGGGCCCTGCTGGCGGCGCACGCCGCGGAACTGGTCCCGGTCGAGTGCGGCGACGTCGCCTCCCCGGACGACCTGGACACGCCCGCCGACCTCGCCCGCTGGGGCGCGGGATGACACCCGCCCGGCACCGGACCGCCGGCGTCCCGCCCCGGCGGGGAGGGGACTCCCGCCCGAGGGGGACCGCCCTCCTCCTCACCGGCGAGGGTTCGGGCGCGCACCCCTGATTCGTCCCTGAGGATTGCCGCATTCCGCGCCGCACCTCCCGGGTTTCGGGGAGCATGGGACACGTCACTCCGCCCCCGATTCGAACGGACGGTACCCCGCGATGGCCGGACTGCCCGACGACTTCACCGGACACGACCCGGCCGGGCGCGGCCCGGGGGCGGCGGGTGGCGCCCGGGCGATCCGCTGCCCCGCCTGCCGGCGGGAGCACCTCTACGAGCCGCCGTCGCTGCCGTGCCCGTGCGGCGCCTCGCTGAAGGTGCCGCTGCTGCGCGGCGGGGTGCCGGTGCAGGTGCGGTTCCGGTCGTGGGAGGACTCCTGGCTGAGCATGCGCTGTCCGCACTGCGGCCGCTCCGACCAGTGGCCGCAGCCCGAGTTCACCTGCAACTGCGGTGCCACCGTGCGGCTCCCGGTGGACCGGACGACCCGGCTGGGCGGCGGGGCGGCGGCCGGCCCGCTGGGTGCCACCGCCGGACCGCGGACCTCCCACCCGCACCCGGCCCGCCCCGCGCACTCCCTGGACGCTCCGCCCGCCGCGGCGCCGCCGGCCACCGGGTCCGGCGGGCAGGCCGCGCAGTGGCGGCGCCGCGCGCCGTTCCGCCCGCACCCGGTGCGGACCTCGCAGGACGCGGTGTTCACCGCCGCCCGCTACCTGGAGTGGCTGGGCTTCGACGACCTCGAACTGACGGAGGCCCAGGAGCGCGACGGGGTGACCCTGCTGGGCAGCCGGATGGTCGCGCAGGTGGACACCTGGACCGAGCCGGCGGACGTGAAGTCGGTCGAGTGCCTGTGGCTGCAGACCCTGCACGCGGAGGAGATGGCCGCCGCGATGTTCACTCTTGCGGGCTATTCGCATCAGGCCACGGTGCGCGGCGAACAGCTGCTGGTGGCCCTGTTCAGCCTGGACCTGGCGGGTGTGCCGCAGCCCGCGAACGGCGCCGCCGAGGCCCTGATGGAGACCGGCTGGACGTCCTGAGGCCTCGTTCGGGCCCCGACCGACCGGCCGCTGATCGTTTAGACGAAAACCCGGCCGCGCGCAACAACCTCCGCTCGTGATCTGGTGCACAAGCTCGCCCCCGTGTTGAATTGCCGCCACAACGCGGGCCTGTGGTGTGTCGTGCCACGGACGGGGAGGGCCCGCGTCCTGCTGGATGGCGCACACAAGGAGGTGGCGTTGTCGGAGCACGGATGGGGCCCGAACGGTCAGGACGCACCGGGGCGCACAGCGCCACCGGAGCCGGGGGACACCGTATGGCGGCTGCGGTCCCGGGCGTGCTGGCGGGAGGCCGCCGACCTACTGCGGCCGGCCGCCGAACGCGACCCGGCGGTGGCACTGATCAGGGCCGAACTCCTGATCGAGCAGTGCCTGTTCACCGCCGCCCACTGGAACCAGGCGGAGCAGGCGCTACGACTGGCCGAGGCCACCGTGACCACCACCGAGCAGCGCGCGGCGGCGGCCTGCGCCCGGGGCTTCCTGGCGTACGTGGCCAGTGTGCTGGGCGCCCGCGACCGTCTCGACGAGGCGCAGGCCGCGCTCGGCCGCACCTCGGCGCTGCTGCCGCCGGACGCGCCGGGCCGGCCGCTGCTGGACTTCCGCCGGGGACTCGTGGCGGAGAACCTGCTCCGCGACCCGACGGCGGCCTGGATCGCCTACCGCCGGGCCCACGACGGCGCGGGCGAGCGCGGCGACGAACTGCTGCGCTCGTCGACCTGGCGGCACCTGGCCGCGCTGGCGCTGGCCGCCGGGGACCACGAGCGGGCCCGGGAGGGCTTCGACGCGTCGCTGCGGCTGCGCGAGCAGCTGGGCTTCACGGTCGGGGTGGCCCCGGCGCTGGCGGCGCTGGCCGAGGTGTCCGAGCCCGAGGAGGCCACCCGGCTGCGGGCGGAGGCGACCAGACTGGTGCAGGCGCTCGGGGGCGTGCCGGTGTGGCTCGCACGCCAGCTGGGCGCGGGGCGCGCGCCGGGCGCTCCCCCGGACGGACGCATCGGGAGGCAGGCGGGGGACCCGATCAGCTAAGGTGACCCTAACCTGGCCGGGTCGAGCAGTGCCCCGGCCAGGTTCGCCTTGCCGTTCCCGGGCTCCGCCGAGCCCCGGCCGGCCGGGTCCGGACGTACGGCGCGACGGCGCCACGGCGCGCCCCGCCACACCGGGCGCGCCGGCGGCGGGCGGGCCCCGGCCCGGGCGCGGACCGGGCGGTCCGGCGCGTCCGGTCGACCCGATGGGGCCCACCATGAGCGCGCACAGCACCCGGCCCACCCCCGTGGCGACGGCCGTCGGACGGCCCGGTCCCGGCACCGGACCCGCCGGCCCGGCCACCGCCGCCTTCACCACCGCCCACAGCACCGCCACCACCGTCCGCGGCACCACCGGGCACGGCACCGCCGGGCACGCCACCGCCGCCGGCCCGGCCGCGTACCGGCGGCTCGGCCAGGTGCTCCCCGCCCTCCGGGTGCGCTGCGCCCCGCCCCGCAGCGGCCGGGGCTGGCTCGCGGGGGCCGACCTGGTGGCCCGGCCGGCGGCGCTGCGCGAGCTGATCTCGCACGACGCCCGGCAGGGCCTGGCCCGTTACGGGCGGCCGCTGCGCCCCGACGTGGCGGCGGGCATCGGGCTGCACCGGTTCGTCTGGCCGGTCGCGCTGCTGTTCACCCTGCCGTGGTTCCTGGAGCGCCGGGTGCCGCTGCTCGCGCCCGGCGACATCGCGCTCCGCCGCCGCACCGGCGAACTGACGGTCCGCCCGGGCGCCTTCCTCTGCCTGCCGGACGATCCGGCGGCCCCGAGCACAACGACCGCGCCACCCCCGCCGAGTGCCCGCACGGTGCCCGACGAGGCGGCCCTGGCCGCCGGGCTCCGCTCGGCGCTGGCGGACTTCCTCACCCCGGTGCTGGACGCCTTCCGCCCCGAGGTGCGGCGCGGCCCGCGCACCCTGTGGGCGATGGCCACCGACGCGGTGGTCGAGGGCCTCTGGTACGCCGGGGGCCTGCTCGGCGAGGAGGAGCGCGCCCGGACGGAGCTCGCCGCACTGTTCGCGCCCGGCGTGTCCGGGGCGTCCGGACCGACGGAGCCACGGGCTGCCCGCCCGGCGCCGGAGTGCGCGCCCTTCACGCCGGGCGCCGGCTTCACCGCCCCCGCGTCCGGCGGCAGCGAACGCTCCGACCGGTGCCGGGCCAGCTGCTGCCTCGTCTACACCGCCCGGGCCGAGGCGATGTGCGCCGGCTGTCCCCGGGTCACGCGGGGTTGACGGAGGTGGACGACGGTGCGGGGCCCGGCCGGGCCGCGACCCCCGGAAACACGGGAATTCCCCGTTGAAATCAATATGACAATGCGACTTATCCCTCGCCAGAAATCCCTCTCGTCAGCGCATTGACAGCGAATCAGCCATTCTCCGGCCGAGCATCCGTCATGATGGTCCCCGCCATCACGACGCAGGAATTTGCGACGCAGGAAAGCGAGGCTGGTCCAGGCGATGAAATTGTCCGACATACCGCTCGGTTGGGCCGTCACCGGCGTTGCCGCGCTGCTGGTCAGCGCGCTCCTGGTGGCCCTGGCCCGGAGCCGGGGATCCGGCGGCGGGACCGCCGCCGATTCCTGGGAGCGTTCCGAGGAACGGCGCCGCCGCAAGGAGTCCCTGTACGGCGGGGCCTCGTACACCCTGCTGTTCTGCTGCGCGGCCGTCGCCGCCGCGCTCTCCTTCCACGGCCTGGTCGGGTTCGGGGTGCAGAACCTCAACCTGTCCGGCGGCTGGGAGTACCTGGTGCCGTTCGGCCTGGACGGGGCGGCGATGTTCTGCTCCGTGCTCGCCGTGCGCGAGGCCAGCCACGGCGACGCCGCGCTCGGCTCCCGGCTGCTGGTCTGGCTGTTCGCCGGCGCCTCGGCCTGGTTCAACTGGGTGCACGCCCCGCGCGGTTTCGGCCACGCCGGCGCGCCGCAGTTCTTCGCGGGGATGTCCCTCTCGGCCGCCGTGCTGTTCGACCGGGCCCTCAAGCAGACCCGCCGGGCCGCGCTGCGCGAACAGGGCCTGGTCCCCCGTCCACTGCCGCAGATCCGGATCGTCCGCTGGCTGCGCGCCCCGCGCGAGACCTACGCGGCCTGGTCGCTGATGCTGCTGGAGGGCGTGCGGAGCCTGGAGGAGGCGGTCGACGAGGTCCGCGAGGACAAGCGCGAGAACGCCAGGGAGAAGGAGCGCCGCAAACTCGCGGGTCGCCGCGAGCGGGCCGAGATCAGGGCCATCAACCGCACCCACAGCGTCTGGCGCCCGCGCGGCGGCGGGTCCGGGGCGTCGTCCCGGCAGCTGGAGCCCGGCCCGGAGTCCGCCATAACGGGCGGCACGGGCGGTCCCGGCGGCCCCGACCGGCCCGCGGTCGAGCCACCGGGACGGGCCGAGGCCGTGGAGGGAGCGGTCGCACAGGCGGGCCTGCCGGCCCGTCCCGAACGGCGCACCATCGACCTCACGCCCGACGACGACACCGTGGCACTGCCCCGGCTGGACTCGCTGGAGCGCAAGCTGAAGGACCTCGAGCAGCAGTTCGGCTGAGGCCGGGGCCGAGGCTGACACGAGGCCGAGGCCGGCACCGAGGCCGTCGCAGGGCCCCCGGGCACCACACCCCGGGGGCCGCCCGCCCCGACGTCACACCCCCGACGTCACACCTGGACGTCACACCCCGGGCGTCACTCCGCCGTCGCCACCGTGAGCTCGAACCACATCCGCTTGCCCGACCCCCGGGGCTCCACGCCCCACCCGTCGGCCAGCGCCTCGACCAGCATCAGCCCGCGCCCGGAGGAGGCCTGCTCCCCCGGCGTGCGGCGGGTCGGCCAGAGGTCCGACTCGTCCTCCACCTCGACCCGGAGCCGGGCCCGGCCGCCGTCCGCGGCCGGCTCCCGGTAGAGCCGGGCGGTGAACATCGCGTCCCGGTCGGTGTGCCGGATCGCGTTGGTGACCAGCTCGGAGGAGAGCAGCTCGGCGGTGTCGATCAGCTCGGCGACGCCCCAGCGGCGCAGCGCGTCCCGCAGCTCCGCCCGGACCTCGGCGATCCGGGCCAGGTCGGCCTGCCCGATCCGGCGGCGCAGCTGCTGGGCGGCCAGCCCGCCCTCGGGGCCGTCCCAGCGCAGCACCAGCAGCGCTATGTCGTCCTCGCGCTCGCTGTCGTCGGCGGCCTGCGAGGCGATCCGGTCGGCCAGCTCCTCCAGCGGGTCGCGGCCGGTCCGGGCGGCGTCCGCGAGCGGCTCGGCCAGCACCGAGGTGAGTCGCGCGATGCCCTCGTCGAGGTCCATCCCGCGGGCCTCGACCAGGCCGTCGGTACAGAGCAGCACCGTCTCGCCCGGGTCCAGGCTGAACCGGGTGACCCGGTACTCCTCGTCGGGGGCGATGCCGAGCGGGAGGCCGCCGGCCACCGGCACGGTGCTCGCGGTGCCGTCGGCGCGCCGCACCACCGGGTCGAGGTGGCCGGCCCGCACCGCGTACACGACGCCGTAGTCGACGTTCACCTCGGCGTAGGTGCAGGTGGCGAAGTGGTCGGTGTCCAGGTCGGCGAGGAAGCGGGAGGCCCGGGCCATCACGGCGGCGGGCGGGTGGCCCTCGGCGGCGTAGGCGCGCAGGGCGATCCGCAGCTGGCCCATGATCCCGGCGGCGTGCACGTCGTGGCCCTGGACGTCGCCGATCACCAGGCCGACGTGCCCGCCGGGCAGCGGCACCACGTCGTACCAGTCGCCGCCGATCTGGAGCCCGGAGCCGGCCGCGAGGTAGCGGACGGCGGTGGTGACCCCGGGTACGGACGGCACGGTGCGCGGCAGCATCACCCGCTGCAGGCCGGCCGCCAGCTCGTGCTCGGCGTCGTGCAGCCGGGCCCTGGCCAGGGACTGGGCGACCAGGCCGCCGAGGGTGGAGAGCAGGGTGCGCTCGTCGGCGTCCAGCTGGCGGTCGTCGTCGAAGCTGACCACGCAGACGCCGATCGCCCGGCCGCTGGCGACCAGCGGCAGGAACGCCCAGGAGCTGCGGCTGGTGCGGCGGGCCTGCTCCCAGACGTCCGGGTAGCGCTCGCGGTACTCCTCGCGGCTGGCGCAGAACACCGGGGCGCGGCCCCGCAGCGCCTCGGCGGCGGGGTGGCTCGGCGGCAGCACCGAGCGGTCGTACCCGGCCAGCTCCTCGGGCCGGTAGCCGGAGGCGCCGAGGATCTGCACCCGGCCGGCCTCGAAGGAGGCCAGCACGAGGCCGTCCGGCGGCAGGCCGGGCAGCGGCAGCTCGGTGAAGACCCGGGCCACGTCGCGTACGGTGACCGCCTCCGAGAGCGCCCGGGCGGCCTCCTTGATGAAGCGGGAGCGCTCCTCGCGCAGCAGGGCCATCCGGTCGGCGCGGTCGCGTTTGTGCAGCTCGACGGTGGCGTCCCAGACGAAGCCGACCATCCGGGAGGCCCGGCCGAAGGCGTCGGCGAGGACCCGGCCGCGGAAGCGGACGGCGCGGGTGGTGCCGTGCGGGCCGACCGTCCGGTAGTAGGCGCCGCACTGGCCGAGCTCGGCGACGGCGCGCTCGACCCGGCGGCGCACCACGGGGGCGTCCTCGGGGTGGAGCAGCGACAGGAAGGAGGCGGAGGTGCGGTCGAAGCGGCCCTTCTCGGCGGAGTCCAGGCCGACGATGGTGCAGGCCCGCTGGTCACCCTCGAGGATGTCGCGGCGGATGTCCCAGTCGAAGGAGCCGATGCCGTTGGCCGCCATCGCCGGCTCCAGCCAGTCCGGCGTGGAGTCGCCCGGGGAGAGCGGCAGGCCGCCGGAGAGCATCGGCGCGAGCCGGCCGGCGGCGAGGCCGGGAGCGGTGCGCAGCGCGTGCCGCCGGGCCGCCTGCGCGGGGGGCCTGGCTCGTCCGGAGCCGGTCGTGGGTGGACCGGACGGGAGGGCCGGCCCCGGTGACTCGGGCTCTGTGGGCATGCTGCTCCTGCCGCTGCCGTGGCGGACCGCGCCGACCGTCCGGACGGGCCGCGTGGCGGTGTGATGGGTGGTGCTCGACGGTCGCGCGCCGACGGGCGGTCATCGGTCGAGACGGTAGGAGTTTCCCGCCGCTTCTCGCTCGTGGGCACACATTCCCACCATCCTGGCCAATGTTCGGCCGAGCGGCAATGGCAACGGGCCGGAAATCTTGCCGATCGCCTTCACTTACGGGCATCGTTCGGTGGCGAACAGTGCTCGTGCGACAAACGGTGGGCCGGGAACTCAGAGTTCGGCGGTGGCGAGTTCGAACCAGGTGACCTTGCCGTCGCCGCGCAGCTGCACGCCCCAGGAGTCGGCGAGCGCCTCGACCAGCATCAGCCCCCGGCCGGAGGTGGCGTACTCCGCGTCCGGGTCGCGCCGGCGGCCGGGGAGTCCGGCCTCGCCGTCCTGGACCTCGATCCGCAGCCGCTGGTCGCCGGTGAGCACCGCGTCGAAGACCGCTCCCCGGCCGGTGTGCTGCAGCGCGTTGGTGACCAGCTCGGAGGTGAGCAGCTCGGCCGTGTCGGCCAGCTCGGGCACGCCCCAGTGGCCGAGCGCGGCGCGCAGCCGGTGGCGGACCGCGCCGACGGCGACCATGTCGGCGGCCTCCAGTGCCAGGTGGAGCCGGCGGTTCAGCGCGCACCCCGGCGCCGGTACGCCCGGCCGGGCGACGCCTGCCGCGCTTGCTGTGACCGCCGGAGCGCCCTGGCCGGTTCCGGTGATCCGGAAGGCGCCCCCCGAACTCGTACGCTGCCGCGGGAATCGCGACTGACCGTCCATCACCCCTGCCCCCACCCTCGCTCCGGGCCGCCGATCCGGGCCCCCGCCGGTCGGTCGGCCCCTTTGGTACTGACCAATCTTCGTCATGCCCACCTTTCGGCATTTGGAACAGTGCGCGGGCGATCACCTGGGGTGAAAGGGGCACGAGGCGGTTCGCGTGATCCAGCCGCCCCCGCCCGACAGGTTTGCGAAGCGTACGGGCGACTTCCGGGCCCCGGAGGGCGTTCGGGGACCGGCGCGGGCCCCCGACCTGGCACGGCGCGAGCCCCCGGCCCCGGCCGCGCGGGCCGCCCGCCCCGGGGGCGACCGGACGCGTCCCGTGTGCCGAAAGGCGCGCGAGCAGCAAGGCTGGACAGGGCGGACGGCTCCGGGTTCAATGGCCGGAGGTGTTTGAACGCCGTTCTAAAAGCCCTCACCCTCTCCTGGCGACCGCGAGCGAGGAACCGTGCGACTGACCCCCACCGAGCGGGACCGGCTGCTGATCTTCACGGCAGCCGAGCTGGCCCGCGCCCGCCGCGCCCGAGGCGTGCGGCTCAACATCCCCGAGGCGACCGCGCTCATCGCCGACGCCGTCTGCGAGGCCGCCCGCGACGGCCGGCGCCTCGCCGAGGCCGTCGAGGCGGGCCGCTCCGTGCTCACCGCCGACGACGTGCTGCCCGGCGTGCCGGACGTGGTCACCGTGGTCCAGGTCGAGGCGGTCTTCGACGACGGAACCCGCCTGGCCGTGGTCGACGACCCGTTCCGCGGCGCCGGCTCGCTCGGCGAGGACGCCCCCGGCGGCGCCCTGCCCGGTGACGGCGCCGGCTACGACCCGGTCGAGGAGACCGTCGTCCTCCCCGTCCACAACACCTCCGGCGTCCCGATCTCCGTCACCTCGCACTTCCACTTCTTCGAGGCCAACCCCCGGCTGGCCTCGACCGCGCCGCCGCCTACGGCACCCACCTCGCCGTCCCGGCCGGCTCCTCGGTGCGCTTCGACCCGGGCAGCACCATCGAGGTCGGCCTGGTGCCGATCGGCGGCGCACGGGTCGCGATCGGCTTCGCCGGGCTGGTCGACGGCCCGCTCGACGCCCCGGGCGCCAAGGAGTCCGCCCTCGCCAAGGCCCGCGCCACCGGCTACCTGACCGGCTTCGACGACGCGGAGGTGGAGTCATGACGTCCATCACCCCGCACGACTACATCTCCGTGCACGGCCCGCGCGTCGGCGACCGGGTCCGCCTCGGCGACTCCGGTCTTGTCGTCCGGGTCGAGTCGGACTCCCAGCGGCCCGGCGACGAGTTCCTGGCCGGATTCGGCAAGACCGCCCGCGACGGCCTGCACCTCAAGCCCGCCGCCGTCCGCGACACCTGCGACGTGGTGATCAGCAACGTGCTGGTGATCGACGCGGTCCAGGGCGTCCGCAAGACCTCGATCGGCCTCGTCGGCGGCCGGATCGCCTCGATCGGCCGGGCCGGGAACCCCGACACCCTGGACGGCGTGGACGTCGTGGTCGGCACCGGCACCACGATCGTCTCCGGCGAGGGCCTGATCGCCACCGCCGGCGCCATCGACACCCACGTCCACCTGCTCTCGCCGCGGATCATGGAGGCCTCGCTCGCCTCCGGCGTCACCACGATCATCGGCCAGGAGTTCGGCCCGGTCTGGGGCGTCGGCGTCAACTCGCCCTGGGCGCTGCGGCACGCCTTCAACGCCTTCGACGCCTGGCCGGTCAACATCGGCTTCCTCGCCCGCGGCTCCTCCTCCGACGAGGCCCCGCTGATCGAGGCCCTCGCCGAGGGCGGCGCGTCCGGCTTCAAGGTGCACGAGGACATGGGCGCGCACACCCGCGCGCTGGACACCGCGCTGCGGGTGGCCGAGGAGTACGACGTCCAGGTCGCCCTGCACACCGACGGCCTCAACGAGTGCCTGTCCGTCGAGGACACCCTCAGGGTGCTCGACGGCCGGACCGTCCACGCCTTCCACATCGAGGGCTGCGGCGGCGGCCACGTCCCCAATGTGCTGAAGATGGCGGGCGTGCCGAACGTCATCGGCTCCTCCACCAACCCCACCCTGCCCTTCGGCCGGGACGCCCTGGGCGAGCACTTCGGCATGATCGTCTCCGCCCACGACCTCAAGACCGACCTGCCCGGCGACGCCGCGATGGCCCGCGACCGGATCCGGGCCGGCACCATGGGCGCCGAGGACGTCCTGCACGACCTGGGCGTCATCGGCATCACCTCCTCCGACGCCCAGGGCATGGGCCGGGCCGGCGAGACCGTGCGCCGCACCTTCGCCCTGGCCGGGAAGATGAAGGCCGAACTCGGCCCGATGGAGGGCGACGGCCCCGAGGACGACAACCAGCGGGTGCTGCGCTACATCGCCAAGCTCACCATCAACCCGGCCGTCGCCCACGGCCTCTCCCACGAGGTCGGCTCGATCGAGACCGGCAAGCTCGCCGACATCGTGCTCTGGCGCCCCGACCACTTCGGCGCCAAGCCGCAGCTGGTCCTCAAGGCCGGCTTCCCCGCCTACGGCGTGGTCGGCGACCCCAACGCCTCCACCGACCGCTGCGAACCCCTCGTGCTGGGACCGCAGTTCGGTGCCCACGGTGCCACTGCCGCCGACCTCTCGGTCGCCTTCGTGGCCCGGGCGGCCGCCGACGGCGCCTACCTGGACCGCGCCGCCGACGGCCTGCCCACCCGGCGCCGCCGCGTCGGCGTCCGCAACACCCGCGGCATCGGCCCGCGCGACATGGTGCGCAACGCCCGGACCGGACAGGTCGAGGTCACAGAGACCGGCCTGGTCTCGCTCGACGGCGACCCGCTGCGCTCCGAACCGGCCGACAGCGTCTCGCTCAGCCGCCTCTACTTCCTCTGACCCGCACCCCCGACCACTACTCCCCCGTACCACTCACCCGCTTCACCGAAGGACCTCGCGATGACCACCCCCGCCCCCGCCTCGCTCGGCTACCGGATGCCCGCCGAGTGGCACCCGCACGACCGGACCTGGATGGCCTTCCCCACCAGCAACCCGACCTTCGACACCCCGGAGAACCTGCACACCGGCCGCGAGGCCTGGGCCGCCGTCGCCAACACGATCGTCCGGTACGAGCCGGTCACCCTGGTGGTCAACACCGGTGAGACCGCGGAGGCCCGCAAGTACGTCTCCGAGCAGGTCGAGATCGTCGAGCGCCCGCTCGACGACGCCTGGATGCGCGACATCGGCCCGTCCTTCCTGATCGACGGCGAGGGCGGGCTGGCCGCCACCGACTGGATCTTCAACGGCTGGGGCGCCCAGGGCTGGGCCCGCTGGGACAAGGACCAGCACATCGCCGAGCACATCACCGAGCTGACCGGCGTCCGCCGCTTCGCCTCCCGGCTGATCAACGAGGGCGGCGGCATCCACGTCGACGGCGAGGGCACCGTGCTCGTCACCGACACCGTCCAGCTCGGCGAGGGCCGGAACTCCGACTGGACCCGCGAGGAGGTCGAGGCCGAGCTGCACGCCTTCCTCGGCACCACCAAGGCGATCTGGCTGCCGCGCGGACTCACCCGCGACTACGACGAGTTCGGCACCCGCGGCCACATCGACATCGTCGCCTCCTTCGTCCGCCCCGGTGTCGTCGTCGCCCACGTCCAGCCGGACCCGGCGCACCCCGACCACGCGGTGTGCCAGGAGCTGGTGGCGATCCTGCGGGCCTCCACCGACGCCCGGGGCCGCGCGCTGGAGGTCGTCGAACTCCCCGCCCCGACCGTCCTGCTGGACGAGGACGGCGAGCCGGTCGACTACTCCTACATCAACCACTACGTCGCCAACGGCGCCGTGGTGCTGTGCGCCTTCGACGACCCGCGCGACCAGGAGGCCGCCGCGATCCTCGCCGAGGCCTACCCCGGCCGCACGGTCGAACTGGTCGACGCCCGCGAGATCTTCGCCAACGGCGGCGGCATCCACTGCATCACCCAGCAGCAGCCGAAGGCCTGATCCGGCCGGGCCGTACCACCGGTGGGGCCCGGCCCTACCGGTGGTACCTGCCCAGGTCGTCGGTGGTGAGGCCGTGGGTACTGTGCATCGCGATGGAGCTGTAGGAGGAGCGCAGGGCCCGCAGCTGGGCGAGGCGCTCCTGCTCGGCCAGCAGCCCGTCGAGGTTCTCGGTCGGGCCGCCACGACGCCGGTGCAGGAACACCGCCAGACCGGCCACCAAGGCGGCGAGGCCGGCGAACAGAAGGACCAGAGCGACCATCGGGCCACCTCCTCCGATCGGGAACACCCCGACCGGTACGTACCCGGAGGAGCGGTAGGTCGAACCGGCCGGGCTCCCGCTCCGTGGCCCGCCGGGCACGGTGGGTATCGTGAAGGCACCTTGAACCCCGGAGGAGCAGCACCGATGGCCGACGCCCGCCCGCGCCGACCGGCCCGCCCGCGCGAGGAGGTCTTCGCCACCGCCCGCGCCGCGATCGCCGAGCACGGGCTGGCCGGCCTCACCATGGCCGGCCTCGGCAAGAAGCTCCAGATGAGTGCGGGCCACCTGCTCTACTACTTCGGCAGCAAGGACCAACTGCTGCTGGAGACCCTCCGCTGGAGCGAGGAGCAGCTCGGCGCCCGCCGCCGGGAGATGCTCGCCGACGGCGCCCGCGACGTCCGGGGGCGGCTGGACGAGTACACCGCGCTGTACCTGCCGGAGGGCCCCGGGGACCCGCGCTGGATCCTCTGGGTCGAGGTGTGGGGCCGCTCCCCCGCCAGCGAGGAGCTGCGGCAGGGACAGCTGGAGATCGAGGGCCCCTGGCAGGCCGACCTGGTCGCCCTGATCGAGGAGGGCACCGCCGTCGGCCGCTTCGGCCCCGGCGACGCCACCGAACGCGCCGTCCAGATCCGCGCCCTGCTGGACGGCCTCGCCGTCCCGATCGCCCTCGGCCTCACCGGAGCACGCCGGAGCCGCGCGCTCCACCTCGCCGGGTCCGCCTGCGGCACCCTGCTGGCCGCCGCACCCGCCTGAGCGGACCGGGTCCGGCTACTCGGTCCAGATCGCGGCGGCGGTCCGGTCGTCGGTGTAGCCCTTGGCGCGGACCTGGACCTGGCGGAGGAAGTCCACGGTGCCCGGCGGGTGCGGGTGCGCCCAATGCGAGGCCAGGAAGTGCGCGACGGCGGGCTCGTCCGCGACCGGGCGGGCCAGCCCCGGGGTGCAGAGCAGCAGGATGTCCCCCGGGGTCGCCGGGACCATCCGGAAGCGGAACGGGCGCGGGCCCGGCACCGGGGACTCCGGCACCGGCGGCTGGCCGTCGGGGTGGTGCAGCAGCCGGGCCGCGTACGCGTCGATCCAGTGGCCGGAGCGCAGCAGGTACAGCCCGCCCGGGCCGACCCCGAACGCCGCCCGGTACCCGGCCTCCGGGTCCAGCGAGGCCAGCAGGCAGTGCAGCGAGGCGGGGGACGGCTCCTCCTCCGCCTCGGCCGCCGCCCGGTCCTCAGCACCGTCCGATGTGCCGACCGGGCTGAGTGCGCGGAGCGGGGCGACGGCGCTGAGCGCGAGCCGCTGGAGGCCGTAGCGGAGGCGGTCGCGGGCGCCGTCGCGCAGGTCCGCGGCGAGTCCCTCGCGGCTGCGGCCGACCGCGGCCGCGAGCTGGCGGCAGGCCTCGGCACTCGCGGTGGCGACCAGGCCGGCGGCCGGACCTGAGTGGTCGAACCCGCCGAGCACCGCGAGCAGCAGCCCGTCCGCGCCCTCGCCGAACCGGGTGACCAGCAGCGAGTCCCGCCGGGGTTCGCCGCGGTAGCGGGCGGAGTCGCCGCGGACGGAGACCGCCCGCAGGGTGGTGGCGGCGTACTGGGCGCCCTCCAGCACGGTGTCGGCGACGATGCCGCCCAGCGCGCCGGGGTCCGCCTCGGGGACGGCGGTCGGTTCGGGGCCGTACGTGGGCGGGCGTTCGCCGACGTGCGGCACGGCGGGCGCAGACGCGGCCCGCCCGGGGCGGGGGTCGGGCCGGGGGGCGGGCGGCGCGGGCGCGGGTTCGGGCGCGGAGGCTTCGGGCGCGGGAACGGGAGCTTCGGGCTCAGGAGCAGGCTCGGGTTCAGGAGCAGGCTCGGGAGCAGCGGCCACCTCGGCCAACGGCTCAACCGGCTCCGGGGCAGGCTCGGGCACGGAATCCGGCTTGGCCCGGGGCTCGGGCACCCGGGGCGCCGGTTCCGCGGCCACCTCCACGGCCTCCGGCAGCTCGGCCAGGGCCGCGGGTCCCGCGTCCGCCCAGGCGGGAGCGGGGAAGCGGCGGGTGTCGTCGGCGCCCGGAGCCTCGTCCGCCGGGTGCTGCGGAGCGATCACGCCGACGGCGGTGTCGAACCAGTCGTCGATGCTGTCCCGTTCCAGCACCTTCTGGTCGGCCCGCACCGGCTCGGGCTCCACGACTGCCCCGGCCTCCCCGGAGTCCGCTGCCGCCCCGGGGGCCCCGTCACCGCCCCGCTGCTGCCCGATGAGTCCCGCCGCCGTCTCGAACCAGTCGTCGACACTGCCCTCCCCCGGTCCGGCGTCCGGGGTGTCGGGGAGGGTGCCGGCCGGTCCCGCGTAGACCGTGTCCCACCAGCCGTCGTCCGGCCGGAGCTGCTGCTGCGCGGGTGCACCCTGTTCGGTCATCTGGCGGCTCCTGGTCACTGCTGCTCGTCGCTCGCTGCTTCTGACGCCGCCCCCGGGCGGGCTCGACGTCATTGTCCCCAAGTGCAACGACGCTGTCCGGGTTTCGGCGACAACCACGCACACATCGGCCGATACCGATCACCGCGTTCGGCGCCCGTTTCGCTTCCGTTCCTCCCGCAGTCGACCGAACCGCCCGGACCAGGGCGTTTCCGGGGTATTCAGGCGGCTCCGCGCCCGAAAATGAGAACCGGGGAGGGGGCTCGCTTCACCCGTTCGGCTGATTAAATGTGCGCATGACCGCGTCGGCCCCCAGCACACCCCGGCCGGGGAGGGCCGCTCTCGCGGTCCGCCCGGTGGGCGTGCTGTGGATCCTGCTGCTGGTCGGGCTGCTGACGGCGCTGCCGTGCGCGGCGCACGCCAAGGCGGCCACGGCCGAGCGATCCGGCTCCCCGGTGACCGTTCCGGCCGACCCCCCGGTGGGGCCGCCGACCGGACTCGGCGCCGTTCCCCGGGCCGACGCACCCCCGTACCTCCTCGGCACCGCCGCCACCGGTCCGGCCACCACGCCGCAGACCCTCGCCGACCGCCTCCGCGCGGAGAGCCACCGGCACTGGACCTGGTGCTCGGTCGACGGCGACCCGCCGCACCGCAACAGCGGCTGTTCCGGCCACCCGTACTGCGCCCAGGACGCCCAGCTCCCCAACCCGCCGCCGCAGCAGCAACCCGCCGCGGCACTCCGGCCGGAGACCGCCGAGGCGCCGCCCCGGGTGGCGCCGGCCGGGCTGCTGGTCGGGCCGCACCCCGTACCCGACCTGCACGAACTCCAAGTACAACGGTCCTGAGCGGAACCCGCCGCCGGCCCCGGCCCTCCCCCGCCGCCCAACACGCGCCGGGCGGGCGGGACCGACGGATCCGCCCCCTCCCACCACCTCTTCAGACCGCCGTGCCCGATGCGCGGTGGGGACAAGGACATCTCATGGGTTCCGCCTCCAAGCAGTCGAACAAGGCCCAGGGCAACAAGCCGAGCGCCAAGCAGGCGAGCAACGACCGCCGCGCCCGGATCGCCGAGCTGCGCGCCGCCGAGCAGCGCCGCGACCGCCGCAACAAGATCATCGCGGGCTCGGTCGCGGGTGTCCTGGTGATCGCCGCGATAGCCACCGGCACCTGGATCGTGGTCGACGCCAACAAGGACAAGAAGGCCAAGGCCGCCGCTGCCGCCGCCCCGATCGACGGCGTCCAGACCTTCGGCGACCTGAGCCGCAACCACGTCAAGGAGAAGGTCACCTACCCGCAGACCCCTCCGGTCGGCGGTGACCACAACGCGGTCTGGCTGGACTGCATGGGCACCGTCTACGACCAGCCGGTCGAGAACGAGCGCGCCGTCCACTCGCTGGAGCACGGCGCGGTCTGGGTGACCTACAACGGCAAGGCCACCCCCGACGACATCAAGACCCTCTCGGACAAGGTGAAGGCCACCCCGTACTCGCTGATGAGCCCGTACCCGGACGAGAAGGGCACCATCACCCTGAACGCCTGGTCGACCCAGCTCGTCGTGGACAGCGCCAGCGACCCCCGGGTGAACCAGTTCTTCACCAAGTACGTCCAGGGCAAGCAGACCCAGGAGCCGGGCGCCTCCTGCTCGATGGGGCAGATGTGACCGCCGCCGAGGCGAACGGCCACGAGACGGACGGCCACGAGGACGCGGTCCCGGACGCCGCTCCGGCGGCCTCGCGCCGACGGATCTGGTGGCCGGCCGCGCTGGCCGCCGCGCTCGCCCTCGCGCTCGGGGTGCCGGCCCTGGTGGCGGGCGGGACGTCGGCCTCCGGCACCTCCTCGCTCAGCGTGCCGGCCGACGACTCCCCGGAGGCCGGGTTCGCCCGCGACATGGCGACCCACCACCAGCAGGCGGTGGACCTGTCGTTCATCGTCCGGGACCGGACCACGGACGAGCCCACCCGCACGCTGGCCTTCGACATCATCAACACCCAGGCCAACCAGCGCGGGATGATGATGGGCTGGCTCGACCAGTGGGGGCTCACCCAGCACTCCCCGGCCAAGCCGATGGCCTGGATGGCGATGGGCGGGCACGGGCACGGCGCCGACTACCAGGCGCACGACGGTTCGCTGATGCCCGGCATGGCCACCAACACCCAGCTCGCCAAGCTCCGCTCGCTGAGCGGGCGGGAGGCCGAGGTGTTCTACCTGCAGCTGATGCTGGAGCACCACAAGGGCGGGGTGGAGATGGCCCAGGGCTATGTCGACATGGCGCACAACGAGTCGGAGAAGCGGCTCGCGCAGTCGATGGTGATCGGCCAGACCTCGGAGATCGGCCTGATCACCGACATGCTCAAGGATCGCGGCGCCGCCCCGGGCGTGCCCGCCTCCTGAGCCGCCCGGCGGTTCAGCGGCACAACGACACAGCGGCACAGCGACACGGCACTATCCGCACCGCGGCACAGCACGGCCGGGGCGGTGGACGGGACTCCCGTCCACCGCCCCGGCCGTTGCCGTGTCCGGACCCGCGCCCCCGTGCCGTCCCTGCCCGGAGCGCCGCTCAGCGCCGCCGCACCGGCCGGGAGAGCAGGACGGCGAGGCCCGCGACGACGGCGAGCGCCAGCAGGACCGCGCGCCCGCCCACCGCCGGGCCGGCCAGGTGGACGCCGAGCACCGGCAGCGCGGTGCCGAGCGCCGTACCGAGGCTGCGGGCCATGTTGACCATGCCGCCGCCGACCGCCGAGCACTCCGCCGGGATCGCCCGCATCACCAGCGCGTTGTTGGCCGGCAGCAGCAGGCCGAGACCGCCGCCGAGCACCAGCAGCGGGCCCGCCAGCAGCACCGCGGGCGCGCCCAGGGCGGGCAGCAGCGCGCAACCGAGCAGCCCGGCCCCGGCGAGGGCCGCGCCGCAGCGGCAGCGGGCGACATCGGACCAGCCGCGCGGCAGCAGCCCGCCGCCGACCGTGGCGGCCACCGCGAACGCGGCCGGGAGCACGGTGATCACCAGACCGGAGCGCGCGGTCGGGAGCCCCGCCTCGGCGAGCAGCACCGGGCCGAGAACCAGCGGGCAGAACAGCAGCAGGTAGCCGATCAGCGCGACCGCGAGGCCGGGGCGGACACCGGGGGTGTTGACCAGGCCGGGAGCGAGGATCGGCCGGGTGGCGCGGCGCTCCTGGCGGACCAGTGCGAGCGCGCACAGCACGGCGGCGGCCAGCAGGGCGGCGACCGCCCAGGCGGGCAGCGGCAGGCCGGAGGCGGCGGAGAGGGCGAGCAGCAGCGCGGTGGTGGAGCCGCCGAGCAGCAGCAGGCCGGCCAGGTCGAAGCGCCCGCCGTCCGGCTCCGGGCCGACGACGGGTCCGATGACGGGTCCGGCGGCGGCACGCGGGAGCGCCGGTGCGGCCTCGGGCCTGGTCCGGGGCAGCAGGAACCACCCGGCCACGATGCCCACCACGGCGACCGGCACATTGATCCAGAACACCCAGCGCCAGGAGGCGTGCGCCACCAGCAGCCCACCGAGGCTGGGGCCCAGCGCCAGGCCGAGGCCCTGCGCGGCGGCCTGCACCCCGAGCGCCCGGCGCATCGCGTGCCCGGGGACACCGCGCGCGACCAGGGCGACGCTGTTGGCCTGCATCATCGCGCCGCCCACGGCCTGGACCGCCCGGCAGGCGACCAGGGTGCCGAGGCCGCCGGCGAACCCGGCCCCGAGCGAGGCCAGCCCGAAGACGGCGAACCCGCCCAGGTACATGGTCTTCCGGCCGACCAGGTCGGACAGCCGGCCGATCGGCGCCAGCAGTGCGACCAGGACCAGCAGGTACGCGAGGGCGACCCACTCGACGGCCGCGAACCCGGCGTCGAACCGGTGCTGGAGCGCCGGGTAGACGAGCGCGGTGACGCTGGCCGTCAGCTGGCCGAGGAACGCCCCCAGGCAGACCGTCCCGACGGCGAGCCAGTGGGCGTACCGGCGGCCGGCTATGCCGCGCGGTCGGGGGCGCTCGGCGAGCAGCCGGGCGGTGAGCGTCGACGCGGCGTTCATACTGCGAAATATATCGGATGCAGATATGTTCGTTCTACGATTTATTCTGGATGCGACCGGTCCGTTACCCAGCGGGACCGGTCGCCCCCGACCGGTCCGCGGCCGTCAAAGGGCACCGGTACCAGGCGCTACGCTGTCGGCCATGCCGTCGTCACCGTCCGTTCCCGAATCCACCGCAGGCCCGCAGGACATCGAGCCGCAGGACACGGAGCCGACGACGATCGAACGCGCCCGCCGGCTCACCGACGCCGTCACCCGGCTCCGCCGCGCCCTTCGCAGCAGCATCCGGACCGACTACCCGTGGGAGTCCCTGCCGATGGCGCAGGTCGAGCTCCTCCAGACGCTCGCCGCCGCCCCGCTCCGGGTCGGCGAACTGGCCGCCCGGCAGCGGCTCGCCCCGAACACCGTGAGCGGACTGGTCGGCAAGCTGCTGGAGGCCGGCTTCGTCGACCGCCAGGCCGACCCCGGGGACCGCCGCACCGCCCGGATCGCGCTCACCCCGGCCGGGCGCCGCCAGCTCGACGACTGGCAGCGCGCCCACGAGCGCCGGATCGCGGGCGCCCTCGACACCCTCTCCACCGCCGACCGCGACGCCGTGATGCACGCGCTGCCCGCCCTGGAGAACCTCGCCCGCGCCCTCGCCGAGCCCCCGGCCTGAAGCCGGCCCGGGCCCGGCATGAGCCCGGCCCGAGCCCGGCCCGAGCCTCGCCCGAGCTGCGAAAACCGTTACCGCCCCCACCGACGGGGCCACTATCGTCCGGCCATGGACGCCCCCGCGCTGCGACTCGAACCCTGGACCGACGCCGATCTCGCCCTGCTGCGGTTGATCAACACCCCGGAGATGCGCCGGCACGTCGGCGGTCCGGAGAGCGAGGAGCGGATGCTCCACCGCCACCGCCGCTACCTCGACTTCGTCCCCTCCGGGATCGGCTGCATGTACCGCGTGGTGCTGGAGACCGAGGACGTGCCCGGCGGGGTGTCCCGGGCGGTGGATGTCGGCAGTGTCGGCTACGCCGAGCGCGCCTGGCAGGGCGGCACCGTCTACGAGATGGGCTGGAACGTGCTCGCGCCCTACCGGGGCCGGGGCATCGCCGCCGCCGCGGCGCGGGCCGCCGTCGAGGCCGCCGCGCGCACCGCGCGCCACCGCCACCTGCACGCCTTCCCCTCGGTGGACCACCCCGCCTCCAACGCCGTCTGCCGCAGGGCCGGCTTCACCCTGGTCGGCGAGACCGACTTCGAGTTCCCGCCCGGCCGCTGGATGCGCAGCAACGACTGGCGGGTGGACCTCGGCGCGCTCACGGGCGCCTGACCCGCACCGGCGGGAACCGGGAGACCGGGCCCCGGGCTCAGAACAGGCTGGTGCCGCCCTCCAGGTCGAGCAGCCAGCGCTTGCGGTCCACCCCGGCGGCGAAGCCGGTGAGGGCGCCGTTGGCACCGACCACCCGGTGGCAGGGGCGGACGATCAGCAGCGGGTTGGCGCCGACCGCGCCACCGACCGCGCGGACGGCGCGCGGGGACTCGCCGGCCAGATCGGCGAGCTGCCCGTAGGTGACGGTCTCCCCGTACGGGATCCGGTCGAGCGCCTCCCAGACCCGCCTGCGGAAGTCGGTGCCGACCGGGGCGAGCGGCAGGTCGAAGGCGGTGCGCTCGCCGGCGAAGTACTCGGTGAGCTGGGTGGCCGCGACCGCGAGCGCGTCCGGGTCGTGCACCCAGTCGTCGGCGGGCTCGGCGAGCGCGTACTTCTGGCCGGGAGCGGTCACGGTGGCGAGCCCGGCCGGCCCGCCGTCCTCCGGCAGGACGCCGCTGAGCAGCAGCCGGCCGAAGGGGCTCTCCAGGAAGGTGAAGACGGTGGTGCTCATGCGGGGGTGTTCTCCGTTCGGGTGCTGAGGTCGTCGGCCGGGGCCGCCCAGAGGCGGTGCACGGCATAGGAGCGCCAGGGGGCCCAGGCGTCGGACGCGAGGGCGGCGGACTTCGGGTCCCCCGGGGCGCCGAGCCGGAGCAGTCCGTGCTTGACGCCGATGTCGCTCGGGAGGAAGACGTCGGGGTCGGCGAGCGCGCGCATCCGCAGGTATCCGACGGTCCACGGGCCGATGCCGGGCAGGGCGAGCAGTTGAGCGGCCGCCTCCTCCCGGTCGACGCCGCCGTCCAGCCGGACGGTGCCCTCGGCGAGGGCGGCGCACAGGCCGGTGAGCGCGCGGCGCCGGGCGGCCGGCATCGCGAAGTCCTCCGGGTCGGCGGTGGCCAGGGCGGCGGCGGTCGGGAAGAGCAGCCGCAGTCCGCCACTGGGTTCGGGCAGCGCGGTGCCGTACTTCTCGGCCAGCCGGCCGGCCAGGGTGCGGGCCGCGCCGACGGTGACCTGCTGGCCGAGGACGGCGCGCACGGCGAGTTCGTGCGGGTCGACGTGGCCCGGCGAGCGCAGCCCGGGGCGGGCCCGGACCAGCGGCCCGAGCAGCGGGTCGGCGCCGAGCTGCTCGTCGACCGCGACCGGGTCGGCGTCCAGGTCGAACAGCACCCGCAGGCGCTGGACGGCGGTCGGCAAGTCGCGCAGGTCGGTGAGGAAGAGCCGGCAGTCGAGCCACCCCCGGGTGGCCGACCGGTCGGTGCCCAGGCCGTCCACCTCGGCGATGCCGGTGCCGTACGGGAGCGCGAGGGTGCGGCGGTAGGTCCGCACCCCGGGGCCCGGACCGGGCACGACCTCCTCCACGCCCGGGACGGCCCGCAGCGCGAGGAAGTCGATCAGGTGGTCGCTGTCCAGGGCGCCCCGGTAGGCGAGCCGCAGGGCGAGGCCGCCGGCCGGGGTGGCGGCGCGCCGGCCGGCCGCGACCTCGGCGCGCAGCCCGCTCGGGGTGCGGTCGTAGATCTCGCGCACGGTGTCGTTGAACTGCCGGACGGAGGCGAAGCCGGCCGCGAACGCGATCTCGGTGACCGGCAGCCCGGTGGTCTGGAGCAGCAGCCGGGCGGTCTGGGCGCGCCGGGCGCGGGCCAGCGCGATCGGCCCGGCACCGAGTTCGGCGGTGAGCTGGCGCTGGAGCTGGCGGGAGCTGTAGCCGAGGCGGTCGGCCAGACCGGCCACGCCCTCGCGGTCCACCACGCCGTCGCCGATCAGCCGCATGGCCCGGCCGACCAGGTCGGCGCGCTGGTTCCACTCGGGCGAGCCGGGGACGGAGTCGGGGCGGCAGCGGCGGCAGGCGCGGAAGCCGGCGTGCTGGGCGGCGGCGGCGCTGGGGTAGAAGGTGCAGTTGACGCGCTTCGGGGTCACGGCCGGGCAGCTCGGCCGGCAGTAGATGCCGGTCGAGGTGACGGCCGTGAAGAAGACGCCGTCGAAGCGGGCGTCCCGGCTGTCCACGGCGCGGTACCGGATGTCGTCGTCGATCACGCTGTCCAGTCTGCGGCACCGGAGGGGCGTCGACCGGCGGAAATCGGACATGGGCGTCGGCCGCTCCCCCGACCGACCGGGGCACCGGGCGCGGTGGAAAACCAGGAGCCCGCGCCCGCTCCGGCCGGGTAGCCTGCCCGACGCCCGACGTGCCACGACATTCCCCGGTGTTCCCCGGTGTTCGCAGTGCTTCCCGATGTTCCCCGACCGACAGGAGATCCCGTGTCCGAGCAGCCCTACTCCGGTCCGGACGACCCCCGGGTCACCGCCCTGCGGGTCGAGGAGTTCGCCTTCCCCGGCCCGCTGCGGGACCAGCTCGTCGACGCCGTGCTGTCCGGGGCCAAGACCAGCACCACCGGCCTGGTCACCCAGTACGAGGCCGAGGACGAGCCGGTGCCGCGGGTCGGGACCCGGAGCGCCGTGGTGGACTCGGCCGGGCGGATCGTCGCGGTGACCGAGACCACCGAGGTCCGGATCGTCACGCTCGACGAGGTCGACCTGCAGCACGCCCTCGACGAGGGCGAGGGGTACACCACGGTCGCCGAGTGGCGGGCCGGGCACGAGCGGTTCTGGCACGGCGACGAAATGCACGCGGTGCTCGGCGACCCGGACTTCACCGTGGAGGACGACACCCGGGTGATCCTGGAGCGGTTCCGGCTGGTCGCCGACTTCCGCTGACGGCCGCCGCCCACCCCCGACCCGCCACCGGCAGCGGCGGCGGGCCGGACGGGCGGGGCGGCAGCCGCCGGCCCGACGTCACCGCTTCACGGGGCCTCCCGCGGCGCGCATCGACTTGGTGATGGTCTTCCACTTCTTCAACCGCTCGGAGGCGAGCCGGGCGTCCGAGCGGGAGGCGATCCACTCGTTCTCCCGCTGGAGCTTGAGGTAGCTGTCCATCCGCCGCTCGGGCAGCGAGCCGTCCTCCAGCGCGGCCCGCACGGCGCAGCCGGGCTCGCCGGCGTGGTGGCAGTCGTGGAAGCGGCACCCCTCGGCCAGTTCCTCGATGTCGGCGAAGGCGAGCGCCACGCCCTCGCCGCCGTAGAGGCCGACCTCGCGCAGGCCGGGGGTGTCGATCAGCACCCCGCCGCCGGGCAGCAGGACGAGCTCACGGGTGGTCGTGGTGTGCCGGCCCTTCTGGTCGCCGGAGCGGGCGGCCTGGACGGTCATCACATCGACCCCGGCGAGCACATTGGTCAGGGTGGACTTGCCGACGCCGGACTGGCCGAGCACGGCGGTGGTGCCGGGCGTGCAGGCGCGCAGCACGTCGATCCCCTCGCCCGTCTCGGCGCTGACCACCAGGACGGTGACGCCGGGCGCGGCGGCCTCGACGTCGGAGCGGATGAAGTCGGCGTCGTCGACCAGGTCGGCCTTGGTGAGCACGACCAGCGGCTCGGCACCGGACTCCCAGGCGAGGGCGAGGAAGCGCTCGATCCGGCCGAGGTCGGGCTCGGCGGCGAGCGAGGCGGCGATCACCACGGTGTCGACGTTGGCCGCGAGCACCTGGCCGTCGGAGCGCTTGCCCGCGACCTTGCGGATGATCGCGGTGGAGCGCGGGAGCAGGGCCGCGACCGCGGGCATGGGCAGCCCGGGCGAGAGGTCGACGGCGACCCAGTCCCCGGTGCACGGGCAGTTGATCATGTCGGCGTCGCCGACCTGCCGGGTGTCGGCGCGGACGGTGCGGAGCTCGCCCGTCCCGGGGTCGACCAGGACGGCGTCGCACCGGCCCCGGTCGATCCGAACGATCCGGGCCGGGACCAGGCCGGCCTCGGCCAGCGGCGCGAACAGTTCGTCGAGCGCGGTGGTCCAGCCGTAGCCGGCCAGCGATCCGGCGGCCTCGGCGGGCGCGGAACCGTCGGCGCCGGCGAAGGCGGTGGAGGGGAAGGAGGAGGAGAACGGAGCGGAGGCAGCGTTGAACAACGCAGTGGGCCCTTCGGGAGGAAAGTGGTCCCGCCGGGCTGCTGCGGCTGCGTGCGCGAAGGGCTACGTCAGCCGGCGGCCGGGAGGGAGAGGTGAACGCGGTCGCTGCCCAGGGCAGCCGTCATGGCAATCGTGGCCACGAGACTCACCTCCTGCTTTCTCTCCTCGGACGGCGCACCACACCGCCCGAACCGGACGTCCAACACGCTAGCGGGGCCGACCGGCCCTGCCAACCGGTTTTTCACCTGCGGTCGCGTCCACCACCTTCGGGGTTCAGTACGCCACCCGCGGGGTCCCGTGCGCCCCGGAGCTCACCGCCGGTCCCACGGCGGGCTCGGCGGACGGCCCGGCAGCGGGTACTCGGGCGGCGGCGCGGTGGGCCGGTCGCTGTCCGGCGGCGGCGGGGCCGGCCGGTGGTGCGGACCGCCGCCGCGCGCCGTGATCCGGCCGCGGACGTTGTCGGCCGCGAGCACGTCGGCCCACCGCTCGGGGTACTCGGAGGGCACGTCGGCGTCCTCGCCGTCCTCCTCCCAGTACTCCTCCTCGCCGCCCTCGGCGAGGCCCAGCTCGCGGGCCCGGCGGGCCCGTTCGACGGCGCGCCGGGCGGCCACCTCGCGGACCACGGCGGCGGCGGCCTCCTCGTGCGCGCGCTCGTTCTCGGCGCGGGCGTCGGCGGTCTCCAGGGTGGGCCAGCGGCGGTCTATGGCCGCGTTCATGGCGGCGCCGATGAGCACCGCGAGCGCGACCACGAAGATCCACAGCAGTACGGCCACCGGCGCGGCCAGCGAGCCGTACACCGAGTGGCCCTCGATCGAGCTGACCAGGTAGAGGCGCAGCGCGACGCTGCAGAAGACCAGCACCACCAGGGCGACCAGCGCGCCGGGGATGTCCTCGCGCCAGGGCGTGGAGACCGGTACCGCCAGGTGGTAGAGCGTCGTCAGCGAGACGATCAGCAGCAGGATCGCGAACGGCCAGTAGGCGGCGTTGATCAGCCCGCCGCTCTCCGGCACGGCGTTGGTCACCAGTTCGGGCCCGGCCATCAGCAGCGGCAGCACCAGCGAGCCGATCACCAGCGCGCCGAGGTAGAGGCCGAGCGACATCAGTCGGGTCTTGACGATGCCGCGCTTGCCGTCGAGCCCGTACATCACGGTGATGGTGTCGATGAAGATGTAGAGCGCCCGGGATCCGGACCAGAGCGACAGCAGGAAGCCGATCGAGATGAGGTCCGGCCTGGTCTGGTCGAAGACCTGGCGGAGCAGCGGCTGGACGACCTGGGTGATGGAGGAGTCCGAGAGCACCGTGCCGGCCGCCTTGACGATGTCGGCCTTCAGCTTGTCGATGGTGCCCGCGCCGAGGAAGTCGTCGAGGTAGCCGAGCGTGCCGGCCAGGCAGAGCAGCAGCGGCGGGATGGAGAGGAGGGTGAAGAACGCCGCCTCGGCGGCGAGCCCGGTGACCCGGTACTCGACGCAGGTGTTGGTGGTGTCCTTGACCAGCGCCCAGACGGTGGTCCGCCAGGTGGCCTGCTTGGCCGCCCGCCGGGACCCCTTGCCCCGACGACGGGAGGGGCGCTCGGGGGCCGACCGGGTCGTTTCGCCTGCTGCTTGCACAGGCCCAACGTTATCGGGCCCGGACCGGTCGGCCGCTCTCCCGGGGCACGGGCGCGACACGGGCGGCGCGCGGACGGTATCCGGGCCGTGCGCGAGCAGGGCCCGGGCGGCGTGCGAGCGGCGTGCGGGCGCTGAGAAGAACGCGGAGAAGAACGCGGAGAGGAAGCGTCCCGCCGGCGCGGAAAAGAAGGGGATCCAGGGGCCGGTCGGCGGGAGCGGCGGGAACGCGCCCGCATCTCGCCATCCGAAACTACGAGGTCCAAAATGCGGACGTTAGTGGACCGCGAGTCGTGCTCCGTGCGAATCTCTTGCCATGCCGAGCGCCGGAACCACCCTAGTTGGTCGACTTCACGTCGATCTCCTTCGCGTGTCCAGCGCCATCTGTCCGGTGACCTGAGCCCAACCCCGCCGCCTCCCACCGCACCCGGCGCCACCTCACCGCCATCCCCGTCGAAGCGGATGCGCAGGCGCCGCCCGGCCGCCGCGAAAGCTCCCCCGGTCCTGAGAAACCCGCAGGTCACAGCAGCTTCGCCGGTCGAGCACGCCCCGCGACCAACTCGGCGTCAGAGCCACCTGCCCCGAAGGACTTCACCATGGCCACCACCCCCGAGACCGCCGAGCCCACGGCCGAGAGCGCCCCGGCGCGCCGCCCCGTCGCAGCTCGCAAGGTGACCCGTCACCGCGGCGAGGGCCAGTGGGGCATGGGTCACTTCACCCCCTTGAACGCCAACGAGCAGTTCAAGAAGGACGACGACGGTCTCAATGTGCGGACACGTATTGAGACGATCTACGCGCAGCGGGGCTTCGACTCGATCGACCCGGCCGACCTGCGCGGCCGGATGCGCTGGTGGGGGCTGTACACCCAGCGCAAGGAGGGCATCGACGGCGGCAAGACCGCGATCCTGGACCCGCACGAGCTCGACGCCGAGTACTTCATGCTCCGGGTCCGGATCGACGGCGGCCGGCTGACGGTCGCCCAGCTGCGCGCCATCGCCGAGGTCTCCGAGGAGTACGGCCGCAACACCGCCGACCTGACCGACCGGCAGAACGTCCAGTACCACTGGATCCGGATCGAGGACGTCCCGGCGATCTGGCAGAAGCTGGAGGCCGTCGGCCTGTCCACCACCGAGGCCTGCGGCGACACCCCGCGGGTCATCCTCGGCTCCCCGGTGGCCGGCATCGCCGAGGACGAGATCATCGACGGCACCCCCGCCATCGACGAGATCCAGCGCCGCTTCATCGGCAACAAGGACTTCTCCAACCTGCCGCGCAAGTTCAAGTCCGCCGTCTCCGGCTCGCCGCTCCTGGACGTCGCCCACGAGATCAACGACATCGCCTTCGTCGGCGTGGTCCACCCCGAGCACGGCCCCGGCTTCGACCTCTGGGTCGGCGGCGGCCTGTCCACCAACCCCAAGCTCGGCGTCCGGCTCGGCGCCTGGGTCCCGCTCGACGAGGTCGCCGACGTCTACGGCGGCGTGATCGGCATCTTCCGCGACTACGGCTACCGCCGGCTGCGCAACCGCGCCCGGCTGAAGTTCCTGGTCGCCGACTGGGGCACCGAGAAGTTCCGCCAGGTGCTGGAGGACGAGTACCTCAAGTACAAGCTGGTCGACGGCCCCGCCCCGGCGGAGCCGAGCGGCCGCTGGCGCGACCACGTCGGCGTGCACCGGCAGAAGGACGGCCGCTACTACGTCGGCTTCGCACCGCGGGTCGGCCGGGTCGACGGCAAGCTGCTCGGGCAGATCGCCGACCTCGCCGAGGCCCACGGCAGCGACCGGCTGCGCACCACCGCCGAGCAGAAGATGATCGTGCTCGACATCCCCGAGGACCGGGTCGAGTCCCTGGTGGCCGGCCTGGAGGCGCTGGACCTGCGGGTCACCCCCTCGCCGTTCCGCCGCGGCACCATGGCCTGCACCGGCATCGAGTACTGCAAGCTCGCCATCGTCGAGACCAAGGAGCGTGGCCGCACGCTCATCGACGAGCTGGAGCAGCGGCTGCCCGGGTTCGCCGAGCCGCTGACCATCAACATCAACGGCTGCCCGAACGCCTGCGCCCGCATCCAGGTCGCGGACATCGGTCTCAAGGGCCAGCTGGTGACGGACGAGCAGGGCAACCAGGTCGAGGGCTACCAGGTGCACCTGGGCGGCGCGCTCGGACTGGAGGCCGGCTTCGGCCGCAAGGTCCGCGGCCTCAAGGTCACCAAGGACGGCCTGCCCGACTACGTCGAGCGCGTCCTGACCCGGTACCAGGAGGACCGCACCGAGGGCGAGCGCTTCGCCCAGTGGGCGGCCCGGGCCAGCGAGGAGCAACTGTCGTGAGTGAGCGTGCCGCCCCCTTCTTCTGCCCGTACTGCGGGGACGAGGACCTGCGTCCGTCCGAGGCCGGGCACGGCGCCTGGGAATGCCACGGGTGCCGCCGGGCCTTCCAGTTGAAGTTCCTCGGCCTGCTGTCACCGAGCAATGGGGGTAACCGGAGTGACCGGCACGACGACTGACTTCGAGGAGCTGGCCACCAGGGCCGGCCGCGAGCTGGAGGAGGCCGAGCCGCAGGAGATCCTGCGCTGGGCCGCCGACACCTTCGGCAAGCGCTTCTGCGTCACCTCCTCGATGGAGGACGCGGTCGTCGCCCACCTGGCCTCCTCGGTGTTCCCCGGGGTCGACGTGGTGTTCCTGGACACCGGCTACCACTTCCCGGAGACCATCGGCACCCGGGACGCGGTGGCCGCGACCATGCCGGTCAACGTCATCACGCTCACCCCGGCGCTGACCGTGGCCGAGCAGGACGCCCAGTACGGGCCGGAGCTGCACGACCGCGACCCGGACCAGTGCTGCGCGCTGCGGAAGGTCGAGCCGCTGAACCGCGGCCTGGGCGGCTACGACGCCTGGGCCACCGGACTGCGCCGCGACGAGTCGCCGACCCGCGCGAACACCCCGGTGGTCTCCTGGGACCCCCGGCGCCGCAAGGTCAAGCTCGCCCCGATCGCCCGCTGGACGCAGGAGGACGTGGACGCCTACGTCAACGCCAACGGCGTGCTGCTCAACCCGCTGCTGTGGGAGGGCTACACCTCGATCGGCTGCTCGCCGCTCTCCTGCACCCGCAAGCCGGGCGAGGGCGAGGACGCCAGGTCCGGCCGCTGGTCCGGCTCCGGCAAGACCGAGTGCGGCATCCACCTCTAGACCCGACCCCGGCAGACCCACCGTCGACCCCCGTTCTAAGGACTTCCACCGTGACCACAGCCGACACCCCGGCCGCCGCCGGAGCCGCAGAGGCGGCCCCCGCGGCCGGTCCCTGCGAGCGCGGCGCCACCGTGTGGCTGACCGGGCTCCCGAGCGCGGGCAAGACCACGCTCGCCTTCGCCCTGGCCGACCGGCTGCGCGCCGAGGGCCACAAGGTCGAGGTCCTGGACGGCGACGAGATCCGCGAGTTCCTCTCCAAGGGCCTCGGCTTCAGCCGCGAGGACCGCCACACCAACGTCACCCGGATCGGCTTCGTCGCCGAGAAGCTCGCCGCCAACGGCGTCAAGGTGCTCGCCCCGGTGATCGCCCCGTTCGCGGACTCCCGCGCGGCGGTCCGCGAGCGGCACGGTGCCAACGGCACCGCGTTCCTGGAGATCCACGTCGCCACCCCGGTCGAGCTCTGCGCCGAACGCGACGTCAAGGGGCTGTACGCCAAGCAGGCGGCCGGCGAGATCTCCGGCCTGACCGGCGTCGACGACCCGTACGAGGCCCCGGAGCACCCGGAGCTGCGGCTGCAGACCCAGGGACGCGAGGTGGCCGACTCCGCCGCCGAGCTGCACGTCTTCCTGACCGAGAGGGGCCTGGCATGACCACCGCGACGGACAGCCTGCTCCGTAACGACGACCCCGACCAGAATCCGGAGGGGCCCTTCGCGCTGTCCCACCTGGACGCGCTGGAGGCCGAGTCGGTGCACATCTTCCGCGAGGTCGCGGGGGAGTTCGAGCGCCCGGTGATCCTGTTCTCCGGCGGCAAGGACTCCATCGTCATGCTGCACCTGGCGCTCAAGGCCTTCCGGCCGGCCGCGATCCCGTTCTCGCTGCTGCACGTCGACACCGGCCACAACTTCCCCGAGGTCATCGAGTACCGGGACCGGGTGGCGGCCGAGCACAACCTGCGGCTGCACGTCGCCTCGGTGCAGGACTTCATCGACGACGGCCGACTGCGCGAACGCCCGGACGGCACCCGCAACCCGCTGCAGACCGTCCCCCTGCTCGACGCCATCGAGAAGGGCCGCTTCGACGCCGTCTTCGGCGGCGGCCGCCGCGACGAGGAGAAGGCCCGCGCCAAGGAGCGCGTCTTCTCCCTGCGCGACGAGTTCGGCGCCTGGGACCCGCGCCGCCAGCGCCCCGAGCTGTGGTCGCTCTACAACGGCCGGCACGCCGTCGGCGAGCACGTGCGCGTCTTCCCGCTCTCCAACTGGACCGAGCTGGACGTCTGGCAGTACATCGAGCGCGAGTCCGTCGAACTCCCGGAGATCTACTACGCCCACGAGCGCGACGTCTTCGCCCGCGGCGGCATGTGGCTGACCGCCGGCGAGTGGGGCGGCCCCAGGGACGACGAGCCCGTCGAGCGGCGGCTGATCCGCTACCGCACCGTCGGCGACATGTCCTGCACCGGCGCCGTCGACTCCGACGCCGCCACCATCCGGGCCGTCATCGCCGAGATCGCCGCCAGCCGCCTCACCGAGCGCGGCGCCACCCGGGCCGACGACAAGCTCTCCGAGGCCGCGATGGAAGACCGCAAGCGCGAGGGATACTTCTAATGAGCACCACCCCGACCGGCACGACCCGGACCGGCACCGCCACCTCGCTGCTGCGCTTCGCCACCGCCGGCTCCGTCGACGACGGCAAGTCCACCCTGGTCGGCCGGCTGCTGCACGACTCCAAGTCGGTGCTCGCCGACCAGCTGGAGGCCGTCGAGCGGGTCTCCCTCAGCCGCGGCCAGGAGACGCCCGACCTGGCGCTGCTCACCGACGGCCTGCGCGCCGAGCGCGAGCAGGGCATCACCATCGACGTCGCCTACCGCTACTTCGCCACCCCCCGGCGCCGGTTCATCCTCGCCGACACCCCCGGGCACGTGCAGTACACCCGCAACATGGTCACCGGCGCCTCCACCGCCGAACTGGCCGTCGTCCTGGTCGACGCCCGCAACGGCGTCGTCGAGCAGACCCGCCGGCACGCCGCCGTCGCGGCCCTGCTGCGGGTGCCGCACGTCGTGCTGGCCGTCAACAAGATGGACCTGGTCGACTACGCGGAGCCGGTCTTCGCCGCCATCGCCGCCGAGTTCACCGCCTACGCGGCCTCGCTCGGCATCGGCGACGTGCTCGCCGTCCCGATCTCCGCACTCGCCGGGGACAACGTCGTCGAGCCCTCCGCGCACATGGACTGGTACGGCGGCCCGACCCTGCTGGAGCACCTGGAGACGGTCCCGGTCGGCAGCGACCCGAGCGCCGAACCGACCCGCTTCCCGGTCCAGTACGTGATCCGCCCGCAGACCGAGGAGCACCCGGACTACCGCGGCTACGCGGGCCAGCTGGCCTCCGGCGTGCTGCGGGTCGGCGACCCGGTCACCGTGCTGCCCTCCGGCCACACCACCACCGTCACCGGCATCGACGTGCTCGGCCGCGCCACCGACATCGCCTGGACCCCCCAGTCGGTCACCGTGCGCCTGGCCGACGACATCGACATCTCCCGCGGCGACCTCATCGCCACCGGCCCGGCCCCCGTCCCCACCAGGGACATCGAGGCCACCGTCAGCCACCTCAACGAGCGTCCGCTGCGGGCCGGCGACAAGGTGCTGCTCAAGCACACCACCCGCACGGTCCGGGCGCTGGTCAAGGAGATCGGCTACCGGATCGACATCGACACGCTGGAGCGGCGCTCCGGCGCCGACGGCCTGAACGTCAACGACATCGGCCGCGTGGTGCTGCGCACCGCCGAACCGCTGGCGCTCGACGACTACACCGACAACCGCCGGACCGGATCGTTCCTGCTGATCGACCCGGCCGACGGCACCACCCTCACCGCCGGCATGGCGGGCGAGGCCTTCGGAACCGTACGCACCACCGACGACAGCGAACCCGACGAGGAGGACTGGGTCTGATGCCCAGCGAGGCGTTCTCGGGCATGGACAAGGAAGGCGGCCGCATCGGCAGCGGCGTCCTCGGCAGCGGCCAGGGCGGCCTGACGCGATGTGCGGGCCGACAGGGCTGAGAAGCGCCCTGTCACCGGACCGACTGCCCCGACCGCAGGCCGGCCCGGCTTGCCCGGCACCCCGCACGGTGCCGCAAGCACAACCTTGACCGAACTTCCGCCCCGAGACCGCTTCCTGACGGTCCGTCCGCGAACAGGACTCACCATGGCACCGAACCAGGCACTGTCGCACGGCCACGACCCGCATCCGACCACTCGCCCCCGCGCCGGCCGGATCAGACGCTCCGCCGTGACCGTCGTGGCCGGCCTCACCGCCGTCGCGCTGCTCTCCGCGTGCAGCTACGGCTCCAAGAACGACGACAAGAAGACCAACACCGCCGCCCCCGCCGCCGATTCCGCCTCCGGCGGGGCCGCGGCCAAGCTCTCCGCCGACACCGTGCGGATCGGCTACTTCGCCAACCTCACCCACGGCACCCCGCTGGTCGGCCTCCAGGACGGCATATTCCAGAAGGAGCTGGGCTCCACCCAGATCAAGACCCAGGTCTTCAACGCGGGCCCGGCCGAGATCGAGGCGCTCAACGCCGGCTCCATCGACATCGGCTGGATCGGCCCCTCCCCGGCGATCAACGGCTTCACCAAGTCCGAGGGCAAGTCGCTGAAGATCATCGGCGGTTCGGCCTCCGGCGGCGTCAAGCTGGTCGCCAACCCGGACAAGATCACCTCGCTGGACGACCTCAAGGGCAAGAAGATCGCCACCCCGCAGCTGGGCAACACCCAGGACGTGGCGCTGCTCAACTACCTGGCCGGCAAGGGCTTCAAGGTCGACGCCCAGTCCGGCGCCGGCGACGTCAGCGTGGTCCGCTCCGACAACAAGGTCACCCCGGACGCCTACAAGCAGGGCTCCATCGACGCCGCCTGGGTGCCCGAGCCGACCGCCTCCAAGCTGGTCACCCTCGGCGCGAAGGTCCTCCTCAACGAGAAGGACATCTGGCCGGACAAGAAGTTCGTGATCACCAACATCATCGTCTCGCAGAAGTTCCTCACCGAGCACCCCGACGTGGTCGAGGCCGTACTGCGCGGCTCGGTGAGCACCAACGCCTACATCAAGGCCAACCCGGACAAGGCCAAGGCCACCGCCAACGAGGCGATCAAGAAGGAGGCCGGCAACGCCCTGGAGCCGGCCATCCTCGACCCGGCCTGGGCCGACATCGACTTCCTGGACGACCCGCTGGCCTCCACCCTGCAGACCGAGGCGGACAACGCGGTCACCGCGGGCCTGCTCAAGAAGCCGAACCTGAACGGCATCTACGACCTCACCCTGCTCAACAAGGTGCTGAAGGAGAAGGGGCAGAGCCCCGTCGCGGACGCCGGCCTCGGCGCCAAGTAGCGCCCGCCGTACCGCAGTACCGCGCCCGAAACCCCGAGGTCCGGCCCCCACCCGTCCGTCCGTTGCCCGCTCGATGCCCCGAGCACGGCCGGGCGGGGCCCGGCCCTCGGCCCCGCTCCCTCGTCGCCAGATGCCAGACCAACCACGCAGGAGGTGCCCGGAATGAGCCCGGCACTGACCACCTCGAACGACGCCGACGGCGTCGGCACCCTCGACGGTGCCCCCGCCGTCCGGATCTCGCACGTGCACAAGACCTTCGGCCGCCCCGGCGCGCAGACCCACGTCCTGGACGACATCACCCTCGACGTCGCCCCGGGCGAGTTCGTCACGCTGCTCGGCGCCTCGGGCTGCGGCAAGTCCACCCTGCTCAACCTGGTCGCCGGCCTCGACAAGCCCACCGCGGGCAGCATCGACGTCCCCGGCGGACGCCCCGCGCTGATGTTCCAGGAGCACGCGCTCTTCCCATGGCTCACCGCCGGCAAGAACATCGAACTCGCCCTCAAGCTCGCCGGCACGGCCCGCGCCGAACGCCGCCCCGAGGCCGAGCGCCTGCTGAAGCTCGTCCGGCTCCAGGACTCCTACGGCAAGCGGGTGCACGAGCTGTCCGGCGGCATGCGCCAGCGCGTCGCACTGGCCCGTGCCCTCGCCCAGGGCAGCCAGGTGCTGCTCATGGACGAACCGTTCGCCGCCCTCGACGCCATCACCCGCGACGTCCTGCACAACGAGATCACCCGGATCTGGGCCGAGCAGAAGCTGTCCGTCCTCTTCGTCACCCACAACGTGCGGGAGGCCGTCCGGCTCGCCCAGCGCGTGGTGCTGCTCTCCTCCCGCCCCGGGCGGGTCGCCCGGGAGTGGACGATCGACCTCCCGCAGCCCCGCCGGATCGAGTCCGCCGGCGTGGCGGACCTGTCCATCGAGATCACCGAAGAACTGCGTGGGGAGATCCGCCGCCATGGCCAGCACTGACATCACCACCAAGGCCGGGTCGGGCCACGGCGGTACCGTCGCCGACTTCGCCGGCGTCGAGGCCGGGCTGGACGCGCTGGACGCCGTCGTCACCCAGCGCAACTCCACCGCCGAGACGCTGCGGCAGAAGGTCCTGCCGCCGCTGCTCGGCGTCCTCCTGGTGCTGGCCCTCTGGCAGGCCGCCTACAGCCTGCACGTCACCTCCGCCTACAAGCTCCCCAGCCCGCTCGACGTCTGGCACGCCGCCGAGGACCTCTGGTACCAGGGCACGCTGTTCTCGATCATCTGGACCAGCGTCTGGCGCGGCCTGTCCGGCTTCGTGGTCGCCCTCCTCATCGGCACCCCGATCGGCCTGCTGGTCTCCCGGGTCAGGCCGGTGCGCGCCGCGGTCGGCCCGGTCCTCTCCGGCCTCCAGTCGCTGCCCTCGGTCGCCTGGGTCCCGGCCGCCGTCATCTGGCTCGGCATCAACGACTCGATGATGTACGCCGTCATCCTGCTCGGCGCCGTCCCCTCGATCGCCAACGGCCTGGTCGCCGGCATCGACCAGGTGCCGCCGCTGTTCCTGCGGGCCGGCCGCACCATCGGCGCCACCGGCCTCGCCGGGGCCCGGCACATCCTGCTGCCCGCCGCGCTGCCCGGCTACCTCGCCGGACTCAAGCAGGGCTGGGCCTTCTCCTGGCGCTCGCTGATGGCCGCCGAACTCGTCGCCTCCTCCCCCGACCTGGGCCTCGGCCTCGGCCGGTTCCTGGAGAACCAGCGCGAGTTCTCCGACATGGCGGGCGTCCTGCTCGGCATCATCCTGATCCTGTTCGTCGGCATCGCCATCGAACTGCTCGTCTTCACCCCGGTCGAGCGCCGGGTCCTGCGCAACCGCGGCCTGCTGGCCGCCGTCAAGTAAGGCCCTCCGCATGACCGAACGACGGCTGTCCGCCGCCCCCGCCACCCCGGTGGCGGCGGGCAGCCCCGCCCTGCTCCTGATCGCCCACGGCAGCCGCGACCCCCGGCACGCCGCCGCGGTGGCCGCCCTGGTCTCCCAGCTGCACCGGCTGCGCCCCGGCCTGGACGTCGCCACCGCCTACCTGGACCACTGCGCACCGCGCATCCCGCAGGTGGTGGACCGGCTCGACCGCGCCACGATCGCCGTCCCGCTGCTGCTCAACCGGGCCTTCCACGCCAAGCACGACATCCCCGCCGCCCTCCGCACGGCCGGCGCCGACCTGCCGCTCGCGGACGTGCTGGGACCGTCACCGCTGCTGCTCGCCGCGCTCGACCGCCGGCTCGCCGAGGCCGCGCCGGAACTCGCCTCCCCCGCCGCCCGCGCCCGCACCGGCGTCGTCCTCGCCGCCGCCGGCTCCTCCGACCCGGCCGCCGACGCCGCCACCAGGGCGGTCGCCGCCGAATGGCGCCGCACCCGCGGCTGGGCCGCCGTCGAGGTCGCCTACGCCTCCGCCGGCGGCCCCCGCGTCCCCGACGCCGTCGCCGCCCTGCGCCGCGCCCCGGCCGTCGAACGGGTCGCCGTCTCCCCCTACCTGCTCGCCCCCGGCCTGCTCCCCGACCGCATCGCCGAGGCCGCCACCGAGGCCGCCGTCGACCACCTCGCCGACGTCCTCGCCCCCACCCCCGAGCTGGCCCGCCTCCTCCTCACCCGCTACGACGAGGCCCGCGCGGCGACCCGCACGGCGACCGGCACACCCCGGGCCCTCACGGCCTGAACGGGCCCCGGGCCCAGCCCCAACGGCAGTATCGTGAGGCCATGAGCGTCGCCCACGACCACTACCCCGAGCTCCATGACCTCATCGACCGGCTGGACCCGGAGCAGGCCGAGGAAGTCCGCCGCCACGCCCTCCGTCTGGTGGGCGAGGGCGAGGTTCCGCCACGCCATCGGCTGAGCTTCACCGGCATAGGAGTGAGTGCCAATCCTGACCTCGGCTCCGAGGCCAAACGAATCGTCCGCTCGGAGCTCCGGGGAGTCGACGAGTAGTTCCCTGTCAATCGTGCGCGAAGATGTTGTGCTCGGTCAGATCGGGGGCGTGGCGAGCCACCGTCCGGTAGTCGGCATCGTCGTGGAGCACGGTGAGCCCGTGGTGCGCGGCTGTGGCGGCAATCATGAGGTCGACGGCAGAGGCGCTCCGGTGCTGTCCGGCGAGGGCCATCCGGCGCTGCACAGTGTCGATCCATCGACCCGCGCCTTTCGGGACCGATACGTCGGGGTAGAGGTCCGCGAACATCTCCGCGACCTCGTCGTACTCCCTGCCGTCGCGCGCGGTGTAGAGGAACTCGGCGCGTTGCGGATAGCACGAGGCGATCGACTGGGCGTCGATCGCCTCGTACCAGGATGTCTGCAGTTTCGGGTCACGCAGCAACCGCACCAGGGCGGAGGTGTCGAGCAGGTAGATCACCGGGCGTCCTTCTCCATCCGGTGCAGACGCTCCGCATCCTCGACGGCTCCCCAGTGGCGGGCCCGTTCGAAGTGGCGGCCGATGCGCGCCGCGCGCTCCTGCTGCTCGGCGTAGTACCGGAGTGCCAGGTTCACGGCTTCCTTCTTGGTCCGGACCCCGGCCAGTGACATGGCACGTTCCAGCGCCTCGTCGTCGATGTCGATCTGCGTCACGGACATCCCGCACCTCCGGCAAACGATGTTGGCGATGTACAAGCCATTGTATTCCATCAACATCTCTACCGACAGCCTCAGCCCGCCGAGCCCAGGTGGACCGTGATCAGCCCCCCGGTGATCAGGGCGAGGCCCGCGAAGGCGGTGGGGGACGGGACCTCGTGGCGGACGAGCAGAGCGGTCAGGACGGTGCCGACAGTGCCGATGCCGGTGAACACGGCGTAGCCGGGGCCGACCGGGAGGTCCTGGAGGGCGCGGGAGAGCAGGTAGACCGCGGCCAGCATGAGCGCGAGGCACAGGGCGCTCTGCGGGAGGCGGGTGAAACCCCGGGTCGGTTCGATCGACTGCGCCCAGGCGACCTCGACCACCCCGGCGAGCAGCAGCCAGAGCCACGGCACGGCGCTCAGTCCTCCCTCGGGATGCGGAAGCCGACCAGCTTGGTGCCGAGTTCGCCGGCCCGGTACAGCGCGTCGGCCAGCGACTCGCGGTGCTGGCCGAGCCGCCCGGCGAGGGCCGGGTCGACCAGGGAGTTGACGAGTTCGGCGGCGATCACCTCGGCATCCTCGACCGCGTAGTGGCCGCGGAAGAAGTCGGTCAGGTAGCGGCCGTTGTGGTCGTAGGGCTCGCGCGGGGCGCCCGGGCCGTAGGCGCCGCCGCGGGCGGCGACCACCACGAACTTGCGCGGCGCGAGCACCATCCGGGGGAAGGTGACCTGGTCGATCCAGGCCTTGAGGGCGGACGGGATGCCGTAGTTGTACATCGGCGCGCCGACCAGGACGGCGTCGGCCGCGACGAGTTCGTCGAGCAGCGGCCGGACCACGGCCCAGGCCGCGCGCTCCTGGTCGGTGCGGACCGCCTCGGGGTAGCGGGCGATGTCGGTGATCTCCTCGCGCTGGAGGGTGTCGCAGATCCGGGTCCAGCCCTCGCGGATGGGCGGAACGGGCTCGGCGGCGAGGTCGCGGTGGGTGACCTCGCCGCCGCCGGCGCGCCAGGCGTCGGCGAAGGCGGCGCCGAGGCGGCGGGTGAAGGAGTCGGTGCGCGCGCTGCTGTCGAGGTGCAGGAGGTGGGACACGGTGAACCCCCGGGACGGTCTGGGCGGGACGGTACCGCCGACTTAAGCGGACACAGCGTCCACTTGTCGACGCGCCCAACAGTAAAGGGAAGCGGACATCGTGTCCACTTCCCTTGGGCGTGCCTTCGTTCTACCGTTGCTCCCCATGACGACCGAGCTCCCCCTGGCCGACGGCCCGCCGCCCCGAGAACGGGCCGACGCCGCCCGCAACCGGGCCAAGGTGCTGGCCGCCGCCGAGCGGCTCTTCGCGTCGGGCGACCCGGCCGCCGTCACCATGGACGACATCGCCCGGGCCGCCGGCATCGGCCGCGGCACGCTCTACCGCCGCTACCCCGACCGCGCCTCGATCGCCCGCGCCCTGCTCGACGAGCACGAACGCGCCCTGCAGGAGCGGCTGCTGCGCGGCGACCCGCCGCTCGGCCCGGGCGACACGGCCGCCGGGACGGTCCCCGCCCCGGCGGAGCGGCTGGCCGCCTTCTACGCGGCGATGGTCGAACTGCTGGAGACCCACGTCCACCTGGTGCTCGGCGCCGAGACCGGCGAGGCCCGCTACCGGACCGGCGCCCACGCCTTCTGGCGGCTGCACGTCGCCCACCTGGTGCGCGAGGCCGGCCGGCCGGACCCGGAGGTCCTGGCCGACCAGCTGCTCGCCCCGCTCGCCCCCGAGCTGTTCCGCCACCAGCGGGAGCGCGGCATCACTCCGGAACGGATCACGGCCGGCCTCGCCGCCCTGGCCCGGGGCGCCCTGGGCCAGGGCTGAGCGGAGGGCGGACCGGCAGGCACCGGACCTGGTCGGCGCAGCCGTCACAGCCCCGGAGCCGGACGGGGTGGTACCGGGCCGGTCTAGCCGGCCAGGGGCTTGGGTCCGAAGACGATCCGAGCGGAGGCCACCCACCCGCCGTAGATGCAGGAGGCGAAGACGGAGCCGTCACCGGTGCCCGGCCCAGCACTCCAGAGCGGCTCGATGACAGGGAAGCCGTTCGCGAATTCCTGGCAATAGCCCGAGATGCCCCAGGTCTGCCGCGGATCGAGGCCCGTACAGGTCCCGACGACGGCGGTGATCCGGCCGGAGAGCGAGCAGTTCTCGGCGGCCACGGCGTCCGCGACCGGCGCGGGCGGCGTGACCTGCGGGCCGCTCCCGGCGGCATTGGCGGCGGGAGCGGTCAGCGCGGCGGCCCCGGCGAGCAGGGCGGTGGCGAACATGGCGGCGGTACGACGCACGGGAAGACTCCTGGGAAGTAGTGGGAGCGGGGCAACGGCACGTCAGGCCGGCAGGTGCCAGACCTGGTTGGCGGCGCCGTTGCAGTCCCAGATCACGATCGGGCTCGCGTTGGCGGTGGAGTACGCGAACAGGTCCAGGCAGCGGCCGGACATCGGGTTGAACAGCGAGCCGTCGGGCCGGGCCTGCCACTGCTGGGCGCCGCCGCCGTTGCAGTCGTAGATCTGCACCGGGGTGCCGATGGCGGTGTTGCCGCCCTGGACGTCCAGGCACTTGCCGAGCGCGTGGATGGTGCCGTTCGCGGCGATCTTCCAGGTCTGGGCGGCGTTGCCCAGGCAGTCGTATATCTGGACCGGGGTGCCGTTGGCGTTGCTGCCGTAGCGGACATCGACGCACTTGTTCCCGTACCCGGTGATCGGCCCCCTCGGCCCGGCCGGGGGCGTGGGCCCGAAGATGATCTGGGCGAAGGCCACATTCCCGCCCTGGATGCAGGACGCGCCGATGGTTCCGTCACCGGTGGTGTTAGGGCCGACGAGCGGCTCCTGGTACAGGACCCCGTTCACCAACTCCTGACACCAGCCCGAGATGCCCCAGAGCTGCTCCGGGTCGAGGCCGGTGCAAGTCCCGTTGACGCCAACGGTGAAAAAGCGCAACGAGCAGTTCTGGGCGGCCGTGGCGGCCGCGACCGGGGCGGGCGGTGCGGCCTGCGGGGCGGCACCCCCGGCCGCCTGGGCGGCGGGCGCGGTCAGCGCGGCGGCTCCCGCGAGCAGAGCGGTGGCGAACATGGCGGCGATACGACGCACGGGGAGACTCCTAGGGAGTAGTGGGGACAGGGCGACGGTGCGTCAGACCGGCAGGTGCCAGACCTGGTTCGCGGCGCCGTTGCAGTCCCAGATGCCGAGCTGGTTGCCGTTCGTGGTGGAGTAGCCCAGGTCGTCCAGGCAGCGGCCGGACTGCGGGTTGAGCAGCGAGCCGTCCGCCCGGGCCTGCCACTGCTGGGCACCGGAGCCGTTGCAGTCGTAGATCTGCACCAGGGTCGCGTTGCCGGTGTTGCCGCCCTGCACGTCCAGGCACTTGCCGAAAGCGCGGACGGTGCCGTCGGTGCCGACCTTCCAGGTCTGGGCGGCGTTGCCCAGACAGTCCCAGATCTGGACCGGGGTGCCGTTGCCGTTGATGCCACCGCGCACGTCCACGCACTTGTTCGCGTAGCCGCTGATCTGTCCGACCGGGCCGGCCGGGACGGCGGGGCCGGCGACGATCCAGCCGGACTGCGGCATCGCGGTGCCGAAGCAGGTGGCGGTGGCGCGGGTGTTGCCGGTGACCCAGCTGCCGTTGGCCGCCGAGTACACGGGGATCCCGTTGGTGCCGATGGTCTGGCAGGTGCCCGCGACCCGCCAGGTCTGCATCGGGTCGATGTCCGTACAGGTGCCGAGGAAGCCGAGGCCGGCCCGGGTGACGGTACAGCTGCCGGCGGTCAGGGCGGCCGGGGCGGCGGCGGCACCTGCGGCACCCGCGACGGCAGGAGCGCTCGTGGCGGCTCCCGCGGTGGCGGGCGCGGTGAGCGCGGCGGCACCGGCGAGCAGGGCGGTGGCGAACATGGCGGTGGTACGACGCACGGGGAAGCTCCTGGGAAGTGATGAGGGACGATCGGGGGGAACGACGCGTCAGGCGGGGACGTGCCAGACCTGGTTGGCGGCGCCGTTGCAGTCCCAGATGCCGAGCTGGTTGCCGTTCTCCGTGGAGAAGCCCAGGTCGTCGAGGCAGCGGCCGGACACCGGGTTGAGGATCGAGCCGTCCGCGCGGACCTGCCACTGCTGTGCGCCGGTGCCGTTGCAGGTGTACAGCTGGACCTTGGTGCCGTTGGCCGTGCCCGCGCCGGTGACGTCCAGGCACTTGTTGAAGGCCCGGACGGTGCCGTCCACGGCGATCTTCCACTGCTGGGCGTTGGTGCCGTTGCAGTCGTAGATCTGGACGGGGGTGCGGTCGGCGCCGCTGGCGCCCTTCACGTCCACGCACTTGTCCGCGTAGCCGGTGATCGGGCCGACCGGACCGGCGGGCGGGACGGGGAGGCGGCCGGCGTAGACGATGTTCGGGAAGCTCAGGGTGTCGTTGATCCCGCAGGAGGCGACCGAGGTGCCGTCGCCGAACACCACGCCGCCCATGGCGGTGCGGTAGAACGGCACGGTGTGGTTGGCGTTCCAGGACTGGCAGGTGACGGTGACGTACCAGCCCTGGAGCGGGTCGCTGCCACTGCAGACGCCGTAGGCGTTCCAACCCCCGGCGTAGGAGTAGCAGTTGGCCGCGGCCGGGGCGGCGGTGGCGGGCGTGGCGAGGGCGGCGGCTCCGCCCAGCAGGGCGGCAGCGCCGAGGAGCGCGGCGGTACGACGCATCGGGAAGGTCCTTCCGAAGACGATGAACCGGTCAACCCGCTGTCGAGGAACCGTGATGACGGTGTATCGGTTGTGCGGGCCGCGTGAAGCCTCGGGGTGATGTACGGCCACGGTCAACATGAGGGGGAGATGATCACGCCAACGGTCCGTCCACGGACGGGCAGCGGTACGAACGGACGCGCGAAAGCGGCCGCAGGCCGGGGCTCCGGACGATACGTCCGGAAACCACCGGCCCACGGCCGCCGCGCCACGCACTCCGAGCCGGCCCGCGCGGCACACGCGCCACTCGGGGCCGATCACCCCCGAGTCCGAGCCTTTTTGCTCGCCGACGGACGTCAACTCATCAACTATTGAATAATACTGACGGACAGTCGGGCCTTTCGGCCGGCGGCCGGCCTCCAGGATCGACCGTCCACCGTCAACACGTCGTGGCCGGGATCCACCTCCGGAAGCACATGCGAACGGCCCGGCTCCCCCACTGGAGGGGAGCCGGGCCGTCGGGAGCCTGGTCGGTCAGTCGCCCTGGCGGCGCTGGCGGCCGGTGCCGTAGTTGGAGCCGGTCTTGGAGCCGCTGCCCGGCTTCGCCCGCCCGGAGGAGCGGCCGATAAAGCCGGCCGCCTGGCGCGACGCGCCGCCGCCCTGTCCGCCGCCCGCGGCGCCGGTGCGCTGCTTGGGCCGGGGCCGGCGCGGGTTGCCGTTCATGTCGACGTCGGTCGGCAGGCCGGAGCGCTTGCCGGAGCGTCGGCGCGGGGAGCCGTTCTTCCCGGCGGCGCCGCCCTCCGCACCGGACTGGGCCGGCGCGGCCGGGGCGGGTACGGCCACGGTGATCGGCACACCGCTCGGGGTGCGGGCACCGGTGATCCGGGTGAGCTCGACGTCGCCCGGGCGGATCTTCGTGGTGGTGGGGCGGATCCCGGCCACCGTCATCAGCCGGCTGACCTCGCGCCGCTGGTCCGGCAGGACGAGCGTGACGACGGTGCCGGACTCGCCGGCGCGGGCGGTGCGGCCGCCGCGGTGCAGGTAGTCCTTGTGGTCGATCGGCGGATCGACGTTGACGACCAGGTCGAGGCCGTCGATGTGGATGCCGCGGGCGGCGACGTTGGTGGCGATCAGCGCGGTGACGTGGCCGTCGCGGAACTGGTCGAGCACCCGGTTGCGCTGCGGCTGGGACTTGCCGCCGTGCAGGGCGGCGGCCTTCACGCCGTTGGCCAGCAGCTGCTTGGCGAGCCGGTCCGCGCCGTGCTTGGTGTGCACGAACATGATCACGCGCCCCTCGCGGGAGGCGATGTGGGCGGTGGTGGACGCCTTGTCCGCCGGGTCCAGCTGGAGCAGGTGGTGGTCCATGGTGGTGACCGCGCCGGCCGAGGGGTCCACCGAGTGGGTCACCGGGTCGGTGAGGAAGCGCTTGACCAGCCGGTCGACGTTGCGGTCCAGGGTGGCGGAGAAGAGCATCCGCTGCCCGCCCTCGGCGACCTGCTCCAACAGCTTGGTGACCTGCGGCAGGAAGCCCATGTCGGCCATCTGGTCGGCCTCGTCGAGCACGGTGATCGCGACGTCGGAGAGGTTGACGTCGCCGCGCCCGATCAGGTCGTCCAGTCGGCCGGGGGTGGCGACCAGGACCTCGGCGCCGCGGCGCACCGCGTTGGCCTGCCGGGTGATCGACATACCGCCGACGACGGTGGCGATCCGCAGGTTGACGGCGGTGGCGTACGGGGTGAGGGCCTCGGTGACCTGCTGGGCCAGCTCGCGGGTGGGCGTCAGCACCAGCGCCAGCGGGTGGCGGGCGTCGGCGCGCCGGCCGGCGGTGCGGGCGAGCAGCGACAGGCCGAAGGCGAGGGTCTTGCCGGAGCCGGTGCGGCCGCGGCCGAGCACGTCGCGCCCGGCGATCGAGTCGGGGAGCGTGGCGGCCTGGATCGGGAACGGCTCGGTGACGCCCTGGCGGGTCAGCGCGCTCAGGATGCCCTTGGGGAGCTCCAGCTCGGCGAAGCTCGCCGCCGGCGGGCGGGCCGGGGTGCCCTCGACCACGGTGAAGTCGGCGGGCTCGGCGACCCGGGGGGCGTTCCGGCGCGGGGGCCGGGAGGAAGCGCCGGTGCGCGGGGCGCCGGTGCGCGGGGCGCCGCCGGTGCGCGGGGCGCCGCCGGTGCGGGGCTTGCGGGAACGACCGCCGTCGCGGGGCGACTGGGCAGGGGTGGTCACAGGATCTCCATCCAGAGCGTGACAGCCCCTGGTGAGGGGCTGGTCCGGCCGTCGGAAAGGAGTTCGCCGCCCCGGCCGTTCGGCGGCATGAGCGAGGGCCCGCACCGTGCGGTGCGGGCCCTCGCTACGCGAAATCGCGCGTCAGCGGAGGCTGACGTCAGCCGATGACGCGGATGTTCTCGGCCTGCGGGCCCTTCTGGCCCTGGGTGACGTCGAACTCGACCTTCTGGCCCTCGAGCAGCTCACGGAAACCCTGAGCCGTGATGTTCGAGTAGTGGGCGAACACGTCCGGGCCGCCAGTCTCCTGCTCGATGAAGCCGAAGCCCTTTTCGCTGTTGAACCACTTCACGGTGCCGGTAGCCATAACCGTCTCCTCTAACTGGGGCATCGGAGCCCACACCTCGTGGACCCCAAGTAGCCGCGATCCCCATCCGGAGGCTGAAACACCGGACAAAACAAATGCGCCTGTTGGTTGGTACCAGCAGGCGCACACATACGTTCATGGGAACCAAAACTGCAACTGATACGACTCTAGCACGTCCGCACCCCGATTGACCGGGGAGTTTCTGCCGCACAGATCACGTTTGCCGGATCGGCGGAACGGGCAAACGGCGCCCGCCGTGAGGCGGGCGCCGTCCGTGTCGCTACCGGCTGGAACGGGCGGTCAGCGCCGTCCGGCCGACTCCGGCAGACCGTGGGCGCTGTGCGCGCCCGCCGCCGGAACGGCCTCGCCGTGGCCACCGGTGGCGTCGCCGCCGTGGCCGGGCCACCAGGCCGCCTTGCCGACCAGCGCGGTGAGCGCCGGGGTGAAGAACATCGCCATCACGAAGGCCGCCAGGGCGATGCCGAAGGCCATGCCGAAGCCGAACTCCAGCATGAAGATGTTGCCCGCGAGCATGAAGGTCGCGAACGACACCGCCAGGATGAAGCCGGCCGCCGCGACGGTCGGGCCGCCGTGGCGCACGGCCTCGCGGGCCGCCTCGCGCGGGCTGCGGCCCGCCCGGGCCTCCTCGCGCAGTCGGGCGATGATCAGGATGTTGTAGTCGGTCCCGATCGCCACCACGAAGAGGTAGATCAGGATCGGCAGCATGAACATCATGCCGTGCTCGCCCTTGATGTTCTGGAACAGCAGGGTCGAGGAGCCGAGGGTCGCGGTGAAGCCGAGGCCCACCGAGGCCATCAGGTACCAGGGCGCGACCACGCTGCGCAGCTGGAGGGCCAGGATCAGCAGGATCAGCAGACCCGCGATCGGGAACACCAGCTTGTAGTCGTGGGACATCGCCAGGTTGATGTCCTTGTAGATCGCGGTGATGCCGCCGACCTTGGCCTCGGTGCCGGACGGCGCCTCGGCGTGGGCGACCTTGCGCAGCTCGGTGACCGTGTCTATCGCGTCGTTGCTGGACGGCTCGTTCTTGAGCAGGACGGTGAAGTCCGCCGTCGCGCCGTCCTTGCTGAGCTGCGGCGTCGCGGGGGCCTCGGCCACGCCGGGGACGGCCGCGAGCTTGGCGGCGTAGCCGCCGAACGCGCCCTGGTCGAGCTTGGCCCCGCCGTCGACCGTCAGGTAGACGTGCGTCGGGTCCGCGGCACCGGCCGAGAAGCCGTTGACCAGCTTGTCCTGGACGACCATCGACTCCGCGGTCTTGGGCATGGAGCTGCCCGCGAGGTCGAAGGTGCCGTTGTAACCGAGGGCGCCGGCGGTCAGGGCCAGCAGCACGCCGCCGGAGGCGACGGCCACCAGGGCCGGCTTCTTCTCGACGACGCGGCCGAGGGCGGCGAACCGGGCGTCGCTCGGCTCGTGCATCCACTTCTTGCCGGGCCAGAACACCCCGCGGGCCGGGATGACCGTGAGCACGGCCGGGGCCAGGGTGAGCGAGGCGAAGGCGGTGACGACGACCGCGATGGCCAGCGCCGGGCCGAGCGCCTTGAACATGCCGAGGCTGGAGAGGATCAGCACCGCGAAGGCGACGGTGACCGCGCCGGCCGCGGAGGCGATCGCCTCGCCGACCCGGGCGACGGCGTTGACCACGGCCTCCTGCCGGGTGTCGCCCGCCCGCAGCCGCTCGCGGTAGCGGAAGGCGAGGAACAGGAAGTAGTCGGTGCCGACGCCGAGGACGACGACGATCAGGATCGCCGACAGCACCGGGGTGGACTTCAGGTCGAACGCCTTGGTGGCGTAGGCGATCAGGCCGTTCGCGGTCGGCATCGCGATCATCAGCGAGAGCAGCACCGGCAGGAGGCCGGCCAGCACGCTGCGGAAGATCAGGCCGACGATGATCGCGACCAGGACGACACTGCTGATGCCGATGACGGCGTCGGCCGCGCCGGAGGACTCCTGCTGGTCCAGCTGCTGGGCGGCCTGGCCGCCGAGCTGGTACTTCAGGTCGGTGCCCTCGGCGAGCTTCTTGCCCTCTTCACGGACCGACTTGGCGACCTCGCCGAACTTCTCCGAGTTCTGGGTCGTCTTGTCGATGGCGATCGGCGCCAGCGCGTACTTGCCGTCCTTGGAGGTCGTCTGGTCGCTGACCGGGACGATCTGCTCGACGTGCTCGATCTTCTTGTCGGTGAGGCCCTGGACGATCTTCGCCACGGCGGCCTTGTCGGCGGCCGTCAGCGGGGCGCCGTCGTTGCGCTCGAACAGGGCGAGCGCGGACGGCGTGAAGTTCGCCGGGAACGCCTTCTCCTGCAACTGCGCGGCCTGGATGGACTCGTAGTGCTTGGGGAGGAATGCGGCCTCGTCGGTCTGGGCCGTGATCTTCGGGGCCGAGACGGCGATGGCGATCATCGCGACGACCCACGCCGCGATCACCCACCAGGCGCGACGGACGACAAAATGTCCTAGTCGGTGGAACATGCTCGTGATGCCTCCTGGGCATGGTTCACCGCAGCCCTCGGGGGACGGGACGTCGGGCGACGGATCGGATCGGCCCGACCTGTGTGGCAGGTCTAGCCGGTCGGCAGGTAAGTACTCAGAGGGACTCATCCTACGGTCACTTGCTAGCCGACCGGCAAGCAGTTTTCCCCGTGACCCCGTTGCCGCAGTCCGACCCCCTCGGGGACGCCGCAAAGTGCCCCCGAGCCATTTTCGCGTGCGGAGGACCGCCTTGACCTCGTACTCGGGGTGGAGACGGCTCCCCCTCAGGGTGGAGCTTGCTCCCCTGACCCCAGGAGGAGATATCAGGGTTGCCGGGTAGGGAAAACCCCACCCCGCCCCCGAGGAAGACCACAGGGCGCACTCCCCCGCCAGCCGGATACCCCGTCACCAGCCGCTTCCCTAGTGTCGATCACGACGCCGGACCGCACCCGGCGCCCCACTCCGGCGGCCGACCACCGCCGCACACCCGGCCCGCGCCCGCCACCGGCGCCGGCCGCTCTTCCAGGGGGAACCGTGAAGACCAAGCCCGGCATGGCCGCCGCCATGGGCGCCTGGAGCGCCCGGCACAGAAAGACCGCCGTCTTCGGCTGGCTGCTGTTCGTCGTCCTCGCCACCTTCCTCGGCGGCCTGCACGGCAGCACCCAGGTCGACGAGGCCGAGGCCATGCCCGGCCAGGTCTCCCGGGCCGCCGAGATCCTCGACCGGGCCGGACTCAAGTCCCCCTCCACCGAGACCGTCCTGATCCAGAGCACCGACCGGACCGCCGACTCCCCCGCCTTCCGCGCCGTCGTCGACCAGGTGATCGCCGGGGTCAACGGCACCGGCAGGGCCGGCGACGTCCGCTCCCCCTACGACACCAGGGCGGTCTCCGCCGACGGCCGCTCCGCACTGGTCCAGCTCACCGTGAAGGGCGACCACGAGGAGGCCACCGCCAACGTCGGCGCCGTGGTCGACGCCGTCGCCGCCGTCCAGAAGCAGCACCCCGACCTCACCGTGGTGGAGCTCGGCGACGCCAGCTCCGGCAAGTGGATGGACGAGCAGTTCGCCGACGACTTCGCCCGCGCCGAGTGGACGGCCGTGCCGCTCGCCCTCGGCATCCTGCTGGTCGCCTTCGGCGCCCTGGTCGCCGCCGTCCTGCCCGTCCTGCTCGCGATCACCGCCTTCGTCGCGGCCGGCGGACTCGTCGCCCTCAGCAGCGGGATCCTGCACACCAGCAACAGCGCCAGCTCGGTGATGCTGCTGGTCGGCCTCGCCGTCGGCGTCGACTACTGCCTCTTCTACCTGCGCCGCGAACGCGAGGAGCGGGCCGCCGGACGCGACCTCGACACCTCGCTGCGGATCGCCGCCGCCACCAGCGGCCGGGCCGTGCTGGTCTCCGGCGTCACCGTGGTGATCGCCATGGCCGGCATGTTCCTCACCGGCATCGCCGAGTTCAAGGCCATGGCGTACGCCACCATCGTGGTCGTCGTCACCGCCGTGCTCGGCTCGCTCACCGTGCTGCCCGCACTGCTCTCGATGCTGGGCGACCGGGTCGACAAGGGCCGGGTGCCCTTCCTCCACCGGCTGCGCCGCCCCGACGCCGCCACCACCGGCGGCCGGTTCTGGAACGCCGTGCTCACTCCGGTGCTGCGCCGCCCGCTGGCCGCCGCCGCCCTGTCCGGCGCCGTGCTGATCGGCCTGGCCGCGCCACTGCTCACCATGCACACCGCCAACCTGACCTTCCAGCAGCAGCTGCCCAAGGGCAACGAGCTGGTCGCCGTCTCGCAGAAGATCGAGGCGGCCTTCCCCGGCAGCCCCGCGCCCGCCTCCGTGGTGATCAAGGCCACCGACATCGACTACCCCGCGATGACCGCCGCGATCGCCGACCTCAAGGCCCGCGCCCTGGCCTCCGGCCGGATGCACGGACCGGTCGACGTCACCGTCCACCCCGAGCAGAACGTCGCCACCGTCGACATCCCGCTCAACGGCAGCGGCAACGACTCGGTGAGCAACGCCGCCCTGCGCACCCTGCGCGAGGAGCTCGTGCCCGCCACCGTGCTCGCGGTGCCCGGCACCGAGGCCCCGGTCACCGGCCGCACCGCCGGCTCCTACGACTTCAACGCCAAGATGACCGGGTCGATGCCGGTGGTCTTCGGCTTCGTGGTGGCCTTCGCCTTCCTGCTCATGCTCACCTCCTTCCGCTCGCTGGCCGTCGCCGGCACCGCCGTGGTGCTCAACCTGCTCTCGGTCGGCGCCGCGTACGGGGTGCTGACCCTGGTCTTCCAGCACGGCGTCGGGGCCTCGCTGCTCGGCACCGCGGGCGTCGGCGCGGTCGAGTCCTGGGTGCCGCTGTTCCTCTTCGTGATCCTCTTCGGCCTCTCGATGGACTACCACGTCTTCGTGGTCTCCCGGATCAAGGAGGGCCGTGACCGGGGCCTGCCCACCCGGGCCGCGATCGCCCACGGCATCCGCTCCACCGCCGGGGTGGTCACCAGCGCGGCCGTGATCATGGTGGCGGTCTTCGCGGTCTTCGGCACCCTCTCCATGCAGGCCATGAAGCAGATGGGCGTCGGCCTCGCGGTCGCGGTGCTGATCGACGCGACGATCATCCGCGCGGTGCTGCTGCCCTCGGTGATGACCCTGCTCGACGAGCGCAACTGGTACCTGCCGCGCTGGCTCGCCTGGCTGCCCGACTTCTCCCACGGCGAGAGCGTCCCGCCGCTCGGCACCGGTGCCCCGCTCGCCCCGGCCGCCGCCGGCGCTGCCGCTGCCGCTGCCGGTTCGACCACCGCAGAACCGCGCGTCCCGCAGGCCCGGCACCGCCGGATCGGGGTCTGACCCTTCCCCACCGGGCCCCCGGGCCCGCAGACCCCGGACAACCGCCGGGCCCCGCGTCGCGCGGGGCCCGGCAGCCGTTTGCCAGAATGATCGCCCACCCCCACCCGGCTGTCACGAAGGAAGACGACCCTCATGCTCCGCTTCGACGAGGGGCGGGCGCGGCTGCTGCTCGCCCTTGCCTGCGAGTCCGCCGGCCTGCCCGACCCCGCCGACGCCCGACTGCTCGCCCTCGGCGAGAACGCCGTCTTCGACCTCGGCGACCCGGCCGTGGTCGCCAAGGTCGGCCGCGCGCCCGAACTGCACGACCGGGCCCGCCGTGAACTCGCCGTCGCCGACTGGCTGGCCGGCCACGGCGTCCCGGTCGTCCGCCCGTACGACGCGCTGCCCGCCGGACCGCGGCTCGCCGAAGGCCACCCGGTCACCTTCTGGCACCGGCTCGCCCCCGCCGAGCGGCCCGCCCGCCCGGTGGACCTCGCCCCGCTGCTGCACGCCGTGCACCGGCTGCCCGAGCCGCCGTTCGCCCTCGGCCGCCGCGACCTGCTCGCCCCCGTCGAACGCTGGCTCGCCTCCGCCGAGGGCCACGTCGACCCGGCCGACGTCGACTTCCTGCGCGACCGCCGGGACTCCTTCACCGCCGCGGCGGCCGCACTCGTCCCGCACCTGCCGACCGGCGTGATCCACGGCGACGCGCTGCCGCGCAACGTCCACGTCGGCCCGGACGGGCCCGTCCTGCTCGACCTGGAGTTCGTCGCCCAGGACCTGCGCGAGCACGACCTGGTGGTACTCGCGCTCAGCCACGACCGGTACGGCGTGCCGGACGAGGACTACCGGGAGTTCACCGCGGCGTACGGCTGGGACGTGCGCGAGTGGCCCGGCTTCGCGGTGCTGCGCGGGGCCAGGGAGACGGCCAGCGCCTCCTGGGTCGCCCAGCAGGCACCGGGCAACCCGGCCGCACTGGCGGAGTTCCGGCGCCGGGTGGACTCACTGCGGACGGGCGCCACCGAGGTGCGCTGGTACCCGTTCTGACGCCCCAACAGGTGGCCGGGGGCGGTCACGGCGGCCTTGGGGCGTCACCCTAGACTCCGCCCCATGGCCACCGATCGCCCCACCGCCCTCGGACCGCGCCTGAGCCGCGGCCGGATCGTCGGACTCGCCGTCACCTCCGTGTTCACCGCGGCCGCCGGGTGGCTCACCGCCACCGGCCTCGTCCGCGCGTTCGCTGCCGACGCCTGCGGCGCCGAACGGTCCTGCGGATCCGTGTCCGTAGTGGCCTGCCTGGCCGCCGGCATTCCGCTATGGCTGCTGTGCCTGGTGGCCGCCGCCAGCACCGCCCACGGCGACGCCCCCACCAGCGAGCCCTCGGCCTCCTCCGACCGGGGCGTCCTGGCCGGCTGCCTCGCCCTCGGCCTGCTGGGCGCGTCCCTCGCCAACGGCGACCCGCACCCCTGGCTGCTCGCGCCCGTCCTCCCGCTCGCCCTGCTCACCGCCGCCCTGGACCGCCGCGGCGCCCGCCGCTGGCGCGCCAACCGGCTGGCCGCCGCACGACAGGACCGGCTGGAGCGGGAGGGCATCACCGTCCCGGCCCTGATCACCCACGTCGCCACCACCGGGGCGACCGACAACGACGACCCCGAACTGCGCGTCACCGTCGGGTTCCGCACCGCCGACGGCGCCGACCGCACGGCCACCACCGTCGACACCTTCCCGGTACACCTCCCCCCGCGGCCCGGCGGCGGGGCCGAAGTCCGCTACCACCCCGCCGACCCGGAGAACCTCCGCATCACCCTCGCCACCCCCGCCGCCTCCCGGGACGGCGACGTGGTCAGCGCCCTCGAACGCCTCGCCGCCCTGCACCGCGAGGGCAGCCTCGACACCGCCGAGTTCGCCGCCGCCAAGGCCCTGCTGCTGACGGGCGACTCCGCCGCGCCGGTCCACCCGCCGTATCCCCCGCGGGACGCCGTCGTTCACCCGGGCGTTCGTCCGGGGGCGGACTGACGGCGCTAGGGTCCGCGCAATGACGAACGCGCGCAGAGTGGGCGGAGCCCGGAAGTTCCTCGTGCTGGTGATCGGCCTCTTCACCGCCCTCGGCGGCTGGACCCTCGGCACGGGCTGGATCCGCTCGGTCGACCACGCTGCCTGCCGCCCGGAGGCGAGCTGCGGCGGCGCCCTCACCGCGTCGGCCCTCGTCGGTGGTGTCTACCTGTGCCTGCTCGGCCTGTTCTGCGCCCTCGTCCTGGCCGAGAACCGCGAACCCGACAAGCCCCAGCGCCTGCCGCTCGGGGCGGCCTCGGCGGGAGCGGTGTCCCTGGCCCTCCTCGGCGCCGCCCTCGGCAACGGCTCTGCGCACCCCTGGCTGTTCGCGGCGGCCGCAGCGTTCGGGCTGCTCACCGTCGTCGCGGGAGTCCGCGGCGAGCGGCGGATCCGGCGCGAGAACCGGGACCACCTGCGCGAGCACACCCTCGCCGCCCGGCTGCACGCCGGCGGCGTCACCGTCACCGGCACGGTCACCGAGGTCGCGTACGCCGGCCGCGAGCAGCGCGGCCGCGGCACCGGGCCGCACCGGCTGCGGCTCACGGTCCGCTACACCGGTCCGGACGGCCGGCCGTACACGCTCGCCCACACCGGGCGGTACCCGGTCTACGCCCTGCCGGCCGTCGGCGGCGAGGTGACCGTCCGCCACGACCCGCTGGACCCGTCGGCCGCGGTGATCCCCGTCGCCGGTGCGGTCGGCCCCTGGTCGCCCGGCAATGAGCTCGCACTCCTCGCGGACCTGCACCGCGAGGGCTCCCTCGACGCCGCCGAGTTCGCCGCCGCCAAGGCCCTGCTGCTGCGGACCGGGCTCAGCGCAGGGGCCAGCGGGGGTCTATGACCGCCTCCGGGTCCTTGGCCCGGCGGAGCCAGGCCTGGAGGTCCTCGGCCCAGGCCCGGTGCCAGTCGATCTGACGGGCGTGGAGCTCGGCCAGCGGTACGGCGCCGACCTGCTCGGGGTAGCGCTCGGCGAGAGCGACCGCGACCCGGACGGCGGCGAGGGCGTCACTGCCCGCCTCGTGGGCGTCGGTCAGCTCGACGCCGTACACCTCGCAGACCCGCTGCAGGGTCCGCGAGCCCTTGCGGTACTTGTCCACCGCGCGGTCGATCACCAGCGCGTCGAGCACCGGCACGACCGGCCCCCCGAGCCGCTCGGCCAGCGCCGGCAGCCCGTGCCGGCGCAGCTCGGCGTCGAGCATCGAGAGGTCGAACGGGGCGTTGAACGCCACCACCGCGTGCCCCTCGGCGAGCCGCGCGCACAGCGCGCCGGCTATCTCGTCCACCGCCTCCTTGGCGGGCCGCCCCTTGGCCCGCGCCAGGTCGTCCCCGATCCCGTGGATCGCCGCCGCCTCGGCGGGGATCGGCACCCCCGGGTCGAGCAGCCACCCGGTGGCATCCAGCCGGCGGTCCCCGACGGTGTCCACGAGGGCGGCCGTGACAATCCGGTCCACGGCCGGGTCGGTACCCGTGGTCTCCAGGTCGAAGCCGACCAGTGGCTGCTGCCACCAGCTCATAGGAATGCGTCCTTCCGTCCTCCACTCGAACAGCCCCTATCATCACCCGCCCCTCCGACAATCCGGCCCCTGGGTCCTCGCCGCACGACCACCGGAGCCTCACAGAACAATCCCGCGGTAGTACTCGTCATACCGAATGAGTAGTCTCGGCCTGACAGAAAGTATTCACGGTTGGGCCTTCGGGGGACGGCTCGGCCCTGTCCGCGCATTTCGCTCCGGGGGGAGACCCATGGCCGACGTCAGGGTCAGTACAGGCGAACTGGACGCCTCCGCGAACCTCGCGGGCACCCTCGCCCAGGAATTCGAGAGTCCGGTCCGTACCGCACTGACCGCGACCACCGCAGCCTCCGGCCGGCTCACCGGCTGGTCGATCGCGGGCGGACTCCAGCAACTCGGGGCCGGCTGGGCCACGCCGCTGGCCACCGTCCGCCAACGCATCGCGGACACCTCGACGAAGCTCCATGCCAACGCCGCGGCACACGCGAACACCGAGCAGGCCGTCGCCGGCACCTGGAGCAAGCCGCAGGGGCCGAAGTGACCGGCGTCTACGAGCTGCTGCTGAAGTTCGACCCGCAGGTACCCCGCGACGCCGCAAAGGGCTGGAAGGCTCTCGCCCACGCGGCCGAGAGCACCGGGAACCGCCACCGCAACCAGGTCAACGGTCCGCTCCACGCCCACTGGACGGGCGCCGACGCCGACGGCGCGTTCCAGTTCATGGCTCGCACCGAGCAGCAACTGGACGTGATCAAGGTGGAGGCCGAGGCCGTCGCCCTGACGCTGAACACGGTCGCCGACCGGATGTACCAGGCGCAGACCAATCTGACGAACGCCGTACACCGTGCCCAGGACTCCGGCCTCGTCGTCTCGGCCGACGGTGTCGTCGGGCTGCCGCCCGAGGAACCCGGGGAGCACAACGACCCTGACGCGCAGGCGGCGCGCCGGACCCTCACGGGCCTCAAGGGCGAGCTCCAGGCACGGATCGACGCCGCTCTGAAGGAGGCCCAGCGGGCGAGCGACCAGGGCAACACCGCACTGGGTCGGCTCGGCGCCGACATCCTCTCCCCCGATCGTACGAGCGGCGCCCTCGCGGAGACCCGAACGGACGCCGCTGACGTCATGAAGGACCTCGGCCTGGCCGACGCCTACATCCCCGACGGCAAGGACCCGAAGCGAAACGCCGAATGGTGGACGGGTCTCTCGGCGGATCAGCAGGAGACGTTCCTGACGCTGAACGCGGCAAGGATCGGGAGCATGGACGGCCTGCCCGCCACCGCGCGGGACGAGGCCAACCGCCTCGTGCTGGACCAGAAGCTCGACGCCCTGGACGCCGGCACCCCGGCGGCCTTCGGCCTCTCCCAGGGCGACTACGACCAGCGCAGGGCTGCACTCAGGACCATCAAGGACAAGCTGGCGGAGACCGCCGACGCCCGGGACGAGGAGCACCGGATGTTCCTCCTCGGCATCGACCCCGAGGCGTACGGCGGCGACGGCCGCGCGATCGTCGCCACCGGCAACCCGGACAAGGCCACGCACACGGCCGTGTTCGTCCCGGGGACGAACACGGAGTTCGCCGGCGTGCCGGGGCAGATCGACCGGATCAGGCAGTTGCAGCGGATCGCCAAGGGCCACGCGAACGCCGGTGAGACCGTTTCGGTGATCTCCTACCTCGGCTACGACACCCCGGAGAGCATTCCGAAGGCGGCCAACCCGCGGCGGGGGATCGACGGCGCCGAGGACATGCGGCGCTTCTCGGACGGACTCCGGGTCTCCCACGGGGAACCCAAGAGTCATGTCACCTATATCGCCCACAGCTACGGCAGTTACGCCGTGGGCGTCGCGGCCAGCGGCGGCGACGGACTGCACGCCGACGACATCGTCACCCTCGGCAGCCCTGGCATGGGTGTCGACAACGCCAAGCAACTGCACATCGACCCGAACCACGTATGGATCTCGGAGGCCGAGGACGACATGACGCGCTTCGCGGGTGGGCTGACCCTGGGCCCCGGCCCGCACACCATCGGGTTCGGCGGCAACAACCTCTACACCGACACCTCCGGCCACGGCGGCTACTGGGACGACAAATCCGACAGCCTCCACAACCAAGGAAAGATCATCGTCCAGCAGCCGCCGAAGGTGGAACCCAAGGAGATCAATATCGGAGGGTTCATCCCCCTCTGGCATTGAGCCCGCTCCGGAGAGAGAAGCCCATGACCCACCCGTCCTTCCGTCGAGCCGGCCGCAGAGGTCGGCCGAGGATCCTGCTGGCCGTCGCACTGATGGCCGCAACCCTTGGAGCCTGCATGTCCAGCACCACCCCCGGAAAAAACGACCCGCTGCCCGTGAAGTCCCGGCAGGAGGCCCTGGACTGGGCGCGGCAGCTCATGGCCCACGTCACGCAGTCGGCCGGCATCCGAATCAACGACGAGCCGGAGGAGATCGGGTTCAACCCGTGCGTCGGCAAGAACGGGGAGTCCGCGCCCGACGACCGCTACACGCTCCTGTACTTCGTCCACAGCGACGTCGCGGGCATCGCCCGGCACAACGAGGTCGTCCGCAGCACCCGTGACCTACTGGCGGGAGAAGGGCTGACGATCACCGAATTCCGGGAGGCGACGGCCGAGAAGCCGTTCGCCGCACTCGGTGCCCGCCACCCCGCTAGCCGGTACTACGCCACGGTCGACAGCACCAGCGACAAGCGCATGGCGCTGAGCGTCACCACCCCCTGCCTGATGCCTACCTCCGGTTCGCAGAACCCCGGCTAGGCCGGGGCGAGGAGGGTGCGGCCGAGCCAGTCGGTGGGGTCCTGGGCGCCGGGGAGGACGTAGAAGTAGCCGCCGCCGGTGGGGCGGAGGAAGCGGGCGAGGGGTTCGTCGATCAGGCGGGTCTGGACCGTCTCGAACTGGCGGGCGATGTCGCGCTGGTAGCAGCAGAAGGCGAGGCCGAGTTCGGGGACGCCGCCCGCGTCGAGGCCGCGGTCGTAGTTGAAGGCGCGGCGCAGGATGCGGTCGGCGCGGGTGGCGTCGGTGCGGGGGTTGGCAAGGCGGATGTGGGAGTCGAGGGCGATCACGGCGCCGTTCGGGTCCTGGGTGTAGTCGGGGGTGTCGCCCTCCTTGGTGCGGCCGAGCGGGGCGCCGTCGGACTTGCGGCGGCCGATGATCCGCTCCTGCTCGCGCAGGGGCAGTTCGTCCCACGGGACGACCAGGGTGCGGATGGCGCGGATCACCTGGTAGGTGCCGCCGACGGCCCAGGCCGGTCCGCCGGCGTCGGCGCCGACCCAGACCAGGGCGTCCATCTGCGGGGCGGAGCCGGTGTCGGGGTTCTGGATGCCGTCCTTGAAGCCGAGCAGGTTGCGGGCGGCGCCGGCCGGGCGGGCGCGGTTCTGGTAGCCGTCGAGCTGCCAGCGCGGGCTGAGCGACTTGCTGGTGGCGCGCAGCAGGTCGCGGATCGCGTGCTGGACGGTGTCCCGGCTGGTGGCGCAGACCTGGAGGGACAGGTCGCCGTGGCACTCGGCGGGGCGAAGGCCGTCGTTGGGGAAGGTCCGCATCGCGGTGAGCCCGGCGGGGCGGGCGTCGGCGAGGCCGTAGCGGGCGTCGAAGAGGGAGGCGCCGACGCCGACGGTGACGGTGAGGTCGTCGGTGGGCAGGGCGGCGGGGCCGAGGGTGCCGCTGTCGGAGGGCGCGGCGCCGGGGCCGAGGTCGGGCGGGGTGCCGCCGTCGGTGAGGAAGCGGATCCGGTCGGTGAGGGTGCGCAGCAGGGCGGCCAGTGCGGCGCGGTCGTTGACGTGGACGTCGAGGGCGAGGAAGGTGCCGTAGCCGGGGGGCGGGTTGAGGATGCCGGCCTGGTGGACGCCGTGGAACGGGATCCGCCCGGTGGTGGCGGGTGCGACCGGGGCGGGTGCCGCCGGAGCGGGGCCGGCGGTGCCGAGGGCGAGGGCTCCGGCGGCTCCGGCGCCGAGCGCGGTGCGGACGAAGCTGCGGCGCGAGGCGGCGGTGGCGCCCGGCCCGGTCGTGTACTGACTGGTCAACGGCGGGCCTTCCGGGGCGGCGGAGCACGGGGGCGGGCGGACCCGGAGCCGGGCCGCTGATCATGGGCCCGACGCTAGCAACGCCCGCGTCGCCCCGCCTCCGCTCGCCTCCGGAAGGAGGAGGACCGGCTCAGGAGACCGGGCGGGAGTCCGCCCAGATGCCCTCGAACTCCTCGCGGTAGACCTCCAGCAGTCCGGCGTCGGTGCCGCCGGGCTCCTGGCCGGCGCCGCCGCGCAGGACCAGGGCGGGCGACTCCATGCCCCGGGCGCGGCGCAGGTACGGCTGGACGACGCCGAGGTCGCGGGTCTGCCGCCGGCCGCCGGGGGCGGTCGCTCCCGCCGGCGTGCCCTCGACCAGGTAGGCGGTGAACCTCGGAGTCTCGTCGAACACCCGGATCTCGAAGCCGCCCTGGTCGCGCAGGGCGGCGCGGACCCGGCGGACGTGCAGGATGTTCATCTGGATGGAGCGGCCCAGCTCGCCGCGGCCGAGGCCGAGTTCGCGCTCGCGGCGGCGGACGGCGCTGCTGGCCGGGTTGAGGAAGAGCAGCCGGACCCGGCAGCCCTCGGTGGCGAGCCGGACCAGCCGCTTGCCGGTGTAGTTCTGGCAGAGCATGCCCAGGCCGATGCCGAGCGCGTCGAGCCGCCGGGCGCCGTCGAGGAGGTCCTCGACCGGCAGGTCGCGCTGGAGCCGGACCCGGTCGGGGTGGACGGCGACGACGTCCGCGTACCGGCCGGCGACCAGGGACTCGACCACGTCCGCGGGCACCGCCCCGGTGCCGCCGTCGAGCAGGGCGAGCAGCCGGGCGGAGGCCCGTTCGGCCTGGGCGAGGACGGTCGGGGTGAGGACGCGGTTGCGGGAGACAACGTGCCGGGTGACCTCCAGCTCGTCGAGGGCCAGCTCGATCTCCCGGCGGTCGGCCAGGTACGGCTCGAAGCAGGGCCAGTGCTGGACCATCAGTTCGCGCAGCTGCGGCAGGGTGAGGAAGACCAGCGGGTCGTCGTCGGCCGGGTCGAGCAGGTAGCCCTTGCGGCGGCTGACCTCGCGGACGGCGCCGGCCCGGTGCGCCCACTCCTCGCCGGCCGGGCCGGCCGCGGCGGTGACCCAGTCCTCGCCGTGGGCGGGCGCGTAGATCGGGTGCAGCACCTCGTCGACGAGCGAGCGGAGCCGCTGCTCGACCAGGTTGAGCCAGACGTAGGCGCGGCCGGAGAGCCTGACCCGCTGGTAGGCGTCCTCCCACTCGGCGCCGGACCAGGCGAGCGCGGGGACCTCGACCGGCCCGCCCTGGGCGGGGACGAGCGAGCGCCCGCCGGTCAGGGCGGGGCGCATGACCACCGTCGGCGCCTCGCTGCGGGCGCCGCCACGGTCGGGGCCGCCGGGCCCACCGCCACGACCGCCGGCGGGGAACACCATGCGCACCTCACCTGGTTCCTGTCGTGAGCCGGCCGGGGCCGCTCGGAGCTGTCTTGCCTGTCCGTCTGTCCGTCTGTCCGCCGTCCGACCGGTCGGCCGCCCGGTGTGCCGGACGACCGGACGACCGGGCGGCGCACCGTCGACGCACCGCCGGTTCGCCGACGGTTCGCCTGATGGATCGCCATGAGTCCCGAACAGCCGGACGATCAAGGGTACTGCCCGCCGCGAACCGCCCGCAGCCGGTTGGGGCACGGCGGCGGCCGGGCCGCCGGGACACCCCAACCGTCTCACCCGCCCCGCTCACCACGAAAGCCCCGGGACGGTGTCACGACGATGCCGCGACCGCACCACGACCGCGCCACGGCGGCCCGGGACGGCCCGGGACGACGCGCGCGGACACCCGTTCGGGCGAATACGGCACAAATGGCCCCGCCGTCGGGGGAAGCGTCGGGGAGTATGCGGACTGTGCCGCCGTGTGCCGTGGGTCACGGTGCCCGAGCGGCGCATGCCCGGCCGCAAGGCCGGGAAGACAGTGCCTCCGAGGTCCGGGCCCGACCATCGGACTCCACATCAGTTCTCCTTCTACGCAAGGAAGTTGAGGAACCATGCAGGTCTGGCCAGGGACCTCCTACCCCCTCGGTGCCACCTACGACGGGGCCGGCACCAACTTCGCCGTGTTCTCGGAGAGCGCCGACCGGATCGAGCTCTGCCTGCTCGACGAGGACGGTTCGGAGTCCTCCGTCGAACTGCGCGAGACGGACGCCTTCGTCCGGCACGCCTACCTCCCGGGCGTCCAACCGGGCCAGCGCTACGGATTCCGCGTCCACGGCCCCTACAACCCGGGGCTCGGCCAGCGGCACAACAGCGCCAAGCTGCTGCTGGACCCGTACGCCAAGGCGATGAGCGGGAACATCGACTGGGACGAGTCGGTCTACGGCTACCACTTCGGCGCCCCCGAGCGCCGCAACGACCTCGACTCGGCCCCCCACACCATGCACTCGGTGGTGATCAACCCGTACTTCGACTGGGGCACCGACCGGCCGCCCCGCACCGACTACCACCGCACGGTGCTCTACGAGGCCCATGTGAAGGGCCTGACCAAACTGCACCCCGGGATCCCCGAGGAGATCCGCGGCACCTACGCGGGCGTCGCCCACCCGGCCGTGATCGAGCACCTCGCCAAGCTCGGCGTCACCGCGATCGAACTGATGCCGGTGCACCAGTTCGTCCGCGACCACCGGCTGCGGGACCTCGGCCTGGCCAACTACTGGGGCTACAACACCATCGGCTTCTTCGCCCCGCACTCCTCCTACTCCTCCACCGGCGACCGGGGCCAGCAGGTGCAGGAGTTCAAGTCGATGGTGAAGGCGCTGCACGCGGCCGGCATCGAGGTCATCCTCGACGTGGTCTACAACCACACCGCCGAGGGCAACCACCTGGGCCCGACGCTCTCCATGCGCGGCCTGGACAACGTCTCCTACTACCGCCTCGCCCGGGACCAGCGCTTCTACGAGGACACCACCGGCACCGGCAACAGCCTGCTGATGCGCAGCCCGCACGTACTCCAGCTGATCATGGACTCGCTGCGCTACTGGGTCACCGAGATGCACGTCGACGGCTTCCGCTTCGACCTCGCCGCCACCCTGGCCCGGCAGTTCCACGAGGTGGACCGGCTCTCCTCGTTCTTCGACCTGGTCCAGCAGGACCCGGTGGTCTCCCAGGCCAAGCTGATCGCCGAGCCCTGGGACCTCGGCGAGGGCGGCTACCAGGTCGGCAACTTCCCGCCGCTGTGGACGGAGTGGAACGGCATGTACCGGGACACCGTCCGCGACCTGTGGCGCGGCGAGAACGCCACCCTCGCCGAGTTCGGCTCCCGGCTCACCGGCTCCTCCGACCTCTACCAGGACGACGGCCGCCGCCCGATCGCCTCGATCAACTTCGTCACCTGCCACGACGGCTTCACCCTGCGCGACCTGGTCTCCTACAACGACAAGCACAACGAGGCCAACGGCGAGAACAACCGGGACGGCGAGTCCTTCAACCGCTCCTGGAACTGCGGGGTCGAGGGCCCCAGCGAGGACCCGGGCACCGAGGAGCTGCGGGCCCGCCAGCAGCGCAACTTCCTCGCCACCCTGATGCTCTCCCAGGGTGTGCCGATGCTCTCCCACGGCGACGAGCTCGGCCGCACCCAGCACGGCAACAACAACACCTACTGCCAGGACAACCCGCTCTCCTGGGTGCACTGGCCGACCGGGGACGGACCGGACGCCCGGCTGCTGGAGTTCACCCAGGGCATGGTCTGGCTGCGCCGCGACCACCCGGTGTTCCGGCGCCGCCGCTTCTTCCACGGCCGCCCGGTCCCGGGGCGGCCCACCGGGGAGGGCGGCGGGGCCGGGGCGTACGAGGACCTCACCGACATCGCCTGGTTCACGCCCGCCGGGGAAGAGATGACCAAGCGCAACTGGGGTGCCAGCTACGCCAAGTCGCTCACCGTCTTCCTCAACGGCTACGCCATCTCGGAGCCGGACCGGCGCGGCGGGCGGATCGTCGACGACTCCTTCCTGCTGATGTTCAACGCGCACTTCGAGCCGCTGGAGTTCACCGTGCCGGCCGGGCACGGGCAGGAGTGGCAGGTCGTGGTGGACACCGCGCAGTCCCGGCTGCCCGCGCCGGGGACGGGCGCGGTGGTCAAGGCCGGGGACGCGCTCTGGCTCACCGACCGCTCGCTGATGGTGCTGCAGCGTCCCGCCTGAGCAGTGGTGCCCGCGGTGCGCCGGTGGGCCGCGGGTACCGGTGGGCCGCGGGTACCGGTGGGCCGCGGGTACCGGTGGGCCTGGCGCCGGTTCCGGCTGCACCGGTGTGCCGACGGCCCTTGCGCATCCGCCGCCGCACCGGCCACCGTGGTCCCCGGGGAGGCCCGAGCCTGCCCGGGGACCGGACCGAGGGGCGGCGGGGGCGATGGCGGGCGATCGGACGACCACGGCGGAGTTCCTGCTCGGGACGCTGCTCTCCGTCCCGGGCCGGGTCGCGGACGCGACCGTCCGGCGCCCGCCCTCGTACCGGTGGGTGCTCGCGCGCACCCGCACCCCCGAGGCGGAGGCCGCCCGGGCCGCCGAACACGCCCTGGTCGAGGGACTGGTCGAACGGCTCGGCGCGGTCGACGGGATCACCTTCGTCGTCGCCCAGCTGGACGACCGCCGGATCACCCCCGGGCTCGGGCTCGACCCCGGCCGCCGGCTGGAGCTGGTCTGCCAGCTCGCCGCGACCGCCTACTTCGCCACCGCGCTGGAGCCGCCGGAGCTGCTGCGCCGGATCGACGCGGCCACCGTCGCCGACTGGGGCGCCGGGACGTACACCGACCCCCGGCTGCCGCACCCGACCGGCTCGGTGGCCGCCGCGCTGGCGTACTACCGCGACGGCGGCCGCCACCCGGACGGGTCGCCGCGCGAGTGGCCCGCGCTGTCCGCGCCGGGGACCCTGGGGGCGCGCCTGACCTGGGACGAGCCGGGCCGGACGCCGGTCGCGGAGCCGAACCCGACCATGTTCAACAGCTCGTTCGCCCAGTACACGAAGGACCCGGCCGCCGCCGAGGCGGTGCGGGCCGCCCGGGCCGAGCACGGCCGGATCCTGTGCCTCGGCCGCTCCGGGGCGGGCGGGCCGCAGCGTCCCGGCTACTTCACGGTGCCCCGGGGGTGGCGCCGCCGCGGCCACTGAGCGCCCGCCACCGGACACACCCGCCCACAACGGGCCCCGCTCACCTGTTCGGTCCAGCAACGGGTCTTGCCCCCGCGCCCCGCCGGGTAGGCATGGAGGCATGACCCACGCCGCCGAGCCCGCGCAGTCCCGCCCGGCCGCCGCCCCCGCCGCCGTGCCGTCGGCCAGCTACCGCCTCCAGCTCCAGCCCGGCTTCACCCTGCACGACGCCACCGCCGCCGTCCCCTACCTGGCCGCCCTCGGCGTCTCCCACCTGCACCTCTCCCCGCTGCTGGCCGCCGCGCCCGGCTCCACCCACGGCTACGACACCGTCGACCACGGCCGGATATCCGAGCAGCTCGGCGGCGAGGAGGCACTCCGGGAGCTGGCCGCCGAGGCGCACCGGCACCACCTGCGGCTGATCGCCGACGTGGTGCCCAACCACATGGCGGTCCCCGTCCCCGAGCACCTCAACCGTCCGCTCTGGGAGGTGCTCCGGCACGGCCCCGACTCGCCGTACGCGGACTGGTTCGACATCGACTGGACCGCCCAGCCGGGCCCGGTGGACGCCCCCGGACGCGGCCGGGTGCTGCTGCCCCTGCTCGGCGACCGGCTCGGCGCCGTCCTCGACGAGCTGGCCGTCGACGGCGACACCCTCCGCTACCACGACCACGTGCTGCCGCTGCGCCCCGGCACCGAGACGCTGCCGCTGCCCGAGCTGCTCGCCCGGCAGTGGTACCGCCCGGCCTGGTGGCGACTGGCCCGCACCGAGCTGAACTACCGGCGGTTCTTCACCGTCAACGAGCTGATCGCCGTCCGGGTCGAGCGTCCCGAGGTGTTCGAGGCCACCCACGGCGTGCTGCTGCGGCTGCACCGCGAGGGCGTGCTGGACGGCTTCCGGATCGACCACCCGGACGGGCTCGCCGACCCGCGCGGCTACCTGGAGCGGCTGGCGGCGGCCACCGGCGGGGCCTACACGGTGGTGGAGAAGATCCTCACCGGCGACGAGCGGCTGCCCGCCGACTGGCAGTGCGCCGGCACCACCGGGTACGACGCGCTGCGCCGGATCGACGGCGTGCTCACCGACCACGCGGGCGCCTGCCGGCTCGCCGGGGCGTACGAGGCGTTCCTGGCCGCCTCCCCCGAGGGCCCCGCCGGCCCGGACCACGGCGTCCCGGAGCCCGGCGAACCGTGCGCCGACCCGCACCCGGCGCTGGCCGCCGCCCGGCGGGGGCGGGCCGACATGACCGGGCCCGGCGGCGAGCTGTCGGCCGAGGTGGAGCGGCTGGTCCGGCTGGCCGTCCGGCTCGGCGCCGCCCACCCGGCGCACGCCGACCACCCGCCGGAGCGGCTGCGCGCCGCCCTGGGCCGGCTGCTGACCGGCTACCCCGCGTACCGCCCGTACGTCCGCCCCGGGGAGCCGCTGCCGGAGGTCTCCGCCGAGCAGCTGCGCGCCGCCCGCGCGGCCGACGAGGGGCCCACCGACGCCACCGACCGGTTCGTCGCCGAGCTGGCGGCGGGCGCGCTCGGGCGCGGGCCGGAGCAGGACGAGTTCGCCGTCCGGTTCGGGCAGACCGCAGCCGCGGTGGCCGCCAAGGGCGTCGAGGACACCGCCTTCTACCGCTGGAACGCGCTGCTGAGCCTCAACGAGGTCGGCGGCGAGCCCGCCCGGCCGGGGGTGCGGCCGGAGGACTTCCACGCCTGGTGCCACTACGTCGAACGGCACTGGCCGCACACCATGACGGTGCTCTCCACCCACGACACCAAGCGCAGCGCCGACGCCCGGGCCCGGCTGGCCGTGCTGGCCGAGCAGCCCCGGGAGTGGGCCGCCGAGGCGGCGGCCTGGTCGACGGCGGCCGGACGCGGCGCGGGCGGCGGCTGGGGCTCGGCCCCCACTGCCGGCCCGGGCCACGACCCGGACAGCGACTGGCTGCTCTGGCAGACCCTGGTCGCCGGCTGGCCGCTCCCCCCGGAACGGCTGGTCGCCGCCGTGCTCAAGGCGGCCCGCGAGGCGAAGCTCCACACCTCCTGGACCACCCAGGACGTCCGCTTCGAACGCGCCCTCACCGACCGGGTCCACGGCGTCTTCGGCAACCCCGGGCTGCTGCCCCGGATCGAGGGGTACGTGGCCGGGCTCGCCCCGTACGCCCGTTCCAACACGCTCGCCGCGGCCCTGCTGCACCTCACCGTGCCCGGGGTGCCGGACCTCTACCAGGGCAGCGAGGAGCCGCTCCACACCCTGGTCGACCCGGACAACCGGCGCCCGGTCGACTTCGGCGCGCTCGCCGTGCGGCTCACCGACTCGCCGACCGCCCGCACCGGCGACCCGGCCCGGGAGAAGCTGCACCTCACCACCACCGCCCTGCACCTGCGCCGGACCCGGGAGTTGGGCCCCTACCGACCGCTCGCCGCCGTCGGCCCGGCCGCCGCCCACCTGCTCGCCTTCGGGCGCGGCCCGAACGTCCTGACCGCCGTCACCCGGCTGCCGTACCGGCTCGCCCGGACCGGCGGCTGGCACGAAACCGTGCTGCACCTGCCCGACGGCCGGGGCTGGACGGACGAACTGACGGACCGTCACTTCCAACCGGGCCCCGTCCCGGTGGGCGAACTGCTGGCCGGCGACCGGCCGGTGGTCCTGCTGACCAGGAGGGGCACGTCATGAGGCGCCGCGCCGAGAAGGACACGTCATGAGGGACCGGGCCGGGAGGGGCACGAAATGAGGTACCAGGTCTGGGCCCCGAACGCCGCCGAACGGGTCGAGGTGGCGGTCGACGGCGCGCACCACCCGCTGGCCCGGGACGCCGTCCGCGCCGGGTGGTGGCAGGGCGAGGCGCCCGCCGGGGACTACGCGTTCGTCCTGGACGGCGGGCGTCCGATGCCGGACCCGCGCTCGCCCCGGCAGCCGCACGGCCCGGACGGACCCAGCCGCGCCGTCGACCATGCCGCGTTCAACTGGTCGCACACCGGCTGGCGCGGCCGCCCGCTGCCCGGAGCGGTGCTGTACGAGCTGCACATCGGCACCTTCACGGCCGCCGGCACCTTCGAGGCGGCCGCCGAACGGCTGGACCACCTGGTCGAGCTGGGCGTCGACTTCGTCGAGCTGATGCCCGTCTGCCCGTTCCCCGGCAAGCACGGCTGGGGGTACGACGGTGTGTCGCTGTGGGCCGTGCACGAGCCCTACGGCGGCCCCGAGGGCCTCAAGCGCTTCGTCGACGCCGCCCACCGCAAGGGCCTGGGCGTGATTCTCGACGTGGTGCACAACCACCTCGGCCCGGCCGGCAACTACCTCCCCGCCTTCGGCCCCTACTTCACCGACCGGCACCACACCCCGTGGGGCTCGGCGGTCAACCTGGACGCGCCCGGCTCCGACGAGGTGCGCGCCTATCTGATCGGCAGCGCGCTCGGCTGGCTGCGCGACTACCGGATCGACGGCCTGCGACTGGACGCCGTGCACGCCCTGGCCGACGACCGGGCGGTGCACTTCCTGGAGGAACTCGCCACCGAGGTCGACCGGTTGGCGGTGGCGACCAACCGCCCGCTGTTCCTGGTCGCCGAGTCCGACCTCAACGACCCGCGCACCACCACGCCCCGCGAGGCCGGCGGGCAGGGGCTCGCCGCCCAGTGGAGCGACGACTTCCACCACGCCCTGCACTGCGCCCTGACCCGCGAGTCCCAGGGCTACTACGGGGACTTCGCCGCCGCGCCGCTCGCCGCCGTGGCCCGGACCCTCACCCGGGGGTTCTTCCACGACGGCGGCTGGTCCTCGTTCCGCGGCCGCCACCACGGCCGCCCGTTCCCGCCCGCCCACGGCCACCGACTGCTCGGCTACCTCCAGACCCACGACCAGGTGGGCAACCGGGCGCTCGGCGACCGGATCTCCACCAGCCTCTCCCCCGGCCGACTCGCCTGCGGGGCCGCGCTGGTGCTCACCTCGCCGTTCACCCCGATGCTGTTCATGGGCGAGGAGTGGGGCGCGTCCACGCCCTGGCAGTACTTCACCGACCACACCGACCCGAACCTCGCCGAAGCCGTCCGCGCGGGCCGGCGGCGGGAGTTCGCCGAGCACGGCTGGGCGGCGGACTCGGTGCCGGACCCGCAGGAGCCGGCCACCGTGCTGCGCTCGGTGCTCGACTGGACCGAGCCCCGGCGCGGGCCGCACCGGGCGCTGCTTGACTGGAGCCGGACCCTGATCCGGCTGCGGCGGGAGCACCCTGAGCTGACCGATCCCGATCTGGCGGCCGTCCGGGTCGAGTTCGACGAGGACGCCGGCTGGCTGGTGGTGCACCGGGGGCCGTACCGGGTGGCGGTGAACCTGGGGACGGCGGCGGCCGCGGTGCCGGCGGCCGGCGAGGTGGTGGCCGCGTTCGGGGGGCACCGCCGCTCCGGGGACCGGCTGACCCTCGACCCGGACTCGGTCGCGGTGGTCCGCCGCTGACGGGCCCCGCTCCGGGTCGGCGGTCGCCGCCGCTGCTTCAGGAAGCGGCTACTTCAGGAAGTCGCTGCTTCAGGAAGGCACCGGTCACTTCAGGAAGCCGTCGATCCGCTCCCGCAGCCCGTGCGCGTCCAGTCCGTACGCCGCCAGGTGCTCGGGGATCGAACCGTACTGCCGGTGCTCCGCCTGCGGCACGCCGAGGGCCAGCAGCCGGTGCGGCCGGTCGGCGAGCGCCTCGTGCGCCGCGTTGGCGGAGGTGCCGGCCAGGTACGGCTCGACCAGCACCACGTCCGCCCGCCGCTGGGTGGCGGCCCGCAGCGCGGCGCCGTCGAAGGGCCGGACGGTGGCCGCGTACAGCACGGTGACGTCCAGGTTGGCAGTGGCGGCGAGCACGGCGTCCAGCATCGGGCCGACCGCGACCACGGCACCCCGGGCGCCCTCGCGGACCACCGTGAACCGGCCCGGCTCGACCTTCACCGCCTGCTCGTTCTGGTGCGCGGACAGCCGGACGTACACCTTGCGGTCGCCGTCGGCCACCGCGTGCCGCAGCAGCCGCTCCGCCTCGTCCGGGTGGCCGGGCACGTGCACCGTCCAGTCGGGCAGGGTGTCCAGCAGGGCGACGTCGCCCGGCGACATGTGGGTGCGGCCGCCGGCCGGCCAGTCGTAGGAGCCGGCCGCGCTCACCAGCACCGCGCCGACACCCTGGTGGTTGAGGTCCAGCTTGACCTGCTCGAACGGCCGCTCGATCAGGAAGCTGGCGAAGGTGTGGGCGATCGGCCGCATCCCGGTGAGCGCCAGTCCGGCGGCGGCGCCGATCAGCAGCTGCTCGCGGATGCCGACGTTGACCAGCCGGTCCGGGTGCCGCCCGGCGGCCTGCTGGAAGCCCGCGGCGCTGATGTCCGCGAGCACGAGGGCGAGCCGGGGGTCCTCGTCCAGCAGGCCGGAAGTGACCTCGATGAAGCGGTCGCGCATGGTGTCCATGGATGATCGGGCCCTTTCCGGCTCAGGAGTTCTTCGGTTCGACGCGGGCGACCACGACCCGCGGCCGGTCCGGGTGCGCGGCGGTGTACGCCGCGTGCAGGGCCTCGTGGTCGCGGCCGTCCACGGTCTCCGCCGACCAGCCCTCGGCGGCGAAGCGGGCCGCGATGCCACCGCGCCAGCCGTGCGTGGCGGAGGAGTTGTCGATCACCAGGGCGTGCAGCCGGTCCAGGCCGTAGGCCCCGGCGAAGGCCACCGCCTCGTGGTTGGAGCCCTCGTCGAACTCCGCGTCGCCGAGCAGCACCCAGACCGCCGGGTCGTGCAGGCCCTGGGCGCGCAGGCCGAGCGCCGTGCCGACCCCGATCGGCAGCCCGTGCCCCAGCGAGCCCGAGCTGATCTCCACCCCGGGGACCAGCAGCCGGTCCGGGTGGTGGCCGAGCGGCGAGTCGTACGCGCCGAAGCTGGGCAGCACCTCCGGGTCGAGGAAGCCCTTGGCCGCCAGCACCGCGTAGTACGCCATCGGGCCATGGCCCTTGGAGAGCAGGAAGCGGTCCCGGTCCTGGTCCTGCGCGGTCTCCGGGGTGACCCGCAGGACCCGGTCGTAGAGCACCCACAGGGCGTCCAGGGTGGAGGTCGCGGCCGGGCCGTGCTTCTCGTCGCCGGTCATCAGCGCCATCAGGCCCGGCAGATCGCCGAAACCGGAGGCCGTGGTTCGGGTGCGGTTCGTCATGCCTCCGATGCTGCAACCTGAAGTCGGCTTCAAGTCAAGCGCTACAGTGTCACCCATGATCGCCAACCGGCCGAGCCGCCACGACCTGCTCACCATCGGCCAGCTCTCCGAGCGGAGCGGCCTCGCCACCTCCGCGCTGCGCTACTACGAGCGACTGGGACTGATCCACGCCACCCGCACCACCGGCAACCAGCGCCGCTACACCCGCGGCACCCTGCGCCGGATCGCCTTCGTCCGCGCCGCCCAGCGGGTCGGCCTGTCCCTGGACGAGGCCAAGGTCGCCCTCGACCGCCTCCCCGAGCACCGCGCCCCCAGCGGCACCGAGTGGGACGGGGTCGCGCAGTCCTGGCAGAGCCGGATCGACGAGCAGATCGCCGAGCTGGAGCGGCTCAAGGCCAAGCTCACCGGCTGCATCGGCTGCGGCTGCCTCTCGCTCACCCGCTGCGGGCTCTACAACGCCGCCGACCGCGCGGCCGCGGCCGGCCCCGGCGCCCGCTACCTGCTCACCCGCGACCCGGCCACCGGCCCCGAGCCCGCCCCGACGGACGGGCCGGACAGCGTCTGACGGGCGCGGCACGGTTTCTGTCCCGGACCGCAACCACCCCGCACCACGCCGCCCCGCACCACGACCCCCCGGACCACGCCCCCCGGACCACGACCGCCCTCGGAAGGACACCGCCGTTGTCGACCCTCCGGAAGTACCACGGCCCGGTCTTCGGCGCCGGCACCCTCTGCATCCTGGTGAACGCCCTGATCGGCACGGGCGGCATCGGCCCGCTCTGGCTGGGCGGGGTCGCGCTGCTGGCCGTCGGCGGACTGCTGCGGTGGTCCGTGGTCCGGTCGCAGCGACCGCGCGGCGAGCAGGAGCCGCGCCCCGTCGCCGTCCCGGTCGAGGGCCGCTGGTCGGCGCTGAACGGCCCGGCCACCAAGGTCCCCAGTCACACCCACAGCCACGCCCAGACCTACGCCATCGACCTCGTCCTCGCGCCGGACGCGGACGAGCCGCAGGGCCCGCCGTTCCGGCTGCTCGCGCCGTTCGGCCACCGCCCCGAGCGCTACCCGTCCTTCGGGCAGCCGGTACTGGCGCCCGCCGACGGCACGGTAATCGCCGTCGAGACGCGGATGCGGGACCACTGGTCGCGGGCGTCCCTGCCCGCCTTCGGCTACCTCTACCTGGAGGGCTTCGTCCGCGGCCTCGGCCGGCCGCGGCACCTCTGGGGGAACTTCGTCCTGCTCGACCTCGGCGACGGGGTGGTCGCCGGCTTCGCCCACCTGCGCCGGGGCTCACCGTGCGTCACGGTCGGGGACCGGGTGCGGGCCGGACAGCGGCTCGGCGCGTGCGGCAACTCCGGCAACTCCTCCGAACCGCACCTGCACTTCCAGCTGATGGACGGTCCGGACCCGGAGCTGGCGCGCGGGGTGCCGTTCCGGTGGCACTACCGGGACGACGCCGGGGAGGAGCACTCGGGGGTGCCCGAGGACGCCACCTCGTTCAGGGCGCTCCCGGCGCGCCCGCTGTGACGGCCACCCGGCGGGCTCTAGCGTGGGCGGGTCGCCGCAGGTAGCGAGGCTGGAGCCGCTGATGACCCGCCGTCCGTTCCGTCCCTCCCGTCCGACCCGGAGCGCCCTCGCCGCCGTGATGTCGGCCTGGCTGCTGCTCGGGGCCGCCGGCTGTTCGAGCAACAGCAGTAGCGGGGGCGGCTCCTCCTCCCCGGCCGTCACCTCCCCGGCCGTCACCTCACCAGCCGTCACCTCACCGGCCGCCACTTCGCCGGCCGCCTCCTCCTCCGCTGCCTCCTCTTCAGCCTCGCCCTCAGCCTCCTCCGCGCCGGCCGGGGCGGTGACCGTGACGATCAAGGACTTCAAGTTCGACCCCGCCACCATCACCGTGGCCCCGGGCACCGCGATCACCGTCACCAACCAGGACTCCGCCGGCCACACCCTCACAGCCCTCGCACCCAACGCCGGGGCGTTCGACACCGGCCTGCTGGAGCAGGGCAAGTCGGCGACGATCACCGCCCCCACCACCCCCGGCTCGTACCCGTTCCACTGCGACGTCCACCCGACCATGACGGGCACCCTCGTCGTCCAGTGACCGTTCGTGTCGGACCCACCGCCTAGCCTCGGGACGGAACCACCCGCAGGAAAGGCTTGCCCATGATCGTTGACCGGATACGCGTCCACCCCCAGCTCGTCCACGCGGACGACCGCGACGAGTGGCCGTGGACGGTGCCGTGCGTGGGCGCGCTGCTCGGGGCGGGGGTGGCGCTGCCCGCGCCGGTGACCTTCCTGGTCGGTGAGAACGGCAGCGGCAAGTCGACCCTGGTCGAGGCGGTGGCGGAGGCGTTCGGGCTGGACTCCTACGGCGGGCGCGGCGGCTCCCGCTACGCCTCGCCGCGCGCGAAGAGCGTGCTCGGCGAGCGCCTCCACCTCGACTACACGCCGCGCGGGCTCGCCATGGCGTCGGGCCCGCGCGCCAAGCGGCGCGGCTTCTTCCTCCGGGCCGAGACTGCGATGGGGATGATGGAGGAGAAGCAGGGCTGGCCCGGCTACTGGGAGGAACGGACCGACCTGATGAGCCACGGCGAGGGGTTCCTCACCGTGTTCGAGTCGATGTTCCAGGGGCCCGGGCTGTATGTGCTGGACGAGCCGGAGGCAGCGCTGTCCTTCACCTCCAGCCTGCGCCTGGTCGCCCTGCTCGCCGAACTCGGCCGCGGCGGCGCCCAGGTGATCTGCGCGACCCACTCCCCGATCCTGGCCTCCGTGCCGGGCGCGGCGGTCCTGGAGGTCGGCGAGCACGGGATCCAGCCGACCCGGTGGCAGGACCTCGCGATCGTCGACCACTGGCGCCGCTACCTGGAACGGCCGGAGGCCTACCTCCGGCACCTGCTCTGAGCCGTGCCGCCGCGGAACGGTCGCGCCGCACACCCGGTCAGGCGCGCAGCTCGGCCAGGTCTTCGGCGCCGAGCACGAGAGCGCCCGCCGCGAGGTTCTCCTCCAGGTGGTCGAGCGACCCGGTGCCCGGAATCGCCAGCACCGACGGCGATTCCGCCAGCAGCGCGCCGAGCGCCACCTGCGACGCGGTCGCGCCCACGCGGGCGGCGACCCGGCCGAGCCGTTCGAGGTCGAGCGGGACCAGGCTCCCGCCGAGCGGGAAGTACGGCACGTACGCGATACCCGCCGCCTCGCAGGTGGCCAGCAGCCCCGCACCGTTCTCGAACGAGTTGTTCTGCACCGCCGCGACGGGCGCGACCGCCCGCGCCTCGGCGAGCTGGGCGGCGTCGACGTTGCTCACCCCCAGGTGCCGGACCAGCCCCTCCTCGCGGAGTTCGGCGAGCGCCGCGAACCGGTCCGCGACAGACTCGGTGTCCGGCCCGGTCAGCCCGCCCACCCGCAGGTAGACCAGGTCCAGCCGGTCCAGCCCGAGGGCCCGCAGGTCCGCCTCCACCAGGCCGCGCAGTTCGCCCGGCCCCGCCTTCCCGGTCGGCACGCCGTCCGGACCGGGCAGCGGACCGACCTTGGTGGCGATCACCAGGTCGTCGCGGTACGGGGTCAGCGCCCTGCGGATCAGCTCGTTCGCGCGCACCGCTCCGCGGTTGTAGAAGCCGGCCGTGTCGATGTGGTTCACCCCGAGCTCGACGGCGCGCCGGAGCACCGCGACGCCGGTCTCCGGATCCCGGGGCGGGCCGTCGAAGGTGCCGGCGGCGAGGCGCATCGCGCCGAAGCCGAGCCGGTTGACAGGGAGGTCGCCGCCGAGGAGGAATGTCGTGTTCGTCGTGGTCGTCATGCGTCCCATGCTGTCCGCCGCCGCGAACCCCGGCGAGACCGTGGCCAGTTGCTGCCAGACTGGACGGATGAGCAACGAGCAGGTGTTCTCGGTCCACGGCGACGCGGAACTGGCCGCCCGCGCCGGCCATCTCTTCGAGTCCGCGCGGACCGAGTTCCTGTGCGCGGCCAGGGACCTCCGCACCTGGTCCCGGCCGGAGGCGAGGGCCGCGGTCCAGGCCCGGATGCGGGACGCCGCCGCGCCCGGCTTCACCGCCCGCAAGCTCCTCAGCCCGGTCGCCCTCGCCGACGAGGAGGCCCGCGTCCACCTGCGGCTGGTGCAGGGAGCGGGCACCCTGGTCCGGATCAGCGGCTCACCGCTGCCGCACGAGACCATCCTCATCGACCGGCGGGTGATGATCCTGGCGGGCCGGGAGAACCCCGCCGGCCGCGAGTACACCGTGACCACCTCGCAGGCCCTGATCGACGGCGTGCACGCGCTCTTCCAGGCCGCCTGGGACAGCGCCGTCGACCTCGACGTCTACCTGTCGGGCGACGTCCCGCACCTCGACGCGGACGGCCGCACGATCCTCCGCTCCCTCGCCTCCGGGCTCACCGACGAGGTGGCGGCCCGGCGGCTCGGCGTCTCGCTGCGCACCTACCGGCGGCGGGTGGCCGAGCTGATGGAACGACTCGAAGCGGGCTCCCGCTTCCAGGCCGGCCTGCGCGCGGGAGAGTTGGGGCTGCGCGGGACGTAACGGCCGCGCCGCCGCCCCCTGAGCCTGGGCGGCGGCGCGCTGTTCACGGCATCACGGGGTGTAGCTGACCCAGCCCTGCTTGGGGGTGGTGTTCGGCGGGCAGTACACGCGGACGTTCTGGAAGGTGGTGTACGGGCCGGCGGTCCGGGTGGAGTTGTCGGAGCAGCTGATGTTCACCCACCACTTGGTGGTGCCGGTGGCCGAGCAGGAGACGTTGTAGTACCACTGGGTGCCGTCCTGGCCGAACGACCCGGTGCTGCAGTTGATGCTGGCGAGCCGGATCGGCGAGCTGCTCTGCGCACTGGCGGCCGGCGCCGTGACGACCGCGGCCGCGGCGACGCCGGCCAGCAGACAGCCGGCCAGGCTGATCCTCTTGGTGTTCCTGCGCACGATGGTTCCGTCCTCGTTGTCGGTGGTGGCAATTCCTGCCGCGGCGAATATAGGGAGGGAGTGTGAAGTTCCGCATATGACATAGGAATTGTCGCCAGGCTCGCCGTACGCTGCTGGTTCGTCCACCCGACCTGGGACGCCCGGCGCGTCCCGCGTCTGACGAGTCGCCCGTTTCGCGGAAGCCGTGCACCAACCACCGGCCCATCGGCCGGAATCCGCCGTTCCCCGACTGTCGGCCTACGGCGCGACCTCCACCCAGACGATCTTCCCCACACCGTCACGCGGGCAGCAACCCCAGCGCTGCGCCAGCAGCTTGACCAGCACCAGGCCGCGCCCGGACTCGTCCTCCCCGGACGCCGCCCTGAGCACCGGGCCGCGCTCACCGCGCGCGTCGTGCACCTCGATCCGGAGACGCCACCGGTCGACGTCGAGCACGAGATGGACGCGGCGCCCCATCGGCGCGCCGTGCAGGACGGCGTTGGTCACGAGCTCGCTGACGAGCAACTGGCCTGCGTCGGCGAACCGTTCACCCCCGGGCGCATCGGCGAGCAGCTTGTCGAGCAGCCGGCGGGCCTCGCCGGGCGAGCGCCGGCTGCGCGGCAGCCAGGCCGAGAGGGAGGTGGAGGGAGAGGGGGAGGAGTTGCAGGAGGACATGGCGGATTCACCTTCCGCGTACAGGGAGTTGAGGCATGGGAATGCCCGGCAACCGACCACTTGATCACTCAGAAGATCCGGGCGGTCACGTCATGTAGTGTGCACCGTGCAGCTGATTGCGCGCAAGCGCATCTCATCTGCAATTGCAGCTTCTGCCATCATGGTTGAGGCTCGAAGAGGGGTGGCAGACTATGCAAGGACCCGAACAGGCAGGGAGTGTGACGCGTGAGCAGTCCGACCGTGCTGCGACGTAGGCTTGGCAGTGAGCTCGGCAAGTTGCGTTCGTCTCGCGACTTGAGCGCCAAGGACGTGGCCGCAGCCCTCGGCTGGTCGGCCTCCAAGTTGAGTCGCATCGAGAGTGGCCTCGTGTCACTACAAGAGCGCGACGCAGCGAAGCTGTTGGCGCACTACGGGATCAGTTCACCCCAAGAGGTGAAACAGTTCCTCAGTCTCACCCGACAGAGCCGTCAGCAAGGTTGGTGGCATGCCTACGGCGATGCCCTGCCGGACTGGTTTCGGGCGTACGTCGGCTTCGAATCGGATGCCACGAAGATCGTCACATACCAGTGCGAGCTCGTCCCGGGGCTGCTTCAGACCGAGACCTACGCAAGGCACGTCATCCGTGCCATGAATCCCACGGAGTCCACGACCGAGGTCGAGCGCCGGGTGGCTCTACGAATGGACCGCCAACAGATCCTCGACCGACCGGATCCACCCCAGTTCTGGGCCATCATCGGCGAGGCGGTCATACGGCGCCCAGTCGGCAACGGGACGGCGATGGCCGAACAGTTGAACCATCTCGCGGCCATGGCCGACGAACGGCCCAACATCACCGTCCAGATCCTTCCGTTCTCGGCAGGTGCACACGCGGCCATGGGCTCCTCATTCTCAGTCCTTTCGTTCAGCGACATCCCTGGCAGCGTGGCCTACTCCGAGGCAACGACAAGCAGCACCTACGCGGAACGGCCGTCCGAGGTCGCACGGCACCAGGACGTGTTCCTTCGCCTCATGGCCTCATCGGTGCAACCCGAGAAATCCATCACGTGGTTGAGGAAAGTCGCAGAGGAGTACGACGAATGAAGCAATGGCGCAAGAGCAGCTACAGCAACGGCCAGGGCGACTGCATCGAAGTCGCCGACAGGCTGTCGGACATAGTTCCCGTCCGTGACAGCAAGGACCCTCACGGACCCACTCTGGCCTTCAGCACCACTGCTTGGACGTCCTTCCTCGCCGCCATCCGCGCCGGTGAACTCCCCGACAAATCGTGACCGCTCAGCAGCTCCTGCGACCACCGCAGGAGCCGCCGACACCATGAGCCACTGGAGGGAAACCGACATGCACGCAATCGCAACCTGGCGCAAGAGCAGCTACAGCGGCAGTGAAGGTGGCAACTGCATCGAAGTCGACGACGAATGCACCGGCGTCGTCCCCATTCGGGACAGCAAAAATCCCGAGGGCCCCACGCTCAGATTCACCGCCACCGCGTGGGTTTCCTTCCTCTCGGCCATCCACGCCGGCGAGTTCCCCGTTCAATCGTGATTACCCGGCGGCTCCTGTGACCTTCACAGGAGCCGCCGACACGACGAGTCGCAGGAGGCAAGCAAAATGCGCCCCATCGCAACTTGGCGTAAGAGCACCTAGAGCATCCACGACGGCGACTGCATCGAGGCCGCCGACAGCCCGACGGACATGGTCCCCGTCCGTGACAGCAAGGATCCCGACGGACCCGCCCTCACCTTCACAGCCACCGCGTGGGCCTCCTTCCTCACCGCACTCCGCGCCGGCGAGCTGCACCCCGGCTGACACGGAAAACGCCCTCCCCGGAGATTGAGGCGCCGGGGAGGGCGTTTTTTCATTTCCTTACCGGGAGAACTCTCCGATCAGGAGGCGGAAATCGCCCCGATCGGGAATCAGTTCCACTTCTGGTAGTTGCCGCCGTTGCCGCCGATGGCGTAGACGTCGCCGTTCACGTTGCTGTCCAGGTAGCGGCCGGTGGCGACGTTCCGGTAGAAGGCGCCGTTGCCGCCCCAGCTCTTGACCCACTTCTGGTAGTTGCCGCCGTTGCAGCCCAGCGTGTAGACCTTGCCGTCACCATTGCTGTCGAGGCAGCGGCCGGTGGCCAGGTTCTTGAAGGTGTAGGTCTCGTTGCCCTCGTCGTTGGCCCACCAGACCTGGTAGGAGCCGCCGTTGGCGCCGAGGGTGTAGACGTTGCCGTTGCCGTTGCTGTCCAGGACGCGGCTGGTGGCGAGGTTGGTCAGGGTGACGTAGCCGGAGGCGGCGCTCGCCGATCCGGTGGACAGGAACGTCAGGCCGCCGGCCAGGACGGCCGTCGAGGCAGCAAGGGCAGCGGTGCGCTTGACGAGCTTCATCGCATTTCCTCCCGATGTCGACCGGTCCGTCTGACCGGTCGACGTCGAACTTATCCGCAGAATCCCTTGGTTGGACCTCCGGATCTCCGGACATGTCCAGCTTCGGCCACCTGGAATTGGGTGATCCGGATTTCTCGGGCCAGAACGGAACAATGCCCGCCGGTACATCGGCGGATATGGCCGGACATTCTCCCGATCAGTGCTGGACAGACCGCGCCGATGCGGGGATGTCATGGCAAGGCCAACACAAAGCGGATAGACCACACATACCCGACTATTCAGCACTCGAAGTCTTCGACCACGAACTTGGCCGGATCCGGCAGAACCGGGCGTTGTCCGACCCGCCGCGTACCGTTCAACGACCACGGCAAACCCGCACGTCACCAGGAGGCAACCGTGCCCACGGCCGCCGAGATGATCGACCAGGACACCGTCGCCGCGCTCGCCCGCTGCCTCGCCCGCACCGGGCACGGCACCACCACGGAGGCCCTCGACCGCTGCGGTGCGGCCCTGGACCCGCTCGGCTTCCGCGAACGCGTCGTGGCGATCCGCGATGCCGTGCTCGCCGATCTCCCGGCCGCCTACCCGGAGTTCGAGCGGGTGCTGCAGGACGCGCTGCGGGACGAGGAGTTCACCGGGTGGATGACCTTCCCGGTCGGTGAGGCCGTCGCCGTGCGCGGCCTGGACGCGTTCGAGCCCGCACTCGCGCTGCTCGCCGCGCTCACGCCCCGGCACACCTCCGAGAGCGCCGTCCGCCCGTTCCTCCGGGCCGACCAGGCCCGCGCGCTCGCCGTTGTCGCCCGGTGGACCGACCACCCGGACCCGCACGTCCGGCGGCTGGTGAGCGAGGGCACCCGGCCGCGCCTGCCCTGGGCTCCCCAACTGCCCGCGCTGATCGCCGATCCGAGGCCCGCGCTGCCACTGCTCGACGCGCTGTACCGGGACGAGTCCGACTACGTGCGCCGCTCGGTCGCCAACCACCTCAACGACATCAGCCGCGACCACCCCGACCTCGCCGTCGAGGCCGCCGGCCGCTGGCTCGCCGATCCGGCGCCGACCACGCCGCAACTGGTCCGGCACGGTCTGCGCACCCTGATCAAGGCGGGCCACCCGGAGGCGCTCACCCTGTTCGGTCACCGCCCGGACGTCCAAGTGACCGTCGAGGGCCCGCAGGTACTGACCCCGGACCTCCGGCTCGGCGAGGACCTGGTGTTCGAGTACGCGGTGACCAACACCCACGACGAGAGCACCAGCGTGGTGATCGACTACGTCGTGCACCACGTGAAGGCCAACGGGGGCCGGACTCCCAAGGTCTTCAAGCTGACCACCCGTTCACTGGCGCCCGGCGAGACCCTGCGGGCGACCCGGCGGCACGCCGTGAAGCCGATCAGCACCCGGCGCTACCACCCCGGCGTGCACCTGCTGGAACTCCAGGTCAACGGCCGCCGCCACGGCGAGGGTTCGTTCACCCTGCACCTGTGACGGGCGGCCGATCGGTGACGGCCGCGAGCACCGCGTCCGCCAGCTCCGCGACGGACCGGCCGTCCCCCGCCTCCAGCGGCTCCGACCCGAGCACCGACAGCTCGGCGAGCAGCAGTTCCTGGTAACGCACCGACCTGGCCAGGAACTTGTCCATCAGGTACCGGCCGTCCGGGGTCGCCTCCGGGTACCGCCCGGCCGTCCGGATCCGGGTACGCAGGACGGCCTCGTCCGCACGCAGCCAGTGGGCGGACACCCTGCCGCCGGTGAGCCGCGCCACCTCGGGCGGCCACAGCGCCGAACCCTCCAGGACGAGGCCCGCTCCTGCACCGTCCACGATCAGCTGCTCGATCCGGGGCCACAGCCGCGCGTAGTGCTCCCGCACCGAGGCGATCAACTCCTCGACGGCGAGGGTCCGGTAGTGCTCGGCCACGTGCGGCGGCACCTCCCACCCCGGCACCGGCCACGGTCGGCCGGGGTGGCGCGCCAGTGTGTCCGTCGTCCGGTACGCGAAGCCGAGCCGGTCCGCCAGCAGCCGGCCGAGCGTCGACTTCCCGGTGTTCGACGTCCCGCCGATCAGCACCACCCGCACACCGTCGTCCGTCATACGGCCGACCCTATCCACCGGTCCCGGCCCGCGCCCGCGGGCGGGAGGTCGGATCCGCCGACTTCCCGCGCGTGGAACGCGCGAGGCGTCCGGCAAGGACCGGCGTTCCGGCCGCGCACACGGCCACGGTGATCATCGCCAGTCCCGCCCCGACCAGCACGGCGCGCGGCCCCAGCACGGCCGTCAGCGGACCGCCCAGGGTCGCGCCCGCCGGGGAGGCCGTCATCAGCACGGACGACCTCAGGGCGAGGACGGAGGTGAGGGCGGGCGGCGGCGTGAGGTCCTGGAACAGGCCGAGCGACAGCGCGCCGTACGGGCCGTACACCAGCCCGACCACGGCGAACCCGGCCACCGAGACCACGGCCGGGCCGGGCGGCGCGAACGACAGCAGGGCGACGCCGTGCGCGGCGACGATCCCCAGCAGCACCCGCCGGACCGCGCCGCGGCGCAGCATGCCGACGGCCAGCGCGCCCAGCACCGCCCCGACCCCGAAGGCCGCCCAGTAGGTGCCGAGCAGACCGGGCCCGGCCGCCAGCTCCTGCCCGACGAACAGCGGCAGCGCGACCTCCACGGGGCCCCAGGCCAGGTTGAACAGCCAGGTCAGAACGAGCAGGGCCAGCAGCTCCGGCCTGGTCCGCAGTACCCGCAGCCCCTCGCCGCGCGGCACGGCCTCCCGCTCCGGCCGGTCCAGAACGGAGGCGGGGACGGCAGCGGGGACGGCGGACAGCCTCCCGGCACCGACCGCCAGCACCGCGAACGACAGGGCGTCCAGCCCGAGCACCCAGGCCGGCGCGACCACCGCCGTCAGCGTCCCCGCCAGCGCCGGTCCGGCGATCATCGCCACCCAGCCGCTCGTGCTGAGCAGCGCGTTGGCCGCCAGCCGCCGATCCGCCGGGAGCACCTCGGCCACCAGGGCGTACCTGGCGCTCGCGCCCCACCCGTGCAGCAGCGAGGAACCGGCCAGCAGGACCAGCAGCAGCCAGGGCCCCAGCACACCGAACGCCCACCCGACGGGGATCGCGCCCAGCAGCGCCGCGCGCGTCCACGCGTCCGCCCGGATCAGGCGCCGCGCGGGCAGTCCGCGCAGCCAACGGCCGAGCAGCAGCGCACCGAGCGCGCCGGGCAGGACGTAGGCGGCGACGGCGGCCCCGACGTACAGCCCGGTCTGCCCGGGCGGGGCCAGTTGCAGCGCGAGCCACGGCACGGCCACGGCGCTCATGCCGTCCCCGAGGTCGGACACCGCGAGCGCGGGGAGCAGCCGGCGGAACGGGCCGGGGGCGAACAGCGGACGGTAGGCCGGGGGAAGCCGCCGGACCAGTGGTGCGGATGAGATCATGCGGGCCAGGCAAGCGGTTCACGCGCGCTTGAAGTCAAGCGGAACCGGGGAACGGGGCGGACGTGCAGGATGTCGGTATCGGGGAGCTGGCCCGGCAGACCGGGCTGCGGCCCTCGGCGCTGCGGTACTACGAGAGCCTCGGCCTGCTGCCCGCCGCCCGGCGCGAGGGCGGCCGCCGGGTCTGGCCGGCGGCCACGCTGCGCCGGGTCGCCCTGATCCGGATGTCCCAGCGGGCGGGCTTCACGCTGGCCGAGATCCGGGGGCTGCTGGACACCTCCACCACCCGCGGCACCACCCGCCAGTGGCGCGCCCTGGCCGAACGCAAGCTCCCCGAGCTCGACCGCGTCGTCCGGCAGACCCAGCAGCTCCGGGACGCCGTCGCGGCCTGCCTCGCCTGCGGCTGCATGAACTTCGCCGACTGCGAACTCCTCTCCGCCGGTGCGGCCGACGGCACCTGAGCGTGACTCGGGACGCGGGCGGAGCGGCCTCCGGAACGTGATCGACATGTGATCCGGCACCCCCGTCCGGCGGGCTCCGGCGGCCCGCCCGAACGCCCTTTCCCGGGCCTGCGGCACGGTGCGGCCGGTCGCCCGTCCCGGGGTCCGGGGGCCAGGACGGAGGACGTCCGACCGGGGCCGCAGCGGGGCTCAACGGCCCTTTCGGCGCAGGGAATCGGGGGTGAGAGTACGGCCGCGGACTCCTAGGCTGGGAGCATCCCACCCCACCGAAAGGCCCGCCCTTGAACCGCGCCATCCGCTCCGTCGACGACGTCCTCGACCTGCTCGACGGGCTCTTCCGCCCCGAGGCGGACCGCTGGACCGACCGGGCCGCCGACTGGTGGGACGGCTTCTACGCCGACCGGGCCTCGGGGCGGCCGTTCTTCGTCGACAAGCCGGACGAGAACCTCGTCGCTCGGCTCGACGGCGGCCTGCTGCCGCCCGGCGCACGGGTGCTGGACCTCGGCTGCGGGGCCGGCCGCAACGCCGTGCACCTCGCCTCGCGCGGCTTCGAGGTGGACGCCGTCGACCTCTCGGCGACCGCCCTCGCCTGGGCGCGCGAGCGCGCGGACGCGGCGGGCGTCGCCCCGCGCTTCCACCACGGCAACATCTTCAGCGCCGAACTGCCCCTCCCCCAGTACGACCTGGTGTACGACTCGGGCTGCCTGCACCACCTCCCGCCGCACCGCCGGATCAGCTACCTGGCCCTGCTGGAGCGCGTCCTCGCACCGGGCGGGTACTTCGGGCTGACCTGCTTCGCGGCCGGCGAGATGGGTTCGGAGCTGCCGGACGCCGAGCTGTACCGCAACGGGCGGCTGGACGGCGGGCTGGCCTTCACACCGGACGAACTCCGTTGGATCTTCGCCGGGTTCACGGAGCTGGAGATCCGGCCGATGGTCCCGCAGGAGCCCGCGTCCCCGCTCTTCGGCCTGCCCGTGCTGCTCACCGGCCTGTTCCGCAGGCCGCTCGCCGGCTGAGGCATGCGGGCGCCACGACCGGGCAGGAAGGAGGGTGGACAGGGCGGGGGCCGGTCGGCCGATCCGCCGGCCGGCAGCGATGAGGGGACGGGACGCGATGTCCGCCGACGAAACGCCGTGGGACGACGCCGTCGGGCGCGGACTGGGCTTCCTCCACCGGGCATTGGGGCCCGCTGGGCTGCCGTCCGCCCGGCCCGGCGCCGACCCGGAGCTGCGCAGACCGCTCAGCGGCGCCGACGGGCGCCGCCACCTGCTCGTCACCCACGGGGAGGATCTCGGGTTCGACCCGGACGACGAGGGCCTCTCCGCGATGTGGGGGCTCGCGCTGCTGCGGCCGGACTCCGGGCGGGCCGAGGAGCGCGAACTGGTCGCCGCGCTGGCGCCGCAGGTCGCCCGGTACCGCGAGCCGGAGGCGCGGCGCTACCGCATCTTCCCGCCCGACCGCCCGTCCCCCGCCGACACGGGCAGCACCGCCGTCGCGGCCGCCGGACTGGCCCGGCACGGGCTGCTCGCACCGGCCGAACTGGACGACCTGGCCCGCGAGCTGCTCGACACCCAGATAGGCCCGGACGACGGTCCGATACCGGCCTACTGGGAGGACAGCGACAGCAGCCCCGCCCGCGGGCGCCGCTACGACGCCGTCTCTGCCGCCAACGTCCTGTTCGCCCTGCACCTCCCGGGCGCCGTCGGCCGGCTGCCGCACCCGGCGGCCGAGGCGACGCTCCGCTACGTCGTCGAGCACCTCAACGGCCCGCGCACCGGCACCCTCAACTACGCCGCCCCGGAGGCCTTCCTGCACGCCGCCGCCCGGGCATCCACCGTCGTGCCCGAACTCGCCGAGCCGGTGCGGCGGGCGGTGGGGCACGTGACCACCCAGACCGCCGACACACCGCTTGCGGTGGCGCTGCTCGTGATCGCCGGCGAGTACGCGGGCGGGACCGCCGAACTGCCCGAACTGCGCCGCCGGTTGGCCGACACCCAGCTCCCGGACGGCTCCTGGCCGGCCGGCGGCTACTTCCGCACCGGGCGACTGCCGCTGTACTTCGGCTCGCCGCACCTCACCACGCTGTTCGCCGTCCGCGCGCTGCGCCCGGAGACCACCGGGCAGGCGTGACCGGACCCGGGGCCGGGGCCGGTGGGAGCGACCCGGTGGCGGCCCTGCTCGCGCCCTACCGGGAGGTGCTGGCCGACCCGGGCGCCCCGGCACCGGGCCGCCGCCCGGGCACTCGCACACCCGGCGGGGGCGCGGGGCAGCGGTAGCGCGCCCCGCAGGCAGTAGCGCGCCCGGTGCCTCACGGACCCGGCGAGGCGGCGCCGCCCTCGTACAACCGCCGCAGCAGGCCGTCCAGGTCGAGGTGGGTGCGCTCCCGCCCGATCGGGACCAGGCTCTCGGTGCGGGCGAGGAACGCCCGGACCCGCTCGGCGGGGGCCCGCAGGACCACGCTGCTCCCCTCGCCGGTGAGGGTGATGAAGACGGAGTCGAGCCGCTCGTCCACGCCGGGGTGGACCGAGACGCTGCCGATCCCGGACCAGCCGTGCAGTCCGGTGGCGAGCAGGTCGCGGGCGAACACCCAGGTGATGGGCGTGGCGAGGTCGGTGTGGTTGTCGAGGAAGACGGCGTAGGGGTCGGCGGTGTGGTATCGCAGCCGGGCCGCGACGGAGACGGTCAGGCCGGGGCAGACGGCGACCCGGAGGTCGAGCGCGACGGCGCAGCCGTCACCGGGGGCGTACTGCGCGGGGACACGCGGGCTGTCGTACGTCATGACCGCCTCCGGATGGTGCGCACCGCCGGAACAGCGACGCGGGCATGCAGAATCGTTTCTTCACAACCGCCACGGGCGGAAAAGTCAGGGCTCACGGCAGGAACAACGAGCCACCCGGACTTCGGCAACCCCTGCGCCCGCCCCTCCCCCGCCGCGCCGGACCACCCGCACGGCCCCCGGCCGACGGCGCGTCGCCCCGCGCCGGGCGCGCCCCGTCCCTAGGCTGACGCCGCAGCAGCCCCGCGGCCGCCACCGCCGCCCGCCCGCAACCCCGCCGCGACCCCGCCGCGATCCCAGGAACGGACCCTCCATGCACCCTGTCGTACGCGGCGCCGGGGCCCTCGGCCTCGCCGCGGTCCTGGCCACCGCCACGGCCGCCTGCGAGAGCGGCACCGGCTCCGGCACCGGCTCCGCGACGTCCGGGCCGTCCACCGCCTCCGCCTCCGCCGCAGCCACTGCTCCCGCAGCCTCCACCAGCGCGGGCGTCCCGCCGCTGCCGGCCTCGCTCACCGGCCAGCAGCTCGGCTGGCAGCCCTGCCCGGCACCCTCCACCGCCCAGGGCGGCGACGGCTCGGCCCCGGGCGCGCCCTGGGAGTGCGCCACGCTCAAGGCCCCGCTGGACTACGCGAAGCCCGACGGTCGGACCATCGACCTGGCCCTGATCCGGGCCGTGGCCACCGGCACCGGCGGGCAGCCCCGGATCGGCTCGCTGATCTACAACTTCGGCGGTCCCGGCGGCTCCGGCGTCGCCACCCTGCCCGCTCTCGCCAAGGACTACGCCGACCTCAACGCCCGCTACGACCTGGTGAGCTTCGACCCGCGCGGGGTCGGCAACAGCGCGGGCGTGCGGTGCCTGGACGACGCCGCCACGGACGCCTCCGCCGCCGTCGACGGTTCGCCCGACGACCAGGCCGAGACCACCGCGCTCGACGCGGCCGGCTCCGCCTACGCCGCCGCCTGCGAGCAGAACTCCGGCGCCGTCCTGCCCCACGTCGACACCGTCTCGGCCGCCCGCGACCTCGACCTGATGCGCCAGGTGCTCGGCGACGCGAAACTGCACTACTTCGGCATCTCCTACGGCACCGAACTCGGCGGCGTCTACGCGCACCAGTACCCGGGCAACGTCGGCCACCTGGTGATGGACGCCGTCGTCGACCCGACCAAGGACCCGGTGCAGAGCGCGCTCGGCCAGGCGAAGGGCTTCCAACTCGCCCTGGAGAACTTCATGAAGGCGTGCGCCGCCCAGGCCGGGCCGTCCTGCCCGACCGGCCAGGGCGGCGACGAGGGCACCCGGCGCATCACCGACCTGCTGAACGGCCTCGACACCGCCCCGCTGCCCACCGACAGCAACCGCAGGCTGACCCAGGACCTCGCGGTCACCGGCATCGCCGCCGCGCTCTACAACCCGAACACCTGGAACGCCCTCTCCATCGGCCTCCAGGAGGCGATGCGGGGCGGCACCGGCACCACCCTGCTCGCGCTCGCCGACGCCTACTCCGGCCGCGACCAGCAGGGCCACTACAGCAACCAGTCCGCCGCCAACCGGGCGATCAGCTGCGCCGACGACAGGTCGCGCTACACCGCCGCCGACGTCCAGGGGCTGCTGCCCACGTTCCGCCAGGCCTCGCCGGTGTTCGGAGACTTCACCGCCTGGGGCCTGACCTCCTGCACCGGCTGGCCGGTCCAGGGGAGCGCCGACCTCCCCGAGGTGTCCGCCGCGGGCTCGGCACCGATCGTCGTCATCGGCAACACCGGCGATCCGGCCACCCCGTACGAGGGCGCCGGGGCGATGGCGCGGCAGCTCGGCGCGGGCGTCGGGGTCCAGGTCACCCTCCAGGGCCAGGGCCACGGCGGCTACGACTCCGGCAACGCCTGCCTCAAGCAGGTCGTCGACCAGTACCTGCTGGCCGACAAGGTGCCGGCCGAGGGCACCACCTGCTCCTAGCCCGGCGATCCGCCCAACACCCCACCCCGGCCGGTGACTTCACCACGTGACACCCTACCGTGGGCCCCGGAAAGGGGACCACATGACCGCCGAGCCGCTACCGCCGCAGGGAAACCGCCGCCTCCTCGACCCCGCGCGACCGTTCCCCGAACGGGTCGCCCGGCTGGTCCGGGACTGGGAGGACGACGGGCGGGCCCGCTACCGCCTGGTCGACGGGCGGCCGTTGCTCGCCCTCTACTGCTGGCACCTGGACGCCGCCCGGCGCGGCACCACCGAGGACGACCCGGCGACCGCGGAGTACGTCGCCGCGGCCTTCGCCGCCAACGGCGGCGCCGACGGGTGGGACGCGCTGCTGCGCGAACGGGCCGACTGCGCCTGCCACGGCCAGAGTTGGCGACTGGAGAACATCTCGGTCTGCCTCGGCTGCCTGCGCTACGTGTGCTACCAGGTCGAGGGGCCCTGCTGTCCCGGCGCCCGCATCGTCGGCTGAGCCGTCACACCTCCGGGCGGGATGCCCCGCCCCGGTCCCCCGCCAGGAGCCGGGCCAGCAGCGCGGCGGGCCCCTCCGGCAGCGCGCCGTGCACCAGTTCCGTCCGGTGCACCAGGCGGGGAGCCCGGACCGGCACCGCCGCCACGTCCGGGACCCCGGCCAGGGCGGTGGCGGGCAGCAGCGCCAGCCCGTGCCCGGCCGCGACCAGGGCGAGCAGCCCACGCACATCGGTGCCCAGGTAGCGGGCGGCGGGCCGGTAGCCCTCGACGCCGGTGGCGGCGCTCAACCGGGCGGCGGTCGGGGCGAGGCCCGGGGCGTCCAGCCAGTGGGCGGCGGACAGGTCCGCGAGCGCCAGGCCGGAGCGCCCGGCGAGCGGGTGGCCGGACGGCAGCGCGACGACGAGCGGCTGTTCGGCGACGGCGACGGTGGCGAGCGGGCCCACGTCCGGCAGCGGGAGCGGGTCGCTGGGCGCGGCCGGGCCGTCGACGAGCGCGAGGTCGACCGCGCCGGTGGCGACCTCGGCGGGCAGCACGTCCTGGGCGACCACCCGCACCGTCAGGTCCACCGCCGGATACGCCCGGCGCACCTCGGCGAGCGCGCGCCCCAGTTCCACCCCGACCGCCAGCGGGGTGGCCCCGACCGCGAGACGGGCGCTCGCGGCACCCGCCAGGCGCGCGATGTCGGCGCGCGCCGCATCAATCCTCAGCAGCAGCGCCCCGGCGTGCTCCAGCAGGCGTTCACCGGCACCGGTCGGCCCGACCGGGCGGCGGTGGAGCACGGCCGTGCCGAGGTCCGCCTCCAGCGCCGCGATCTGCTGGGAGACCGCGGACTGGGTGTAGCCGAGTTCGCGGGCCGCGTCTGAGAACGAGCCCAGCCGGGCCACCGTGACGAAGGTGCGCAGCTGCTGCGGCTCCATCTGCCATCACATCCACTGATCGAGAGGTAAGGAATCATCGTTGGCGCTGATGCCGCGTCGGCGGTCAGGATAACCGCATGACGCATCCCACCTCCCGCCTGGCCCTGGTCGGCGACCGCTCGGCCGCCGTCCGCTCGCACGCCCGCATCCCGGGGCTGCTCGACGCGCTCGCCACCCGCGAGCAGCTCGTCCTGGACGCCTACTGGATCCCCACCGAGGACGCCGCGGCCCCCGGCGCGCTCGACGGCTTCGACGCGGTCTGGCTGCTGCCCGGCAGCCCGTACCGCAGCGAGGACGGCGCGGTCGCCGCCGTCCGCACCGCCCGCGAGCGGCGCATCCCCTTCCTCGGCACCTGCGCCGGCTTCCAGCACGCGGTGCTGGAGTACGCCCGGCACGTCTGCGGCATCGACGGCGCCGCGCACGGCGAGAGCAACCCGGAGGAGGCGGACCGGGTGATCGTGCCGCTCAGCTGCTCCCTGGTGGGGCACGAGGGTGCCGTCCGGCTGACCCCCGGCTCGCTGGCCGAACGGGTGCTCGGCGCACCGCGCACCGTGGAGCGGTACCACTGCGCGTACGGGCTGAACGACGGCTATCTGGAACGTCTTCGCGCGGGAGGTCTGCGGTTCACCGGCGCGGACGACGGGGGCGAGCTGCGGATCCTGGAGCTGCCGGAGCAGGAGCACCCGTTCTTCCTCGCCTCGCTGTTCCAGCCGGAGCTCGCCGGGGACGGCACCAAGGCGCACCCGATGATCCGGGCCTTCGCGGCCGCGGCCGTGGGCCACGCCACCGCGGCCTGAGCGGGGCGAGCCACCCGAGCGGCGCCGGTGCAGGGTCGGCGCGTGGTCAGCGCCGGGCGGTCAGCCGCTCCCAGACCTCGTCGACCCGGGGGGCCAGCTCCGACAGCGGGCCGCTGTTGTCGATCACCAGATCGGCGATCGCCAGCCGGTCCGCCCGGCTCGCCTGGGCCGCCATCCGGGCCCGGGCCTCGTCCTCGGTCATGCCGCGCAGCTCGACCAGCCGGTCGATCCGCACCTCGTCCGCCGCGTCGACCACGACCACCAGGTCGTACAGCGGGCCGAGACCGTTCTCGGCCAGCAGCGGCACGTCGTGCACCACCACCGCGTCCGGCGCGGCCGCCGACTCCAGTTCGGCGGACCGCGCCCGGACCAGCGGGTGGACGATCGCGTTCAGCGCCTTCAGCCGGGCCGGATCGGCGAAGACGACCGCGCCGAGGGCGGGCCGGTCCAGCGAGCCGTCCGCCGCGAGCACGCCCGGGCCGAACTCGGCGGCCACGGCCGCGAGGCCGGGCGTCCCGGGGGCGACCACCTCGCGGGCGATCACATCGGAGTCCACGATCACCGCGCCATGGGCGGCGAGCAGCCGCGAGACCTCGCTCTTGCCCGCGCCGATGCCACCCGTCAGTCCGATCTTCAGCATGGCGTCAGGCTACCGGCGCGCACCGCCCTCCCGTCACCCCGGGACGGCAGCCCGGGGACGTCAGCCCGAGGACGTCACCCCGCGACGTCACCCCGGACCACTCCGCCGCCCCGGGATCCGGGGACTCACCCCACGTCGAGGCTCTCGCCCTCGCCCAGGGTGCGCAGCTCCGCGCCACCCGGTCCGCCCGGGCCGAGCAGCCGGGTGTGCACGGCGAGGCCGACCGGGCTGAGCACCGCGTCGTGCACCGGCACCGCCTGCCGCGCACCGGCCTCCCGGACGTAGTCGACCAGCTCGCCGACCTTGGTCCACGGCGCGGCGATCGGCAGCAGCAGGGTGTCCACCGGAGCCGGCGGGACGAGCAGCGCGTCGCCGGGGTGGAACAGCCGTCCGCCGAACAGGAAGCCGATGTTCCGCACCAGTGGGATGTCCGGGTGGATGACCGCGTGCCACTCGCCGTGCACCGAGACCGGGATCCCGCCGACGTCGAAGGCGTCACCCTCGCCGACCGCCGTCACCCGCCGGCCGACCCCGTCCAGCTTCCCGGCGACATCCGTGTTGGTCCACACCCGCAGCTCCGGATCCGCCTCCAGGGCGGCCCGCAGCCGGGCCTCCTCGAAGTGGTCGACGTGCTCGTGGGTGATCAGGACGGCGTCCGCGCCGGCCAGGGCGGCGGGATCGGTGAACGATCCGGGGTCGACGACCACGGTCGTCCCCCCGTGCTCGAGGCGTACACAGGCATGTCCGAACTTGGTGATCCGCATAGGCAGAACATACAGCAAAGCTGCACAGTTTTGCTGTAGATCTTCGGGGTAGGCTTCTCCCGTGAACAGCCCGCACCCCGAGACCCTCGAACTCGCCGCCGACCTGCGCGGCGCCATCGGCGAACTGGTCCGCGCACTGCGCCCCGACGACACGCTGCCGCAGAACCAGGCCGGCGTACTCGGACTGCTGGTCCGCGACGACCGCGCGTACACCGTCGCCGAACTGGCCGTCCTGCAGCGCGTCCGGCACCAGTCGATGGCCCGCACGGTCGCGCTGCTCACCGAGGCCGGCCTGGTCACCCAGCAGCCGCACACCACCGACCGCCGCAAGCTGCTGGTCACCGCCACCGAGGCCGGCCGCGCCGCCCTGTCCGAGCAGCGCGCCCGCCGCGAGGCGCGGATCGCCGAGGCGATCGAGGCCCGCCTCACCTCCGAGGAGCGCGAGACCCTGCGCAGCGCTGTCGGCCTGCTCCGCCGCCTGCCCTGACCGCGACCGCCCCGACCGCGACCGGGCCCGACCGTCGCCCCCGCCCCGGGAGACCACGGGGCCCGCCGAGCCGGCTCCGGGCGACTACGAGCCGGTGCCGACCAGTTCCTCCGCCGGACGCTGCGCCGGCAGCACGGCCGGGGCCAGCTCCGGCAGCTCGACGTGCTCGCTCAGCCCGAACCGGTCGTGCAGCCGCCGCAGCGGTCGCGGCGCCCACCAGTTGAACTCGCCGAAGAAGCTCATCGCGGCCGGCACCAGCAGACAGCGGACCAGGGTCGCGTCGACCGCCACGGCGACCGCCAACGCGATGCCCATCTGCTTGACCATCAGCATGTCGCCGAGGGCGAAGCCGGCGAAGACGATCACCATCAGCAGTGCCGCCGAGGTGATGATCCGACCGCTGCGCTGGACACCCAGCTCCACCGCCCGGGTGCAGCTGTGGCCCTTGTCCCGCAGCTCCTTGATCCGGGCCAGCAGGAAGACCTCGTAGTCCATCGACAGCCCGAAGGCGAAGGCGAACACCAGGACCGGGATGAAGGTCTCCAGTCCGCCGGTCGGACTGAAGCCGAGCAGGCCGCTGAACCAGCCGTCCTGGAAGACCAGGGTCAGCGCGCCGAGCGAGGCGCCCAGTGAGAGCAGGTTCATCAGCAGGGCCTTGACCGGCATCACCACCGAGCCGGTCATCAGGAAGAGCAGGATCAGCGTGCCGAGGGCGACCAGGCCGAGCGCGATCGGCCCCCGGGTGAGCAGTTCGTCCTGGAAGTCGACCACCGAGGCCGCCCCGCCGGTCACCTGGGTGGTCAGCCCGCCCCGGTCCGCGCGCAGTTCCTCGACGACCTTCTTGGCCTCGCCGCCCTGCGGGTCGCCGTGCACCAGGACGTCAATGGTGGAGACGGTGTCGCTCACCGGGGTGACGGCCCGCACCCCGCTGACGCCGGGCAGCTGGGACACCACGTCGTCCGCGTAGGCCTGGGCGACCGTCGCACCGCTCTGCACCACCACCGTGATCGGGGCGGCCGAGGCCTGCGGGAAACGCTGGTCGACGGTCTCGGCGACCTGCCGGCCGGCCGAGGAGGCGGGCAGTACGGCGGCCCCGGAGTTGCGCATCTCGGCGTGCAGGAACGGCGCCCCGGCGGCCAGCAGCACCCCGGTGCACACCAGCGCGACCAGCACGGCCCGCTTGCGGACCCGGCGCACGGTCCGGCTGAAGAAGCCCTCGTCGGGGACGGGCGCGGAAGGCGTCCTGATCCGGCGCCCGGCGAAGCCGAGCAGCGCGGGCACCAGCGTCAGCGCGGCGGCCACCGCGATCACCACGACGCTCACCCCGGCCGCGGCGACCGCCCCGAGCACCGGGCTGGTGAAGACGAACAGCCCGGACAGGGCGACGGCGACGGTCAGTCCGGAGAAGGCGACGGTGCGCCCGGCGGTGGCGGCGGTCCGCTCCACGGCGGCGGCGATCGGCGCTCCGTGCCCGCGTTCCTCGCGGAAACGATTCACCATGAGCAGCGCGTAGTCGATCGAGAGCCCGAGCCCCAGCACGGTGGCGATCGGCAGCACGCTGGTGTCGATGTCCATGATCCTGCTGAAGCCGAACATGGCCAGCAGTGCCCCGCCCACCGAGGCGACGGCGCCGATCACCGGCAGGCTCGCGGCGGCCAGGCCCCCGAACACCAGGACCATCACGATCAGGGTGAGCGGCAGGGTCACGATCTCGCCGAAGCGGGTGTCCTTCTCGGTCTGCTTCTTGACCTCGTCCTGGAGCACGAGGTCCCCGCCGACGGTGACCTTGCCGCCACCGGGCTGGACCTCGGACTGGATCGCGGCCAGCCGCTGGTTCACGGCGGTGGCCTGCGCGGAGGTACTGGTGTCGGCCATCCGCACCGAGACCAGGCTCGCGGTGCCGTCGGCCGAGCGGAGCGCCTCGGCGCCCGGGCCGGGCCCGTAGGCGTCGACGGCCGAGGAGACGCCGGGCAGGGCCGCGATCTCGGCGGTGGCCCGGGTGACGGCGTCGCGGACGGCCGTGTCGTCCACGGGCCGGCCGTCCACCACGGCGGTTACGGTGCCCCGGGCCGGGTCGGCGGCGGCGACGACGGCGCTGCCCCGGTCCGACTCGGCGGAGGCGGAGGAGGCGCCGGCCACCGTGCCCTCGAAGACCCGTCCGCCGATCAGCACGCCTATGACCAGCACGACCGCCCAGAAACCGAGCACCCAGCGCCGCTGCCGGTAGCAGAACCGGCCGAGGGCGGCGAGACGTCCGGCGACCCGGGGGTCGGCGGACGTCCCGGCGTCGGACATGAGGGGGGAAGCGGAGGTCACGGCAGAGCGACGGCGCATATGCGTGGGGTGCCTAGCGTGTGGGGCCGGGTGAGCGACCCATCGGGCAACTCATCCCAAGGTAGGCCCTAGGTCCCGAATCACCCATAGGCATCCGATGAGCCCCTAATCACAAAAATCCAGCACATAAGGAATAAATAATGAAGGCCGAAAAACAATGAACCCCGCTCGGAAACCGAGCGGGGTTCATCGATGACACCGAGCGCTGATCAGCCGGCGCTAACCGGCCTCAGCGGCAGGGGCAGAGCTTCAGCTCTGGCCGCCGGCCAGCTTCTCGCGCAGGGCGGCCAGGGCCTCGTCCGAGGCCAGGGCGCCCGAGCCCTCGTCGCTGCTGGACGAGTAGGAGCCACCGGCCGCGGCGGCAACGGCGTCGCCACCCTCGGCAGCAGCCTCCGCGTCGGCCTCGCGGCTCTTGATGACCTGGGCCTGGTGCTGCTCGAAGCGGGTCTGGGCCTCGGCGTACTGCCGCTCCCACTCCTCGCGCTGCTTCTCGAAGCCGGGCAGCCAGTCGTTCGCCTCGGGGTCGAAGCCCTCCGGGTAGATGTAGTTGCCCTGGTCGTCGTACGACGCGGCCATGCCGTAGAGGGTCGGGTCGAACTCGACCTCGGCCGGGTTGGCACCCAGCGCCTCGTTGGCCTGCTTCAGCGAGAGGCTGATGCGGCGACGCTCGAGGTCGATGTCGATGACCTTGACGAAGATCTCGTCGCCGACCTGGACGACCTGCTCCGGGATCTCGACGTGGCGCTCGGCCAGCTCGGAGATGTGGACCAGACCCTCGATGCCCTCGTCCACGCGGACGAACGCACCGAACGGAACCAGCTTGGTGACCTTACCCGGAACGACCTGGCCGATCTGGTGGGTACGGGCGAACTGCTGCCACGGGTCCTCCTGGGTCGCCTTCAGCGACAGGGAGACGCGCTCGCGGTCCATGTCAACGTCGAGAACCTCGACGGTGACCTCCTGGCCGACCTCGACAACCTCGGACGGGTGGTCGATGTGCTTCCAGGACAGCTCGGAGACGTGCACCAGGCCGTCGACGCCACCCAGGTCCACGAAGGCACCGAAGTTGACGATGGAGGAGACGACGCCGGAGCGCACCTGACCCTTCTGCAGGGTGGTGAGGAAGGTCTGGCGGACCTCGCTCTGGGTCTGCTCCAGCCAGGCACGGCGGGACAGGACCACGTTGTTGCGGTTCTTGTCCAGCTCGATGATCTTGGCCTCGAGCTCCTTGCCCACGTAGGGCTGGAGGTCGCGGACGCGACGCATCTCGACGAGCGAGGCCGGCAGGAAGCCACGGAGGCCGATGTCGAGGATGAGACCACCCTTGACGACCTCGATGACGGTACCGGTGACGATCCCGTCCTCTTCCTTGATCTTCTCGATCGTGCCCCAGGCACGCTCGTACTGAGCGCGCTTCTTGGACAGGATGAGACGACCCTCCTTGTCCTCCTTCTGGAGAACCAGGGCCTCGATGTTGTCGCCGACGGCGACGACCTCGTGCGGGTCGACGTCGTGCTTGATCGACAGCTCGCGGGACGGGATGACGCCCTCGGTCTTGTAACCGATGTCGAGGAGAACCTCGTCACGGTCGACCTTCACGATGACGCCCTCGACGATGTCGCCATCGTTGAAGTACTTGATGGTCTCGTCGATCGCGGCCAGGAACGCCTCGGCGTCGCCGATGTCGTTCAGCGCGACCTGCGGGGTGGTGCTGAGGGAGGAGTCGGTGGGGCTCGTCATTAGGAAAAGGGCTCCGGTACGGACATGAAAGTCGTAGGTAATGCCACGCGGAGGGCCCGTATCGCTCCCACCGAAAGCCGGACAGCCAAGAACACGGAGCACCGGGAATCCCGCAGCACGGGAGAATCGGCGTCCGTCTTGCGACCGTGGGGTCTTCGACAGATGCGAGCGCGACCTGCTCCGTCCGAGGCGCGCAGGCCCGCAGCGCAACTTGTAGCATACGGGGACGGCCAGGCACGGTCAACGCCAACAACGGCAAGACGGTGGAGCCCGGCATGGAACAGGCCATATCCTCCGATTGCGCACCGTTAGGTGGCGGCCGAAGGGACCCCTTCCCCGGATGCCACCGCCGGGACCCCGGCCCTCTCGGACCGGATCGCGACAGCGGCGCTTCCGCAGACGACACCCTACGCGATGGGCCTTCTCACCGTGACCGGCACCCCCCTCCCCGAGCCCGACGATCTTGACGAGGACGGCGACGACGCGGTAAGGAGGTCCGCCGGCGCCGGCGAGAGCAGCCGCGCCAGCCGCCACTGGTGGGACCGCAACGCCGACGAGTACCAGGACGAGCACGGCGAGTTCCTCGGCGACGACCGCTTCACCTGGTGCCCCGAGGGCCTCGACGAGGCCGACGCCCGCCTGCTCGGCGACGTCGCCGGCCGCAGCGTGCTGGAGATCGGCGCCGGCGCCGCCCAGTGCTCGCGCTGGCTGGCCGCCCGCGGCGCCCGCCCGGTCGCCCTCGACATCTCCTACCGCCAGCTCCAGCACTCCCGCCGGATCGACCTCGCCCGCGGCGCCGCACCCGTGCCCGTGGTCCAGGCCGACGCCGCCGTCCTCCCGTTCGCCGACGGCGCCTTCGACCTCGCCTGCTCCGCCTACGGCGCCGTGCCGTTCAGCGCCGACACCGAGGCCCTGATGCGCGAGGTGCACCGGGTGCTGCGACCGGGCGGGCGCTGGGTCTTCTCGGTCACCCACCCGATCCGCTGGGCCTTCCCCGACGAACCCGGCGTCGAGGGCCTCACCGCCGTCTCCTCCTACTTCGACCGCACCCCCTACGTCGAGGAGGACGAGCAGGGCCGCGCCACCTACGTCGAACACCACCGCACGCTCGGCGACCGGGTCCGCGAACTCGTCGCCGCCGGCTTCCGGCTGGTCGACCTCGTCGAACCGGAGTGGCCGGAAGGACACGAGCAGGACTGGGGCGGCTGGTCGCCGCTGCGCGGGCGGCTCATCCCCGGCACCGCGATCTTCGTCGCCGAGCGGGGCTGAGCCGCTTGTCGAACCCCTCCTGGCACGACCTGCCCGTCCGCACCGCCCTGCCCGCGCTGCACGAGGCGCTGGACGGACCGGGCACCGCCGTCCTCGCCGCGCCGCCCGGCACCGGCAAAACCACCCTGGTGCCGCTCGCCCTGGCCGGGCTGCTCGCCGACGGCCGGCCCGTGCGCCGGGTCCTGGTCGCCGAACCGCGCCGGCTCGCCGTCCGGGCCGCCGCCCGGCGGATGGCCTGGCTGCTCGGCTCCTCCGTGGGCCGCGAGGTCGGGTACACCGTGCGCGGCGAGCGCCGCGTCGGCCCGGAGACCGTGGTCGAGGTGGTCACCACCGGCGTGCTGCTGCAACGCCTCCAGCGCGACCAGGAGTTGCCCGGCGTCGACGTCGTCGTGCTCGACGAGTGCCACGAACGGCACCTGGACGCGGACACCGCGCTCGCCTTCCTGCTCGACGTCCGCGCCGCCCTGCGGCCCGAACTGCGGATCGTCTGCGCCTCCGCCACCTCCGACACCGCCGCCTGGGCCGAACTCCTGGACGGCGCGCCGGTGGTCGAGGCGCACGGCGTCTCGCACCCGGTCGAGGTGGTGTGGGCGCCGCCGCCGCGCGCCGTCCGGCCCGCGCACGGCACCCGGGTGGACTTCGCACTGCTCGACCACGTCGCGGCGGTGGTCCGGCGGGCCCTGGACGAACGGGACGGGGACGTGCTCTGCTTCCTGCCCGGCGTCGGCGAGATCGCCCGGGTCGCCGGGCAGTTGGGCGGGGTCCCGGCCGAGGTGCTGCAACTGCACGGGCGCGCGCCGCAGGCCGTCCAGGACGCGGCGCTCACCCCTTCGCCGGGGCGTCGCGTCGTCCTCGCCACCGCCGTCGCCGAATCCTCCCTCACCGTGCCCGGCGTGCGGATCGTGGTCGACGCCGGACTCGCCCGGGAACCGCGCACCGACCACGCCCGGGGCCTCGCCGCCCTGGTCACCGTGCGCGCCTCGCTCGCCGCCGCCCGCCAGCGCGCCGGCCGCGCGGGCCGCGAGGCGCCCGGCACCGTCTACCGCTGCTGGCACGAGGCCGAGGACGCCCGCGCCGCCCGCTTCCCCACCCCCGAGATCGCGCTCGCCGACCTCACCCCGTTCGCCCTCCAGGTGGCCTGCTGGGGCGACCCGGACGCCACCGGACTCGCCCTGCCCGACGCCCCGCCCGCCGGCGCGATGGCCGCCGCCCGGGAGACCCTGGTCGCCCTCGGGGCGGTCTCCGCCGACGGCCGGGCGACCGAGCGCGGAGTGCGGCTCGCCCGCACCGGGCTGCACCCGCGACTGGGGCGGGCCCTGGTCGACGGCGCACCCGCCGTGGGCGCCCGCCGGGCGGCCGAGGTGGTCGCGCTGCTGTCAGAGGAGCCGCCGCGGGCGCTGGGGGACGACCTCGCCGCGGTGTGGCGCGGGGTTCGTTCGGGCACCGACCCCTACGCCGGACGCTGGCGCGACGAAGTCCGCCGCCTGCAGCGCGCCACCTCCGACGAACCCGCCACCCGACTGCCCGACGCCACCGCCGTCGGCCTCGTCGTCGCCCTGGCCTTCCCGGAGCGCATCGCCCGGGCGAGGGTCGAGCGGCCCGCACCGGGCGAGCGCAGCCCGTACCTGATGGCCTCGGGGACGGCCGCCGAACTCTCCCGCGACACCCGGCTCGGCACCCTTCCCTGGCTCGCCGTCGCGGCGGCCGACCGCCCGGCGGGGTCGCACTCGGCCCGGGTGCTGCACGCGGCGGCGCTCGACGAGGACACCGCGCTGCTCGCGGGCGCGTCCCTGCTGAGCGCACGCGAGGAGGTCCACTGGGACACCCGGCGCGACGAGGTCACCGCCCGCCGGGTGGAGTCCCTCGGCGCCATCGAACTCGCCGAGAAGCCGCTGACCCGGCCCGACCGGGCGCTCGTCCGGGCGGCCGTCGTCGAGGGCCTCACCCGCGAGGGCGTGAGCGCCCTGCTGACCTTCCCGTCCAACCTGCGCGAACGCCTGGCGTTCCTCCACGCGGCGATCGGCGACCCCTGGCCGGACGTGTCCGATTCCGCGCTGCTCGAACGCGCCGAGGAGTGGCTGGAACCCGAACTGTCCCGCGCCCGCCGCCGCGCCGACCTGGCCAGGATCAACACGACGGACGCCCTGCAACGCCTCCTCCCCTGGGCAAGCGGCCAGGCCGGCCGCCTGGACGAGCTGGCCCCCGAACGCATCACCGTGCCCAGCGGATCGAAGATACGGGTCGACTACAGCACCGAACGGCCCGTGTTGGCCGTCAAGTTGCAGGAACTCTTCGGCTGGAAGGCCGCCCCTTCATTGGCCGGCGGAAGGGTCCCGCTCACCGTGCAGTTGCTCTCCCCCGCCGGCCGCCCCGCCGCCATCACCGGCGATCTGGAAGGCTTCTGGAAGAACGGCTACCACGCCGTCAGGGCGGATCTCAGGGGTCGCTACCCCCGCCACCCCTGGCCCGAGGACCCGACCACGGCGGAGCCGACCAAGCGCACCAACGCCAGAAAGTGATCGCGGTCCAGCGGGTACGGTCCCTCGGAAGCCACCCCACCGGAGGACGGAGCGAGCCATGGCACTGACCACCCCGAGCGTCACCGGTTCCCCCACAGCCGAACGTCCCTTCTCCGCCCTCATCCTGGACTTCGTCGGCGTACTCACCGCCAATGCCGGGCCCGCCCACCGCACCTGGTGCCTCGCCCAGGGCCTCGACGCCGACGCATGGCGGCACACTCTCGGCCTCGACCTGGAGGCCGGCCGCCTGTACACGGAGCTCGAAGCCGGGCGGCTCGACCAGGCGGAGTGGAACCGGCAGGTGGCGCCCATCCTCGGCCTCACGGAGCACGAGAACCTGATGGGCCGGGCGTGGGCGGGCGTTCGACCCGCCCACGACATGGTCTCGCTCGCCCACTCGGCGCGGCAGGCCGGCCTGACGGTCGCCCTGCTGTCCAACTCCTTCGGCCTGGCCCCGTACGACCCGTACGAGGCCCTGGGAGTGTGGGACTTGTTCGACGTAACGGTGGTCTCCGAGCGGGAGGGCATCGCCAAGCCCGACCCGGCGATCTACCGGCTCACCCTGGAGCGGCTCGGAATGCCCGGCGAGGCGTGCGTGTTCGTGGACGACCACCCGAGGAACCTGCCCCCGGCCGAAGCGCTCGGCATCACCACCGTCCTCGCCGACGGTGCTCCTGACACGGCCGCCCGCATCGCCTCCCTCCTCGGCATCCCCGCAAGCAGCTGAGAGGCCATCAATCCGGCTGGTCATCGGCTGATTCCGGTTCCGGGAGCGGGACACCGGGGGTACGGTCCGCCTTGAGGCCGCTCACCTTCGGAGGCACCCATGACGCAGTGGTCCGACTACTCCACCGGCCGGCGCATCAAGATGCTGCGGGCCGGGATGACGCAGGAAGAACTCGCCGAGGCCGCCGGGGTGTCCGTGCCGACCATCCGTAAGGCCGAGTAGGAAGGCGGCAGCATCGGGCTGCCGTCCCTGCTCAAGCTGTCCGGCGCGCTGCCGCAGGGATTCGCAGGCCGTGAAGGACCACTCGGCCTCCGGCCCGTCCCGTTGATCGACCCTTCGGCAGAACCTCGCGCCCGCGAAGAATCCTCAGCCGGAGGTGAATCCTTTCCGCACCTCCCCTCCTCCTATGTGCGCACCAGCCGAACAGACCGGCCGAGACCAGCCGGTCGACTCGGACCACTGATCGCCTTTTCACGAGAGGGGAACTCGTGCGCAGCAGAAGCGCGCTTCCCGTGCTGGCCGCGGTGTCCTTGTCCCTGCTGCTTCCGCAGGGCCCGGCCGGAGCCGCACCCGCGGGCGCCTTACCCGCCCTGACAGCCGAGGCCGTCGAACCACCGGTGGCGGACGGCGAGCTCCAGCAGGTCGGCCCCGGTGTCTATTCGACCGCGGACAAGTCGTTCGAGATCCACGAGACCGATGTGGCGGTGGGCCTGATGAGCCGCAGCCACACCGTCACCGTCCAGCCGGACGGTCTCTCCATGCCGTCGTCCGCACCTGCGGCCCGGGCGGACATGGGGGTCTTCGGCCCTGGCTGGGAGGCCGAGTTCGTGGGTGGCCGGCTCAACCGCAAGCTGGAGCAGCGGGGCGACTCCGTCGTCGTCACCGACCTCGGCGCGCACGCCGCGGTCACCTACGCACTGAAGAGCAGCCTCAGCTACCCGGGCGGGGGCTCGGTCAGGAAGTACGCGACCCCCGAGGGTGACACCCTCACCGAGACCACCCGGTTCAACGAGTCGACGGGCACCCTGGTCTCCACCGCCACCGAGGTGTCCGCCATGACCGGGTCGGTGCCGGACACGGACCTGCCCGCCGGCGCCGACACCGATGCCGGCGCCCCGGTCGAACTCGACCGGCTGACACCGACCTACACCTGGAAGCAGGTGGCCGCGGGACCCGACGGCTGGCGCGTCACCGGCCTGGGCACCGTCGCCGACAGCGCCCTCTCCACCGTCACCTACGACAACGCGGGCCGGATCGCCACCGTCAAGGACACCGACGCCGGGGAAACCACCTCCCGGCTGCTGACGGTCGCGTACTCGACCACCACCACCGCCACGGCCTCCACGCCGGGCGAATTCGCGGGCCGGGCCCGGGAGATCACCCTCACCGACGGCGCCACGGTGCAGACGCTCGCCCGGTATTCCTACGACGCCTCCGGGAAGCTCCGTTCGGTGGCCGACCCGGCCTCGGGCATCGAGACCGTCTCCTCGTACACCTACGACGCCGCAGGACGAATCTCCTCCGTCACGTCACCGGCCAACGGCGCCTGGGACCTGGCGTTCCCCGCCGGATCGGCCTCGCCGAGCGCCGCCCCGGTCGGTGCCGCGCGTCCGGCCGCGGACGCGCCGCTGGAGGGCGCGGCCGGGATCACCGACCCCGCCGCGAGCGGCCCGCCGGCGGCGGACTTCACCACCGGGGAGTTCACCGACACCCAGGCCAACCCCCGCTACTGCTCGGGCGCGACGGACTGGATGTGGTACCTCAAGCGGGGCTGCGCGTCCTGGGTCGCGCACTACGGCTGGCACGCCCCGACCTACAAGTACACGCCGACCGGCTTCCGGGTCATGGGCATCAACCACGACGGCTGCACCACCCCCGGACCCAACATCAGCAGGCCGGGCGGCTTCGACTTCCGGCCGGCGTGCGACATGCACGACTACGGCTACGGCCTCATCGGCAACACGTACAAGAACTACCCGTACTACCTCGACCGGAACAAGAAGTCGAACGTCGAGAACGCCTTCTACAGCACGATGAAGAACCAGAGCTGCAACCACTACTTCGTCCTGCGGCGGCCGAAGTGCTACGCCTACGCGTGGACCTACTACAAGGCCGTGAGCAACCACGGCAATCCGAAGAACGGCGCCAACGCGACGAGGTAGCGCGCCGTCCCCTTCCGGCGGCGCTCCCGCGCACGGGCCGGATCGGATGTGCCCGGTCGCAACGGGGCCGGGCGGCGGAACCCCTCCGCCCCCGTCCCCGCCCCGTCCTTGGTCTATGGAGCAACGAGTGACCCCACGTACACGCAGCCTGGTCGTCGCCGCAGCGGCGGCCGCAGTGCTCACCGCGATACCGGTGGGCATCAGCCCCCTGTCCGAAGCAGCCCCCGCCCACGTCCCCGCCTCCGCCTCCGCCTCCGCCGAAGAGGCCGGACCGGTCGATCCCCCGCTGTTCGACAGCACCCGCAACGGCCGCACCGTCCGCGTCAACGTCGTCACCGACCGGCGGACCGACCTGGCCTCCGCCACCGACGCGGGCCCGACCCTCGTCTCGTACGACACCCTGCCGATGGTCACCCTCCGCGTGGGCCAGGAAGGCCTCCGGAAGCTGAACACCCGGCCGGGGGTCGTCAGCGTCACCGAGGACGTCCCGGTCCCGCCCACGCTGAACGAATCCACCGTCAAGATCGGCAGTGACCGGGCCTTCGCCGCCGGGAAGACGGGCGCCGGCACCGCCGTCGCGATCCTGGACACCGGCGTCGCCGTCGACCACCCGTTCCTCTCGGGCCGTGTGAAGACCCAGGCGTGCTTCTCCGTCAACGACGAGGCCGCCGGCGTCACCAGCCTGTGCCCCGACGGCTCCGCCCAGCAGGAGGGCGACGGCAGCGCCGACGCCGGCAGCGGCCCGTGCGCCTCCCTGGGCGCCGAGTGCTCCCACGGGACCCACGTCGCCGGAATCGCCGCCGGCAACGGCGCCGGCACCAGCGGGGCACCCGTACGTGGTGTCGCGCCCGGGGCGGACATCATCGCCGTCCAGGTGTTCTCCAGGTTCAGCTCCGACGAGGTCTGCTGGGTGACCGGGACGAACCCGTGCGTGCTCAGCTACACCAGCTCCCAGCTCAAGGGTCTGGAGAAGGTCCTCGCGCTGAAGCGAGCCGGGACGGACGTGGTCGCGGCCAACCTGAGCCTGGGCGCCGGTCACTGGACCGCGGCCTGCACCCGCGACCCCCTGGCGGCGGTCATCGACGCCCTGCGCGCCGCGGGCGTCGCCACGGTCGTCGCCGCCGGCAACAGCGGCGACCCCGATGCCGTCAGCTCTCCCGGCTGCGTCCCCTCCGCGATCACGGTGGGTGCGACCACCGACGACGACCAGCTCGCCGCCTTCTCCAACCGCGGAGCGCTGTTGGACCTCCTCGCCCCCGGCACGAGCATCGTCTCCTCCGTGCCCGGCGGCTACGCGTCGATGAACGGCACCTCCATGGCCGCCCCCCACGTCACCGGGGCCCTCGCCGTGCTGAGGCAGACCTACCCCGGCCTGAGCATCGACCAGCTCGAAGCGCTGCTCAAGAACGACGGCAAACCCATCGCCTACACCGGTGGCACCACACCGCGGATCCAGCTCGACCGGAGCGCGGTGCCCGCGGCACCCGGCGACATGACCGGCGACCGCAAGCCGGACCTGGTCGCGGTCGACGACACCGGCAAGCTGCGCCTCTACCCCGGCACCGGCACCGGCGGCCTCGGCCCGCACATCGTCATCGGCGCGGGCGGCTGGTCCGGGGCCTCCGTGACACACCGCGGCGACTGGACCGGTGACGGCAAGGAGGACATCGTCGCCCGGGTCGGCAGCCAGCTCCGTGTCTACCCGAACCTCGGCGACGGCACCCTCGGCGCGCCGATCCAGATCGCGAGCGGATTGCCCACCACCGCCCAGGTCGTGGCGGTCGGCGACACCGACCACGACGGGAAGCCGGACCTGGTGGTCCAGCACACCGACAAGCTCTTCCGCTACCCCGGTGCCGTCGTCGGCACCGCCCCGGCCGTCGGCGCCCCCGTCGTCATCGGGACCACGGGCTGGGACGTCATGGACCTGAGCGCCCCCGGCGACGCCGATCACGACGGCCGGGTCGACCTCCTCGCCCGCGACACCCGGGACGGCATCCTGTACCACTACATGGGCCAGCCCGACGGGAAGTCCTTCAGCTCCCGCACCGAGTACGGCCGCGGGTACACCACCACCTACCGGCCCCTGATCGCCGGCGCCGCCGACGCCGACCGGAACGGCACCGCCGACATGTGGGCCACCGCCGGTGACGGCACCCTGAGGTTCTATCAGGGCGGCACCTCGATCCACGGCCCGGTCGACGGCCCGAGCGTCCAGGTCGGCAACGGCGGCTGGGGCGCCATCAAGTCCATCGGCTGACCGGGCCGGTACGGGGGCCGGGCGCCGCCCACCGAGCGCGGGAAGTCGGCCGGGCCGACTTCCCGCGCCGCCCGGGCACCGGCGGGCCCCACGGCCCGACCGCTACGCGTCCGCCGCGGGAGTGGCCCACCAGGTCGACGGTGCCGCGACCGTGTACCCCAGGGACTCGTACAGCGGCCGGCCCAGCTTCGAGGCGGTGAGGGTGGCCGGGAGGTGCGCGACGTCGGCGAGGGCGCCGAGCATGACGGCCCGGCCGACGCCGCGGGAGCGGAAGGCGGAGGAGGTGGCGATCCAGTAGTGGCTGGCGATGCCGTCGGCCGCGACGCTCAGGCCGGCTCCGGCGACCGCGCCGTCGACGGAGGCGAGGAACACGTCCACGCCCGGGTGTTCGACCAGCGACGTCGGGAAGAGCTCGCCGGGGCGGTAGGGCTGGAAGCCGTCGAGGTCGAAAGCCTCGATCACGACCTGCTCGGCCGCCCGGAGGTCCTCGGACTGCCGCACCCGGGTCACGTCCAGGGCCGGGGCGGCGACGGGTCCGGGCAGGCGCAGCATGACCGGCATCTGCCAGGTGCGCATGCCCAGGTGGGCCAGGTCCGTCGAGCTGAACGGGTCCTCGATGGTCACCGGGCCCACCCTGCGGCGGGTCAGCTCGCTCAGCTCGGCCACTTCGCCCGGGTCGAGGTCGGGCTCCTGGATCAGGATCCGCTGACCCGCGCGCTCGTCGCCGTCGACGGCGACGAAGCCGCGGCGCCGGATCACCTCGTGTCCCCGGCTCACGCCGGTGGCGGCCCAGAAGGCGGCGGAGTTGCGGGCCTGCAGCGTCGGCGCCTCGGGCAGGGAGACGGGCCGGTCGGTCGAAGTGGATTCCATGGTCATCGTGCCCACGGTAGTACGAAACTGACTCCGTGACACGGGTCCGTCAACTGCGGGCCGGACCGGCGCAGTGCGGCGAAGCGCTGCGCCGGCCCGGCCCCGTGGGACGGTCAGAGCTGGCCGACCCAGTACGGCTCGACGGTCATCCAGCCGTTGCCGCGGGCGCCATTGAGGCGGCCGGTGCTGGTGCGGGCGAGGGTGTACCAGGACTCCACGTAGTCCGGGTCGTCGGTCCACCAGGAGGAGGGCAGCGCCGCGAGCACGGCGTTGACCAGCGGGATGTAGGCGCCCTGGTCGGCGATGGTGAGCAGAACGGCGGCGACGGCCTGGGCGAGGGCCAGGTAGTTGGTGTCGCCGTCGTCCTCCATCAGGACGACGTCGGCCAGGTTGTACTTGTAGTTCGACCAGTTCACCAGGATCTGGTTCGGGTAGTACACCGTGCCGTCGTACTGGAGGTACGGCATGGCGACGGAGTCGACCCGGACCTTGCCGTCCAGGCCGAAGCCGGAGACCAGGCTGAACATCTCGGCGGCGCCCTTGAACCAGGGCTCCTCGTCGTCGTTCACCTCGACCGAGGTGATCTTGGTGCCCCACCAGCCGGCGGCGGCCTGGGCGGACGGGGCCTGCGGGGCGGCCGGGGCGATCCCGCGGGCGGTCAGCTCCCGCTGGAGCAGGTCCATCCCGGCGGTCAGGGCCTTGGCCGTGTCGATGTCGACCAGGTAGACCGGGCGGGTGGGCAGGGTGGCGGCGTCCAGGCCGCGGGCCCGGCCGGCGGTGTCGTAGGCGCGGACGGTGCGGGCGTGCTCGTCGGTGCCGGCGGTCGCCACCAGCGGTGCGGCGCCGGCGTCCAGGGCGGCCCGCATCGACGGGTCGGCCAGCTGGACCCGCAGCAGCGGGCCGAGGTCGCCGAGGCCCTTCGCGGTGGCCACCGCCCGGTCCGCGCGGGCGGTCGTGGCGGCGAGCCCGCGGGCGGTGGCGCCGGACAGTCCGGCGGCCAGCGGGGTGAGTTCGGCGCCGGCGGGCGCGGCGGCGGTCGCCGTGCGCAGCCGCTCGCGCAGGGCGGGGTCGGCGAGGGAGGCGGCCAGGGTGCGGGCGACCTCGTCCTCGATCGCGGTCACCTTGGAGGCGGCGGCGGGGGCAGGAGCAGGGGCCGGGGCGGCCACGGCCTGGCCCGCGCCGAGCGCGAGCAGGGGCAGGGCCGTCAGCGCGACAACGGCGCGCCGCAGGCGGGACTGGGACATGAGGGGATCTCCAGACTCGTCGGGTGAGGCGTCGGAGCGGTGGAGCATCGGAACGGTGGAGCGGTGGAGCGGTGGAGCGGTGGAGCATCGGAACGGTGGAACGGTGGACCGGTGGACCGGTGGACCGGTGGAGCGTCGGAGCGGACGGTGCCGCGCCCACGACCGAGGGACACGATCAAGGACGGCGGCGCCATGACAAGTGAAGAGGCTCCCTGACCCGGTATCAACCCCCCGGGGCCACCGCCGACGGGAGTTTCCGCGCCGTTCGCCGGGCGCCGACGAGCTCACCCGCCGCCGGAGAACCCCCCGCCGGAGTTGGCCGAACCCGACCCGCCGTACACCCAGCCGCCGGCGGGCACCCGGGGCTCGGGGCGGACGCGACGCTCGGTGCGGCGCACGACGGCGACGCCGGCCGGACCGAGCAGGTCCTCCAGGGAGCGCTGGAGCGCGTCGGCGTCGGTGCCCTTCGGCGCGCTGCGCGGGCCCTCGCCGCCGGTCGAGGTCACCACCGTGACGGCGAGGGTGCGGACGGCCGGCGCGGGGTCGCCCTCGTAGGGCTCCTCCACGGACTCGTCCAACTGGATCCGTCGCAGGCCGGAGAGCGGAGCCCAGGCCCCGGCGCGGGCACCCCGGACGAACCGCAGTTCGGTCGGGGCCCCGGCCGGGGCGAACTGCACCCGGCGGACCGAGCTCAACTCGGCGACCGCGGCGAACGGCCACAGGAGCAGCACGGCGGCCGCCCACAGCGCGCCGCAGACGGTCACCGCGCCCACCAAGGTGGCGCCGACGATCACCGCGACCGCCACCACCAGGATCCCGGCGGGGAGGAAGACGACGCCCAGGGCGAGCAGCATGGCGAGGGCGCGCACCACCAGGAGCGCGGCGGCGGGCCAGGAGCCCCCGCCCGGCTCGAACACGAGGTCGACGGTGGCCCCGTCACGGCCGGGGCGGAGCACCTCATCGGCAGGCATACCCGCCAGGGTAGAACCGCTCCCCCGTGCCGGAAAGGCCCCGGGCACCGCCTCGAAAAAGCTTCGCCCGGGGCCTATTGACGCAGCGTCAGTGTGCAGCGACCTCCCAGTTGACGCCGACGCCGACCGAGACGTCCAGCGGGGCCCGCAGCGGGTAGGCGCCGGCCATCTGCTCGCGGACGACCGCCTCGACCGGCTCGCGCTCGCCCGGGGCCAGCTCCAGCACGATTTCGTCGTGCACCTGGAGCAGCATCCGGGAGGTGAGGCCCGCCGTGCGCAGCGCCTCGTCCACCCGCAGCATGGCGATCTTGACGATGTCGGCGGCCGAGCCCTGGATCGGGGCGTTGAGCGCCATCCGCTCGGCCATCTCGCGACGCTGGCGGTTGTCGCTGTTGAGGTCCGGCAGGTAGCGGCGGCGGCCGAGCAGGGTCTCGGTGTAGCCGGTGGCTCGGGCCTCCTCGACCACCCGGTGCAGGTAGTCGCGCACGCCGCCGAAGCGCTCGAAGTAGGTGTCCATCAGGCCCTGCGCCTCGGCCGGCTTGATGCCGAGCTGCTGGGAGAGCCCGTAGGCGGACAGGCCGTAGGCGAGGCCGTAGGACATCGCCTTGATCTTGCGGCGCATCTCGGCGTCGACGGAGCCGCCGGGGACCTCGAAGACCTGGGAGGCGACGGTGGTGTGGAGGTCCTCGCCGGTGGCGAAGGCCTCGATCAGCGCCTCGTCCTCGGAGAGGTGGGCCATGATCCGCAGCTCGATCTGCGAGTAGTCGGCGGTGAGCAGCGACTCGTAGCCCTCGCCGACCACGAAGGCCCGGCGGATCATCCGGCCCTCCTCGGTGCGGACCGGGATGTTCTGCAGGTTCGGGTCCTGCGAGGAGAGCCGGCCGGTGGCGGCGACCATCTGGTTGAAGGTGGTGTGGATCCGCCCGGCCGGGGAGACCGTCTTGAGCAGGCCCTCGACGGTGGTGCGCAGCTTGGCCTGGTCGCGGTGGCGCAGCAGGATCACCGGCAGCTCGTTGTCGGTCTGGGTGGCGAGCCAGGTGAGCGCGTCGGCGTCGGTGGTGTACCCGGTCTTGATCTTCTTGGTCTTGGGCAGCGCCAGCTCGCCGAAGAGGATCTCCTGGAGCTGCTTGGGCGAGCCGAGGTTGAACTCGTGGCCGGCGGCGGCGTGCGCCTCCTCGACCACGCGCTGGATCTCGGCGGCGAACTGCGCCTCCAGGCCGGTGAGCCAGTCGCGGTCGGCGGCGATGCCGGTGCGCTCCATCCGGGCGAGCAGCGCGGCGATCGGCAGCTCCATGTCGCGCAGCAGCCCGGTGGCGCCGACCTCGGCGAGCCGGGTGTCGAACAGCGCGGCGAGGTCGAGCACGGCGCGGGCCTGGAGCATCAGCGCCTGGGCGCCGGCGGTCGGGTCCTCCTCCGGGGCGTCGAAGGCGAGTTGGCCGGACTCGGCGGCCGGGGCCGGGGTGAGCGAGCGGGCCAGGTACTCCTCGGCGAGCACCTCCAGGGTGAAGGTGCGGCGGCCGGGCTTCTCCAGGTAGGCGGCGAGGGCGGTGTCGGCGACGACACCCTCGATGCTCCAGCCGCGCTCGGCGAAGGCCCGCATGACCTGCTTGGCGATGTGCAGGGCCTTGGGGGCGGCCGGGTCGGCCAGCCAGGCGGCGAAGGCGCGCTCGTCCTCCTCGGCGAGCAGCGCCGGGTCGAACCAGGCGGCCGTCTCTCCGGCGGCGAGCGCGACCTCGGAGACCTCGCCGGCGCCGAGCGCCCAGCGGTAGACGGCGGCCAGCGCGACCGGGGTCTTGTCCGCGGCGTGCTCGCGCAGCCAGGCGGCGAGGGTGCCCGGGTCGGTGAGGAGTTCGCCGTCGACCTCGACGCCGGGGGCGAGTTCGGCGGCCTCGGGCTCGGCGGCGGCCGGGTCGATGCCGTGGACGCGGTCGCGGAAGTTGGCGTTGCGGAACTCCAGCGTCTCCATGAGCGCGGTGACGGCCGGGCCGTCGAACGGCGCGCGGGCCAGGTCGGCCACGCCGAGCGGGAGTTCGACGTCCCGGACCAGCTCGGTCAGGACGCGGTTGCGCTTGACCGAGTCGAGGTGCTCGCGCAGCTTCTCGCCGATCTTGCCCTTGACCTCGTCGGCGCGGGCGACGAGTTCGTCGAAGGAGCCGAACTGGTTGACCCACTTGGCGGCGGTCTTCTCGCCGACGCCGGGGATGCCGGGCAGGTTGTCGGACGGGTCGCCGCGCAGGGCGGCGAGGTCGGGGTACTGGCGGGGGGTGACGCCGTACTTCTCGGCGACCTTCTCCGGGGTGTAGCGGGTCAGCTCGGAGACGCCCTTGGTCGGGTAGAGCACGGTGATGTGCTCGGTGACCAGCTGGAGCGAGTCGCGGTCGCCGGTGACGATGTCGACGTCGTAGCCGGCCGCCTCGGCGGCGGTGGCCAGGGTGGCGATGATGTCGTCCGCCTCGAAGCCCTCGGCGGTCAGCCGCGGTACGTGCATCGCGTCGAGCAGCTCGCCGATCAGCCCGATCTGGCTGCGGAACTCGTCCGGCGTCTTGGCCCGGTTGGCCTTGTAGTCGGGGAACTCGACCGAGCGGAAGGTCTGGCGGGAGAGGTCGAAGGCGACCGCGAGGTGGGTGGGCGCCTCGTCCCGGACGGTGTTGGCGAGCATCGAGGCGAAGCCGTACACCGCGTTGGTCGGCTGGCCGGTGGAGGTGTTGAAGTTCTCCACGGGCAGCGCGTAGAACGCCCGGTAGGCCATCGAGTGCCCGTCGAGCAGCATCAGGCGGGGCCGCGATCCGGCCCCGCCACCACCCGCCGCGCCCTTGTCCGTACTCTGCGTAGCCACGTCAACGTCCGTTCCTGCCGATTCCACTACCGGCCACCGATCCTAGGGCCCGCCACTGACAAAAGGGGCATGCCGGGGGCGGGCGCCCCTCGGGTGCGCTCGCGCCCCGGGCGCCACTCCGGTTTTCTTCCGCCACGGCCTCTACCGCCGAGTAGGACGGTCGTACGATCACAGGCAGCACGACGACGCGACCCCCGAGCGGCAGGAGCTCCCCCATGACCGACCCGGCCCCCGACACCGCCACCGACCCCGCCCCCGGCACCAGCACCGCCACCGGCACCGGTACGGGTACCGGCACCGACGCGGCCCCCGGCACCACCGGGATCTCCCCCCTGATCGACATCCCGCAGGAGATGCTGGACCACTTCGCCAAGCTCGGCGTCGACCCGGCCACCTTCTCCGGCGGCCGGCTGGGCGACAAGCTGGGCATCAGGATCGTCGAGGCCTCGGGCGACCGGGTGGTCGGCACCATGCCGGTGGACGGCAACCAGCAGCCGTACGGACTGCTGCACGGCGGCGCCTCGGCGGCACTGGCGGAGACGCTCGGCTCGGTCGGGGCGATGCTGCACGCCGGTCCGGGCCGGTACGCGGTGGGCGTGGACCTGAACGCGACCCACCACCGCTCGGCGACCTCCGGCCTGGTCACCGGCGTGGCGACCGCGGTGTTCAAGGGCCGCACCGCGGCCACCTACGAGATCGCGATCACCGACGACACCGGCAAGCGGGTCACCAGCTGCCGCCTCACCTGCATGCTGCGCGACCTCTGAGCCGATTCTCCGTCAAATCCCTTGCCCGCCCCCTTGTTTGACCTTCGACAACGTTGGGAAGTCGTTGGTCTGGACAAGGGGGCGGTGGCGTGTCCGGCCGTCCGCGGCGATGTAACCGTGCGTAACAACTAGGAAATCCGAGCAGCCGAGGACCCCGGGGGGTCGGATCCACCCGAAAACAGCGCCCGACGGCGCCCGACGTCCGATATTCGGACGCATACGCCCGACTCCAACGGCGCGGACACTCTCGTCCGGTAATCGGTGAGTTCAGGAGTCACCTGCCGTTCTACGCCTTACATGGCGCGAGTTGGCATGGAAATACTGGGGCCCGAGCGGACCGGTCGAGCCGGAACGACCACATGTTGAGACGACTTCTCCGTGTGCTCATAACAAGAGAATCACAGCCTCGCCGGAGCACTGCCAGAGCCGCCGAGCGCCATCTAGAGTCACGGCCAGTCACCGCGCCACCGGAATGGGCCAGGCCCACCGCGCATCCAGGCTCCCGCCGTTCAGGCGCGGCGCCCTCCTGAACCGAAGGGGACCCCCCGTGCGTCATCGTTCAGCAGTTGTCGTGAGCATTGCCGTCATCGGCGCCCTGAGCCTCACCGCGTGCGGCTCCCGCGACGACAAGAAGTCCGGGGACAGCGGCCAGGCCGGCGGTTCCACCACCGTCACCATCGGCGTCGACGCTCCCCTCACCGGCGACCTCTCCGCCCTCGGCCTCGGCATCCGCAACTCCGTCGAGCTCGCGGTCAAGCAGGCCAACGAGAAGAACGAGGTCCCCGGCGTCAAGTTCCAGATCAAGGGCCTCGACGACACCGGCAAGCCCGCCCCCGGCCAGCAGAACGCCACCCAGCTGGTCGGCGACAAGGACGTCATCGGCGTCGTCGGCCCGCTGAACTCCAGCGTCGCCCAGTCGATGCAGCAGATCTTCAACGACGCCAACCTCGTCCAGATCTCCCCCGCCAACACCGGCGTCGCCCTCAGCCAGGGCGAGAAGTGGGCCAGCGGCGTCAAGGCCCGCCCCTTCAAGAGCTACTTCCGCACCGCCACCACCGACGCCGTCCAGGGCCCGTTCGCCGCGGACTACCTGATCAAGGACGCCAAGAAGACCAAGGTCTTCCTCATCGACGACCAGAAGACCTACGGGGCCGGCCTCGCCGCCACCTTCAAGGGCCAATTCGTCAAGAACGGCGGCCAGATCATGGGCGAGGAGCACGTCAACCCCGACGACCGCGACTTCGCCGCCGTCGTCACCAAGGTCAAGTCCTCCGGCGCCGAGGCGGTCTACTACGGCGGCGAGTACCCCGCCGCCGGCCCGCTCTCGCTCCAGCTCAAGGACGCCGGCGTCAACATCCCGCTCATGGGCGGCGACGGCATCCAGAGCGGCGACTTCATCAAGCTCAACCCCAAGGGCCAGGGCGACCTCGCCACCGCCGTCGGCCTGCCCGTCGAGCAGCTGCCGACCGCCGCCAAGTTCATCGCCGACTACAAGGCGGCCGGCTACAAGGACGCCTACGAGACCTACGGCGGCTACTCCTACGACAGCGCCTGGGCCATCATCCAGGGCGTCAAGGCCGTCGTCGCCGCCAACAACGGCAAGCTGCCCGACAGCCCCCGCGCCAAGGTCGTCGAGGCCGTCCAGAAGGTCTCCTTCGAGGGCGTGACCGGCAAGGTCTCCTTCGACGAGTTCGGCGACACCACCAACAAGCAGCTCACCGTCTACACCGTCAAGGACGGCAAGTGGGCCGTGGAGAAGTCCGGCACCTTCAGCGGCTGACCCGCACCTGACCCGAAGTCAGGAGCGCCACAGAACGTCGGAACCACCGCGCGGGGGCGCCACGAGTGCCCCCGCGCGCACCCACATCCACCACCCACGCGGACACCCCACACGCACAACGGAGGCCCAGCGGTGCACGACCTACCGCAGCAGCTGGCCAACGGCCTGATCCTCGGCGCCCTCTACGGCCTCGTCGCGATCGGCTACACGATGGTCTACGGCATCGTCCAGCTCATCAACTTCGCCCACGGCGAGATCGTCATGGTCGGCGGCTTCGGCGCCCTGACCGCCTACCTCGCCCTCCCCGGCGGCACCACCCTGTGGCTGGCCCTCCCGCTGATGCTGATCGCCGGCATCCTGGTCTCCACCCTCACCGCCGTCGCCGCCGAGCGCTTCGCCTACCGGCCGCTGCGCTCCGCCCCCCGGCTCGCCCCGCTGATCACCGCCATCGGCCTGTCCATCGCCCTGCAGCAGCTGGTCTTCGCCTTCTACCCGGACGCCAAGAAGGCCCGGGTCTTCCCGAAGATCCCCGGCGACCCCTTCGAGATCGGCTCGGTCGCCATCCAGCGCAGCGACATCTTCCTGATCATCGCCGCCCCGCTCTGCATGCTCGCCCTCGGCTGGTTCGTCACCCGCACCCGCTCCGGCCGCGCCATGCAGGCGACCAGCCAGGACCCGGACACCGCCAAGCTGATGGGCATCGACACCGACCGGATCATCGTGATGGCCTTCGCCATCGGTGCCGCCTTCGCCGCCGTCGCCGCCGTCGCCTACGGCCTGCGCAGCGGCCAGGTCGACTTCCGGATGGGCTTCCTGCTCGGCCTCAAGGCCTTCACCGCCGCCGTCCTCGGCGGCATCGGCAACATCTACGGGGCCATGCTCGGCGGCATCACCCTCGGCCTCGCCGAGGCCCTCGCCACCGGCTACATCCAGCACCTGCCCGGCATGCACCTCTTCGGAGGCGGCGCCTGGAAGGACGTCTGGGCCTTCGTACTCCTCATCGTCGTCCTGCTCGTCCGGCCCCAGGGGCTGCTGGGCGAGCGCGTCGCGGACAGGGCGTGAGCACCATGACCACCAGCACCACCGAGACCACCCCGGTCATCGCCCTCCCCGGCCGCACCGCCGCCCTCCTCACCGGCCTCGGCGCCGCCGCCACCGCCGGCTCCGCCCTGATGCCCTGGACCTGGACCTCCGAGTACCCCGGCGACCTGACCTTCTACGGCTCCCCGGCCGGCCTCCAATGGCTCGCCCTCACCGCCGGACTGGTCACCCTCGTCCTCCTCCTCGCCACCCAGGGCGTCCCCGGCCTGCGCTGGGCCGCCCCCCGCCGCAGCAGCAACGCCGTCCTGCTCGCCGCCGCCGGCGCCGTCGCCGTCGGCTGGTTCTCGGTGATCTCCATCGCCACCGACCTCGGCGGCCTCGCCCACCTGGAGCCCGGCGGCTGGGTCCTCGCCGCCGGCTCCCTGCTCGCCCTGGCCGGCTCGCTCGGCCTCCCGCTCGACCGGCGCACCGCCGTCCCGCTGCGCATCCTCGACCGCCGCCTGTTCCTGCTCGTCCCGATCGCCCCCGTGGTCTGGTTCGCCACCCACGCCGTCCCCGAGGACAAGCCGGTCGCCCCGGTGCTCACCGCCCTCGCCGGCGGCCTCGCCATCGCCACCGGCGGCGTCCTGCTGGTCCAGCTCGGCCACGCCGCCAACAGCTGGCTGCGCCTCGGCACCGTCAACCGGCCGCTCCCCGCACCGCGCGCCCTGCCCTCCTGGGTCGAGGTCGCGCTGATCGTGGTCGCCTTCGCCATCGGCCTGTTCGCCATCACCTTCGGCATCGACACCGAGTACGGCGAACTCTTCACCGGCTACCTGCTGCTGGCCGCCTCCGTGGTCGCCTCGCTCGGCCGCTCCGGCCTGCTGCCCCGACTGCGCGCCCTGACCGTCAAGTACCAGACCGTCACCACCGGCGCCGCGTTCGCCGCCGCCGCCAGCTTCCCCTTCACCCAGACCAGCGACCAGTACACCTCGGTCGCCACCAACATCCTGATCTTCGCCACCGTCGCCCTCGGCCTGAACATCGTCGTCGGCCTGGCCGGCCTGCTCGACCTCGGCTACGTCGCCTTCCTCGGCGTCGGCGCCTACAGCGCCGCCCTGGTCTCCGGCTCCCCCGCCTCGCCGATCCACGTCCAGTTCCCGTTCTGGGGCGCCGTACTCACCGGCGCCGTGGTCTCCATGGTCTTCGGCGTCGTCATCGGCGCCCCGACCCTGCGACTGCGCGGCGACTACCTCGCCATCGTCACCCTCGGCTTCGGCGAGATCTTCCGCATCACCATGCTCAACCTCAACGGCACCACCGGCCCGAAGATCACCAACGGCTCCAACGGCATCCCCCGGATCCCCGACCTGGAGATCCTCGGCTGGAACCTCGGCAAGCCCACCACGATCTTCGGCTTCGAGCTCGGCCGGTTCTCCAACTACTACCTGCTGATGCTCCTCGTCACCGCCGTCGTCGTCCTGGTCTTCGCCCGGGTCGGCAACTCCCGCATCGGCCGCGCCTGGGTCGCCATCCGCGAGGACGAGACCGCCGCCGAGGCCATGGGCATCAACGGCTTCCGCCTCAAGCTCCTCGCCTTCGCCCTCGGCGCCTGCCTGGCCGGCCTGGCCGGCACCGTCCAGGCCCACGTCAGCTACACCGTCACCCCCGACCAGTACACCTTCGCCGAGGCCCTCCCGCCCAACTCCGCCTTCCTGCTCGCCGCCGTCATCCTCGGCGGCATGGGCACCATCAGCGGCCCGCTGGCCGGCGCCACCCTGCTCTTCCTCATCCCGAAGAAGCTCGAGTTCCTCGCCGACTACCAGCTGCTCGCCTTCGGCATCGCCCTCATCGTCCTCATGCGGGTGCGCCCCGAGGGCCTCATCCCGAACCGGCGCCGCCAGCTCGAATTCCACGAGGCCGACGCCGACATCCCGGCGCAGGCCACCGGCGACACCGTCGCCCTCTCCAAGGCAGGGGCGTGACCCTCAGATGACCACCACCGACGCCCCCGCCCCCACCCCGGCACCGGCACCGGCCCCCGCCGAGACCCTGCTCGACGTCTCCGGCGTGACCATGCGGTTCGGCGGCCTCACCGCCGTCAACAACGTCTCGCTCACCGTCGGCCGCGGCGAGATCATCGGTCTCATCGGCCCCAACGGCGCCGGCAAGACCACCTTCTTCAACTGCCTCACCGGCCTCTACGTCCCCACCGAGGGCACCGTCACCTACCAGGGCACGGTCCTGCCCCCCAAACCCCACCTCGTAACCCAGGCCGGCATCGCCCGCACCTTCCAGAACATCCGGCTCTTCGCCAACATGACCGTCCTGGAGAACGTCCAGGTCGGCCGACACAGCCGGATGCACCAGGGCCTGCTCTCCGCCGTCCTGCGCGGCCCCGGCTACCGCCGCTCCGAACAGGAGAGCCGCGACCGGGCCATGGAACTCCTCGAGTTCACCGGCCTCGCCGGCAAGGCCGAGCACCTCGCCCGCAACCTCCCCTACGGCGAGCAGCGCAAGCTCGAGATCGCCCGCGCCCTCGCCTCCGACCCCGGCCTGCTGCTCCTCGACGAGCCCACCGCCGGCATGAACCCGCAGGAGACCCGAGCCGCCGAGGAACTCGTCTTCGCCATCCGCGACCGGGGCGTCTCCGTCCTCGTCATCGAGCACGACATGCGCTTCATCTTCAACCTCTGCGACCGCACCGCCGTGCTGGTCCAGGGCCAGAAGATCGTCGAGGGCGACCGCGAGACGGTCCAGAACGACGAACGCGTCATCACCGCCTACCTCGGCGCCCCGCTCGAAGGCACCGCCCCCGTTACGGAGACCGACCAGTGACCGCACTCCTCGAAGTCCAGGACCTCCGCGTCTCCTACGGCAAGATCGAAGCCGTCAAGGGCATCAGCTTCACCGTCAACCAGGGCGAGGTCACCACCCTGATCGGCACCAACGGCGCCGGCAAGACCACCACCCTGCGCACCCTGTCCGGCCTGCTCAAGCCCACCGCCGGCACCATCACCTTCGACGGACAGGCCCTCTCCACCGTCCCCGCCCACAAGATCGTCGCCCTGGGCCTGGCCCACTCCCCCGAGGGCCGGCACATCTTCCCGCGCATGACCATCGAGGAGAACCTCCTCCTCGGCGCCTTCCTGCGCAACGACACCGACGGCATCACCAAGGACGTCGAACGGGCCTACGGCCTCTTCCCCATCCTCGGCGAACGCCGCAAGCAGGCCGCCGGCACGCTCTCCGGCGGCGAGCAGCAGATGCTCGCCATGGGACGCGCCCTGATGTCCCGGCCCAAACTGCTGATGCTCGACGAGCCCTCCATGGGCCTCTCGCCGCTGATGATGCAGAAGATCATGGCGACCATCGTCGAACTCAGGGCCGACGGCACGACCATCCTGCTGGTCGAGCAGAACGCCCAGGCGGCGCTCTCGCTCTCCGACCGGGGCTACGTCATGGAGACCGGCAGCATCGTCCTCCAGGGCACCGGCGCCGACCTCCTGCACGACGAGTCGGTCCGCAAGGCCTACCTCGGCGAGGACTGACCTCCCCGCAGCACGGAACGCAGGAGGGCCCGGCGCGTCACGCGCCGGGCCCTCCCGCATGTCCCGCTGCTACTGCTCCGGGGTCTCCGTGGCGGTACCCGCGGCCGGGGGCTCCTCGGCCTTCTTCCGGTCCTGCGCCGCGCCCTCCTCGATGACCGCCTCGGCCACCGCCGCCATCGTCATCCGGCGGTCCATCGAGGTCTTCTGGATCCACCGGAACGCGGCCGGCTCGTTCAGCCCGAACTTGGTCTGGAGCACGCTCTTCGCCCGGTCCACCAGCTTCCGGGTCTCCAGCCGCTGGGTGAGATCCGCGATCTCCTCCTCCAGCGTCCGCATCTCCGTGTACCGGGACACCGCCATCTCGATCGCCGGCACCAGGTCGCTCTTCGAGAACGGCTTGACGATGTACGCCATCGCCCCGGCGTCCCGCGCCCGGTCCACCAGCTCGCGCTGCGAGAACGCGGTCAGCATCAGCACCGGCGCCAGGTGCGCCTCGTGGATCTGCTCGGCCGCGGACAGCCCGTCCAGCACCGGCATCTTCACGTCCAGGATCGCCAGGTCCGGCTTCAGCTCCTGGACCAGCCGGACCGCCGTGGCCCCGTCCCCGGCCTCGCCGACGACGGTGTACCCCTCCTCCTCCAGCATCTCCTTCAGATCGAGGCGGATCAGCGCCTCGTCCTCGGCGATCACAATCCTGGTGATCTGGGGCGAATCGGTCTCAAGCGGCTCTGCCTGCTCGTCGGCGGTGCTCACGGGGCTCCTCGTTCCGGCGGGGTACTGCATGCACGAGGGTACCTAGACACGGTATGTTTGAGACATGACGCGAAGGCAACCACCTTCGAATCATAGGCCCCGATAGCCCAATCGGCAGCAGGCGATGGTCTCAAACACCATACAGTGTGGGTTCGAATCCCACTCGGGGCACTTTTCCTTCGAATCGAAGGAAGTCGGATCCAGCACAACGATTATGGCCGCTCACTCGTTCGAGTGAGCGGCCATTCATTTGCCCGACAGTCCCGCGATGACACCCCAGGATCGTGCGCATGTACGAACCATCCGTGCGCGAGCAAGCTGTCCAGCTCCTGCGCAGCGGCGTCGGGACTGCGGAGACCGCTCGCCGCCTGGGCGCCCCGCGCGGCACCGTCTCCTGGTGGAAGCACCAGGACCTCGCGAAACACGGCCAACTGCCCGGCCGCAAACAGTCCACCTGCATGCACTGCTTCGGGGATGATCTGAACAGATCGGCCTATTCCTACCTGCTCGGGCTCTACCTGGGCGACGGCCACATCAGCCACCCCGCGCAACACAGGATCCCCAGCCTGTTCATCACCTGCGACGACAAGTGGCCCGGGGTCATGAACTCCGTCGAATCAGCCGTACGGCAGGTCTTCCCGACCCTCAAGCCCTGCCGCGTACGAAGGCCCGGCTGCCACAACGTCAAGGTGTACTCGAAGCACCTGACGTGCTACTTCCCCCAGCACGGGCCCGGCAAGAAGCACGAGCGCACCATAGCCCTGCAGCCGTGGCAGCAGGAGATCGTCGATGCCCATCCCTGGGAGTTCCTGCGCGGGCTGATCCACTCCGACGGCTGCCGGATCACCAACTGGACGACCCGCAAGGTCGGCGGTGTCGAGAAGCGGTACGAGTACCCGCGCTACTTCTTCACCAACACCTCGACCGACATCGTCCGCCTCCTCACCGACACCCTCGACGCGGTCGGCGTGCAGTGGAAGGCCTCGACCCCCCGCCCGACCGGCCAGATCAACGTCTCCATAGCCCGCAAGGCCTGCGTCGCCCTGATGGACGCCCACATCGACCCGAAGCACTGACGCCGGTGCGGCTCCGCCCGGGGCGGAGCCTCACCGGGGCGGTCAGTTGTCCAGGGCGCCCACGTGGTGGACGCGGACGAGGCTGGTGGAGCCGCCGGTGACGACGACGTCGGAGCATCTCCGCGAGCGGTCAGCTCGCCCGGTCCAAAGGCTCCAACTCCACGGTGAGACGCATAACGAGAGCCGAGGCGAGCCGCTCGAGAACAACAATGGTGGGCATCGTGCCACCGGTCTCGAATCGGGCAATGGCGGACTGCTGCATGCCGCACGCCGCCGCGAGTTGGGCCTGCGTCATTCCGAGTGCCTCCCGGCGGAGCCGGACGGCCTCGCCGAGCTCGAACCGAATACGAGTCGCTTCGTAGGCCGCACCCGCACCCGGTCGGCCCAGGATCTCCTCACGCATGGCACGCCAGGACGTCCGGTCGCTCATTCCGCTCACCCCTCCTCGTCGACGGAGTGTCGCTCCGCCACACAGCGCGCCAGTGCCCGCCGGGCCCGGTCGACCTCGGCGGTCTCCCGCATCCGGGTCTTACGGAACACCGTGAGCAGAATGATCCTCCTGCCCGGTGCGATCCAGTAGGTGACCCGCATGTCGAGCTCAACCAGATGGAAGCGCAGTTCGCGGAGCTTGCCGTCCAATTGCCTGCTGTAGGGCTCACCGAGCAACGGGCCGCGGTCGGCGAGCAGGTCAACGTAGAAGGCCACGATTTCCTGCGCGTCCTGGCCGAGCCGGAGGATCCAGTTCCACTTCTCCCCATGTCATAACACGGATGTTATGAAGGCGCCAGCGGTCCGCCACGCCGCCCGAGGCACGAGGAGGGCGACATTCCCCGATACGGGGGATGTCGCCCTCGCACGAATGATCCGGGTTCGGTCAGTTGTCCAGGGCGCCCACGTGGTGGACGCGGACGAGGTTGGTGGAGCCGGCGAGGCCGGGCGGGGAGCCGGCGGTGATGACGACGATGTCGCCCTTCTCGCAGCGGCCCAGGGAGAGCAGGGCGGCGTCGACCTGCTCGACCATCTCGTCGGTGGTGGGCGCGAACGGGCCGAGGAAGGTCTCCACGCCCCAGGTGAGCGCCAACTGGCTGCGCACCGCGGGTTCGTAGGTGAAGGCCAGCACCGGGATCGGCGAGCGGTAGCGGGTCAGCCGGCGGGCGGTGTCGCCGGACTGGGTGAAGGCGATCAGGTACTTGGCGTGCAGGAAGTCGCCGATCTCCGCGGCCGCCCGGGCGACCGCGCCGCCCTGGGTGCGGGGCTTGTTGCTGGGGGTGAGGACGGGCAGGCCGTCGGCGAGGACGTCCTGTTCGGCGGCCTCGATGATCCGGCCCATGGTGCGGACCGTCTCGGACGGGTACTTGCCGACCGAGGTCTCGCCGGAGAGCATCACCGCGTCCGTGCCGTCGAGGACGGCGTTGGCGACGTCGGAGGCCTCGGCGCGGGTGGGCCGCGAGGAGTTGATCATCGAGTCGAGCATCTGGGTCGCGACGATGACCGGCTTGGCGTTCCGCCGGGCGAGCTTGACCGCCCGCTTCTGCACCATCGGCACCTGCTCCAGCGGCATCTCCACGCCCAGGTCGCCGCGGGCGACCATGATGCCGTCGAAGCGGTCGACGATGGAGTCGAGGTTCTGCACCGCCTGCGGCTTCTCGATCTTGGCGATGACCGGGACCCGGCGCCCCTCCTCGTCCATCACCCGGTGGACGTCCTCGACGTCCCGGCCGCTGCGGACGAAGGAGAGCGCGATCAGGTCGGCCCCGGTCCGCAGGGCCCAGCGCAGGTCGGCGACGTCCTTGTCGCTGAGCGCGGGCACCGAGACGGCGATCCCGGGGAGGTTGAGGCCCTTGTGGTCGGAGACGAGCCCGCCCTCGACGACGAGGCAGCGGACCCGGGGCCCGTCGACCTCGACGACCTCCAGGGTGACCCGCCCGTCGTCGACGAGGATCCGCTCACCGGCGGTGACGTCCCCCGCCAGGCCGGGGTAGGTGGTGCCGCAGCCGTTCTGGTCCCCTTCGACGCCCTTGTCGGTGGAGATGGTGAACTCGTCGCCGCGTTCGAGAAGTACGGGGCCCTCGGCGAAGGTCCCGAGGCGGATCTTCGGGCCTTGAAGGTCGGCGAGCACGCCGATGCTGCGGCCGCTCTCGTCCGCGGCCTTGCGGACCCGGCGGTACCGCTCCTCGTGCTCGATGTGGGAGCCGTGGCTCAGGTTGAATCGGGCGATGTCCATCCCGGCGTCGACCAGGGACTTGATCTGGTCGTAGGTGTCGGTGGCGGGCCCGAGGGTACAGACGATTTTTGCTCGGCGCATAGTGCTGAGAGTAGGCATTACCGGCGCGTAACGTCGATGCCGGTCCGGACAACGGGATGGCCGTTGCCGTAAGGAGAGTTGAACAATCTGACACAACGTCGGACCGGAGTGCGAGAGGTTCCCGGAAGTCCGTCCGCACTCGATCCCCGATGCGATTCCGTGAAGGGCTGTTCACCCCTGGTTCACCAGGACTTCCGCCCCTGCTCCCGGCCCGGCGGGACGCTCGTCACCCGGGTGGGGAGAGAACGTTGTGACGAGGGGGGAAGCTTCCGGAATGAAGCGCGTGATCGGAGTACTGACGGTACTTCTGGTGCTCGGGGGGCTGGTGTTCGCGGTCGTGAACAGAAAGCCGGGCCCCAAGCCCGGTCCGAACGACATCACCCTCACCGGCATGGTCGGCTCGGAGAAGGGCGCGTTCTTCGACGACCAGCAGGTCAAGGACGCCTTGAAGGCCCGAGGGCTGGTGGTGAACACCCAGAGCGCCGGCTCCTGGCAGATGGGCGATCTCAAGAACGACAACCTGGACTTCGTCTTCCCGGCGAGCCAGCAGCCCGCCGAGGCGATCAAGGCGGACCACAATCTGAAGAGCACCCCGACCCGGCCGTTCTACTCACCGCTGGTGATCGTCACGTACAAGTCGACCGCCGAGGTACTGAGGCAGAACAACCTGGCGTCCCAGGACGAGACGAGCCACGTCTGGAAGTTCTCGATGAAGGGCTTCCTCGACGGCGTCGAGAACAAGACGACCTGGCAGAAGCTCCCGAATCCGCCCGCGAACGAGAAGCCGGGCGACCTCGTCGGGTCCATCTTCCTGACCACCACCAACCCCGAGACGTCCTCCTCGGGCGCCCTGTACCTCGCCATGGTGTCCTACCTGCTGAACGCCAACCAGGTGATCCCGGCACCGGCGGGGGTGACGCAGCAGATCGGCGAAAAACTGCAGGCGGTCATCTCCCCGCAGGGGGTCATGAAGAACTCCACCGAGGAACCGTTCATGGACTTCGTGTCCGGCAACGGCCGCCCGCTGGTGCTGGCGTACGAGTCCCAGGCGCTCGAACTGGTCCTGAAGAAGAAGGCCCCGGCGGACATGGTGATGCTCTACCCGGACACCACCGTGGTCTCCGACCACACGATCGTCGCCTTCAACGACAAGGGCCAGCGGCTCGCCGACGCGCTGGCCGACGACCCGGCGCTGCGCGAACTGGAGATCAAGTACGGCTTCCGGCCGTCGGGCGCGGCGGGAGCGGCGGCGTTCGCCGCCAAGGTCCACGAAACGCAGAGCAGCATCCCGGAGGCGCGGTTCGCGTTCGCACCCGACCTGGGTGTCGCGAAGGTCTCGCAGGCCACGGTGCCGACCCCGGCGGTCATGAAGCAGCTGGTCGACGCCGCGAAGGCCAAGTGATGGGGGACATGAGGACAGGAGCGAGCACGATGCGCAGGAGTGGTGTGCGGGGCCTGATAGCCGGTCTGGCGCTGCTGGTGGCGACGTCGGTGGCGGCGTGCACGTCGTCGCCCGCGCCGCCGCCGAAGACCGGGCCCAGTGATCCGCCGGCGGCCAGCGCGCAGCCGGGGGTGCTGCGGGTGCTGGCCGGCAGTGAACTCCAGGACCTGGCGCCGGTGCTGGAGGAGGCCCAGAAGGCCACCGGGGTGACGGTGCAGTTCGCCTGGACCGGTTCGCTGGACGGTGCGGACGCGGTGTCCGCGGGCCGGACCGACGGCAAGTACGACGCGATCTGGTTCCCGTCGAACCAGTACCTGCACCTGGACGAGGGGAGCAAGTCGAAGCTGCTCTCGGAGACGCCGATCATGGCCTCGCCGGTCGCGTTCGGCATCCGCTCCGCGGTGCTGGGCGACCTGGGCTGGGGCGACGGCTCCAAGGTGACCTGGGGCAACCTGGCGGAGGCCGCGTCCGGTGGCAAGCTGTCGTACGGTATGGCGGACCCGTCGCGGTCGAACTCCGGCTTCTCGGCGCTGGTGTCGGTGGCCTCGGCGTTCTCGGGCGCGAATGCAGCGCTGACCGAGGCGGATGTGCAGAAGGCGACGCCGCAGCTCAAGCAGTTCTTCACCGGCCAGAAGCTGACCTCGGGTTCCTCGGGCTGGCTGGCGCAGGCGTACAGCCGGGCGGAGCGGGGTTCGATCGGCGCGCTGGTGAACTACGAGTCGGTGCTGCTGTCGATGAACAAGACGCTGGCCGCCGACCAGCAGCTCACCGTGGTCCGCCCGACCGACGGCGTCATTTCGGCGAACTACCCGCTGACGTTGCTGAGTTCCTCGGCGCAGCGGGAGCGGGAGTCGTTCCAGCGACTCACCTCCTACCTGCTCAAGGAGGACGTGCAGAAGCGGATCTCCGAGCTGACGCTGCGCCGTCCGGTGACGGCGGGGGTGGCTCCGGCGGCTGGGCTGCCGACGGATCGGCGGCACGAGCTGCCCTTCCCCGGCACCCGGGCGGTGGCGGACGGGCTGCTGTCCTCGTACCAGAACGAGCTGCGCCGCCCCTCGCGCACGGTGTACGTGCTGGACACCTCGGGCTCGATGGCCGGGCAGCGGCTGAGCTCGCTGAAGTCGGCGATGGGCCGGCTGACGGGTGCGGACGACACCCGGGGGGTGCGGCGGTTCCGGGACCGCGAGGAGGTCACGCTGATCTCCTTCGCCTCGAAGGTGAAGTCGACGAAGACGCACTCGGTGCCGACCGGCGCGGGGGCGCAGCAGGAGCTGGCGTCGATCAACGGGGATGTGCAGGCGTTGTCGGCGGACGGCGGGACGGCGGTGTACTCCTCGCTGCAGGAGGCGTACCGGGTGATCCAGCGGCAGCAGTCGGCGGCCGGGGACGACCGGTTCACCTCGATCGTGCTGATGACGGACGGGGAGAGCAACGAGGGGGCGTCGGACAAGGACTTCCGGACCTTCTACGAGGGGCTGTCCTCCGCGCAGAAGGCGACGCCGGTGTTCCCGATCCTGTTCGGCGACGCCGCGAAGGGGCAGTTGCAGGGGATCGCCGATCTGACCGGCGGCAAGCTGTTCGACGGGACGGGTTCGTTGGACGGGGCGTTCGAGGAGATCCGTGGCTACCAGTAACGGTGGCGGGAACGGCTCCGGCGGGCCGGGTGGGCGGGTCTGGGCGTACCTGACCTCCGCCAAGCACTATGCGGCGGGTGCGGCGGCCGTGGCCGGGGCGGGGGCGGCGATCGGGCTGCAGAGTCCGGTGGCGCTCTCGGCGCTGCTGGTGGCGGGGCCGTACGTCGCGACGGTGGCCCTGTGGCCGCGCAAGCCGGACGAGCCGCCGGACGAACCGCCGGGCGGGGAGGGTCCGCCCGCGCCGCCGGTCCCCGAAGAACCGGAGCCGGAGTCGGAGTCCGGGTCGGGGCCGGAGTCCGGGCCGGAGTCGGGGCCGGGGCCGGCCGGGCGGACGTCGCCGCTGGGTGTCGCGCTGCACGCCCGGCGGGCGGCACCCCGGGCCGCGTCCCCGGCCGCGTCCCCGGTGTCGGCGGCACCTGCGGCGCCGCCGGCCCCGCCGATGCTCTGGCCCCAGTTGGAGGAGTTGGCGGCGTTCGTCGGCTCGGCGCCGCTGCCGCCGTCGGCGAACGTGCCGGGGCTGCTGGAGCGGCTGCGTACGGCCGGGCCGGGGCCGACCACCGAGCCGATCGTCCGGCGGCGGCTGCCGCTGGCGGTGGACGGCTATCTGCGGGCGCTGACCTGGCAGCCGTGGGCGGCGGACGGGGCCGACCCGGCGGCCGAACTGGCCCGGGCGGTGGACGAGATGGCGGCCCTGGTGCCGGCCTCCTGACAGCGTCGAGACAGCAGTCGTACGGCCCCGGTCCCCTGCGGACCGGGGCCGTTCGCATGTCCGGCCGGCCTCCGCCGCCCGTCCGTCGGGCGCCCGTCCCGTCAGGCCTCCAGCGCGCCGGGCAGTTCGAGCCGGCGCCGCACCCCCAGCTTGCGGAAGCTGTTGGTCAGGTGGGTCTCCACCGTCCGCACCGCGAGGTGCAGCATGGCGGCGATCTCGGCGTTGGAGTGCCCGGCGGCGGCGAGCCGGCAGATCCGCAGTTCGCTGTCGGTGAGCGCCTCCGCCCCGGCGTGGTCGCCGCGGCCGATGCGGGCGCCGGAGGCCCGCAGTGCCTCCAGTGCGGCGGCCCGCTGCCGGACGGCGCCGAGGCGTTCGGCGCGCCCGGCGGCCTCGCGCAGGGCCCGCCGGGCGGCGCCGCGCCGGCCGCCGTCGCCGAGCAGCCGGCCGTAGGTGATGAGGGCGGGGACGAGTTCGGTGTCGATCTCGGCGGTGCGCAGCAGTTGGACGGCCTCGGCGGCGAGGTCGAGGCCGTGCCGGCCGCCGGTGGCGGCGGCGAGGGTGCGCAGGGCGCGGCCGACGGTGCGCGGGGTGCCCCAGATCCGGGCGAGGCGGAGTTCCTCCTCGGCGAGGGCGACGGCGGGGCCGGGTTCGCCGAGTTGGAGGTGGCATTCGGCGGCGGCGGTGCGCCAGGGGGTGACGATGGGGCTGTGGACCTGGCGTTCGCCCTGGCGGCGGCCGCATTCCAGGAGGTCGGCGAGGGCTTCGGCGGGTTCGCCGGAGGCGAGCCGGAGGAGGCCGCGGGAGTAGAGGTACTCGTTCCACTCCCAGGAGTCCCGGGCGCGGTCGGCGGCGACGGCGCGGGCGAGGCCGTGGGCCTGCCAGAGCCGGCCGGTCTCGACGAGGGCGATGACGGCCTGGGCGACGAGGTGGGCGTTCTGCTGGCCGAGGAGTTCGGCGTAGCGGCCGGGGCCGGTGTCCTCGGCGGCGGGGCGGGCGTCGGGGGCGGCCTGGGCGGCCTGGGCGGCCGGGGTGCTCCAGGTGGGCAGCCGGGGCAGTCCGGGCGGGCCCCAGGGGGTGGGCGGGAGGGACTGGCGGGGGGGGGTCCGGTCGGTCGGGGTGGGGCCGGCGGAGGAGCCGGGGGCGGTGAGGGCGTAGTCCTCCAGCAGGGCCTGGTACTCGCCGCGCATGATCCTGGCCTCGGCGCGGACGCTGAGCAGGCACTGGTAGCCGGGGTCGAGGGGGCCGCCGCGGAAGGAGGTGAGGCCGCGGACGGCCAGTTCGTCGGCCTCGTCGAGCAGGTCGGCCCACTGGCAGAGGGTGGCGAGGGAGATCAGCAGGTAGGAGCGGCAGAGCGGGTCGACGGGGGAGGCTTCGAGTTCGCGGACGCGTTCGCCGACCTCGGTGGCGGCGAGCAGGCCGCTGGTGGCGTCGAACTCGGTGAGCAGCGCGTAGGCGGGCGGCGCGAGCCGGTGCGGGGTGCGGGCGGCGAGGCGTTGGAGTCCTTCGACGACCTGGAGCCAGCTGCGGCCGTCGTGGGCGGCGATCTGGGCGGTGGCGGCCTGGACGGCCTGCAGCACGTCCTCCTGGTCGGCGAAGCGGTGCGCCAGCTCGTCCATGAGTTCGATGGCGGCGGCGGTGTCGCCGCGGGTGGCGAGTACGGCGCCGAGGGTGCCGGCGGCGCGGAAGACGCCTTCGTCGGTCTGCTGGAGGTGGACGGCCTCGGCGAGGTGGCGCAGGCCGATGGTGCGTTCGGCGGGGCCGAGGGTGACTTCGAGGCTGCCGAGTTCGGAGAGCAGCAGTCCGCGTCGGCGGTCGCTGAGGGGTTCGGCGAGGACGCGGCGCAGCAGGGCGACGGCGTCGGCGGGGCGGTCGGTGTCGGCGGCCCCGCGGGCGGCGCGGCGCAGGGTGTCGGCGGCCCAGTGGGGGGCGGGGGCGGGGGTGAGCAGGAGGTGGCCGGCGACGAGTTCGTCGGGGGCGCCGGCGTGGTGGAGGTGCTCGGCGGCGGCGAGGTGGACGTCGGCGCGGTGGCCGGGGGCGTGGCCGGTGAGGACGGCGTCGGCGAGCAGGGGGTGGGCGAAGCGGGGCCAGCGGCCGGCGTCGGAGGTGTCGAGGTGGTGGTGGGCGGTGAGGTCGGCGAGCCAGCCGGTGAGCCGGCCGGGGTCGGCGGCGGCGAGGTGGGCGAGCAGGGGGACGGGGTCCAGCGGCGGGGTGCCGGGGGTGGGGGCGGCGTCGGCGGCGGGGTGCTCGTGCATCCGGGCGAGGACCCGGGCGGCGGTGACGGCGCGTTCGCCGGCGCCGTGCAGCCAGGTCTCGACGGCTTCGGCGAAGGCGCCGCCGGGGAGGGCGCCGCACCGCTCGGGGAGGGCCGGCGGCAGCGTCCGGGCCGGCGGCAGCGTCCGGGCGGGCGGCAGTGTCCGGGCCGCTGTCGCGGGGGGCACGGCGGCCTCGTGGCTGCCACCCTCCGCGCTCTCCCCGTCCTCCGCACCGTCCCCACCATCGCCGCCGTCCGCACCCTCGCCGCCGCCGTCCGCCGCCGCGAGGTCGGCGAGCAGCGCGGTGAGCAGCAGCGGGTTGCCCCCGGTGGCGCGGGCGCAGTCGGCGGCCAGGCCGGGGGGCGTGCCGGGTCCGAGCCGCTGTCCGGCGAGCAGGACGGCCGCCGGGGTGCCGAGCGGGGCGAGCCGCAGGGTGGTGGCGAGCTCGGGCGGCAGGTCGCGGGCGAAGCGGTCGGTCCCGCCGGTGAGGGTGGCCTGCCGGCGTTCGGTGGCCACCAGCAGGGCGGGCAGGCGGTCGATCCGGCGGGCGACCTGGCGCAGCCAGCGGCGGGAGGGCTCGTCGGCGAGGTGGATGTCGTCGATCGCCAGCAGCAGCGGGTGGTGGGTGCCGTGCAGCCGGAGCAGGGACCAGAGGGTGGACTCGGCGGTGTCGGGCTCGATGCCGCCGGCGGCGGCCTCGGCGGGGCCCGCGGCTGCGGGCCGGGGGGCCCAGGCGGTGTGGACGTAGGGGCCGGCCGGGGTCGGGCCGGTGTCGAAGAGCTGGCGGGCGGCCGCGTAGGGGGTGGTGGCCTCCTCGGCGGAGCAGCGGGCGCGCAGCACGGTGGTGCCGTCGGCGGCGGCCCGGCGGGCGGCCTCGGCGAGGAGCGCGGTGCGGCCGGTGCCGACGGCGCCGGTGAGCAGCAGGACGTGGCCGGTGCCGCGGCGGGCGCCGGCGGCCCGGTCGGCGATCAGCCGCAGCTGCGGTTCGCGGTCCACGAGGCGGGTGGACGTGGCGGTGCTCATCCAGGTGCTCCTCTTTGCCCTTCCCGGGTCTTCGTCGGTGTCCGAACGGGCACCGCCTGTCGTTCTACCGGGAAAACGGCTTGACGTACTAACCACGCGTTACTGGCGAGTCAGGTTTCCGCGCCCGCGGACGGGGTTTCCCGCCCGGACCGCTGCGGGCCGGTCCGGGCCGCTCCGACCGCCCGATTCGACGGTTTCGCGGTGTTCCGGCGGCCCCTCGACCCACCTCTCCGAACTTCCAGACCACCTGGGGGGCCGAAAACGTTGCCTCCCCCGATCGGCGGGGACCGCTCGGCGGGCCCGATCTCGTGGTGGACCACGATGGCCGGGAGCCTGCCCGGGCGGGAAGCATGGTGGTTGATTCCGGGGCACGGGCAGCGCTCCCGGATCGCCGTCGAAACGGTCGGCCGACCCGGGTGGGGCGCCACGCCCTGACGTTCGGGGTCCGCCGGGTGGCCGGCCGGCTTCTCCAGGAGGGGGCCAGATTTGACTGTTCTGCACACCGAGTACGACCGCCGGGGCACGGCGGTGGGGTCGTCCGGGTCGGCGTCCGCCACCCGTACGGTCCCGCCGCAGCGCCCGACGGCGTCCCGCTCGGTCACCACGAACACCCATGCCGTCGGTACCGCCGCGGCAGCCGTCCATCCGCAGGCCGCCGTCGCCGTCCGCGGTGCGGCCGGGGCCGGGCGGGCGGTCGCCGCGGCGGCCGCCCGCAGCTCGACGGTGCCGGTCGCCGTCCAGGCCGCCGATCCGCTCTCCCGGGCGGGGGCGGAGGCGCAGCTGCGCCGCTTCCCCGGGGTGGCGGTGGTCGACCCGAGCGGTGCGGCCGGTCCGGGCACGGTCACCGTGCTGGTCGCCGAGTCCGCCGACGCGGCCGCGACGGCGGCCCTGCGCCGGCTGGTCCGCGGTGCCGGGCAGCGGGTGGTGCTGGTGGTCGAGCGGCTTCGCGAGACCGAGCTGATGGAGGCCGTCGAGTGCGGGGTGGCGGCGATCCTGTGGCGACGGGAGGCGACGCCGGAGCGGCTGGGCCGGGCGGTGCTGGCCGCGGCCCGGGGCGACGGCGACCTGCCGGCCGACCTCCAGGGGCGGCTGATCGCCCAGGTGGGGCGGCTGCAGCGGTCCGTCCAGGGCATGCCGGGCCAGGCTCCGACGGGTCTGTCGGAGCGTGAGTCGGACGTGCTGCGGCTGGTCGCCGAGGGCTGGGACACCGGGGAGATCGCGGCCCGGCTGTCGTACTCCGAGCGCACCGTGAAGAACGTGCTGCACGGTCTGACGACCCGGCTGCAACTGCGCAACCGGGCGCACGCGGTGGCCCACGCGGTGCGCGAGGGCTACATCTAGGCAGCCCACGCGGTACGCGAGGGCTGCGTCCAGGCAGTCCCCGCGGTGCTCCGCCAGGAGGACGGCGGTGCTCCGCCGCGGTCCGGGCGGGCGGGTGCGGTACCCGCCCGCCCGGGTCACGAACGAGTCGCCAAGATCTCACCTGTTGGAAAGGTCCGGGGACTATCCGCCGGAGGGGAGCGCACGGCAGACTTCTACGCGCGTACTTCTACGCGCGTCAACGCGCCTTCCCGCCGTCACCGGCGGCGATCCCGGCCGTCGTTGACGGTCCGTTGCCGCCGTCCCCACCGGGAGAGTCGTCCATGCCCCTGAACCGCCGTGACTTCGTCACCCGGTCCGCCGCCACCGCCGCCGGAGCCGCCCTCGTGAGCGGCGGCGCCCTCGCCGCCGCCTCCCCCGCGGCCGCGGCCGGACCGGACGAGGCCCGCGCCAAGGGCCGGACCAAGCGCCAGGCCTTCACCGTCATGGGCACCACCGACCTCCACGGCCGGGTGCTCAACTGGGACTACTTCACCGACGCCGTCTACGCCGACAAGGCGCACAACGAGGTCGGCCTCGCCAAGATCTCCACGCTGGCCAAGCAGGTCCGCGAGGAGAAGGGCTGGGACCGCTGCCTGCTCATCGACGCCGGCGACACCATCCAGGGCACCCAGCTGACCTACTACTACGCCCGGGTCGAGCCGATCGCCACCGAGGCCGACACCGCGCCCGAGCACCCGATGGCGCTCGCCATGAACACCATGGAGTACACCGCCGCCGCGCTCGGCAACCACGAGTTCAACTACGGCATCGACACCCTGCGCGCCTACGAGGAGCAGCTGGACTTCCCGCTGCTCGGCGCCAACGCGCTGAACGCCCGCAACGACAAGCCGGCCTTCCCGCCCTACGTCATCCGCAAGGTGAAGCTCGGCAGCGGCCCGGCCCTCAAGGTCGGCATCGTCGGCCTGACCAACCCGGGCATCGCGATCTGGGACAAGGCGAACGTCGCCGGAAAGATGACCTTCCCGGGCATCGTCGAGACGGCGAGGATCTGGGTGCCGAAGGTCAGGGCCGCCGGCGCGGACGTCGTCGTGATCGCCTGCCACTCCGGCATGGACGAGGCCACCTCCTACGGCGACCAGTTGCCCTGGGGCGAGAACGTCTCGGTCGCGCTGGCCGAGCAGGTGCCCGGCATCGACGCCGTCCTGGTGGGCCACGCCCACAAGGAGATCCCGCAGCGCCTGGTCGTCAACAAGGAGACCGGCAAGAGCGTCGTGCTGTCCGAGCCGCTGTGCTGGGGCCAGCGGCTGACCTGCTTCGACTTCGAGGTCGAGCTCGACGGCGGCGCGTGGAAGGTCGTCTCGCTCTCCTCCCGGGTGCTGAACTCCAACACCGTCCCGGAGGACCCGGAGATCGTCGACCTGATGACCGAGCAGCACAAGAAGGTCGTCGAGTACGTCAACCAGGTCATCGGCACCGCCAAGATCGCGCTGTCCATCGCCGACGCGCCGTTCAAGGACACCCCGATCATCGACCTCATCGGCCGGGTCCAGGCCGACGTGGTGCGCGCGGCGCTGGCCGGCGGCCAGTACGCCAAGCTGCCGGTACTCGCCCAGGCCGCGCCGTTCAACCGCACCGCCGTCATCCCGGCCGGCCAGGTCAAGCTGCGCGACGCGGCCGGCCTGTACATCTACGAGAACACCCTGGAGGCCCGGATCCTGACGGGCGCCCAGATCAAGGACTACCTGGAGTTCTCGGCCAAGTACTACAACCAGCTCGCCCCGGGCGCGCCGGTCGACAAGGCCACCCTGACCAACGCCCAGAACACCCCGGACTACAACTACGACTCGGTGTACGGCGTTTCGTACGACATCGACATCGCCCAGCCGGTCGGCTCGCGGATCGTCAACCTCAGCTTCGAGGGCCGTCCGATCGACCCCACCGCCCAGTTCGTCCTCGCGGTGAACAACTACCGCGCCAACGGCGGCGGCAACTTCCCGCACGTCGCGGCCTCCCAGAAGGTGTGGGCCAACTCGGACGAGATCCGCAACGCGATGATCGCCTGGGTGAAGGCCAAGGGCGTCATCGACCCGGCCGACTTCGCCGCCGACTCCTGGCGCCTGGTCCGGGCCGGCCAGCCGGTCTTCTGACCGACCCGGTCCCACGGCCGGAACGCCCGACCGGCCCGCACGGCCGGAACAGCCCCCGGGGCCCGTACCCCGGGGGCTGTTCCCCCTTCCCCGCCCAACCCTCGCCGGTAGCCTGGCCCGTATGCGGACCACCATCGCCGCCTGGCCCCTGGACGCCCCGCCCCCGGCCGATGTGCCGACCGGGTTCCACATCCCCTGCGCCCGCGTCGGGCGGGACCTGCGCCACCTGCCGGCCGGCGCCCGACTGCCGGCCGGTGCCTGCTGGGAGCTCTCCGAGGAGCCCTGGTCCGGCTTCCTGCTCGGCCTCGGCAGCGCCCGAGGCCTGCGGTACACCCTCGAAGTGGACCCCTACCTGCCGCCCGGGCCGCTCACCGCGCTCGTCGCCGAACAGGTGCAGGACCACGTCACCGGCTACGAGTTCCTCCAGTGGCCGACCTGCCCCGGCCACGTCCACCTGCTGGTACCGGCCGCGGACCCGGACGACGGGGAGCGGGCCTGGTGGCACTGCCGGCGGTCCGGCCGGCCCCTCGTCCGCATCGGGGACCTGAGCGCCGACTCCTGAGCCGGACCGGCTCCGCCATCGCCTCCCGCTCGATCCGGGACGGCTCCGTCGTCCGGGCGGCCAGGGGCAGTTGGCGGCCCGGGTCGGCGGCAGCAGCCCGGTGTCGCCGTAGTGGCGGAGCTGTTCGACGCCCAGCCGGCAGAGCCGGGCGAAGCGCCCGACGGTGCGGAGCGTCCTGTTCGCGCACGCCGCCGCGGTGGACCCTCCCGCCGTGGGAGGGGCCACCGCGGGAGCCGTCCGAGGGACGGAACGCCAGGACGACCGGCCGGCGAGACGCTGGGACATCTTCCCGAGACCGCAGGATATTCAGCCGCGCGCCCGCCCTGCCTACCGTTGACCACGTCACCGAGAGCAGCACACCGCACCGACAAGGAGCAGTCCCATGCGCGCAGTTGTCCAGAAGTCCGTCGGCGGCCCCGAGGTCCTGGAGGTCGTCGAGACCGACCGGCCCGCCCCGCGCGGCGGCGAGGTGCTCGTCCGCGTCCACGCCAGCGGCGTCAACCCGGTGGACGTGGCGGTCCGTTCGGGCGCCTACCCGCTGCTCGGCGAGCCGCCCTTCGGCGTCGGCTGGGACATCTCGGGCGTCGTCGAGGTGGCCGGTCCGGGTGCCCGGTTCAAGGCCGGCGACGAGGTGTTCGGCCTGCCGTTCTTCCCCCGGGCCGCCACCGGCTACGCCGAGTACGTCGCGGTGCCGTCCCGCCAGGTGGCCCGCAAGCCCACCGCGCTGAACCACGTCGAGGCCGCCGCGCTGCCGCTGGCCGCGCTCACCGCCTGGCAGGGCCTGGTGGACGCGGCGGGCCTGTCCGAGGGGCAGCGGGTGCTGATCCACCGCGCGGCCGGCGGCGTCGGCCACCTCGCCGTCCAGATCGCCAAGGCCCGCGGCGCGTACGTGATCGCCCTGGCGAGCGAGCCCAAGCACGAGTTTGTGCGCGGCCTGGGCGCGGACGAGGTGATCGACTACCGCACCGAGGGCTTCCTGTCGGCGGTCGGCCAGGTGGACGTGGTGCTCGACTCCTCCTCGCAGGGCACCGCCTCGTTGGAGGTGCTGCGCGAGGGCGGCGTCCTGGTCTCGATCATGGAGCACTGGAACACCGCGCTGGCCGCCGAGGTCGAGGCCGCCGGCCGCCGGTTCGCCGGCATCTCGGTGGAGCCGGACTACGCCTCGCTGGAGGCGATCGCCGAACTGGTCGAGCAGGGCCGGATCCGGCCGCACATCGCCGAGACCTTCCCGCTGGAGGAGGCCGGCAAGGCGCACGAGCTGATCGCCACCGGCCGCACCCAGGGCAAGATCGTCCTCACCGTCGCCTGAGCCGTAGGGTTCCGGTGGAACACGTACCGACCGGGGGAGGCGGCATGGACATCCTGACCGAGGCACTGGGTTCGATGCGGACGGGGCAGCCCGCCTCCGTCCGCACCGAGGGCCGGGCCCCGTGGGGACTGCGGCTGCCCCCGGTCGCCGGCGCCGGGTTCCACGTCGTCCTCTACGGGACCTGCTGGCTGGTGCCGCTGGAGGACGACACGGCCGAGCCGATCGCGCTCAGCCCGGGGGACGTGGTCTTCCTGCGGGACGGCCGGGGCCACGTCCTCGCCGACCGGCCGGACACCCCGGCCTTCCCCGAGCAGCCCTCGCAGTTCCGGCCGAGCCTGCCGATCGGCACCGTCACCGTCGGCGGGGACGGGCCGCGCACCAGCCTGCTGTGCGGCAACTACCACCTCGACCAGGCGCGCCCGCACCCGCTGGTGCGGCAACTGCCGGAGATCGTCCACCTGCAGACCCGGCACGGCCGCCACCCCGAGCTGAGCGCGGCCGTCCAACTCCTCGGCGCCGAACTGGAGAACCCGCGGATCGGCTCGGCCGGCATCGTCCCGGCGCTGATCGACTCACTGCTGCTGTACATCCTGCGGGCCTGGTTCGAGGAGCAGCCGCCCGCCACCGCCGCCGGCTGGGCGGCGGCGCTCGGCGACGCGGCGGTGGCACCGGCGCTCACCGCGATCCACGAGGCTCCGTCCACGCCGTGGACCGTGGAGTCGCTGGCCGGCCGGGCCGGCCTCTCCCGGGCGGCCTTCGCCCGCCGGTTCACCGCCCTGGTCGGCGAGCCGCCGATGGCGTACCTGACCCGCTGGCGGATGACCACGGCGGCCCGCCTGCTGCGCGAGTCCGAGGCCCCGCTCACCGCCGTCGCCGCGAAGACCGGCTACGGCTCGGAGTACGCCTTCGCCAAGGCCTTCAAGCGCGAGTTCGGCCTCGCCCCGGGCGGCTACCGCCGCGAGGCCCGCACGGCCTGAGGGCGGGCTCAACCCTTCCCGTGCGCGTCCCCGACCGCTTCACCCGCTTCACCCGCTTCGCCCCCGACCGCCTCCCGGACCGCCGGGGCGACCTCCCGCGCCCACCGGCCGAGGGTGACCGGGTCCGGCGAACCGTGGTCGGCGGCGAAGAGGGTGAAGCCGGACGCGCCGTGCTCCAGCACCGCGCCGGTCAGCTCCTCCACCCACTGGCCCACCGAGCCGCCGAGCCACCTGCCGTCCGCGTCGCGGGTCGCGGCGAGCGGCCGGTCGGTGATCCGGCCGGGCAGGTTGTAGACGGTGCGGATCTCGCGCGGGTCGCGTCCGACGGCGGCGGCCGCCTCGTCGACGACCGGCCGCGAGGTGCGGTAGCGCTCGCTGAGCCAGTCCGCCGCGTGGCCGGGGATCCAGCCGTCGGCGACCCGGCCGGTGGCGGCCAGCGACTTGCGGCCGTTGGAGCCCGTCCACACCGGCGGCGCGGCGACGGGCGACGGCTCGATCTCCCGGACGCGGTAGTGCCGCCCCTCGTGGGTGACCGGCGGGCCGCCGCCCGACAGCCGCTTGACCAGCACGATCGCCTCCTCGAAGGCCTCCACCGCCTCGCCCGGGGTGAGCCGCTCGACGCCCAGGTCGGTGATCCGGTCCCAGATCCCGCCGGCGCCCATCCCGAGCACCACCCGCCCGCCGGACAGCGCCGACAAGGAGGTGACGGTCCGCGCCAGCATCGGCGCGGGCCGGCTCGGCAGGTTGGTGACGTTGGCGAAGCCGCTGATCCGCCCGGTCCGCCCGAGCAGGAAGCCGAGCGCGGCGTACGCGTCCACCCGCCCGCCGACGTACGGGTGGTCGGACAGCGAGAAGTGGTCCAGCCCGTCCCGGTCGGCCTGCTGGACGACGTCCAGCAGGCTCGCCGTGCCGGCGAGGTCCCCCGGCGCGCCGAATCCGAAGACGACGCCCGCGTTCCCGATGCTCATCGTTCCCCCAGAAGCAAAAAGGAGCTGAAGTTCGTAGCACGAACATATTAGTTCGTTGCGCGAACTTCAACCCCTTCCGGCCCCCGGCCGCCTACTGCTCCCCGAACACCGGGGGCACCTTGTTGTCCAGCACCACCCGGCCGAGCAGCCCGCCCAGCAGCTCCCGCTCCGCCTCGGAGAGCCCGGCCGGCAGCTCGTCGATCCGACGACAGGTCTCCGCGTAGAAGCGCTCCGCCAGCACCTCCCCCTCCGCCGTCAGCAGCACCCGCACGGCCCGCCCGTCCCCCTCGCAACTCTCCCGCCGCACCAGCCCGTTGCGCTCGCTCCGGTCGACCAGGCCGGTCAGGCTCGACTTGGCCAGCCGCAGCACACCGCCCAACTCCCCCATCACATAGGACCGCCCCAGCAGCACACAGAGCAACTGCCCCTGCTGCGGCGTCAGCCCGAACTCCCGCGCCGACTCCGCATACACCGCGTCCACCAGGAACGCCGCCCGCACCAACGCCCCCACGACGCCGCTGCCGCCACCCTCGCTCTTCGCCATCCGACCAGCCTAACAGCCGTAATTCGCACCACGAACTACTCCGACCGAGCACACCCAGGATGGCAGGATGGCCCCATGATCGAGCCGCGGATCCCCGAACGGCAGGCCCAACTGCTGGCCTACGCCCAGGGCCTGACCCCGCCGTCGGGCTGGAAGGTCGAGGTCTCGGGCGACGCGATCATCGTGACGGCCGGGCCCCCGGTGATCCACCAGCGCAATCTGCTGCTCGTCCGCGAGCAGCTCGACGCGCACCGCCCCGCCGACCTGATGCCCAGCGAGAACACCGACCTCGCCTCCCCGCACACGGGCAGGCTCCGCAATCCCGACCTGACCTACATCCCGCTCGCCACCGTCGAGCTCGGCGGCAACCAGGTCCCCGCCGAGCTGGCCGTGATCGCCGTCGAGATCGTCTCCCCCTCCAACCCGGAGAACGACCTGGTCGGCAAGGTCCGCGACTACCCGCGGATGGGGATCCCGCTCTACCTGGTGATCGACCCGCGCGAGGGCACCCTCACCCTGCACTCCGAGCCCGGCAACGGCGTCTACCACCGCCGGTGGACCGGGAAGTTCGGCGACGCCGTGCCGGTCCCGGAGCCGTTCGCCTTCGAGCTCGCGACCTCCGAGCTGCTCCGGTACCCGGCCGACCGGAACGGCTAGGGCTTCTCCGCCACGCCCGCCCAGATACCGACCTGGGAGTCGGTGGGCTGCTCGGGGGTGTCGGGGCGCCATAGGGGGGCGGTGACCAGGCCGGGGTCGGTGAGCTTCAGGCCCTCGAAGAAGCGCAGCACCTGTTCGCGCGAGCGCATGGTGAGCTGGGCGGAGGCGTTGCGGTAGACGGCCGGGCCGCGGCCGGCGTCGGCGGTGGGGGTGAAGTCCAGCGTGCCGTGGGAGAGGACGAGCCGGCTGCCGGACGGCAGGGCGTCCACCAGGGTGCGCACGATGCCGTAGGGGTCGTCCTGCTCGTCGACGAAGTGCAGCACCGCGACCAGCAGCAGCCCGACCGGTTCGCCCGGGTCCAGGGCCTGCCGGACCTCCGGGGCGGCCAGGATCCCCGCCGGGTCGCGCAGATCGGCCTGGACCACCGCGGTGCTCTCCGGCGTGGTGCCGCTCAGCAGCGCGCGGCCGTGCACCAGCACGATCGGGTCGTTGTCGAGGTACACCACCCGGGCGTCGGGCCGCACCCGCTGAGCGATCTCGTGGGTGTTCCCGGCGCTCGGGATGCCGGTGCCGATGTCGACGAACCGGCGGATGCCGTCCTCGGCGAGGTGCCGCACCGCGCGGCCGAGGAAGGCCCGGTTGGCGAGGGCGCTGAGCCGCACCATCGGGCTGATCGCGAGCACCCGCTCGGCGGCCTCGCGGTCGGCCGGGAAGTTGTCCTTGCCGCCTATGTAGTAGTCGTACATCCGGGCGGGGTGCGGGACTTCGGGGCGCAGATCGGCGGGCGGCCGCGCACCGCCCTCACCGTCGCCGGTGAGCCACTCCCGGCCGATCTCCTGAAACCCGGTCACCCGGCCACCCCTTCGATCCGTCGAACATCTGCCACCGCGGGGGACCCGGCCGCCCCCTCCACGGGGCCGGCCGGGTCCTCGGACCCGCTCAGAACGGGAAGCGGCTGCGCCCGTGCTGGATCGAGATCCACTTCACCGTGGTGAAGGCGTCCACCGTGGACTCGCCGTTCAGCCGGCCGACGCCCGAGCTCTTCTCGCCGCCGAACGGCACCACCGGCTCGTCCGCGATGGTCCCGTCGTTGACGTGGATCATGCCGGTCTCGATCCGCTGCGCGACCCGCACCCCGCGCTCGACGTCGGCCGTGTGCACCGCGCCGCTGAGCCCGAACGGCGTGTCGTTGGCGATCCGCACCGCCTCGTCCTCGCCGTCGAACTCGACCACCAGCACCACCGGCCCGAACAGCTCGCGCTGCAGGATCGGCGCGCCGGCCGGCAGGCCGCCGAGCACGACCGGGTCCATCAGGCTGCCGACGGTGGTGCCGCGCAGCAGCGCGGTGGCGCCGTCGGCGACGGCCTGGTCCACCTGCGCGGAGATGGCGTCGGCCTGGACCGGGTTGATCAGCGGGCCGATGTGGGTGGCCGGGTCCCTCGGGTCGCCGACCTTCAGGGTGGCGACCTTGGCGACGAACTTGCGGGTGAACTCCTCGGCGACGCTGCGGTCGACGAGCACCCGGTTGGCGGCCATGCAGACCTGGCCCTGGTGCACGAAGCGGCTGAACACGGCCGCGTCCACGGCGTAGTCCAGGTCGGCGTCGTCCAGCACGATCAGCGCGCTGTTGCCGCCGAGCTCCAGCACGGTCCGCTTGAAGTGGGAGGCGGCGACGGTGGCGACGTGCCGGCCGACCTTGTCGGAGCCGGTGAAGGAGATCACCTTGGCGAGCGGGTGCTCGATGAACGCGTCACCGATCTCGGCGATGTCGGTGATGACGACGTTCAGCAGGCCGGCCGGCAGGCCCGCCTCCTCGAAGATCTTGGCGATCAGGGTGCCGCCGACCACCGGGGTCTCCTGGTGCGGCTTGAGCACCACGCCGTTGCCGAGCGCCAGCGCCGGGGCGACGGCCTTCATCGACAGGAACAGCGGGAAGTTGAACGGGCTGATCACCCCGACGACGCCGACCGGCAGCCGGTAGAGCCGGTTCTCCTTGCCGTCCACCGGCGAGGGCAGCAGCCGCCCCTCGGCCCGCAGGGACAGCTGCATCGCCTCGCGCAGCATGTCCTTGGTGAGGGAGAGCTCGAACCAGGCCTTGACGGCGGTGCCGCCGAGCTCGGCCATGATGTCCCGGGTGATCTCCTGCTCGCGGTCCTCCAGGATCCGCAGCGCGCGCTCGAAGACCAGCCGCCGGGTGTAGGGGTTGGTGGCCGCCCACTCCTTCTGCGCCTTCGCCGCGGCCCGGTAGGCCTGGTCGACCTCGTCGACGGTGGCCACGGTGATGCTCGCGAGCTTGTCCCCGGTGAAGGGGTCGACGTCGACGATGTCCCAGGAGCCGCTGCCCTCGCGCCACTCGCCGTCGATGTACTGCAGCGCCAACTCGGAAAGGTAGGACATCCGATCCCTCTCATACCGTTCGGGAACGCCCGCGATGCTCCAACGGTCGTTCGCGATCAGAACTGATCGGGCCTCATCGTACTTACCTGCTACAGCTCCTGGCGTACGGAGCGGAGAACTTCTCGTGTCCGGTCAGGAGAAAGGCTGTCCGCCACCAGACCGTCCATCGCGCCCGCGTACTCGGCGACCTCGGCCGGCTTGTCGAGGTAGAGGGCCGTGGTGAACTGCTCCAGATAGACGATGTCCGGCAGTTCCTGCTCGTCGAAGGCGAGCACCGAGAACGCCCCGCCCTCGGCCCGCAGTCCGCCGAAGCCCAGCGGCATCACCTGGAGCACCACGTTGGGGAGTTCGGTCAGCTCCAGCAGACGGTCGATCTGCGCCCGCATCAGCTCCGGACCGCCCCAGGGACGGCGCAGCGCGGCCTCGTCCAGCACCGCGACCAGCCGCGGCGCCCGCTCGGCGCCCAGCACCTGCTGCCGCTTGAGCCGTACCTCCACCCGCCGCTCGATCTCGGCCGCCTCGTGGACGTGACCGCCGTGGGTGATCACCGCCCGCGCGTAGTCGGCGGTCTGCAGCAGCCCGTGGACGAACTGGACCTCGTAGCTGCGGATCTCGGTGGCGGCCTCCTCAAGTCCCAGGTAGTTCTGGAACCAGCCCGGCAGGACGTCCCCGTACCCCTGCCACCAGGAGGTCGCGTTGGCCGCCCGGACCAGCCCGAGCACCGAGGCCCGCTCCGGCTCCGCGTCCACCCCGTACAGGGTCAGCAGATCGGCGACGTCGCGCTCCTTGAAGCCGACCCGGCCGAGCTCCATCCGGCTGATCTTCGACTCGGAGGCCCGGATCGAGTACCCGGCCTCCTCCCGGCTGACCCCGCGGGCCTCCCGGAGCCGCCGCAGTTGCGACCCCAGCAGCAGACGCCGCACCGTGGCACCGCCACCCGCCTGAGTCGCACTCATCGCCTCAACCTCCGCACGTCAGCAGCCCCCCGGCCGTGGCCGCAGTCTTCCACCAGGGACCGACGAACAACAGTCCTCGGAACGCCCTCATCGGGATCTTCCGCCCCCACGGGGCCGCCCGGACGAGCAGCGTCCGGATACGCGCGGTAGCCGAACCGTAGCTCCCCGGAACGCACTCTAGTCCCCCGCCGCCGCGATGCACATCCCCAACCCCCGCCACCACCCGTAGGTGGACCACAACTCGGCCGGAACCGACAACAGTTGACGGAACCCGCACGCGCGGCCGAACATCCCCGACGTTGTGCTGAGACGACTGTCCATCGCCGCACTCCGATGGACCTGGGGGCGGACTTCCCGGCCCCGCGCGGCCGCGGCACGGTCTCCTTCCCGGACGGAAGAACGCTGCCCCTGCCGCTGACGGACCCGCGCGCCCACTACGAGCAGTACCTCGCCCAACCGCGCGCCACCTGCACCTCGGAGCCCTGCAACACCCGGATCACCGTCACCGCCGTCCGGTCGGCGACCCGCCCGCAGGTCACCAGTCGCGGGACGGCTACTGTCCCGGTCCGGCGGGACCCCCGATTCGCCTTCACCCGCCCCCTCGGCGACCGGGTGGTCCTCAACCTCGCCGGCCGCCCCGTCCACTTCCCGGCCGGCCCCTGAACCGCCCCCGGGTACGCGAACGGCGCCTGCCCCCAAACTGGTCGGGGATGTGGGCAGGCGCCAGGGACCGCGGTGGCCCGGCGACGCTGACGGGGTGCGGCTCGGTGCGACCCGGCGAGTGCAGCGCCGGGTTACCTGGACCGGATCAGACCACCAGAGGGCGGTCCGTCGGCCGGATCGGTGCGGGCAGCGGGGTCTTGCCGCCCAAGTAGGTGTCGACCGCCGCAGCGGCCGAGCGGCCCTCCGCGATGGCCCAGACGATCAGCGACTGGCCACGGCCGGCATCGCCGCAGACGTAGACGCCATCGACATTGGTGGCGAACTTCGCGTCCCGGGACACATTACCGCGTGCGTCGAGGTCCACGCCCAGCTGCTCGACCAGACCGTTCCGGACGTCCGTGCCGGTGAAGCCCATCGCCAGGGTGACCAGCTGCGCCGGGATCGCCCGCTCGCTGCCCGGCACCTGCTCGAACTTGCCGTCCTTGAACTCCACCTCGACGAGGTGCAGCTCCTGGACGTTGCCCTCCTCGTCGCCGCTGAAGTGGGTGGTGGAGACGGAGTAGATCCGCTCGCCGCCCTCCTCGTGCGCGGAGGTGACCTTGTAGGTCATCGGCATGGTCGGCCAGGGCTGGCCGGCCGGCCGCTCCTCGCCCGGTCGCGGCATGATCTCCAGCTGGGTGACCGACGCCGCCCCCTGGCGGTGGGCGGTGCCGACGCAGTCCGCGCCGGTGTCGCCGCCGCCGATGACCACGACGTGCTTGCCCTTGGCGCTGATCGGCGGCTCGACGAAGTCGCCCTCCTGCACCTTGTTGGCCAGCGGCAGGTACTCCATCGCCTGGTGGACGCCCTTGAGCTCGCGCCCGGGCACCGGCAGGTCGCGGGCGGTGGTGGCGCCGGCCGCGACGACGACCGCGTCGAAGCGCTCGCGCAGCTGCTGCCCGGTGATGTCCTCGCCCACGTGCACACCGGTGCGGAACCGGGTGCCCTCCGCGCGCATCTGCTCGACGCGGCGGTTGATGTGGCGCTTCTCCATCTTGAACTCGGGGATGCCGTACCGCAGCAGGCCGCCGATCCGGTCGGCCCGCTCGTACACCACCACGGTGTGCCCGGCCCGGGTGAGCTGCTGGGCGACGGCCAGGCCGGCCGGCCCGGAGCCGACCACGGCGACCGTCTTGCCGGACAGCCGCTCCGGCACCTGCGGGGTGACCCCGCCGCGGTCCCAGGCCTTGTCGATGATGGTGACCTCGACGTTCTTGATGGTCACCGCGTCCTGGTTGATGCCGAGCACGCAGGCCGACTCGCAGGGCGCCGGGCAGAGCCGCCCGGTGAACTCCGGGAAGTTGTTGGTCGCGTGCAGCCGCTCGATCGCGCCGGACCAGTCGTCCCGGTAGGCGAGGTCGTTCCACTCGGGGATGAGGTTCCCGAGCGGGCAGCCGTTGTGGCAGAACGGGATGCCGCAGTCCATGCAGCGGCCGGCCTGCTTGGTGATGATCGGCAGCAGGCTGCGCTCGACGTAGACCTCGTTCCAGTCCCGGATGCGCACGTCCACGGGACGCCGCTCGGCGAGCTGCTTGGGCGTGGTCAGGAAGCCCTTGGGGTCAGCCACGTGCCGCCTCCATCATCTTGCGAGTGGTCTCGGCCTCGGAGAGGCCATCGCGCTCAGCGGCGTCCTTGGCGGCGAGCACTGCCTTGTAGTCGGTCGGCATGATCGTGGAGAAGCGGGAGACCCCGCTGCCCCAGTCCGCCAGGAGCTCGGCCGCGACCGTGGAGCCGGTCTCCTCGTAGTGCTGCTGCACCGTCTCGCGCAGCCATTCGCGGTCGGCGGCACCGGGGGCCTCGATGCCCACCATGCCGCTGTTGACGTTCGCCGGGCGCAGGTCCAGCACGTAGGCGACACCGCCGGACATGCCGGCCGCCAGGTTGCGCCCGGTCTCGCCGAGGATGACGACCCGGCCGCCGGTCATGTACTCCAGCGCGTGGTCGCCCACGCCCTCGACGACCAGGGTGGCACCCGAGTTGCGGACGGCGAACCGCTCGCCGGCCTTGCCGCGCAGGTGGATCCGGCCGCTGGTGGCGCCGTAGCCGATGGTGTTGCCGGCGATGACGTGGTTCTGCGCGTCGTTGCCGATGGCCGCCGCGTCGCGGGCCGGGCGGACCACCAGCACACCGCCGGACAGGCCCTTGCCGACGTAGTCGTTGGCGTCGCCCTCCAGCCGCAGCGTCACGCCGCGCGGCACGAAGGCGCCGAAGGACTGGCCGGCCGAGCCGGTGAAGGTGACGTCGATGGTGCCCTCGGGCAGGCCCTCGCCGCGGTACCGCTTGGTCACGTGGTGGCCGAGCATGGTGCCGACGGTCCGGTTGACGTTGCGGATCGGCAGCTGGATGCGGACGGCGTCGCCGTTCTCCAGGGCGTCCTGGGCCAGGTCGATCAGCTGGTTGTCCAGGGCCTTGTCCAGCGAGTGGTCCTGCGTGGTGGTGCGGTGCAGGGACGCGCCCTCGGGCAGCTCGGGCACGTGGAACAGCGGGGCCAGGTCGAGCCCGGCGGCCTTCCAGTGGTCGACCGCGGCCTCGGCGTCGATGTGCTCGGCGTGGCCGACGGCCTCCTCGATCGAGCGGAAGCCCAGCTCGGCCAGGATCTCCCGGACCTCCTCGGCGATGAACTCGAAGAAGTTGACCACGAACTCCGGCTTGCCGGAGAAGCGCTCGCGCAGCACCGGGTTCTGGGTGGCGACGCCGACCGGGCAGGTGTCCAGGTGGCAGACGCGCATCATGATGCAGCCGGAGACCACCAGCGGAGCGGTCGCGAAGCCGAACTCCTCGGCGCCCAGCAGCGCGGCGATCACCACGTCGCGGCCGGTCTTCAGCTGGCCGTCGGTCTGCACCACGATCCGGTCGCGCAGGCCGTTCAGCAGCAGGGTCTGCTGGGTCTCGGCGAGGCCGAGCTCCCAGGGGCCGCCCGCGTGCTTGAGCGAGGTGAGCGGCGAGGCGCCGGTGCCGCCGTCGTGTCCGGAGACCAGCACGACGTCCGCGTGCGCCTTGGAGACGCCGGCCGCGACCGTGCCGACGCCGACCTCGGAGACCAGCTTCACGTGGATGCGGGCCTCGGGGTTGGCGTTCTTGAGGTCGTGGATCAGCTGCGCCAGGTCCTCGATCGAGTAGATGTCGTGGTGCGGCGGCGGCGAGATCAGACCGACACCCGGGGTGGAGTGCCGGGTCTTGGCGACCCACGGGTAGACCTTGTGGCCGGGCAGCTGGCCGCCCTCGCCGGGCTTGGCGCCCTGGGCCATCTTGATCTGGATGTCGTCGGCGTTGACCAGGTACTCGGAGGTGACGCCGAAGCGGCCGGAGGCGACCTGCTTGATCGCCGAGCGGCGCTCCGGGTCGTACAGGCGGTCCGGGTCCTCGCCGCCCTCACCGGTGTTGGACTTGGCGCCGAGGCGGTTCATCGCGATCGCCAGCGTCTCGTGCGCCTCGAGGGAGATCGAGCCGTACGACATGGCGCCGGTGGAGAACCGCTTGACGATCTCGGAGACCGGCTCGACCTCCTCGACCGGCACCGGGGTGCGGCCGAGTCCGTCCAGCTTGAACAGGCCGCGCAGCGTCATCAGCCGCTCGGACTGCTCGTTCACCCGGTCCGTGTACTGCTTGAAGATGTCGTACCGGCGGTTGCGGGTGGAGTGCTGCAGCCGGAAGACGGTGTCCGGGTCGAACAGGTGCGGCTCGCCCTCGCGGCGCCACTGGTACTCGCCGCCGATGTCCAGGGCGCGGTGCGCGGCCGGGATGCCGGAGGCCGGGTACGCCTTGGCGTGCCGGGCGGCGGTCTCCTTGGCGACCTCGTCCAGGCCGATGCCGCCGAGCTTGCTGGTGGTACCGGCGAAGTAGGCGTCGACCAGCTCCTGGGCGAGGCCGATGGCCTCGAAGACCTGCGCGCCGCGGTAGGAGGCGACGGTGGAGATGCCCATCTTGGACATCACCTTGAGCACGCCCTTGCCGAGCGCCTTGATCAGGTTCTTGATCGCCTTCTCGGCCTCGACACCGGTCAGGAAGGTGCCCTGGGCGACGAGGTCCTCGACCGACTCCATGGCCAGGTACGGGTTGACCGCGCCGGCGCCGTAGCCGATCAGCAGCGCGACGTGGTGCACCTCGCGCACGTCGCCGGCCTCGACCAGCAGCGACACCCGGGTGCGCTGCTTGGTGCGGATCAGGTGGTGGTGGATCGCCGAGGTGAGCAGCAGCGAGGGGATCGGGGCGTGCTCGGCGTCGGAGTGCCGGTCGGAGAGCACGATGATCCGGGCGCCGTCGGCGATCGCGGCGTCCGCCTCGGCGGCGATGGCGGCGAGCCGGGCGGCCAGGCCCTCGCCGCCGGTGGCGACCCGGTACAGGCCGGACAGCGTGACGGCCTTGAGGCCGGGCTGGTCGCCGTCCGCGTTGATGTGGACCAGCTTGGCCAGCTCGTCGTTGTCGATCACCGGGAAGGTGATGCCGACCGAGCGGCAGGACGCGGCCTCGGCGGCCAGCAGGTTGCCCTCGGGGCCGAGGTTGGACAGCAGCGAGGTGACGAGCTCCTCGCGGATGGCGTCCAGCGGCGGGTTGGTGACCTGCGCGAAGAGCTGCACGAAGTAGTCGAACAGCAGTCGCGGCTTCTCGCTCAGCGCGGCGATCGGCGAGTCGGTGCCCATCGAGCCGAGCGCCTCGGCGCCGGTCTTCGCCATCGGCGCCAGGACGACCCGCAGCTCCTCCTCGGTGTAGCCGAAGGTCTGCTGGCGGCGGGTGACGGAGGCGTGGGTGTGCGCGATGTGCTCGCGCTCGGGGAGCCTGGTGAGCTCGATCTGCCCGCCCTCGACCCACTCCGCGTAGGGGTGCTCGGCGGCCAGCGCCGACTTGATCTCCTCGTCCTCGACGATCCGGTGCTCGGCGGTGTCGATGAGGAACATCCGGCCGGGCTGCAGCCGGCCCTTCTTGACCACCCGGGTCTGCTCGATGTCGAGCACGCCGACCTCGGAGGAGAGGACGACCAGGCCGTCCTCGGTGATCCAGTAGCGGGCGGGGCGCAGGCCGTTGCGGTCCAGCACGGCGCCGATCCGGGTGCCGTCGGTGAAGGTGACGCAGGCCGGGCCGTCCCAGGGCTCCATCAGGTTGGAGTGGTACTGGTAGAAGGCGCGGCGGGCCGGGTCCATCGTGACGTGGTTCTCCCACGCCTCGGGGATCATCATCAGCACCGCGTGCGGCAGCGAGCGGCCGCCGAGGTGGAGCAGCTCCAGGACCTCGTCGAAGGAGGCCGAGTCGGAGTGGTCCGGGGTGCAGATCGGGAAGATCCGCTCCAGGCCCTGGCCGTTGCGGTTGGCCGGGATCAGGTCGGTGACGAGCTGGGACTCCCGGGCGGTCATCCAGTTCCGGTTGCCCTTGACCGTGTTGATCTCGCCGTTGTGCGCGACGAAGCGGTACGGGTGGGCGAGCGGCCAGCTCGGGAAGGTGTTGGTGGAGAAGCGCGAGTGCACCAGGCCGAGCGCGGAGGCGTAGAGCCGGTCCGACAGGTCGGGGAAGAAGGGCTCCAGCTGGCCGGTGGTCAGCATGCCCTTGTAGACGATGGTGCGCGCGGACAGCGACGGGAAGTAGACCCCGGCCTCGCGCTCGGAGCGCTTGCGGACCACGAAGGCGACCCGGTCGAGCTCGATGCCGCTCCGGTCCGCGCCGGCGAGGAACAGCTGGCGGAACCGGGGCATGACGCCGCGGGCGGTGGCGCCCAGCAGGTCCGGGGTGACCGGGACGTCGCGCCAGCCGAGGACGGTCAGGTCCTCCTCGGCCGCGATGGCCTCGATCCGCGCGACGGCGGCGGCGTCCTGGTCGTCGGCGTCGGGCAGGAAGGCGATGCCGACCGCGTAGGAGCCGGCGGCCGGGAGTTCGAAGTCGACCTTGGCGCGCAGGAAGGCGTCGGGGACCTGGGTGAGGATGCCGGCGCCGTCACCGGAGTCCGGCTCGGCGCCGGTGGCGCCGCGGTGCTCCAGGTTGCGCAGCACGGTCAGTGCCTGCTCGACGACGGTGTGGTCGGCGATGCCGGTCAGCGTGGCGACGAATCCGACGCCACAGGCGTCGTGCTCGTTTCGCGGGTCGTACAGGCCCTGAGCAGCAGGTCGCGCATCCGGAACGAGCGCGTACGGCGGGCGGGCGGCGCCGGCCTGGGGCTCGTTGGCGGAGTGCATGGATGCAGACAGCATCGGCTCTCCCGTCGTCGTCTTTGGAGGCTGGTGCAGTAGGGACGACGTTGGCCCTGATGCGATTTCGTGCAAGTTACATGATGCCGAACATCCCGGGAAGCGGGATACCTCGTCCACATCGCGGGACGGATCCGCAGGTCACGGGTGCTGCGGGAGGGCGTGCCGCGCCGCACGCCCTGACGATTGTGCCCGGCCGTCGACCGCCTGAAACAGGGGCGACATCCGCCCGCCACGGGCATTGACCAGGGGCGCCTGCGAATCCATTCCCACACTCGATCGGCAGATGCGATTCCTCGGCCCGATCGGCTCGAATACTGAGACAAGCCAGGCGGAGCCGGAGCCCCATGTGCGCAATGTCACCCAGGGGTATGCATAACCATGCAACAGCACAGCGTGCCGTCCCCCCGCCGACCGGACCCGCTCCCCGACCCTCGACCCCCGCCCCCGGCCCCCCGGCGCGCGCCTCCGCAGGTCCGGACCGGGACTTTGCAAAGTCCCGGCAGACTTTGCAAAGTGCACTTTGCAAAGTGCGGCCCTAGCCGATCTGCCCGCCGATCAGCCACCCCAGCAGATACGTCACCCCGGCGGCCACCCCGCCCAGCAGCAGCTGCCGCAGCCCGCTGAACCACCAGCTGCGCGCGGTCACCCGCGCCACCACCGCGCCGCAGGCGAACAGCCCGGCCGCGGAGAGCAGCAGCGCCGGCACCAGCGAGGTCGCGCCCAGCAGGTACGGCAGCAGCGGGAGCAGCGCGCCCACCGCGAAGCAGACGAAGGAGGACCCGGCCGCCACCCAGGGCGAGGGCAGGTCGTTGGGGTCGACGCCCAGTTCCTCCCGGGCGTGCACCTCCAGCGTCCGGTCCGGGTCGGCGGACAGCTGCCGCGCCACCTCGTGGGCGAGCTCCGGTTCCACTCCGCGGTCGACGTACACCTGGGCCAGCTCGGCCAGCTCGCCGTGCGGGTTGCGGCTCAGCTCCAGCCGCTCCGCCTCGATCTCGGCCTGTACCAGCTCCCGCTGGGAGGCCACCGAGGTGTACTCCCCCGCCGCCATCGAGCAGGCGCCGGCGGCCAGCCCGGCCAGGCCGGTGAGCACCACCGTGCTGCTGGAGACGGCGCCGCCGACGACGCCGGTCATCAGCGCGAAGTTGGAGACCAGTCCGTCCATCGCGCCGAACACCGCCGGCCGCAGCCAGCCGCCGTTGACGTCCCGGTGGTGCCCCGCCGCGGGTATCCGCGGGTGCTGCCCGGCCTCGTGCTCCAGGATGGTCGCGGTCACGACTCTTCCCCCTCCGTCCATTGGTCCGATCGCCTTACTTACTGACCGTAGCCCTGTTGACCTGGGCATTTCCAGCAAAGTAAGGCTGTCCGAACATGACGGCGGCCGCCCTCCGCACAGGGTGCGGAGGGCGGCCGGGGGCCTGGATCGGCGCAGCTCAGGCGGGGTTCCCGGCGTCCTTCTTCTCCAACTTGTCGAGCTTCTCGGCGAGGGCGTCCTGGGCCTTCCCGCCCGACTTCCGCTCCGACTCCCCGTCCGGCTTCCCGCCCGACGCGTCGCCCGGCTTCTCGTCCGACGTGCCACCCGGCTCGTCGGCGGTCCGGTCGGCCGGCGCGGCCACCGCCCGGTCCTCCGCCGCCGCCATCGGGTCGATGCTCGCCGGGTCCTCGCGGCCGGGGTGCTTCTTCCCGACGATCACGAGGTACGCGACGGCGCCGAGGAAGACGAAGATCGCCACCCAGTCGTTCAGCCGCAGGCCGAAGATGTGGTGCGCGTCGTCGATGCGCAGCCACTCGGTCCAGAACCGGCCCACCGTGTACGCGGCCACGTACAGCGCGAAGGCCCGGCCGTGGCCCAGGGTGAAGCGCTTGTCCGCCCAGATCACCAGCGCCGCGACGCCCACGCACCAGAGCGACTCGTAGAGGAAGGTCGGGTGGTAGATCCCGGTGACGACCTCACCGCTCGGCAGCGTCTTCTTGATCTCCAGGCCCCACGGCAGGGTGGTCTCGCGGCCGTAGAGCTCCTGGTTGAACCAGTTGCCCCAGCGGCCCAGCGCCTGGGCGAGCGCGATGCCGGGGGCGATCGCGTCGGCGTAGGCGGGCAGCGGCACGCCCCGGCGGCGGGCGCCGATCCAGGCGCCGACCGCGCCCAGCGCGATCGCGCCCCAGATGCCGAGGCCGCCCTCCCAGATCTTGAAGGCGTTCCAGGGGTTCTTGCCCTCGGCGAAGTACAGCTGGTGGTCGGTGATCACGTGGTAGAGCCGGCCGCCGACCAGGCCGAACGGCACAGCCCAGACGGCGATGTCGCCGACCGTGTGCTTGCCACCACCGCGGGCGACCCAGCGCTTGCTGCCGAGCCAGACGGCGACGACGACACCGAGGATGATGCAGAAGGCGTAGGCGCGCAGCGGGACGGGTCCGATTTCCAGGACGCCCCGCGACGGGCTGGGAATGTAGGCGATATCCATGGCAGCTCCGACGCTACAGGGTCGACGGCCCGTCCAGGACACCCCGGCGGGTCACAGTCGGTGCACAGATCGGTGCACCGATCGGCGGCGGGCCCGGAGCACGGCCCGCCGCCGCCCCCTCCGGCCGGGGAGGGGACGGCGGCGGCCGCGGCGCGGGCGTCCGGCTCAGCCGGCCTTCGGCGAGGGGTTGTTGCTCTCCGAGGCGGTGCTGGTGGGGGCCGGCGACTGTCCGTGGGTGCCCGGGGTGCCCAGTGTCTTGCCCTGGTTGGCGGCGTCGACCCACTTCACCAGGTTCGCCGGGGTGATCTCCTCGTTGTTGTACTTCGGGTAGATCGGCTGTCCGTTGAGCAGCACGGTGGGCGTGGACTTGTAGCTCGACTTGTCGAAGTCCTGCTGGACCGCCGACACCCATCCGCTGTACGTGGAGTTGTTGACGCAGGCCTCGAAGGCGGGGGTGTCGAGGCCGTTGACCTGCTTGCCGAGGCTGATCAGGGTCGCCTTGTCGCCGAAGGCGTCGCTGGTCTCGTCCGGCTGGTTGCGGTAGAGCACGTCGTGGTAGTCGCGGAAGTGCCCGGCGTCCTGGGCGCAGGCCAGCGCGTTGGCGCCGTAGCGGGAGCCCTTGCCGGGCACGGCCCGGTCGATGAACGAGACGATGTGGTAGTTGGTGTAGATCTTGCCCGCGTCCTCGAGCTGGCTGATGGTGGAGGAGAACTCCCGCTCGAAGGTGCCGCAGGCGGGGCAGCGCGGGTCCTCGTAGACGGTGAGGACGGCGGGCGAGTTGTCGGAGCCGACCGGGATCACCAGGTTCTTGTCCCCGATGGTGCCGGCCGGGGCGGCGGTGGGGGTCTCCGGCTTGGAGCGCTGGTCCTGCACCACCACGCCGGTGACCACGGCGGCGGCGATCACCGCGAGTGCCACCCCGCCGATGATCAGCTTCTTCTTCTTCCGGCCGCGGGCCTCGTCCGCGGCCCGGTCCGCCAGCATCCGCTCGCGGGCGGTGCGCTTGCCTTCTCGGTTCTTCTCGCTCATCAGCCTTGGACATTCCAGATTCGGGGGCGGGGGTGGTGCGGTGGGAGGACGGGGCGCTCAGCGCGCCAGCCAGCCGTCCACCGAGAACTTGGTGCGGGGCCACCGGAGCAGCCAGCCGGCCAGCAGCAGGAACCCGGTGTCGCGCAGGATCTCCTGCAGGTACTCGGTCTGCGAGGAGTCGACCGCCCCGCCGCCGCCGAAGCATCCGCAGTCGATGGAGATGCCGCGCGCCCAGGCGGAGGCGATCCCGGCGATGAAGGCGAGCAGCAGCCCCGCCGAGAGCGCCGCGACCAGGCGCGTGCCCAGGCCGACCACCAGCAGCAGCGCGAGCGCCAGCTCCAGGAAGGGCAGCCCGTGGCCGACCGGTTTGACCAGCGCCTCGGGCAGGATCTCGTACGCGCGCACCGCCTGGGCGGCCTCCGCCGGGTCGGCGATCTTCGCCAGCCCCGCCCAGCCCCAGACCACGGCCAGGCTCAACCGGGCCGCCGTGCCGACCCACTCCGTCACCGGCCCGGCCATCCGGACAACCCCCTCGGGAAACACCGTCACGCCCTATGAACCGCCGACGGTGACGCCGGGTTCCTCCGGTTTCGCGAATTAAGCCGAAAGAGTGAACATTGATAGTTGTTGACCCGGTTTCACCCTAACGAGTGGTCGGGTCGCAGCCGGGCGGCCACCCCAGGTCGTACCGGTCGACCTCGTACCTCCCGGGGCCGTACCTCCCAGCCTCGGATCTCCCGGCCTCGGACCGGCCGTCGCCGAGGAGCGCCGGCCGCCCCTGCGGGTCCGAGCGGCCGGCCCGGACCACCGCCTCCATCCGGACCGCCTCGGCACACACGTACGCGTCCCGCTCGGCCCGCTCCACCCCCCTCTTGGCCAGGGCCGGGACGACCGCCGCCTGCGCCCCGAGCGCGGCGCCGAGGGCCAGCGCGGCCGCGGCCGCCCGTAGCAGCACGGCTCGCTGAAGACCGGGCATCGGCCGACCCCTTCCGCTCGCTCCCGCGCCCCCGGGGGCGCGTGGTTCGTGCACTCGTCCCTCCACTCAACGCCGGTCAACCCCCGCTGATGCGCGCGCCCCGCAGTGTTCACCCGTTCGGGTCCGACCGGCCGCCCGCGCCCGGCGGAACGCCGACGGCCCGCCACCTCCGAGGAGATGACGGGCCGTCGGTGACAGAACCGAAAGCGGATCTAGCTGCGGCGGACGCCCTGCGCCAGCTCGCCGGCCAGCTCGCGGACCGCCGCCAGCGCGGCCCCCTCGTCCCCGTCCGCGTCCAGGATCCGCTGGACGAAGGCCGAACCGACGATGACGCCGTCCGCGAACCCGGCGACCTGCGCCGCCTGCTCACGGGTCGACACCCCGAGGCCGACGCAGACCGGCAGCTCGGTGGTGGCCCTGGTCCGGGCGACCAGGTCCTCGGCGAGGTCGCCGACCTGGGCCCGGCTGCCGGTCACGCCCATCACCGCGGCCGCGTACACGAAACCGCTGCCGGCCGCGGTGACCTCCGCGAGCCGGCGGTCCTTGCTGCTCGGCGCGACCACGAACACGGTGTCCAGACCGTGCTCCTCGGCCGCCTTGCGCCACTCCACGGACTCCTCCACCGGCAGGTCCGGCAGGATGCAGCCCGCCCCGCCGGCCGCGGCCAGGTCGGCGGCGAACCGCGCGACGCCGTACCGGTCCACCGGGTTCCAGTAGGTCATGACCAGCACCGCCGCGGCGGGGTGCGCCGCGGCCACCTCCTGGACGGTGCGCAGCACGTCCTTGATCCGCACCCCGCCCCGCAGCGCGATGTCGTCCGCGGTCTGGATGGTCGGGCCGTCCAGCACCGGGTCCGAGTGCGGCAGGCCGATCTCGACGATGTCGCAGCCGCCCTCGATCAGCGCGCCGACGGCGCGGATGCCGCCGTCCACGGACGGGAAGCCGGCCGGCAGGTAGCCGATCAGCGCGGCGCGGCCCTCCGCCTTGGCGGCGGCCAGGATGCCACTGAGCTTGGAAGCCATGGTCACTTACCCCCGTGGGCGGAGCCGGCGCCCGGCTCGTCGTAGAGGCCGAAGTACTCGGCGGCGGTGTGCATGTCCTTGTCGCCGCGGCCGGACAGCGAGACCAGCACGGTGGCCCCGGGTCCGAGCTCGCGGCCCAGCTCCAGGGCGCCGGCCAGCGCGTGCGCGCTCTCGATGGCCGGGATGATGCCCTCGGTGCGGGACAGCAGCCGCAGCGCCTGCATGGCGGCGTCGTCGGTGACCGGGCGGTACTCGGCCCGGCCGGTGTCCTTCAGCCAGGCGTGCTCCGGGCCGACGCCCGGGTAGTCGAGGCCGGCCGAGATCGAGTGCGACTCGATGGTCTGGCCGTCCTCGTCCTGCAGCACGTACGTCCGGGAGCCGTGCAGCACCCCCGGGTCGCCCTTGGTCAGGGTGGCGGCGTGCCTGGGCGTCTCGGCGCCCTCGCCGGCCGCCTCGCAGCCGATCAGCCGCACCCCGGCGTCCGGGATGAACTCGTGGAAGATGCCCATCGCGTTGGAGCCGCCGCCGACGCAGGCCACGACCGCGTCGGGGAGCCGGCCGGTGCGGTCCAGCACCTGCTGGCGCGCCTCGATCCCGATGACCCGGTGGAAGTCCCGGACCATCATCGGGAACGGGTGCGGGCCGGCCACGGTGCCGAACAGGTAGTGGGTGGAGTCGACGTTGGCGACCCAGTCGCGGAACGCCTCGTTGATGGCGTCCTTGAGCGTCCGGCTGCCGGAGGTCACGGAGACCACCTCGGCGCCCAGCATCCGCATCCGGGCGACGTTGAGCGCCTGGCGCTGGGTGTCGACCTCGCCCATGTAGATGGTGCAGTCGAAGCCGAACAGGGCGCAGGCGGTGGCGGTGGCCACGCCGTGCTGGCCGGCGCCGGTCTCGGCGATGATCCGGGTCTTGCCCATCCGCCTGGTGAGCAGGGCCTGCCCCAGGACGTTGTTGATCTTGTGCGAGCCGGTGTGGTTGAGGTCCTCGCGCTTGAGCAGGATCCGCGCGCCGCCGGCCTCGGCGGAGAACCGCCGCACATCGGTCAGCGGGCTGGGGCGGCCGGTGTAGTCCTTCAGCAGCGCGTCGAGCTCGGCGGCGAAGGCCGGGTCGGACTTGGCCTTCTCGTACTCCTCGGCGACCTGCTCCACGGCGGCGACCAGCGCCTCCGGGATGAAGCGGCCGCCGTACGCGCCGAAGTAGCCGCGCGCGTCGGGCACCTCGGTGCCGGGCAGGTGGTCCCGCTCGGGCCCCGCGGAGGGGTTCTCGGACTTTTCGGACATGGTGAAGTCCTTCGGGGTGATGTCGACGGATGACGTGACGTCTGATGGCTGCGGTCAGCCGGACGTCGGACGCCATCGCTTCCCGGGGACCTGTCCGGGCTCGCAGCCGATGACGTACCGCACCCGCCGCCCCAGCACCCGGCGCGCGGGCGCGCGGCAGCCGCGCGGGCGGCAGCCGGGGGCGAGACGAGTGGCGATCTTCATGGCGGCGGGATCAGTCCTTGTGCCGGATCGCCGGGTGGGCGCCGGCCGCGACCAGGTCGGCCACGGCGGCCCGCGGGTCCTTGCCGGTCACCAGGGACTCGCCGACCAGGACCGCGTCCGCGCCCAGGTTGGCGTAGGAGATCACGTCCAGCGGACCGCGCACCCCGGACTCGGCGATCTTGACGATGCCGTCCGGGATCGCGTGGACGACATTGCCGAAGGTGTTGCGGTCCACCTCGAGGGTCTTGAGGTTGCGGGCGTTGACGCCGATGATCCGCGCCCCGGCGTCCACCGCGCGCTTGATCTCCTCCTCGTCGTGCACCTCCACCAGCGGGGTGAGGCCGATCGACTCGGCGCGCTCGATCAGCGACACCAGGGCCGGCTGCTCGAGGGCCGCGACGATCAGCAGCGCGAGGTCGGCGCCGTGCGCGCGGGCCTCCCACAGCTGGTAGGCGGTGACGATGAAGTCCTTGCGGAGCAGCGGGGTGTCCACGGCGGCGCGGACGGCGTCCAGGTCCGCCAGCGAGCCGCCGAAGCGGCGCTGCTCGGTCAGCACGCTGATCGCGGCGGCACCGCCGGCCGCGTAGTCGGTCGCCAGGGAGGCCGGGTCCGCGATCGTGGCCAGCGCGCCCTTGGACGGGCTGGAGCGCTTGACCTCGCAGATCACCCGGATGCCGTCGCCGCGCAGTGCGGCCACGCCGTCCTTGGCGTCCGGGGCCTTGGCGGCGAGCTCCTTGAGCTCGTCCAGCGAGACCCGGGCCTGTCGCTCGGCGAGGTCCTCGCGGACCCCTTCGACGATCGAGTCGAGCACACTCACTCGGGCGCCCCCATCATGATTTGCCGGTACTGACTGGCGAGGAGCCGGGGCCAATGGGCCTCCGGCCCTTCGATGGTATCGGCACGGGGGGGCGCACAGCGCATCCGCCCGGCGCGCGTCTCGTGGTACGGACACCGTCCGGGGGCTCCGGCCTGCGCCTTCACCGCTCCGCCACCCCGCCCGGCCGCACCACCGGGGGAAGGCCCGGGCGCTCCGCGACTCGAACCGGCTCGAACCGACTCGGACCGGCCGGGACCGGGCTCAGACCGACGGCGGGGCCAGACCGGCGCCGACCGGCAGGTTGCGGACCACCGTGAAGACCAGCACGAACAGCGCCACCAGCACCCAGCGCCGGGGCCCGAGCGCCAGCCGCGGCCCGGGCAGTCCGCGCAGCGCCGCCCAGAGCCAGCGCGCCCAGAGCACCGCCAGCACCACGAACAGCAGCACCGCCACCGCGTTGTCGTGCAGGGCCCCGTTGAAGTCCCCGTGGGTCAGCGCGTGCACACAGCGCAGCCCCCCGCAGCCCGGGCACCACCAGCCGGTGGCCGCGAGGAAGGGACAGTCCGGGTAGTGCCCGGGGTTGTTCGGGTCCACCGCGGCGATGTACCCGGCGGGGACGGCCACGGCGACCGCGGCGGCCAGCGGCGGAACCAGCCGGCGGGGGCCGGACGGCCGGGCGGCGGCGGTGGGGGCGGGGGCGGCGTTCACGCCCATGATTGTGCCCCTCCCGGCGCCGTCGCGGGAGAAACGAAACGGCGGGCCTGCCGCCCGCCGTTCACGTGAGGAGGTCCGACCGGGTCAGGCCGCGCTGCCGGCCAGCGCCGCCTGCTCCTCCGGGGTGTAGACGTGGGCGCTGGGCTGCGCGCCCATGCCCGCCATCGACATGGCCTTGCCGACCACGCCGCCCAGCACGACGACCGCGAGGCCGCCCCAGACCAGCAGCACCGACGGCAGGATCATCGCGACACCCGCGATGGCGAAGCCGATGAAGGAGATCGTCACGCCGGTCCAGGCGGCGACGGTGTGGCCGCTGGCGGCCTTCGTTCCTGCAGACATCAGATGGTGCTCCTACGCTCTCGGGGCCCCGGCCGGGCCTGCGGGCCCCTGGCGGGTTGACGTCTCCATTGTGCCGGGCCGTACAGCGGCGGCCCAAAGCGGGTGGCGGGTCTATCGCGTCACAGTGCGACCCGCTCCGCCCGGCTCACCGCGCGGTCGGGTCCTCGCCCCGGTCCAGCGCCTTCCACAGGTCCGCCGGGGTCTCGGCCGCCGCCGAACGCCGGTCCGGCGCCCCACCGGTCGGCGCCTCGTAGCGGCTGCCCATGGCCGGCCAGCCGCGCCCGTAGCGGACGGTCAGGAAGCCGGCCAGTGCCAGCAGCAGCCCGCCCAGCAGCGCCACCCACGGCCAGGCGGTGTGCCCGACCCCGGTCGCGGCGGAACCGGTCAGCGCCAGCTTGCGGGCCGCCTCGGCGTCCAGCGCGGCGGTGTCCCCGGCGCCCGCCGCGGCGGCCGCGGCCGCGCCCAGCCCGGCCAGCACCGTCAGCGCCCCGACCGCGAGCCGGCCGGCGCCGCGCGCGGCGAACACCGCGACCGCCGCCGCCAGGGCCACCAGGGCCAGCCCGGCGGGCAGTTCGGAGATCTTCCCACCGGTGACGGACACCTCCAGGGTGCCGGCCAGGCCCTCGGCCCAGACCCTCCCGGCGGCGGTCAGCACCAGCACCGCGCCCAGCACGGTGAGCAGCAGCATCACCCCGAGGGTGCGCCGGCCGGCCCGCGCGGCGGGCGCCGGGGCGGCGGCGGGGTCGGCGGACACGGCGTCGGTACGGGCTTCAGCGGTCACCGGACCAGTGTCCCCCGTCCTCACCCCGCCGCCGCACCCGGGGTCGGCGGCCCGACCGGGAAGTCGCCCGTCTCCAGCACCAGCGTCCCCTCCCCCAGCGGCAGGAAGAGATCGTTCCCGAACGGCACCCGCTCCGCCTCCCGGTACCCCACCCCCGGCAGCGGCCGACTGTGCACCGTGCAGACCGCCTCCCCGGGGTCCACCAGGACGTACAGCGGGACCCGCGCGTCCGCGTGGGCGCGGTGGCCCCCGGTCGGCTCCGGCACCGGCGCGACCTCCAGCACCACCAGCGCGTCGGCGGTCCGGTAGCCGCCGGCGGCGTCCGAGGACGCCCCCGGCGCCAGCACCAGGAGCCGGCTCTCCCGCCCGTCCCCGCTCAGCACGGAGCGCACACCGCCGTGGCCGCCGGACTGCCGCAGCAGCTGCTCCCTGGCGGCGGCCACGATCCTCCGCTGCACGTCAGGCATGCTGTCGTCCCTTCCGCTGCGGCGGCCCCGCGACGCGCGCGGGGCCCCTGGGGCCTACGGCCTACGCAGCGTATTCGCGGTGGCGACCGCCCGCAGGACGGCGGCGGCCTTGTTGCGGCATTCGGTGTCCTCGCCGTGCGGGTCGGAGTCGGCGACCACGCCGGCGCCGGCCTGGACGTAGGCCGTGCCGTCGCGCAGCACCGCGGTGCGGATCGCGATCGCGGTGTCCGAGTCCCCCGCGAAGTCCAGGTAGCCGACGCAGCCGCCGTACAGGCCGCGGCGGGTGGGCTCCAGTTCCTCGATGATCCGCATCGCCCGCGGCTTGGGCGCGCCGGAGAGCGTGCCGGCCGGGAAGCACGCGGTCAGCACGTCGAAGGCGGTCCGCCCCTCGGCGACCTTCCCGGTCACCGTGGAGACGATGTGCATGACGTGGCTGTAGCGCTCGATCTGCATGAAGTCGACCACCTCGACGCTGCCCGGCTCGCAGACCCGCCCGAGGTCGTTGCGGCCGAGGTCCACCAGCATCAGGTGCTCGGCCCGCTCCTTGGGGTCGGCGAGGAGTTCGGCGGCCAGCGCGGCGTCCTCGTGCGGGGTGGCGCCGCGGTGCCGGGTGCCGGCGATCGGGTGCAGCATCGCCTCGCCGTCGGTGACCTTGACCAGCGCCTCCGGGCTGGAGCCGACCACGTCGAAGCCGCCCTCGGCGCCGCCGTCCGGGCCGGGGAAGCGGAACAGGTACATGTACGGGCTGGGGTTGGTGGTGCGCAGCACCCGGTAGACGTCCAGCGCGGAGGCCGGGCAGGGTGCCTCGAAGCGCTGCGAGGGCACCACCTGGAACGCCTCGCCGGCCCGGATCCGCTCCTTGATCTCCTCCACCGCGGCCCGGTAGGGCGCCCCGCCGAACGGCGAGCGGACCTCGCCGGGGCCGGTCGGGGTGAAGGTGGCCAGGCCCGGGTCGACCGGCCTCAGCAGGTCGGCCTCCATCCGGTCGAGCCGGGCGACGGCGTCCGCGTAGGCCTCGTCCACCCCGCTCTCCAGGTCGTTGTGGTTGACCGCGTTGGCGATCAGCAGCACGGTGCCGTCGACGTGGTCGAGCACGGCGAGGTCGGTGGCGAGCAGCATGGTGAGCTCGGGCAGCCGCAGGTCGTCCGGGTTGAGGTCGGGCAGCTTCTCCAGGCGCCGCACCACGTCGTAGCCGAGGTAGCCGACCAGTCCGCCGGTGAGCGGCGGCAGGCCGTCGTCGGGGTGCCGCGGGGTGTGCAGGGTGCGCAGCGCGGCGCGCAGCACCTCCAGCGGGTCGCCGGTGGTGGGGATGCCGACCGGCGGGGCGCCGAGCCAGCGGGCGTCGCCGTCGGGGCCGACGGTCAGGGTGGCGGCGCTGCGGACCCCGACGAAGGAGTAGCGCGACCAGCTGCGGCCCTGTTCGGCGGACTCCAGCAGGAAGGTGCCGGGGCGCTCGGCGGCGAGGCCGCGGTAGAGGCCGATCGGGGTGAGGCCGTCCGCGAGGAGCCTGCGGGTGACCGGGATGACCCGGGTGTCGACGGCGAGCTTGCGGAAGGCTTCGAGGTCCATGCGGGCGGCACCTTACGGGGAGGGGCGGAGCGGGCGGTTCAGCCGAGCGGAAGCACGTCGGCGTCGAAGCAGGTGCGGTCGCCGGTGTGGCAGGCCGCGCCGGTCTGGTCGACCTTGACCAGCAGGGTGTCGCCGTCGCAGTCCAGCGCGACGGACTTGACCAGCTGGACGTGGCCGGAGGTGTCGCCCTTCACCCAGTACTCGTTGCGGCTGCGGCTCCAGTAGGTGCAGCGGCCGGTGGTGAGGGTGCGGTGCAGCGCCTCGTCGTCCATCCAGCCGAGCATCAGCACCTCGCCGGTGTCGTACTGCTGGGCGACGGCCGGGAGCAGTCCGTCCGCGGTCCGCTTGAGCCGGGCGGCGATCTCGGGGGCCAGGGCGGTGGAGCCGGGAGCGGCGGGTGTGGTGGACATGGGGCCATTGTGACAGCCCGCTCCGGCCGCCAGGGCCGCCGTCCGGATCGCGGCCGGGCCCGTGGGCGCAGGTCGGGGCGGGCGCGCGCGGGGGCGGCGCCCGGCCGGGAGGACCATCCGATCGAACGAGTTGTGCCAACCGCCTGCCGGGTGCCCCCGCTCTGCGCCATTCTCGTGGTCATGACCTCCGAGCAGCACTCCGCCGGGCCCGCCGAGCCGCCCGGCCGCGACCGGTCCGCGGCCGAACGGTCCGCCGCCGACCGCCCCGGCGGGCGCCCGGACGGGCTCACCGGCGAGCGCCCCGGCGGCGAGGACGCCCGGCCGTCCCGGGGCCTGCGGGTCGGCGTCGCGGCGGTGCTGGTGCTGCTGCTCGCGGTGGTCGCCACGGTCCTGCTGTGGCCGGCGGACGACCCGGCCCCCGCGCCGCCCCCACCCTCCCCCACCGCGACGCCGACGCCCACCCCGACACCCACGCCCACGCCGACCCCCACACCGACCCCGACACCGACCAAGGTGGTCCCGTACAGCTTCTTCACCGTCGGCACCTGCCTGGACCACCCGCAGCTGAGCCGGACGGTCACCAAGCCGGAGGCCCGCCCCTGCGAGGGCAAGCACGACGGCGAGGCGATCGCCGACCAGCTGCTGCCCGACGGGCTGACCGGCGACTACCAGGTCGCCAACGCGATGCGGGACGGCTGCAAGGACGCCCAGGCCGCCGCCGAGGCCCGGCAGGGCGGCGGCGGGCCGTACTACAGCTACCCGGTGGGCCCGAGCTACGCCTTCTACCAGCAGGGCTGGCGCGACTACACCTGCATCCTGACGGCGGGCAACCGGCCGGACACCGGCAAGCTCACCGGACACCTGCGCTGACCCCCCGTCGGCACTCGTAGGGTGGGCGGCATGTCTAACCACGCTCTCGCCGAGCGCCACCGTCTGGCCGAACTGCTGGCCGCCGCCGGGCCGGACGCGCCCACCCTCTGCGCCGGGTGGTCCACCCGCGACCTCGCCGCCCACCTGGTGATCCGCGAGCGGCGGCCGGACGCCGCCGCCGGCATCCGGATCGGCCCGCTGGCCGGCTGGACCCACCGGGTGCAGGAGTCCTACGCCGGGCGGCCGTACGAGGAGCTGGTCCGGATGTTCCGCGCCGGTCCGCCCCCGTTCTCGCTGTTCTCGCTGCCCGGCGCGGACGAGGCGGGCAACACCGTCGAGTACTACGTGCACGCCGAGGACGTCGCCCGGGCCGGCGACGGGCCGGCGCCGACGGCGGTGCCGGCCGGCCGGGCCGAGGCGCTCTGGCGCCGGCTGTCGCTGCCCGCCCGGATGGAGGCGGGCCGCCGCTCCCCGGTGCGGCTGGAGCTGTGCCACCCCGACGGCCGGACCCTGGCCGTCGGCCCGGCCGGACCGGCGACGGTGCGGATCACCGGCGAGCCGGGCGAGCTGGTGCTGCTGGCCTTCGGCCGGGGTGCCCGCACCCGGGTCGAGGTGGACGGCCCGCACGACGCCGTCGAGGCGCTGCGGCACGCCCTCCCGCTCCCCGAGCGCGAGTAGCGCCGGCAGGGCCGGCGGTCCCCGCCCCGGCTGCGGATGTCGGTGGCGGGGTGCAGACTCGCAGGTGGCCGGGAGGGGCGTCGCCGGGCCCACGGCGGCGGCCGTCCGGCCCCTGCCCGTCGTTACCGTCTCCCTCGAAGGGACGCGACACCATGCTCACCACCGACTTCCCGGCCGGCTCCCCCTGCTGGATCGACCTCGGCAGCCCCGACCCGGCCGCCGCCGCCACGTTCTACGGGGCGGTGTTCGGCTGGACCTTCCGGTCGGCCGGCCCGGAGGCCGAGGGCTACGGCTTCCTCCAGTCGGACGGCCGGACGGTCGCCGCCGTCGGCCGGCTCACCGAGGAGGGCGCGCGCTCCGCCTGGACGACGTACTTCCGCACTCCGGACGCCGAGGCCACCGCCGCCGCCGTCGAGCGGGCCGGCGGCACCGTCCGGGTCCCGGCCTTCGACGTGATGGAGGCCGGGCGGATGGCCCAGCTGACCGATCCCCAGGGCGCGCAGTTCGCGGTCTGGCAGCCGGGCGCCGTCACCGGCCTGGACGCCGTGTCCGAGGACGGCGCGCTGATCTGGATCGAGCTGCACACCGGCTCCGTGGACGCCGGCTTCGGCTTCTACCGGACGGTGTTCGGCTGGCGCGAGGAGGACTTCCCGGCGCCCGGCATGACGTACAAGGTGCTCTCCCCGGCCGAGGGCGACCTGCGGGCCACCACCTTCGGCGGCATCGCCCCGGTGATGGCCGACTCCGGGCCGCCGTACTGGACGCCGTACTTCGGCTCCTCCGACGTGGACGCGGTGGTCGCCCGGGCCACCGCCGCCGGGGCGAGCGTGCTGATGGGCCCGGAGAGCGTGCCGGACGTCGGCCGGATCGCCTGGCTGGCCGACCCGTTCGGCGCCCCGTTCGCCCTGATCAAGGGCGAGCCGCCGAAGGACGCCTGACGGGTGGCGCCCCCGGTCCGGCGCGCGACCGCCCGGCCGCGCGCCGGACCGGACCGGGCAGGCCGCGCACCGCACACTCAGCGGACCGGGTGCCCGGCCTCCCGCAGCGCGTCCTTGACCTCGCCGATCCGCAGGTCCCCGAAGTGGAAGACGCTGGCGGCCAGCACCGCGTCCGCGCCGGCCTCCACCGCGGGGGCGAAGTCGGCGAGCTTCCCGGCGCCGCCGGAGGCGATCACCGGGACGGACACGGCCGCGCGGACGGCCCGGATCAGCTCCAGGTCGTAGCCGTCCTTGGTGCCGTCGGCGTCCATCGAGTTGAGCAGGATCTCGCCCGCGCCCAGCTCGGCGGCGCGGCCGGCCCACTCGACGGCGTCCAGGCCGGTGCCCTTGCGGCCGCCGTGGGTGGTGACCTCGAAGCCGGAGGCGGTCTCGGTGCCCTCGGCGCAGCGGCGGGCGTCCACCGACAGCACCAGCACCTGGCGGCCGAACCGTGCGGCGATCTCGCGGACCAGCTCGGGGCGGGCGATGGCGGCGGTGTTGACGCCGACCTTGTCGGCGCCGGCCCGCAGCAGCTTGTCGACGTCCTCGACGGCGCGGATGCCGCCGCCGACGGTGAGCGGGATGAACACCTGCTCGGCGGTGCGGCGGACCACGTCGTAGGTGGTCTCGCGGTCGCCGGAGGACGCGGTGATGTCGAGGAAGGTCAGCTCGTCGGCGCCCTCGGCGTCGTAGAGCCTGGCCATCTCGACCGGGTCCCCGGCGTCCCGCAGGTTCTGGAAGTTGACGCCCTTGACCACACGGCCGGCGTCGACGTCCAGACAGGGGATGACACGTACTGCGAGGGTCACGGCTGCTTGCCTTCCAGAGCTTCCAGGGTGGCGGCGAGTCCGGCGCGGTGGGCGTCGAGCTCGACCTCGACGAGCAGCCGCGAGTCGACCAGGCTCTGCACCACCACGACGGTGGCCACCGGGCGCACGGCCCCGAAGAGTTCCTGGTGGGCGCGGCCCGCCGCGTCGATGTCACGGGAGTGGGTGAGGTACACCCGGGTGCGGACCACGTCGTCCGCCGTCAGACCGTACGCGGCCAGGGCCTCCAGCGCGTTGCCGAAGGCGGCCCGCACCTGCTCGTAGGGGTCGCCCTCGCCCTGCAGCACGCCGTCCACCAGCGGCCTGGCGCCGGCCACGTGGACGTGGTCCCCGACGGCGATCGCCTGCGACGCGCCGAGGAGTTCCTCCCAGGGGGAGAACCCGTCGACCCGGCCGCGCACGATCCGACGTTCCGTCATCCCGAAACCGCCTCCAACGCCTCTTCGAGGGTGAACTTCTGCTCGTAGAGTGCCTTGCCGACGATCGCGCCCTCGACTCCCTCGCCGACCAGGCCGGCGATCGCGACCAGGTCGTCCAGCGAGGAGACGCCGCCGGAGGCGACCACCGGACGGTCGGTGGCGGCGCACACGTCGCGCAGCAGCTGGAGGTTGGGGCCGGTCAGGGTGCCGTCCCGGTTGACGTCCGTGACCACGTAGCGGGCGCAGCCCTCGGCGTCCAGGCGGGCCAGCACCTCGAAGAGCTGGCCGCCCTCGCTGGTCCAGCCCCGGCCGCGCAGGGTGGTACCGACCACGTCCAGGCCGACGGCGATCCGGTCGCCGTGCTCGGCGATGACCTTGGCGACCCAGTCCGGGCTCTCCAGGGCGGCGGTGCCGAGGTTGACCCGGGTGCAGCCGGTGGCGAGGGCGGCGGCCAGCGAGGCGTCGTCGCGGATGCCGCCGGACAGCTCGACCTTGATGTCGAGGGTCTCGGTGATCCCGCGGACCAGCTCGCGGTTGGAGCCGGTGCCGAAGGCGGCGTCGAGGTCGACCAGGTGCAGCCACTCGGCGCCGGCGCTCTGCCAGGCGAGGGCGGCGGCGAGCGGCTCGCCGAAGGAGGTCTCGGTGCCGGAGGCGCCCTTGACCAGGCGGACGGCCTGCCCGTCCCGGACGTCGACGGCGGGCAGCAGTTCGAGGCGGCTCATGAGGTACACGTCTTCCGTGGTCAGAGGGTGTTGACCCAGTTGGTCAGCAGGGCGGCGCCGGCGTCGCCGGACTTCTCGGGATGGAACTGGGTGGCCCAGAGCGGGCCGTTCTCGATCGCCGCCACGAACGGCTGCCCGTGCGTGGCCCAGGTGACCAGCGGCGGGTTGATCCGCGCGCTGTGCGTCTCGAGCTCCCAGTGCCGCACCCCGTAGGAGTGGACGAAGTAGAAGCGGGCGTCCGCGTCCAGGCCGGCGAACATCCGGTTGCCCTCGGGGGCGTCCACGGTGTTCCAGCCCATGTGCGGGACGACCGGGGCCTCCAGCGGCTCCACGGTGCCCGGCCACTCGTCGCAGCCGGCGGTCTCCACCCCGTGCTCGACGCCCTTCTCGAAGAGGATCTGCATGCCCACGCAGATGCCCATGACCGGTCGGCCGCCGGCCAGCCGGCGTCCGACGATCCAGTCCCCGCGGACCGACTTCAGTCCGCGCATGCAGGCCTCGAAGGCGCCGACGCCGGGGACGAGCAGGCCGTCGGCGTCCATCGCCTTCTGGTAGTCGGAGGTGACGGTGACGGTGGCGCCGGTCCGCTCCAGGGCGCGCTGCGCCGAGCGGAGGTTGCCGGAGCCGTAGTCGAGCACCACGACGTTCTTGCCCATGTTCAGGTGTCCAGTCTTTCGTTCGCCGGTCTTCGTCCGCCGCGGTTACAGGCGCATCAGGCCGGCGCCCAGGCACATGGCCGAGCCCAGCGCGAGGACGAGGATGACGCCCTTCGCCTGCTTCTGCTTCCAGAACGAGATCACGCCGCCGGCCAGGAAGAGCCCGACGAAGATGAGGATCATCGCGGTGTTGCTCACAGCGCACCCTTGGTCGACGGGAGGATGCCGGCCGCGCGCGGGTCGCGCTCGGCGGCGTAGCGCAGGGCCCGGGCCAGCGCCTTGAACTGGCACTCCACGATGTGGTGGGCGTTGCGCCCGTACGGCACGTGGACGTGCAGGGCGATCCGGGCCTGGGCCACGAAGGACTCCAGGATGTGCCGGGTCATGGTGGTGTCGTAGGCGCCGATCATCGGCGCCATGTTCTCCGGCTCGGTGTGCACCAGGTAGGGGCGGCCGGAGAGGTCGACGGTCACCTGGGCGAGCGACTCGTCCAGCGGGACGGTGCAGTTGCCGAAGCGGTAGATGCCGACCTTGTCGCCGAGCGCCTCCCGGAAGGCGGCGCCGAGCGCGAGGGCGGTGTCCTCGATGGTGTGGTGGCTGTCGATGTGCAGGTCGCCCTCGGTCTTCACGGTGAGGTCGAAGAGGCCGTGGCGCCCGAGCTGGTCGAGCATGTGGTCGTAGAAGCCGACGCCCGTGGAGATCTCGGTCCTGCCGGTGCCGTCGAGGTCTATTTCGACCAGGACGGACGTCTCCTTGGTGGTGCGTTCGACGCGTCCGATGCGGGTCATACGGGTTACAGCTCCTTGATCACTGTGGCGACGGCGGCCAGGAAGGCGTCGTTCTCGGCGGGGGTGCCGGCGGTGACGCGCAGCCACCCGGGGACGCCGTTGTCCCGGACCAGGACGCCGTGGTCGAGAATGGCCCGCCAGACGGCGTGGGTGTCGGCGAAGCGGCCGAACTGGACGAAGTTGGCGTCCGAGTCGGTCACCTCCAGGCCGAGTCCGCGCAGGGCCCCGACCAGCCGGTCGCGCTCGTCCTTGAGCCGGCCGACGTAGCCGAGCAGGGTGTCGGTGTGCTCCAGGCAGGCCAGCGCGGTCGCCTGGGTGACGGCCGACAGGTGGTACGGCAGGCGCACCAGCTGGACCGCGTCGACGACCGCCGGGTCGGCGGCCAGGTAGCCCAGGCGCAGCCCGGCCGCGCCGAAGGCCTTGGACATGGTGCGGGTGACCACCAGGTTGGGGCGGCCCTCGATCAGCGACAGCAGCGACTCGCGGTGCGAGAACTCGACGTACGCCTCGTCGACCACCACCAGGCTGGGCCGGGCGGCCTGCGCGGCCTCGTACAGCCGCAGCACGGTGTCGGCGGCGACGGCGGTCCCGGTCGGGTTGTTCGGCGAGCAGACGAACAGCACGTGCGGCCGGTGCTCGGCGATCGCCGCGGCGGCGGCGTCCAGGTCGATGGTGAAGTCGTCGTTGCGCGGGCCGGAGATCCAGCCGGTGCCGGTGCCCCGGGAGATCAGCGCGTGCATCGAGTACGAGGGCTCGAAGCCGAGCGCGGTGCGGCCGGGGCCGCCGAAGGTCTGGAGCAGCTGCTGGAGCACCTCGTTGGAGCCGTTGGCGGCCCAGACGTTCTCCCGGGCGACGGCGAAGCCAGTGGTCCGGGTCAGGTAGGCGGCCAGGCCGTCGCGCAGCTCGACCGCGTCCCGGTCGGGGTAGCGGTTGAGGTGGCGGGCGGCCTCGGCGACCCGCTCGGCGATCCGCGCGACCAGCTCCTCGGGGAGCGGGTACGGGTTCTCGTTGGTGTTCAGCTGGACCGGGACGTCGAGCTGCGGGGCGCCGTAGGGCGACTGGCCGCGGAGCTCGTCCCGGACGGGAAGGTCGTCGATCGTGGTCACGTGCCGGAAACCGTCCACTCGCTCCGCCAATTCTGCTCGTCTCCGACGAAACGCGCCTTGATCGCGTCGCCGTGACCGGGCAGGTCCTCGGCGTCCGCCAGGGTGACCACGTGCGCGGCGATGCCGGCCAGCGCCTCGCGGTCGTACTCGACGACCTGCACGCCGCGCAGGAAGGTCTGCACGGACAGGCCCGCGGAGTGGCAGGCGCAGCCGCCGGTGGGCAGCACGTGGTTGGAGCCGGCCGCGTAGTCGCCGAGCGAGACCGGGGTGTACCGGCCGATGAAGATCGCGCCCGCGTTGCGGACCTTCGCGGCGACCGCGTGCGCGTCCCGGGTCTGGATCTCCAGGTGCTCGGCCGCGTAGGCGTTGACCACGGCCAGGCCCTGCTCCAGGTCGTCGACCAGGATGATGCCGGACTGCCGGCCGCCGAGGGCCTCGGCCACCCGCTCGCCGTGCTTGGTCCGGGCGACCTGGACCTTCAGCTCGGCCTCGACCGCGTCGGCGAGCGCCACCGAGGCGGTGACCAGCACCGAGCCCGAGGTCGGGCCGTGCTCGGCCTGGCTGATCAGGTCGGCGGCGACCTCCGCCGGGTCGGCGGTGTCGTCGGCGAGCACGGCGATCTCGGTCGGTCCGGCCTCGGAGTCGATGCCGATCCGGCCCGCGAAGTAGCGCTTGGCGGCGGCGACGTAGATGTTGCCGGGGCCGGTGACCATGTTCACCGGCTCGCACTCCTCGGTGCCGAGCGCGAACATCGCGACCGCCTGGGCGCCGCCGACCGAGTACACCTCGGTGACGCCGAGCAGCGCGCACGCGGCCAGGATGGTCGGGTGCACCCGGCCGCCGAAGGCCTTCTGCGGCGGCGAGGTCACCGCGATCCCGGCGACGCCCGCCTCCTGGGCCGGCACCACGTTCATCACTACGGAGGACGGGTAGACGGCCAGACCGCCCGGTACGTACAGCCCGACCCGGTCCACCGGCACCCAGCGCTGGGTCACCGTGCCGCCGGGCACCACCTGGGTGGTGTGCCCCTCGCGGCGCTGGTCGGCGTGGACCAGCCGGGCCCGGCGGATCGACTCCTCCAGTGCGGCGCGCACCTTCGGGTCCAGCTCCGCGAGGGCCTCGGCGAGCTGCTCGGCCGGGACCCGGGTGGACTCCAGCCGCACGCCGTCGAAGCGTTCGGTGATCTCGATCAGCGCCGCGACCCCGCGATGATGCACGTCCTCGGCGATCGGGCGCACCTTCTCCAGGGCGGCCGCGACGTCGAAGTCGGCACGGGGCAGCAGGCCGCGCGGGTCGTCGAGCGAGCCGCGCAGATCGATTCGAGAGATCACGCCCCCCAGTGTAAGGAGTGGCCGGAACCCGCGATCCCGCATTTCAGTCCGTGATACGAAGAGCGAGACAACCGGGGGACACGGGGGGACGGCATGGCGGAGCGGGCACCGGACGGCTGGACGGCGGCCGAGCAGGCACTGTGGCAGGCGTTCCGGCACGGCCGGACCCTCGATCTGCGCACCGGCGACGCCGCGGCGGACGACCCCTTCGGCGAGGCCGTCTGGGACGCCCGGCGGACGGTCCGGGCCGAGGTGCTCTCCCGGCTGCTGCTGGACGGGCCCGCCCCGGTGCCCGGCCGGGTCGCCTCGCTGAAGCTGACCGGCGCGCTGGTCACCGGTCCGCTGCGGCTGGCCGGCGGCACCATCGGGCACTACGTCGAGCTGCACGACTGCCGGTTCGACCAGAAGATCCTGATGTCCGAGGCCGAGGCCGGCACCCTGCGCTTCATCAACTGCCTCGTGCCCCGGCTGGAGGCCTCCCGGCTGGTGACCTCCGGCGACCTGCACCTGGCCCGCTGCCGAATACGCCAGGGCGTCCGGCTCACCGACGCCCGGATCGGCACCGACCTGCTGCTCAACCAGGCCGTGCTGGGCGGCGACCGGTTCGGCCGGGCGCTGTCCGCCGACGGCATCGCGGTGAACCAGGACTGCGAGGCCGACCGGCTCGCCACCGACGGCGAGGTCAGCCTGCGCACCGCCCGGATCGGCGGCCGGCTCTCGCTGCGCGGCGCCCAGCTGCACGCCGTCCCGGGCAACCGCAACGCCCTCAACGCCGTCCGGCTCACCGTCGGCCACACGCTGTACCTGAGCGGCTCGGCCGACGGCGGCTGGTTCGGCTCGCAGACCTACTACGGCTCCGGGTACGGCGAGGTGCCGCCGGCGGGCTCGCCGAGCACGCCGTTCCGCGCCTTCGGCCAGGTCCGGCTGTCCGACGGCCGGTTCGAGAACGCCTGTCTGCTCTCCGACGCCGAGTTCCACCTCGACGAGGGCGACGAGGTCACCCTGCGCCGGATCCAGACCCCGGAGCTGCGGTTCACCTGCCGCTTCCCGGCCGGCGGCACGGTCTCGCTGTCCCGGGCCCGGATCGGCAACCTGGTCGACGCCCCCGGCTCCTGGCCGCAGGGCGGCACCGTCGGCCTCACCGGCTTCACCTACGAGTGCCTGCGCCCGGCCGTGCCGTTCCCCGTCCACCAGCGGATCGCCTGGCTGGAGGGCGCCGCGGTGGAGTTCCAGCCCGAGTCCTACGAGCAGCTCGCCGCCGCGCTGCGCCGCGACGGCGCCGACGACGACGCCCGCGAGGTGCTCCACGCCAAGGAGCGCCGCCGCCGGCAGACCCTGCCGCTGCCGGCCCGGATCTGGGGCCGGGTCCAGGACGCCACGGTCGGCTACGGCTACCGGCCCGGCCGGGCCGCGCTCTGGCTGCTGCTCGCCTGGGCGCTCGGCAGCCTCTACTTCGCCACCCACGCGCTCCAGCCGCTCAAGGCCGACGAGCGGCCGCACTGGAACCCGGTGCTGTACGCGCTCGGCCAGCTGCTGCCGGTCGTCGACCTCGGCCAGGGCGGCTGGAACCCCGGCGGGGCCTCCCAGTGGGTCTCGGCGGGCCTGGTCGTCATCGGCTGGGTGCTCGCCACCACCGTCGCCGCCGGCGCCAGCCGGATGCTCCAGCGCGGATAGCCGCAGGCAACGGCGGACACTCCCGCGCGGACGGCCGCCGGCGGCCGCGGACGCGCTCGCACGGATAACCCCGGAGCGCTCGCACCGCCCGGGGAACTACGCTGTCCGCCGTGACAGAACGGCTGCCGCTCTTCCCGCTGAACAACGTGCTCTACCCGGGCCTGGTCATGCCCCTGAACGTCTTCGAGGAGCGCTACCGCCGTCTCGTCGCCGATCTGGTCGACGGGCCCGAGGACCGGCCGCGCCGCTTCGGCGTGCTCGCCATCAAGGACGGCCGCGAGGTCGCCCCGGTCCGCCCCGAGGACGGACCGGCCGGCCCGCTGGACGGCCTCGGCACCGCCACCGGCGACCCGCTGGAGGCGCTGCACCACATCGGCTGTGTCGCGGACGTCACCTCCGTCCAGCCGCAGCCCGACGGCCGCTACGAGCTGCTGGTCACCGGCACCACCCGGTTCCGGCTGCGCTCGGTCGACGTCGGCGGGCCCTACCTGGTCGGCGAGGCCGAACCGATCGAGGAGCGCACCGGCGAGGGCTCCGGGGCCCTGGCCGCCGAGGTCGAGCGTGCCTTCCGCACCTACCAGCGGCGGCTCGCCGGCGCCCGGGAGGCCAGCACCGTCGGCCGCCAGGAGCTGCCCGACGACCCGCAGGTGCTGTCCTACCTGGTCGCGGCCGCGGCCGTGCTGGAGGTCCCGCTCAAGCAGCGGCTGCTCGCCAGCCCGGACAACGCCCAGCGGCTGCGGGCCGAACTCGAGCTGCTGCGGCGCGAGAGCGCGGTGCTCGGCTGGCTCCCCTCGCTGCCCGCCGTCAACCTGACCCGCCAGTCCTTCAGCCCCAACTGAACCGGCCCGACCGAACCGGCCCCACCATCCGACCCCAGCCCCGACCGACCACCGGAGGCCCCGTGGCCACGAAACCGAAGAAGGGCGGCCGGGGCACCCCCGCGACGGTCGCCCTGGAGACCGCCGAGGTGCCGTTCACGGTGCACGCCTACGAGCACGACCCGGCGGCCGCCTCGTACGGGGAGGAGGCCGCCGAGGCGCTGGGCGTGACCGCCGACCGGGTCTTCAAGACCCTGGTCGCCGACGTCGACGGCGTCCTCACGGTCGGCGTGGTCCCGGTCTCCGGGCAGCTGGACCTCAAGGCGCTGGCCGCGGCGGTCGGCGGCAAGCGCGCCGCGATGGCCGACCCGGCGGCCGCCGAGCGCAGCAGCGGCTACGTCCGGGGCGGCATCTCCCCGCTCGGCCAGCGCCGGGCGCTGCGCACGGTCGTCGACGAGAGCGCGCTCGGCCATCCCACCGTCTACGTGTCCGCGGGCCGCCGGGGCCTGGAGGTCGAGCTCTCCCCCGCGGACCTGGTCACCCTGACCGCCGCCCGCACCGCCCCCATCGCCCGCTGAGCCGGGCCGCGCGGGCGGTCAGCCCTCGCGCCGGTCCTCCCGCCACTCCTGCGGCCGGTCCTCGCGCCGGTCCTCCGGCGGGGCGGCCGGGTGCGCGGCCGGGTGCGCGGCCGGAAGGCCCGCGCCCGGGACCGGCGGCCCCGGGACCCAGTACGGCGGCGGGTCCTCCTCGCGCTTGCCGAACGCCGCCGACAGCGCGAGCAGCAGCACCATGGCCGCCATCGGCCAGGCCAGCACCGCGCCGTACGCCCCGAGGTCGATGTCCGCCGAGAAGTGCCCGCCGTTGCCGACCCGCCGCGCCTGGGCGACCAGGTCGCTGCTCGGCCCGAGCCAGCGTCCGAGCCCCCACGCGCCGACCGAGGCCAGCAGTCCGCCGACGGCCAGCCCGACCGCCACCGAGATCCCGCCGCCCCGCCTGCGGGTGAACAGGAACGCGCCCAGCGCGGTCAGCAGGCCCGCCCCCAGGCCGAGCAGTACGAAGACGCTGTCGGCCCCGGCCCGCTGCTCGCCCTCGGGGTCGGCGTAGAGGATCTTGTTGCCGTCGACCACCAGCGGCACCTTGGGCGCCAGCCAGACCCACAGCGCGCCCATCACGACCCCGAGCACCAGGCAGGCCAGCACCGTGGCCGCCCCGACCCTCAGCTCGGGCAGCAGCCGCTGCGCGACCGGCTCGGCCGACCGGCCCTTCGCGGCCGTCGGGTCCACCCCGGGCGGCAGCCCGTACGGCTCGGACGCGGGCCCGGGCGCGGCGTACGGATCACGGTCGGCGGCGTACGGGGCGGGCACGGCATCGGTGACACCGTCGGCGCGCGCGGGATCCGGAGGTGTGTTCGGTACGGTCACGCCCCCATCGTTTCACGCTCGCCGCTGCCACGACCCGGCCACCCACCGAACCGACGGGGGCCCCGCGTGATCGGCAAGACGGTCCCTAGCGGCGGGTCGCCCGCCGGTACGCCCAGGTGGCCACGGCCAGCGAGACCACGCCCACCCCCGCGCACACCCCGAGGTCCGCGACCACCGCCGCCCAGTCGGGGTCCGGCCGGAACGTCCGGGCGAACGCCTCCACCCCGTAGGTCGACGGCAGCAGGTCGCGCAGCCACAGCACCGGCTGCGGCAGGTGGTCGACCGGCAGGACGCCGAGCAGCAGCGCCGCCGACATGCCGAGCTGCCCCAGCATGGTGGCGATCTCCTGCCGGGGCGCGAGCAGCCCGCAGGCCGCGCCCAGCCCGGCCAGCGCCGCCCCGGCCAGCGGCACCACGGCGAGCAGCACCCACAGCTGCCCCAGCGGCAGTCCGAACATGACCGCGCCCGCGGCCGCCGTGACCAGCGCCCCCGGCAGGGTGAACGAGGCGAACGCGGCGGCCGCGCCGAGCACCACCGAGGCGGCCGGCACCGGCAGCGTCGCGTAGTGGTCCAGGCCGCCGCTGGCCCGCAGCCGCCCGAAGTACTGGGCGAGCAGGTTGAGCGCCACGAAGGCGACCACCAGCACGCTGGAGCCGGCCACCACGTACTGGGCGGCCGAGGTCTGCCCGGAGTCGACGACGCCGCGCATCATCACCAGGATGCCGAGCGACTGGAAGGTGGCCACGAACAGCAGCGGGATCCGCGCCACCCTGGCCCGGGCGAGCTGCGCCCGGTAGACGGCCGCGAGGGCGGGCAGCAGCCGGGCGGCGGGGGCGAGCGGAGCGGGTCCGCCGGCCGCGGCCGGGGTGGTCCGCGGCGGTGCCGAGAGCAGCGTCACTTGGCCAGTCCTCCGTGGCGGCCGCCCAGCTTGAGGTACGCGTCCTCGAGGCTCGGGGTGGCCAGGGTGAAGTCGTCCAGGGCGGCGAACGCCGGGCCGGTGGTGACGGCCGAGACCAGTTCGCGGGCCTGCTCGGGAGTGGTGCGGACGGTCCAGCGGCGGCCGGTGCGCTCGGCCCGCTCGGCCAGCGCCGCCACGGCGGGGACGCCCAGCGGCGCCTCGTCCCGCCAGACCAGGTCGAGCCGGACGTCGCCGTCGACCAGTGCCTTGAGCCCGCCGGGGGTGTCGCAGGCGATCACCCGGCCCTCGTCGATCACGGCGACCCGGTCCAGTACGGTCTCCGCCTCGATCACGTTGTGGGTGACCAGCAGCACGGTGGTGGAGCGTTCGGCCCGGCGGCGCTCGACCGCCGACCAGACGGCCCGCCGGGCGACCGGGTCCATGCCGGTGGTCGGCTCGTCGAGGACGAGCAGCGGCCGGTCGCCGACCAGGGTGGCGGCGAAGCAGGCGAGCCTGCGCTGCCCGCCGGAGAGCTTGGCGAGCGGCCGGTGGGCGAGCGGTTCCAGGCCCAGTTCGGTGATCACCGCGTCCGTCGCCGCCCGGGCCCCGGTCCGGGTGAGGCCGCGCAGCCGCCCGGTGGTCTCGGCGGCGAGGGCGACGGTCAGCTCGTCGAGCGCGGTGGACTCCTGGCCGAGGTAGCCGAGCAGCCGGGCGGCCCGTTCGGGGTGCCGGACCACGTCGTGGCCGAGGATCTCGATACTGCCGGAGTCGGGCCGCAGCAGGCCGGTGAGCTGGCGGACCAGGGTGGACTTGCCCGCGCCGTTGGGTCCGAGCAGGCCGAAGATCTCGCCCTGCCGCACGGTCAGGCTGATGCCGTCGTTGGCCCGGACCGTCTCGGCGGCGCCGCCGCGCCCGGCGCGGTACGTCCTCACCAGGTCCCGTACGGCGCAGCACGGCGCGGTGTCCTGGGGTGCCCGCCCGGCCGACTCGCTCACGACCGAAGACTCTACGCGGTGCAACCGGCGAACCGGACAACGGGGCCCGTTCCGCCCCGGTCCCGGTCGCCCGCCGGGGTCGGCCGCCGGCCGCGGCCGGGTTCCCGCCAGGGTCGATCACCGACCGCAGCCGGGTTCCCGCCCGGCTCAGTCGTCGACCACGATCAGGTTCCCGCCGGGGACCCGGGTGGCGAGCTCCTTCCAGAACCCGGCCCGGATCGCGTACCGGTCGTGCTCGTCGATCTGGTCGTCCTTGTGCGCGAGCAGCCCGAACCGGGCGGCGTAGCGCAGCAGCTCGCCGTCGACCCGGTGCGGGATCCGGGGGTAGTCGGGCCACAGCACGGTGAGCCGTTCGACGTCGCCGACCCGGGTGGTCCAGCGGCGGGCGAAGACCTGGCCGACCTCGTGGGCGTCGCCGCCGATGGAGGTGATGTCCTCCTCGCGGTCGGCCCAGCGCTGCTCGGCCGTGGTGAGCTGGGCGAGGGTGGGCAGGCCGTCCCCGGCGGTGACGGCGGGCTCCTGGGCGGGCCGTTCGATCCAGCCCCGGTCCGATGACCAGCGCAGCACCGGGCCGCTCTGGTGGCGGTCGGCGGCGGTGGCCTGCCGGTCGGCGCTGCGTCCGGCGAGGTCCTTGGGGGTGGGGACGACCTTGAGTCCGACGGCGGAGGCCGGCTGGGCGCGTCCGTCGGCGACCGGGCCGGCGGCGACCGAGGCGGCGGCCGCCGCGGCTGGCGCCCCGGCGGCGGGACGGCCGGGCACCGGCTCGGCGGGCAGCGGGCCGGGCAGTCCGGCCGGGGGCGCGGCGGGCGGGGCGGCGAGGATCTTGGCGATGTCGTGCCGGGCGCCGGGGGCGGGGAACACGCTGGAGGTGTCGCGCAGGCTGAACGATCCTTCGATCCACTCGCGGTCCAGCACCCGGCGTTCGTCGGCCTCGCCGACCAGGTCCTCGGACTGGTTGAAGTCGCCGTCGGCGGCCTGGAGCGCCCAGAGGTGGACGACCACGCCGTGCTCCTTGGCGGACATCATGCCGGGCAGCAGGTCCCCGTCGCCGGTGATCAGCACGACGTCGGCGCAGGCCCGGTTGCGGGCGAGTTCGGAGAGTTCGGCGTGCATCGCGGCGTCGACGCCCTTCTGCACCCAGCGGCCCTCGGCCCGGGTGAGCGCGCCGAGCCGCACGGTGACCCGGGGCAGTACCCGCAGCCTCCGGTGCTCGGGCATCGGGCGGCGCTCGGGCGCGGCGTCGAACCAGTAGATCCGCAGCAGGGGGAGGCCGGTCTCGGCCTCGGCGCGTTCGCGCAGGGCGGCGATCAGCGCGATGTGGTCGACGGTGACCTTGGAGCGGGACGGGTCACCGGCGAGCAGGCTGGCGGCGGCGCCCAGCAGGTATCCGGCATCCACGAGGACGACACAGCGGTCCATCGCGCACCTCTTTCCGCTCGCCCTCGGGGTGGGGGCTCCGCCGGGCCGACGGTGCCGGGGTGGGCGCGCTCCGCCCGGCGGCCGGGCGGGGTGGGGTGAGGGGGTGCCCGCTGCCGCCCGATCGTTGGGTCACCTTTTCCCACTGACCCGCCCGCCGAACCTCGGGCTCCGCCGCTGTCCCGCGACAGGCCGAAGGGCCCCGTCCGGTCGTGGACGGGGCCCTTCGGCGGGATGCGGCAGGTCAGCCCCGGAGCTCGGCGGCGACCAGCTCGGCCAGCTGGACGGCGTTGAGCGCGGCGCCCTTGCGCAGGTTGTCGTTGGAGACGAAGAGCGACAGGCCGTTCTCGACCGTCTCGTCGACCCGGATCCGGCCGACGTAGCTCGGGTCCTGGCCGGCGGCCTGGAGCGGGGTGGGGATCTCGCTCAGCTCGACGCCGGGGGCGCCGGTGAGCAGCTCGACCGCGCGCTCGGGGCTGATCGGGCGCTCGAAGCGGGCGTTGATCTGCAGCGAGTGGCCGGAGAAGACCGGGACGCGCACGCAGGTGCCGGCCACCTTGAGCTCGGGGATGCCGAGGATCTTGCGGCTCTCGTGGCGGAGCTTCTGCTCCTCGTCGGTCTCGTTGGAGCCGTCCTCGACGATCGAGCCGGCCAGCGGGACGACGTTGAAGGCGATCGGGCGCTTGTAGACCTTGGGCTCGGGGAACTCGACCGAGGAGCCGTCGTGGGCGAGCGCGGCCGCGCCGTCGACGACCTTGGCGGCCTGCTCCTGGAGCTCGGCCACGCCGGCCACGCCGCTGCCGGAGACGGCCTGGTAGGTGGAGACGACCAGGGCGGCGAGGCCGGCCTCGTCGTGCAGCGGGCGCAGCACCGGCATGGCGGCCATGGTGGTGCAGTTCGGGTTGGCGACGATGCCCTTGGGGCGGTCGGCGATGGCCTGCGGGTTGACCTCGGAGACGACCAGCGGGACCTCGGGGTCGCGGCGCCAGGCGGAGGAGTTGTCGATGACGACGGCGCCCGCGGCGGCGGCCTTGGGGGCGAGCTCCTTGGAGGTGGAGCCGCCGGCGGAGAAGATCACGATGTCCAGGCCGGTGTAGTCGGCCGTGGCCGCGTCCTCGACGGTGATCTCGGTGCCCTGCCAGGGCAGGGTGCGCCCGGCCGAACGCGCCGAGGCGAACAGCCGCAGCTGCTCCACCGGGCCGACGCCGCCCGGGAGGTCCGCGCGCTGCGCCAGGATCTCGCGGACCACGCCGCCGACCTGACCGGTGGCCCCGACAATGCCGATCTTCATCCGTCTGCTCCTCTTGATGTCGCCGTTCGATGTCGCCGTGCACGGCCGCACTCCGCCCATCATGCCTTGTCACGGGCGTCGGACAGCCGGATATTCCACCCTGTGGTCTCAGTGGTCCAGACCACTGAGCAGTTCCAGCGCCCGCTCGACCTCCGCCGGCCCGGCCGGCAGCAGCGGCAGCCGCACGTCCGGCGTCGGGATCCGCCCCTGGGCGTGCAGCACCCCCTTGACCACCGCCGGGTTCGGCGCCGCGAAGGCCGCCACCGCCAGCCCGGCCAGCCGGTGGCCCAGCGCCCGGGCCCGCGCCGCGTCCCCGGCCCGCCACGCCTCGGCCAGCTCGACCCAGTGGGCGGTGGCCAGGTGGGCGGAGGCCAGGATGCCGCCGGCCGCACCCAGCGCGAGCAGCGGCGCGAACACCGCGTCGTCCCCGCCCAGCACCGAGAACCCGGCCGGAGCGGACGCCAGCAGCTCCACCACCGCCTGGTCCACCCCGCCGGTCGCGTACTTCACACCCACCACCCCGGGCAGCGCGGCCAGTTCCAGCAGCGCGGCACCCGACAGCTGCTGCCCGGTCCGGTAGGGGATGTGGTAGAAGACCAGCGGCACCGAGCTGGCCTCGGCCAGCGCCCGGAAGTGCGCCACCGTCCCGGCCTCGCCCGGCCGGACGAACGACGGCACGGTGACCAGCGCGCCCGCCACCCCCGGCACCCGCCCGGCCAGCCCGGCCAGCTCCTCGGCGGCCAGGGCGGTGCCCGGCCCGCCCGCGCCGACCAGCAGCGGCACGCCCCGGTCGGCGCAGAGCGCCGCGCAGACGCCGATCACCGCCTGCCGCTCGTCCGCCGTCAGCGCGGCCGGCTCACCGGTGGTGCCGAGCGCGACCAGACCGGCCGCGCCCTCGTCCAGCAGCGAGCCGGCCAGCTTCTCCAGCGCGTCCAGCGCCACCGAGCCGTCGGCCGCGAACGGGGTGACCAGGGGGACGAGAATGCCCTTGAGTTCCATGGCCACGATCCTGCGGCCGGGCGAACCTCCAGGTCCAGTTCATGTTTCCGACGCTTCTCGTAAGCTGGGCCGATGCTCGACGTCCGACGCCTGCGCCTGCTGCGCGAACTCGCCCACCTCGGCACCATCGCCGCCGTCGCCGAGGCGCTCAGCTTCAGCGCCTCGGCGGTGTCCCAGCAGCTGTCCGTGCTGGAGAAGGAGGCCGGCGTCCCGCTGCTCGAACGCACCGGCCGCCGGGTCGTCCTCACCCCCGCCGGACGCAACCTGGTCCGGCACGCCGAGGCCGTGCTCGAACGGCTGGAGCAGGCGGGTGCCGAACTCGCCCACGCCCGCGAGGGCCTGGCCGGCCCGCTGCGGATCGGCACCTACCCGTCGGCGGCCCGCGCGATCGTCCCGGCCGTGCTCGCCGAACTCGCCGGCTGGCACCCGGGGCTGGAGCCGATGGTGACCGAGGTCGACCCGGCCGAGGTCGCGGCGGCGCTGCGGGCCGGCGAGCTGGACGTCGCCCTGGTGCACGAGTACGACCTGGTCCCGGCCGACCCGGAACCCGGCCTGGCGGTGACCCGACCCGTCTTCACCGAACCGATGTACCTCGCCGCCCGCGCCCCCGGCACCGTCGCCGACCAGCGCGCCGAACCGTGGATCCTCTCCCCGCCCGGCACCCTGTGCCACAGCATGGCCGTCCGGGCCTGCGAGAGCGCCGGCTTCGCGCCCCGGATCCGGCACCGGATCGACGACTTCGCCACCGTGCTCGCCCTGGTGGCGGCCGGTCAGGGCGTGGCGCTGGTCCCGCACCTCGGCATCGACCGGCCCCCGCCCGGGGTCGTCCTCACCCGGCTGCCGATGTACCGCCGCACCCGCGCCGCCTTCCGCGCCGGCGCCGGGGCCCACCCGGCGATCTCCGCCTTCGTCTCCGCCCTGCACACGGCCGTCCCGGCCCCGCTGCGCAACTCCGCCTGAGCCGGGGGCGCCCGGCCCGGGCGCCCCCGCCGCAGCGTCAGCCCGCCGCGCCGCCCGGCCCGTTGGCGGCCCCGTTGGCGGCCAGACAGCTCGGCCCGAGCAGCTGCTTGAGGTCGCCGAACAGCGCCGGGTCCGACTTCACCCGGTGCCGGTCCAGCCGCAGCAGCGTCGTCCGGTGCTCCTCCTCCAGCCGGACCCGGACCTCCGTCGTCCCCCGGTGGCTGCTCAGCACCTCGCCGAGCCGCGCCACCAGCGGCGGCGTCACCTTGCCGTCCGGGATGATGATGACGATCGGCGGCTCGGCGTGCGCGTTCGACAGGTCGGGGGCGCTCAGCTCCATCCCCATCAGCCGCGGCACGTCCTCCCGCTTGTCCACCTTGCCACGGACGAACACCACCGCGTCCTCGACCAGTTGCGAGGACACCAGCTGGTAGCTGGCCGGGAAGAACATGCAGTCGATCGAGCCCGCGAGGTCCTCGACCGTCGCGATCGCCCAGGCGTTGCCCTGCTTGGTCATCTTCCGCTGGAGGCCCGAGATGATGCCGCCGATGGTGACGAACGACCCGTCCGGCCGCTCGGCGAGCTCCGCCACCGCGCAGTCCGCCTTCTCCGCGAGCACGTGCTCGATGCCGTGCAGCGGGTGCGAGGAGACGTACAGGCCCAGCATCTCCCGCTCCTGGGCGAGCAGGAAGGACTTCTCCCACTCCTCCTCGGAGAAGACGACGTCCAGCCCGAAGGTCGGCTCGTCGCTGGTCGCGTCGCCGCCGAAGAGGTCGAACTGCCCCTCGGCCTCCTTGCGCTTGATGCCCACCACGTTGTCGATCATCGGCTCGAACTCCGCGCTCAGGCCCTTGCGGGTGTGCCCGAGCGAGTCGAAGGAGCCGGCCTTGATCAGCGATTCGACGGTCCGCTTGTTGCAGACCACCGACTCCACCTTGTCCAGGAAGTCCGGGAAGGAGGTGAACTTCCCCTTGGCCCTCCTGGTCCGGATCATCGACTCCACGACCGGCCCGCCGACGTTGCGGATCGCGGTCAGGCCGAACCGCACCGTGGTGTCCCCGTGCGGGGTGAAGTCCGCGTCCGACTCGTTGACGTCCGGCGGCAGGACGTTGATGCCCATCTTGCGGCACTCGTTGAGGTAGACCGCCGACTTGTCCTTGTCGTCCTTGACCGAGGTCAGCAGGCCCGACATGTACTCGGCCGGGAAGTTGGCCTTGAGGTACGCCGTCCAGTACGAGACCAGCCCGTACCCCGCCGTGTGCGCCTTGTTGAACGCGTAGCCGGAGAAGGGGACGAGGACGTCCCACACCGCCTGGATCGCCGCGTCCGAGTAGCCGCGCTCCCGGCACCCCTTCTGGAACGGGACGAACTCCGCCTCCAGGATCTCCTTCTTCTTCTTGCCCATCGCCCGGCGCAGCAGGTCGGCCTGGCCGAGCGAGTAGCCGGCCAGGATCTGCGCCGCCTTCTGCACCTGCTCCTGGTAGACGATCAGGCCGTAGGTGGGCCGGAGCACCTCCTCCAGGGGCGCCTCAAGCTCCGGGTGGATCGGGGTGATCTCCTGCTGGCCGTTCTTGCGCAGCGCGTAGTTCGTGTGGGAGTTGACGCCCATCGGGCCGGGCCGGTACAGCGCCAGTACGGCGGAGATGTCCTCGAAGTTGTCGGGCTTCATCAGCCGCAGCAGCGAGCGCATCGGACCGCCGTCGAGCTGGAAGACGCCGAGCGTGTCGCCCCGGGCCAGCAGCTCGTAGGTCGGCTTGTCGTCCAGGGGCAGCTCAAGAAGATTGATCTTGATGCCCTTGTTCTTCTCGATCGCCTTGACGGCGTCGTCCATGATCGTCAGGTTGCGCAGGCCGAGGAAGTCCATCTTGAGAAGGCCGAGGCCCTCGCAGGTGGGGTAGTCGAACTGCGTGATGGTGACGCCGTCGGTGTGCCGGGTCCAGACCGGAATGTGGTCGGTCAGCGGCTCGGCGGACATGATGACGCCCGCCGCGTGCACACCGGGCTGGCGGATCAGGCCCTCGATGCCGCGCGCGGTGTCGATCACCTTCCGCACGTCGGGGTCGTTCTCGTACAGCCCGCGGATCTCCCCCGCCTCGCTGTAGCGCGGGTGGCTGCTGTCCGTGATGCCGGACAGCGGGATGCCCTTGCCCATGACGTCCGGCGGCATCGCCTTGGTGATCCGGTCACCCATCGCGTAGGGGTAGCCGAGGACCCGCGAGGAGTCCTTGATGGCGGCCTTCGCCTTGATGGTGCCGTAGGTGACGATCATGGCGACCTTGTCGGATCCCCACTTCTCGGTCACGTACCGGATCACGTCACCGCGCCGGCGCTCGTCGAAGTCGATGTCGACATCGGGCATGGAGATGCGCTCGGGGTTGAGGAAGCGCTCGAAGATCAGACCGTGCGGGATCGGGTCCAGGTCGGTGATGCCCATGGCGTACGCGACCAGCGAGCCGGCCGCCGAACCACGGCCGGGGCCCACCGCGATGCCCTGCCCCTTCGCCCACATGATGAAGTCCGCGACCACGAGGAAGTACGCCGGGAACCCCATCTGCACGATGGTGTCCATCTCGTACTCGGCGAGCTTGCGGTGCTCCTCGTCGTACCCGTTCGGGAAGCGCCACTCCATGCCCTGCCAGACCTGCGACCGGAAGAACTCCGCCTCGGACCCGAAGCCCTCCGGGATCGGGAAGCGCGGCATCAGATTGCGGAACTCGAACATGCCCGCGGTGTCGACCCGCGAGGCCACCAGCAGCTGGCTGTTGCGGCAGCCCTCCTGCCAGGCGTCCGACTGGTCCAGCGCGTACATCTCGGCGGCCGACTTGATGTAGTAGCCGGTGCCGTCGAACCGGAAGCGGTCCGGGTCGGAGAGGTTCTTGCCGGTCTGCACGCAGAGCAGCAGGTCGTGCGCGCCCGCGTCGGCCTCGGTGGTGTAGTGCGAGTCGTTGGTGACCACCGGCGGGATCCCGAGCTTGCGCCCGATCTCGATCAGCCCGTCCCGGACCCGCTTCTCGATGTCGAGGCCGTGGTCCATCAGCTCCAGGAAGTAGTTCTCCCGGCCGAAGATCTCCTGGTACTCGCCGGCCGACCGCAGCGCCTCGTCGAACTGCCCCAGGCGCAGCCGGGTCTGCACCTCACCGGACGGGCAGCCGGTGGTCGCCATCAGGCCGCCGGAGAGCTCGGAGATCAGCTCCTTGTCCATCCGCGGCCACTTGACCAGCCAGCCCTCGGAGTACGAGCGCGAGGTCAGCTTGAAGAGGTTGTGCAGGCCCTCCTTGTTCCGGGCCCAGATGGTCTTGTGGGTGTAGGCGCCGGACGCCGAGACGTCGTCCCGCTTCTGGTGCGGCTGGCCCCACAGGATCCGTTTGGTGTTCGAACGGGACTCCGGGGCGACGTACGCCTCGATCCCGATCACCGGGGTGATGCCCGCGCCGGTGGCCTGCTTGTGGAACTCGGCGGCGCCGTACATGTTGCCGTGGTCGGTCATCGCGACATGGGTCTGCCCGAGCCGCTCGACCTCCTTGAACATCTGCTTCAGCCGGGCTGCGCCGTCCAGCATCGAGTACTCGGTGTGGACGTGCAGGTGCGCGAACGGCTGATCGCTCAAGGCGGGGCCTCCGTAGGCTCGTACTGGCAGCTGGGGAGCCGGTGAACGCGCAGGTCACAGAGGACGCCCGGAAACAATTGCGGCCCGAGCCACTCACCGGGCCCGGACCAGCACTCACACGTTCACGCTCCTACTCTAGCCTCCTGAGGCTGCCCTGTTACCGGCCACCCGCCGAGCCCGAAGGATCCCGAATGTCGCAACCGCCGACCCCCGCCACCGACCGTGCCGAGACCATCCTCGGCGTCTTCGACACGGCCTTCGGCGACCTCCTCGCCCAGGACCCGGCGGCGTTCCGGGTGAAGTTCCGCAAGATGGCCGCCTCCGCGTTCGCCTTCTACCGGGGCACCGCCGCCCTCTACTACGCGGACCTCACCACCGCCCCGTTCGATTCCTACGGCGCGTCCTTCCTCGACGACCGCACCGGCCGGGTCTGGATCCACGGCGACCTCCACGCGGAGAACTTCGGCACCTACCTCAACGCCGAGGGCCGGCTCGTCTTCAACGTCAACGACTTCGACGAGGCCTACGTCGGCGCCTTCACCTGGGACGTCCAGCGGCTCGCCGCCTCGCTCGCCCTGATCGGCTACGCCAAGGCCCTCTCGGACACCACCATCACCGAACTGGTCACCGCCTTCGCCGAGGCGTACCGGGCCCGGATCGCCGCCCACGTCACCTCCGGCGACGCCGACCCGTACACCCTGGACACCGCCACCGGCCCGATCCTCGACACGCTCCGCAAGGCCCGGCTGCAGACCCGGGTCTCCCTGCTCGACGGCGACACGGTGGTCGAGGACTACGACCGCCGCTTCCGCCTCGGCGGCGGCGCGTTCGAACTGGACGCGGCCACCAAGGCCGAGGTCCTCGCCGCCTTCGAACGGTACCTCGCCACCCTGCCGCCCTCCTCCCGGGTCAGCCCCACCGCCCTGCGGGTCAAGGACGTGGTCGGCCGCCGGGGCATCGGCATCGGCTCGGCGGGGCTCCCCTCCTACAACGTCCTCCTCGAAGGGCACACCGACGCCCTCGAGAACGACGTGATCATCTACATGAAGCAGGGCCAGAGCCCAGCCGTGTCGCGGCACGTCGACGACCCCGCCATCGCCGGCTACTTCGAGCACGAGGGCCACCGCACGGTGATCTCCCAGCGCGCCCTCCAGTCCCACAGCGACCCGTGGCTCGGGTACACCACGCTGCGGGGCCGGGGCCAGCTGGTCGCCGAGGTGTCGCCGTACGCGACCGACCTCGACTGGCGGGACCTCAACGAAGTCCCCGACCTGCTCGCCGTCACCCGCTACCTGGGCCGCGCCACCGCCACCATGCACGCGGCGGCGGACGAATCGTCCAGCGGCCACACCCTGGTCCCGTTCTCCACCGAGCACGCGATCCACGAGGCCGTCAGCCGCGACGAGGCGGGCTTCACGGCGATGCTGGTCGACTTCGCCCACGCGTACGGCGCCCGCGCCCGCGCCGACCACCAGCTCTTCGTCGACCTCTACCGCAACGGCCGCATCCCGGGCCTCTAGGACTGCCCGGTCAGGGCCGCCAGCCGCTCGCGCGCGGCGGCCCTGACCGCGGGCTCCTCCAACTCGTCGTCCCTGAGGTACTCCAACCTCCCCCGCACCTCGGGTTGATCCGGAGCCCGCTCGACCCCCAACAACCGGGCGTCGTCCTCACAGTCCCAAAGACACTCCACGTACACCGACTCCAACCCCGTCGGGTCGATCTCCCCCAACGCCTCCAGATAGCTCACCCGCTCGTAGGAGTGCGGAGTCCACAGCCAGAACCGCCTGAGCAGCGACACCGCCCCCCGCGCCTCGGCGCCGAACCGCGCCAACCCGTCGGCCGTCCGCTTCGGCCCGCACCACCGCCGCTCCACCCAGTCCCGCTCCAGGTCCGCGACGAGTACGGGGATGTCCTCGGCCTCCCCGCACTCGGCCAGCACACTGAGGCCCCGCAGCCGCAACCACTCCGGCTCCGTCACCGCGGCCCACTCCCGCGCGGCGGGCACCGCCAGCGCCCCGAGCTTGTCGACCACCCCGATCAGCGGCCACAGCATGTACTTCCCGTCCGCCGTACCCAGCGACGGCACCAACGGGATCACCCCGGGCTCCGGCCCCCGGTCGTCCAGTACATCGAGCGCGGCGGTCCTCCGCTCCTTCGACTCCCCGGGGTCCGCCAGCAGCTCCAGGAGCCCGGCGCTGTCGACCTCCGCCAACGGCTTCGGCCCCCGGGGCCCGCGCACCGGACGCGGCCCGGCCAGCCCCCACCGGTCCCACGGATCGGCCCACAACTCCGCCCGGTCCCGGTCGCCCAGCCGCTCGCGGGCCGTGCCCTCCAGGTCGTCCCACCACTCCACCGGCCACCGGTGCGCCATCTCCTCCAGCGCGGCGACCCAGTGCTCCCCCTCCTCCGCGTATGCCCGCAATACCTCCCGGGCCTCCCCCGACCCGTCCAGCGCCAGCAGCGCCAGCACTCGGGCGGCCCGCTCGCTCGACTCCTCCCCCGCGCCGAGCCCCTCCGCCACCGGCCCGAGCGGCAATTCCAAGTCCCGCACCAGCCGGGCCAGATACAGCGCCCGCTGATCCACGGAGTCCCACCGCCAGTCCCACCGGATGCACCCGTGGACCAGCTCGGCAGCAGCGGCCGGATCCTCGGCGGCCATCCGCGCCCCGAGCCCCCGCCCCCGCTGCACCAACCCGATCAACGACCCCGCCGGCGCATACCGCCCGTCACTCATCACCATCCCCCCATCCTCCCCCGGGACGTTCAGCAGCCGGACACCTCCACCAAGGCGCAGACCACCTTCCCCTCCGGCAACGGCTCCCACCACCAGCACCGCGCCAACTGCCGCAGCATGACGAGCCCCCGCCCGTGCTCCCCGGGCTCCCGCCACACCCGCCGACCGAAGAACCCCGGGTGCGAATCACTGACCCGGATCACCACGGCACCCGCCTCGGCCACCTGGATCCCGACACCGACGACCTGCCCGCCGGCATGCGAGACCGCGTTGGTCACCAGCTCGGTGACCACCAGCTCCACTTCGAGCGGATCGGCGAGCTCGATGCCCCATCCTCTGATCTCGGCCACCGTTCTGTGCCGCACGTAGCCGACGGCTTCGTCCCGCGAGGGAACAACCCATGAGACCTGTCGGGATTCGGTCCTGATGGACGGCACCGGATGCCTCCTATGAGATCACGCACCGACACGAGCCGCGACGATGCCCTCACGTATCGCTACCTCCGGCAGCATGCCTCGACGCTCTCGAGATGGGCAATATGCCCAGTAGATTTTCCCCCATTCGAGTTGCTCAAGGGTCTTCAGGTGGCACACTGCTGCCCATGGCATGGAAGAGGAACCCGGCACCACCATCGGTGTACCGACGTCAGCTCTCCGCTCGCTTCAAGGAGTTGAGAGCGCAGGCCGGCCTGACGCTGACCGAGGTGTCCGCCGTGGTGGAGGTCAGCCAGGGCTCGCTGAGCCGCATCGAGAACGGCGACCGTGGGACAACCCCGGTGCTCGCGAAGGCTCTTCTGGACTGCTACGGCATAACCGACCCTGCAGCCCGCGAGGACATCCTCGACCTGGTCCGCGCCGACGCGGCGCAGCGGCAACCGTGGTGGAGGAAGTACTCCGCCGTCATCAACACGACGAAGTACGGCGGCTACCTGGCCCTGGAGTCCAGTGCGAACTCCCTCCGGACCTACGAAACCGAACTCGTTCCCGGTCTCCTGCAGACCGAGGAGTACGCCCGGCAGGTCATCGCCAACATGCGCTTCGACCTCACTCCGCCGCAGATCGAAGCCCTCGTCGAGGTGCGGATGGGCCGCCGCCACCTGCTGGAGGGCGAGAACGCCATCAAGCTGTGGGCCGTGATCGACGAAGCGGCGCTTCACCGGATTCCGGAACCCGCCGTACTCTGCGGCCAACTCGAGCACCTGCTCGCCATGGCAGAGCGGACGAACATCACCGTGCAGTTCCTGCCGTTCAGTGCGGGACTCCACCCCGGCCTCGACGGCCCGTTCGTTCTGATGGGCTTTCCCGACCCCAACCCGGAGGTCGTGTGGATGGAGAATGGCCCCAACTCGGTGTACTTCGAAGGTGCGGACGAGGTCGACCACTACACCGAGGTCTTCGACCACCTGCGAGCGCGCGCTCTCGGCCCGCCCGAGACCCATGCCCATCTGACCGGCCTGCTCAAGGAGAAGCGCACATGATCAACAAGCCCAACCCCGCCGAGCTCGACTTCTCCGATGTCATCTGGGAGAAGTCCCCGTTCAGCGGCGGCAGCGACAACTGCGTGGAGTTCGGCGTGATCGGCCAGTTCATCGCCATCCGCGACTCCAAGACCCCGACGCAGACCCCACTCGTCTACACCCGCGCCGAAATCGCCGCCCTCCTGGACGGCGCGAAGTCCGGCGCCTTCGACCACCTGCGCTGAACCCACTCCCACGGCCGCCTTCGTCGCACACGACGAAGGCGGCCGAAGTCTTCCCGCATATCCCGCCCGTGCCGAAGGAACCGCCTCCATGGGCAGCCAGTTCCCGCAGCCTGCCAGGTCCGGCCTCGCTGGATCGCGACGGGCGTTAATCCGGAGGCACCCGCGCGACCCCTCCGGTTATCGTGGCGCCAGTCCCCGGGCGGCCGTCTACCGCCCGACCCAGTGGCGCGACCAACGCGCCCGCAATCAGGGAGTTGCCGTCATGACGCGTACCCTCGTCGCAGAACTTTCCAGCCACCTCGACGGGACGGTCACCGTCTACGGCTGGATCAACACCCTCCGCCTCCAGCGGCGCATGCAGTTCGTGCTGGTCCGCGACCACACCGGCCTCGTCCAGGTCACCCATGCCAGGGGCGGCGAGGGTGACGGGATCGAGGCGGCCTTCGAGAGCGTCACCACCGAGTCCGCCGTGAAGATCACCGGCAAGGTCGTCGGCAACCCCCACGTCAAGCTCGGCGGGCTGGAGATCGTCCCCGAGCGCGTCGAGGTCGTGTCACCCGCCGAGCCGAAGCTGCCCATCGACGAGCACACCGGGCTGGACCAGCGCCTCGACTGGCGTTTCCTCGACGTCCGCAGGCCCTCGCAGCAGTTGGTGTTCGCCGTCCAGACCACGGTCGAGCAGGCCATGCGCGAGGTCACCGCCGAGGAGGGCTTCACCGAGCTCCACACCCCGAAACTCATGGGCACCGCCTCCGAGTCCGGGGCCGAGGTGTTCAAGGTCGACTACTTCGACCGCACCGCCTACCTCGCCCAGTCCCCGCAGTTCTACAAGCAGATGGCCATCGCGGGCGGCATCGACAAGGTCTTCGAGATCGGCCCCGTCTTCCGCGCCGAGCCGTCCTTCACCTCCCGCCACGCCACCGAGTTCACCGGCGTCGACACCGAACTCGCCTGGATCGACGGTGTGGAGGACGTCATGGCCTTCGAGGAACGGCTCCTGCGACGCGTCCTCCAGCGGGTCTCGGAGCGCCACGGCGACGCCGTCGCCGAGCACTTCGGTGCCCGGGTCACCGTCCCCGAGCAGCCGTTCCCGCGCGTCACGATGGCCGACGCCCTCACCAGGCTCCGGGCCACCGGCTGGGACCCCGAGGGCGTCAAGGAGGACCTCGACCCCGAGGGCGAGCGCAGGCTCTCCGCCCTCGTCACCGAGGAGTCCAGGCACGAGTTCGTGTTCGTCACCCGCTTTCCCGCCTCCGTCCGCCCCTTCTACCACCTGCGGCCCGAGGACGACCCCACCGTCACGGAGTCCTTCGACCTGCTGTGGAAGGGCGTCGAGATCACCACCGGCGCCCAGCGCGAGCACCGTCACGAGCGCCTGGTCGCCCAGGCCCGCGAGAAGGGCATGGACACCGGGCCGCTCGCCGGCTACCTCGACTGCTTCCGCTTCGGCACCCCGCCCCACGGCGGATTCGGCCTGGGTCTCGGCAGGCTGCTGATGCTGCTGCTCGACGCCCCCAGCATCCGCGAGGTCACGTTCCTGTTCCGCGGCCCGCACCGTCTGGAGCCGTGAGCCCTGAGCCCTGAGCCGGGGCAGACCGGCGCCGAGCCTTGCGCAGGAAGTCGGCCACGCCGACTTCCTGCACAACAGGCACCACGGACTAGGCCCTCTCTTTCGGATCACGTCGGACGAGCGGGCGTCTCCCCCAGCCTTCGGCCGGGAGGTACCCCCATGCGTGCGTGCATCGGCGGTGCGGAGGAGGGAGTCCATGCGGTGGGGGCACCTCCCGGCCGGAGGCTGGGGGCCATCGGCGACCGACGACAAGCCGGCGAGGTGCGTGCTCCGGCGGCGACCGCCTGGCGTGATCCGAAAGAGAGGACCTACGCCGCGTCCAGCTCCGCCAGGAAGTCCAGCGCGACCGCCCAGGTCTGCTCCGCCGCCTCGGCGTCGTAGTCCGGCAGCTCCGGGTCGGTGAAGAGGTGCCCGGCGCCGCGGTAGCGGTGCACCTCGACGTCCGCGCCGGCCTTGCGCATCCCCAGGTACCAGGCGTTCAGCCAGTCCTCCGACTCGAACGGGTCCGGCTCGGCCACGTGCAGCTGGACCGGGATCGCGGTGGCGGCGTCCTCGCGGATGTCCGAGGTGCCGTGCAGGAGCAGCAGACCGACGGCCTTCTCGTCGGCGAGCGCGAGGTTCTGGGCGAGCGAGCCACCGAGCGAGAAGCCGGCGTAGACGAGCGGTGTCCCGGCGCCCAGCAGCGGGGCCGCGGCCCCGACGGCCCGGCGCAGCAGTTCGTCGCTGCCGATCTCCTCCTTGTGGGCCATGGCCTCCTCGACGTCGTCGAAGGTCCGCCCGTCGAAGAAGTCGGGGGTGTGCACGGTGTGCCCGGCGGCGCGCAGCCGGTCGGCGGCGGCGTGGACCGCAGGGCGCAGGCCGTACACGGAGTGGAGGAGCAGGACGTGTGCCACGGGCGGGACTTCCTTGCGACGGGGGCCGGAACAGCCTCCCATCATCGCGCATGTCCGCCGGGTGACCGCGCCCACCCGGCGGGATGGCGGGACGTCACGTCGCGGTGAAGCGACAACGAACAGTCAGTTCAGCATATGGAACACTGCATTACCCGCCGGTAGCCTGTCCGCCGTGACTGACCTTGTCAATGACATGACCGCCGCCCGCCCCCACCGACGCCAGGTGCTCAAGGCCACCGCCGTCGTCGCGGGCGCCGCCGCCCTACCGCTCGCCCTCGGCGCGACCGCCCAGGCCGCCACCGCCCCGCAGTTCCTCCACGGCGTCGCCTCGGGCGACCCGCTGCCCGACGGCATCCTGCTCTGGACCCGGGTCACCCCGGCCCCCGAGGCGGTGCCCGGCTCCGGCCTCGGCGCCGGCACCGAGGTCCGCTGGGAGATAGCCGCCGACAAGGGCTTCACCCGGATCGCCGCGAGCGGCACCGTGACCAGCGACGCCGCCACCGACCACACCGTCAAGGTGGACGTCCGCGGCCTCACCCCGGACAGCGCCTACTGGTACCGCTTCACCGCCGGCGCGACCGTCTCCCCCGTCGGCCGCACCCACACCACCCCGACCGCCGACGCCGCCCTCGACCGGCTCCGCTTCGGCGTCGCCTCCTGCGCCAACTGGGAGGCCGGCTACTTCTCCGCGTACCGCCACCTGGCGGCCCGCGGCGACCTCGACGCCTTCCTCTTCCTCGGCGACTACATCTACGAGTACAAGAGCGGCGAGTTCTGCGCCCGCGGCTCCGTGGTCCGCCCGCACGCCCCCGCCCACGAGATCCTCAGCCTCGCCGACTACCGCACCCGGCACGGCCGCTACAAGACGGACGAGGACCTCCAGGCGCTGCACGCGCAGATCCCGACCATCGCGATCTGGGACGACCACGAGTTCGCCAACGACGCCTGGTCCGGCGGCGCCGAGAACCACACCCCGGGCACCGAGGGCGACTGGACGGCCCGGATGGCCGCCGCCAAGCAGGCCTACTTCGAGTGGATGCCGGTCCGCCCGTCCATCGCCGGCACCACCTACCGCCGGCTGCGCTACGGCAAGCTCGCCGACCTGCACCTGATGGACCAGCGCTCGTTCCGCTCCCAGCAGGTCAAGGTCGGCAACGGCGACGTCGACTCGGCCGACCGCACCCTCACCGGCCGCGCCCAGATGGACTGGCTGAAGTCCGGCCTCGCCGCCTCCGACACCGCCTGGCGCCTGATCGGCAACGAGGTGATGATCTCCCCGGTCGCCCTCTTCTCGCTGCCGGACTACCTGCTGCGCCCGCTGGCCAAGCTGCTCGGCCTGCCCGGCGAGGGCCTGGCCGTCAACACCGACCAGTGGGACGGCTACACCCACGACCGCCGCGAGCTGCTCGGCCACCTGAAGTCGAACGGCATCACCAACACGGTGTTCCTGACCGGCGACATCCACTCCGCCTGGGCCTCGGACGTCCCCGAGGAGGCCGCCACCTACCCGCTGTCGGGCAGCGTCGCCACCGAGTTCGTGGTCACCTCGGTCACCTCGGACAACGTCGACGACTTCCTCAAGGTCGCGCCGCAGACCCTCTCGCTGGTCGCCGCCGCCGCGATCAAGGGCGCCAACCGCCACGTCCAGTGGGTCGACCTCGACTCCCACGGCTACGGCGTCCTCGAGGTCACCCCGGCCCAGACCCAGATGGACTACTACGTCCTCTCCGACCGGACCCGCAAGGACGCCACCACCAAGTGGTCGCGCTCCTACCGCACCAGGTCCGGCACCCAGCAGGTCGAGCGGGTCTACTCCCCCGTCAAGTAGCCCCGGAGCAGTCCCGCGAACGACGGACCCCGCCCGCCGTCCCCCGGCGGGCGGGGTCCGCCTCTCCCACGCCTCCCGAACCGCGCTACGACACCACGTCCTTGCGCGCGAAGCCCCGGAACGCGAGCGCCAGCAGCACCACCGCGTAGGACAGCGACAGCGAGACCCCCTGCAGCATCCCGCCCCACTCCATCCGCGGCTGCAGCGCGTCCGCCCACGCCCACTGCCAGTGCGCCGGCAGCCAGGCCCGCAGGTCGCCCAGCGCGGTGATGGCGTCCAGCACCCCGGCGACGATCGAGGCGAACACCGCCCCGCCGACCGCCCCCAGCGGCGCGTCCGTGGCGGTCGAGAGCCAGAACGCCAGCGCCGCGATCACCACCTCGCTCAGGAACACGAACGCCACCGCGACCGCCAGCCGGGGCAGCGCCTCGCCCGCGGTCAGGCTCGCCCCGGCCGGCAGCCGCAGGTCGCCCCAGCCGTACGCCGCCGTGCCGACCGCCAGCCCGACCAGCGGCAGCAGCACCACCGCCGCCGCCGAGAACAGCAGCCCGACCAGGAACTTGCGCATCAGCAGCCGCGCCCGCGGCACCGGCGCGGCCAGCAGGTACCGCAGCGAGGACCAGCTGGCCTCCGAGGCCACCGTGTCGCCGCAGAACAGCGCGACCGGGATCACCAGCATGAAGCCGGTGCCCATGAAGAGCATGGTGGTCGCGAAGTTCGGCCCGGACGAGGTCGCGAGCTCGATGAACGTGGTCCGGTCGGCCCGCCCGGGCGTCCCGGCCACCGCGAACGCCGCCAGCACCACCAGCGGCATCGCGGCCAGCACCCCGCCGATCACCATCGTGCGGCGCCGCCGCAGCTGGCGGACCACCTCGACCCGGAACGGCAGGGTCCGTCCGGGCCGGTAGCCGGCCGCGTGATCGGCCGACACCTCAGCAACCGCGGCACTCACGCCGTACCTCCGATCAGCGACAGGAACGCGTCCTCCAGCCGGCGCTGCGGCCCGGCCGACTCCACCGGCACCCCGAGCCGCACCAGCTCGGCCAGCAGCCTGCTCGCCGCCATGCCGTCCAGCCCGACCAGCAGCCCGCCCTCCACGGCCTCCGCCGTGCCGACCCCGTCCAGCGCGGCGACCTTGTCGGCCGCCGCCGCCAGCTCCACCGCGTCGTACGACGCCCCGGTGCCGATCAGCAGCTGCGTGCCCGCGCCGACGATCTCCGCGACCGCGCCCGTGGTGACCAGCCGGCCCCGGTCCATCACCACCAGGTCGGTGCAGCTCTGCTCGACCTCGGCCAGCAGGTGGCTGGAGACGATGACGGTCCGCCCGGCCGCCGCGTACCGGATCATCACCTCGCGCATCTCGCGGATCTGCGGCGGGTCGAGCCCGTTGGTCGGCTCGTCGAGGATCAACAGGTCCGGCAGCCCCAGCATGGCCTGGGCGATCGCCAGCCGCTGCCGCATGCCCTGCGAGTAGGTGCGCACCGCCCGGTCCAGCGCCTCGCCGAGCCCGGCGATGGCCAGCGCCTCGTCCAGGTGGGCGTCGGCCTCGGGACGGCCGGTGGCCTGCCAGTAGAGCCGCAGGTTGGCCCGCCCGGTGAGGTGCGGCAGGAAGCCGGCACCCTCGACGAAGGCGCCGACCCGGGAGAGCACGGGTGCCCCGGGCCGGATCAGATGGCCGAAGATCCTGATCTCGCCGGCGTCCGGCCGGATCAGCCCCATCAGCATCCGCAGCGTGGTGGTCTTCCCGGCGCCGTTCGGGCCGAGCAGGCCGAGCACCTGGCCCCGTTCCACCCGGAAGCCCAGCTCGCGGACGGCGTACCGGTCGGCGGCGCCCTTGTAGCGCTTGCTCAGACCGGTGATCACCAGCGGCACCCCGGCGAGCTCCGGGTCGTACGCGGGTCCGTGCGCGCGCCGCCCGGCCCTGGCCGCCCGCAGCCGCGGCACCAGCACCAGCCCGGCGGCCAGCGCGAGCGCGACCAGCGGCAGCACCCAGGTCCGGTTCGGCAGCGGCGCGGCCTCGGTGACCAGCCCGTCGACGGTGGGCAGGACGACCGGCCCGGTGACGGCCGCCCGGTAGGTGGCCGGCTCGACCGGCGAGGCGTACGCGAGGTCGGTGGAGGCGAGCACCAGCCGCAGCCGGTGCCCGGCGTCGAAGGTGTGGTCGACGGTGGGCAGCGCCACGGTGACGCTCCGGCCGTCGGGGGCGTCCGCCCCGGTCACCCGCAGCGGGGCGGACAGCTGCTGCGGCAGGCTCTGCTTGCCGTCGGGGGCGACGTCGTACAGCTTGGCGAAGAGCACCGCGTCCGGCCGGTCGGCCCGGACCTTGACCGGCACCGTCGGCTGCCCGGTCAGGTGGACCGAGGAGTCCAGCGGCGCCGACTCGAAGGTGGCGAACTGGCCGGGGAAGTCAAGCGCGAGACCGGCGCCCAGCGCGGACACCTGGCCGAGCAGGCCGCCGAGGCCGGGCACGGCGGAGATGTTGGACGGCGCGCCGCCCGGCGGGTTGGCGAAGGCCTGCTCGGGAGCGCCGTCCGGGGCCTTCAGCTCGAACTGCCGCGAGCCGGTGCCGCCGAGGCCGGGGTAGCTGTCGGCGGTGGCGCCGCGCAGCACCGCCTGGAAGCCGGTGGAGTCGACCCCGCCGGTCCGGGTCACCCGGAACGCCGCGCCGGTGCCGGCCGCGCCGTCGCCCGCGCCCCCGGCACCCTTCAGATAGCGGTCGAACCAGGCCGTGACCCGGTCGTCCACCCGGTCGCTGGTGTCGGTCGCGCCGTCGTGCCCGCCCGCGAACCAGTCCACCGCCACCGGGGCGCCGTTGGCGGCCACCGCCTTGGCGATCGCGTCGCCCTGGTCGAGCGGGAACAGCGAGTCCTGCTGGCCCTGGACCACCAGCGTGGGCACCTTGAGCCGGTCCGCGACCGACGAGGGGCTGGACCGGTCGAGCAGGGCCACGGCCTCCGGATCGGCGTGCCCGGCGGTCGCCACCCGGTCGTACATCCGGCACAGCTCGTCCAGGAACCGCCCGCAGCCGACCTGCCCGTCGCCCTGCTCGGGGGCGAGGGCCGGACGCGCCGCGCCGCCGGACGGGCCGAGCTCGCCCACCGAACCGGTGGTGAAGAAGATCCCGGACCACAGCTTCTTGAACACGCCGTCGACCGCGCCCGAGCCGCGCACCCCCTGCGGGAACAGTGCGTCGGCCAGGTTCCACCAGGTGATCGCACTGGCCACGGCGTCGATCCGCCCGTCGTACGCGGAGCCGAGCAGCGCCACCGCGCCGCCGTAGGAGGCACCGGTGATGCCCACCCGGGGGTCGCCGGGCCCGTCCAGCTGGACCTCGGGGCGCTGCGCCAGCCAGTCGACCAGGTGCTTGACGTCCTCGACCTCGCGGTCCGGCGCGTTCAGCCCGATCTTCCCGCCGGAGCGGCCGAAGCCGCGCGCCGACCAGGTCAGCACCGCGTACCCCTGCCGGGCGAGCTTCTGGGCGCGCTCCCGCTCGCCCTCCTTGGAGCCGCCGAAGCCGTGCCCGAGCAGGACGGCGGGGCGCGGGCTGCTGCCGGTGGTGAAGAAGGAGGTGTCGAGCTGGACGATCTGCGAGCTGCCGGGGGTCTCGGCCATCGCGAGGAAGCGGTCCTCCTGGCGGACGGGCTGTTCGCCCCCGGCGGCTACGGCCGCGGCCGCTCCGACCCCGACGACGGCCGTCAGGGCCACCGCCCCGGCCACCAGTCTCCGTCCGGCGACCGTCCCACGGCCTCGCCACCGGCGCCACGCCCCACCGAGCTCCATGGGCGTGATCGTAGTCGCCCCCGGAGTAGGCGTCCGATAAGAACAGCGGCCGCACGGCACCCGGGAACGCGCGAACCCCCGGGAGCTCTCCCGGGGGCCGCGCCCTGCCTGTCGTCCGCGGGCGCTACAGCACCCGGGTCATCGTCCGGTGCGGAATCCCGGCGTCGTCGTACACCGGTCCCTCCGCCGCGTACCCGAGGCGCTCGTAGAACCCGAGCGCCTGCACCTGGGCGTGCAGCTCCAGCTCGCCCGCCCCGCGCTCCCGCCCGGCGGCCTCGACGGCCCGCACGAGCTCGGCGCCGAGCCCGGTCCCCCGGGCGGTCTTCAGCACGGCGAGCCGACCGAGCAGCACCCGGCCGGCGACCCCGCCGGTGATCCCGAGCGCCTGCTCCCCGAAGATCAGCCGCGCCGTGCCGACGGGCTCACCCTCCGGCCCGACCGCCAACAGGTGCTCCGAGGTGGGGTCGAGGTCGTCCCACTCCAGCTCCTCGGCGATCCCCTGCTCGACGATGAAGACCTCCCGCCGGACCTCGTGCACCAGCGCGAGGTCGGCCTCTCCCCGCGCGACCCTGATCGTCACCGTCATCCCGCGTACTCCTCAGCTCTCCGACCCGACCCCGCAACCGGGCCCTGCGACAGGGCCCTGCGACAGGGCCCTGCGACAGGGCCCTGCGACCCGACCCCGCGACTCAGCTCTCCGACGCGATGATGTCCAGCGCCTTCCGCAGGTCCGCGGGGTACTCGCTGGAGAACTGCACCCACTCGCCGTCCGACGGGTGCTCGAAGCCGAGCGAGACGGCGTGCAGCCACTGCCGGGTCAGCCCGAGCCGCTTGGCCAGGGTCGGGTCGGCCCCGTAGGTGATGTCGCCGACGCAGGGGTGGCGCAGCGCGGACATGTGCACCCGGATCTGGTGGGTGCGGCCGGTCTCCAGCTTGATGTCCATCAGCGAGGCGGCCCGGTAGGCCTCGATCAGGTCGTAGTGGGTGACGGACGGCTTGCCCTCGCGGGTGACCGCCCACTTCCAGTCCGCGCTGGGGTGGCGCCCGATCGGCGCGTCCACGGTGCCGCTGAGCGGGTCCGGGTGGCCCTGGACGAGCGTGTGGTACTTCTTCTCGGTCACCCGGTCGTGGAACTGCCGCTTGAGGTCGGTGTAGGCGCGCTCGGACTTGGCGACCACCATCAGCCCGGAGGTGCCGACGTCGAGCCGGTGCACGACGCCCTGGCGCTCGGCGGCGCCGGAGGTCGAGATCCGGTAGCCGGCCGCGGCCAGCCCGCCGATCACGGTGGGGCCGGTCCAGCCCGGGCTCGGGTGCGCAGCGACGCCGACCGGCTTGTCGACGAGCACGATGTCGTCGTCGTCGTGGACGATGCGCATGCCGTCGACCGGTTCGGCGACGATCTGCACCGGCGCGGCGGGGGCCGGGATCTCGACCTCCAGCCAGGAGCCGGCGGTGACCCGGTCCGACTTGCCGGCGACGGCCCCGTCGAGCGTCACCTTGCCCTCGGCGGCCAGCTCGGCGGCCTTGGTCCGGGAGAAGCCGAACATCCGGGCGAGGGCGGCGTCGAGGCGTTCGCCCTCCAGGCCGTCGGGAACGGGGAGGCTTCGGGTCTGCGCTGCGGTACTCACCCGTACGAGTATGCCGGACGCGCGGGCCCCCGCCCGCGCCATGCCCGGCGGGGAGCGGAGGCCGCCGCGCCCTGCTGGCCCTCGTCCGCCTACTGGTCCTTGTCCGCCTGCTCGCCCTTGTCCGCCTGCTGGTGCACGGTGCCGTCCGGGTTGCTGCCCCGGAAGGAGAGCAGGACGACCAGGATGCCGCCGCAGACGATCGCCGAGTCGGCGAGGTTGAAGACCGCGAAGTGCTGGACGGAGATGAAGTCGACCACGTGCCCGCGGAAGACGCCGGGCGAGCGGAACAGCCGGTCGGTCAGGTTGCCGAGCGCGCCGCCCAGCAGCAGGCCGAGCGCGATCGCCCAGGGGAGGCTGTAAAGCCGCCGGGCGATCCGCCAGATCACCACGATGACCGCCGAGGCGATCATCGTGAAGACGACGGTCAGCGCCTGCCCCATGCCGAAGGCGGCGCCGGAGTTGCGGATCACCTGGAAGGTCACCACATCGCCGATCACCTTGATCGCCGAGTGGTTCTCCAGCCTGGCCACGACCAGCAGCTTGCTGCCGAAGTCGACCAGGAAGGCGAGCAGTGCGACGACCAGGAGCACGCCGATCCGCCTGCGCCCCTTCGGCTCCTCCGCCGCGGCCGGCTCGACCGGCAGCGACGCCGGGGCCGACACCGGGACCGGCGCCGGAGAGGAGACCGGGGAAGAGACCGGAGCGGACGCGGGGGCCGCGGCCGCCTCGGGGGCCTCCGGCCGGGCCGGGGCCCCGTCACCGGGCCCGGCCACGTCCCCGGCCGGGGCCACGACGTCGGCGGGCGTGGGGACTGAGTCGTCCCGCGTCTGGGGGGAACCTTGCGTACTGATGATCCGCTCCGCTGCCGTGACGTGGGGGGCCGATGGGCCGGTGGGAAACCCGATCTCCGAGGGATCATCCGACGGATCGGGCGACGTTACGGGGTCGAGCCTACGGCAAGCCCGACCCCTCCCGTCGTCCCGGTCGGCCGCCCGGAGCGGTCAGCGGCGTTCCTGCTTGGCCTTGCACTGGACGCAGAGCGTCGCCCGCGGGAAGGCCTGCATCCGTGCCTTGCCGATGGCCTGGCCGCAGGACTCGCAGGTGCCGAATCCGACGCCCTCCAGCCGGGCCAGCGCGTGCTCGGTCTGGGCGAGGCTGTCGCGGGCGTTGTTGGCCAGCGCCACCTCGCTCTCGCGCGAGATGTTCTTCGTACCGGCGTCCACCTGGTCGTCGCCGGCCCCGTCGTTGGAGTCCCGCATCAGGCCGGTGATGGCCGCCTCGGCCGCGTCGATCTCCTGCTGGAGCCGCTCCAGGTCGTTGATCAGCTCGGCGTGCAGCTCGCGCACCTCCTCGGAGGTCCACGGGTCCTCGCCGGGACGGACCGGCAGCTCGGCCGGGTCGACCGACTCGGCACCGCCGGTACGGGCGGTGGCCCCGGCCCCGGCCGGGGTACGGGTGCGGCCGGGGGCCACGAGAGTGGTGTCGGTGGTGTTCTTGCGCCGTGCGGTAGTGGTCACGGTCCCCTCCCCTGGATCGCCTGCCACGGCCTTGCGTGCCCGCTTGGTGGCGGTACCCGCGACGGTTGTCTTCTCAGCCATGGCTTCGACCCCATCTACGAACGAATCGAGCCGCCGGTTCCCGGCGGCCTCCAGTGCCGGAACGATAATCCCGATCAAAAATGGTCACAACATGACATACCGACGCCTCACCATGATCCCACCCAGCCAGCCGCCACACGCGACACGCCCATCGCGCCGAACAGAGTTGTGCCCCCCGCCCCGGCGCGCCGAAACCGACTTGCGACGGCCGATACACTGGGCCTGCAAGGCGCAGATGGGGACGAGTACCGCAGTACGCAGCCACCAGCGACCCGGGGACGGTGCGAGCCCGGGGGTGTGCACCGCGCGAAGATCACCCCGGAGCCGCCGGAAGAACGGTCCGCGATCCCCTTCGTCGGCCCGCTAGACCCGGCAGCAAGCCCAAACAAGAGGGCCGCGGACACCATCGCGGCCAAGGAGGGTGGTACCGCGGGGCGGCATGCCGTCTCGTCCCTCCGTCGGATCCCGTCCATGCATCCGCCGGAGGTAGACGCCCGTTATGGCCAGCTCCTACAACCCCGTCCCCGCGCAGGTCGACCTGCCCGCCCTCGAACACCGGATCCTGTCGTTCTGGCAGGACAACAAGGTCTTCCAGCGCAGCCTGGAGCAGTCCGAGGGCCGTCCCGAGTGGGTCTTCTACGAGGGCCCGCCGACCGCCAACGGCATGCCCGGCGCCCACCACATCGAGGCCCGGGTCTTCAAGGACGTCTTCCCCCGGTACCGGACGATGAAGGGCTACCACGTCGCCCGCAAGGCCGGCTGGGACTGTCACGGCCTCCCGGTCGAGCTCGCCGTCGAGAAGGAGCTCGGCTTCTCCGGCAAGCAGGACATCGAGGCGTACGGCATCGCCGAGTTCAACGCCAAGTGCCGCGAGTCGGTGACCCGCCACACCGACGCCTTCGTCGAGCTCACCAACCGGATGGGGTACTGGGTCGACCTCGACCAGGCCTACCGCACCATGGACCCGTCCTACGTGCAGTCCGTCTGGTGGTCGCTCAAGCAGATCTTCGACAAGGGCCTGCTGGTCCAGGACCACCGGGTCGCCCCCTGGTGCCCGCGCTGCGGCACCGGCCTCTCCGACCACGAGCTGGCCCAGGGCTACGAGACCGTCGTCGACCCCTCGGTCTTCGTCCGCTTCCCGCTGACCAGCGGCCCGCTGGCCGACCGGGCCGCGCTGCTGGTCTGGACCACCACCCCGTGGACCCTGGTCTCCAACACCGCCGCCGCCGTCCACCCCGAGGTCACCTACGTGGTGGCCACCGACGGCACCGAGCAGCTGGTGGTCGCCGAGCCGCTGCTGGCCAAGGCCCTCGGCGAGGGCTGGGAGGCCACCGGCGAGTCCTTCACCGGCGCCGAGATGGAGCGCTGGGCCTACCGCCGCCCGTTCGACCTGGTCGAGATCGAGAACGCGCACTACGTCCTCAACGCCGACTACGTCACCACCGAGGACGGCACCGGCATCGTCCACCAGTCGCCCGCCTTCGGCGCCGACGACCTCGCGACCTGCCGCAAGTACGGCCTGCCGGTGGTCAACCCGGTCCTCACCGACGGCACCTTCGCCCCCGAGGTCCCGCTGGTCGGCGGCCAGTTCTTCAAGAAGGCCGACGAGGCCCTGGTCGCGGACCTCAAGGAGCGCGGCCTGCTCTTCCGCCACCTCCCGTACGAGCACAGCTACCCGCACTGCTGGCGCTGCCACACCGCGCTGCTGTACTACGCGCAGCCGTCCTGGTACATCCGCACCACCGCGGTCAAGGACGCGATGATCCGGGAGAACGAGGCCACCAACTGGTTCCCGGACAACGTCAAGCACGGCCGCTTCGGCGACTGGCTGAACAACAACATCGACTGGGCGCTCAGCCGCAACCGCTACTGGGGCACCCCGCTGCCGATCTGGCGCTGCGAGGAGAACCACCTCACCTGCGTCGGCTCGCTGGCCGAGCTGTCCGAGCTCACCGGCACCGACCGGAGCGGCCTCGACCCGCACCGCCCGTTCATCGACGAGGTCACCTTCGACTGCCGTGAGTGCGGCGGCACCTCGACCCGGGTGCCCGAGGTCATCGACGCCTGGTACGACTCGGGCGCGATGCCCTTCGCCCAGTACGGCTACCCGTACCAGAACAAGGAGCTGTTCGAGAAGCGCTACCCGGCGCAGTTCATCTCCGAGGCGATCGACCAGACCCGCGGCTGGTTCTACACCCTGATGGCCGTCGGCACCCTGGTCTTCGACAAGAGCTCGTACGAGAACGTCGTCTGCCTGGGCCACATCCTGGCCGAGGACGGCCGCAAGATGTCCAAGCACCTGGGCAACATCCTGCAGCCGATCCCGCTCATGGACCAGCACGGCGCCGACGCCGTCCGCTGGTTCATGGCCGCCGGCGGCTCGCCCTGGTCGGCCCGCCGGGTCGGCCACGGCACGATCCAGGAGGTGGTCCGCAAGACCCTCCTCACCTTCTGGAACACCGTCGCCTTCCAGGCCCTGTACGCCCGCACCTCCGGCTGGGCGCCGTCCGCGGCCGACCCGGCCCCGGCCGACCGCCCGCAGCTGGACCGCTGGGTGCTCTCCGAGCTGAACACCCTGGTCCGCGAGGTCGACGCGGCCTTCGAGGCCTACGACACCCAGCGCGCCGGCAAGCTGCTCTCCGCCTTCGTCGACGACCTCTCCAACTGGTACGTCCGCCGCGGCCGCCGCCGCTTCTGGCAGGGCGACGCCGCCGCGCTCGCCACCCTGCACGAGGCGCTGGAGACCGTCACCCGGCTGATGGCCCCGCTCACCCCGTTCATCACCGAGCAGGTCTGGCAGGACCTGGTCGTCCCGGTCGTCCCCGACGCCCCGGCCTCGGTCCACCTGGCCTCCTGGCCGCAGGCGGACGAGTCGCTGATCGACACCGACCTCTCCCGCCACATGGCGCTGGTCCGCCGGCTGGTCGAGCTGGGCCGGGCCACCCGCGCCGAGTCGGGTGTGAAGACCCGCCAGCCGCTGTCCCGCGCGCTGGTCGCCGCCCAGGGCTGGGACGAGCTGCCCGAGGACCTGCGCGCGCAGATCGCCGAGGAGCTCAACGTCTCCGCCCTGGAGTCGCTCGCGAACGTCGGCGGCTCGCTGGTCGACACCACCGCCAAGGCCAACTTCCGCGCGCTGGGCAAGCGTTTCGGCAAGGGCGTGCAGGACGTCGCCAAGGCGGTCGCCGCCGCGGACGCCGCCCGGCTCGCCGCCGAGCTGCGGGCCGGGGGCACCACCTCGGTCGAGCTGAACGGCGAGACGGTGGCCCTGTCCCCGGACGAGGTGATCATCACCGAGACCCCGCGCGAGGGCTGGGCCGTCGCCAACGAGTCCGGTGCCACCGTCGCGCTGGACCTCGCGATCACCCCCGAGCTCAAGCGCCTCGGCGTCGCCCGGGACGCGATCCGCCAGATCCAGGAGGCCCGCAAGAACTCCGGCCTGGACGTCGCCGACCGGATCGTGCTGCGCTGGCGGGCGAGCAACGACGAGACCGCCGAGGCCATCGCCGAGCACGGCGCGCTGGTCGCCGAGGAGGTGCTCGCCACCGACTTCGCCGCCGGCGCCGCCGACTGGGAGTCCGACACCTTCGCCGACGAGTCCCTCGGCCTCGCCTTCCAGCTGCGCAAGGCCTGACCGACCCCGGAGCCGCCGTCGCCCACCGGGCGGCGGCGGCTCCGCCGTTCCCCGACCCGTCAGGAACGGGCCGCCGCACGCACGGAAGCGGCAGGCCCCGCACACACGAAAGCGCCCCCTCCCCGACCCCGAAGGGTCGAGCAGGGGGCGCCTGTGCCGACGGCTACCGCTTAGTTGTCGCCGTCCTCGTCGATCAGGAAGCCCCGCATCGGAGCCGGCGCCTGCTGCATCGGCTGCGGCGGCTGCGGACGGACGGCCGCCATCGGCTGGGTCATCCCGGCCGGCTGCATCTGCGGCGCACCCGAGTTGCCCGCGGCCGACGGCCCGCCGAAGCTCGGCGCACCGTTCCCGCCGAAGGCGCTCTGCCCGCCGAAGGACGGCTGGCCGCCGAACGACTGCTGGCTGCCGCCGAAGCTCGGCGACGGGCTGCTCATCGCGCTCGCACCGGCCGGAGCCATCGACGACGCGGCCGGCGGCAGCGAAGCGGTGGCCGGGATCCGCGGCGGCGCGAGCGAGTCGTCCGCCTGCGACTCCAGCTGACGCAGCTGGGTCTCCAGGTAGGACTTCAGGCGCGTCCGGTACTCACGCTCGAACGCCCGCAGGTCCTCGACCTTGCGCTCCAGCGTGGCGCGGGCGGACTCCAGGGAGCCCATCGCGACGCGGTGCTTCTCCTGCGCGTCCCGCTCCAGCGCGTCGGCCTTGGCGCGGGCGTCCCGCTCCAGGCCCTCGGCGCGGCTGCGAGCCTCGCCGACGATCTTGTTGGCCTCGGAACGGGCCTCGGAGATCGCCTGGTCCGCGGTCTGCTGGGCGAGCGCCAGCACCCGGGCGGCGCTGTCGCCACCGGGGTTCTGCTGCTGCTGCATCGGGGCGCCCATCGGGCCGCCCATCTGCTGCGGGCCGCCCATGGGGCCGCCCATCTGCTGCATCTGCTGCTGGCCCATGCCCTGGCCCATCGGGTTGCCCATGCCCTGCGGGCCGCCGGGGCCGCCCATCGGCTGGAGCATCTGACCGCCCATCGGCTGGACCAGCTGCTGCTGGCCGCCCATGGTCTGGCCCATCTGCTGCTGCTGGCCGGGGCCGCCCATCGGGCCGCCCTGACCGGCGGGGAGCTGCGGGGCGCCGGACGGCAGGCCGAGCGGCTGGTTGCCCATCTGCTGCTGCTGCGGACCGGGACCCATCTGCTGCTGCTGCGGACCGCCCGGGCCCATCTGCTGCTGCGGACCGGGGCCACCCTGCTGGCCGGGAACCGGCGGGCCGGATATGGCGGCCGGCACCGGGGCGCCGGGGCGCGCGTCCTGCGGCGGCTCCTTGCGCATGTTGGCCTGGTTCTGCGCGGCGGCACGGGTCGCGGCGGCCAGCTTGGCGCGCAGGTCCTCGTTCTCGCGGAGGAGACGGGTCAGCTCCGCCTCGACCTCGTCGAGGAAGGCATCGACCTCGTCCTCGTCATAGCCTTCGCGCAGGCGGACGGTCGTGAACTGCTTGTTCCGAACGTCCTCGGGGGTCAATGGCATCTCTTCACCTCAACGTGATCGTCGGCACACCGGCATCCTGTCGCATCGCTCACCTACGACTAGGGCCGCACAAGCGAGATCAGGACATACACAATGATCATCAGTACGAAGAAGGACAGGTCGAGCGCCACGCCCCCGAGACGCAACGGCGGAATGAACCGCCGCAGAAGCTTGAGCGGCGGATCCGTGACAGTGTACGTGGCCTCCAGGACCAGGACCATGGCCTTGCCGGGCCGCCACGAACGCGCGAACTGGAAGACCCAGTCCATCACCAGCCGCACGAGCAGGAACACCAGGAAGACGGTCAGTGCGTAATAGAGCACCTCCCACACGATCTCCATCGCGCTTCCCTCTCCCCGGTTGTCGGCCCTCGGGCCGCTCTCGCCTGTCGCTAACTCACTGTCGATCAGATCCACACGTAAAGTCGTGGTCGGGTCAGCTCTGGTTGAAGAACCCACCCTCGGCGATCCGAGCCTTGTCCTCCGCCGTGACATCGACGTTAGCAGGCGACAGGAGGAACACCTTCTGCGTCACGCGCTCGATACTGCCGTGCAGACCGAAGACGAGTCCAGCGGCGAAGTCTACGAGCCGCTTGGCGTCGGTGTCGTCCATCTCGGTCAGATTCATGATCACAGGAGTCCCGCCACGGAACTGTTCCCCGATGGTACGGGCCTCGTTGTAGGTCCTCGGGTGCAGCGTGGTGATGCGGTAGGGCTCTCGTTCGTTCACTACCTTGGGCATGATCACCGGGGCGCTCTTCTCCAGGTTGTGGCGGCGTTCGGGTGTGATGGACGACACTGGTGCCATCCTCGGGGTCTCCTGGCGAATCGGGACCGCGGCCGGCACCGGCTGCGGGGTGATGGAGGAGACCGGCGCGGGCGCCGGGGAGGCCGGCCGCGGAATGTCCTCGGTCCGTCCGGTCCGGATCGGCTCGGGGTCCGCGTCGTAGTCGTCGTCGGGGTCGTACCCCTGGCCGTCGTACGTCTCGTCCTCCACGAGGCCGAGGTAGACCGCCATCTTGCGCATTGCGCCGGCCATGCTCCTGTCTCCTCCGCTTGTGGTGGACCGACTCCGTCCCGACGGCCGGGCCGAACGGCCCCGTCCGCGGATTCCGCGGTCCGCCCACGACGCTTCGTCAGGCCGACGGCCAATCAGAGTTCGTGGATGAGGGCCGCGGAGCAACGATCCACGGTTGGCTAGCGCTCCGATAAGCTGCTAGCTTCTGTCCTATTTTGTCCTGCAGTCTGATCTACTACCCGGTGACGTTACCTGAGGGGTGACCGCACTCCGAGTACCGCCGTTCCGACGCGCACATGTGTCGCTCCGGCGGCAATGGCCTGCTCCAGGTCGCCGCTCATCCCTGCCGAGACCATGGTGGCAGCCGGATGGGCCGCTCGTACTGCGGTTGCGATTTCCGCCAGCCGATCGAAGGCCGCAGCCGGATCGCCGGCCAGCGGACCCGCCAGCGGAGCGACCGTCATCACACCGTCCATGCGCAGTCCGGGCGTGTCGGCGATCGCGTCGGCCAGCGCGAGCACGTCCGCCGGGGCGACCCCGGCCCGGTGCCCGCCCTCGCCGGCCTCCTTGTCCAGCGCCACCTGCACCAGGCAGCCCAGGTCGGCACGTTCGGCCTTGACGACCGCGGCGCCGAGCGACTCCACCAGCCGCACCCGGTCCACCGAGTGGACGTGGTCGGCGTAGCGGACCACCGAGCGGACCTTGTTGGTCTGCAGCTGGCCGACGAAGTGCCAGTCAAGAGGAAGGTTTCTGCACTGCTCCGCCTTGGGTCCGGCGTCCTGGTCGCGGTTCTCCGCGACGTCGGTGACGCCCAGCCCGGCCAGCAGCGCGCTGTCCTCGGCGGGGTAGGTCTTGGTGACCACGATCAGCCGGACCTCGTCGCGGGCCCGCCCGGCGGCGGCGCAGGCGTCGGCGATCCGCCGCTCGACGACCTCCAGGTTGGTACCGAGTTCCTCGTACCGGGCCCGCTGGCCCTCCGTCAGCGCGTCGAGCCAGGACTTGTCCGGGAATCGGGCGGAATCGCCCGGGAACGGTCCGTAGATGTCATTCGTCATCAGTGTGAAGAGCCCAACCAGACGTAGCTCGCGAGCCGGCCTGTGCGCTGCTCGCGCCGATAGGAGTAGTGGTCGGCGGATTCGAGGGTGCAGACCGGTGACAGCACCGGCCCGGTGACGCCCGCGGCGGCCAGCTGGGCCGCGACTCCCGCCGGCACGTCCAGGGCCGGGGTCCCCCAGGAGGTCACCGCGTGGGCCTCGGGCACCCGCCCGGCGACCTCGGCCCGCAGCTGCGCGGGCACCTCGTAGCAGCGGCCGCAGACGGCGGGGCCGGTGGCGGCGGTGATCCGCGCGGGCTCGGCACCGAGCGCCACCATCGCCCCGACCACCGCCGGCACCACACCGGCCGCGAGGCCGGGCCGTCCGGCGTGGGCCGCGCCGACCACCCCCGCGACCGGGTCCGCCAGCAGTACCGGGGTGCAGTCCGCGGTCAGCACGGCCAGCGCCAGCGGCCGGTCGGTGACCACCGCGTCGACCGTCGGGGCCTCCCCCGCCGGCTGGCGCTCCGTCACGACGGCGACGTCCGCCCCGTGCACCTGGTTCATCCACACCACGTCGGCCGGGTCGAGGCCGAGCTCGCGGGCCGCGATCGCCCGGTTCTCCAGGACGGCCGCCGGGTCGTCCCCCACCGCGCCGCCGAGGTTCAGCTCCCCGTACGGCGAAGTGCTCACCCCGCCCCACCGGGTGGTGAAGGCGAAGTGAGCACCGTCGCGGACCGCGTGGTCGATCACTTAAGGAAGTCCGGCACGTCGAGTTCCTCGGCCGGGCTCTCCACGAACGGCTGCCGGGCCGGCTGCACCTGCGGCGGCACCGGGGCGGCCGTGGTGGTGGCCGGCGACTCGGCCGAACGGGAGGAGGCGCTGTCGCCCTCCGAGCGGGAGGTGACCGAGCCGATGCCGCCGTACGAGGGCCGGCCTGCCGGACGCTCCGGGGTGCCCGAGGAGGCCGGCGGGTTGGCCGGGGCCGCGCTCGCCTTGACCACCGGGTCGCGGACGATCGCCGGCGGCTGGCCGCCGTCGAAGCCCGCCGCGATGACGGTGACCCGGACCTCGTCGCCCAGGGCGTCGTCGATGACGGCACCGAAGATGATGTTGGCCTCGGGGTGGGCCGCCTCGCTGACCAGCTGGGCGGACTCGTTGATCTCGAACAGGCCGAGGTCGGAGCCGCCGGAGATGGACAGCAGCACGCCGCGGGCGCCGTCGATCGAGGCCTCCAGCAGCGGCGAGGAGATCGCCATCACGGCGGCCGCCTTGGCACGGTCCTCACCGCGGGCCGAGCCGATGCCCATGAGCGCCGAACCGGCGTCCGACATGACGGACTTGACGTCGGCGAAGTCGAGGTTGATCAGACCCGGGGTGGTGATCAGGTCGGTGATCCCCTGGACGCCGGAGAGCAGCACCTGGTCGGCGGAGCGGAACGCGTCCAGCACGCTGACCTGGCGGTCCGAGATGGACAGCAGCCGGTCGTTGGGGATGACGATGAGGGTGTCGACCTCTTCGCGCAGGGAGGCGATGCCGTCCTCGGCCTGGTTGGCGCGACGCCGGCCCTCGAAGGTGAACGGACGGGTGACCACGCCGATGGTCAGCGCGCCCAGCGAGCGGGCGATGTTGGCGACCACCGGCGCGCCGCCCGTGCCGGTGCCGCCGCCCTCGCCGGCGGTGACGAAGACCATGTCGGCCCCCTTGAGGACCTCCTCGATCTCCTCGCGGTGGTCCTCGGCGGCCTTCCGGCCGACCTCGGGGTTGGCGCCGGCGCCGAGGCCCCGGGTGAGTTCACGGCCCACATCGAGCTTGACGTCGGCGTCGCTCATGAGGAGGGCCTGCGCATCGGTGTTGATCGCGATGAACTCGACGCCCTTGAGACCGACCTCGATCATCCGGTTGATGGCGTTGACACCACCGCCGCCGATACCGACGACCTTGATGACTGCGAGGTAGTTCTGCGGTGCTGCCACGTCGAAGGCCTCTCGCCTCGAATTTCCAGGTCGGCCCGAATGCCCGATCAGGGCCGGACCGACGGATGTCGATGGGTAGGGAGCCTGGTTCCTGACGTAATGTCCGAAATGCCGACCGCCGACCCCAACCCTAAACTTGACCTTTAGGGTTAGTGCTGTGCCTCTGTCACATCACCAGGGAACACAGTCTGGTGAGACAGGACACTAGGTGGCTCCGGCCACGTGTTTCAACGAACACGCCGAGCTTCCCTTTTTCTTTTGAGCCTATGTGATCATCGACCGGCGGATGACACCGGGGTGACCACCAAGGGTCGGGCCGACACGAAGCCGCGTCAACCCCGCCCGCGGCCCGCCGCCGTCCTTCCGAACGGCGCGCTCCACGTGCACCCTTGGGCACAGAACCTACCGGATCATCCGGACACCGCAGGCGCGTCCGGAGCGCTCACGTCGAAGTTCGTACCCTTCTGACGCAGCAGCGCCACCAGCGCCCGGGCTTTGCGATCCGTCTGCTCGGGGCTCCCCCAGCGCACCGTCGCACCCCCGGCCAACTGCAGCTGGATGTCGTCGAACGAATGCACAAGAACGGCCCCGGCCCGCTGCCGGACCTCCTCCGGCAGCCCCGCCGCCACCGCCACCGCGCCCTCGACCAGCTGCGTCCGGCCGATCACCGACTCGGTGTCCAGCGCCTGCTGGCTGAGCCTCAGCTCCACCACCGGCACCCCGGACGGGGCGGCCGGCTCGGTGGCGAAACTCACCCCGCCCGCGTCGACCTGGGTGAAGCGGCCGTCCTCGCCCTTCACCGCGGCGACCGCGGTGCGCTGGGTGACCTTCACCCGGAGGGTGTTCGGCCAGCCCCGCCAGACCTCAGCCCCGGCCACCCGGGGGATCGCCTCCACCCGCGCGCGGGCGTCGTCGAGGTCCACCCGGGCCAGCGGCCCCGAACCGACCCCGCCGATCGCCGTCCTGACCTCGTCGGCCGTCAGCCGCTCGTCCTGGAGGCCCTGCACCGCGACGGAGCGCACCTCCAGCACCGAGGAGAAGAAGACCAGCCAGGACAGCACCCCGAACAGCAGCGCGACCAGGGCGCCCAGCACCACCACACCCCGCCGGGAGAGCCGAAGCCGAGGAGCGTGCTCCTCGGCCTCGAACTCCTCGTCCAGGGGGTCGGCGAGCCGGGCGTCAGCCACGACGGCGGCCGCCCCGGGCAGCCTCGATGGCCTCGTAGACCATGCCGACGAGCAGCTCGTCGGCGTCCCGGCGGCCGAACTCGGCGGCCGACCGGCTCATGTCCCACAACCGCTGCGGGTCCGTCAGCACCGGCAGCACGTTCTGCAGCACCCAGTCGGGGTTCAGCTCGGCGTCGTCGACCAGCAGGCCGCCGCCGGCCTTCACCATCGGCTGGGCGTTCAGCCGCTGCTCGCCGTTGCCGATCGGCAGCGGCACGAAGGCGGCCGGCAGGCCGACCGCGGCCAGCTCGGCCACCGTCATGGCGCCGGCCCGGCAGAGCATCATGTCGGCCGCCGCGTAGGCGAGGTCCATCCGGTCCAGGTACGGCACCGCGCGGTACGGCGGCATCCCCGGGATGTCGTCCACCTGGGGCAGCTCGTTCTTCGGGCCGACCGCGTGCAGGATCTGCACCCCGTACTGCTGGAGCCGGGGAGCGATCGCGGTGATCGTCTCGTTCAGCCGGCGGGCGCCCTGCGAGCCGCCGGTGACCAGCAGCGTGGGCAGCCGCTGGTCGAGGCCGAAGTAGTGCCGCGCTTCGGGGCGGGCCGCGTTCCGGTCCAGGGTCGCGATGGTCCGGCGCAGCGGGATGCCGATGTACCGGGAGTCGCGCAGCTTGCTGTCCGGCGTGGAGACGGCGACGAAGTCGCTGTACCGGGCGCCGATCTTGTTGGCCAGGCCGGGCCGGGCGTTGGCCTCGTGCACCACGATCGGCACGCCGGCCCGCTTGGCGGCCAGGTAGGCGGGCATCGCGACGTAGCCGCCGAAACCGACCACGGCGTCCGCCTTCACCCGCTCGATGATCTCCTGGGCGGCCCGGACGGTGCCGCGCAGCCGGCCGGGTACGGTGATCAGCTCGGGGGTGGGCTTGCGGGGCAGCGGGACGGCCGGGATCAGCTCCAGCTGGTAGCCGCGCTCGGGGACCAACCGGGTCTCCAGGCCGCGCTCGGTGCCGAGGGCGGTGATCCCGACGGACGGGTCGTGCCTGCGGAGGGCGTCCGCGAGGGCCATGGCCGGCTCGATGTGACCGGCGGTCCCCCCGCCGGCGAGTACGACATGCACCGAAATTCACCGCTCCCTGCGTGCCGGTCCTGGGACCGGGCGCGCTGTGGTTCGTCGTCGTGGCAGCACCCGGGCCAGCTGCTTCCTGATCCGGGAGTTCTTGCTCCGGGCGGCCAGGGCCGCCTTCGCTCCCGAGCTGCTGCGTGCCAGGCAGAGCAGCACCCCGATCGCGGACATGGCCGACAGCATGGCGGAACCGCCGTAGGAGAACAGCGGGAGCGGGACGCCCGCGATGGGCAGCAGTCCCAGCGCCGACCCCAGGTTGATCACGGCCTGAGCCATGATCCAGGTGGTGGCGGCCCCCGCGGCGTACCTGACGAAGGGATCCCTCGTACCGATGGCCACACGGATACCCGCGTAGCCTAGTGCCGCGAAGAGACCGATCACCGACAGCGTCCCCACCAGACCCAGTTCCTCGCCGGTGGTGGCGAAGATGAAGTCGGTGTGCGCCTCCGGGAGCTGGCCCCATTTCTCGACGCCGGCGCCGAGTCCGGAGCCGAACAGGCCCCCGAGGCCGAACGAGTAGACGCCGTGCAGGGCCTGGAAGCAGGAGCCGGCCGGGTCGAGCTTGGTCACCCCGATGCAGGAGAGCCGCTCGGCCCGGTGCGGGACGGTGACCACCAGCGCGGTGCAGACGACCACGGCCACGCCGAGGGTGGCGACGAACAGCCGCAGCGGCGCGCCGACCATCCAGAGCAGCCCGAACAGCATGGCCACCAGGATCATCGTGGTGCCCATGTCGCCGCCGAGCATGATCAGCATCAGCAGCAGCAGGGTGCCGGGCACCAGCGGGATCAGCAGGTGCTTCCACTCGCCGAGGGTGCCGGTCTTCTGCTTGCGCGCGAGCAGGTCGGCGCCCCAGAGGACGAGGGCGAGCTTGGCGAACTCGGAGGGCTGGAACTGGAACACGCCGAAATCCAGCCAGTTCCGGTTGCCGTTGACCTCCATGCCGATGCCGGGGATCGCCACCAGCGCCATGGCCCCGATCACCGCGAGCATCACCGGGTAGACGATCACCCGCAGCACGGCCACCGGGACGAGGGCGAAGCCGAGCAGCAGCGCGAAGCCGAGCACCACCGCGAGCAGCTGCTTGTAGAAGTAGAACTGGGTCGAGCGGTGCTGGCCCAGCGCGAGGATCTGCGAGGCCGAGAAGACCATCATCAGACCGAGCACGACCAGCAGCAGCGCCGTGCCGGCGATCAGCAGGTACGGCGTCAGCGGCCGGTCCAGGGTGTACCGCGCGCGGGCCCGGAAGGCCTGCAGGCGGGCCAGCGGACCGGCCGACTTGTAGGCGGTGGTGGTGGCCGAGATCACCCGCAAGGGCTCGGCCGGGCGGCCCTTCTCCGGCGCGCTCGAACCGCCCGCCCTGCCGCTCCCGGCCACAACGCTCCCCTTGTTTCGTGCCTCGCCGGCCTCCGGCGGGCGCGGCGACGGCGGCCGGAGGCCGTCCGTCCCGCTACTGGTCCCCGTCCGCCAGCTCCCGGACGGACGCGGCGAAGAGGTCTCCGCGCTCGCCGTAGTTGGTGAACATGTCCATCGAGGCACAGGCCGGGGCCAACAGCACCGTGTCACCCGTTCGGGCGAGCGAAGCGGCCGCGCGGACCACCTCGGTCATCGCCACCGCGCCAGTCTGGCCCTCGGCCGCCTCGATCACCGGGACATCCGGCGCGTGTCGCGCCAGCGCCTCCCGGATCAGCGCGCGGTCCTCGCCGATCAGTACGGCGGCCCGCAGCCGGTCGGCCGCGCCCCGCACCAGGTCGTCGAACTCCGCGCCCTTGGCCAGGCCGCCGGCGATCCAGACCACCGGCCGGTACGCGGCCAGCGAGGCCGCGGCGGCGTGGGTGTTGGTCGCCTTGGAGTCGTCGATCCAGGTGACCCCGTCGACCACGGCGACCTCGGCGATCCGGTGCGCGTCCGGGCGGAAGGCCCGCAGGCCCTCGCGGACCGCCTTCGGCTCCACGCCGTAGGCGCGGGCCAGCGCGGCGGCGGCCAGCGCGTTGCTGATGTTGTGCGGGGCCGGCGGGCTGACGTCCTCGACCGAGCCGAGCTCGGCCGCGTTCTTGGCCCGGTCGGCCACGAACGCCCGGTCCACCAGCAGGCCGTCGACCACGCCGAGGTTCGACAGGGCGGGTGCGCCGAGGCCGAAGCCGACCGCCCGGCAGCCCTCCTCGACGTCGGCCTCGCGGACCAGCGCCTCGGTGGCCGGGTCGGCCAGGTTGTACACGCAGGCGACGGTGTTGCCCTGGTAGATCCGGCCCTTGTCGGCGGCGTACGCCTCCATCGAGCCGTGCCAGTCCAGGTGGTCGGGGGCCAGGTTGAGCACGGCCGCCGAGTGCGGGCGCAGCGAGGACGCCCAGTGCAGCTGGTAGCTGGAGAGCTCGACGGCGAGCACGTCGTAGGGCTCCTCGGCGAGCACCGCGTCCAGCACCGAGACGCCGACGTTGCCGACGGCGGCGGTGCGCCGGCCCGCGGCGGTCAGGATCGAGGCGAGCATCTGGACCGTGGTGGTCTTGCCGTTGGTGCCGGTGACCGCCAGCCAGGGGGCCGGTTCGCCGGTGGCGGGGTGCGGCCGGCGCAGCCGCCAGGCCAGCTCGACGTCGCCCCAGATCTCCAGGCCGGCCCGCTCGGCGGCCTCGAACAGCGGGCTGCTCGGCGGCCAGCCGGGCGAGGTGACGACCAGCCGGGTGCCCTCGGGCAGGGTGTCGCCGTCGCCGAGGCGGACGGTGACGCCGAGCGCCTCCAGTTCGGCGGCGCGGGCCCTCAGGCCCTCGCCGGAGCCGCCGTCGACGACCGTGACCAGGGCGCCGAGGCCGTGCAGGACCCGGGCGGCGCTGATGCCGGAGACGCCGAGCCCGGCGACGGTGACCGGCAGGCCGGTCCAGTCGGGCAGATCAGGCAGGTCGGGCAGGTCGGAGTCGGTCATCCGGTCACCCATCCCGCGTAGAAGAGGCCGAGGCCGACGGCCACGCACAGGCCCTGGATGATCCAGAACCGGACCACGACCAGGACCTCGCTCCAGCCCTTGAGTTCGAAGTGGTGCTGCAGCGGGGCCATCTTGAAGACGCGCTTGCCGGTCATCCGGAACGAGCCGACCTGGATGATCACCGAGAGGGTGATGATCACGAAGAGGCCGCCCAGCAGGACGAGCAGGATCTCGGTGCGCGAGCAGATCGCCAGACCGGCCAGCGCGCCGCCGAGGGCCAGCGAGCCGGTGTCGCCCATGAAGATCTTGGCGGGCGAGGTGTTCCACCAGAGGAAGCCGAAGCAGGAGCCCATCAGGGCGGCGGCGACCACCGCGAGGTCCAGCGGGTCGCGGACGTCGTAGCAGTTGGCGGTGGCCGAGGAGACGTAGGCGCAGCTCTGGCCGTACTCCCAGACGCCGATGAAGGTGTAGGCGCCGAAGGCCATCACCGAGGCACCGGTGGCCAGGCCGTCCAGACCGTCCGTCAGGTTGACGCCGTTGGAGGTCGCGGCGATCAGGAAGTACGCGAAGATGACGAACAGGACCGGGCCGACGGCCCACTCGAAGTCCCGGACGAAGGAGAGGTGCTCCGAGGCCGGGGTGCGGCCGGCGTTGTCGGGGAACTGCAGGGCCAGCACCGCGAACGCCAGGCCGACGATGGACTGGCCGGCCAGCTTGGCCTTGGCCCGCAGGCCCAGGGAGCGGCGCTTGACGACCTTGATGTAGTCGTCGAGGAAGCCGACCAGGCCCAGACCGGTCGTCAGGAACAGCACCAGCAGGCCGGAGGCGGTCGGGCTCTCGCGCGTTATCGCCTTGGTGGCGAAGTAGGCGATCAGGGTCGCCAGGATGAACGCGATGCCGCCCATGGTGGGCGTGCCCTTCTTGCTGTGGTGCGCCTTGGGGCCGTCGTCGCGGATGTACTGGCCGTAGCCCTGCCGGGCGAGCAGCTTGATCAGCGCGGGGGTACCGGCCAGCGACAGGATCAGACCGATCATGCCGGAGAAGAGGATCTGCTTCATTACTCGGCCGCACCGTCCGCGAGGAGGGCCTCGGCCACCTTCTCCAGCCCCACCGAACGGGACGCCTTCACCAGCACCACATCCCCCGGCCGCAGCTGACTGCGCAGCAGTTCGACCGCCGCGTCCGCGTCGGACACCAGCACCGACTCCTCACCCCACGAACCTTCGTTCCTCGCGCCCAGTTCCATGCAGGCCGCCTCGCGTCCGCCGACCGCCACCAGCTTGGTGACGTCGAGCCGGACCGCGAGCCGCCCGATGGCGTCGTGCTCGGCCAGGCTGTCCTCGCCGAGCTCCCGCATCTCGCCGAGCACCGCCCAGGTGCGGCGGCGCTCCGGGCCGCGCCCACCCATCGAGATCAGCGCCCGCAGCGCGGCCCGCATCGAGTCGGGGTTCGCGTTGTAGGCGTCGTTGACGACGGTGACACCATCGGCCCGGTCGACGACCTCCATGCGCCAGCGGGACAGCGCACCCGCCTCGCTCAGTGCTTCGGCGGTGTCGTCGACGGTCATCCCGAGCTCCGTCGCCACCGCTGCGGCGGCGAGGGCGTTCGAGACGTGGTGCTCACCGTACAGGCGCAGCTGCACGGGTGCGGAACCGGCCGGGGTGCTCAGCGTGAACGATGGACGTCCGGTGGAGTCGAGGCGAACATCCTGTGCCCGGACGTCGGCCTCGGCGGACTCGCCGAAGTACACCACCCGGGCCTTCGTCCGGGAGGCCATCGCGCGCACCAGGCGGTCGTCCGCGTTGAGGATCGCGACGCCGTCGGCGGGCAGGGCCTCGACCAGCTCGCCCTTGGCCTCGGCGATCGCCTCCTGGGAGCCGAACTCGCCGACGTGGGCGGTGCCGACGTTGAGCACCAGGCCGATCCGGGGCGGGGTGATCGAGGTGAGGTACTCGATGTCGCCCTTGTGCCGGGCACCCATCTCCAGCACCAGGTGCCGGGTGGTGTCCTCGACCCGCAGGGCGGTCATCGGGTGGCCGATCTCGTTGTTGAGCGAGCCCGGCGGGTAGACGGTGTCGCCCAGGCGCTGGAGCAGCTGGGCGATGAGGTCCTTGGTGCTGGTCTTGCCGGCCGAGCCGGTCAGCGCGACCACTGCGGCGTCGGCGCGGCCGACGACGGCGCGGGCGAGCTTGCCGAGCGCGTCCACCACGCTGTCGACCAGGACGGTCGGGCCGCCGACCGGGCGGGAGGCCAGCACCGCGACGGCGCCGGCCGCGAGCGCCCGGTCCGCGTAGTCGTGGCCGTCCACGTTCTCGCCGGCGAAGGCCGCGAAGAGACCGCCGGGGCGGACCTTGCGGGAGTCGACCTCGACCGGGGCGGTCACCAGGGCGTCCGGGTCGGCGTCGGTCAGGGTTCCCCCGACTGCGGCGGCCACCTCGGCGAGGGTCAGTGCGATCACGGCTGGTCCACTCCTCGGGTGCCCTGGCTGCCCTGCGCGGCCGTGGTCCGCACGATGGACTCGCGCAGCACCTCCCGGTCGTCGAAGGGGCGGATCTCGTCTCGTACGTACTGGCCGAGCTCGTGGCCCTTGCCCGCCACCAGCACGGTGTCACCGGCCTGGGCCCGGGCGACCGCCAGCTCGATCGCCTCGGCGCGGTCCGGCACGACCAGCACGGCGCCGCGCTCGGCCTCGGGCACCGCGGCGGCGCCGTTCAGCATGCTGGCGAGGATCGCCAGCGGGTCCTCGCTGCGCGGGTTGTCGCTGGTCAGGACGGCGGTGTCGGCGAGCCGGGCGGCGATGCCGCCCATCGGGGCGCGCTTGTGCGGGTCGCGGTCGCCGCCGCAGCCGACCACCACGTGCAGCCGGCCCTTGGTGACCTCGCGCAGCGAGCCGAGGACGGCCTCCAGGGCGTCCGGCTTGTGGGCGTAGTCGACCACCGCGACGTACGGCTGTCCGGCGTCCACCCGCTCCAGCCGGCCGGGCACCCCGGGGACGGCGGCGACACCGGCCACGGCCGACTCCAGCGGGAGTCCGGCGGTGGCCAGCAGCACGATCGCGGCCAGCGCGTTGGCGACGTTGAAGGGGCCGGGCAGCGGGACGGCGGCGTCGGCCTCGACACCGCCGGGGCCGAGCACCCGGAAGGTCGAGCCGACCGGGCCGAGCTGGACGTCGACCGCGCGCCAGTCCGCCTCCGGGGCGCCGGTGGCGGAGAAGGTGGCGACCGGGATCTTCGCCTCGGCGGCGAGTCGGCGGCCGTAGGCGTCGTCCAGGTTGACCACGCCGGCGCGGGACTTGCCGGGCTGGAAGAGCCGGGCCTTCGCCTGGAAGTAGTCCTCCATGTCCGGGTGGAAGTCGAGGTGCTCGGGGGTCAGGTTGTTGAACAGCGCGACGTCGTAGACCACGCCGTCGGTGCGGCCGTAGACCAGGGCGTGGCTGGAGACCTCCATGGTCACCGCGTCCGCGCCGCGCTCGCCCATCACGGCGAGGATCGCGTGCAGGTCGGTGGCCTCGGGGGTGGTGCGCTCGCTCTTGATCCGCTCGTCGCCGACCCGCATCTCCACGGTCCCGATCACCCCGGGGTGGCGCCCGGCGCCGCGCAGGCCGCCCTCGACCAGGTACGAGGTGGTGGTCTTGCCGTTGGTGCCGGTGAGTCCGATCATCAGCAGCCGCTCGGAGGGGCGGTCGTAGACGGCCGCGGCGAGCTCGCCCATCCGGGCCCGGGGCCGGTCGACGACCAGCAGCGGCAGACCGGTGCCGGCCGCCAGCTCGGCGCCCGCCGGGTCGGTGAGCACCGCGACGGCGCCGGCTCCGGCGGCCTGTCCGGCGAAGGCCGCGCCGTGGTGGTTGGCCCCCGGGAACGCCACGTAGAGGTCGCCGGGGCGGACCTCGCGGGCGTTGTGGGTGACGCCGGTGACCTCGGGCCCCTCGACGGGGTCCAGGCCCAGCAGACGGGCGACCTCGGCGAGCGTCCGGGCGCCGGTCCGCGTGGGGCGGGGCGGGCTCACGGTGTTTTGATCGGGTTTCGGCACGGCGGAGAGGCTATCCGCCGAAGGGTGTCCAGGGCCAAACCGGCCCTTTTGCACACCGGCGGCCGCACCCGCCAGGTCGTTGTCCATGGTCGATCACGGCTTCCACTCGACGGGCAGGTTGGGCGCCTCGCTCCCGCTCGGCGGGACCTGGAGGGTCTTGAGGGTGAACTCCATCACCTGCTTGAACACCGGGCCGCACAGCTGGCCGCCGAAGTGGCCGTTGACCGGGTCCTGGATCACGCAGGAGACGGTGACCCGGGGCTGGTCGGCGGGCGCGAAACCGATGAAGGAGGCGGTGTACCCGCGGTACCCGCCGTTCTTCGGGTCCACCCGGTTGGCGGTGCCGGTCTTGCCGGCGACCCGGTAACCCGGGATCGCGGCCTTGCCACCGGTGCCCTGCTCGTCGGAGACGACCGATTCCAGCATCTCGGTGAGGGTCTTCGCGGTCTGCTCGCTCACCACCCGGGACTGCGCGCCCGCCGGGGCCGGCGTGTACTTGCCGTCCGGCGCGGTGGTGCCCTGGACCACGCTGGGCGCCACCCGGACACCGCCGTTGGCGATGGTGGAGAACACCGAGGTGGCCTGGAGCGCGTTGACCGACAGGCCCTGGCCGAACGGGATGGTGTACTGCTTGGACGCCTTCCAGTCCTCCGGCTTGTCGAGCAGTCCGGCGGTCTCGCCGGGGAAGGCCAGACCGGTCTGCTGGCCGATGCCGAACTTCCGCAGGTAGTCGTAGAGGACCCGGTTGGCCTCGGGCTGGGTGGCGCCGAGGGTCTGGGCGGCCTCGATGGTGCCGATGTTGGAGGACTTGGCGAGCACGCCGGCCAGGGTCAGGTACCAGGTGTCGTGCTCGACGTCGTCCTTGAACGCCACGTCGCCGCGCACCAGCGGGTACGGCACGGTGACCTTGGTGTCCCAGGTGGCCTTGCCGGTGTCCAGGACGGCCGCCATGGTCATCAGCTTGGCGGTGGAGCCGGGCTCGTAGGCGTCCTGCAGGGCGGCGTTGCCGAGCTGCGAGTTCTTGGCCGTGCTCAGGTCGTTCGGGTTGAAGCCGGGCGAGGTCGCCATCGCCAGGACCTGGCCGTTCTTGACGTCCTGGACGATCACATAGCCCTTCTCCGCCCCGGCGTTGGCGACCTGGTCGGTGATGGCGCGCTGGGCCGCCCACTGGATGTCCCGGTTGACGGTCAGCCGCAGGTCGGTGCCGGGCACGGCGGGCTCCAGCGAGCCGCCCGCGGTCGGCACCAGCCGGCCGCCGGCCTGGGCGTAGCTGCTGTGGCCCTCCTTGCCGGCCAGCTGGTTCTGGAACTGCTGCTCCAGCCCGCCCGCGCCCTCGCCCTCGGCGTTGACGAAGCCCACCAGGTTCGCGGCCAGCCCGTCGGAGGGGTAGACCCGCTTCTGGGTGTCCCGGTTGAAGACGCCGGCCAGCGGATTGACGCACTCGTTGTCGACCCGGGTCCGGCCGCCCTCGTCGACGGGCTTGTTCAGCAGCCGCTTCTGGGCCTGGCAGGCACGCGAGCCGGCCTGCTTCTCCAGGCTGGACTTGAGATCGGTGATCTGGTTCTTGACGTCCGGGGTCTGCTGGGCGGCGAGCCGCTTGTAGCGGGTCTTCGGCGTGCGCAGATCGGCGGCGATCTTCTCCTTGGGCACGCCGAGGATCGGCGCCAGCAGGGCGGCGGCCTGCTCGGGGGCGTCGGGCAGGCCGGTCGCCCCGGGGGTGAACATCGCCGGGTCGGCGGTGATGTCGTAGGCGTCCACGGTGGTGGCCAGCGCGACGCCGTCGGAGGACGTTATCGAGCCGCGCTCGGCGGTGATCGGGATGTTCAGGTAGCGGTTGGTGTTGGCGTCGGAGGCCAGCGCGTCCGAGTCCAGCAGCTGGAGCTGGACCAGCCGCCCGGCGAAGACCGAGAACACCACCGACAGCACGACGGTGATCACCCGCAGCCGGCGGCGCGGATCGGCCAGCCGGATCCCCCGGGAGGCCGGACGGCGCTGCGGGGGGCGGCGTCGCGGCGGCGCACCGGCCGCCGGGCGCCCCTCGGCGCGGCGCTGCTGCGGGGGGCGCACCCCGCGCACGGCGGGACGGACCGTCGCGGCCGACGGCTGCCCGCTGCGCGCGGGGCGGCCCTCGGCGGACTGCGGACGGGGCCGGCGGCCCCCGGCGGGCTGGTCCTTCGGGGACTGCCCGCGCGCGCCCTGGCCCTTGGCGGCCGACGGTTTCGGCGGCTGCGACCTGGCGGCGGCCGGCCTGGGCGCCTGCGGCTTGGGGGGCTGCGACTTGGACGGCTGGGGCTTCGCGGGCTGCGCTCCGGGGGGCTGCGGCTTGGGGCTGCGGGCCCGCCCGGCGGCCGGCGGCTTGCCGCCGGACTGTCCGCGCGGGACGCCCGGGCGCGGCGCGGCGCCCTTGATCGTCCGGCGCCCGCCGGCGCCGCCGCCGGAGGGCTGACGGGGCGTGCTCATCGGGCGCCACCCCCGCCCGCGGCCGGGGCCGTCCTGGCCGGACCGGGGTTGACCTGCACGGTGACGTCGCCGCCGGCGCCCGGCACGGCCGACGGGGCCGCGGTGGCGGCCGGCGCCGCCGGGGAGGGCTGGACACTCGGCTGGGCACTCGGCTGGACGGCCGGCTGGGGCGTCGACTGGCCCGGCGCGGGCTGCTTTCCGGGCCACGGTTCCACGGTGGACCGTTTCACCGGCGGACTGTCCTGGGCCGGCTTCGGCGTGCCGACCACCGCGCCGCCGTTCGGCAGGTCGAGGAAGGCCATCCCGCCGGCCGGCACCATGCCCAGCTCCACGGCCCGGCGCGACAGCGCGTCCGGCGCGGAGTTCTGGTCGATCTGGTGCTGGAGCCCCTGCTGCTCGTCGGTCAGCACGGTGGTCTGCCGGTTCAGCCGCGACAGCTCGAAGGAGCCCTCGTTGAGCGCGGTGTTCAGGGCGAGCAGCCCGAGCAGCCCCGCCCCGAGCAGCAGCACCACCAGCACCGCGAACGGCGTCCGCCCCCGTACCGACCGGCCCGGGCGCACGGTGATCCGCGCCCTGCCGCCCTGCCCGGGGAGCACCCGGCTCCCCGCCCCGCCTCCGGCCACCGGCCCCACCGTCTTCCTCCGCCCTTCGGACCGCCCCGGTTCCGGTCAGCCCCGGGTGCTTCGGTCCCTGATCCTCTCCGCCACCCGCAGCCGCACGGGTGCGGCACGCCGGTTCTCCTCGATCTCCTCCTCGGTGGCCTGCTCGGCACCGCGGGTGATGAGCTTCAGCCAGGGCTGGTGCTCCTCGGGGACGAACGGGAGCCCCGGCGGCGCGGTGCTGGTCGCGCCCGCCGCGAGGTACTGCTTGACCAGGCGGTCCTCCAGCGACTGGTAGGACATCACCACGATCCGTCCGCCGAGCGCCAGCACGTCCAGCGCCCCGGGGATCGCCCGGTCCAGGACCTCCAGCTCGCCGTTGACCTCGATCCGCAGCGCCTGGAAGGTCCGCTTGGCCGGGTTGCCGCCGGTGCGGCGGGTGGCGGCCGGGATGGCGTTGCGCACCAGATCGACCAGACGCGCGCTGTTGGTGAACGGTTCCTTCTCGCGCTCGCGGAGGATGACCGAGGCGATCTTCCCGGCGAACCGCTCCTCGCCGTAGACCTTGAGGATCCGGGCCAGCTGGCCGTGGCTGTAGGTGTTGAGCACCTCGGCCGCGCTGATCCCCCGGGTCTGGTCCATCCGCATGTCCAGCGGCGCGTCCTGCGCGTACGCGAAGCCGCGGTCGGCCTCGTCGAGCTGCATGGAGGAGACGCCGAGGTCGAAGAGGATGCCGTCGACCCTGGGGATGTCCAGGCGCTCCAGCACCTCGGGGATCTCGTCGTAGACCGCGTGCACCAGGGTGGCCCGGTCGCCGAAGGGGGCCAGCCGCTCGCCGGAGAGCTTGAGCGCGGCGGTGTCGCGGTCCACCGCGACCAGCCGGACGTCCGGGAACTGGGTGAGCAGTGCCTCGCTGTGGCCGCCGAGGCCGAGGGTGGCGTCCACCACCACCGCTCCGGGCCGGGAGATCGCCGGGGCCAGGGCGTCCATGCACCGCTGCAGCATCACCGGGACGTGCTTGGGACCCGGATCGTTGGTGCTCATGCGCTGTGGCGCCCTTCCTCGGTGCGAAAGCCGCCCGACGTCCGGGGAGCCCCGCCCATTCTGTCCCACCGGGAGGTGGAGCCGTCGCACGGGCCGGGCCGCGCGGCCCGTGGTCCCCGCCCGCTCCTGGGGAAGGCCGTGCCCGCCCGGCGCCGGGGAAGGTGCGCCAGGTGGTACGGGGAGCGGGTGGAGGCCGCGGGCCGCGTCGGTCGCGCACGGCCGGAAAGGCCCGGTTGACGGGCCTCGGCGGGTGTGCTCCACTGCGCCGCAACTCTATCGCGCGCGCCCCTCCAGTCAATGGTCCGCTCCGGCGCACCACCCGGGCGGCGGTACGGATCACCGCAGGTCGCGAGGGTGCTCGTGGCACATGCCAGCCGCCCGGGCGCGACCGGACGGACGGCGCGCACCCCGGCGGACGGCGTTGTGGACATGCCCTCGGTCACAGGCACCCGCTCTGTAGCAATCAGCCCCACCACGACCGGGTAAATCGCACTAACGTCTTCACCATGACAGTGACCCCCGACCGGCCCACGCCGACCGCCGCTGCCGATTCCGCCACCCCGACCATCATCGACCGCTTCGTCGCCTCCAACCGCGACTACGCGGTGACCTTCCGGGACGGCGGCATGGACGCCCGCCCGGTGCAGAAGATCGCCGTGGTGGCCTGCATGGACGCCCGCCTCGACCTGTTCGCCGCCCTCGGCCTCGAACTCGGCGACGCCCACGTCATCCGCAACGCGGGCGGCGTGGTCACGGACGACACCATCCGCTCCCTCACCATCAGTCAGCGCGCCCTCGGCACCCGCTCGGTCGCGCTGATCCACCACACCGGCTGCGGCCTGCTCGGCCTCACCGAGGACTTCCGGCGCGAACTGGAGCTGGAGGTCGGCCAGCGCCCGCAGTGGGCGGTCGAGTCCTTCGTGGACCTCGACGGCGACGTCCGGCAGTCCATGCAGCGGGTCCGCACCTCCCCGTTCCTGCTGCACACCGACGACGTGCGCGGCTTCGTGTTCGACGTCCACACCGGTCTGCTGCGCGAGATCGACTGACCCCCGCCCGTCCGACCGGCCCGGCCGACGGCGTCCGGGCCGCCGGACACCCCCCGGCCCGGCACCCGGGGGACGCGCGGGCAGCCCTCCCGGAGGCGGGCGCACAGGAACAGGGTGACTTCCTCCGCCCCGCAGGGGAGAATGCGCCTGCCGGTCTGACCCCGAACCACCTGGGGAGGCCTGCCGCAGGCCGTACCCCGGCACCGGCTCCCCGACACGGAACCGCGACCGGAGGGGCCGCGTCCAGCATGGGGTGGGGGCCGGGCTCGGACGGAGCCGGTCATTGGTGTGCCAGGGAGCGTACGGGTGACGAGCTACAGCGATCAGGCCGATCTCAACGGTCGTGCGGGAGGCGACCGGGAGGCGGCGGAGCACCGCCCCGTCGGTCTGCCGGAACTCGCCGCCGTCGTCGACCGGATCCGCGCCAACATCGAGAGCGTGATCGAGGGCAAGCCGGAGGCCGTCCGGATCGCCCTGACCGTCCTGCTCGCCGAGGGCCACCTGCTGCTGGAGGACGTGCCCGGCGTCGGCAAGACCATGCTGGCCAAGGCACTCGCCCGCTCGGTCGACTGCACCGTGCGACGGATCCAGTTCACCCCGGACCTGCTGCCCTCGGACGTCACCGGCACCAACATCTTCGACCAGCAGCAGCGGGACTTCGAGTTCCGCCCCGGCGCGATCTTCGCCCAGATCGTGGTCGGCGACGAGATCAACCGCGCCTCGCCGAAGACCCAGTCCGCGCTGCTGGAGTCGATGGAGGAGCGCCAGGTCACCATCGACGGCACCAGCTACCAGCTGCCCTCGCCGTTCATGGTGGTCGCCACCCAGAACCCGGTGGAGATGGAGGGCACATACCCCCTCCCGGAGGCCCAGCGGGACCGCTTCATGGCCCGGATCTCGATGGGCTACCCCAGCGCCGAGGCCGAGTTCGCGATGCTCGACGTGCACGCCGGCGCCAGCCCGCTGGACGACCTCCAGCCGGTCGCCCACGCCGCCGACATCCTCAAGCTGATCGACCTCGTCCGCACCGTGCACGTCGCCGACCCGGTCCGCCGCTACGCCGTCGACCTGGTCGCCGCCACCCGCACCAGCCACGAGCTGCGCCTCGGCGCCTCCCCCCGGGCCACCCTGCACCTGGTCCGGGCCGCCCGCGCCGCCGCCGCCCTGGACGGCCGCGACTACGTCACCCCGGACGACATCCAGCGCCTCGCCGTGCCGGTGCTCGCCCACCGGCTGATGCCGACCGCCGAGACCCAGCTCAGCCGCCGCACCTCCGAGCAGATCGTCACCGACCTGGTCGCCCGTCTGCCGCTGCCGCGCCCGCAGGGCGGCCCGGCCGTCCGGAGGGGCTGAGGTGGGCCCGTCCGACGAACCGTCGGGCCTGCGCGCCGGCCTGCGCGGCCTCACCACCCGGGGGCGCTCCTTCCTCGCCGCCGGACTGACCGCGGTGGTCTGCTCCTACCTGCTCGGCCAGGACGCGCTGCTGCGCGTGGGGGTCCTGCTCGCCGCGCTGCCGCTGGCCGCCGCGCTGCTGCTGGCCAACACCCGCTACCGGGTCGCCAGCGGACGCCGGCTCAGCCCGCACCGCTCGGTGGCCGGCCAGGAGGCCCGGGTGCACCTGCGGGTGGACAACGTCTCCCGGGTGCCCACCGGCCTGCTGCTGCTGGAGGACAAGGTCCCGTACGTGCTCGGGCCCCGGCCCCGGTTCGTGCTGGACCGGGTCGAACCGCGCGGCCACCGCGAGGTCTCCTACCGGGTCCGCTCCGACCTGCGCGGCCGCTACCCGCTCGGCCCGCTCCAACTGCGGCTCTCCGACCCGTTCGGGATGTGCGAGCTGAACCGTTCCTTCGCCGCCTCCGACGTGCTCACCGTCGTCCCGCAGGTACTGCCGCTGCCGTTCGTGCGGCTCACCGGCGAGTGGGCCGGGCAGGGCGAGAGCCACACCCGCTCGCTCGCGCTGGCCGGCGACGACGACGTCATCCTGCGCGAGTACCGCTCCGGCGACGACCTGCGCCGGGTGCACTGGAAGTCCACCGCCCGCTACGGCGAGCTGATGGTCCGGCGCGAGGAGCAGCCCCGCAGGGCCCGCGCCACCGTCCTGCTGGACACCCGCGAGACCGGCCACCGGGGCAGCGGCCCCGCCTCCTCCTTCGAATGGGCGGTCGCCGCCGCCGCCTCGGTCTCCGTCCACCTGCTGGAGCGCGGCTACCAGACCCGCCTGCTCACCGACACCGGCCTCGCCGTCCCCGGGGTCCAGGCGGACAACGGCCACACCGCCGCCGACACCTCCGGGGTGATCCTGGACGCGCTCGCGGTGGTCGACCTCTCCGACGGCGCCGGGCTCTCCCGCGCCGAGGAGCCGCTGCGGGCCGGCGGCGAGGGCCTGCTGGTGGCCGTCCTCGGCGAGCTCGACGAGGAGCAGACCGCCCGGCTCGCCCGGCTGCGCGGCCGCACCGGCGGCGCCGTCGTCCTCCTGCTCGACACCGGCACCTGGGCGGGCCTGCGCCTGCTCTCCCCCGACACCGGCGGCGAGGAGTTCCGCGACCGGGCCCGCCGGCTGCGCGAGGCCGGCTGGACGGTGCTGACCGTCCGCGCGGGCGACTCCCTCCCCGACCTCTGGCGCGCCGCCGACCGGCCCGAGTCGTCCGCCCCCTACCGAGAAGAGGCCGGCGCGTGACCACCCGGGCCAAACTGACCGTGTACTCGGCGCTGGCCACCGCCCTGGCCGCGCTCTGCCTCACCCCGCTGCTGACCACCAAGGGCTGGATCACCCACGCCTTCCTGGTGGTCGCGGTCGTCGCGGCGGTCGGCGCCGGACTGCGGCGCACGCCGTTCTACCGGTGGACCGTCCCGGCCGGCCAGTTGCTGGCCCTGTTCCTGCTGCTGCTGATCGGCTTCGCCTCCTCGGCCGCGGTCTTCGGCGGCCTGGTGCCCGGCCCCGAGTCGGTCCGGCTGCTCGGCCGGATCCTCTCCCAGGGGCTCCACGACGTCCGTGACTACGCCATCCCCGCCCCGCCCAGCCCCGGGCTGCGGCTCATCCTGGTCGGCTCGGTCGGTCTGATCGCCGTCGTGGTGGACACCGTCGCGGTCACCTACCGGCGCTCGGCGCTGGCCGGGCTGCCGCTGCTCGCGCTCTACTCGATCGGCAACGGCCTGGCCGGGGACGACGGGAACTGGCTCTGGTTCGCCACCGCCGCCGCCGGCTACCTGGTACTGCTCTTCGCCGAGGGCCAGGACCGGGTCTCCCGCTGGGGCCGGATCTTCCGCGGCTCCGAGCGGGACGGCGAAGGGAGCGGCACGCTCGGCCGGAGCGGCCAGCAGGTCGGCGTCCTGGCGCTGGCGCTCGCCCTGCTGCTGCCGGTGTTCCTGCCGCGCTGGGACTCCGGCCTGGTGCACAGCGGCACCGGCACCGGTGCCAGCACCGGCGGTGCGGTCAGCAGCCTGGACCCGCTGATCACCCTGACCGGCGCGATCCCCAAGCCGCGCAACATCGAACTGTTCAGCTACAAGTCCGACAGCCCGGCCGCCGACTCCACCTATCTGCGCACCGGTTCGCTGGACGCCTTCGACGGCGTCGGCTGGAAGCGCAGCTCGGGCGCCACGGTGCCGTTCGCCGGCACCTTCCCCGCCCCCGAGGGGCTGCGCAGCGCCGACCTGGCCGAGCAGCTGAAGGCCGAGGTCCGGATCGGCTCCCAGCTGGAGGACGCCTGGCTGCCGATGCCCTACCCGGCGGTCGGCGTCACCCTCCACGACAACTCCGCCTGGCAGCTCGACCCGGTCACCTCCAGCCTCCTGCCGGCCAGGGAGAAGGCGATCAAGGGCCTCAACTACACCGTCAACGCCCTGGACGTCCGGCCGACCGCGACCGTCCTGCGCACCGTGCCGACCCCGCCCGAGCGGATCCGCGACCAGTACCTCGTGGTGCCGCGCGACCTGCCGCCGGTGGTCCGGGACACCGCCCTGCGGGTCACCGGGAAGGCGAAGACCGGGTACGACAAGGCGGTCGCCCTGCGCGACTGGTTCACCGGCCCCGAGTTCACCTACGACGCCACCACCAGGACCGACAGCGGCAGCGACGCGATGAAGGACTTCCTGGAGCGCCGCCGCGGCTTCTGCGTCCACTTCGCGTCCACCATGGCCGTGATGGCCCGCATCCTGGGCGTCCCGGCCCGGGTCGCGCTCGGCTTCACCCCCGGCAACACCAAGGGCAGCAACGTCTACTCGGTGACCGACGCGATGTACCACGCCTGGCCCGAGCTGTACTTCGAGGGCTACGGCTGGCTGCGCTTCGAGCCCACCCCGACCCGCGGCGTCCAGCCCGACTACTCGGACCCGGTCTCCTCCCCGGCCACCCAGCCGACCACCCAGCCGACCGTCGAGCCGCAGGCCAGCGCGCCGGTCCAGCTGCCGTCCGCCAACCCGGACTGCGACGCGAAGCTGCGCCGGACCGGGGACTGCGGTGAGCGGCCCGAGAGCGCCGGGGCCGCCGGCGAGGAGTCCTGGCTGCTCTCCGGGAAGGTCCTGACCGGCCTGGCCGCGGTCGCGCTGGTGCTGCTCCTGCTGCTCACCCCGATGGTCTGGCGGGCCCGGCTGCGCCGGCGCCGGCTGGGCGGGAGCGGGCGGCGGCGCCCCGGCGGGCCGGGAGCGGTCCCGCTCACCGACGCGCAGGTGCTGGCCGCCTGGGACGAACTGATCGACTCCGCCTGGGACCTCGGCATCCCGCCGGACGACTCGCGCACCCCGCGCGCCGCCGCCCGCCGGATCGCCGAGGCCGCCGAGCTGGACGAAGGCGCGACGGCGGCCGCCGGCCGGGTGGCACTGGCCACCGAACGGGTGCTCTACGCCCGTTCCGCGGAGGTCGGGGACCCGCTCGCGGCCGACGTCAGGACCGCCAGGGAAGGCCTGCGGGCGCACGCCGGACGGCGCGGCCGGATCCGGGCCCTGCTGCTGCCGGCCTCCTCCGCGCAGTTGCGGTGGCGGATCTCGGAAGCCCTGCTGACGGCCCGGCTCGCGGTCGGCGGCCTGCTCGCCCGGGTGGCCGGCGCGGTCACCGGGCCGGTCCGCCGGCTGACCGCCCGCCGCCCCGGCCGGGGCGGCCGCGGCGGCCCGGCGTCCTGACCCCGGACGCGGATACGAAGAGGGCGGGCAGTCGGTCGACTGCCCGCCCTCTTCGCGTCCGTACCGGCGGCGGTACGGACCTCAGGTCTCAGAATCCGCCACCGGTCTGCTCGTCGCGCCGGCGCTGCCAGCGCTGCTCGACCCGGTCCATCATCCCCGCCTTGCGGCGCGGCGCGGCGGCCGGACCGGCTTGCTGCGCCTGCCCGGCGGGACCGCGGCGCCAGCCCGTCACGGCGAAGACGGCGCACCCGAGCATCACCAGGAAGCCGACCACACTGACCCAGATCTGATTGGGTACGACCATGCCGCCCATCAACAGGCCGATACCGACCACGAAGCCGCCGACGGCGAGATAGACCCGTCGACGGGTGTAGGTGCGCAGACCGGTTCCCTCGAGCGCCGTAGCGAATTTGGGATCTTCGGCGTACAGCGCTCGCTCCATCTGGTCGAGCAGTCGCTGCTCGTGCTCCGAGAGCGGCACGGAGTCCTCCTACTCGTCGGTCGCGGGTGCGACCGGTCCGCCGCCCCGGTCGGGGTGGCAAGTCCAATCAGCCTTCAGAACACGCGGTCGGACGCCTGTGCGGGGGCCCGGGCCCGTGTCGTCCATATGCCCCGAGCATCCGGCGGTCATGCTTTCCGGCTTTACCCAGATCATACGGTCCACGGGCTCGCGACGGAGTGGTCGACCACGCGTGGGCCCGGCCACTTCGGCGGCTCCTCGCCGCACCACACTCAACGCGGCGGCGGCCGGACTAGTGCCCGATCCGATGGAATCGGTCCGGACCTGGGGAGATCCCGAGGAGAAGGCGGGGAAACGAGCGGGGGACGCGCCGTCGGTCCGTCGGCGAACGGTGGGAGTTCCGTCGGCGAACGACGGCGGTCCGCCCGGTCAGCCCAGGGTGGCCAGCAGGTGGAGCTGGGTCGCCACGGCGTGGAAGGCCGGCTGCCCGGCGGCGGCCTCCTCCAGCTTGAGCAGCGCCTCCATCGCGCCGGGCTCGGTGTCCACCAGGACGCCCGGGACGAGGTCGGCGAAGACCCGGACGCCGTGCACCGACTCGACCCGCAGGCCGGCCCCGACCGCCAGCCGGTCCAGCTCCTCACCGGTGAAGCGGCGCGGCATCGGGTCCTGCTCGCCCCAGCGGCCGTCGGCGGCGCCCAGCACCGCGCGGGCCTCGGCGAAGTGGCCGCCGAGCGCCCGGGCCAGCACCGCGCCGTTGCGGTTGGCGGCCAGCAGGCTGACGAAGCCGCCCCGGCGCAGGGTGCCGGCCAGGCTGCCGAGCGCCTCCGCCGGGTCGTCCACGACCTCCAGCACGCCGTGGCAGAGCACCGCGTCGACGGTGCCCGGCGGAACCAGCTCGGGGAGCGTCTGGGTGTCGCCCTGGACCGCGCGGACCAGATCGGTCACGCCGGCCTCGGCGGCCCGGCGCTCCAGGGCGAACAGCGCGTCCGGACTCGGGTCGACCACGGTGACGCGGTGGCCCAGCCGGGCCACCGGCACGGCGAAGTTGCCGGTGCCGCCACCGGTGTCGACCACGTCGAGGACCGGCTGGTCCAGCTCGGCCACCCGCTTCTCCAGGGCGGCCCGCACCACCTCCCACACCACGGCGGTACGCAGGGCGCTGCGGGGACGCGTCGGGTACAAGGCGAGGCTCCTTGGCACGTGCAGGGTCGATCAGGTTGTCCCCAACCTTAGACCGACCGCTCCCCCTCCCCTGTCCCCCGCCCCGCTCCGAGCGGCCCCGCCCCCGGTCAACCGGCCTCCCGGGTGTCGGCGTCCGCCCCGTCCTCCCCGCCCGCGCCGTCCAGCGGCAGCCGCGGGGCGGGCGGGGCGGCCCGCAGGCCGAGCAGGCGCTCGACCAGCCGGAGGAACAGGGCGGAGTTGCGGATCAGGTCGTCGGCGTCACGGGCCGAGGCGGCCCCCTTGATGCCCGCCTCGGCGGCCGCCCTGCGGCGCGCGCCCGCGGCGAAGTACGGCGCCCACTCGGCGAGCTCGGGCGCCACCTCGGGCAGGACCTCCCAGGCGCTGCGGATCGCCCGGCGGCGGCGTTCGCTCTTCTCCGGGCGGCCGCGCACGGCGAGCACCGCCGCCACCGTGCGCAGCGCCGCGAGGTGCGCGGCGGCGTACCGCTCCAGCGGGTCCGGCAGGGAGCGGGCGCGGTCGAGGGTGCGGTGGGCCTCGGCCAGCAGGTCGAGTGCGGCGGGCGGGGCGGCGAGGCGGCGCAGCACCGGGTCGGCCCCGGTGTCGGCGGCCGGACGGTGGGCGGAGGCGCGCGGCGCGGCCCCCGGTCGGTAGGCGGCGGAGTGGAGGCGGGCGGTGACGTGCTCAGGGTGACTGATGGTCATGGTCTCCCCCGTTCCGAGGCAGCGCGCGGACCGGGTGGTCCGTGCTCCTCCATCGTGAACCGCACCACTGACAATTCGGCCCGCTGTCAAATCGGCCCGCTGTCACATAGGCCCGGGGCGACTCGGCCTCCTGGCAGTGCGGTCCGGCGGCGACTCGCCCCGGGAGCGGTCCGGTCGCCCTCGCCGGTCGCCGAAGCGCCGTCCCCCACGGACGGCGCTTCGGAACTCCCGGTCCCCCCGGAGGTGCCGGTCCCCCCTGACCCGCTCCGCCGCCCCGTGCCGGCGGTGCGCGGTCTCCGACCGGCTCCGGGGCGGACACCCCCCTCGACACGCTTCCGCCGGTCCCCCGTGACCGCCGGACGCCGATCGTCCGCCCCTCGGGCCGCAGGCGCCCGACGCGCCGCCGTCCCGGTGCCACCACTGTGACGTCTTCGCAGGTCGCGGGGCATCCGTGCAGGTACTCAATCGCCGGTCTGAGTATCCGTACTCAGACCGGCGGGGGCGGGAACCGCGGGCCCCGGCGGCGGCGTCCCGGTACGGTACGGCGAGGCCGGACCGAACACCGGACCGGGTCGCGAGCAGGAAACGGACGGGGAACCGATGACGATCGTCCCGCTGATCTTCACCAGCGGACTGGCGAGCGGGATCAACGCGTACGCGGTGGTCCTGCTGCTCGGCCTGCTGGGCCGGTTCGGCGGGGCCGACTCGGTCCCGCCGGCCCTGGAGCGCACCGATGTGCTGATCGCGGCCGCCGTGCTCTTCCTGCTGGAGGCGGTGGCCGACAAGATCCCCTACGTGGACACCGTCTGGGACGCCGTCCACACCGTGATCCGCCCGATCGCCGGCGCCACCGTCGGCGCCCTGATCGCCGCCGCCACCACCGACCCGGGCTCGCTGGGCGAGGTCGCGGCGGGCGCGATGGGCGGCACCACGGCGCTGGTCAGCCATCTGGTGAAGGCCTCGCTGCGGATGGCGGTGAACACCTCGCCGGAGCCGGCCAGCAACATCGTGGTCTCGCTGGCCGAGGACATCTCGGTGGCCGGGCTGGTCACCCTGGCGATCTTCCACCCCTGGCTGGCCGCCTCGATCTCCGCCGTACTGCTGCTGGTCGGCATCCTGCTGGTGTGGTTCGCGATCAACCGGATCCGCGCCTTCCGCGCCCGCCGCCGCGAACGCCGCACCGCCCGCGCCGCCGCCGGACGCCCGGTGGCGGAGGAGGCTCCCTACCGGACCTAGGATCGAGCCATGGCACGGATCGTCATCATCGGCGCAGGTATGAGCGGACTCGCGGCGGCCTCGCGGCTGGCGACCCTCGGACACAAGGTGACGGTCTGCGAGGCACGGGACACCTACGGCGGCATGGTCGGCCGCTACGAGCGGGACGGCTTCGCCTTCGACACCGGCCCCGGCCTGCTCACCCTGCCCGCCGTCTACCGCGACCTCGCGCTGAAGACCGGGCGCGAGCCGCTGGAGGAGCTGGTGCGGCTGCGCCCGGTCGATCCGGAGAGCCGGCACCTCTTCCCCGACGGCACCGCGGTGTCCCTCCCCAACGCCTCCCGGGGCGGGGTGGTCCGGGCCCTGGACGAGGCCTTCGGCCCCGGCACCGGGGAGCGGTGGGCCGCCGTGCTCAACCACGGCCGCACGGTCTGGGAGGCCACCCGCCGCCCGCTGCTGGAGGAGCCGCTGCCGGCCGACCCCACGCCGCTGCACACCGACCCGTACCCGGTGCCGGGCGCGGCCCCGGCCCGGCGCGGCCTGTTCGGCCGGCGGCGCGCCCCGCGCCGGTGGACGCTCGCCGACGTCGCCGCGGAGGAGCTCGGCGGACACCCCGGGCTGACCGCCCTGCTGCACGAGCACGCGCTGCGGTTCGGCCTCGATCCGCGCACCGCCCCCGCCGGGGCCACCGTGCTGCCGTACATGGAGCAGTCCTTCGGCGTCTGGTACGTCGAGGGCGGCCTGCGCGCCCTGGCCGACGCCTTCTTCCGCCGCTGCGAGCAGCGCAAGGTGGAGTTCCGGTTCGGGACGCCGGTCGCCCGGGTGGTCGTCGAGGACGGCCGGGTGACCGGTGTGCAGACCAAGGGCGACCGGATCGACGCCGACCTGGTGGTCTCCTCGATCGACGCGCGAGTGCTGCACACCCAGTGGATGGGCCCGGCCGAGAGCTCGGACGACTGGCCCGAATCGGCCTCCCGGCTGCACTGCGTGCCCGGGCGGGTCGTGGTGCTGCTGGCGCTGCGCGGCGAACGCCCGGAAGGCACCCCGCACCGCACGGTCGTGCACTCCCCCGACCCGGCCACCGAGCTGGCGGGGCTGTTCGACACCGGAACGCCGATGGGCGACCGGCCGACCGTCCAGGTGCTGCGGCCGGACGACCCCTCGCTGCACCCGGCGGGGCACGAGGCCGTGGTGCTGACCGCGACCACTCCGTCGCTGGACCTCGACTGGGGCGTGCCCGGCGTCCCGGAGGCCTTCGCCGACCGGATGCTCGACCAGGTCGACGCGGCGGGTCTGGGGCTGCGCGAGCGGATGCTCTGGCGGGTGGTCCGCACGCCCGAGCACACCGAGCGCGAGACCGGCTCCTTCTTCGGCTCCGTCCCGCCGCCGGCCCTGGCGGGCCTCGACGGCGGCCTGCTCCAGGCTCCGAACGAGGACTACCCCGGCCTCTACCTCACCGGCGGCGCCGCCCACCCCGGCGGCGGGCTGGCCCGGGTCGGCATGTCCGCCTGCATCGTGGCCAACCTCATCGGCCCGGCCTGAGCCCCACCCGGGGCCCCGCCCGGCGCCCCGCCTGAGCCCCGCCGCCCGGGCTCAGCCCTGGTGCTGCTGCCAGGTGGGCTGCTGCTGGTAGCCGTACTGGTCGTACTGCGGCTGCTGCGGGATGCCGGTGGTGTGCTGCTGGTCGGGCTGCTGCTGGGCCTGCCACTGCTGCTGCTGTTGCTGCTGGTCGTAGCCGTACTGGCCGGTGTGCTGCGGGTCGTTCAGCGGATCGTGCTGCTGCTCGTGCGGCTGGGGCTGCTGGTAGGCCGCGTAGGGGTCCGGCTGCTGCTGGTAACCGCCGTACGGGTCCTGCTGCTGGTAGCCGCCGTAGCCCTGGTCGTAGCCGAACACCGGCTGCTGCTGGGCCTGCCACTGCTGCTGTTGCTGCTGGTCGTAGCCGTACTGGCCGGCCTGCTGCTGGAGCTGCTGCTGCGCCGGGTCGTAGCCGCCCTGGTAGGCCTCCGCGTAGGCGTCCTGCTGGGGCTGCTGGGACTGCTGCGACAGCGCCTGGGCGGTCTCGACCGCGTGGAGCACCTCGGTCTGCTGCTGCTCGTAGTAGGCGGCGGCGTAGACCCCGTCGGCGGCCAGCTCCTGCATCTCGAAGGCGGCGGTCTGCTCGACGGGCACCTCCTCCGGCAGCCGGGGCGCGCTGTCCGCGGCCGGCCGGGCCTCCTCGACGGCGCCGACCTCGCCGACCCGCTCCGCCGCGACCACGGTCGCGGCGGCGACCGCGCCGCCGCCGGTGAGCGCGCCGAGCAGCGGCACCTTGGCGAGCGGCCCGGGCAGGCTCCCGTCTGCGCGGCGCAGCGACCAGCCGGCCGCGTACCCGCGCTTCACCGAGAGCGTCACGAAGGTCTGGCCCACCGCGAACATCGCGGCGCCGCCGCCGATCACCGGGACCGAGCCCATCGCCATGCCGCCGGCCACCGCGAGGAAGCCGACCAGGGCGAGGCCGCGCCAGTGCAGCGGGGCACGGTTCTGGAACAGCAGCTCGGCCACCAGCCAGAGCGCGACCACCGCCAACGCGGCGTACAGCAGCAGGTACCCGATCCCCATCCCGCCCGCTACCTCCAGTCGCGTGCCCGCGCCCGCCGCGCGTGTGCCGCGACTGTACCCGTTCAACGGCCCGGGTACCGCATCGCGTTCCCACCCGTCGGGCGTACCGGGAAGGACGTCCCGAAGGGTGGGAAGCGCGCAGCTCAGCGCTGGTGCAGACCGAGGTTCTGGTAGATCTCCAGGGTCGCGGTGGAGTGGTTCAGGGTGATGAAGTGCAGGCCGGGGGCACCCTCGGCGAGCAGCCTCTCGGACATCGCGGTGGCGTGCTCCATCCCGATCTCGCGCAGCGCCACCGGGTCGTCGATGACCGCGCGCAGCCCGGCCTCCAGCTCGGCCGGGAAGGGCGCGCCGCTCAGCTGGGGGAACCGCTCCAGCTGCCGGGCGTTGGTGACCGGCATGATCTCCGGGATGATCGGCGTCTCGCAGCCGGCGGCCGTCACCCGGTCGCGCAGCCGCAGGTAGTCGTCGACCTCGAAGAACATCTGGGTGATGGCGTAGTCGGCGCCGGAGCGGATCTTCGCCACGAAGTGCCGGATGTCCTCGTCCCAGTCGGTCGACCGCGGGTGCATGTTGGGCGAGGCCGCCACGCCGACGCAGAAGTCGCCGATGCCCTTGATCAGCTCGACCAGCTCGTAGGCGTAGGTGACGCCCTCCGGGTGGCGGACCCACTCGCCCATCGGGTCGCCGGGCGGGTCGCCGCGCACCGCGAGGACGTTGCGGACACCCTGGTCGGCGTACTGGCCGATGATGTTGCGCAGCTCCGCGACCGAGTGGTCGACTGCGGTCAGGTGGGCGACCGGGGTGAGCGTGGTCTCGGTGGCGATCCGGCCGACCATGTTCACCGTGCGCTCCCGCGAGGAGCCGCCGGCGCCGTAGGTCATGCAGACGAAGTTGGGGTCGAGCGGTTCGAGCCGCCGGATGGCGTCCCAGAGCTTCTGCTCGCCGACCTCGGTGCGGGGCGGCATGAACTCGAAGGAGAAGGACCGCTTGCCCGCCGCCAGCAGGTCGCGGACGGTCTGTGCGCGGTCCGGTCTGGTCGAAGCGATACCGAGTGCCATGGTGGCAGGTTAGCCGTCGGCGGAAGGGCACGGACAACTCCGTCCCATGTTTTGAGACATTGGATGGACGGGGGGCGAACCCCGGACGGACGGCACCGGGGGCGGGTGCGACACCCGTGTGAACAGCGCTTCACCCGTCCGGCCGGAACTCGCCCGTACGGCTGTTCTCCTCCGCCCCGGATACCCTTGCTGCACCACAGCTACCTCCGGAGCCCCATCGTGACCTCGTCCAGCCCGCGGCCGGCCAACCCCATTGACATGGAGGACGTGCGCGAGCGCGTCAACGCCGCCCTCGTCGGCTTCATGGACGGCCAGTCGGCCCTGCTCAGCAAGGTCTCCCCGCAGCTGGACCCGGTCACCGACGCGCTGCGGGACTTCCTGCTGGACGGCGGCAAGCGGCTCCGCCCGGCCTTCTGCTACTGGGGCTGGCGCGGCGCCGGCGGCCCGGCGAGGGGCGAGGGGATCACCCGGGCGGCGGCGGCGCTGGAGCTGCTTCAGGCCAGCGCGCTGGTCCACGACGACCTCATGGACCGCAGCGACACCCGGCGCGGCCTGCCCTCCGTGCACCGCCGCTTCGAGGCGCTGCACCGCGCCCGGGGGTGGCGCGGCGACCGCGAGCAGTACGGCGCCTCGGCCGCGGTGCTGCTCGGCGACCTGCTGCTGATCTGGTGCGACGAACTGTTCCTGAACTCCGGCCTGGACCCGGAGGCGGTGCTGGCCGCCAAGCCGATGTTCGACCTGATGCGCACCGAGGTCATGGTCGGCCAGTACCTGGACGTGCTGGAGCCGGTCGCCGGGGACTCCACCGACGGCGGCGCGCTGGAGCGGGCGCAGACCGTCCTGCACTACAAGTCGGCCAAGTACACGATCGAGCGGCCGCTCCAGGTCGGCGCGCTGCTCGCGGGCGCCGAGCCCCGGCTGGTGGAGGCCTACGGGGCGTTCGGCCTGCCGCTGGGCGAGGCGTTCCAGCTGCGGGACGACCTGCTCGGTGTGTTCGGCGACCCGGCGGTCACCGGCAAGCCGGCCGGCGACGACCTGCGCGAGGGCAAGCGGACGCTGCTGGTCGCGCACGCCATGCGGGGGCTGCCGGCCGACGAGGCGCGCCGGTTGGACGAGCGGCTGGGCGCACCCGACCTGACGCCCGCCGAGGTCGCCGGGCTGCGCGAGCTGGTGGCCCGCAGCGGGGCCCCGGAGCGGGTGGAGCGGCGGATCGACGAGCTGCTGCGCCAGTCGCTGGGGGCGCTGGACGCGGCCCCGCTGGCGGACGGGCAGGCCCGGACGGCCCTGCTGGCACTGGCCGAGGCCGCCACCGTCCGCAAGTACTGAGCCGGACGACGACGGCCCCGGAAGAGCGCGAGGGCCTCGGAAGGGCCCACGGGCCCCGGGGTCAGACGGCGCGCAGCCGCCGGGCGAACTCGGCGGCCGCCGCGCCCGGGTCCTCGGCCGCGGTGATGGCCCGGACGACCACCACCCGGTGGGCCCCGGCGGCCAGCACCTCGTCCAGGTTGCCGAGGTCGATCCCGCCGATGGCGAACCACGGCCGCCCGGTGGACAGCTTCGCCGCGTACTCGACCAGGCCGAGTCCCGGCGCGAAGCGGCCCGGCTTGGTCGGGGTCGGCCAGACCGGACCGGTGCAGAAGTAGTCGACGCCGGGCTCGACGGCCGCCGCGTCCACCTCCGACTCGGCGTGGCAGGAGCGCCCGATCAGCACGTCCTCGCCGAGGATCGCGCGCGCGGCCGGCACCGGCAGGTCGTCCTGCCCGAGGTGCAGCACGTCGGGGCCGGCCGCGTGGGCGACATCGGCCCGGTCGTTGACCGCGAGCAGCTTGCCGTGCCGGCGGCAGGCGTCGGCGAAGACCTCCAGCGCGGCCAGCTCCTGCTTGGCCTCCAGGCCCTTGTCCCGGAGCTGGACGATGTCCACGCCGCCGGCCAGCGCGGCGTCCAGGAACTCCGCCAGGTCGCCCTGCTCGCGCCGGGCGTCGGTGCACAGGTACAGCCGGGCGTCGGCGAGCCGGTCGCGCCGGTCCGTCACCACGCCATCGCCTGGGCCCGGCGCTTGACCTCGGTGGCCCGGTTCTCGCAGAGCGCCTGCATCGGGGTGCCGGGCAGCGACGGGTCCTCGGTGAACATCCACACCAGGATCTCGTCGTCGTTGAAGCCGCTGTCGCGCAGCACCGTCAGCGTGCCGAGCAGGTGCTTCACCAGGCCGGTCTCGTCGATGAAGGCCGCCGGGACCTGCAGCGACTTGTTGGGGCCGCGGCGGACGGCGATCAGCTCACCCTTCTTGACCATGTTGCGGACCTCGGTGATCACCACACCCCACCGCTCGGAGATGTCCGGCAGGTAGAGCCACGCGGGGACCAGGGATTCAATCTTGGCTTCGATCTCACTCACCCCCCCAGACTGCCACCTCCGCAGCCCCCCGCGCACCAATAGCCCTCCCGGCGGCCGCCCCGCGGCTACCCGGCGAGCGCCGACTTCAGCGGAACGGCCGGGTCGGCCGCCCGGGCCCGGTCCAGTACGGCGCCGCGCTCGACCAGCCGGCGGCCCTGGGTCAGGTCGCGCGGCCGGTCCACGGCGAGCAGCGCCCGCAGCACGCCGTCGCGCAGCCACAGCACCGACCAGTCGGCGTCGTCCGGCGAGCCGCGCCAGAGCAGCTCGTCCTCCGCGCCGTGCCGTCCGGCGTACTGCACCATCCGCCCGAACTGCTCCGACCAGAAGTACTGCACCGGGTCGTACGGCGGCGCGTCCGTGCCGAGCAGGGTGGCGGCGGCGGCCTCGCCGGACTGCAGCGCGTGGTCCCAGTGCTGGACGGTCAGCCGGGTGCCGGAGCGCGCCGAGGGGTAGCCGACGCAGTCGCCGGCCGCGAGCACGCCCGGCACGGTGGTGCGCAGCCGCTCGTCCACCAGGACGGCGCCGGCCGCGTCCAGCGCGACGCCGGTGCCGGCCAGCCAGCCGGTGGCCGGGCGGGCGCCGATGCCGACCACGACCTCGTCCGCGGGCAGCCGCGAGCCGTCGGCGAGCAGCACCGCGCCCGGTTCGACGGCGGCCACCCCGGTGCCGCAGCGCAGCCCGATCCCGGCCTCGGCGTACCAGGCGGCCATCGCCCGGCCGACCTCGGTGGGCAGCGCGCCGGGGACGGGCGCCGGACCGGCCTCGACCACGGTCACCTCGCAGCCGGCCGCCCGGGCGGCGGTGGCCACCTCGGCGCCGATCCAGCCCGCCCCGACCAGCACCAGGCGCAGGCCGGGGCGGAGCAGGGCGCGCAGCGCCAGCGCGTCGTCCAGGGTGTGCAGCAGGTGGGCCCGCTCCGCTCCGGGCAGGACCCGCGGTTCGGAGCCGGTGGCGATCAGCAGCGCGTCGTACCGGACGTCCCCGGCGTCGGTGTGCAGCGTGCCGGCCGCGCCGGGGCCGCCCGGGGTGAGCCCGGTGGCGCGGCGGCCGGCGAGCAGTTCGACGTCGAGCTGCCCGAAGTCGAGGTCGAGCGCGGTGCTGTCGGTCTTGCCGAGCAGGACGTCCTTGGAGAGCGGCGGCCGGTCGTAGGGCGCGTGCGGCTCCTCGCCGACCAGCGTGATCCGCCCCTCCCAGCCGTCCCGCCGCAGCACCGCGGCGCACTGCGCCCCGGCCAGCCCGGCGCCGACCACGACCACCCGATCCGTCTGTCCCGTACCGCTCAGCTCAGCCACGCCCGTCACTGTACTGAGCCCGGTCGCAGGCCCTCGGACCTAGGACCGCCTCCGGGCCGGGGCCCTCACGGGCACCTTCAGCGGCCGGACCCCCCGGAGTTAAGGTGGGGGCACCATCACGGGAGCCCGGCGGACCGGGCTGAGAGGCGGGCTGGCACGGCCCGCGACCGTCCGAACCTGATCCGGGTCATACCGGCGAAGGGAGAGCAGCGACTTTGACACGCTTGGCATCGGGCGACCGCGCCGAGGTGCTGGTGGTCGGCGGCGGGATCATCGGGCTCGTGGTCGCCTGGCAGGCGGCCCGGCGGGGCCTCGGGGTCACCGTGCTCGACCCGGCCCCCGGCGGCGGCGCCGCCCAGGTCGCGGCCGGCATGCTCGCCCCGGTCACCGAACTCCAGTACGGCGAGGAGCCCCTGCTCCACCTCGGCATGGCCTCCAACGAGCGCTGGGCGGCCTTCGCCGCCGACCTGACCGAGGCGAGCGGCGGCCTGGACACCGGCTACCGGCAGTGCGGCACCCTCGCCGTCGCCCTGGACTCCGACGACCGCGAGGAACTGCGCGAACTGCACGCCTTCCACCGGCGGCTCGGCCTGGACTCGCAGTGGCTCACCGGCCGCGAGGCCCGCCGGCTGGAGCCGATGCTCGCCCCCGGCGTGCGCGGCGGACTGCACGTCACCGACGACCACCAGGTGGACGGCCGCCGGCTGGCCGCCGCCCTGGTCCGGGCCTGCGAACGGGCCGGCGCGGTGCTGCGCCGCGCCGAGGCCGCCGAACTGCTGGTCGAGGGCGACCGGGCCACCGGCGTCCGGCTCGCCGACGGCACGGTCCTCGGCGCCGGGCAGGTCGTGCTCGCGGCCGGCTCGCGCAGCCACCTGCTGGCCGGCCTGCCGCCCGGCGTGCTGCCCGCGATCCGCCCGGTCAAGGGCCAGGTGCTGCGGCTGCGGGTGCCGGAGGCCTACCGGCCGTTCCTGTCCCGCAACGTCCGCGCCGTCGTCCGCGGCGGCCACATCTACCTGGTGCCGCGCGCCGACGGCGAGCTGGTGATCGGCGCGACCACCGAGGAGCAGGGCCACGACACCACGGTCACCGCCGGCGGCGTCTACGAGCTGCTGCGCGACGCGCACGAGCTGGTGCCCGGCATCACCGAGCTGCCGCTGGTGGAGACCGGCGCCGGACTGCGGCCCGGCTCGCCGGACAACGCGCCGCTGCTCGGCCCGACCGCCCTGCCCGGCCTGGTCGCCGCCACCGGCCACTACCGCAACGGCGTGCTGCTGACGCCCGTCACCGGCGACCTCCTCGCCGAGTACCTGGCCACCGGCGACCTGCCGGAGCTCGCCCGCCCGTTCTCCCCCCACCGATTCACGAAGGTCCCGGCATGAGCCCCCGCACCAGCGACACCCCCCCGAACGTCCGGCTGAGCGTCAACGGCGAGCCGCGCGAGGTGCCCGCCTCGACCACCCTGGCCGAGGTCGTCGCCACCCTCAGCGAGGCCCACTCCGGGGTCGCCGCCGCCCTCAACGAGACCGTGGTGCCGCGCACCCGGTGGCCGCTCACCGCGCTGTCCGCGGGTGACCGGATCGAAATCCTCACCGCCGTCCAGGGAGGCTGACCGATGGCCGACGACCTTCTCACCATCGCCGGGGAGTCCTTCTCCTCCCGGCTGATCATGGGCACCGGCGGCGCCCCCAGCCTGGAGATCCTGGAGCAGGCCCTCCAGGCGTCCGGCACCCAGCTGACCACGGTGGCGATGCGCCGGGTCGACGCCGCCACCCAGGGCTCGGTGCTCGACGTCCTGACCCGCAACGGCATCCGGGTGCTGCCCAACACGGCGGGCTGCTTCACCGCCGGCGAGGCCGTGCTGACCGCCCGGCTGGCCCGCGAGGCGCTCGGCACCGACTGGGTGAAGCTCGAGGTGATCGCCGACGAGCGGACCCTGCTGCCGGACCCGATCGAGCTGCTGGACGCCGCCGAGACCCTGGTCGACGACGGCTTCACGGTGCTGCCGTACACCAACGACGACCCGGTGCTGGCCCGCAAGCTGGAGGACGTCGGCTGCGCGGCGATCATGCCGCTGGGCTCGCCGATCGGCTCCGGGCTCGGCATCCGCAACCCGCACAACTTCCAGTTGATCGTGGAGGGCGCCGGGGTCCCGGTGGTCCTGGACGCCGGCGCCGGCACCGCCTCGGACGTCGCGCTGGCGATGGAGCTGGGCTGCGCCGCGGTGATGCTGGCCTCCGCGGTCACCCGGGCCCAGGACCCGGTGCTGATGGCCGACGCGATGCGGCACGCCGCCGAGGCCGGCCGGCTCGCGTACCGGGCCGGCCGGATCCCGCGCCGCTTCCACGCCGAGGCCTCCTCCGCGATGGCCGGCCGCGCCGACCTCGACACCCGTGAGCGTCCCGCGTTCTGAGGAGAGTCCCGACGTCCGTCCGGTGTCACGAAGCGGGCACAGAGCGGCCCCCGGAGCGGTGTCTCCGGGGGCCCTCCGATCCCGACGGCCTAGACTCGCCGGGTGGACATGGCTTTGCGCGACCCCCTGATCGGTACCCTGCTCGACGGCCGGTACCGGGTCGAGCGGCGGATCGCCGCCGGTGGGATGTCCACCGTGTACCGGGGCACCGACACCCGGCTCGACCGGGTCGTCGCGCTCAAGGTGATGCACCCCTCGCTGGCCGGGGACGCCGCGTTCACCGCCCGCTTCATCCGCGAGGCCAAGGCCGTCGCCCGGCTCGCCCACCCCAACGTGGTCAATGTCTTCGACCAGGGCGCGGACGGCGGCCATGTCTTCCTCGCCATGGAGTACGTGCCCGGCCGCACCCTGCGCGACCTGCTGAACGACCGCGGCGCGCTCTCCGTCCGGGCCGCGCTGGACATCCTGGAGCCGGTGCTCGCCGCGCTCGGCGCCGCACACCGGGCCGGGCTGGTGCACCGCGACGTCAAGCCCGAGAACGTCCTGATCAACGACGACGGCCTGGTCAAGGTCGCCGACTTCGGCCTGGTCCGGGTGCTGAACGCCGCCGACGGCGTGGCCTCCTCCAGCACCTCGACCACCGACACCGTGCTCGGCACCGTCTCCTACCTGGCGCCCGAACAGATCCACCCCGGCGCCGAGACCGACCGGCGGGTGGACGTCTACGCGGCCGGCATCCTGCTGTACGAGATGCTCACCGGCACCCGGCCGCACACCGGCGAGAACCCGGTCCAGGTGATGTACCGCCATCTGCACGAGGACGTCCCGCCGCCGTCCGCGACCGTGCCCGGCGTGGTGCCCGAACTGGACGCGATAGTGGCCGGGGCCTGCGCCCGCGACCGCGACCTCCGCCCGTACGACGCGGTGGAACTGCTCGCCGCGCTCCAGCGGGTCCGCCGCGGGCTCACGCCTGCCCAGCTGGACGCCGAGCCGCCCGCCTCCACCCGCCCCAGCCCCCGGTACCCGACCGGCGAGGCGACCTCGGTGCTCACCCCGGTGGCCCCGGCGGCCCCGGTCGAGCGCACCAGCGTGCTGGACGTGCCGCCGGACGTCATGGAGCAGCTGCTCACCGAACCCCGCCCGTACGACGAGCCGCCGCCGGACCGGACGCCCCGCGGCCGCCGGTCCGGCTCGGCCCGGCGGTCCGGGTCCTCCCGCCGGCGGCTGCCGCGCAAGCCGCTGGTCTGGGCGGCCGTGCTCACCGCCCTGGTGCTGCTGGTCGGCGGGGCGACGTACGCGATCTCGGGCGCGGTGTACGGCACGGTGCCGGGCGTGCTCGGCAAGGACCGGGCCGAGGCGGAGCGGATCCTCGACGCCGCCGGCATGCACGGGCGGATCACCGAGGTGTACAGCGAGTCCGTCCCGGCCGGCCAGGTGGTCGCGGCCGACCCCGGGGTCGGCACCCGGTCCCGGAAGAGCGACACCGTGACGCTGACCGTCTCGCGCGGGCCGAAGCGGATCGCCGTGCCGGACCTGGTCGGCAAGCCGTCCGCGCAGGCGGCCCCGGCGCTGGCCGGGGTGCAGCTGGCGGCCGGCACGGTGACCTCGACGTTCAGCGACACCGTGCCGGAGGGCTCGGTGATCAGCAGCTCGCCCGCCGCCGGGGAGCAGGTGGCGGAGAACACTCCGGTGGCGCTGGTGGTCAGCAAGGGCATGGTGGCGGTCCCGGACGTGACCGGGATGAGCAAGGAGGCCGCGGAGAAGGCGCTCCAGGCGGCCGGGTTCGCGATGCAGAGCAACGGGGTCAACCTGTTCGGCACCGGCAAGGTGACCGGTCAGTCCCCGGCGGCCGGTGAGCGCAAGCCGCAGCGCACCGTGGTGACGGTCACCTTCCCGTTCTTCTAGGAGCCGCCCCGGTCTCCCCCTCCGGGAGCCGCCCCGGCCCGGGAGCGCGCGCCCCGCGCCCTACCGGAGCGGGCCGTCGCCCGGCTCCTCCTGGTGGGAGTAGCGCTGCTCGCGCCACGGGTCGGCCCGGTTGTGGTAGCCGCGCTCCTCCCAGAAGCCGCGCCGGTCGGCCCGCATGTACTCGACCGCCCGGACCCATTTGGGCCCCTTCCAGGCGTACAGCCGGGGGACGACCAGTCGGACCGGGAAGCCGTGCTCGGCGGTGATCGTCTCGCCGTTGCGGTGGGTGGCGAGCAGGGTGTCGGGGGCGGCGAAGTCGGCGAGCCGCAGATTGGCGCTGTAGCCGTACTCGGCCCAGACCATGACGTGAGTGACATCCCGGTCCGGGGGTACCAGGTCGAGCAGCAGTGCGGCGGACACCCCGGTCCAGTCGCTGTCGAGCACCGAGAAGCGGGTGACGCAGTGCAGATCGGCCCGGACGGTGGTGCGGGGCAGGGCGTTGAAGCCCTCGAAGTCCCAGCTGTGCTTCTCGGCCAAGGCGGTCGCACCGAACACCTGGAGGTCCCAGGTCAGGGGCTTGAACCGGGGCACCGGTCCGTAGTGCAGGGCGGGCCAGCCGCGTTGGACCCGCTGGCCCGGCGGGAGCCGGGGGTCAGACGGCGACGACGGTTCTTGTTCGGACTGACCCATGGATCCATGGTGACAGACGGCGGGCGGCGGGCCGCGCGCGCCCCTTGACCGCCTCGCACGCCCCGCTCGTACGGCTCAAGACCCGGCAAATCGGATATTCCGACACATGTCCTAGTGAGTGTGAACTTACTGGAATTTCTTCCCGCCCCGGTGCCAGGATGCGTGCAGCCGGAGGGTAACGGCCCCGTCCAGCTCCCACAGCAGCCCGCACGCAGAGCAGCAGGAAGGCAGCGCCATGAAGGGCGACACCGAAGTCATCGAGTTCCTGAACGAACAGCTCACCGCCGAGCTGACCGCGATCAATCAGTACTTCCTGCACGCCAAGATGCAGGAGAACTTCGGCTGGACGAAGCTCGCCAAGTACACCCGGCACGAGTCCTTCGACGAGATGAAGCACGCCGAGGTGCTCACCGACCGGATCCTCTTCCTCGACGGCCTGCCCAACTACCAGCGGCTGTTCCACGTCCGGATCGGCCAGACGGTCAAGGAGATGTTCGAGGCGGACCGGCAGGTCGAGGTCGAGGCGATCGACCGGCTCAAGCGCGGGATCGTGGTGATGCGCGCCAAGAACGACGTCACTTCGGCGAACATCTTCGAATCGATCCTGGAGGACGAGGAGCACCACATCGACTACCTCGACACCCAGCTCGAACTGCTGGAGAAGCTCGGGGAGGCGCTCTACCTCGCGCAGCTGATCGAGCAGCCGGAGTCCTGACCGGGGCCGGGCGCCGTGGCCCGCGGGCCGGGGCTCAGGCGACGCGCAGTGCTGCCACGGGTACCGGTGCCGGGACCGGCTCGGAGTCCTCGGAGTCGGCACCCGGATCGGCCAGACCCAGCTTGGCGGCCAGCCGAGCGGTCGGGCAGGGCCGGGCGCCGTGCTCGCCGAGCAGGGCCTGGATGCGCCGGACGCAGGATCCGCAGTCGGTGCCGGCCTTGCAGCCCTTGGCGATCCGGCGCGGGGTGTCGGCCCCCGCGTCTATCGCCCGCTTCACCTGGTCCTCGGTGACCGCATGGCACATGCACACGTACATCGCGGTCTCTCCCGGGGGCTGAGCGAGTGGATCTTGACTAAGGCTTGCCTTAGTTCACTAAGCCTCACCTTACCCGTCGATCCGGGCACGCAAAAGCCTCTCCGGCCGGGGAAAACCCCAGGCCGGAGAGGCTTCGCTCACATTCGGGCCGTTCTCAGACGGTGCCGCGGTACATCTCGGCGACCAGGAAGGCCAGGTCCAGCGACTGGCTACGGTTGAGCCGCGGGTCGCAGGCCGTCTCGTAGCGCTGGTGCAGGTCGTCGACCAGCACCTCGTCGCCGCCGCCGACGCACTCGGTGACATCGTCGCCGGTCAGCTCCACGTGGATGCCGCCCGGGTGGGTGCCGAGCGCCCGGTGCACCTCGAAGAAGCCCTTGACCTCGTCGAGCACGTCGTCGAAGCGGCGGGTCTTGTGACCGCTGGACGCCTCGAAGGTGTTGCCGTGCATCGGGTCGCAGATCCAGACCGGCTGCGCGCCCGAGGCGGTGACCTTCTCCACCAGGGTCGGCAGGGCGTCGCGGACCTTGCCCGCGCCCATCCGGGTGATGAAGGTGAGCCGGCCGGGCTCGCGCTCCGGGTCCAGCTTCTCGATCAGGGTGAGCGCCTCGTCGACCGTGGTGGTCGGGCCGAGCTTCACACCGATCGGGTTGCGGATCTTCGAGGCGAACTCGATGTGCGCGTGGTCCAGCTGACGGGTGCGCTCGCCGATCCACACCATGTGGCCGGAGACGTCGTACAGCTCGCCGGTGCGCGAGTCCACGCGGGTCAGCGCGGTCTCGTAGTCCAGGACCAGCGCCTCGTGGGACGAGAAGAACTCGACCGTCCGGAACTCCTCCGGCGCGACACCGCAGGCGTTCATGAACGCCAGCGCGTTGTCGATCTCGCGGGCCAGCTGCTCGTAGCGCTGACCGGCCGGCGAGTTGCGCACGAAGTCCTGGTTCCAGGCGTGCACCTGGCGCAGGTCCGCGTAGCCACCGGTGGTGAAGGCGCGCACCAGGTTGAGCGTCGCGGCGGACGCGTTGTACATCCGCTTCAGCCGCTCCGGGTCCGGGATCCGGGACTCGGGGGTGAACTCGAAGCCGTTCACCGAGTCGCCCCGGTAGACCGGCAGGGTCACGCCGTCGCGGGTCTCGGTCGACTTCGAGCGCGGCTTGGAGTACTGGCCGGCGATCCGGCCGACCTTCACCACCGGCACGGAGGCCGCGTAGGTGAGCACGGCCGCCATCTGCAGCAGGGTCTTGAGCTTGTTGCGGATGTGCTCCGCCGAGACGCCGTCGAAGGCCTCGGCGCAGTCGCCGCCCTGCAGCAGGAACGCCTCTCCACGGGCCACGGCTCCGAGTCGGGCGCGCAGCTGGTCGCACTCGCCGGCGAAGACGAGCGGCGGATACGAGGCGAGGTCCGCAAGGGTCTTGCGCAGAGCCTCTTGGTCCGGCCATTCGGGCTGCTGCGCCGCGGGCAGGGTTTGCCAGGTGTGGGGATTCGTCACGGTCACGCGGTCAAGGCTACGGGGTGCGGCAACCGAATTGTGACCACCGCCCGAGGGATGAGACACCTTGCGGACAATCGGGTGACGGGCCTCACGGCCGTCCGGGGATCCGCTAGGCTCGGTCCCGTGAACACGCCGCACACCCGATCCTGGTGGTGGGCCGACCCTCCGGGTGGCCCACAGTCAGCGCGTTCCTAGACGCACACGACGGCCGCCCCCCGGGGCGGCCGTCGGCGTTCCACCAGCCGGTCGGCAGCCTCCCGGAGCGGAAACCCCACCCCGCCGCAGAAGCCATCCCGGAAGGAACGCCGCCACCGTGACCAGTGCCGCCGACCTGCTCGCCCGCCTCACCGCCGCCGACGCGCCGGCCTTCGCCCTGCTGCACCGCCGCACGCCCCGCACCGCCCCGGACACCGTCGAGATCCTGCTCGGCACCGTCGGCAGCCACGACCGGCTGGCCGACCTGCCGGTCCGCCACGGCGTCCCCGCCGACGGCCCCGTGCACGACCTGCTGGCGCTGGTCCCCTACCGGCAGATCCGCGAGCGCGGCTTCGAGGCGCACGACGACGACACCCCGCTGCAGGCCCTCTCCGTCACCGAGCAGTACGCCCTGCCGCTGGCCGAGGTCACGGCCGCGCTGCCGCAGCTCCCGGTCGCCCTGACCGACGGCGGCTTCGACATCGCCGACGCCGAGTACGCGGAGATCGTCCGCCGGGTGATCGAGGACGAGATCGGCCGCGGCGAGGGCGCCAACTTCGTCATCCGCCGCGACTTCACCGCGACGCTCGAGGAGTTCTCGCCCGCGCTCGCCCTCACCCTGTTCCGGCGGCTGCTGGACCAGGAGCGCGGCGCCTACTGGACCTTCCTGGTGCACACCGGCGACCGGGTGCTCGTCGGCGCCTCCCCCGAGGTGCACGTCCGGCAGAGCGGCGGGACGGTCGTGATGAACCCGATCTCCGGCACCTACCGCTATCCCGCGGCCGGCTCCGACCTGGACTCGCTGATCTCCTTCCTCCACGACCCCAAGGAGTTGGAGGAGCTGACCATGGTGGTCGACGAGGAACTCAAAATGATGTGCACCGTCGGCGACCTCGGCGGCCAGGTGCTCGGCCCCCGGCTCAAGGAGATGTCCCACCTCGCGCACACCGAGTACGAGCTGCGCGGCCGCACCTCGCTGGACGTCCGCGAGGTGCTGAAGGAGACCATGTTCGCCGCCACCGTCACCGGCAGCCCGGTGCAGAACGCCACCCGGGTGATCAAGCGGTACGAGCGCGGCGGCCGCGGCTACTACTCCGGCGCGCTCGCCCTGATCGGCCGCTCGGCCAGCGGCGGCCAGCTGCTGGACTCCCCGATCTGCATCCGCACCGCCGACATCGACCCGGCCACCGGCCGGCTCGCCGTCCGGGTCGGCGCCACCCTCGTCCGCCACTCCGACCCGGACGGCGAGGTCGCCGAGACCCACGCCAAGGCCGCCGGGGTGCTCACCGCGATCGGCGCCCGCCCGGCGCCCGCCCGGACGGCCGGCCGGAACAGCCCGCGACTCGCCGACCACCACCGCGTCCAGGCCGCGCTGGACGCCCGCCGGGCCGGCCTCGCCCCGTTCTGGCTGCGGATGCAGCAGCCGGCCCGGATCACCGAGGAACTGGAGACCCTCGTCGTCGACGGCGAGGACACCTTCACCGCGATGCTCGGCCACCTGCTGACCTCGCTCGGCCACCGGGTCACCGTGGCCCGGTTCGACGAGCCGGGCCTGCGCGAGCGGGTCGCCGCCCACCCCGGCGCGCTGGTGCTCGGCCCCGGCCCGGGCGACCCGGCCGCCGCCGACGACCCCAAGATGGCCGTACTGCGCCCGATCGTCACCGACGCGCTGGCCGCCGTCCGGGCCGGCCGGCGCACCGCCCCGCTGCTCGCCGTCTGCCTCAGCCACCAGCTGCTGTCCGGCGCGCTCGGGCTGCCGCTGGTCCGCAAGGCGGTGCCGTACCAGGGCGCGCAGGAGAGCGTGGACCTCTTCGGCGAGCAGCGGACCGTCGGCTTCTACAACACCTTCACGGCGCGCTGCACCGACGCCGACGCCGCCCGGCTGGCCGCCGCCGGCGTCGAGGTGGCCCGGGACCCGCTGACCGGGGACGTGCACGCGCTGCGCGGGCCGGGCTTCGCCGGGCTGCAGTTCCACCCCGAGTCGGTGCTCACCAGGGACGGCGTGGAGATCGTCGCCGGGCTGCTGCGCGGAGCGGTGGCCGGCGTCCCGCGCTGAGCCGCTGTCACCGGGCCGATTCCGGTGACGCCCGGGCGGGGTGGTCTGTCCGCACACCCCGCCCGGGCGTCACACCGCGTCGTCCAGCCCCTGCTCGATCGCGTACCTGACCAGCTCGACCCGGTTGTGCAGCTGGAGCTTGCCCAGGGTGTTCTGGACGTGGTTCTGCACCGTGCGGTGGGAGAGCACCAGCCGATCGGCGATCTGCTTGTACGACAGCCCCTTGGCGACCATCCGCAGCACCTCGGTCTCCCGGGCCGTCAGCTGCGGGACGACCGGCGCGGCCGGGACGGGCGGCTCGGCCGCCAGCCGGCGGAACTCGCCGAGCACCAGCCCGGCCAGGCCGGGGGTGAACACCGCGTCGCCGACGGCGGTGCGGCGCACCGCGTCGAGCAGTTCCTCCCGCCCGGCCGACTTGACCAGGTAGCCGGTCGCACCCGACTTCACCGCCTCCAGCACGTCCGCGTGCTCGCCGCTGGCGGACAGCACCAGGACCCGCACCGACGGGTCGTGCCCGACCACCTGGCGGCAGACCTCGGCGCCGGAAAGGCCGGGCAGGTTGAGGTCGAGCACCACGACCTGCGGGGAGCAGGCACGGGCCCGGCGGACGGCCTCCTCACCCTCCCCGGCGGTGGCCACCACGTCCAGCCCGGCCTCGGCGAGGTCCCGGGAGACGGCGTCGCGCCACATCGGGTGGTCGTCCACCACCATCACCCGCACCGGACGGGCGGCGGCCGCCTGCTGATCGGTCGACAGGTCGGTGGTCATGCGCGGAACCCTTTCGCGGGAGGTGTCACAGGAGGCCGGCCGGGGCGCCGGACGAGGTGCGCGGGACCCTGAGCTCCACCTCGACGCCCTCCCCGGGCGCCGAGTACAGCTCCGCGGTGCCGCCGAGGTCCAGCAGCCGGCCCCGGATCGACTGGGAGACGCCGAGCCGCCCGGCCCGCTCCGCCTCGCCGAGCCGCCCGGGCGCGAAGCCCGGACCGTCGTCGCGGACCGAGACGGTGACGGCCTCCGGCTCGTCCTCGACCAGGATCCAGGCCCGTGCCCCGGGCCCGGCGTGCCGGCGCACATTGTCCACCGCGGCGCCGACGGCGGCGGCCAGCTCACCGGCGGTCCGCCCGGGCAGCAGCACCGGGGTGCCGGGGGCCGAGACGGTCACCCGCTCGTCGGTGTACGGGGCGAGCAGGGCCCGGAGGTCCTGCGGCTGCTCCGGCGCGCGCTGCTCGGGCAGCGGTCCGCCGCTCATCAGCGCGCGCAGGGCGCGTTCCTGCTCGCCGGCCAGCCGCCCCAGCTCGGTGAGGTCGGCCCCGCCGGCCGGGGGCTCGGTACCCCGGCGCTGGACCAGCGCGAGCACCTGCAGCACCCCGTCGTGGATGTCCCGGGAGAGCCGCTCCCGCTCCCGGGTGGCCGCCTCGACCTGGAGCGCCCGGGTGAGCGTCGCCTCACTGGCCCGGGCCAGTTCGATCACATAGCCGATCGCGCAGCCGGCCACCATGAGCAGCACGATGTTGTGGAGGTTGTCGCCGGTCGCGCCGCCGTGGCCGAGGATGTTGGCCACCCCGATCACCGAGCCGGCCGCCGCCGCCCACCGCCAGCCGCCCCGGCCGGCGAAGCCGAGCACGGTGCCGGCCGCCCAGATGGTGGGCAGGGTCGGCGCGCCGTGGCTGATCCGGGAGGGCTCGTCGACCATGCCGCTCATCACGATGCCGGTGACGACGAGCGTGAGATCGGTGGCGAGCACGTACCAGGTGCAGCGCTGCGGACCGGAGAAGGCCCGGGTGGAGGCGAGCGTCCAGAGGGTCAGCGCGCCGAGGTAGATCCAGCCCGCGACGGGGTGCAGGAACTCCAGGTAGGAGTCGAAGTAGCGGAGCAGCGCGTAGCCCAGGGCCAGCACCCGGAACGAGGAGATCGCCCGCCAGAGCGGCAGTTCGACGGACATGCCGCCCGCCGCCACCGCCGCGCCGACCGTGCCCGGGCGCGCCGCCCCGGCTCTGCCGCCGTCCGTCATCCCTGTCGCCCTCCCCCGGCGCCGGGTCCGCCCCGACTCAGGCCGGCCCGGTGTCCTTCTGCTGCTCCTGCGCGGCCTTCTCCTGCTGGGCCTTCTCCTGCTGGGCCTTTTCCGCCTCGGCCTTCTCCAGCTTCTCCGCCTCGGCCTTCTCGGCCTTGGCGGCGGCCTGCTCGGCCTTCTGCACGGCCTTGCGCTCGGCGTCGGCCTTCTTCTTGTCGTCGGCCAGCTGCCGCTTGGCGGCGGTCGCGTAGATGTCCACGTACTCCTGGCCGGACAGCCGCATGATCTCGTACATCACCTCGTCCGTCACCGAACGGAGGATGAAGCGGTCGTTCTCCATGCCGTGGTAGCGGGAGAAGTCCAGCGGGCGGCCGATCCGGATGCCCGGGCGGGTGCCGAAGTTCGGGATCACCTGGCCGGGCGGCTGCACCTTCTCGGTGTCGATCATCGCGACCGGGATGACCGGCGCGCCGGTGGCCAGGGCGACGCGGGCCAGGCCGCCGACCTTGCCCCGGTAGAGCTTGCCGTCGGGCGAGCGGGTGCCCTCCGGGTAGACGCCGAACAGCTCGCCCCGGTCCAGCACGGCGATCGCCGAGCGGATCGCCGCCTCGCCGGCGCCGCGCACGCCCGAGCGGTCGACCGGGAGCTGGCCGACGCCCTTGAAGAAGGCGGCGGTCAGGCGACCCTTGATGCCCGGCGTGGTGAAGTACTCCGCCTTGGCGATGAAGGTCACCCGGCGCTTGATCAGCGCGGGGAAGAAGAAGGAGTCCGAGAACGAGAGGTGGTTGCTCGCGATGATCGCGGCACCCTCGGTGGGGATGTTCTCCTCACCCTCGATCCACGGCCGGAAGAAGATCCGAAGCAGTGGCGCGACGATCATCTTCATCAGTCGGTAGAACAACCCGGGCCTCCTGTATTGCGGACCGGTCGATCCTAATGCCCTTCGGTGTCCGCCCGTGCCCCGCCCCGCCCCGGCGGGGTGTTCCGGGGGCGGGGCGGCCCGGTGCCCGGCGGGGGTGTACGGGGCGGGCGGGCACGTGGGACGATGCGAATTCCGCAGCCTCCGGTGCCGGCCGGTCCCCGGGCGCTCCCGCACGTCCAGCGCGTACCGCTCGTACCAGCGCCACCTCCAGCGCCACCCTCCAGCGTCCTCGCCCGCGAAGGAGCCCGCCATGTCGCTGCTGCCCGGCGCCGAACCGTACCGCCACCGGGGCGGGCCGGTGGGCGTCCTGCTCTGCCACGGGTTCACCGGCTCCCCGCAGTCGCTGCGGCCGTGGGCCGAGGACCTGGCCCGGGCCGGGTACACGGTCGGGCTGCCGGTGCTGCCGGGCCACGGCACCCGCTGGCAGGACATGCAGCTCACCCGCTGGGAGGACTGGTACGCCGAGGTCGAGCGGGAACTGCTCACGCTGGCCGGGCAGTGCGAGCGGGTCTTCGTCTTCGGGCTGTCGATGGGCGGCGGGCTGGCGCTGCGACTGGCCTCCGTGCACGGGCCGAGGATCGCCGGGCTGGTGCTGGTCAACCCGTCGGTGCGGTCGGACAACCCCGCGAGTGTCATTCTGCCGGTGCTGCGGCACCTGGTGCCGAGCGTGCCCGGCGTCGCCAACGACATCGCCCGGCCCGGCGCGGACGAGCTGGCCTACGACCGCACCCCGCTGCACGCCGCCTGGTCGCTGGCCCGGCTCTGGAAGGACGTCCAGGCCCGGCTGCCCCGGGTGACCCAGCCGGTGCTGCTCTTCCGCAGCCCGCAGGACCACGTGGTCTCCGCGGCCAACTCCGAGCTGGTGCTGGCCCGGATATCCTCGACCGATGTGACGGAGCGGCTGTGCCAGCGCAGCTACCACGTCGCGACGCTGGACCACGACGCGGGGGAAATATTCGCGGCCGCCCAGGACTTCATCCGACGGTTGGCTCCCGCGCACGCGGCGGGCGTCACTCCGGTGAAATCCGACCACCACCAAGGCTGAAGGGCCGGAAGTGCACGAGAGCAGCACGGCGGGCGGCGAGGACGACGCGCCCCGCGAGGACGGTGCGACCACGGGCGGCGCGCGGCCGGGCGCCGGGCGGGCCGACGGCGAGCAGACGGGCCGGGGCCCGGCCGGGGGCGCGGCGGCCCCGGCGACGGGCGGCGAGGCCACGACGGCCGGCGCGTCCGGGTCCGGCTCGGGTCCGGGGACGGCCTCGGGTCCGGTTTCCGGCTCGGGTCCGGTTTCCGGCTCGGGCACGGCTTCGGGCTCCGGCTCCGGTGACGCCCCGGTGGCGGGCGAGGGCGGCGGTACGGCCGAGCCGTCCCGGACGCGGCGCGCGCCCGAGCGCAGCCAGGCCGAGCAGGACGAGATCTTCGCCGCGCTGGTAGCCCAGTTCGACGACCCGGTGGACCTCAACAACCCCAACTGGCCCGAGGTCGAGAACCTCCGGGCACGCAACGAGCTCAAGGGCTTCAAGGACCCCGGCGCCGACCGGCTCCCCGGCGAGCCCGGCGACCTCTCCGACCTGGCGCCCCAGCCGCGCCCCCGCTCCGGCCGTCCGGTGATGCCGGCCGCCGGCTCCGCCGGGCCGCGCGACTTCGAGCTGTCCGAGGAGACCGACGAGGGCCACTTCGTCCCGCCGGAGCCGCCGCCGCTGCCCGAGGCCGACACCACGGCCAAGTTCGCCTGGCTGGCGGTGCTCGGCGGGCCGGCGCTGCTGCTCTTCGACGCGGTGGTCTGGCGCGAGGTCTCCGGCTGGCCGGCCTGGGTCGGGGTGGCCTCCTTCCTCGGCGGTTTCGCCACCCTGGTGGTCCGGATGAAGGACCGCGACGAGGACGAGCCCGAGGACCCGCACGGCGGCGCCGTCGTCTGACGCTCCGCTTCCCTCGCCCGGGCCGCTCCCGGACGTCCGTCGCACGGCCTCCCGGGCACCGCCCGGGAGGCCGTCGGCGTGCCGGACCGGTTCCGCGGTCACTCCTCGGGGTGGAGTTCGGCGGCCAGTGGGTGCAGTGGCGCCCGGCCCTGCCGGGCCGTCGCGGGGGGCGACCCGAAGCTGTGTGCCGACGCCCCGGGACCGGGTGCCCATCGTGCACGAAGGGGCCCGTCCGGGGTGGCGGGTGCGCGGTGCACCCGTGAGGCGACGCCGCCGCCGCGAGGACCTCGGCACGAGGACCACCGGACCAGGGGTCGGCGTGACGACGAGGAGACTCGAAGTGGACCGTTTGCCCATGTCCAAGTCCAAGTCCAAGCCCGAGCGCGGGTCCGGACCGAGATCCGGCGCCTGGCCGGGATCCGGTCGGCTGGGCGCGGCGGTGGCCGCTGGCCTGCTGCTCGCACTGGCGGTCCCCGGGGCGGCGCTCGCCGCGCCCGGCGACCTCGATCCGGCCTTCGGCACCGGCGGGAGGACGACCACCGACTTCGGCGGCGGGGGCGACGAGGCCCGCGGTGTCGTCGTCCAGACGGACGGCCGGATCGTCGTGGCCGGCTACGCGGGTGCCGGCGACGACTTCGCCCTCGCCCGGTACAACACCGACGGCTCGCTGGACACCGGCTTCGGCACCGGCGGCAAGGTGACGACGGACTTCGCCGGCGGCTCGGACGAGGCCCGCGGCCTCGCCCTCCAGGCCGACGGCAGGATTGTGGCGGTCGGGCGCAGCGAGGTGCCCGAGGGCGGCGTCGGCTGGTTCTCGGTGGCCCGGTACAACACCGACGGCTCGCTGGACACCGGCTTCGGCACCGGCGGCAAGGTGACCGTCGACTTCGGCACCGGCGGCGCCGACGACGCGTTCGGCGCGGCGGTGCAGGGTGACGGGCGGATCGTCGTCGCGGGTCTGACGGGGGGTGACTTCGCGCTGGCCCGGCTCAATGCCGACGGCACCCTCGACAGCGGCTTCGACTCCGACGGCAAGGTCACCACCGACTTCGACGGCGGTGCCGACGCGGCCCGCGCCGTGGCGGTGCAGAGCGACGGGAGGATCGTCGCCGCCGGGTACACCGGCAGCGGCGGAGGCAACTACGACTTCGCCCTCGCCCGGTACACCGCGAGCGGCGCCCTCGACACGGGCTTCAGCAGCGACGGCAAGGTCGCCACGACGTTCGGCGGCGTCGAGTTCGCCCACGCGGTGGCCCTGCAGCCCGATGGGAAGATCGTCGCCGCCGGGTACACCGGCGGCGATTTCGCGCTGGCCCGCTACAACAGCGCCGGCAACCTCGACGGCGGTTTCGACACCGACGGCAAGGTCACCACCGACTTCGGCGGCAGCGAGATCGCCTACGGCGTCGCGGTGCAGTCCGGCGGCGCGATCGTCGCCGTCGGCTCCACGGTGTCGGGCGGCGCCAGTGACTTCGCGCTCGCCCGCTACACCCCGAGCGGCGCCCTCGACACCGGCTTCAGCGGCGACGGCAGGACCACCACCGACTTCGGCGGGGGCTTCGACCAGGCGCTGGGCACCGCCGTCCAGGCGGACGGCCGGATCCTCGCGGCCGGCTTCAGCGACGGTGACGCGGCCCTCGCCCGCTACGACGGCGCGGCCGGCACGCCGGCCGGGGTCGACCTCTCGGTCACCAAGACCGGTCCCGCCACCGTCACCGCCGGCGGCCAGGCCCCGTACACCGTGACGGTCACCAACAACAGCGCCGCGGCCGCCACCGGGGTGACCCTCACGGACTCGCTGACCGGCCCGGGCACCGTGCTCTCGGCCACGCCGGGCCAGGGCAGCTGCACCACCACCGCCACCGGCGCCAACTGCGCTCTCGGCACCCTCGCGGCGGGCTGAACGCCCCGGCCGGTGTCGACCTGGCCGTCACCCGGAGCGCTCCCAGCACCACCAGCATCGGCGACACCCCGTCGTACACCGTGACGGTCACCAACCGCGGCACCGGCCAGAGCGCCACGGGCGTCACCCTCACGGACTCGCTCACCGGCCCGGGCACCGTGCTCTCGGCCACGCCGGGCCAGGGCAGCTGCACCACCACCGCCACCGGCGCCAACTGCGCTCTCGGCACCCTCGCGGCGGGCCGGCCAACAACACCGCCACCACGAACACCGGCGTCAACAACGCCCACGGCTGCACGATCATCGGTACCGCCAACGGCGAGACCCTGTTCGGCACCGGCGGCAGCGACGTCATCTGCGCCCTCGGCGGCAACGACACGGTCAACGCGGGCGGCGGCAACGACACCGTCTACGCCGGCTCGGGCAACGACACGGTCGACGGCGGGTCCGGCAACGACACGCTCCTCGGCGGCCTCGGCAACGACCGTCTGACCGGTGGCATCGGCAACGACTCGCTCAACGGCGGCCCCGGCACCGACACTCTGAACGGTGGCTCCGGCACCGACAGTTGCACCGCGGCGGCGGGTGACACCGTCATCAGCTGCCCTTAGCACTCCCCCGGCGGTACGTCGGCGCGGCGCGGCACCCGAGCGGGTGTGCCGCGCCGCGCGGCCGTGTCACCGGCCGGCGGCGCCCGGTCCCGGTGCGGGCAGCCGGAGCACGGCCAGGACCGGCAGGTGGTCGGTGGCGGCGAGCAGGTCGGCCCCGGTGACGCCGGGCAGTCCGTGCGGGACGCCGCAGGACAGCACCTCGATGTCGGGGGTGGCGAAGACGGCGTCGAGCCGCTGGTAGGGGTTCTCCGGCACGGAGGTCATCTCGCCGCCCCAGGGCGCCACCGTGTAGCCGTCCTGGAGCCGCTCGGCCAGCGACCGCCAGCCGGGCCCGTCCGGGTGCTCGTTGAAGTCCCCGGCGATCACGCCGGGTCCGGCGTACCGCAGCTGTCCGGCGAGCAGTCCGAACTGCCGCAGCCGCTCGTCCGCGTCCAGGCTGAGGTGGCAGCTGGTGACGGTGAACGGCGCCGCGTCGGCCACCTCGACCAGCGCGGTCGCGAAGCCGCGCGCGTGCAGCCCCCTGGTCTTCGGCAGCAGCCGGTCGTGGACGGCCAGCAGCCGGACGCCGGGGCGGCCTAGCAGCAGCGGCCCGGCCGCGGTCCGGCCGCCGCCGCTCAGCACCACGGTGCCGGTCGCCCGGGCGAGCCAGGCGGCCTGCCCCTCGGGGCGCCAGTAGCGCGGCGACTCCTGTACGCAGACGAGGTCCGGCTCGCAGGCCCGGATCACCCGGGCGAGCGCCTGCCGGTCGTCCCGCAGGGAGCGGACGTTGTAGCTGAGCAGCCGGATCCTGCCCGGTGCGGGCGGCGGAAGTTCGGCCGGTGCGGCGGTCATGGGCGGTCCTCCCCTGGGCGTCCCGGACGACGCTACCGCCCGGACCGCCGGGGCCGCCGACGGCGCGACACCGCCCGGCGGAGCGACACCTCCCGACGGAGCGGGAACGACGGCGGCCCGGTCCGCGCGGGACCGGGCCGCCGTCGGCGGTGCGGGGGGACGGGTCAGACCGTGCGGGCCAGGTCGGCCGCGCCGGCGATGCCGGCGGCCGAACCGGTCGAGGCGAGCACCACCTCGGCGCGCGGGCGGTGCACCCCGCCGGTCAGGTAGTGCTCGAAGGCCTTGGCGACCGGGTCGAGCAGCAGCCGGCCGGAGTCGGAGACGCCGCCGCCGAGCACGAAGACGGCCGGGTCGAAGAGCGCCGCGAGGTCGGCCATCCCCCGGCCCAGCCAGTCGGCCAGCTCGGCGTAGCACTCCAGGGCGAGCGGGTCGCCCTCCTCGGCGGCCTGGGTGATGTGGATGCCGCGGATGGTCTCGGCGACGCCGTCGTTGAGCTCCAGCATCCGCTTGCCGCGCACGGAGTCCTCGGCGGCGCGCTCCCGGCCGTACCGGCGCAGGGCGCGGCCGGAGCCGTACTGCTCCCAGCAGCCCCGGCCGCCGCAGCCGCAGGGCAGGCCGTCCGGGACCATGTTGAGGTGGCCGATCTCGCCGGCCACGCCGAACCGGCCGCGGTGCAGCCGGCCGTCCAGGACGAGGCCGCCGCCGATGCCGGTGCCGACGGTGATCAGCACCATGTCGCTGTAACCGGCCGCGGCGCCGAAGCGGTACTCGGCCCAGGCGGCGCAGTTGGCGTCGTTCTCGACCACCGCGGGCAGGCCGGTCAGCTCCTCGACCCGGCCGCGCAGGGGCTCGTCCTCCCAGTCGATGTTGGGGGCGAAGATCACCGTCGAGCGCTCGCGGTCGACGAAGCCGGGGGCTCCGATGCCCGCAGCGGTCACGTCGGGGTACTGCTCCTTGAGTTCGCGCACGGCCTGCGCGATGGCGTCGACCGCCCACTGCGGGTCGGCCGGGGTGGGCACCCTGGTCCGGGCCAGGATCTCGCCGGCCTCGTCGACCACGCCTGCCGCGATCTTGGTCCCGCCGACGTCGACGCCGATGGTCAGAGCCATGTGTCCCTCAGCTATTCACTCGTTCCCGCTGGACGGAACGGTACCGCCCAACCAAGCCCCCGTACACACCGTCGCATACATTAACCGAAGACAATCCGCTCCCAACCCGCCCGAGCCCCTTCAAAAGTCGTACATTTTCACCGGTGGCATCACAGGGTGAAGCCACGATGTGACCCGGAGGGGATCAGGGGTTCACTGCTTGGCGGACGGTCCCTCAGCTGCGTCGTCGAGGTCCACCCGTTCGGTGCGGGTCGGCTCCCCGGCGGTCCAGCGGTGCTCGTGGCCCGCCACGGCGGCCCGGTAGGCGGCCAGCAGCTCGGCCCCGGCGGCGGCCAGGCCGGTACCGGCGGCGGCGAGGTGGTCGTACACCTCGGGCTGCTTCTCGCGCAGCCGGTCGGCCAGCCCGGCCAGCGAGAGCAGGGTCTCGGCGCTCGCCTCCTGGGCCTTCTCGCCGACGACGGAGGCGAACCGGCGCACCTCGTCCACCAGCGGGCCCAGTTCCGGCCCGAACGGGTGCTCGGCGGTGGGCTCGTTCCGGTCGGTGGTGGTCATCGCGCGCGCCTCCTCAACAACGGTGCCCGCGCCCGCGGCCACCCGCCCCGACGCTACCGGACCCCGTTGGGCCCCCTGCACGGAAGACAGGCGGGCGACCCCCGCCCCGAGCCCCGCGAAGGAAAGCGAGCGGGCGACCCCCGCCCCGAGCCGAAGAGGCGCGCCGGTGCCGAAAGGGAGGCGCGAGGGAGCGACGAAGGAGCGAGGGAGCAACGACCGTCGGCACCGGACAGAAGCGCCCCGGAGGCGAGCGGGCGACTATCGGGGCCAGAGAGCCGGGTCCGGGGCGAAGCGGATCGCCAGCACCCCGTCCTGCAGCCCCGCACCGGCGACCGTGCACCGCCGCAGCGCCGACGGCAGGGCCAGCACCCGGCGGTGCGCGCCCAGGCCGACCACCAGCTCGTCCCCGCGCCGGACCAGGTCCAGGTCCTCCCGCGCGGCACCCGGCAGTTCCAGGCGCCAGACCAGCAGGCCGTCCGCGGCCCGCCGGTCCTCGACGGTCCACGGCCCGGCGGCCCGCGCCTCCGGGCCGGGCCCGGTGCCGTAGAGGCGGTCGGCGACGGCCTCCAGGGTGGCCTCGGCGGGCCCGGTGGTGAGCAGCGGGATGCCGTCCAGAGTGGCGGCGAGCGCGGTCAGCTCGTCCCGGCGGCGACCGGCGAGGGCGGCCAGCCACGGGTCGGGCGAGTCGGCGGCGGCGTCGGGCAGCACCCCGTGCACCACCACGGCGTCCGGGCGGTGGCCGTGCAGGGCGAGGCCGGCCCGGATCCGCCGCAGTTCGGCGAAGGGGTGGGTGTCGGCGGCGGTGACCAGGCGGACGCTGGTTCCGGGCGCGGTGATCGCGGCGCGGGCCTCGGCGAGCGCGCCGGCGGCCTTGGCGCGCGTCTCGTACAGCCAGTCGGCGGGCATCGGGACCCCGGCGAGGCCGGCCAGCAGGGGCCGCAGGGCCCGGGCGGCCTGGCGCTGCTCGGGGACGAGCCGGGCCAGGTAGCGCTCCAGCTGCTCGGGCAGGGCGAGGGTGGCGATGAGGTCGGCGGGCGGCGGGGCGAGCACCACCAGGACCTCGGCCTCGACCGCGGGCAGCGCCCGGAGCAGGGCGAGCCGGGCGGTGCCGGGGAGCGCGGTGAGCTCCTCGGGGTCGAGCGGGTCGGCGCCGAGCAGGTCGAGGGCGGGCTTGAGCCGACCGCCGATCTCGTCGAGCGCGTGCCGGAAGGCGGCCTGCTCGTCGGTCCTGGCGACGGCCAGGCCGGGCGCGTACCCGGCCGGCTCGGCCTCCAGCCGGACGCCGAGCACGGCGTCCAGGGTGCGGTGCGGGTCGTCGGCCGCGAGGAGCAGGGTGCGCCGGCCCTGCCGGGCGGCGTGCAGGGCGGTGGCGGCGGCCACCTCGGGCGCCGCCGGGTCGCCGCTGACCAGGATGGTGCGTGTCGCCGTCATGCCGTACCGCCCCTGTTCCTCCGCGCCGCCGGGCCTCAGAGCGCCGTGCCGGCGGCGGTGTCCTCGACCCGCTTCTTCAGGCCGGCCAGGGCCCGGTCGATGATGACCTTCTCCGCCTTGCGCTTGATCATGCCCAGCATCGGGATCTTGACGTCCACCGCGAGCTGGTAGGTGACCTCGGTGCGGTCGGCGCCGAGCGGGGCCAGGGTGTAGGAGCCGTCGAGCGAGCGGAGCATCTGGCTGCGCACCAGGGTCCAGGCGCACTCGCGGTCGCCGTCCCAGGTGTAGGCGAGGACGTGCTCGTCGCGGATCGCGCCGGCGTCGAGGACCAGCCGGACCTGGGCGGCGCGGCCGTCCTCCGCCGTCTCCAGGACCTCGATCTCCTTGACCTCGCCGGTCCAGGCCGGGTAGGCGGCGAAGTCGGCGATCACGGCCATGACCGTCGCCGGGGTCGCGTCGATGGTGATGCTCGACCTGGTGTGCTCCGCCATGGAATGGCCCTCCGCGTCGTCCCGTGCTGGTCCGGCCGAGCCTGCTCGGCCGGGTGCGCCCGGAGCAGGCTATCGCGCCCCGCGATCAGGGCGGTCCCTCGGTACGCCCCGGAGCGCCCGGGTGCGCCCCCGCCGCGGGGGCGTACGGTCCGTGGCCGACGGCTACCGGCCGGTCACCTCCGGGCTGCCGTAGGGTGCCATTCGAACGACCTGGTCCCGACCTGGTCGGACGGGTCAAGGTGTGACACTTCGAACACCGGAGCCGACCCCCCTGGTCGAAGCTGCCTACCGGGCAGTAACGTCCTGCCGTCCCGCAGCGTCGCGAACGAGGAGCAGTCTTGCTCGACTTCAGCCTTCCGGCCCTCTACCAGGTACCGAGCGGCGGTAACCTCTCCGACCTCGTGCACCAGAACGCCGAGCGGCACCCCGATGTCGCGGTGCTCAGCCGCAAGGTGGACGGCCAGTGGCAGGAGTTGACCGCCGCCCAGTTCCAGGTCGAGGTGCGGGCGGCCGCGAAGGGCCTGATCGCCGCCGGTGTCGAGCCGGGCGACCGGGTGGGCGTCATGTCCCGCACCCGGTACGAGTGGACGCTGCTGGACTTCGCGATCTGGACCGCCGGCGCGATCACGGTGCCGGTGTACGAGACCTCCTCCGCCGAGCAGGTCGAGTGGATCCTCGGTGACTCCGGGGCGGTCGCGGTGTTCACCGAGACCGACACCCACACCGCGGTGGTCGCGGAGGTCCGGGAGCGGCTGCCGGAGCTGCGGCACACCTGGCAGATCGAGGGCCCGGCGCTCGCCGCGCTGGCGGAGTCGGGCCGCGAGGTCACCGACGCCACCGTCGACGAGCGCCGCTCGGTGGCCGACGCCGACGCGATCGCCACCATCGTGTACACCTCGGGCACCACCGGCCGCCCCAAGGGCTGTCAGCTGACCCACGGCAACTTCATGGCCGAGTGCGGCAACGTGGTGGAGCGCCTGGCCCCGCTGTTCCGCACCGGCGAGAGCTCCGTCCTGCTGTTCCTGCCGCTGGCCCACGTGCTCGCCCGGATCGCCGAGATCGCCCCGGCGATGGCCCCGATCAAGCTCGGCCACGTCTCCGACATCCGGGACGTCACCGCCGAACTGGCCGCCTTCCGGCCGACCCTGATCCTGGGTGTGCCCCGGGTCTTCGAGAAGGTGTACAACACCGCCCGGGCCAAGGCGCAGGCGGACGGCAAGGGCAAGATCTTCGACAAGGCCGCCGACACCGCGATCGCCTACAGCCGGGCGCTGGACGCGGGCGGCGCGGGCCTGCTGCTCAAGCTCAAGCACGCCGTCTTCGACAAGCTGGTCTACAGCAAGCTGCGGGCCGCGCTCGGCGGCCGGGCCACCCACGCGATCTCCGGCGGCGCGCCGCTGGGCGAGCGCCTCGGGCACTTCTACCGGGGCATCGGCTTCACCGTGCTGGAGGGCTACGGCCTGACCGAGACCTGCGCGGCCACCGCCTTCAACCCGTGGGACAAGCCGAAGATCGGCACGGTCGGCCAGCCGGTCCCCGGCGCCGCCGTCCGGATCGCCGAGGACGGCGAGGTGTTCTTCAAGGGGCCGCACGTCTTCACCGGCTACTGGAACAACCCGCAGGCCACCGCCGACACCCTGAAGGACGGCTGGATCGCCACCGGGGACATCGGCTCGCTGGACGACGAGGGCTATCTGACCATCACCGGCCGCAAGAAGGAGATCATCGTCACCGCGGGCGGCAAGAACGTCGCCCCGGCCGTGATCGAGGACCGGATCCGGGCGCACGCCCTGGTCGGCGAGGTCATGGTGGTCGGCGACCGCAAGCCCTTCGTGGCCTGTCTGATCACCGTCGACGAGGACTTCTTCCCGAACTGGAAGCAGCTCAACGGCAAGCCCGCCGACGCCACGGTGGCCGACCTGCGCGAGGACCCGGACCTGCTGGCCGCGCTCCAGCAGGCGGTGGACGACGGCAACGCGGCGGTCTCGCAGGCCGAGGCGGTGAAGAAGTTCCGGCTGCTCGACACCGTCTTCTCCGAGGAGAGCGGCCATCTGACGCCCTCGCTCAAGCTCAAGCGCAACGTCGTGCTGAAGGACTACGCGGCCGACGTCGAGGCGATCTACCGCAAGTAGCACCGTACGCACGCGGCTGCGGCCCGCCCCCGTCGTCCGGGGGCGGGCCGCAGCCGCGTGCGCGTCGGGCCGGGCGTTCAGCCCGCCAGCAGCGAGGTCAGCCGCCCGGCCAGCAGGTCCCAGCGCCAGGAGCGGTCCACCCAGCGCCGTCCGGCCTCGCCCATCCGCCGCCGCAGCTCCTCGTCCCGCAGCAGCCGGACGATCCGCTCCGCCGCCGCCGCGGGCGTGCCGCCCGGCACCACGTAGCCGGTCTCGCCCTCCAGCACCGCGTCCGGCGCGCCGCCGGAGTCCCCCGCCACCACCGGCAGGCCGGTCGCCGAGGCCTCCAGGTAGACGATGCCGAGCCCCTCGACGTCCAGTCCCCCGCGCCGGGTGCGGCACGGCATGGCGAAGACGTCGCCGGCGCCGTAGTGCGCGGGCAGCTCCTCCCACGGGACCGAGCCGGTGAACCGGACGGAGGAGCGCACGCCCCGGGCGTCCACCAGCTTCTCCAGCTCCGCCCGGTACGGGCCGCCGCCGACGATCAGCAGCACGGCGTCCGGCACCTCGGCGAGGATCTGCGGCATCGCCTCGATCAGGGTGTCCTGCCCCTTGCGCGGCACCAGCCGGGAGACGCAGACCACCACCGGGCGGTCCGCCAGCCCGAGCCGCTCGCGCACCGCGGCGCCACCGGAGTCCGGGTGGAAGGTCCGCTCGTCCACGCCGGGCGGCAGCTGCGCCATCCGCGCGGCCGGCTCCGGGCCGACCGCGGCGGCGATCCGGGAGCGGGTGTACTCGCCGAGGTAGGTGAGCACGTCGGTGCCCTCGCCGATCCGGCGCAGCAGCTGCCGGGCCACCGGCAGCTGGGCCCAGGCGGCCTCGTGGCCGTGGGTCATGCCGAGCAGCCGGCCGGCCCCGGCCCGGCGCAGGGCGGGGGCCATCAGCCCGAGCGGCGCGGCGGCGCCGAACCAGACCGAGTCGCAGCCCTCCGCCCGCAGGATCTCGGCGGCCCGGCGGGTGACCCGGGGTGTGGGAACCATCACCTTCGTACGGTCGCGCACCACCGGGAAGGGCTGCTCGGCGTCGAAGCGCGCGACCTCGGTGCCGTCGCGCCAGGTGGAGGCGTACACCACGATGCTTCCTGCGGGCTGACGGACGGCCATGTTGTGCACGAAGGCCTGGATACCGCCGGGCCTCGGCGGGAAGTCGTTGGTGACGATCAAGGTCTTGTGCATCAGGCCACGGCTCGCTCGGTCGGGGGGTGCTCGGTGTACCGCTGGGTGATCCGTACGATAGGTCAACACGACGACCCGCCGGGAACGGATCCGTGCAAGGCAACCGTTCCCTCCCCGGGTCTGTCCTAGGACAAGGGTGGTCGGCGTGTCCGGCCCGGCCCCGCGGTGGCGGCCGGTCCCGACCCGCCCGGACTGCCCGGGCGTCCGTCGCGCGGCGCCGCCGACGGAACGTCCGAGACGAACGAGGGAGCGTTGTGGAGTTGGCCCCGGCCACCGAGTCCGGTACACCCAGCGGCGCCGAGGGCTCCGGCACGGCGCTCGCCGTCCGCCGCGAGCCCGTGCAGCGCACCACGCGCCCCTCCGGCCGTTCCGGCGCGCTGCTGGCGCTCGGCGCGAGCTGGGTGGCCACCCGGACGCTGCTGATGCTCCTGGTGACCGGCGTGTTCCGGATGCCCGGTGGGGACATCACCGCCGACGTCTGGCTGATCTACCACGGCTGGTACGGCGTACTGCAGACCGGCACCTTCCCGCTGGACGACGTCACCTGGCAGTACCCGCCGGGCGCCGCCCTGGTGATCCTGCTGCCCGGCCTGCTGCCCTGGTCGTACCTGGTCTCCTTCTGGGTGATCTGCGGCATCGCCGACGCGCTCGCGATGGGCCTGCTGGTCCGCACCGGGCTGCGCAAGGGCCGGGCGCTGACCGGCGCCTGGGTCTGGGTGGCCGGCGTCCCGCTGCTCGGCCCGATGATCTACAACCGCTACGACGTGATCGTGACCGCGATCGCGGTGGCCGGCCTGCTGGCGCTGATCCGCCGCCCGGCGATCGGCGGCCTGCTGCTCGGGCTCGGCGGCATCGTCAAGATCTGGCCGCTGCTCGGCCTCATCGGCACCCCGTCCGGCCGCCGCACCCGGCGGTCCTGGACGGCCGCGGCCGCCACCACCGCCTCGATCGGCTTCCTGCTGGCGGCGGGGATGAACGGCGCGTTCGAGTTCCTGACGTTCCAGAAGGACCGCGGCATCGAGGTGGAGTCGGTCGGCGCGCTGCCGATCCACTTCGCCCGGATCGCGGGCGGCTGGGACGGCAAGGTGATGATGAACTACGGCTCGGTCGAGATGCTCGGGCCGTGGGTTCCGCTGGTCAGCAAGGTGATGCTGGCCGGTACCGTGCTCGGCTTCGGCTGGCTGCTGCTGTGGCGCTTCACCGCCCGCCGGCGCAACGCCGCCACCATGTACGACGCGGCGCTCGCCGCGCTGCTGATCTTCACCGTGACCAGCCGGGTGATCAGCCCGCAGTACCTGGTCTGGCTGGTCGGCGCGGCGGCGGTCTGCCTGACCGTGCGCGGCACCAGCCAGCGGCCGGTGGCGCTGCTGATCCTGGCCGCGACACCGCTGACCCTGGTGGAGTTCCCGCTGGTCTTCGGCGACGTGGTCGCCAGCAGGCCCGGCGCGATCGCCGTCCTGACCGCCCGCAATCTGCTGCTGCTGGTCGCGACCGTGCTGTCCTGCATCCGGCTCTGGCGCTCGACCCGGCGCACCGACCGGGTCCCGGCCACCGTGGTGCTGGCCCGCCCGGAGCCGGTGCCGGCCGCCGCGTTCTCGGTGCGGCCGGGCATCGCGTACGAGCAGGACCTGCTGGACGGCGTGGACGGCACGGCACGGCCCGCGGCCGCCCCCAGCGAACGGCGCTGACCCCGGGCGGACAAGGCCGGCCGGGACGGCGCCGGAGCGCCCGGCTCAGCCCGCCAGGGCGCGGACCTCGGCGAGCCAGAGCCGGGTGAACTCGGCCAGCCCGAGGCCCAGCCGGTCCCGGAACAGCCCGTCCAGCCACGCCTCCCGGTCCGCCCCGGGGGCGGCCGCGCCGGCCGCCCGGTAGAGCGCCACCAGGCGCTGCGGGCCGTACCGGCGGGCGATCAGGTCGCAGGCCAGCCAGGACTGCTCGTAGGCCTGCGCCAGGCCCTCCCCGCCGGCCGTGAGGGCGGCGTCCGCGGGCAGCGCGACGGGCAGCCGTCCGGCCGCGACGTCCCGGGCCAGCTCCGGCGCGATCTGCCGGGCCGTGCGGCCGGAGTCCCGGTAGCCGGTCCAGTCGGCGACCCCCTCGGAGAGCCAGAGCGGTGTCCAGGCCCGGGTGTCGGCCCGGGTCGCCACGTGCACCGCCTCGTGGGTGACCACCACCTGCCGGCCGAAGTCGCTCAGCCGGGCGTACACCTCGGGGTTCACCAGCACCCGGTCGGCCGGGGCGTGCAGGGGCGCGCCCGGCGCCGAGACGGTGACCGCGGCGAGGTCCGACCAGCCGGGCCGGTCGTCGGCCAGCAGCCGGGCGAACTGCTCCCCCGTGGCGGGCAGTTCGAGCAGCAGCCGGCCCGCCCAGGAGCTGCCCCAGAGCGCCTCCACGGCGGACACCGCCCGGTCGCCGACCACGGCCGCCCCCGCGCGCGCGGCCGGGCCGTCGGTGTCCGCGCCGTCCACCCCGAGCACCAGGCAGCGCGCCCCGGCGGCCGCCCCGACGGTGCCGAGGTCCCACAGCGGCGGCGGCCCCCCGGCGCCCTCCTCGCGTTCGATCCGCGGGCCGCCGGCGGTCCGCAGCAGCGTCAGCCGGCGCGGGTGCACCACCGGCTGCTCGTCGTACCCGGTCACCGTGACGGTCAGCTCGGCGGTGGCGGTGGACCGCCCGGCCCGGTCCACCGGTCCGAGCAGCAGGTTCCGGTAGCCCGCCCGCAGCGGTAGCGGGGGCGGCCCCGCGCCCAGCGCCCGGGCCCGCTCGGCGAGCAGCGCCGAGACCTCGGCGTACTCGTCCGAGGCCGCCGCGGCGGGCCGCGCGGGGACGGCCCCGGGCAGCGACAGCTGGGCGAGGCCGCCGGCCGCGAGCAGCAGGGCGGTGCGCCGGGACGGGCCGCGGCCGCCGGCGGGCTCCGGGCGGCTCAGAGCCGGATCACCCCCGAGACCGGCATGGCGTTGACGCTCTCGTAGCGCACCCGGGCACCCGGGTAGGGGGCGTGCACGATCACCCCGCCGCCGGCGTACATCCCGACGTGGTGCATGTCCCGGTAGAAGATCACCAGGTCTCCCGGCCGTGCTTCGGAGATGCTGACCCGCTGCCCGGCGAAAGCCTGGGCCTGCGAGGTGCGCGGCAGGGTCACTCCGGCCTGCCGCCAGCTGTAGTACATCAGACCGGAGCAGTCGAACGCCTTGGGCCCGGTGGATCCGTAGACGTAGGGCGAGCCGATCATCCGCACCGCGGCGGCCAGCGCGGCGCCGCCGCGCTCGGAGGCGGGCGGGGTGGTGCCGAGGTCCAGGCGGTCGGTGCCCCGGGTGGCGCGCTGCTCGGCCTCACGGGCGTCCTGGGCGGCGAGCCGGGCGCGTTCGGTGACGCCGAGGCTGTTGAGCAGCCGCTGCGCCTTGGCGAGCCGCTGCTGGATCTGCTGCTTGCCGTCGGCCAGCACCCTGCGGGTCTGTTCCAGCTCGGCGAGCTTGGCCGAGGCCTCGGCCCGGCGCTGGTCGAGCACCCGCTGACGGCCCAGCACCTCGTGCAGGGTCTCGTTCTGCCGCTCGGCGGCCTGGTCGAGGGTGCGGGCCCGGGAGAGGTAGCCCTCCGGGTCGGTGGAGAGCATCAGTTGGACGGTCTGCGCCATGCCACCGCCCCGGTACTCCGCCCCGGCCACGGTGGCGAGGTCGCCGCGCAGCCGGTTGAGCTCGTCCTGGGAGAGGGCGATCTGCTGCTGGAGCGTGCCGGTCTCGTGCTGGAGCCGCTGCTGGGCCTCCTGGGCGGCGTTGAACCGCTCCGAGGCCTGCTCGGCCTCGTCGTAGAGCTGCTCCACCTGGGCCTTGACGTCCTTGCGGTTCGCCGGGGCGTCGGGCGCGCCGGGGACCGCCTGCGCGGTGCCGCCGGTCGCCACGCCCAGCGCGGTGGTGGCCGCCGCGGTGAGCACCAGCGCCCGGGCGAGCGTGTGGACACCTGACAGCGGGGAACGGCGGTGCGCGGTCATTCGACGTCAACTCCGATCCTGGGCCCGGACCCGCCGCCGCACCGGACCGAGCGGCTGTCGAAGCGGGCGTCCGGTGGCAGACGTTAGCGAGTCAGGGCAACCGTTTCCAAACCCCTCCGAATCCGAATATTCAGTCACTGATCGGACATCAGACCGGTTCGCCCGCCGGAGCCACCGGTGACCGGGGCAAAGCCGCAGGCCCGGCCTCCCCCGCGGGGAGACCGGGCCTGCCGGGAGTCTGCCGACCCGGGGGTCAGAGGCGCACGATGGTGTTGACCGGCATGTTGGACGCCGACTCGTAGCGGACCGACGCGCCCGGCTTCGGGGCGTGGATGACCTGGCCGCCGCCGACGTAGATGCCGACGTGGTGGCGGTCGCCGTAGAAGATCACCAGATCGCCGGGCTGGGCCTGGGAGATGTCCGAGCCGATCCGGGTACCGGCGTTGGCCTGCTCCTGCGAGGTGCGCGGCAGCGACACACCCGCCTGGGCGTACGCCCAGCCGGTGAGGCCGGAGCAGTCGAACGAGTTCGGGCCGGTGGCGCCGTAGACGTACGGGGCGCCGAGCTTGCTCTCGGCGGCGGCGATCGCGGCGGCGGCGCGCGAGCCGTTGGCGGCGGGCGCGGCGGGCGCGGCCGGCTTGGCCGCGGCGGCGGGCGCGGGCGTCGAGGCGCTCAGGTCGGTGCGGTTGGTGTCGCGGGTGGCGCGCTCGGCGTCCGCCTTCGCCTTGGCGGCCTTGGCGGCCTCGGCCTTCGCGGCGTCAGCCTTGGCCTTGGCCTCGGCGGCGGCCTTCTCCTCGGCCGCGCGCAGGGCCTGGCGCTCCTGCTCGGTGAGCGTGTTGAGCAGCTGCTGGGCCTTCGCCAGCTTGCCCTGGACGTCGTCCTTGGCGGTCTTCAGCTGCTGGGTGGTGGACTCCAGCTCGCCGAGCTTGGTCTGGGTCTCGTTGCGGTCCTGGTCGAGCCTGCGCTGCTGCTCCTGGAGCTCCTTCAGCGCGCCGGACTGGGTGGAACCGGCCTGGTTCAGGGCGTCGGCCTGGCTGAGGAAGTTGTCCGGGCTGGCGGACAGCATCAGCTGGACGGTCTGCGATATGCCGCCGGTGCGGTACTGCTCGCCGGCGATCTCGGAGAGGCCGCCCTGGGCCTCCGTCACCACGGCCTGCTGGCGGGCCACCTTGTCCTGCAGCTCGGCGACCTGCTTCTGCAGCTCCTGCTGCTTGGCCTGGGCGCCGTTGTAGTTCTCGGTCGCGACCTCGGCCTGCTCGTTGAGCTGGTCGACCTGCTCCTTGACCTGGTCCTTGGTCGGCGCGGGGTCGGCGTGGGCGCCGGACTGCGCGGAGAGGGCGACGGCAGCGGCGGCGAGACCGGTCATGATCGAGACCCGGGTACGGCCGACGGGCTTGGGACGACGATGGGACGCCACGAAGGCGGACTCCTTCTTCCTCATCCGCCTACCGGGTGAGCTGACGGGTTCGGGCGGAAGCGTGCCCTACGACGCCTCACCGTCCGCGCGAGCGGCCGACCTGGCGCCGATTCACCCCGGAGGAACGTGGTTCCCCGGCTCCGCTCCACCAGCGGACCCCCGACTGCTGGGTCTGGTTCGGACGGGCACCTGAGGCCCCGCCCGGCTGCTTCGCGAACTCGGCGGCGAACCCCACCGCCACCCAGGCTGGGTGATCGACTGTGCGAGGTTCGAAGCACGACCCTAGTAACAGATCCGTGATCCGTTCAAATCCTTGTCAGAAAAAAGCCAGAAGAATACCCAAGTTCCTTTGTGAATATGACCGAGCGTGATCACATCCCCACATCAGGCTGATCATTTCCACCTGGACGGCCCAACGCCCGACCCAAACCTCAGCGCCACCCCCGATCGGAGGTGGCGCTGATCACAGGGGCCGAGAACCGCCCCCGGGAGTGTCGTGGCGGACCGTCAGACCCGGCGGATCGTGTTGATCGGCATGGCGTCGGCCTTCATCACCTTCACCACGTCACCGGTGTGCGGCGCGTGGACGACCATGCCGTTGCCGATGTACATGCCGACGTGGCTGCGGTCGGGGCGGTAGATGATCAGATCGCCCGGCTGCGCCTCGGCCAGCGAGGAGACCTTGCTGCCGTAGTTGCCCTGCGCCTGCGAGGTCCGCGGCAGCGAGACGCCGGCCTTCCCGTACGCCCAGACCATCAGGCCGGAGCAGTCGAAGGTGCTCGGACCGGTGGCGCCCCAGACGTAGGGCGAGCCCTGCTTGCCCATCGCGTTGGCGACCGCGGCACCGGCCATGCCGCTGGCCTGCGGCAGGCTGCCCAGGTCGGTCCGCTCGCTGCCGCGCGAGGCGCGGTCGGCCTGCTGCTGCGCCGCCTTCACGGCCGCGCGGTCGGCGGCGCTGAGCGAGTTCAGCAGGTCCTGGGCGTCCTTGAGCTTCTTGCCGACCTCGGCCTTGGACTGGTTCAGGTCCTTGGTGGTGCTGTCCAGCGAGGCGAGCACGGCGGCCGCCTCGACCTTCTGCTGGTCGAGCCGGCGCTGCTGGTCCTGCAGCCCCTTCAGCGCCTCGGCCTGGCTGGAGCTGGCCTGCTGCACGCTGGAGGCCTTGTCCAGGTACCCGGACGGGTCGGAGGTGAGCATCAGCTGGACGGACGGGTCGATGCCGCCGGTGCGGTACTGCTCGCCCGCCACCTCGGCCAGCCCCGCCTGAAGCTGGGTCATCTGCTCCTGGCCGCGGGCGACCTGGTCCTGGAGCTGGTCCGCCTGCTTGCGCAGCTGGTCGGCCCGCTCCTTGGCGCCGTTGAACCGCTCGGTGGCCTGCTCGGCCTCCTCGTTCAGCTGGTCGATCTGCGCCTTGACGTCGTCCTTCTTGGGCGACGGGCTCGGCGCTGCGTGTGCGGCGACCTGGGCGGAGAGAGCGACCGCGGTCGCAGCGGCCGCGGTGAGCACGGAGACCCGCGCGCGGCTCGGCTGCTTGGGACGGCGGTGGGAGGCCAAAAGGACCGGCTCCTTCTTCCAATGGCCTCACCCGTTGGGGTGAGAATCCGGAAAATAGGTTTGACGCCAGACCCTAGTGAAGATCCACGTTTCGCGCCACTCCCACGATTACTTGAACCTGCCGCCCGCACCGGGACTTCACGAAACCCGCACATGACTGCAATCCCGGCGCTGACCAGCCGTCATTACCGTCGGTTTGCACTCCGGAGAGCTAAGGACGGGACAGCCGGTTCAGCAGCAGCACCGAGGCGACGGGGCGCGCGCCCGCCTTCCGCACGCCGTCCGCCACCTCCTTGTCCGCCGAGACCACCACCACCGGACGGCCCTGCGGCTCCGCCCGGACCAGCCGGCGGATCAGCTCGTCCGCCGTCTCACCGGTCCGGCTGAACCGCACCCGCACCCCGCGCGGTGGCGCCATGATCACCGGCACATCGAGGTCCTGGCCGTCGAACACGCAGGTGACCTCCGCCTGGGTGCGCTGCGCCAGCATCGCCAGTCCACCGAGCAGCCGGATCCGCTGCTGCTCCAGCGGCAGCGTCGGATAGCCCGTCTTGGTGACGTTGTAGCCGTCCACCACCAGATGGACCTGCGGAATCGCCAGCAACTGGTCCAGCAGCGCCGGGTCGTCCTCGGCCAGCCCGCGCCGTGCCACGTCGTGCGGCGAGGCCGAACCCGGCACCACCGCCTCCACCAGGTCCGCCGGACGGATCTGGGAGACCGGCAGCGCCAGCTCCCGCTGGAGGCCCTGGGCCGACTGCAGCACCGTGTCCAGCAGCAGCCGCAGCCGCATGTCCTCGACGCCGCGCCCCTCGCGGGCGGAGCGCCGGCCCTGCTCGGCGGAGTTCTCCAGTTCCGTGACCCGGTGCCGCAGCCGCCGCGCCTCGGTCTCCGCCGCGCCGCGCTCGGCCGCCGCCTGCGCCCTGACCGCCTCCAGCTCGGCGGCGACCTTCCGGGTCTCCGCCTGCGCCCGGCGGGTGTCACTCTCCAGCGAACGCAGCCGTCGGCGCAGCGACTCGGCCTCCTTGCGGACGTCCTCCGACTCGGCCCGCTGGCGCTCCAGGTCGGACCGGGCCGTGCTCCGCAGCTCGGCCAGCTCGGCCTGCAGCTTCTCGACCAGCCGGGTCGCCTCGGCGACCGCGCCCTCGGTACCGGCCCGCTCGGCCTCCTCGCCGGCCTCGGCCACCAGCCGGCTCCAGCCGGCGGACCGCACGAGATAGGCGGCCGCGGCCACGTCCATCGGGTCGGCGGCGCCCGGCACTGCACCCGCCTCCAGGGCCCTGACCAGGTCGGGCTGACCCAGCCGCAGCCGCTCCGCTATCCGCACCCGGAAGGCCGGCTCCGCCTCCAGCGCCGCGGCCAGCGCGGTCGCCGCGTACTTGGCCCGGCGGGCGGGGGTGAACTTGGCGTACTGGCGCAGCGACTGGGGCAGTTCGCCGAGCGGCAGACCGCCCAGCGCGTCGGAGGCCAGACCGACCACCCGCCGGCGCACCCCCTCCGGGAGCGGGCGGTCCAGCGCCTCGGCGGCCGGTCCCGCCGACTCCTCCGAACCGTCCGGCCCCGTCGGCCCGTCCGACCCGACCGCTCCGCCGTCCGCTGCCGCCGGCTCCTCACCGGCGCCGGACTCCTCGCCCGCGGGCGCCTCCGCCGGGGCCTCGGTGCCGGAGGGGGCGGCCACTGCCGCGTCCGGCGCCTGCGCGTCCACAGCGGGCTGCCGCCCCTGCGGCCCGGCGGGCTCCTTCGCTGCGTCCACCACGTCCTCGGCTCCGATCCTGTCCAGCGGGGTACGGCCCTCGGCCGCCACCCCCGTCACACTCCGCGCGTTCTCTCTGTATTGTCCCGTGCGGCGGGCGGCCACGCCGCTCACCGCCCACCGCACGGACCGGGCGGTCAGCCCTGCTCGGGAGCCTCGGCGGCCTCGGCCGCCTCGTCGGCGCCGGGACGGGCGACCAGCTCGACCTGGTCCACGGCGTTGCACCAGCGGCAGCGCACCGACTCCACGGTCTCGCTGAGCACCTGGGTCTCCTCGACCTTGGACTCGCCGGCCAGGTCGAAGTGGAGGAACTCGGTCACCCGGGCGGTCCGGGTCACGTCGAAGCGGGTCAGGTTTCCGCAGAGCGTGCAGCGCCAGCGCGTCTCGGCGGTCAGGGCGGGGACGGTCATCGGGGGTCCTCTCGGGTGGTCCCGGAACGGGCTCAGGCGCTCCCCCCGGAGCCCCGGCGTCGGCGGCGGGAGGCGGGAATGCCCGCCCCAAGCCTATTGCCTGGGGCAACCTTCCCGGCCACCGGCCGAACACTCCCGGGCGGTAGCCCACCTGCCGTAACCGCGCGGTGCCCGGCCGGTACCGGGGGGATGCTGGAGCCCATGGCGATCCCGGTCCCCCACCCCGGCGCGCACCGCGGCCGACCGGCCGCCACCGCTCCGGCCGTCTGCTACGCGCTGATCGCGCTGAACACCGCGGTCTTCCTGCTCGGACCGGCCGCGGGGCTCAATCCGCTCTACGGCCGGGACCAGGCCCGGGTCTGCGCCGAGCAGCGCTACGAGCAGCGCTGGGGGGCCGTGCCCGCCGAGCTCCTGACCGGCCACCCGCTGACCGCGGACCAACTGGCGGAGGCCCCCGAGCCGGTGCCCGGCTGCCCGGCCTCGGCCACCCCCGGCAAGCATCCGGCGCTGTCCGTGCTCAGCGCGCTCTTCCTGCACGCCGGCTGGCTGCACCTGCTCGGCAACCTGCTCTTCCTCCACGTCTTCGGCCCCGCCGTGGAGCACCGGCTCGGGCGCCCCCGGTTCCTCCTCTTCTATCTGGCGGCCGGCGCGCTCACCACCTACGGCTTCGCGCTGGCCGAGGCGCACTCGGCGGACTCGACCCGGGTGCTGATCGGCGCCTCGGGCGCGATCTCCGCCGTGCTCGGCTCCTACCTGCGCTTCCACCCGCACGCCCGGGTCACCACGCTCGTCCCGCTGCTGCTCTTCCTGCCGCTGCGGTTCCCGGCCTGGCTGGTGCTGGGCCTCTGGTTCGCGCTCCAGTGGTGGTCGGTGCACTCCGCCGGACCGGGGGTGGCGTACCTGGTGCACGTGATCGGCTTCATGGCGGGCTTCCTCTTCGCCTGCACCGTGGCCGAGCGCCGCCCCCGCCGCACCCGTCCCCGCGACGGTGCGACCGACGCCCGCTACCCTGGCGGCACCTCACAAAGGAGTACGCCACCGTGATCACCGCCATCGTCCTGATCAAGACCAGCGTCGACCGCATCCCGGAGATCGCCGAGGCGATCGCCGCCATCGAGGGCGTCAGCGAGGTCTACTCGGTGACCGGCGGCTACGACCTGGTCGCGATGGTGCGGGTGCGCCGGCACGACGACCTCGCCGAGGTGATCCCCGGCCGGCTGAACAAGGTCCCGGGCGTGGCGCACACCGAGACCCAGATCGCCTTCCGCACCTACTCCCAGCACGACCTGGAGGCCGCGTTCGCGATCGGCCTGGAGGAGTAGCCGACCGCGAGCCCGCCGGAGCGACGGTCCTCGACGGGGCCTCAGCCCTCCCGGCGGGTGTCCGCGACGCAGCGGCCGCCCTCGTTCCGGTAGCTCCACGCCGCGCCGTCCGTGACCAGCTCGCGGACGGCGGTCAGGAACCGGTCCACGTGCTCGTCCGGGGTGCCGGCGCCGAAGCTCACCCGGATCGCGTTCAGGCTGCGCTCGCCCGGCAGCGAGGCCTCCGGCGCGCCGCACTCCGAGGGCGCGGCCTCCTCGTCGCCGAGCAGGGTGCGCACCAGCGGGTGGGCGCAGAACAGGCCGTCCCGCACCCCGATGCCGTACTCGGCGGACAGCGCGGCCGAGAAGTGCGAGCTGTTCCAGCCCCGGACGACGAAGGACAGCACGCCCACCCGGTCCGCCTCGGCGCCGAACAGGTTCAGCACCCTGACCTCGGGGATCTCCGCCAGACCGGCCTTCAGCCGGGCCACCAGCGCCCGCTCGCGCGCCTCCAGCGCGTCGAACCCGGCCTCGGTGAGCGCCCGGCAGGCCGCCGCGATCGCGTACACGCCGATGACGTTCGGGGAGCCGGCCTCGTGCCGGGCCGGGCCGGTGTGCCACTGTACGGCCACCGTGCCGTCGGTCTCCCGGGCCACGGTCCGGGTGGCGCCGCCGCCGGCCAGGTAGGGCTCGGCCTCGTCCAGCCAGTCGGCCCGGCCGGCCAGCACCCCGGCGCCGAACGGCGCGTACAGCTTGTGGCCGGAGAAGGCGATCCAGTCGACCCCCAGCTCGCGCACCGAGACCCGGTGGTGCGGGGCCAGCTGCGCGGCGTCCAGCACCACCCGGGCGCCGTAGCGGTGGGCGGTCCTGGTCAGCTCGGCGACCGGCCAGAGCTCACCGGTGACGTTCGAGGCGCCGGTGACACAGAGCAGCTTCGGGCCCTCGGGCGCCTCGGCGAGCGCGGCGTCGAAGGCGGCGACCGCCTCGGCGTGCGAGCGGGGGGCGCGCAGACAGGTGACGGTCAGACCGGCGTGCGCCCAGGGCAGCAGCGAGGCGTGGTGCTCGGTCTCGAAGGCGAACACCTGGGTCCCGGCCGGGACGGCGCCGGCCAGCAGGTTGAGCGAGTCGGTGGTGGCGCGGGTGAAGACCACCTGGTCGCCCTCGCGCAGGTCCAGGAACTCGGCGACGGTGCGGCGGCTCTGCTCGAACAGGTCGGTGGAGAGCTGGGACAGGTAGCCGGCGCCGCGGTGCACGCTGCCGTAGTAGGGGGCGTAGGCGGCGACCTCGTCCCAGACCCGCTGGAGCGCCGGGGCGCTGGCGGCGTAGTCGAGCGCCGCGTAGGCGACCTTGTCGCCGTTGGCGAGCGGGACCTCGACATCGTGGCCGAGAACGGCGAGGGGGGTGCTGAGGCCGGTAGCAACAGACATGGGAATGCACTCCGTCTACGGGTCTGGGACCCCGGGAGTGCGTGATGATCCGGGTGTCCGCGCTTGCCACGCGGACGGTTCGCCGCACGGCCCGGTCCTCACCCAGGGCACCCCGCCACGGACGGAGGGTTGCCGGACAGCAAGCTGGGGCTTGTCGCTGTCGCTCATGACCTGGCCAAGACTGTAGGTCGGGTCCGCCCGCCGGTCAAACAAGGGTCCACATCCCGGACAGGCGTCGGGGCCCACCGGGAGGATTCCCGATGGGCCCCAACCGCCGTGTCACACCCGGGCGGTGGCCTCCGACCAGTGCTTCAGCAGGTCCCGCGCGGCACCCGAGTCGACGGCCGCCGCGGTACGCCGCATGGCCGCGCCGAGCTGCTCGGCGAGCGGCGCGTCGGTGAGGTCCAGTGCCACCAGCGCGGCCGCCGAGTTCAGCAGCACCGCGTCCCGGACCGGCCCGTGCTCCCCGGCGAGCACCCGGCGCGCGACCTCCGCGTTGTACGCCGGGTCCGCGCCGCGCAGCGCCTCGATGCCGACCGGCTCGATGCCGACCTCGCGCGGGTCGAAGGAGGTCTCGGTGACGGCGCCGTCGCGGACCACCCACACCCGCGAGGTGGTGGTGATGGTCAGCTCGTCCAGTCCGTCGTCGCCCCGGAAGACCAGCGCGGTGGCACCGCGCCGGGCGAGCACCCCGGCGATCAGCGCCGCCAGGCGGGTGTCGAAGCAGCCGATCGCGTGCGCCGTCACCCGGGCCGGGTTGGTCAGCGGCCCCAGGATGTTGAACGCGGTGGGCACCCCGAGGTCGCGCCGGGCCGGCGCGGCGTGCCGCATCGACGGGTGGAAGGTCGCGGCGAAGCAGAAGGTGAGCCCGACCTCCTCGGCGATCTCGGCGACCCGGCGCGGCCGGAGGTCCAGGCTGATGCCCAGCTTCTCCAGCACGTCCGAGGATCCGCTGGACGAGGAGGCCGCCCGGTTGCCGTGCTTGACCACCTTGGCGCCGGCCGCGGCCGCGACGATCGCCGACATGGTGGAGATGTTGACGGTCTTGGCCCGGTCGCCGCCGGTGCCGACGATGTCCACCGCCGGGCCGGGGATGTCCAGCGGCTCGGCGTGCGCGTACATCGAGTCGACCAGTCCGGAGATCTCCTCGACCGTCTCGCCCTTGGCCCGCAGCGCCACCATGAACCCGGCCACCTGCACCGGGGAGGCCTCGCCGCTCATGATCCGGTCCATCGCCCACGCGGTGGCCGAGCGGTCGAGGTCCTCTCCCCTCAGCAGCGCCGACAGGATGTCCGGCCAGGAGCGGACCACCTGCGCGGGGTCGCTCCCACCGTTCGCAGGCTGCACGTTCACCATGGCTGACTCCGGCTCTCGCTGCCCCGGCTACCCGGGGAAGGACGTAGGGACGGAGTCAGCCTATCGAGCGGCGGGCCGCCGGGGCTCCGCCGTTCACCCTTCTTCTCTTGTCGTGAGACGCCGGGTGGAACGCGGGGCGGGACCGGACTAGCGGACGGCGGGCGCCCGCTTGGCCAGCCGGGCCCGCAGCAGCGTGGCGGCGGCCTCCGCCAGCGCCACCGGGTCCACCGGCTGGGAGATCGCCGCGTCGGCCCGGCTCCAGGCGGCCAGCCAGGAGTCCTGCGGCCGGCCGATCAGCACCAGCACCGGCGGGCAACCGTAGATCTCGTCCTTCAGCTGCCGCGCGAGCCCGAGCCCGCCGGCCGGCACCGCCTCACCGTCCAGGACGCAGAGGTCGACACCACCCTTCTCCAGCGCCTTGAGCACCGCGGGGGTGGTCGCGCACTCCAGGTAGGCCAGCTCCGGCAGGTCCTCCGCGGGCCGCCGCCCGAGAGCGGTCAGCACCTGCTCACGGGTGGTTCGGTCGTGGCTGTAGACGAGAACGGTCAGCGTCTCGTCGGTCGTGTACGCCATGGGCCCTGCTCCCTCACGTGTGATCCGGACCACGTTCGCCTCTCCCCGGATGCTACTCCCGATCACCGCCCGCCGAGCCCCTCCCGCGCGATCTCTTCCCGACGGCGCCGCGTCCGCCACTGGTCCGGCCGGAGCACGGCGCGTCACCCCCGCCCGCACGGTCCACCCGTACGGCGGACGAGTGGAACTTCCCCTTACCCCCGAGGACCCCCGAAGGCCCGCCACGACACGCCGGACAGGGTCCGGACGGGCCCTTCGAGCAACCGTCAGAAAAGGGACACGCCGCTGCTCAGCGGCAGTACGGACGCCCCGTCGGGCCCCAGGGGGGCATACCGCACGCACCGGACACTCCGAGGGTGACCCCCCGACGTGAAGACGGAATAAGGGACCGACATAATGTCCGTCGTGGCGACAGCAACAGCAGTAGAAACCGGGCACGCGCACGGATCGGTCAACCGGCCGAACATGGTCAGCGTCGGAACGATCGTCTGGCTCAGTTCCGAGTTGATGTTCTTCGCGGCCCTCTTCGCGATGTACTTCACGCTCCGCTCCGTCAAGGGGCCGGAGTTCTGGACCGAGAAGGCGCACGCCCTCAACGTGCCCTTCTCCTCGGTCAACACCACGATCCTGGTGCTCTCCTCGCTCACCTGCCAGCTCGGCGTCTTCGCCGCCGAGCGCGGGGACGTGAAGAAGCTCCGCTCGTGGTTCGTCATCACCTTCGTGATGGGCGCGATCTTCATCGGCGGCCAGATCTTCGAGTACACCGAGCTGGTCAAGAAGGACGGCCTGTCGCTGTCCTCCGACCCGTACGGCACGGTGTTCTACCTGACCACCGGCTTCCACGGTCTGCACGTGACGGGTGGTCTGATCGCCTTCCTGCTGGTCCTGGGACGGACGTACGCAGCCAAGCGCTTCACGCACGAGCAGGCCACCGCCGCCATCGTGGTGTCGTACTACTGGCACTTCGTCGATGTCGTGTGGATCGGCCTGTTCGCGACCATCTACCTGATCAAGTAACCAGCTGATCAGGTCGCTGGCCACCGGCCTCGGGTCCCGCCCTCACCGGCGACGGCCCGATTTCGCCGGTGGCGACGCTCCCACCGACCGACCGCGCGCGCAGCCCTAGACAAGGCAGCCTCGTGCCGGCCAGACCGGCCGCCGGGTGCAACCACCAGTCGACCAGATCCTGACACCGGGGTTATTCCGTGAAAAAGCTCTCCGCACGACGGCGCCACCCACTGGCGGCGCTGGTCGTCCTACTTCTCGCCCTGGCGGCAACCGGGGGGCTGTACGCCGCGTTCGCGCCCGCCGGCAAGGCGCAGGCCGACGTGGCGGCGCAGTCGCTCGCGATCGATGAGGGCAAGAAGCTCTTCGCCGTGGGCTGCTCCTCCTGCCACGGCCTGAACGGCGAGGGCAGCAGCGACGGCCCCAGCCTGGTCGGCGTCGGCTCCGCCGCGGTCGACTTCCAGGTGGGCACCGGTCGTATGCCGGCCCAGCAGCCCGGCGCCCAGGTGCCGCGCAAGCCGAACATCTACTCGCAGGCCGAGATCGACCAGCTCGCCGCCTTCGTCGCCTCGCTCGGCCCCGGTCCGGTCACGCCGACCGAGGAGCAGTACACCTCGACCAACCCGGACGACCTGTCCAAGGGCGGCGAGCTGTTCCGCACCAACTGCGCCCAGTGCCACAACTTCGCCGGCCAGGGCGGTGCCCTGACCCAGGGCAAGTACGCCCCGTCGCTGGAGGGCGTGGACGCCAAGCACATCTACGAGGCCATGCAGACCGGCCCGCAGAACATGCCGTCGTTCCCGGACAGCACCATGCCCGAGGAGCAGAAGAAGCAGATCGTGGCCTTCGTCCGCCACACCACCAACGATGAGCCCAACCCCGGCGGTCTCACGCTCGGCAGCCTCGGTCCGGTGACCGAGGGCCTGTTCGGCTGGATCTTCGGTCTCGGCGCGCTCATCGCGGTCGCGATCTGGGTCGCCGCCCACACCACCAAGGCCAAGAAGTCATGAGCCACGACATGTCAGAAGAGAAGCTCCCGGAGTCCCACGGCTCCGCCGGGCACCACGAGGTGGCCGCCCACGGCGATCCGTTCGCCGACCCGGGCCTGCCGGCCCACGAGCCGCGCCGCACCGACATCGACGAGCGGGCCGCCAAGCGGGCCGAGCGCCAGGTGTCGCTGATGTTCGTGGTCTCGATGCTCGCCACGATCGGCTTCATCGCCTCGTACGTGGCCATCGACCCGGACAAGATCGTCTACATCTGGCCGCTGGGCCACGTCAGCGCGCTGAACTTCGCGCTCGGCATGACCCTCGGTCTGGCGCTGTTCCTCATCGGCGCGGGCGCGGTCCACTGGGCCCGCACCCTGATGTCGGACCACGAGATCCCGGCCGAGCGTCACCCGATCGAGGCCGACGACGAGGTTCGCGCCGACGTCATCGAGCAGTTCCGGACCGGTGCCGCGGAGTCCGGCTTCGGCCGCCGCAAGATGATCCGCAACACCCTCATCGGTTCGATGGCCCTGGTGCCGCTGTCCGGTGTGGTCCTCCTGCGCGACCTGGGCCCGCTGCCCGAGGACAAGCTGGAGCACACGGGTTGGGAGGAGGCGACCGACGCCAAGCCCCTGCAGCTCATCAACATGAACACCAACCAGCCGATGAAGGCCGAGGACATCATCACGGGGTCGCTGACCTTCGCGATGCCCGAGGGCCTGAGCACCCACGACGAGGACTTCCAGCAGCGCATCGCCAAGGACGCCCTCATGCTGGTGCGCATCGCGCCGGAGAACATCAAGGACGACAAGTCCAAGGAGAAGGGCTTCGAGGGCATCCTCGCCTACTCCAAGATCTGCACCCACGTCGGCTGCCCGATCAGCCTGTACGAGCAGCAGACCCACCACGCGCTCTGCCCCTGCCACCAGTCGACCTTCGACCTGGCGGACGGCGCGCGCGTGATCTTCGGCCCGGCCGGTCACCCGCTGCCGCAGCTGAAGATCACCACTGACGAGAAGGGCTTCCTGGTCGCCCACGGCGACTTCGACGAGCCCGTCGGCCCGAGCTACTGGGAGCGTGCTCGATGAGCAGTACGAGCAGCACCACCTCCGGCGCCGCCAAGCCGGCCAGCACGCGCGCCAAGCCCGCGAACAAGTGGGAGCAGGCCGCGGACTGGACGGACGGTCGGCTGGGGATCTACTCCCTCGCCAAGACCAACCTGCGGAAGATCTTCCCGGACCACTGGTCCTTCATGCTGGGCGAGATCTGCCTCTACACGTTCATCATCATCATCCTGACCGGTGTCTACCTGACGCTGTTCTTCAAGCCCTCGATGGGCGAGGTCGTCTACAACGGCTCGTACATCCCGCTCAAGGGCATCCCGATGTCCGAGGCGTACGCGTCGACGGTCGACATCAGCTTCGAGGTGCGCGGCGGCCTGCTGGTCCGCCAGATCCACCACTGGGCGGCCCTGGTCTTCGTCGCGGCGATGTTCGTGCACATGATGCGCGTCTTCTTCACCGGCGCGTTCCGCAAGCCCCGTGAGATCAACTGGGTCTTCGGCTTCCTGCTGCTGGTCCTGGGCATGTTCGACGGCTTCTTCGGCTACTCGCTGCCCGACGACCTGCTCTCCGGCACCGGTATCCGGTTCATGGAGGGCGCCGTCCTGGCGACCCCGCTGATCGGCACCTACGTCCAGATGTTCCTGTTCGGGGGCGAGTTCCCCGGCCACGACATCGTGCCGCGGTTCTTCACCATCCACGTGCTGCTGATCCCGGGCATCATGCTCGGCCTGCTGGTGGCGCACCTGATCCTGGTCTTCTACCACAAGCACACCCAGTGGGCGGGCCCGGGCAAGACCGAGAAGAACGTCGTCGGCATGCCGCTGATGCCGGTCTACATGGCCAAGGCCGGTGGCTTCTTCTTCCTGGTGTTCGGTCTGATCGCGGCCATCTCGGCGATCGCCTCGATCAACCCGATCTGGGCGTACGGCCCGTACCGTCCCGACCAGGTGTCCACGGACGCCCAGCCGGACTGGTACATGGGCTTCTCCGAGGGCCTGATCCGCATCATGCCGGGCTGGGAGGTCAGCCTGTGGGGCCACACCCTGAACCTCGGTGTGGCGATCCCGCTGATGGTCCTCTTCCCGATGGTGCTGGTCTCGATCGCCGCCTACCCCTTCATCGAGGGCTGGATCACCGGCGACAAGCGCGAGCACCACATCCTGGACCGTCCGCGCAACGCCCCGGTCCGCACCGCCCTGGGTGCCGCCTGGATCAGCCTCTACCTGGTCCTGCTGGCGGCCGGTGGCAACGACCTGTTCGCCACCCACCTGCACCTGTCGATCAACTCGGTCACCTACTTCGTCCGCGTGGGCATGTTCGTGGTCCCGGTCATCGTCTTCATCGTCACCAAGCGCTGGTGCCTCGGCCTCCAGCGCCGTGACAAGGAGAAGGTGCTGCACGGCCGCGAGACCGGCGTCATCAAGCGCCTGCCGCACGGCGAGTTCGTCGAGGTGCACGCCCAGCTGCCGCAGAAGGACCTGCACAAGCTCACCGCGCACGAGCAGATCGAGCCGTTCGAGCTGCCGGCCGAGACGGACGAGAACGGCGTGGCCAGCAAGGCCAACGTCCTCGACCGCACCCGGGCGAAGCTCTCCCGCGGCTTCTACGGCGAGGGCAGCCAGATCCCCAAGCCGACCTCCGAGGAGCACCACGAGATCACCAGCGGCCACGGCCACCACTGATCCCGTACGCACCCCGCGTCGCACCCCGAGGGCCGCCGACCAGAGTTCTTCTGGTCGGCGGCCCTCGGGCTTTCCCGTCCCCGGGGGCGCCCCGCGATGCCCCCGCCGAACGTCAGGAGCCTCCTGTGCAGCTGTCCGTCGACCCCGCGGCCGGCACTCCCCCGTACGAGCAGATCCGGGCCCAGATCGCCGAACAGGCCCGGACCGGCGAACTGGCGACCGGACTGCGGCTGCCCACCGTCCGCGCGCTGGCCGAGCAGCTCGGGCTGGCCGCCGGGACGGTCGCCCGCGCCTACCGGGAGCTGGAGGCGGACGGGGTGGTGGAGACGCACGGCCGGCGCGGCACCCTGATCGCCGCCGTCGGCGACTCCGCGCACCGACTGGCCGCCGCGGCCGCCGCGGAGTACGCCGAGCGGGTGCGGCGGCTCGGGCTGCCGGCGGCGGACGCCCTGGCCGCCGCCGACAACGCGCTGCGCCTGGCCTACCGGGAGGAGGGCGCCACCGAGGGCCTGCAGGGGCCCTGAGGGCCCTCGGGGCCGGTCCTCAGAGCTGCGGGGCGATCATCCCGCCGGCGGGGGCCCTGGTGGCCGGCGTGGTGGTGCTGACGGGCTGCCCGAGGGCGCTGTGCCCGACCCACTCGCCCCAGCCGATGTTCCAGTCCCCGAAGCCGTTGCCGAACGGCTCCATGCTCTTGCCGCGGCTGTTCACCACCGTCACCAGGTCCCCCACCCTGGTGTTCTGGTAGAACCAGTGGGCGTTCTCGGTGCTCATGCCGGTACAGCCGTGGCTGACGTTCTCCACCCCCTGGGAGCCGACCGACCAGGGCGCCGCGTGCACGTACTCGCCGCTCCAGGTGACCCGGGTGGCCCACTCGACGTCGAGGTCGTAGGACTCCTGGCTGCCGGCCGCTATACCGATCGTCTCGCCGCTCATCCGGACCTTGCGCTCCTGGCCGAGCACCACCTTGACGCCGTTGCGGGTGTCGAAGCCGGGCTTGCCGGTGGTGACCGGGATCGTCCGGACCACCTGGCCGTCGCGCTTGAGGGTCAGCTCGTGGGCGGCCGCGTCGACCACCGTCTCGACCCGCTCGCCGATCCGCATCGACAGCGCCGCCCGGTCGCCGCCGTACAGGCCGTCCGAGATCCGGCCGCCGGTGGCCTCGAAGGCCAGCGCGACGACGGTGCCGGTGGGCCAGTACTCCTCGGGGCGGAAGTGCAGGTTCTTGTCGTCCACCCAGTACCAGGCACCGGTCACGGCGGGCTGCGAGGTCACCGTCAGCGCCCGCTCCACCTCCTGGCGGGCCTGCGGGTCCTTGACCGCCTCGGACAGCTGCACGGTGAGCGGCTGGCCGACCCCGTAGACGCCGCTGCCGGAGGAGTCGGGACCGAGCTTGGCGGTCAGCAGCCGCTGGGCGGCCAGGGTGGCGAAGCCGGAGGTGGTCTCGCCGCGCCCGCCGCTGCCGTCGTCGGCGGCGATCCGCACCGTGTAGGCGGTGGCCGCCTTCAGCCGGCCGGTGGTCTGCCAGCTGCGCTGGTCCTCCGAGAGCCGTCCGGCGACGATCCGGCCGTCCGGGCCGACCACGGTGACATCGGTCAGCCGGCTGCCCGGCTCCGCGGTGACCGTGACCGGCTGCGAGGGGTCCACCTTGTCCGTGGCGGAGAGGTGGACCAGCCGGGCAGCGTCGACCTTGCGGACGGAGTCCGCGACCTCCTCGCCGCCGGAGCTGCAGCCGGCCAGCGGGGCCAGCACAACGAGGGCCAGCGTGATGCCGCCTAGACCCGCGATTCCGCGCCTGTCGGCCATGACCGCCTCCCAGGGTTTCGCACGATTGGTCAGATCGTAGGAACCCCCTCCGGGTGAGCGACATTCGAACGGCGTCCCGTTGGGCCGCCGGGGTGAGGCCGTCACTCCGGGGACGCAACAGGGCCGGGCTTCCCGTGCGGGAAGCCCGGCCCTGTGGGAGAGAACCGGTCCTACTGGTTCTGGTTCTCGCCCCGGTAGAACTCGAAGACCCAGCCGAAGAGGCCGATCAGGATGACCGGGATCGACCAGTACAGCAGCCACCAGCCGAAGATCACGCCGAGGAAGGCCAGCGCGCCGCCGACCGCCAGCGAGAGCGGCTGCCAGCTGTGCGGGGCGAAGAAGCCCAGCTCGCCGGAGTCGTCCGCGACCTCGGCCTCGGGGTTGTCACCCGCGCCGCTGTCCACCCGGCGGGCGGTGAAGGCGAGGTAGTACCCGATGAAGGCGCACAGCGCGAAGGCGAGGAACAGCGCGGTGGTACCGGCGGCCTCGATGCCGTGGTCGGAGTTGTTGGTCCACAGGCCGTAGGTGATCGCCATGGCCAGCACGAAGACCGCCAGGCCCAGGAAAATCTTGCCCTGTTCCCTCATCAGGCGTCGCCTTCCTTCTTGCCCTTGCCGAGCTTCGGGGCGTCGTACTTGGCCGGGGTCACACCGGCGAAGTGCTTGGCCGGCTCACCGTGGTACTCCAGGTAGTCCAGCGCGGCGATCTCCGGGTAGTGGAGGTCGAAGGCCGGGGATTCGGAGCGGATCCGGGGCAGGGTGAGGAAGTTGTGCCGCGGCGGCGGGCAGGAGGTCGCCCACTCCAGCGAACGGCCGTAGCCCCACGGGTCGTCGACCTCGACCTTCTCGCCGTACTTCGCCGTCTTCCACACGTTGTAGAGGAACGGCAGGATCGACAGGCCGAGCAGGAACGAGCCGATGGTCGAGACGGTGTTCAGGGTGGTGAAGCCGTCCGAGGCCAGGTAGTCGGCGTAGCGGCGGGGCATGCCCTCCGCGCCGAGCCAGTGCTGCACCAGGAAGGTGGTGTGGAAGCCGATGAACAGCGTCCAGAAGGTGACCTTGCCGAGGCGCTCGTCGAGCATCTTGCCGGTCATCTTCGGCCACCAGAAGTGGAAGCCGGCGAACATCGCGAAGACGACGGTGCCGAAGACCACGTAGTGGAAGTGGGCGACGACGAAGTACGAGTCCGAGACGTGGAAGTCGATCGGCGGGGAGGCCAGCAGGACACCGGTCAGACCACCGAAGAGGAAGGTGACCAGGAAGCCGACCGTCCAGAGCATCGGGGTCTCGAAGCTCAGCGAGCCCTTCCACATGGTGCCGACCCAGTTGAAGAACTTCACACCGGTCGGGACCGCGATCAGGAAGGTCATGAAGGAGAAGAACGGCAGCAGCACCTGTCCGGTGACGTACATGTGGTGGGCCCACACCGTCACGGACAGACCGGCGATCGCGATGGTGGCCGCGATCAGGCCGGAGTAGCCGAACATCGGCTTGCGGCTGAAGACCGGGATGATCTCCGACACGATGCCGAAGAACGGCAGCGCGATGATGTACACCTCGGGGTGGCCGAAGAACCAGAACAGGTGCTGCCAGAGCAGCGCGCCACCGTTGGCCGGGTCGAAGACGTGTGCCCCGAACTTGCGGTCCGCCTCCAGGGCGAACAGCGCGGCGGCGAGCACCGGGAAGGCCAGCAGGACCAGCACGGCGGTCAGCAGGACGTTCCAGACGAAGATCGACATCCGGAACATCGTCATGCCGGGCGCGCGCATGCAGATGATCGTGGTGATGAAGTTGACCGCACCGAGGATCGTGCCGAAGCCGGAGAAGGCCAGACCCATGATCCACATGTCCGCGCCGATGCCCGGCGAGCGGACCGCGTCGGAGAGCGGCGCGTAGGCGAACCAGCCGAAGTCGGCGGCGCCCTGCGGGGTGAGGAAGCCGGCCACCGCGATCAGCGAGCCGAACAGGTACAGCCAGTAGGCGAACATGTTCAGCCGCGGGAAGGCGACGTCGGGCGCGCCGATCTGCAGCGGCATGATCCAGTTCGCGAAGCCGGCGAAGAGCGGCGTCGCGAACATCAGCAGCATGACCGTGCCGTGCATCGTGAACGCCTGGTTGAACTGCTCGTTCGACAGGATCTGGGTCCCGGGACGAGCCAGCTCGGCGCGCATGACCAGGGCGAGGATGCCACCGATCAGGAAGAAGGCGAACGACGTGCCCAGGTACAGCGTGCCGATCGTCTTGTGGTCAGTGGTGGTCAGCCACTTGATGATGGTGGAACCCGGCTTCCGGGTCCGCTGCGCCCCGACCGTGACGGCCCCGGCGCCCCCGCCGGCCGCGGCGGGCTCGTTGAGGATGGTCACTTCTCTTCACTTCCCATGGTCGTGATGCCGGAGGGCACCGCGCCGGTCTGACCCTTGGCCCTGAGGTCCTTCAGGTGCTGGTCGTACTCGGCACGGTCGACGACCTTCACGTTGAACAGCATGCGCGAGTGGTCGACGCCGCAGAGCTCGGCGCACTTGCCCTTGTACTCACCCTTGACGGTCGGGGTGACCTCGAACTTGTTGACCACGCCCGGGACGACGTCCATCTTCATCATGAAGTTGATGGGCCAGAAGTCGTGGATCACATCACGCGAGGTGAGGCGGAACTGCACCGTCTCGTTCACCGGCAGGTACAGGGTGGGGGCCTCGTTGGGCGTGCCCACCTCGTACGCGGCCTGCTGGTTGGCCGGGTCGGGGTTCTCGGTGTTCTCGTAGTTGAACGCCCAGCTCCACTGGAAGCCCACCACGTTGACCATGTGCTGTGGCTTCTCGGAGACGGAGATCAGCTTCGACTCGTCGCGGGCGACGAAGTAGAAGAGCACCGAAACGATGATGATCGGGACCGCGGTGTAGAGCGCCTCGATGGGCACGTTGTACCGGGTCTGCGGGGGGACCTGCACACCGGTGCGGCTGCGCCGGTGGAAGATCACGCTCCAGATGATCAGACCCCACATCAGTACGCCGACCACCAGCGCCGCGATCCAGGAGCCCTGCCACATGTGGAGGACCATCGGCCCTTCCTTGGTGACAGGACTCGGGAGGCCAAGCCTGGGGAGGTCGTTGGCCGAGCAGCCGGTGGCGGTCGCGATGACGAGGCCCAGTGCCAGCGCCTGAGGCAGCTTCCGCCGCATCGTGCGCCGCGGCGAGCGGTCGGAGCCGTTGGGACTCACGTAGCGCCTTCCCGAAGTCTCGCCCGCCTTCGCGTCGCCCCGGGGAGGCTTTCCCTCCCCGGCGACCCGACCACGGGCACGGTTTGAATGCTTATGCGGGCCAAACCCTACTCCAGCCTTATGCGCTGCTGACGGGCAGGTCCCAGTAACGCGCCGCCCGGACACCCGATCAGGCCCGGCAGGGGCTGCGCCGCAGGTCATCCTAGGCATTAGGGGTCCGTACGCCCGATCGAGGGATGACCTCGGACAACGTGGTGACGCCCCGTCGGGAGCGGACTATCCGGACATTCGGGATGATCGACTGACGGAGGGTGAGCCGTCGGCGGAAGCCCGGACACGCCCGTCGGTGTCGTTAAATGTGACCGTGTACTTCGATGTGGCCTCCACCGCACCGCTCCACCCCGTCGCACGGCAGGCACTGACCGCCGCCCTGGACGAGGGATGGGCCGACCCGGCCCGGCTCTACCGCTCCGGACGCCAGGCCAGGATGCTCCTGGACGCCGCCCGGGAGACCGTGGCCGAGGTGATCGGCTGCCGGGCCGACGAGATCGCCTTCACGTCGAGCGGCACCCAGGCCGTCCAACTCGGGGTGCTGGGCGCGCTGCGCGGCAACCGGCGGCGCGGCGGGCACCTGGCGCACTCCGCCGTCGAGCACTCCAGCGTGCTGCACAGCGCCGAACGCCACCTCGCCGAGGGCGGCGAGGTCACCTCGGTGCCGGTGGACCGGCACGGCCGGGTGGACCCGGAGGAGTTCGCCGCCGCGCTGCGGCCGGACACCGCGCTCGCCGTGCTGCAGTCCGCCAACCACGAGGTGGGCACGGTGCAGCCGGTCGCCGAGGTGGCCGCGCTCCGCGGCGAGGTGCCGCTGCTGGTGGACGCCGCGCAGAGCGCCGGACGGGTGGACCTGCCCACCGGCTGGTCGCTGCTCACCGCCAGCGCGCACAAGTGGGGCGGACCGGCCGGGGTCGGGGTGCTCGCGGTGCGCAAGGGCGTCCGCCACGTCTCGCCGCTGCCCGCCGACGAGCGGGAGGCGGGCCGGGTGCCGGGCTTCGTCAACGTGCCGGCGATCGTCGCGGCCGCGGCCTCGCTGCGCGCGGTACGGGCCGAGGCGGAGCGGGAGAACGCCCGGCTGCACGAGCTGGTCGAGCGGATCCGGGCCCGGGTGCCGCGGCTGGTGCCCGAGGTGGAGGTGGTCGGCGACCCGGTGCGGCGGCTGCCGCACATCGTCACCTTCTCCTGCCTGTACGTGGACGGCGAGGTCCTGCTGGGCGAGCTGGACCGGGCCGGGTTCGCGGTCTCCTCCGGCTCCTCCTGCACCTCGTCCACGCTGACGCCGAGCCATGTGCTGGCCGCGATGGGCGTGCTCACCGAGGGGAACGTCCGGATCTCACTGCCGTTCGGCACCGCCGGGGCGGACGTCGACCGCTTCCTGACGGTGCTGCCGGAGCTGGTGGCCGGCGTCCGCGCGCCGCTGGGCCTGGACCTGCCCGCGCCCGCCGCGGCCCGGGAGTCCGACGGGGGCCCGCTGGTCCTGGACGCGCTGGGCAAGCGCTGCCCGCTGCCGGTGATCGAACTGGCGAAGCGGATCGGCGAGGTCCCGGTGGGCGGCACGGTCGTGGTGCTGGCCGACGACGAGGCCGCCCGGCTGGACGTGCCGGCCTGGTGCGGGATGCGCGAGCAGGAGTACCTGGGCGAGGCCCCGGCCGCCGAGTACGGCGGCGACCGGGGCTCGGCCTACCTGGTGCGGCGGGTCAGTTGACCAGGTGCGCCCGGACGTCGGCGCCGGCCTCGTCGCCGTAGGCCGCGACGAAGCGCTGCAGGAAGTCGTGCGGGCGCAGCTCGTACTCCTGGGTGCCGACGGTCTCGATCACCAGGGTGGCCAGCATGCAGCCGAGCTGGGCGGCGCGCTCCAGCTCCAGCTCCCAGGAGAGGCCGGCCAGGAAGCCGGCCCGGAAGGCGTCGCCGACACCGGTCGGGTCGACCTTGGCGGCCTCGGGGGCGCAGCCGACCACGATCGGGGACTCGCCCTTGCGCTCGATCCGGACGCCCTTGCTGCCGAGGGTGGTGATCCGGGTGCCGACCCGGGTGAGGATCTCCTCCGCGTCCCAGCCGGTCTTGGACTCGATCAGCGCGGCCTCGTACTCGTTGGTGAAGAGGTACGCGGCGCCGTCGACGATCTGGCGGATGTCGTGGCCGTCGAGGCGGGCCAGCTGCTGCGACGGGTCCGCGGCGAAGGCGTAGCCGCGGGTGCGGCACTCCTGGGTGTGGCGGACCATCGCCTGCGGGTCGTCGGCGCCGATCAGCACCAGGTCGAGGCCGCCGACGCGGTCGGCGATCGGCTTGAGCTCGATGCTGCGGGCCTCGGCCATGGCGCCGGTGTAGAACGAGGCGATCTGGTTGTGGTCCTCGTCCGTGGTGCACATGAAGCGCGCGGTGTGCCGGGTCTCGGAGATGTGGACGGACCGGCAGTCCACGTTGTTGCGCTCCAGCCAGCTGCGGTACTCGGCGAAGTCCGCGCCGGCCGCGCCGACCAGGACCGGGCGCAGGCCGAGCACGCCCATGCCGAAGGCGATGTTCGGCGCGACGCCGCCGCGGCGGATGTCGAGGGTGTCGACCAGGAAGGACAGCGACACGGTGTGCAGCTGCTCGGCGACCAGCTGGTCGGCGAACCGGCCGGGGAAGGTCATCAGGTGGTCGGTCGCGATCGAACCGGCGACGGCGATACGCACGGGGTCTCCTCAGGATGGCAGCGGGGCCATGGAACAGCGGGGGGTGCAACCCACCTACGGTACCCGGCGGGCCCGGGGCACCAGCAAGACGCCGGGTGCGTTCCCGGCCGTCCGCTGTCACCCGCCGCCCCCGAAGGTGTACTACCCCGGGGTAGCTCTGGTGGCTGCCGGACGCCCGGCCTAGGGTCGCAGTCAGGGGCCCCTCCCGGCCCCGACCGGACCGTGGCGGCGCTGCCACGGCAGGTGGATCGGAGTTGATGGCCGATGTTGCCCAGTCACCACCCGCTGCGGGTTCCGCCCGCCCTGCTCGGCGACGCCGACGGGGAGTCGCTCGACGCGCTGGTGGACTCCTCGCGCCGGCTGCGGCGGTTCTGGCCGCTGCTGGCCGCCGGTCCGCAGGACAGCGCGCCGGCCGGCTCCGGCTTCCGCGTCCCCTCCCGGGCCCGGCGCGTGGTCGCGTCGATGCCCGAGTACGGGCCCTGAGCGGGGCTCCCGAGGGTCCCGGGGTGCGGCCGGGGCGGGCGGGGAACCGGAATCGTCCGGGCCACGTCACATCCCCGCGGTGCGGCCGGCAAGGCGTACCGCTGAACCCTCGGGAGGAAGTTCAGATGGATCTGGAAAGCATGCCCAGGCGTTCCGGCCGGGCACGCGCGACGGCGCTGGCCGCCCTCGTCCTGGCGGCGGTGGCCGTCCTGGCCGGTTGCGACGGCGGGACCGAGGCGGCTTCGGACGCGGCGGCCTCCGGCGGGGAGCGGGCCTCGGCGAGCGCTTCCGCCTCGCCGGGCGCGGCCACCGGCAGCGCCGACCCTGCCGCCCCGACCTCGACCTCCGCCCCGTCCGCGCCGGCCCCGGTGACCACGCCGCCGGTCGACCCGACGGCCACCGCCCCGGACCCGCGGCCGACCGGTCCGGCCCCGGCCACCAAGCCGCCGGCCCCGGCGACGACCCCGACCCCGGCGCCCACTCCCCCGGGCTCGGGCGGCAACGGCATCGCGGTGGGCGAGCCGCCGCCGAACGGCACCGGGAGCGGCTCGCCGGTGCACCCGGCGATCACCTACCGGGTGGACGGCAACAAGCTGACGGTCTGGTTCTACGGCGGGATCTGCCAGCGGTACGCGCTCAAGGCCGACGAGTCCAAGCCGGGCCGGGTGGACGTCCGGGTGACCACGGCGGCACCGGTCCCGGCCGGACAGGCCTGCGCCGAGCTGGCGAAGCGGCAGACCGTGACGGCCGACCTGAAGCAGCCGCTCCAGGGCCGGGCGGTGACCGATCTGGCGACCGGGCAGGAGGTGCCGCTGGAGGCGGACGCCAAGATCGGCCCGGATCCGGCGGTCCCGGACGTCCCCGGCAACCCGTGACCCCGGCGCGGACTCCGCGCGGACACGACGAAGGCGGCCCCCGGTGTCCGGGGGCCGCCTTCGTGGTCGGAGCGACGAGCTCCGGACCGACTAGCTGAACGAGTCGCCGCAGGCGCAGGAGCCGGTGGCGTTCGGGTTGTCGATCGTGAAGCCCTGCTTCTCGATGGTGTCGACGAAGTCGACGGTGGCGCCGCCCAGGTACGGGGCGCTCATCCGGTCGGTGACGACCTTCACACCGTCGAAGTCCTTCAGCACGTCACCGTCGAGCGAGCGCTCGTCGAAGAACAGCTGGTAGCGCAGGCCCGAGCAGCCGCCGGGCTGGACGGCGACGCGCAGCGCCAGGTCGTCCCGGCCTTCCTGCTCCAGCAGGCCCTTGACCTTGGCCGCGGCGGCATCGGTGAGGAGGATGCCACTCTCGACGGTGGTCTCGTCCTGGACGGTCATCTGCGTTCTCCCGGTCTTGACGACGGTCTGCCGCCAGTACCAACCGACGGCCGTCCGGATTCATTTCCCGGACGACGGAGTGTTTTCGGTGGATTCACGGCGGCGGTGTTCCGTGGGCCGGGCGTGCACCCGTTCCCCATACGCCTTCCATGCTCGCACACCGGCGGACCTCGGCGGCATCCCAGTCGGACGGATCCGGGCGAACCGGCCCCGCGGCGCGGGTCCGGCGGTCAGGATGGAGGGCATGCTCCTGCGCCCGCTCCAGGACTCCGCCGCCGACGCGGAGGCGGTCCGGCAGATCTCCGTCGCCGCGTTCGCCTCGCTCCCCGACACCCCGCAGGTCACCGGGCCGCCCCCGCCGTCCGTGTTCCAGCTGGCCCGCACCAGACATCTCGCGCGCACCGATCCGCAGGGCTGCTGGGTGGCCGAGCTGGACGGCGAGCCGGTGGGCGCGGTGCTCGCGCTGCGCCGCGAGGGCGTCTGGGTGCTGGCGCTGCTCGTGGTGCTGCCGCGGGCCCAGGGCAAGGGGGTGGGGCGGCTGCTGCTGGAGCGGGCGCTCGCCCACGGGCGCGGCTGTCTGCGCGGGATGCTGTGCGCCTCGCCGTCGCCGGCGGCGGTGCGGCGGTACCGGCTGGCCGGGTTCACGCTGCACCCGGCGATGCAGCTGACCGGGCGGGTGGACCGGTCCCGGCTGGTCGATCCGGGCGACCTCCCGGTGCACCCCGGCAACGCCACCCACCGGCACCTGCTGGACTCGGTGGACCGGCGGCTGCGCGGCGCCGCGCACGGTCCGGACCACGAACTGCTGCTCGCGCACTGCGAGGAGGTGCTGGTCGCGGACACCCTGGCCGGCAGCGGCTACTGCTACCGGGAGGGCGGCGAGGTGCGGCTGCTGGCGGCCACCTCGAAGCGGATCGCCACCCGGCTGCTGCGCGAGGCGCTGGCCCGGGTGCCGGAGGGGGTGGAGGCGCGGGTGGAGGCGCTGACCGCCGAGCAGGAGTGGGCGCTGGACGTCGGCCTGGAACTGGGCCTGTCCGTGGAGACCCGGGGGTACCTGGGGCTGCGCGGGATGCGCCCGCCGGCGCCGTACATCCCCAACGGCGGGCTGCTCTAGCCCGGACGCGCGCGACCCCCGCCGGGCGGTGCCGGGCGGGGGTCGGTGCGCGCGGGGACGCGGGCTCCTCGGGACAACGGGCGGCGCAGACCGCGGGGCGCCGCGGGCGTCACTCCATGGTGTCGAGGATCTCCTTGACCATCTCCATGGTGGTGCCCGGGTGCAGGAAGGCGAAGCGGGCGACCGTCTCGCCGTCCCAGCCGGTGGGGGTGACGAAGCCGATCTGGTCCGCGAGCAACTGCTGCGACCAGCGGTAGTAGTCGTCGTTGGTCCAGCCGTTGCGCTTGAAGCAGACCGCGGACAGCTGCGGGTCGAACAGCAGCTCCAGGTGCTCGCTGTCGCGGATCAGCTGCGCGGTGTCCCGGGCCAGCGTCAGGCCGGCCTCGATGGCGTCGGTGTACGCCTGGACGCCGTGCACGGCGAGCGAGAACCAGAGCGGCAGGCCGCGGGCGCGCCGGGTCAGGTGGTAGGCGTAGTCGGTGGGGTTCCACTCGTCGCCCTCGGTGTGCAGCACGTCCAGGTAGGAGGCGTCCTGGGTGTGCACGGCACGGGCGAGCTGCGGGTTGCGGTAGATCAGCGCGGCGCAGTCGAACGGCGCGAACAGCCACTTGTGCGGGTCGACGACGAAGGAGTCGGCGTGCTCGATGCCGTTGTAGCGCTCCCGGACGGAGGGGGCGAACAGGCCCGCGCCGCCGTAGGCGCCGTCGACGTGGAACCACAGGCCGCGCTCGCGGGCGACCTCGGACAGGCCCTGGAGGTCGTCGACGATGCCCTCGTTGGTGGTGCCGCCGGTGCCGACGACGGCGATCACCGTCTCCGGGTTCGGGTCGGCGGCCAGGGCGGCGCGCAGCGCCTCGCCGGTGAACCGGCGGTCGACGGTCGGGACCTTGAACGCCTCGACGCCGATGATGTTGAAGGTGTTCTTGACCGAGGAGTGCACCTGGTCGGCGACTGCGATCCGCAGCCGGACCTCGGGGCCACTGGGTCGACCCTGCTCGGCGAGCTTGCGGCGGGCCGTGTCCCGGGCGACGACCAGGGCGGAGAGGTTGCCGGCCGAGCCGCCGGAGACGAAGGTGCCGCCGGCCGAGGCCGGCATGCCCGCGCGGTCGGCTATCAGGCGCAGCACCTGGTTCTCGGCGGCGATCGCGCCGGCCGCCTCCAGCCAGGAGATGCCCTGCAGCGAGGCGCAGGAGACCACCATGTCGAAGAGCAGCGCGGCCTTGGTGGGGGCGCACGGGATGAACGACAGGTAGCGCGGGCTGTCGGCGGAGATCACCGCGCGGGAGAGCTCGTGGTCGTAGAGCTTGAGCACGTCGGCCGGGTTGTTGCCGTCCTGGTTGAGCAGGCCGGACAGCTGGGCGCGCAGGTGCTCGCCGTCACCGGGGTGGTCGAGCGGGACCGGGTCGTACTGCAGCCGCTCGCGCATGTAGTCGAAAACCAGGTCGACCAGGTCGCTGTCGGGCCGGTGCATGCGGTCGGGGGCTGCGGACACGGGTGTCCCTCTCGGCTGTGGGGGTCGGGGAGGATCCGGTGGAACGGGGGGTTGGCACCGCACGGCCGGACATGATCAGCGTAGGCAGCCCCGGGCCCTCCCCGCGCGTCGGAACGCGGCCGGTCGGGCAGCTTTCGGGCGTCTTCGGCGGACCCGGCGCAGGATTCCTGCGCGGGGGGCGAAATGGGCCGAACGGGGAGGTTCTCCCGGCCGGCCGATCGGCTAGCCGATCAGCTGGGAGAGGACCACCGAGGAGCGGCTGCGCTGGACGCCGGGCTCGCGGCGGATCCGCTCGATGACCGCCTCCAGGTGGCGCATGTCGGCGGCCCGGAGGTGGACCAGCGCGTCCGGATCGCCGGTGACCGTCCAGGCGGCGATCACCTCGGGGAACTGCCGCAGGCTGGCGAGGATCTCCTCGGGGGCGGTCCGTTCGCGGCAGTAGACCTCGACGAAGGCCTCGGTCTGCCAGCCGAGCACCGAGGGGTCGAGCACCACGGTGAAGCCGCGGACCACCCCGCGCGCCCGCAGCCGGTCGATCCGGCGGCGGACGGCGGTGGCGGACAGGTTCACCTGGAGCCCGATCTCGGCGTACGAGGCGCGGCCGTCCCCGGCCAGCCGGGCGAGCAGGAGGCGGTCGGTCTCGTCCAGGGAGGCCCCGACCGTCTCGTTCGCTCGGCTGCTGGTCATCGGTGCGGGGCTCCACGGGTCGTGCGGCGTCGGGATCGGGGCGGGGCCTCGCCCGCCGGGGACGGCGGCAGCGGCCCGCTGAAACGGTTCGGCTCCATTCTGGCGGATGTCAGGAGCGAGTTCACCGCTGACGGATGACAACGGGAGGACGCGCGTCCGTCGGCCGGGCGGCGGCGCTCAGTCGGTGAGGAGGACGATCTTGCCCCGGGTACGGCCCTCCGCGCTGAGCGCCTGGGCGGAGGCGGCCTGGGCGAGCGGGAAGGTGGAGGCGACGGTCACGGTCAGCCGCCCCTCGTCGGCGAGCGCGGCCAGCTCGGCCAGCCCGGCGGCGTCCGGGCGGACCCAGACGTAGCGGCCGCCGAGGGCCTTGACCCCGAAGTCGGCGACGGAGGCGATCCGCGCCGGGTCGGCGACCAGTCCGGCCGAGACCTCGACGGCGTCGCCGCCGACCAGGTCCAGGGCCGCGTCCACCCCCTCCGGGGCCAGGGCCCTGATCCGTTCCGCCAGCCCCTCGCCGTACCGGACCGGCTCGGCGCCGAGCTCGCGCAGGTAGTCGTGGTTGCGCTCGCCGGCGGTGCCGATCACCCGGGCGCCCAGGGCGCGGGCGATCTGGACGGCCAGGTGGCCGACCCCGCCGGCGGCGGCGTGCACCAGGACGGTGTCGCCGGGGCCCGCGCCCACCGCCCGCAGCGACTGGAGGGCGGTGAGCCCGGCCAGCGGCAGTCCGCCGGCCTGTGCCCAGTCCAGCGCGGCCGGCTTGTGGGCCAGGGTGCGGACCGGCGCGGCCACCAGCTCGGCGTAGGTGCCGTGCTCGACCGTGTCCTTGCGCACATAGCCGTAGACCTCGTCGCCGGGCGCGAACTCGGTGACACCGCCGCCGACGGCCCGGACCACGCCCGCCGCGTCCCAGCCCATCACCAGCGGGAAGTGCGCGTCGAGCAGGCCGTCCAGCCGCCCGTCCCGCACCTTCCAGTCGACCGGGTTCACCCCGGCCGCCCTGACCTGCACCAGTACCGAGTCCGGGCCGACCTTCGGGTCGGGCAGGTCGGTGTACTCGACCACTTCGGGGCCGCCGTAGCGGTGGATCGCGATTGCCTTCATGCCACCAGCGAAACCCGGCCGGACCGGGATCCGGTTCCGGCCACGCCGGACGGGCCCGGGAAGGCTCCGAACCGGCGAGCGGTTCTCGTCACATCGACAGGATGGCCATCGTCACTCTGACGCTAACCGGTTATCATAGATTGCGTCAGTTAGACGAAAAGGCTGCACCGCTTGATCGGCCGCACAGAAGGGCACCCGCCCGTGACCACCACCATCACCGAGACCTACGGCGTCGACCCCACCCCGACGCCGCTCGCTCTGCTGCTGCTCGGCCGCCAGGCCGACCCGAACAGCGAGCGCGGCGTCGAGTGCCCCGGCGACCTCCCCCCGGCCTCCGACCCGGACCTGGTCGAGCGCGCCCGCGCCGCCAAGGCCGCGCTCGGCGACCGCGTCTTCATCCTGGGCCACCACTACCAGCGCGACGAGGTGATCGAGTTCGCCGACGTCACCGGCGACTCCTTCAAGCTCGCCCGGGACGCGGCGGCCCGCCCGGAGGCCGAGTACATCGTCTTCTGCGGTGTGCACTTCATGGCCGAGTCGGCCGACATCCTCACCGGCGACGCCCAGCAGGTCGTCCTGCCGGACCTCGCCGCGGGCTGTTCGATGGCCGACATGGCCACCGCCGAGCAGGTCGCCGAGTGCTGGGACGTGCTGACCGACGCCGGGATAGCCGACGTGACCGTCCCGGTCTCGTACATGAACTCCTCCGCCGACATCAAGGCCTTCACCGGCCGGCACGGCGGCACCATCTGCACCTCCTCCAACGCCCGGCGGGCGCTGGAGTGGGCGTACGAGCAGGGCCAGAAGGTCCTGTTCCTGCCCGACCAGCACCTGGGCCGCAACACCGCGGTGCGGGACATGGGCTTCTCGCTGGACGACTGCGTCGTCTACAACCCGCACAAGCCGAACGGCGGCCTGACCGTCGAGCAGCTGCGGGACGCGAAGATGATCCTCTGGCGCGGCCACTGCTCGGTGCACGGCCGGTTCACCCTGGACTCGGTGAACGACGTGCGCGAGCGGGTCCCCGGCGTCAACGTCCTGGTGCACCCGGAGTGCCGGCACGAGGTCGTCGCGGCCGCCGACATGGTCGGCTCGACCGAGTACATCATCAAGGCGCTGGACGCCGCCGAGCCCGGCTCCAAGTGGGCCATCGGCACCGAGCTCAACCTCGTCCGCCGGCTCGCCAAGGCGCACCCGGACAAGGAGGTCGTCTTCCTCGACCGGGCGGTCTGCTTCTGCTCCACCATGAACCGGATCGACCTCCCGCACCTGGTGTGGGCGCTGGAGTCGCTGGTCGAGGGCCGGGTGCCGAACGTGATCAAGGTCGACCCGGAGACCGAGAAGTACGCCAAGGCGGCGCTGGACCGGATGCTGGCCCTGCCGTAACGATTCGCCGGACCGCAGCCGGTCCACAGCCGGTCCGGGCGCGGTCCGGACAGCGACAAAGGGCGGGCCCCCTCCGTGCGGAGGGGGCCCGCCCTCGTGTCTGGCGCGAGACGGCGGCTACTCGGGAATGCCCGGAATGAGGCCGTCACCCTCCGCCCGCAGCATCTCGCGGACGTCCTCGATGGTGGCCTCGGCGTCCGGCAGGATCAGGTCGGACGGCTCCAGCGAATCGTCCGCCAGCGGGGTGCCGAACTCCCGCACGGCGCCGAGCAGCTCCACGAGCGCCCGGCGGAACCGTTCCTCGTCCCCCGACTCCAGTGCGGTGAGAAGCTCCTCGTCGAGCTCGTTGAGCCGGTTCAGATGGGTCTCGCCCACCTGGAACTGCCCCTCACCCATGACCCGCATGATCATGCCGTGCGTCTCCCTGTTCCTGGGGATGGTCCCGGAGGTGCTCCGGGGCGGAGCTCAGGTCGGTTGCCGCTCCGACTACTTGTTGTAGTTGATCCGCGGGCCGTCCTGCTGCTGCGGCGCGGCATCCTGCGGGCGGCCCTGCTCGATCGCCTGCGGGGCGGCCGGGGATCCCCCGGTCAGCTCGGCCTTCATCCGGGCCAGCTCCAGCTCGACGTCGGAACCGCCGGCCACCCGCTCCAGCTCGGCCTCGATGTCGTCCTTGCGGCCGAGACCGCTGGCGTCGTCGAGCGCGCCGGAGGCCAGCAGCTCGTCGATCGCACCGGCCCGGGCCTGCATCTGCGCGGTCTTGTCCTCGGCCCGCTGGATCGCCAGACCGACGTCGCCCATCTCCTCCGAGATACCGGAGAAGGACTCGGCGATCCGGGTCTGCGCCTGGGCCGCGGTGTAGGTGGCCTTGATGGTCTCCTTCTTGGTGCGGAAGGCGTCGACCTTGGCCTGCAGCCGCTGGGAGGCGAGCGTGAGCTTCTCCTCCTCGGCCTGGAGCTGCTGGTACTGCACCTCCAGGTCGTTGATCTGGGACTGCATGTTCGCCTTGCGGGTGAGGGCCTCGCGGGCGAGGTCCTCCCGGCCGAGCGAGAGCGCCTTGCGGCCCTGGTCCTCGTACTTCGCCGACTGCTGCTGCAGCTGGGTCAGCTGGAGCTCCAGACGCTTGCGCGAGGTGGCCACGTCCGCGACGCCACGACGCACCTTCTGCAGCAGCTCGAGCTGCTTCTGGTACGAATAATCGAGCGTCTCACGCGGATCCTCCGCCCGGTCCAAGGCCTTGTTCGCCTTGGAGCGGAAGATCAGCCCCATACGCTTCATGATTCCGTCGCTCATGGGCCTCGGGTGCCCCCTTCTCCGGCCTGCGGTATCAGTCTCTTACCAGACACGACGAGTGTATGTGCAGCGAGCCCGTCGCCGCAGTGCACCTGCCTGCAACAAGCCTGCTACAGGTCGGTCCCGGGAAGCCTCATCCGCGGGGTGGATCCCGCCCTCATTCCACCCGCCGGTCAGCGGAGTGATCCCCTACGGGACTCCCCCCTGAACGGGTACGGGACCCCGACCCGGGTCCCCCCTGGGGCCCGTCGCGGCCGGTCCGGGACGCGATCGATACGCGTTCGGTTCCCGGGCGACCCGGAGAAGCGTCGCCGCACCCCGTAGGCTGGTGGTGTGTTCCGACGCCGTTCAGATGAAGCCGCCGCCTCCGCCACCGTGCTGGAGAAGCAGGACGGCAAGACGCAGACCCGCGACCCGCAGGCGAAGAAGGGGCGGCCCACGCCCAAGCGCAGCGAGGCCGAGACCAACCGCCGGACCAGGGTCACCGTGCCCAAGGACCGCAAGGAGGCCTCCCGCCAGGCCCGCGAGCGGATGCGCTCCGAGCGCGAGAAGCAGCGCCAGGCGCTGATGGACGGCGACGAGCGCCACCTGCCGGCCCGTGACAAGGGCCCGGTGCGGAAGTTCACCCGCGACTACGTGGACGCCCGCTGGTCGCTGGCCGAGTTCTTCCTGCCCGCCGCCGTGCTGATCCTGGTGCTCAGCATCGTCAAGGTGCCGGCCCTGCAGCTGCTCTCCACCGTGCTGTTCCTGCTCTTCTTCGTCCTGGTGATCCTGGACTTCGTGCGGCTCGGCTTCGGCCTGCGCAAGCAGCTCGCCGAGCGCTTCGCCGGGCAGAACACCCGCGGCGCGGTCGCGTACGGCCTGATGCGCATCCTGCAGATGCGCCGGCTGCGACTGCCCAAGCCGCAGGTGCGGCGCGGGGAGAAGCCCTGACCGCCGAACCGGTGGACTCCGGCTGGGCCCCTCCCCTGTGGGACGGGCCCGGCCTCTACGCGCTCCCCGGCCAGGGGGGCGGCGGCCACGACCGGCTCGCCCAGGAGCGTGACGGGTACGAGCGGCACGGCCACGAGCGGCGGCTGCCCTCGCGCAGCGGCTCCTTCGCCGGCGGCACCGGCCCCGCGCCGGGGCGCTCCGGCACCCTGCGCAACCTCGTCCGGCAGGAGATGGTCGCCCGGCAGCTCGCCGAGCAGCTCACCGGACGCACCGCCCAGCGCGTCCTCGACATCGGCTGCGGCCAGGGCACCCAGGCCCTGCGGCTGGCCCGGGCCGGCCACTACGTCACCGGCATCGACTCCGACGCGGCCGCGCTCGGCGCCGCCCAGGAGACGCTGGCCGAGGAACCCGACGCGGTACGCGAGCGGATCCAACTGCTGATCGGCGACGGGCACCAGTGCGGGCGCTGGTTCGGGGCGCGCAGCTTCGACGTCGTGCTCTGCCACGGCGTGCTGATGTACCTGCCGGACCCCGATCCGATGATCGCCTCGCTGGCCCGGCTGCTCGCCCCGGGCGGGCTGCTCTCGCTGGTGGTCCGCAACCGCGACGCGCTCGCCCTGCGGCCCGCCGCCGCCGGCGACTGGCGCGCCGCCCTGGAGGCCTTCGAGAGCGACCGGTACTACAACCGGCTCGGTCTGGCGGCCCGCGCCGACCGGATCGGCGACCTCGCCGTCACCCTCTCCGAGGTGTCCGTGCCGCTGCGGCACTGGTACGGCGTCCGGGTCCTCACCGAGAGCACCCCCGACGACGCGCCGCCCGTGGACGGCCGACAGCTCGCCCAGCTGCTGGAGGCCGAGGAGCGGGCCGGCCGCACCGACCCGTACCGGCAGGTCGCCGCGCTGCTGCACGTCGTCGGGATGAAGTAGCCCCGACGGGCAGCCCGGGGAGGCCGCCCGCGCACCGGCGCGCGGCCCCCCGTCCGGGCCGGATCAGCCCTCGTGCAGGCTCATCGTGTAGATCTCGCGGTCGTCGTCCAGCAGGACCGCGCGGTCCACGCCGTCCTCGGCCAACTGCTTCCAGTTCTCCCCGATCCAGGTCTCCGCGTCCCCCTGGCCGGCGAACTCCTCCGCCTGCCCGCTGCCAGGGGCCACCACGGTGCCGTCCGCCTTCTCGTACCGCCACGTCCAGACCATGCCCGGCTCCTCCCGCCGACGACCAGCGATGTGCTGTGCTGCGCACCCTAGGTGCTCCCTTCCGGATCACGCCATGCGCGACCCGGCGGAGAGCACCTGCCCTCAGGTTGCCCGGCCGGATCTTCGGTATGCGCCGTGGGCGAGGATGGGCGCATGACACCTGACGCACCGCTCCCCCGCACCCTGCTCCTCGGCGGCGCGCGGTCCGGCAAGTCGACCCGGGCCGAACAGCTGCTGGCCCGGTACGACGACGTTCTGTACGTGGCCACCGGCGGTACCCGGGACGGCGACGCGGAGTGGGCGCAGCGGGTCGCCCTGCACCGCGACCGGCGCCCGGCGAGCTGGCGCACCGCCGAGACCTGCGGGCTGGAGGCCGTCCTGGCCGACACCGCCGACCCGGCGCCGGTGCTGATCGACTGCCTGGCGCTGTGGCTCACCTCGGTGATGGACGAGTGCGGCGCCTGGGACGACGCGGTCTGGGCGGACGGCGGCGAGGCCGAGGTGCAGCGGCGCTGCGAAGCACTGGCGGCCGCCTGGGCGGGGACCCGGCGGCCGGTGGTGGCGGTCAGCAACGAGGTCGGCATGGGCGTCGTCCCGGCGACCGCCGCCGGCCGACGGTTCCGCGACACCCTGGGCCGGCTCAACATGATGGTGGCCGACGCCTCCGAGCGTGTGCTGCTGGTGGTGGCGGGGCAGGTTCTCAGCGTCAAGCCGCCCGTCCACTGAGGAAGTGCGGCGTGTAGCCTTCCGGACGATGGACACGACCGTGGATCTCGATACGTTCTCCTCGCTCGTCGAGCGCCCCGACGAGAGCGCCCGGCGCGCCGCCGAGGAGCGGTGGCAGGAGCTGGACCGGCCGCTGGGCGGCCTCGGCAAGCTGGAGGAGCTGGGCGCCTGGCTGTCCTCCGTGCAGGGGCGCTCCCCCGTGCGGCCGCTGTCGGCGCCCAAGGTGGTGCTGTTCGCCGCCGACCACGGGGTGGCCCGGGTCGGGGTCTCCCGGCTGCCCGCCGCGGGCGGCACGGCCGCGCGGGTGCGGGCCGTGCTCGACGGCACCGCGCCGGTCGCACTGCTCGCCCGGCGCTTCGGCGCCGAGGTGCGGGTGGTGGACGTCGCGGTCGACGCCGACACCGCGGACTTCCCCGACGAGGTGACGGCGCACCGGGTGCGGCGCGGCTCCGGGCGGATCGACGTCGAGGACGCGCTGAGCCCCGAGGAGACCGCCAGGGCGTTCCGGGCCGGGATGGCCGTCGCCGACGAGGAGGCCGACGCCGGGACCGACCTGGTGGTGCTGGGCGACCTCGGGGTCGGCTCGACCACGGTGGCGGCGGTCCTGGTCGGCGCGCTCTGCGGGACGGACGCGGCGGCGGTCACCGGACGCGGCTCGGGCATCGACGACCGGGTGTGGATGGTCAAGTGCGCGACCGTGCGCGACTCGCTGCGGCGGGCCCGGCCGGTGCTGGGCGACCAGCTGGCGCTGCTCGGGGCCACCGGCGGCGCGGACTTCGCGGCGATCACCGGCTTCCTGCTGCAGGCCGCGGTGCGGAAGCTGCCGGTGGTGCTGGACGGGGTCGTCTCGGCGGCCTGCGCGCTGGTCGCGCAGCGGATCGCGTTCCGGGCGCCGGAGTGGTGGCGGGCCGGGCAGACCAGCGGCGAGCCGGCCCAGGCGAAGGCGTACGACCGGCTGACCCTGACGCCGCTGCAGGAGCAGGGGATCACCATGGGCGAGGGCGTCGGCGCGCTGATGGCGCTGCCGCTGCTCCAGGCCGCGGCGGACACGCTGGCCGACGAGCCGCCGACGGCGTACGTGCCGGCGGCGCCGAAGGAGCCGGCGAGGCTGCCGACGGCGGCGGAGCTGCTGGGCAAGCTGTAAGGAAGGGCCGGGGCCCGGGATCCGTCGCTGGTCGACGGGTCCCGGGCCCTGCTCTTGGCACGCGCGCTTCCGGCACCCGGCCGGGTGCCGGACGGGAGTGGGTGGTTGACGGTGCGGGACGGGCTGCGGGACGGGCTGCGGTTCGCGTTCGGGACCCTGTCGGTGCTGCCGGTGCGGGTCGACCGGTGGGACCGGGCGTCCGGGGGGCGGGCGATGGTGGCCGCGCCGCTGGTCGGGGTGGTGCTCGGGGCGCTCGCCGGGGCGGCGGGGGCGCTGGTCGCCTGGCGCGCGGGCGGGCTGCTCGGGGCGGTCGCGGCGGTCGCCGTGCTCGCGGTGACCACCCGGGGCCTCCATCTGGACGGCCTGGCGGACGTCGCGGACGGCCTGGGCAGCGGCAAGCCCGCCGAGGACGCGCTGCGGATCATGAAGCAGTCGGACATCGGCCCGTTCGGCGTGCTCACCCTCGTGCTCGTCCTGCTCGCGCAGGTGGCCGCGCTGGCCGGGCAGTTCGACGGTTCCCCGCTGCGGGGCGCGCTCGCGGTGCTCGCCGCGGCGGTGGCCGGGCGCTGCGCGCTCGCCTGGGGCTGTCTGCGCACGGTGCCGGCGGCCCGGCCGGGCGGGCTCGGCGCGATGGTGGCGAGCACCGTGACGCCGGGTGCGGCGCTCGCCTCGACCGGGGCCGCGGCGGCCCTGCTCGGACTCCTCGGGATTCCCGACGGATGGTCAGCCCTCCTGCTGCCACTGGCCGTTGTGCTCGGCACCGCCGCCGCCGGGCCGCTGCTCCGGCGGTGCGTGCGGCGGTTCGGCGGGATCACCGGGGACGTGCTCGGCGCGACGGTGGAGACCGCCGCCACGGGTGCGCTGCTGGCACTGGCGCTGCTGCCCCGCTGAGGGCGCCAAAGCCCCGGTGCCGAAAGGGGGTAGACCGGGCGGCGCGTGATCCCACCATGCGGACTACCATGCGGGGAGCACCGCAGCCCTGCACCGTCGCAGGTCCTGCCCGTCCGGCGCCCGTCGCGGCGCCGGGGCCTCTGGTGTGCGCGACCGCCGCGACGGCGGTCGCACGCACCAGGGGTCCCGGGTCCGACACCGCCGGCCGGCCTGGCCGGCGGTTCCGGGCTGCGCCGGTGCGGCACTCGCGCCGCGACCGGTCGTGGACCGCGAAAGAACAGGACGCATTACGTGACTGCATTGTCTGTGAGCACCTCCGCCGCCGCCTCGCTGCGCGCGGACGCCCTGGTGATCGGCGTGGCGAAGGGCTCCAAGGGCATCGTGCTGGCCCCGGGCGGCGAGGCCGTGGCCGAGGCGTTCGAGGGCAAGCTGGCCGAGGTTCTCGCCACCCTGGGCGCGACCGGCGCCGAGGGCGACGCCGTCAAGGTGCCCGCCCCGGCCGGTCTGAAGGCCGCGCTCGTGCTCGCGGTCGGCCTCGGCGACGCCGTCGAGGGCGGGTACGCGCCGGAGGCGCTGCGCCGCGCGGCCGGTGTCGCCGCCCGCACCCTGGCCGGCAGCAAGAAGGTCGCGCTGGCCCTGCCGGCCGAGTCCGCCGAGGAGGTCGAGGCGGTCGCGCTGGGCGCCCTGCTCGGCACCTACGCGTACGGCACCTACAAGAGCAACGGCAACGGCGGCAAGGAGCCGGTCGGCGAGCTGCTGGTGCTCTCGACCCGCAAGGGCAGCAAGGACGCCAAGGCCGCGGTCGAGCGCGCCGTCGCCGTCGGCGAGGAGATGAACCGCGCCCGCGACCTGATCAACGCCGCGCCGAACGACCTGAACCCGAAGTCCTTCGCCGCGATCGCCCAGGCCGCCGGCAAGGAGCACGGCCTGAAGGTCGAGGTGCTGGACGAGAAGGCCCTGCTCAAGGGCGGCTTCGGCGGCCTGCTGGGCGTCGGCAACGGCTCGGCCAACCCGCCGCGGCTGGTGAAGGTGGCGTACACCCACCCGAAGGCGAAGGCCACCCTGGCGTTCGTCGGCAAGGGCATCACCTACGACTCGGGCGGCATCTCGCTGAAGCCGGCCGGCCACAACGAGACCATGAAGTGCGACATGGCCGGTGCCGCCGCGGTGTTCGCCGCCGTCGTCGCCGCCAAGCGCCTCGGCCTCCAGGTCAACGTCACCGCGTGGCTGGCGCTGGCCGAGAACATGCCGTCCGGCACGGCCACCCGCCCGGGCGACGTGCTGCGGATGTACGGCGGCAAGACCGTCGAGGTCCTGAACACCGACGCCGAGGGCCGCCTGGTGCTGGCCGACGCCATCGTGCGGGCCGGCGAGGAGAACCCGGACGTCATCGTCGACGTGGCGACCCTGACCGGCGCGATGATCCTGGCGCTGGGCAACCGCACCTTCGGTGTGATGGCCAACAACGACGAGCTGCGCGCGGACCTGCACGCGGTGGCCGGCGAGGTGGGCGAGCAGTCCTGGCCGATGCCGCTGCCGGCCGAGCTGCGCAAGGGCATGACCGAGTCGACCATCGCCGACCTGGCCAACATGGGCGAGCGGATGGGCGGCGGCCTGGTGGCCGGCCTGTTCCTGAAGGAGTTCGTGGCCGAGGGCATCGACTGGGCGCACCTGGACATCGCCGGCCCGGCGTTCCACGAGGCCGCGCCGTTCGGCTACACCCCGCGGGGCGGCACCGCCTCCGCGGTCCGCACCCTGGTCCGCTTCGCCGAGCAGAAGGCCGCGGGCGGCAAGGGCTGACGGACGGGTACGACCGAGGACGGGGTCCGGCGCGCACGCGCCGGGCCCCGTCCGGCTTCCGCCGCGGGTTACCTGCGAGTAGGGGGCGCGGGCGCGCTCCGCACCCGTGTTCGCTGCGGGCGAAACTTTGTTCCACAGTGCGGAACCACCGGCTGCGAGGGCACCCGGAAACCCTCTCCAGCCCCCTGTCAACCCCGCCTTGAGCTGCGACGATGCCCCTCCGTCCGGGGTAATCCCACCCCTGCGACCACCCTCAGGGACACCCCTGGGGTGGACCCGGACATCAGCCGCCGCGAACAAGTGCGAAGATGTATTTCCGGCACGACTGGGCGCCCCACAAGGGCTTCCGACCCACCGGACCGCGACCGGCCCGGCGATCCACATCCCATTGCATGGAGGACGTGACGTGGCGAACGACGCCAGCACCGTTTTCGACGTAGTCATTCTCGGAGGCGGAAGCGGCGGTTACGCCGCGGCGCTCCGCGGCGCCCAGCTGGGCCTGAGCGTCGCCCTGGTCGAGAAGGGTGAGCTCGGCGGCACCTGCCTGCACCGCGGCTGCATCCCGACCAAGGCGCTGCTGCACGCGGCCGAGATCGCCGACGAGACGAAGGAGGCCGCCGAGTTCGGCGTGCTGGCCACCTTCCAGGGCATCGACATCAACGGCGTCCACAAGTACAAGGACGACGTCGTCGCCGGCCTGTACAAGGGCCTCCAGGGCCTGGTGGCGTCCCGCAAGGTGACCTTCATCCAGGGCGAGGGCAAGCTCTCCTCGCAGACCTCGGTGGACGTCAACGGCCAGCGCATCGAGGGCCGCCACATCCTCCTGGCCACCGGTTCCGTGCCGCGCTCGATCCCGGGTCTGGAGATCGACGGCAACCGCGTCATCTCCTCGGACCACGCCCTCAAGCTCGACCGCATCCCGCAGTCGGCCGTCATCCTCGGCGGCGGCGTGATCGGTGTCGAGTTCGCCTCCGTCTGGAAGTCGTTCGGCGTCGACGTCACCATCGTCGAGGCCCTGCCGCACCTGGTCCCGCTGGAGGACGAGAACTCCTCCAAGCTGCTGGAGCGCGCCTTCCGCAAGCGTGGCATCAAGTTCGAGCTCAAGGCCCGCTTCTCCGGCGTCGAGTACACCGAGACCGGTGTGCGCGTCTCCACCGAGAACGGCAAGCAGATCGACGCCGACCTGCTGCTCGTCGCCATCGGCCGCGGCCCGGTCTCGGCCGGCCTCGGCTACGAGGAGAACGGCGTCGCGATGGACCGCGGCTACGTCCTCGTCGACGAGTACATGCGCACCAACGTGCCGACCATCTCGGCCGTCGGCGACCTGGCCCCGACCCTGCAGCTGGCCCACGTCGGCTTCGCCGAGGGCATCCTCGTCGCGGAGCGCCTGGCCGGCCTCAAGCCGGTGCCGATCGACTACGACGGCGTCCCGCGCGTGACCTACTCCAACCCCGAGGTGGCCTCCGTCGGCATCTCCGAGGCCAAGGCCGTCGAGCTGTACGGCAAGGAGAAGGTCGTCACCGTCAAGTACAACCTGGCCGGCAACGGCAAGAGCAAGATCCTGAAGACCGCCGGCGAGATCAAGCTCGTCCAGGTCAAGGACGGCGCCGTGGTCGGCGTCCACATGGTCGGCGCCCGCATGGGCGAGCAGGTCGGAGAGGCCCAGCTGATCTACAACTGGGAGGCTCTCCCGGCCGAGGTCGCGCAGCTCATCCACGCGCACCCGACCCAGTCCGAGGCCCTGGGCGAGGCGCACCTGGCGCTGGCCGGCAAGCCGCTGCACGCGCACGACTGATCGCGCCCCCACACCCCCCATCTTCCAGTTCGCAAGACTTGAATAGGAGTCGCTGAAACCATGGCGGTCTCAGTAACACTGCCCGCGCTGGGCGAGAGCGTTTCCGAGGGCACTGTCACCCGTTGGCTGAAGGCCGAGGGTGAGCGTGTGGAGGTCGACGAGCCGCTGCTCGAGGTGTCGACCGACAAGGTCGACACCGAGATCCCGGCCCCGGCCTCCGGCATTCTGGCCTCGATCAAGGTCGGCGAGGACGAGACCGTCGAGGTCGGCGCCGAGCTGGCGATCATCGACGACGGCTCGGGCGCTCCGGTCGCCGCCGCGGCTCCGGCCGCCGCTGCTCCGGCTCCGGCTCCGGCCCCGGTCGCGGAGGCCCCGGCCGCCGCTCCGGCTCCGGTCGCCCCGGCCGCCCCGGCCCCCGTTGCCGCCCCGGCTCCGGTCGCCGCCGCTCCGGCCGCCCCGGCCGCCGACGCCACCCCGGTGCTGCTGCCGGCCCTGGGCGAGTCGGTCACCGAGGGCACCGTCACCCGCTGGCTGAAGGCCGAGGGTGACACCGTCGAGATCGACGAGCCGCTGCTCGAGGTCTCCACCGACAAGGTCGACACCGAGATCCCGTCGCCGGTCGCCGGCACCCTGGTGAAGATCCTGGTCGCCGAGGACGACACCGCCGAGGTCGGCGCCCAGCTCGCGCTGATCGGTGCCGCGGGCGCCGTCGCCGCCGCCCCGGCCCCGGCTGCCGCTCCGGCTCCGGCTCCGGCCGCTGCCCCGGTCGCTGCTCCGGCTCCCGTTGCCGCCCCGGCCCCGGTGGCCGCTCCGGCTCCGGTCGCCCCGGCCGCTCCGGCCCCCGTTGCCGCCCCGGCCCCGGTCGCCCCGGCTGCCGCTCCGGCTCCGGCCGCCCCGGTGGCCGACGCCGGTGACGCCTACGTCACCCCGCTGGTGCGCAAGCTCGCCGCCGAGCACGGCGTCGCGCTGACCGCTGTCACCGGCACCGGTGTCGGCGGCCGCATCCGCAAGCAGGACGTCCTGGCCGCCGCCGAGGCCGCCAAGGCCGCGCCGGCCCCGGTCGCCGCTGCCCCGGTCGCGGCCGCCGCCGCGCCGAAGGCCGCCGCCGCCCCGTCGGCCCTGCGCGGCCAGACGGTCAAGATGACCCGCATGCGCAAGGTCATCGGCGACAACATGATGAAGGCCCTGCACGAGCAGGCGCAGCTCACCAGCGTGGTCGAGGTGGACGTCACCCGGATCATGTCGCTGCGCGCCAAGGCCAAGGACTCCTTCCTCGCCCGCGAGGGCGTGAAGCTGTCCCCGATGCCGTTCTTCGTCAAGGCCGCCGCCCAGGCGCTGAAGGCCCACGCGGTCGTCAACGCCCGGATCAACGACGCCGAGGGCACCATCACCTACTTCGACACCGAGAACATCGGTATCGCGGTGGACTCGGAGAAGGGTCTGATGACCCCGGTCATCAAGGGTGCGGGCGACCTCAACATCGCCGGTATCTCGAAGAAGACCGCCGAGCTGGCCGGCAAGGTGCGCGACAGCAAGATCACCCCGGACGAGCTGTCCGGCGCCACCTTCACCATCAGCAACACCGGCTCGCGCGGCGCGCTGTTCGACACCGTCATCGTGCCGCCGAACCAGGCCGCCATCCTGGGCATCGGCGCGACGGTCAAGCGCCCGGTCGTCATCGAGGCCGACGGCGGCACCGCCATCGGCATCCGTGACATGACCTACCTGTCGCTCTCCTACGACCACCGCCTGGTGGACGGCGCCGACGCCGCCCGCTACCTGGTGGCGGTCAAGGAGATCCTGGAGGCCGGCGAGTTCGAGGTCGAGCTCGGCCTGTAAGGCTCCGCCCGAGGGTCCCCCTCCGGCAGCACCGGAACCCCGCGTCGTCCCCGGACGGCGCGGGGTTCCGCGCGTCCGGGGCGGGCCGGCGGCGGACGGTGGGGGCGTCCTGGCGCCGTTCCGGGTTTTTCGTGCCGTTCCGGGCGATTCACCCGCTCTTCGCATGCGCGCGTGCGGCCGAACAGGGATGCTGGAGCGGTGATGGACGAGACCGACTTCTGGCAGATCATCGACGACACCCGGGAGGACGCCGAGGGCGACCCGGACGAGCAGGCGGACCGTCTGGTGGAACGGCTCGTGGAGCTGACCCCGGACGACGTCATCGACTTCGCCCGGCTCTTCGAGGCCCGGTTCCAGCGTGCCTACCGCCACGACCTGTGGGGTGCGGCCTACCTGCTGCTGGGCGGGGCCTCCGAGGACTCCTTCGACTTCTTCCGGTGCTGGCTGATCGGTCAGGGCCGGGAGGTCTTCGAGGGCGGGCTGCACGAGCCGGACGACCTGGCCGACCTGCTGCCCGGCTTCGACGAGGAGGAGGACGGCGAGGCCGAGGACCTCGGCTACGCGGCCGACGAGGCGTACGAGCAGCTGACCGCGCTGCCGCTGCCCGAGGTGGGCGGACGCCAGCCCGCGCAGCCGTTCGGAGCCGCGTTCGACTTCGACGACCCCGAGGTCATGGCAAAACGGTTCCCCAAGCTCTGGGAGCGGTACGGGGACTGACTCCGGCGGGACGGTCCGGGCGGACCCGGCGCACCTGGTGGACCTGGTGGACCTGGTGGAGGGACGGACCGGGCGGACGGGCCGGGCGGGCCGGGGCTCGCGGCCGCCGGGCCCGCCCGGGCGGCGGCTCAGGCGTTGGAGCCCGCCGCCTCGCTGGTGTCCTGCTTGATGCCCTTGAGGATCTGGTCCAGCACGGACGGGTCGGGCGCGCCCGCGGCGTCGTCCACCCCGCCCTCGAAGGCCACGAAGCCGCCGCCCTTGGCGGGGACGGCCACCATCAGGATGTAGCCCTTGCTGCCGTCCGAGGTGGTGATGTGCCAGCGCACCGCGTACCCGGAGATGCCCGCGACCGTGGTGCTGGAGGAGCCCGCGTCGGTGTGCCCGGTGATGTTGCTGAAGATCGCCGCCGCGTAGGCCGGCATGGCCGCCTCGGCCGCCGCCCGGGCGGTGGTGCCGGCGATGGTGTCCTTCTCCACCGAGAACTGGCCCCGGATGCAGTTGCCGCCGCCGGGGCAGGTGTACTGGCCGCTGCCGAGGAAGACGGTGGAGTGGGAGCCGCTGGTGTTCGCCTCCCAGCCCTCGAACACCGGCACGGTGATGGCGTGCTGCGGGTCCGCCACGGTGTCCTTGAGCACCGGGCTCGGCTTCGGCGGCGTGGTCGGCGGCGGCGGGGAGGACCTGGTCGGGCTGGGGGTGGTGGCGCTCGGGCTCGGTGTGTCGGTGACGGTGACGGTGGTCACCGGCTGGGTCGGCTTGGCGATGGGGCTGTCGCCACCGCTGTTGAGCGCCACCGCGGCCACCACGCCGACCACGGCCAGCACGCCGACCACGATGCCGATGGCCGTCCCGGTCCTGATCCGGTTCGGCCGCTCCGGCGGCGGATAGGCGGCCGGCGGGTAGCCGTACGCCGGCGGGTTCTGCGCCGGGTAGCCGTACCCGGGCTGCCCCTGCTGCGGGGCGCCGTAGCCGTAGGCCGGCGGCGCGGGTGCGGAACCCCCCGAGGGGTTCTGCCAGGCGACCTGTGTCGGGGCGTCGGCAATCGGGCCGCCGCCCGCCTGGACGGGGCGGACGTCACTGGTCCAGGCCGTGCCGTCCCACCAGCGCTCATGACCGGCCGTGCCGTCCGCACCCGGTACCGGGTACCACCCGGGAGGCGTCGAGTTGCTCACGGCCGTAACCTACCCGTCCGGGTGACGCTCCAGACAGGGCGGGTCTGTCACGACTCTGCACCACCCGCGCACCGGATCTGACGCTGCGTCAGCGCGACGGGAAGGGTCGTGCGGGAACGGTCGGGCGGGTGGCTCGGCCGGCCGGCCGGTCGCTCAGTCGGCCGCCCGACCGGTCGGCCCGTCGTCGAGGGACCGGGCCATCCAGATGTCGTCGACGTAGACGCCGTCGATCAGGAACTCCTCCTTGAGCGAACCCTCGACCACGAAGCCGCAGCGCTCGTAGAGGGCGCGGGCCGGGGCGTTGTGGCCGAGCACCCGCAGGGTGATCCGGCGGGCGCCCTGCTCCTTGGCGGTCCGGCAGGCCGCCCCGACCAGCGCGACGCCGATGCCCCGGCCGCGCACGGCGGTGTCGACCGCGAGGCCCTGGATCTGGCGCACGTGCTGGTTGCTGGCCAGCGGGGTGGGCGGGACGACCCGGATGTAGCCGACCACCCGGCCGTCGAGCAGGGCGAGCCGGAACTGGTCCGGGCTGTGGCGTTCGTCGAACACCCCCGCGTCCTCGTCGGGCCTGGGGGCGACCTCGGCCAGCGCGGTCCAGCTGGAGCGGTTGAGGGCGGCGAGTTCCTTCTCGTCCTCGGCCCGGGCGGGGCGGATGATCAGCTGATCGTTCTCGTGCATGCGCCGCATGCTAATCACCCCCGGCCCGGACGTACACGGCAATTCCCGCGACCCGGCCCCGGCGTACACGGCAATTCCCGCGACCCGGCCCCGGCGTACCCGGCAATTCCCGCGACCCGGCCGGACCGCCGCTCCCGGGAAGGCCCCCGGCCGGCTGCGAGGATGGGCCCATGAGAATCGCGGTCACAGGATCCACGGGACTGATCGGCGCGGCACTCGTCGGCTCGCTGCTGGCGGACGGGCACGAGGTGGTGCGGCTGGTCCGGCACCGCTCGCGGACCGGGCCCCGGCCGGACGGCACCACCGCCATCGGCTGGAACCCGCTGCTGGGCCAGATCGACCGGGCCGGGCTGGCCGGGGTCGAGGCGGTCGTGCACCTGGCGGGCGCCGGCGTCGGCGACCGCCGGTGGAGCGACTCCTACAAGCGGGAGATCCGGGAGAGCCGGGTCCTGGGCACCGAGACCCTGGCGACCGCCCTGGCCGGACTGGCCGAACCGCCGAAGGTCCTCGTGAGCGCCTCCGCCGTCGGCTACTACGGGCAGACCGGGGACCGGGTGATCGACGAGTCCTCACCCGCCGGGGACGACTTCCTGGCGGAGGTCTGCGTGGAGTGGGAGGCCTCGGCCCGGCCGGCCGAGCGGGCCGGGATCCGGGTGGTCCACCCGCGCACCGGGCTCGTCCTCTCCGCCGCCGGGGGCGCGGGCGGACGGCTCTTCCCGCTGTTCCGGCTGGGCCTCGGCGGCCGGCTCGGCGACGGCCGGCAGTACTGGAGCTTCATCTCGCTCACCGACGAGGTCGCGGCCCTGCGCTTCCTGATCGACCGGGAGGACATCGAGGGGGCGGTGAACCTGACCGCCCCCGAACCGGTGACCAACGCCGAGCTGACGGCGGCGCTCGGGCGGGTGCTGCGCCGGCCGACGCCGTTCCCGGTGCCGAAGGCCGTCCTGGACACGGTGCTGGGCGAGCTGGCGGTGGAGGTGGTCGGCAGCCACCGGGTCGTGCCGCGCCGGCTGCTGGACGCGGGCTTCCGCTTCGCGCACCCGGACGTCGACTCGGCGGTGCTGGCGGCTCTCTGAGGTTCGGGCCGCGCCGTTGGGGGTGGCTCCGGGGCGACTCCCCGAGGCACGGCCCCAGGGCGGCCGGGGCCGGACGCGCGCGGTCGCGTCCGGCCCCGTCGCGTAGACGCGCTACGACGTCCGCCCTGGCCAGGGGCATATGCGCAGCGGAGTCCGGGCGACTGCGGCGCAGGGCTCCGAGAGGGGGCGCACGGGAGCACACGGCGGGCGCGCTGCGCGCCCCTGGTGACCGTGCGCGCCCGTCGGACGGGAACACGGGCGAGGAGGAGCACAGTCCGTGACCGCGCGGCCACCGGATGCGGCCACTCCCCTTCCCCACCGGGTTCGGGACCCGTGTGCTTGTCTGACGCTCGTACTGACTGGGCATCACACCGGTCGGACCGTGTCCCAGCACCCTGCTGCCTGCACCGGCCCGAAATCCCGGGACCAGGGAGGGAGCCACCAGTGCCCACGTACGACTTCACCCGCCGCACCCGCCGACAGTCCGACCCGGACGTCGTCGTGGTGGGAGCCGGCCTCGCGGGCCTCGCCGCCGCCCGCGTACTCACCGCCCACGGCCTCGCCGTTCAGGTCCTGGAGGCCGCGGAACGGATCGGAGGTCGAGCGGCCTCCCACGAACTCGACGGCTTCCGGCTCGACCACGGCAGCCATCTGCTGAACACCGCCTTCCCCGAGCCGCGCCGCGTGCTCGACCTCGACCGCCTCGATCCGCGCCCGCTCACGCCGGGCGTACTCGTGCACAACGGCGGGCGCCGGTACCGGGTCGGGGACCCGCAGCTGACCACCGCCCGGCAGGCCGCCGCCCGGGTGCCACTGGGCAGTCCGCTGGACAGGGCGCGGCTCGGCAGCTGGCTCAACCGCCTCGCCAACACCCCGCCCGCACGACTGAAGGCCCGGCCGGAGACCACCGCCGCCCGGGCCCTCGGCGACCGGGGCCTCGCCCCGCGCACCGTCGACGGACTGCTGCGGCCCCTGCTCGGCGCACTGCTCAGCGACCCCGCGCTCGGTACCAGCAGCCGAGTCGCCGACCTGGTGCTCCGCTGTTACGCGCGCGGCCGGCTCTGTCTGCCCGCCGGCGGGATCGCGGCCGTGCCGGCCCAGCTGGCCGCCGCCCTGCCCGCCGGTACGGTCCGCACCGGAGTGCGGGTCACCTCGATCACGGCCGACGGCGTGGAGACCGCCACCCACGGGCGGATCGGCGCGCAGGCCGTGGTCGTCGCGACCGACCCCCGCTCGGCCGCCGACCTGCTGCCCGGTCTGCGGCTGCCGGACTTCCACCCCGTCACGACCTTCTACCACGCGGCCGACCGCACCCCCCTGGGGGAGGCCGCCCTGCTGCTGGACGGCGACCGGCCGGGCGGGCAGCCGTCCCTGGTGTCGCACTCGCTGGTGCTCAGCGAACTGCACCCCTCGTACGCCCCGACCGGACAGGCGCTGATCGCGACCACCGTGCTCGGCCGCCGCACCTTCGACGCCGGCGGACCGGCGGCGCTGGAGCCGGCCGTCCGGGCCCGGCTGGCGGAGCTGTACGGCACGCCGACCGGCGGCTGGCAGTTCCTGAGCGTGCGGCACCTGCCGGACGCGGTGCCGGCCATGCCGCCGCCGCACAACACCCGGCGGCCGGTCCGGCTGCTCGCCGGGCTCTACGTCTGCGGCGACCACCGGGACACCAGCAGCGTGCAGGGGGCGCTGGTGTCGGGGCGGCGCGCGGCCGAGGCCGTGGCGCGCGATCTCGGGCTGCCGATCGCCGTACGGGAGGCGGAGGCGGCCTGACGGCGGACGGCGCCGGAGGTGTCCTGTGCGGGCCACCCCCGGCGCCGCTCGGCGTGCGGGCGCACGGAGCGCGGCGCCCGGCGTGCGTCCTGTGCTGTGCGGCGCGTGATGTGCGGCGCGTGATGTGCGGCGGGCAGCGCCCGGCGTGCGGCGCGCGGCCCGGCTGCCCGAGTGGTGCTGGTTCGCGTGCCAATATGCCGATATGACCGCTGATCGGACGACCTCCGCTCCCCCGCCGGGCCGCCCGGTGAACGCCCGGTGAGCGCCGACTTCGATGTCCAGCCGCTCACGCTGATCCTGGTCCCGGCCGCCGCGGTGGCCGCCCCGCTGATCGCCGACCGGCTGCTGCGCTGGGTCGCCGTCCCCACCGTCGTGTTCGAGATCCTGCTCGGCGTGCTGATCGGCCCCGACGCCCTGAACTGGGCGCACGTGGACGACCTGATCGACGCGCTCTCCCAGTTCGGCCTGGCGATGCTGATGTTCCTGGCCGGCTACGAGATCGACTTCGCCAAACTGCGCGGCGGACCGCTCCGCCGGGCGGGCACCGCGTGGCTGATCAGCGTGGCGGTCGCGCTGGTCGTGGGCGCGGTGATCAACCCGAAACCCCTGGACGGCGCCTTCACCGGGCTCGTGCTGACCACCACCGCACTCGGCACCATCCTGCCGATCCTGCGCGACGCCGGCGAACTGCCCACCCCGTTCGGCTCGCTGGTCATGGCCACCGGCGCGGTCGGCGAGTTCGGGCCGATCATCGCCGTCGCCGTCCTGCTCAGCGGCAACAGCGCGGGCCGCACCGCCGTCATCCTGGGCGCCTACGCGGTGATCACCGCCGTCGCGATCGGCGGCGCCCGGCGGCCGCGGCCGGCCTGGATGACCCGGCTGATCCGCCGCACCCTGCGCACCTCCGGCCAGTTCGCCGTCCGGACCGTGATCCTGGTGCTCGCGACCATGGTGGCCGCCGCCCTCTGGCTGGAACTCGACATGCTGCTCGGCGCGTTCACCGCCGGCATCGTCTCCCGGCTGCTGCTCTCCGACATCCCCGGGCCGGCCGAGGAGGTGATCGAGGCCAAGCTGGAGGGCATCGGCTTCGGCTTCCTCGTCCCGGTGTTCTTCGTGGTCAGCGGGATGAAGTTCGATCTGGAGGCGCTGATCGACGATCCGGGCACGCTGCTGCTCGTCCCGCTCTTCGTGGTCCTGCTGCTGGCCGTGCGCGGACTGCCCGCGGCGCTGCTCGCCCCCGCCGGTCTGGGGCGGCGCGACCGGGGAGCGCTCGGCCTCTACGGCTCGACGGCGCTGCCGCTGGTCGTGGTGATCACCACGATCGAGGTGGACGCCGGCCATCTGCCGTCCTCCACCTCGGCGGCCCTGGTCGGCGCGGGCATGCTCTCCGTGCTGCTGTTCCCGCTGGCCGCGCAGCGGCTGCGCGGGGACGTCCGGCCGCCGGCCGCCGTGGAGGGCGACCGGCCGCGGGTGAACGCCGAGAGCTGGTGACTCCGCCGGTCCGGACGGAGCCCCCGGTTCAGATCACCCCCGCCTGACGGGCCGTCTCCTCGAACGCCCTGGCCACCGGGCTGCCCCGGTAGGGCGTGAGACGGCGGTGGAAGTCGCGCACGTACTCCAGCGACCGGGCCGAGCGCATCTCCCCCGCCGCCCGCAGGGCGTCGGTCGCCATGCCGCAGGCCTCGTCGAGGTCCCCCATGCCGAGCCGGGCGGTGGCCAGCACCAGCCGGCAGAAGATCCGGCTCCGGGCATAGGCGGGCGAGCGCAGCCGCAGCGACTTCTCGGCGTGCTGGGCGGCCGTCCGCCACTGCTGGAGGTCCCGGTAGCAGTGCGCGAACTCGTCCGAGAGCTGCGCCTCGTCGAAGAACCGCGCCCAGGCCGGCAGCTCGTCGCCGGTGCGGGCCGCCGCCAGCGCCCGTTCGGCCCGGACCAGCGCCGTGGTGCAGGAGCGGACGTCGCCGAGCAGGCCGTGTCCGCGCGCCTCGGCCGCGTGCAGCAGCGCCTGCACGGTCGGCGGCACCGCCGTGCCCACGCCCTGCTGGGCCACCCGGGCCAGCTGGACGGCCTCCCGGCCGTGGCCGAGGTGCACGGCCTGCTGGCTCATCGTCACCAGGACGTACCCGCCGAGCGCGCGGTCCCCGGCGGCCTGGGAGAGCCGCAGGGCCTGGACGAAGTAGCGCTGGGCCAGACCGTGCGCGGCGATGTCGAAGCTCGTCCAGCCGGCCAGCCGGGTGAGGTCGGCGACCGCGCCGAACAGGGCCCGGCCGATCTGCTCGCCGTAGCGGCCGCGCAGCATCGGCTCGGCCTCGCTCTCCAGGTAGCGGACCAGCGCCTGGCGGGCGTGGCCGCCGCCGTAGGCGTGGTCCAGCGCGCGGAACAGGTCGCCGACGGCGCGGATGGCGGCGATGTCGCCCCGGCCGACGCGCAGGGCCGGGCGCGGATCGCGGGCCGGGTCCTGGAACGGCGGCTCGACCGCGATCGGCGGACGGCGGCTCTGGGTGGGTACCCGGGCCCCGAACGCGGCCGCCCCGGCGGCGGGGCCGGTGGTCGGGCCGCCCGCGGGCGCGGCGGCCTGGCCGCCGGCGGGACCGGTCGAGGTGGTGGCGGTGCGGCCGGCCTGGGCGCCCTGGGCGGCCTGGCCGCGCGGCGCGGGGCCGGCCGGGCCGACGGGGCCGGTTGCCGCCCCGGCCGGCGCGCCCGGCCCCGGGTCGGGACGCGCCAGGGTGGAACCGTCGCGGGCGACCCGCTCGTCGGTCCGGCCGATCAGCCAGTCCCGGCTCGGCACCACCAGGCCGGCCGGGGTGAAGGCGATCCGGCGCAGCTCGGACTGCGGTCCGTTGTCCTTGCGCCACATGCTCGCGACGATGTCCACCGCTTCCTGCGGCGTCTCGGCGAACTCCAGGCCCGCGTAGACCGGGGCGCAGGCGTCCAGGCCGAGGTCCTGCGCGGTGAGGCGGCGGCCGAGCCGGCGGGTGAACACCTCGGCGATCAGGGCCGGGGTGGCGCCGCGGGGCTGCTGGCCGCGGAGCCAGCGGGTGACCGAGGTCTTGTCGTAGCGCAGGTCGAGGCCGTGCTCCAGGCCGAGCTGGTCGACCCGGCGGGCCAGGCCGGCGTGGGAGAAGCCGGCCTCCTCGATCAGGGCGGCCAGTTGGAGGTTCTGGGTGCCGGCCGTCTGGTGCCGCTCGGTGGGCGGCCGTTCCGGGACGTGCCGCTCGGGAACGGGCCGGGCGGGAGCGGACCGGTCGGGCGTGTGCCGGTCCGGACCGGGCGTGTGCCGGCTGCCTGGGCCGGGCCGGTCGAGGGCGTGCCGGTCGGGCGTGGCCTGCTCGGGCAGCCGCAGTTCGTCGGCGGTCGGGGCGTCGGGGGCGTCCGGAAGGGCCCGGCCGACCGGACCCCGGTGCTGGTCGAGCGGGTCGAGCGGTCCGTACGCCGGGCTGTCGGTTGCAGGCCTTTGGGGCATAGTCAGTCAACACCTCTCGGACGCCGCACCGGCTCCACCAGCGGTTCGGCTGCCTGTGGCGACGCCCCCTGTCGGGAATCGGCGTGAATGTAGCGAGCATTCGGGCGCTATGGGTGGTTCTGACCGAGCAATCCTCCGAACGGGTGAAGCATCCGCGCCCATTGTGGGGAAGACCCCTCAGGGTGGGTTTGGCTTTCGGGGCTTCTGCCGGCCGGCGACCGTCATGGCGGAGAACCCCACAGTTCTCAGGGGTGCTGTGGAGGACCACCACATAGGAGCCCGGGCGTCGGATTCCTACCGTTCTGGGCCATGGACACCACTTCAGCCCGCCCGCTCGACGGCCGCACCGCCCTCGTCACCGGGGCCGCCTCCGGCATCGGCCGGGCCTGTGCCGAGGTCCTCGCCGAGGCCGGCGCCCGGGTGTACGTCGTCGACCTCGCCGCCGACCCCGCCCGTCGGCTGGCCGAGCGGATCGGCGGCGTCGCGCACGTCACCGACCTCGCCGACCCGGAGGCCGTGGAGGCCCTGCCGGCCGATGCCGACATCGTGGTCAACAACGCCGGCCTCCAGCACGTCGCCCCGGTCCACGAGTTCCCGCTCGAACGCTTCGTCCAGATCCAGCGGGTGATGGTCGAGGCCCCGTTCCGCATCCTGCGCCGCACCCTCCCCCACATGTACGCGCGGCGGTGGGGCCGGGTCGTCAACATCTCCTCCGTCCACGGGCTGCGGGCGAGCCCCTTCAAATCGGCCTACGTGACCGCCAAGCACGCCCTGGAGGGCCTCAGCAAGACCGTCGCGCTGGAGGGCGCGCCGTACGGCGTCACCAGCAACTGCGTCAACCCCGGCTATGTCCGCACCCCCCTGGTGGAGCAGCAGATCGCCGCCCAGGCCCGGGCCCACGGCGTGCCCGAGGAGGAGGTCGTCGAGCGCGTCCTGCTGGAGCGCACCGCCGTCAAGCGCCTCATCGAGCCGGTCGAGGTGGCCCGGCTCGCCCTCTACCTCTGCCTCCCGCACGCCGCCTGCCTCACCGGCGCCTCGCTCCCGCTCGACGGCGCCTGGACGGCGCACTGAGCGGGGGCGTGATGGTTCCTCCAACCACGGCAGCCGACCAGGGTATGTGGGTCGGTCACATAGTCCCGGGCACCGCGGCTCCCTACCTTGTGGCGACACCCCCGTCCTGCCCGCTCCTCGCGCTGCGCCCGCTCCCCCGTCCCGTCCCGCCCTGTTCCGCCCTGTTCCGCCCTGTTCCGCCGCCCCGCCCCGTTCCCCCGTCCTGTCCTGTCCCCGGCCCGGAAGTGGTGACCCCATGACAACCGCCGTCTCGGATCAAGCACGGAGCCGCTCACTGCCCAGAGTCGTGGCGGCGAGCCTGATCGGTACCACGATCGAGTGGTACGACTACTTCCTGTACGGAACGGCCGCGGCCCTGGTGTTCGGGAAGGTGTTCTTCCCCAACAGCGACCCGCTGACCGGCACGCTGCTGTCCTTCCTCACCTACGCGATCGGGTTCGCGGCGCGCCCGCTCGGGGCGCTGGTCTTCGGGCACTTCGGGGACCGGGTCGGCCGCAAGCGGCTGCTGGTGGTCAGCCTGCTGCTGATGGGCGGCTCGACCACGCTGATCGGGTGCCTGCCGACCTACTCCTCGGTCGGGGTGACGGCGCCGGTGCTGCTGACGCTGCTGCGGCTGGTGCAGGGCTTCGCCCTGGGCGGCGAGTGGGGCGGCGCGGTGCTGCTGGTGTCGGAGCACGGCGACGCCCGGCGGCGCGGGTTCTGGGCGTCCTGGCCGCAGGGCGGCGCCCCGGCCGGGAACCTGCTGGCGGCCGGGGTGCTCTCGCTGCTGACGGGCGTCCAGTCGGAGGCGACGTTCCTGGCCTGGGGCTGGCGGGTGCCGTTCCTGCTCTCGGCGGTCCTGGTCGGGGTCGGCCTGTGGATCCGGCTGGCCGTGGACGAGTCGCCGCTGTTCAAGGAGGCGCTGGCCCGGGCGGCCGCGCGCGGGAAGGCCGAACAGCCGCCGCTGGTCGGGGTCCTGCGGCACCACTGGCGCGAGGTGCTGGTCGCGATGGGCGCGCGGATGGCGGAGAACATCTCGTACTACGTGATGACCACCTTTGTGCTCGCGTACGCCGTCTCGCACGTGCACTTCCCCAAGCAGACCGCCCTGAACGCCGTCCTGATCGCCTCGGCGGTGCAGTTCGCGCTGATCCCGGTGTTCGGGGCGCTCTCCGACCGGGTCGGGCGCAAACCGGTGTACCTGGTGGGCGCGGTCGGCGTCGGGGTGTGGGCGTTCGTCTTCTTCGGGATGGTGGACACCGGCTCCTTCGGGTCGCTGGTGCTCGCGGTGACCGTCGGCCTGGTCTTCCACAGCGCCATGTACGCGCCCCAGGCCGCCTTCTTCTCCGAGCTGTTCGCCACCCGGATGCGCTACTCGGGCGCGTCGATCGGCGCGCAGTTCGCCTCGGTGGCCGCCGGCGCACCCGCACCGCTGATCGCCACCGCGCTGCTGAAGGACTACGGCAGCTCGACCCCGATCTCGGTGTACGTGGCGATCGCCGCCGCGATCACCGTCCTGGCGGTGCTGTGCGGACGGGAGACGCGCGGGCACGACCTGGCGGAGGTGACCGGCGGCCGACCGGCCGAGGACGGCGCGGAGCCGGGAGCGGCCACGGTGGGGAAGGCGGCCACCGCCTGACACGCCGTCCGGCCCGCCGGCGCCCGTCACCGTACGGGCGCCGGCGGGCTACGGCCACCCGGGCCGAGCGGCTAGCATCGCGCTTCCCTCCCCGGGACACGAACACCCACTGCCGATTGGCGGCCGTACCATGAACGACCTCCACGCCGGCTCGGCGCCCGCACTGCGGCGACTGCTGGACCTGCTCGCCTCCGGCGCCGCCACCGAGGACTTCACCGACGTGCTGGCCGACGCGCGCCGCCGGGGCGCGCCGGCCGACGTGCTGGGCGAGATCGACGACGCGACCTGGCAGGCACTGCGGGTCCACCGGACCCTGCGCCAGCACCGGCGCCGCGAGGCCGAGTTGACCGCCCTCTTCGACACCGCCGGCGACCTCGCCGCCTCCCGCGACCTCGACTCCGTGCTGCAGGCGATCGTCCGCCGGGCCCGGATGCTGCTGGGCACCGACACCGCCTACCTCACCCTCCCGGACGAAGCCGCCGGCGACACCTACATGCGGGTCACCGACGGCTCGGTCTCGGTCCTCTTCCAGACCCTGCGGCTCAGCCTCGGCGACGGCCTCGGCGGCCTGGTCGCGCAGAGCGCCCGCCCGTACGCCACCCCCGACTACCGCACCGACGACCGCTTCCACCACACCGACGTGATCGACGCGGGCGTGGTCGACGAGGGCCTGGTGGCGATCATCGGCGTCCCGCTGCTGCTCGGCGGGCGGGTGATCGGGGTGCTGTTCGCCGCCGACCGCTCGCCCCGCGCGTTCTCCCCCGACGAGGTCGCACTGCTGTGCACCCTGGCCGCGCACGCCGCGATCGCGCTGGACACCGCCAAGGCGCTCGCCGACACCCGGTCCGCGCTCGCCGAGCTGAACAGCGCCAACGAGCTGATCCGCGCCCACTCCGCCGCCGTCCAGCGCGCCGAGCGGGGCCACGACCGGCTCACCGACCTGGTGCTGCGCGGGGCCGAGGTGCCGGACGTCGCCGCGGCCGTGGCCGCGCTGCTCGGTGGGGGAATAGCCGTACTGGACACCGAGGGCGAGCCGCTCGCCGGACGGGCCGCCGCACCCGGCGCCGGGCCGGCCGAGACGGCGGCGGCGTCCCGGGCCGAGGGGCGCGCGGTGCGCCACGGCGGGGCCTGGGTGTGCGCGGTGCTGGCCGGGCAGGAGCAGCTCGGCACGCTGGTGCTGCGCGGCCGGCCGGACCTCGACGACGCCGACCGCAGGCTGTTCGAACGGGCCGGAGTGGTGACCGCGCTGCTCCTGCTGCTGCGGCGGTCGGTCGCCGAGACGGAGAACCGGGTCCGCGGCGAGCTGCTGGCCGACCTGCTCACCGCTCCCGACCGGGATCCGGCCGGGCTGACCGCGCGGGGGCGCCGGCTGGGCGTCGACCTCGGGCGGCCGCACCTGGTGCTGGTCGCCGAGCCGGGGCGCGGCGGGGTCGGCGGGGGTCCGGCCGCCGTGCGCTCGCGGCTGGCGGGGGCGGCCGGGCGGTATCTGTTCGGCGCCCGGGGCATCAGTGCCGAGCACGGCGAGGCGGTGGTGCTGCTGGTCCCGGACGGGGGCGGGGGCGGGGGCGGTGCTCCGGTCGAGGCCGGGGCCGGGGCTGTTTCCGAGAGCGGGGCGCCGGTCGGGGCGGCGGGCGGTTGCACGGCGGGCGGAACCGCGGCCGGGGACGTCGCCCAGCGGGCGGCCGAACAGGCCGCCGAGCGGCTGGCCCGGCTGGCGGGCTTCCCGGTCACGGTGGGCGCCGGCCGCCCCGCCTCCGGACCGGTCGCGCTGGCCGCCGCGTACGCCGAGGGGCTGCGCTGCGTCCGGGCGCTGCGGGTGCTCGGCCGGGACGGGGAGGGCGCCTCGGCGGGGTCGCTCGGCTTCCTCGGGGTGCTGCTCGGCGACGGCCACGACGTCTCCGGCTTCGTCGGCGCGACGCTGGGGCCGCTGCTGGACTACGACGCCCGGCGCGGCACCGAGCTGGTCCGCACCCTGCGCGCGTACTTCGACTGCGGCGGCAGCCTCACCCGGGCCAAGGACGAGCTGCACGTCCATGTGAACACCGTCGTCCAGCGCCTCGACCGGGTCGAGGTACTGCTGGGCCAGGACTGGAACGGTCCCGAGCGCTCGCTGGAACTCCAGCTGGCCCTGCGGCTCCAGCTGCTGTCGGGGGCCTGAGCGGGCGCCTGGACGGTCCGTACGGGCCGGGGCGTACAGTGGCGAGGTTGGTCTCGAACGCCTGGCAAGGAGCAGCAGCGGTGAGCGAGAACGTTCGGTTCGTCCGGATGGGCATCGGCGACGGTGCCGTCCCGTACCAGGAGGCCTGGGAGGAGCAGCAGCGGCTGCACGCCCTCCGGGTCGCCGACGAGATCCCCGACACGGTGCTGCTGCTGGAGCACCAGCCCGTGTACACGATGGGCAAGCGCACCAATCCGGCGGACCTGCCGCTGGACGGCACCCCGGTGGTCGAGGTGAACCGGGGCGGCGAGATCACCTGGCACGGCCCCGGCCAGCTGGTCGGCTACCCGATCGTCAAGCTGCCCGACCCGATCGACGTGATCGCGTACGTGCGGCGGCTGGAAGAGGCGCTGATCCGGGCCTGCGGCGCGTTCGGCGTCGGGACCACCCGGGTCGAGGGCCGCAGCGGCGTCTGGGTGCTGGGCGGGGACATCCCGGACGCGGTGGTGGACCCCGCGCAGGTGGTGGACATCGGCAAGCTCACCCTGCGGATGGGCCTGCCGCTCGGCATCGACCCCCGACTGGCCGGTCCGGAGTACGCGCCGTCCAACGCGGGTCAGCGCGGCGACGACCGCAAGCTGGCCGCGATCGGCGTCCGGGTCGCGCGCGGGGTGACCATGCACGGCTTCGCGCTGAACTGCGACCCGGACATGACCTGGTTCGACCGGATCGTGCCGTGCGGCATCCGGGACGCCGGGGTCGCCTCGCTGGCCGGCGAGCTCGGGCGGGCCCTTCCCGTCGCCGAGGCGCTGCCGCTGGTCGAGAAGCACCTGGCCGAGGTGCTCGCCGAGCTGCCGGAGCCGGCGACCGGGCGTTGAGCCCGCGGAACCGGTTCCGGGCGTTGAGCCCGGACGCCGGTCCGGACGCTGGTTCCGGATGCCAGTCCCGATGCCGGTCCGGATGCCAGTCCCATGCCGGTCCGGACGCCGGTCCCGCACCCGGGAATCTACTTGCCGGTAGCCCTGTTGCCCTGCGATTGCGGGGTCCCGGCCCCGGCGAAGGCCGTACAAGCACAGGCGTACCCTGGGGGTACCCCGTCTAGTTCTAGGAGTCGCACGTGTCCGCTGTCGCGCCCGACGGCAGGAAGCTGCTCCGCCTGGAGGTCCGCAACAGCGAGACCCCCATCGAGCGGAAGCCCGAGTGGATCAAGACCCGCGCGAAGATGGGGCCGGAGTACAACGCCCTCCAGTCGCTGGTGAAGAAGGAAGGGCTGCACACGGTCTGCCAGGAGGCCGGCTGCCCCAACATCTTCGAGTGCTGGGAGGACCGCGAGGCGACCTTCCTCATCGGCGGTGACCAGTGCACCCGCCGCTGCGACTTCTGCCAGATCGACACCGGCAAGCCCGCCGACTTCGACCGGGACGAGCCCCGCCGCGTCGCCGAGTCCATCGTCACGATGGACCTCAACTACGCCACCATCACCGGCGTCGCCCGCGACGACCTGCCGGACGGCGGCGCCTGGCTGTACGCGGAGACCGTGCGCCAGGTGCACGCGCTGACCGCCGCCCGCGAGGCCGGGCGCACCGGCGTCGAGCTGCTGATCCCGGACTTCAACGCGGTGCCGGAGCAGCTGGCCGAGGTCTTCTCCTCGCGCCCCGAGGTGCTGGCGCACAACGTCGAGACCGTGCCGCGGATCTTCAAGCGGATCCGCCCGGCGTTCCGCTACGAGCGCTCGCTGAACGTCATCACCCAGGCGCGCGAGGCCGGGCTGGTCACCAAGTCCAACCTGATCCTGGGCATGGGCGAGACCCGCGAGGAGGTCAGCCAGGCGCTGGCCGACCTGGTCGGGGCCGGCTGCGAGCTGATCACCATCACCCAGTACCTGCGGCCGTCGCTGCGCCACCACCCGGTGGAGCGGTGGGTCAAGCCGCACGAGTTCGTCGAGCTGCAGCAGGAGGCCGAGGAGCTCGGCTTCGCCGGGGTCATGTCCGGCCCGCTGGTCCGCTCCTCGTACCGCGCCGGGCGGCTGTACCGGCAGGCGCTGGAGCACCGCGAGCGGCAGAGCGGGACGGCGGCGTCGGCCCCGGCCGCGTCCTCCCCGGTCGCGGACGCCCCGGTCGCGGCGGTCTGACGGGCAGCGGCGACGGTTTCACGCCATCGGAGGGGCGGGGCTTCGGCTCCGCCCCTTTCGCTTCACCGGACTTTGACTGCCTGGTCACGGACTGGTAACACGGAGTGGGGATGATGGCGTCTCCATGAGTGTTCGATTTTTCTCAGCCACACCTCCGAGCACGTCCGCACCTCCGCGCGCACCCGGTCACGGGTCCGCGCGCGCGGCCGCTCGGTCCGAGGGGAGCTGTTTCGGCATGCGGGTCGATTTCCGGGTGGAACTCCGGTCGGTGGGCACCGCGCTCCGGCTGGCCGAGAGCGTGCTGCTGGCGGGCGGCCAGCGCCAGGCGCGGCGGAACGCCTGGGCCGCCGTCTGCGAGAACCGCAGGCACGCGGCGGCGCGGGAACTCGACGGCGGACCGGCGGGCGCCCCGGTGGGCGGACCGGCGAACGCCGCGCGCCGCTGACGGCGGACAGCGGCGGGCGCCGAGGGGTGGGGAGCCGGGGTGGAGGACGGTACTCCAGGGGTACGTCAGGAGTACTTCGAGGGCAGTTCAGGGGCAGTTCGGGGGGCGACACACCGGGCGGAACAGGGGCACCCGGGTCACGGTTCGGGGCGAACGGGTACCCGGGCTTGGATATCCCGTACCCGCGCCACGTACCATGAGCGTTATGGCGAGGGAAACATCCGAGAACCCCGGGCGACTGAAGCAGATCCGCCTGGCATACACCATGACCAAGAAGGTCGACACCAAGATCGGCCTGATCATCGCCGGCGTCGGCCTGCTGACCTTCGGCGTGTTCCTGGCCATCGGTTTCGCGATCGAGCACCCCGTCTACCTGGGAATCCTGGGCTTCATCGTGGCCTTCCTGGCCATGGCGATCGTCTTCGGGCGCCGGGCCGAGCGCGCGGCGTTCGGGCAGATGGAGGGCCAGCCGGGCGCCGTCGCCGCTGTGCTGAACAACATCCGGCGCGGCTGGAGCGCGAGCTCCACGCCGGTGGCCGTCACCCGCAGCCAGGACGCGGTCTACCGCGCCGTCGGCCGGGCCGGCATCGCGCTGATCGGTGAGGGCAACCCGAACCGGGTCCGCCAGCTGCTCGCGTCCGAGAAGAAGAAGATGGCCCGGGTCGTCGGCGACGGCGTGCCGGTGCACGACATCGTGGTGGGCGACGGCAAGGACGAGGTCCCGCTCAAGAAGCTGCAGATCCACCTGATGCGTCTGCCGCGCGCCATCACGCCCGCCCAGGTCACCGAGACCAACGACCGGCTGCGCGCGCTGGGCGACCTGCTCTCCAAGGCCCCCATCCCCAAGGGCCCGATGCCCAAGGGCGCCCGGATGCCCAAGGGCGGCCAGGCTCGCTGAGCCCCTCCCCCGTCGACACCAGAACGGCCCCGCCGCGGAGCTTCCGCAGCGGGGCCGTTCGGCATTACGGCGCGTTCGGCGTTCCGACGTTCGGGGTTCCGGCATTCGCACCGGCTCGGGATCAGATCCGGACCTCGACGGTGCCGACCGCCTTGTCGTGCAGCCCCCGGGTGTCGCGGTCCCAGACCAGGGCCGGCACCACCAGGAAGAGCAGCGCCGTCCGCAGCAGCACCTGCGGGATGGTCGCCCGGCCGCCGTCGAGCCGGACCACCCGCAGGCCGAACAGCCGCTTGCCGAAGGTCGTCCCGGTCGTCGCGAGCAGCAGCACGATGACGGCGAAGAGCAGCGGAGTGGTCCACATGTTCGCCGAGCCCGCGGAGCCGTTGCCGAGCAGCCCGTAGGCGACGACGGCGACCAGCCAGCCGTCGACGAACAGGGCACCCAGCCGCCGGCCCGGGCCCGCGATCGAGCCGGAACCCTCCTTGGGCAGTCCGAGGCGCTCACCGCGGTAGCCGAAGTCGGCTCCCATCTTCTCGGCGGCCGCCTTCGGGCCGTCGATCCACGATCCCAACGCTTCTCTGGTGTCCACGAATCCACATTAACCGGGCGAACACCGGGGACGGCCACCGCCTCCCCGACCCGCACCGCGCCGCCCGCCCGCGCGCGCCACCGGAGAGTGAATCGGCCGCCGCCGGCTTTCCCCCGCCCTTCCCCAGTGGTCCAGACCACTTCAACGCCCCCACCTGGCCGGGCGAGGCGTTTTGTCCAGGACCGTAGGGCTTTGCCGCCCGCGTGACGTGTGCGGTTAACATTCAGGAAACGACTGGGTCACCGGCCGGAAACGGCCCATTCCTAGGGTGAGCCCCATTCGCTACGCCGAGGAGGATGGATGTTCAACAACGCCGCCGAAGTGAAGCAGTTCATCCAGGACAACGACGTGAAGTTCGTCGATGTCCGCTTCTGCGACCTGCCAGGCGTTCTGCAGCACTTCTCCGTACCCGCGGCGACGTTCGACCCGTCCGAGACCCTGATGTTCGACGGCTCGTCGATCCGCGGCTTCCAGGCCATCCACGAGTCCGACATGGCCCTGGTCCCCGACCTCGCCACCGCCAGGCTCGACCCGTTCCGCCAGGAGAAGCACCTCAACATCAACTTCTTCATCCAGGACCCGGTGACCGGCGAGGCCTACAGCCGCGACCCGCGCAACGTCGCCAAGAAGGCCGAGGCCTACCTCGCCTCCTCCGGCATCGCGGACACCGCGTTCTTCGGCCCCGAGGCCGAGTTCTACGTCTTCGACTCGGTCCGGTTCGACACCAGCGCCAACGCCTCGTACTACCACATCGACTCCGAGGCCGGCGCCTGGAACTCCGGTTCCACCGAGGGCGACGTCCGCGGCTACAAGGTCAAGTACAAGGGCGGCTACTTCCCCGTCCCGCCGGTCGACCACTTCGCCGACCTGCGCGCCGAGATGTCCCTGGAACTCGCCAAGGCGGGCCTGGAGGTCGAGCGCCAGCACCACGAGGTCGGCACGGCCGGCCAAGCGGAGATCAACTACAAGTTCAACACCCTGCTGCATGCCGCCGACGACCTGATGCTGTTCAAGTACATCATCAAGAACGTCGCCTGGCGGGCCGGCAAGACGGCCACCTTCATGCCGAAGCCGATCTTCGGCGACAACGGCTCGGGCATGCACGTCCACCAGTCGCTGTGGACCGAGGGCGTGCCGCTCTTCTACGACGAGCAGGGCTACGCCGGACTCTCCGACACCGCCCGCTACTACATCGGCGGCCTGCTCAAGCACGCGCCGTCGCTGCTCGCCTTCACCAACCCGTCGGTGAACTCCTACCACCGCCTGGTCCCCGGCTTCGAGGCCCCGGTCAACCTGGTCTACTCCCAGCGCAACCGCTCCGCCGCGATCCGGATCCCGATCACGGGCTCCAACGCCAAGGCCAAGCGCATCGAGTTCCGCGCCCCCGACCCGTCCTCCAACCCCTACCTCGCCTTCGCCGCCATGCTGATGGCCGGCCTGGACGGCATCAAGAACAAGATCGAGCCCCTCGAGCCGGTCGACAAGGACCTCTACGAGCTGGCCCCCGAGGAGCACGCCGGCGTCCCCCAGGTCCCGTCCTCCCTCCCGGCCGTCCTGGAGGCCCTCGAAGCCGACCACGAGTACCTCCTCGCGGGCAACGTCTTCACCCCGGACCTCATCGAGACCTGGATCGACTTCAAGCGCACCAACGAGATCGCCCCCATCGCCCTCCGCCCCCACCCGCACGAGTTCGAGCTCTACTACGACCTGTAGGAGCAGCTCCGACCTGCGGTAACGCAGTTCGACCTCTCGCCGTTTCCGCAGGTCAGCGCCTCGCTGACCTGCGGAGGACGAGCAGGAGCAGGAGGCCGGCGCCCCGTCGGCAAGCGCGACCTCCATCGGTGTGCAGCGGGACGACAACCGGCTCGCAAGCCAGGAGAACACCCCGCTGCCGACACCGAACGAGTGACCTACGGCGAACACGAGCCGGTCACCCGGTGAAGGTCGGGCCAGCGGGTGGGGTACGGGGGAGGTTGCGGATGGCGGGGGTGGCGATGAGGGTCGCGCAGCCGGCCAGGCAGGCGGCGGCCGACAGGAGGAGCAGGTGGGCCGGGGAGGCCAGTGCGGTGGCCGGGCCGGCCAGCAGTTGGCCGAGCGAGATGCCGGACACCGAACCCGCCAACTCGTAGGCGGAGACGCGGTTGAGCACGGTGGGCGGGGTGTGGGTCTGCACGCTGGTCGCCCACATCACCGACCAGAACGCCAGGGCGGCGCCGCCGAGGACGTGGCCCGCCAGGAGAAGTGGCAGGCCGGCGTCCACGGCCACGCAGAGCGGCAGCGCGGTGTACAGCACCATGGCCGCCGTGCCCGCGGCGAGTGGGCGGGCCGGGCGCAGTCGCAGGGCCACCAGGCCGCCGAGTACGGTGCCGGCGCCGAGGAAGGAGACCGCGAGGCCGTAGGCGTTCGGACCGAGCCGGTCGGCGACCAGGGCCGAACCCAGCGGCACCAGTGGGCCGAAGAGCAGGACGCCGAAGACCATCCAGACGAGGATCACCGCCCACATCCAGGTACGGGCGCGGAACTCCCGCCAGCCCTGGAGCAGTTCGATGCGGAGCGGGCCGCCGGTGCGGGCGGTGGGACCGGGGTCGGCCGGGGCGGGCCGGACGAGTGCCAGGCACAGGGCGCTGAGCAGGAAGGTGCCGCTGTCGATCGCGTACACCGCCCCGGCGCCGGTCAGCGCGATCAGCAGTCCCGCCAGGGCCGGGCCGAGCAGGTGGGCGAGCGCGTCGGCCACTTTGAGGGTCGCGTTCGCCCGCTGCGGGTCGGCCGCGACCAGCGGGACCATCCCGTTCACGCCCGGCAGGAACATCGCGACGGCGGCGCCGGCCACCGCCGCCATGGTCACCAGCAGCCAGAACGGCGGCCGTCCGGCGAAGAAGGCGGCCGCCAGCACGCCCTGGGTGAGCACCCGTACGAGATCGGCGGCGACCATTGTCCGACGGGCGCCGATCCGGTCCGTGAGCACCCCGCCGAACAGCACCAGGAGCACGAACGTCCCGGTCCAGGTGCCGAGGACGAGGCCGGCCCCGGAGACGCCGTACAGCGCGCCGACCGCGAGCGCGGCGGCCACGGGCATCATCGCGTCGCCGAGCACGGAGACCGCGCGGGCGGTGAAGTAGAGGGTGAAGGGTCCGGTCCACAAGGGGCTGCGGGCGTCCCGGAGTCCGGGGCCGGAGTGCGGGGCAGGTGGGGTGTGCGTCTCGGCGGTGGTCACAGCAGAGATGGTGGTTCAGACCAATCGCCTGGTCCCAGTGTCCCGAACGACACGATGGGGTACTTTCCCGCCATGACGCCGCGTCCGCTCCCCGGTCCCACCGCGCCGCACCGGGTGGTGGCCCTGCTGCTGCCCCCGCAGGACACCTTCCCGCTGGCCTGCGCGACCGAGGTGTTCGGCGACCACGGCCCGGCCGTCCCCGCCCACTACACGTTCGGGGTCTGCACCGAGCACCCCGGCCCGGTCCGCACCCGGGCGGGCTACGACCTCCTGGTCACCGCCGGGCTGGACGCACTGGAGGACGCGGACACCGTGCTCGTGCCCGGCTGGCAGCACCCGGCGGGCGCGGAGGTGCCGCCGACGGTGGTCGACGCGGTCGGCCGGGCGCACCGGCGCGGCGCGCGGGTCGTCGGCCTCTGCTCCGGTGCCTTCGTGCTCGCCGCCGCCGGACTGCTGGACGGCCGCCGGGCCGCGACCCACTGGGCCCGGGCCACCGAGCTGGCCGCCCGGTTCCCGCGGGTCCGGGTCGACCCCGGGGTGCTCTACGTGGACCACGGCGATGTCGCCACCAGCGCCGGTGCCGCAGCCGGGGCGGATCTCTGTCTGCACCTGGTGCGCGAGGACCACGGCGCCGCGCACGCCCTGCGGATCGCCCGGCAGATGGTGATGCCGCCGCACCGCGAGGGCTGTCAGCTGCAGTACGCCGAACTGCCCGCTCCGCCGGCCAGCGGCTCGCTGGCACCGCTACTGGAGTGGCTGGCCGAACGGCTGGACCGGCCGGTGAGCGTCTCCGAGATGGCCGTCCGCTCCCAGGTGTCGGCCCGGACGCTGACCCGGCGCTTCACCGAACAACTGGGCATCAGCCCTGGACGCTGGCTGCTGGACCGGCGGATCGCCGCCACCCGGGCCCTCCTGGAGGAGACCGACCTGCCGGTGGAGACCATCGCCCGCCGGGTCGGCCTGTCCTCCGCCGTCAATCTGCGCCGCCGCTTCCACGAGGCCCTGCGCACCACACCCGCCGCCTACCGGCGCGCCTTCCGGGCCAACCGGGCCGGGTGAGTCGGGCGGGAGTCGGGGACGGTCAGGCGGTCGCCGTGGTGAGGAGGGCGGTGATGCGGGCCTCGGTGGTGGGGGTGAGGGCGGTGAGGGCGAAGGTGGTGGGCCACATGGTGTCGTCGTCGAGGGTGGCCACGTCGCTGAAGCCGAGTGTCGCGTAGCGGGACTTGAACTTCTGGGCGCACTGGAAGAAGCAGAGGACCTTGCCGTCCTTGGCGTAGGCGGGCATGCCGTACCAGAGCTTGGGGGTGAGGGCGGGGGCGGCGGCCCGGACGAGGGCGTGGACGCGTTCGGCGAGGGCGCGGTCGGCCGGCTCCATCTCGGCGATCTTGGCGAGGACCTCCTGCTCGGCGTCCGCCTTGGCGGTGCGCGGGTTGCGGCGGGCGGCGGCCTTGAGCTCCTTGGCGTGCTCCTTCATGGCCGCGCGCTCGTCCTCGGTGAAGCCGTCGAAGGGCTGGGTGGGGGTCTTGGACGTGGGGGTCTTCGAAGCGGTGGTGGTCATGGTGGGCTCCTCGGTGGGACTGGTGGGGCGGGACGGTTTCATGGTGGCGCGGGAGCGCCGGGGAAGGCTTCTCAAGAACTGACCGGTTCGTCGAGCCAGCGGCCGTCGCGCATCAGCTCGCGGCCGGACAGCTCGTTCTCCTCGCGCCAGGCCTGGACGCGGCGGGGCGTGACCAGGAACCAGCCGTACCGGACGGCCGAGGCCCGCGGGTCGAAGCCGGTGCGGGCGGCGAAGCGGTCCGCCCGCTCGTACGGGAGGTCGTCGATGCCGAGGGCCTCGACCTCGCCCTCGATCATGCAGACGTCCCGGGTGTGGCCGAGTGCCAGCCGAACGGTGCCGGCGGCGGCGAGGTTGCGGCCGGTCGGGCTGCCGACCGGGGTGGCGAGCAGCAGCGCTCCGCCGTCGTGGTCGAAGGAGAGCGGGACGAGGTGGGGCACGCCGTCCGGCGAGGCCGTGGCCACCCAGACGTCGACGTCCTCGGCGAGGCGCCGTTCGATGTCCTGGCGGCGCTCGGCGGAGGGGCGCGGTCCGGTCATGGTCTCTCACTCCTGTGCTCGTCGGCGGCGTTGGACACAGCCTCCTCCGGGCGGGGCGGGGGCCACATCCGTGGTGACCACGGAACGGACCACGGAGCCGCCCCGCATAATGACGCGGTGCCGACTCCTGTGATCTCGCCCCGCGAAGCCGATGTGCTCGCGCTGCTCGGCGAACACCTCAGCAATGCCGAGATCGCCGCTCGGCTGTTCATCTCCGTGCGCACGGTCGAGTCCCACACCTCGTCGCTGCTGCGCAAGTTGGCGTTGCCGGACCGGCGCGCGCTGTCCCGGCGGGCGGTCGAACTCGCCCGTGCCGAGCGGCCCCGGCCGGCCCCCGCGCTGCCGGCGCCGCTGACGGAGTTCGTGGGGCGGGAGCGCGAACGTGCCGCGCTGGCGGTGCTGTTGGCGGACCATCGGCAGGTGACGGCGGTCGGGCCCGGCGGCGTGGGCAAGACCAGGCTGGCGCTGGCGGTGGCGGCCGAGGCGGCCGGCGGGTTCGCCGACGGGGTGTGGTTCGTCGACCTGGCCCCGGTCGCCGGTCCGGACCGGGTGGCGGCGGCCGTCGCGGCCGTCCTGGGGGTCGGCGAGCAGCCCGGACAGGGGCTCGACGAGGCGGTGTGCGCCGCGTTGTCCGAACGCCGGGCGCTCCTGGTGCTGGACAACTGTGAGCAGGTGAGGGAGGGTGTCGCGCCTTTCCTGGAACGGCTGTTGGCGTCCTGCCCGGAGGTGCGGGTGCTGGCGACGAGCCGGGCCCGGCTGCTGGTGCCCTTCGAACGGGTCTTCCCCGTACCGCCGTTGTCGCGGGACGGCGGCGGGAGCTCGGAGGCGGTCGCGCTGTTCGTCGAACGGGCCACCGCGGCGGCCGGGGTGGCGCCGGACCCGGCGCTCCGGGACGGGATCGCGGCCGTCTGCGAGCGGCTCGACGGGATGGCGCTGGCGATCGAACTGGCGGCCGCCCGCTGGCCGACGCTCGGGCTGGACGGGCTCCGGGCGGGCCTGTCGGACCAGTTGCGGATCCTGGCGGGCGGCCCGCGCGCGGACGACCGGCACCGCTCGGTGCGGGCGGTCCTGGACTGGAGCCACGAACTGCTGGAGCCCGCCGACCGGGCGCTGCTGCGGCGGGTGTCGGCGTTCGTGCTGCCGTTCACGGCCGGGGCGGCGGTCGCGGTGGCGGGCTTCGCCCCGCTCGACGCGGGCGCCGTGGCCGACGGGCTCGGCCGGCTCGCCGAGCAGAGCCTGCTCACCGCCGTCCCGTCCGCGCACGGCACCCGCTACCGGGCGCTGGAGACGATCCGGCAGTACGGCGCCGAACGGCTCGACGGGGCCGGGGAGTCGGCGCGGGTGCGGGGGCGCCACCTCGACTGGTGCCTGAGCGGCGCGGACGGACTGGCGGGGGCGACGGACGAGGAACGGCAGCTGCGGGAGGGCGCCTGGCAGGCCGGGTTCGACGCGCTGGCCGAGGAGCTGCGGACCGCGCTGGCCTGGGCCGCCGAGCGGCCCGAGCGGCGGCCCGACGCCCGCCGACTCGCGCTCGGCCTCGCCGGGCTCGCCTTCGACCGGCATCTGCTCGGCGAGGCCCAGCAGCGGCTCGAACAGGCCGCCGCCCTCGCCGACGACTCCTCCGTCCAGGGCTCCCCCACCGACGCCGACGCCGCCGACGCCGCCGACGCGCTGCGGGAGGCCGCCCGGGTGGCCGGGTGCCGACGCCTCGGCGACGACATGTACCGCCTCCACCGCGCCGCCGCGGCGGCAGCGATCGACGCCGGGGACCCGGCCGGGGCCGCCCGCGACCTGGCGGCCGCCGCCACCGTCGCCCACCGCTTCTCCAGCACCTTCGTCCGCCTTCCCGCCGCCGCGGAGGTGACCACCCTGCTGGCGCGGGCCGATGAACTGTCCGACGGCTCTCCGGCGGCCTCGGCCGCCCTCGCCCTGGCCGAGGCGGCCGTGCTCGCGGACGCCTACGGCTCCGTCCAGGGCAGCCCGGACAACACGGCCCGGGAGACGGTCGGGTACGCCGAGCGGGCCGTCGAGCTGGCCCGGCGCGCGGGCGACCCGGTGGCCGAGTCCGCCGCCCTGGACGCCCTCTCCGGTGCGCACAGCTGGGCCGGGGAGCCGTTCGCGGCCGCCGGGGCCGCCCGCCGCCGGGTCGAGCTGCTGGCCCCGGCGCCGCGCACCCCGGCCACCGCGCACGAACAGGTGGACGCGCTCGCGATGGCCGCCGCGACGGCGATCGGCGTCGGCGAACTGGACCGGGCCCGGCAGTGGGGGCGGCAGCTCGCCGAGCATCCGCTGACGGCCGAGGTGGGGCACCACGCCACGTCCTGGCTGCTGGTCGCGGACGCGTTCGCCGGGCAGGAGGAGGCCGTGCTCGCGGGCGGGGCGCGGTTCCTCCGGGCCTGGGAGCAGGGCGGGCGGCCGCGGTCGTTCTCGCTCGGCCCGGCGGCCGCGGCGGTCGCCATGGTGCACGGGCTGCGCGGCGACGACGGCGCCCGGGCGTCCTGGCTGGCCGTCGTCGGCCGGGCGGGCACCGAGGAGGAGCACCGCCACGGCTACGGCGCGGTGTTCGACGCCACGGTGCTGCTCCACCGGGGGGAGGCGGGGGCCGCGCTGGAGCGGCTGTCGCCCGCCCCGGAGGAGGTGTGGAAGTGGGTGTCCTGGGTCTGGCTGCACTGGTACGCGGCGGTGCGGGTCGAGGCCTCGGTGCTGAGCGGGCACCCGGAGGCGCGCGAGCGGCTCGCCGGGGCCCGCGCCACGGTCGCGGGCAACCCGGTCGCCGGGGCCCAACTCGACCGGGCGCAGGCGCTCCTGGACGGCGACCCGGCCCGGGTGCGGGCCACGGCCGCCGCCTTCGCCGCGGCCGGCTGCCGCTACCAGTCCGCCCGCAGCCTCCGGCTCGCCTAAGCGGCCGGGGACGGGGGCGAGGACGGGGACGGGAACGGAAGCGGGGGCGAGGACGGGCGCGCCCCCGGGCGGCGGCTCAGCGGGTGGTGACGGGGAGGGATTCGTAGCCGCGGAGCACCAGGCGGTCGCGGCGCACCGGAATGCCCGCCGGGGCCAGCCGGGGGAAGCGGTCCAGCAGCGCCGGGACGGCGATGTCCGCCTCCAGCCGGGCGAGTTGGCTGCCCAGGCAGAAGTGCTGGCCACCGCCGAAGCTGAGCGGCTGGCTGTCGGTGCGGGTCGGGTCGAAGCGGTCCGGACTGGCGTAGCGGGCCGGGTCGCGGTTGGCCGCGCCCAGCATCACCAGCACCACGGTGCCGGTGGGTGCGGGCAGGCCGGCCACCGTGAGGTCGGGGGCGGTGGAGATCCGGGAGGTGAGCTGGACCGGGGAGTCGTAGCGCAGCACCTCGTCCGTGAACAGCGAGGGGTCCAGCCCGCCGGTGCGCAGGCCCTCGGCGGCGCCGGGGTGGCGGAAGAGCAGGGTGAGGCCGTTGCCGAGGAGGTTGGTGGTGGTCTCGAAGCCGGCGACCAGGAGCAGGACGAGGTTGCCCAGCAGCTCCTCGCCGGAGATCCGGTCCGGGGAGTCGGCGGCGATCCGGGCCAGGTCGCTGACCAGGTCGCCGGTCGGCCTGGCCAGCCGCTCGGCGACCAACTCCGCGAAGTAGGAGTCCAGTTCGTCCGCGGCGGCATCGGCCGCGGCCAGTTCGCCGAGGTCCTGGATCAGCTCCAGGGCGATGGTGAGGTCCGAGGCGAGGCCCCGGAAGCGGTGGCGGTCGGCGACGGGGACGCCGAGCAGTTCGCAGATCACCTCGACCGGGAGCCGGAAGGCGAAGGCGTCCATGAAGTCGACGGGCGAACCGTCGGCGCTCCCGTCGTCCAGCTCGTCGAGCAGCCGGGCGACCGTCGCCGCGATCGCCGGGCGCAGGGCCGCGACCCGCCGGGCGTTGAAGGCCGAGGCGACGAGCGAGCGGACCCGGCCGTGGTCGGGGGCGTTGCGCTGGAGGACCGAGTGGCCGAGCAGCACGACCGAGGGGTGGACCAGCAGGTCCGCGTTGTCGGCGGTGAGGGTCCTGGTGTCCTCCACGGCGAAGGCGGGATTGCGCAGCACCTGGTTGGCGGCGGCGTGCCCGGTCACGAGGACCGCGGCGGGGCCGGCCGGGGCGGCGGCCCCGAGCTCGTGCGCCCGCGCGTAGAGCGGGTAGGGGTCGAAGCGCCCCTCCGTGGTCATGAGACGCTCGATGATCGACGCACCGTCCATGCGGGATTCCCCTCCCGTAGATCCAACTCCGCTACGGACAACTGTCGGTGGACGGAGGGGAGTTCCCGCGCAGGGGCGGTGGACCCGGTGCGGTCCGGACACGGGGCCGCGGGCGGCCGGGCGGCGCGGGGGCGGGGCGGGGTCGGCCCCGGTCGGTAGGGTAGTGGGATGGAGATCTGGATCAACCCGCGCTGCGGGAAGTGCCGCAGCGCACTGAACGAGCTGACCGGCGCGGGCGCCGAGTTCACCGTGCGTCGCTACCTGGAGGACCCGCCGAGCGTCGCCGAGCTGGAGCAGGTGCTGGTGCGGCTGGGCCTGGAGCCGTGGGACATCGTCCGGATCGAGGAGCCGGTGGCCAAGGACCTGGGCATGAAGCAGTGGGGCCGGGAGGACGGCGACCGGGCGGCCTGGCTCGCGGCGATGGCCGAGCACCCGATCCTGATCCAGCGCCCGATCATCACCGCGGACGACGGACACGCCGTGGTGGCGCGCACGCCGGAGGCGGTCAGGTCCGTCCTGCCGTAGCGGCGGCCGCCGGTACCGCTCGGCGGTACCGGCCCGGGGTACCCGGGCCACCCGCCCGGAGTACCGGCCCGGGACACCGGCCGCTACCGGCGGCCGGGTGTCAGCGGCGCTCGAACCGCCGCACCGGCTCGCCCGGCCGCCAGGAGCTGATCCGGACCGCGTCCCCCTCGACGGTGGTGTGCACGACCTGCTCCAGCTCCAGCCGGAAGGCGTCGTACGGGCCGGGCGGCGGCTCCGGGAGCTCGGCCTCGTAGGCGGCGCGCTCCGCCTCGTCGGTGAGCTCCACGGCCCGGCCGGACAGCTTGGAGTCGCCGTCCGCCAGTGTCTCGTCGCTCGGGTTGCTGTGCAGCGCGAAGCGGGCGTCGCGGCGGAGGTCCCGCACCTTCATCGCGTCGTGCATCGAGCCGAGCACGACGTCCGCCCCGAAGAAGCCCACCTCGATACCGCTCACCCGGGGTGAACCGTCACTGCGCAGCGTCGCCAGGACGTGGTGCTTGTTGGCCTCGAAGCGGGCCCGCACGGCGGGGGCCAGATCCGGTGCCTCCTGCTCGAAATCCTGCCAGGTAGCCATGCCGTCAGTGTGGCACCGGCCACTGACAGCCGCCGGGCGGACACCGCCCGGACGCCTCCCGAGGGCCGCGGACATCGGGCACGGACCTCGCCCGGAGCTCGCACCGACGGCGCCCGGACCTCGCGCCGCCGTGCGCTGTCGGTGCCCGGTGCCACACTGGCCGGGTGACCACTACGACCACCTACATCGCCTTCCTGCGCGCCGTGAACGTGGGCGGCCGGACGGTGCGGATGGAGCGGCTGCGCGCGCTCTTCGCCGAGCTGGGCCTGGAGCGCGTCGGCTCATACATCCAGAGCGGCAACGTGTTCTTCACCGCCGAGGCCACCGACGCGGCGGCCCGGGCCGCGCTCACCGAGCGGATCGAGCGGCACCTGGCCGAACAGCTGGGCTTCCCGGTACCGGTGCTGCTGCGCACGGTGGACGAGGTCCAGGCGGTGCTGGACGCCGAGCCGTTCGCGGAGGTCGAGGTGACGCCGGAGGTCAGGCTCACGCTGAACTTCCTCTCCGAGCCGCTGCCCGCGGACTTCCCGCTCCCCTACACCTCGCCGAAGGGCGACTACGAGGTACTCGGCGCCGATCCCGGCACCGCGTTCGTCGTGGTGCACCTGAAGAACGGCAAGTGGGTCACCACCGGCAATCTCTTCGGGAAGTCCTACCAGGGGGCGGTGACCTCGCGCTTCCTGCACACCACGGTCAAGATCGTGGCGGCCGCGCGCAAGACCTGAGCCGCACCGGCGGACCCGGCGGACCCGCAGCCGGCGGACCGGCAGCCCGGGGAATCTGGACAGGTCGGCGGGGGCACCCGAGAATCGGTCCATGATGTCGCGTGAGAACCGGACACAGGTGGTCCGGCCGTCCGAGGCCGAGCGGGAGCGGGCCCTCGACGCGTTGCGGGAGGGCGCCGGGAACGGCCGGCTGTCGCACGACACCTTTCTGGGCCGGCTGGACCTCGTGCTCCGTGCGAGCAGCCGGGCCGAACTGAAGTCCGTGATGGCCGACCTGCCGGCCGGGAACCCGGTCGGACGGTTCCTGCTGCGCGCGGTGGGCCGGGTCTCCGCCTTCGGCGTGCGCCTGGGCGGGGCCTGGCGGGCCGAGCGGCTGCCGGGGCTGAGCCTCCCCCACTCCGGGGGCGGGCAGTTGACGATCGGCCGGTTCCCCGGATCCGGGCTGCGGCTGAACGACGCCTCGGTCTCGCGACACCACGCCGAACTGCGCCGGGAGGGCGACGGCTGGGTGCTGTACGACCTGGGCTCGACCAACGGCACCCATGTGAACGGCTACCGGATCGTCGGCGGCATCCGGGTCCGCCCCGGCGACCAGGTGCGCTTCGGCAACCTGGAGTTCCGCCTCGCCACCGGCTGACCCGCCCCGCCCCTCGGCCCGGGGCGGTCGCGCGGGACGGAGGCCCGGCGGCCGGGCCCGGCGTGTCAGTGGGGGAACTGCCGCGGTGGCCGCTGGACGGGCAACGAGTCCTGGAAGTCGCCGATGGCGGTGGCGACCTGGCGCATCAGGACCGTCCGCTCCAGCCGGTCGAGGTAGCGGTGCTCGGCGACCAGCGCCTCCACGGTGACCCCGAAGTAGAGCGTCATCAGCGGATTGACGAAGAGCTTGCCGCCCTTGGTGCGGTCGGTGAACCGGACGTCGCCGAACTGGCCGCGCAGCGCGGCCGCCACCGAGCCCTGGACGATGCTCGGGTGCTCGGGGAACGCCGCCCGGGCGTGCTCCACGGCGTCCAGGTAGAGCGTCCCCTCCCGGCTGTCGCGCGGGACGGAGAAGGCGCCGAGGTAGCCGCCGGCCCGGTCGATCGCTGCGAGGTTCTCCAGAACCAGGGAGTGGTTGACGCCGTGGTGGGCGTCGATGCCGAAACCGAGGCAGGCGACCAGCCGTTCGGGGACCTCGGTGAGCCCGGCGACGGCGGCGAGGCTGGTCATGTCCTCCTCCGGCGTGCCGAGGCCCGCCTCGTCGCCGCGCATCAGGATGTCGGTGCCGCCGTCGACCAGCAGGAGGGCGTCGATGCCGAGTCGCTCGACGAGGGACCGGTAGGCCGCCCGCAGCGGCTGCACCCCGGTCCTGGGGAACGCCCAGACCTCGTCGGGCATGTCGTGCAGCCGGAGCCAGCGGGCGAGCGTCCGCTCGGGGAAGTAGCCCTCCGGGGCCGGGGTGTCGGGCCGGACCAGGGCCAGGTCGCTCTCCTGCCAGACCTCGGCGGGCAGGGCGTGGAGCTCGCTGAAGGAGAGGTTGGCCAGGTGCACCTCCTTGCCCGCGGCCCGCAGGGCGAGGGCGAGCGGCAGGCCCGCGTAGACGTCGAAGCCGCCGCCCGCGCCGGCGATCAGGATGCGCTCGGCGGCCAGCAGACGGGTGATCAGCGGGGGCTGGAGGAGAGAGGCCATCGAGGGACGGTAGCACCGGGCGGCACGCCCCGGCCGTTGAAGGAGGCGGGTGCTTGGATGCGGGTATGGACCAGGAGACCGTACAGAGCACCCTTGCCGACGAGGTACTGCGGGACGCCGAGGAGCGGGCCCGCGAACTGATCCGGTGCGGCTTCCAGGAGCCGGACGAGATAGCCGAGTCCCTGGTCGAGGTCCTCGACGACCAGGGACTGACGATGGAGGAGGCGGAGCGGATCGTCGCTCCGCTGTGGCGGGCGCGGCTGGAGGAGCAGGCCTCCTGGCCGGAGACGACCGACGTCGACCGGTTGGAGGCCGCCTTCGACGCCCTGGAGGAGCTGGGCATCGTCGCCGCGATGGACTTCACCTGCTGTGCGAGCTGCGGTTACGCCGAGATCGGGGGCGAGGCCGAGGAGGACTCGCGGGGCTTTGTGTTCTTCCATCAGCAGGACACCGAACGGGCGGCCGACGGCGGTGCGTTGATGCTGCGGTACGGCGGGTTCCAGCTGGACGGCGAGTCGACGGAGGCCGCCGTGCGGCGGACGGCCGAGGTCGGGCGCGCGGTGGTGGCGGCGTTGACGGCGGCCGGGCTGCCCTCGGAGTGGGACGGTGCGCCGGAGACGGCGATCGAGGTCACGCCGATCACCTGGCTCAACCGCCTGCCGGAGTAGCGGCGCTCCACGACCGGGCCCGCCGGGTCGAGCGGGGCCGACGGGCGGTCAGCGGACGACGTGGAGTTCGGCGGTGTGCTCCTGCGCGTCGGCATGGCGCAGGGTGATCTTCGCGGAGCCGACGCTGGTCTCGACGTCCTCGGTGAGGGTCTTGGTGTCCTCGCCGAGCTTGACCTCGGCCGTGGTGTCGGTGATCCGGCCCACGGTGAGGCTGAGGGTCTTGTCGCCGCCGAAGACCTCGACGGTGTGGGTGCTGTCGGCCTTCTCGGTGTGCACGGCGACATCGCAGCTGTTGTCGTTGAGGCAGAGCGAGACACCACCCTTGCAGGCGGTGAGGCCGGCGCCGAGCAGCAGCACGGCGCCGACCGCGAGGGCGGCCGAGCGGACGGCCGGCCTGCGGCGGCGACTGGTGGACAGGCCGCCGGGAAGACCACCGGGAAGGTCGGTGGCCGGACCGGCGGGCAGGTCGGTGGAGCGGAGTCCGGGGCGGTGCTCCGGGGGCGGGTTCGCGGGTGCACTCGTCATGGCTCCGACGGTAGGCGCGCGCCGCCGACCGGCCATCGGCCGTCGGCGGCACCCGGCCCCTGGCCCTCCCCCGAGCCTCCGGGCCGCCCCCACCCGGACGTCGTGCGGGGTGAATCCCCTAGGGGACAGCGGGAGTTGCCGCTCAGGACGGGTCCGGGGGCGAGGGTTCCGGGCGGAGCGAGGCCTCGACGCCGGCCACGACGATCGCCAGGCCGCGCTCGAAGCGCCGCTCGAAGTCCCCGAAGAGCTCCCGGCTCGCGGCCGCGGCGAGCGGGTGTCCGGGATCGATGGCGGCGGCACGCCGGTCCGGGTCGTAGTCGGGCGCCCGCTCCCCCGGCACCGGGTGGACGGCCTGCTCCTCGATCACGAACCCGGTGGTGAACGCGTACGCGGTGGTGAAGGCCAGGACGGCGTCGGCGAGTTCGAACCCGGCCCGGCGGAAGGCGGCGAGCAGGGCCTCCTGTCCCTCGGCGTGCCCGTAGTCGGTGAGCCGGGTGCCACTGAAGACCTTGGCGCCGTCCCGGTAGCCGAGCAGCGCGGTGCGCAGGGTGCGGCAGGTGGTGGTGATCGCCTCCTGCCAGTTCCCCGGGAGGGTGACCGGCCCGGCGTACATCCGGCGGAGCATCTCGGTGGCCATCTCGTCCAGCAGCGCCTGCTTGTTGGCGAAGTGCCAGTACAGCGCGGGCGCCTTGACGTCCAGCTCGGTGGCGATCCGGCGCAGGGTGAGGCCCTCCAGCCCGGTCTCGTCGAGCAGGCGCAGGGCGGCGTCGACCACCTGGGCGCGGTCCAGCTTCGGCGGCATGTCGCGCCCTTCCTTCCGTGACGGCCGGCCGCCTTTCGCGGCGACGGGGCCGCCCGGCGCAGCCCTGCGGTGCGACGGTGCGGCATTGACAACTTAACACCGTTAAGCCCATGCTTCCGGACGTCAGCTACTTAACAACGTTAAGGAGAGTGTGCGATGACGCACGCCCCGACCCGGACCGAGGTCCTCGTTGTCGGCGCCGGCCCGACCGGCCTGACCCTCGCCTGCGACCTGGCCCGGCGCGGAGTCTCCGCGCTGCTGGTCGAGCAGGCGGGGGCGCTGTTCCCCGGCTCGCGCGGCAAGGGGCTCCAGCCCCGGACCCAGGAGGTCTTCGAGGACCTCGGCCTGCTCACCGCCGTCCGTGCCGCCGGCCGGCCCTACCCCCGGATGCTGAACTGGGAGGACGGCGAACCGCAGGGCGAGTGGGACCTCGTCGGGGGCCCCGGGCCGGTCGTCCCGGACCCGACCGTGCCGTTCCCCTCGGTCTGGATGCTCCCGCAGTGGCGCACCCAGGAACTGCTGCACGAGCGGCTGCGCGAACTCGGCGGCGAGGTCGTCCTCGGCACCGCGCTGAGCGGCCTCGACCAGTTCCCGGACCGGGTCGAGGCCCGGCTGACCGGCCCCGACGGCGCCGAACGGACCGTCTCCGCCCGCTATCTGGTCGCCGCCGACGGCGGCCGCTCCACCGTCCGCCGGGCGGTGGGGATCCCGATGACGGGCGGGCAGGTCGACCCGCGCCCGGCCCTGGTCGCCGATCTGGAGATCGACGGCCTGGAGCGCCGGAACTGGCACGTCTGGCCGAAGGCACCCGGCGGCCCGCTGCTGCTCTGCCCGCTGCCGAGCACCACCGCGTTCCAGTTGTTCGCCCAGTTCGGCGCGGAGGGCAGCGCGGAGAACGAGGCGGAGGGCAGCGCGGAGAACGAGACGGAGCCCGACACCTCGCCGGAGGGCGTGCGGCGGACCGTCGCGGCCCGCACCCACCTGCCGGAGTCGGCGCTCGGCCGGGTGCACTGGGCCTCCTGCTTCCGGCCGCGCACGGCGCTCGCCGAGCGGTTCCGGGAGGGCCGGGTCTTCCTGGCCGGCGACGCCGCGCACATGCACTCCCCGGCCGGCGGCCAGGGCCTCAACACCAGCATCCAGGACGCCTACAACCTGGGCTGGAAGCTCGGCCAGGTGCTGCGGCACGGCGCCGACGAGGCTCTGCTGGACAGCTACGAGGAGGAACGGCTGCCGATCGCCGCCGACGTGCTGGAGATCTCCACCCGGCTGCACCGTGCGGGCGGGATCGGGGCCGGCGGACTGCGGCGCGGCCCGCGCACCGAACAGCTCGGGCTCGGCTACGAGGACGGCCCGTTGACCGTCGAGGCACGCCCCGGCCTGGCCGAGGACGCCCTGCGGGCCGGGGAGCGGGCCCCGGACGCGCCGCTGGACGGTACGGCGAACGGCGCGGCGGGCGACACCGCGAACGGCACCGCCGACAGCGGGACCGGCGAGGCGCGGCGGCTCTTCGAACTGTTCCGCGGCCCGCACGTCACCGTGCTCGCGGTCGGCCGCGCCCTGCCCGAACTGCCCGCCGGGGTGCACGGGCACCGGATCGACGGCGGAGTCACGGAGCGGGTGTACGGACCGGGCCTGTTCGTCGTCCGGCCGGACGGCTACCTGGGCCTGGCCACCCACGACCCCGCCGACCTGCCGGGCTACCTGGGCCGCCTCGGCCTGCGCTGAACCCCGCCGCGCAGGACGGCCCGTCGGCAACGGGCACGGGCACGACGGCATAGGCCCCCGGCACCTGCCACGCGCGTAGACCGAAGGGCCGCAAAAGCCCCTCGGCTCACTCCCCGGCCGCGTCCCAGGCCTCGGGCGGACCCCACAGCGGCGCCGTGCACCGCTGGTAGGTGGCCTGCCAGTGCGGCCAGTGCCGGGCCACGAGGTCGTCGCAGTCGGCGAGCAGCCGCTCAACCAGCGCCGGCTCGACGCCGTCCAGCAGCCAGGCGAGCGCGTCCGGCGTGCCCGGGCCGTCGGCGGAGTGCATCACGTCGAGCAGCTCGGGCAGGCTGCCCACCCGCGAGTTCTCCGTGAAGACCAGCTCCATCCGCGGCAGCAGCTGGCGCTCCTCGACCCGCAGATGGGTCTCCAGCCGGGCGGCGAGGTCCTCGATCGCGTAGGCCACCGGCCACACCGAACCGGTGTCCCGGCTGGCGATCCGGACCAGGGTGGTGACCCGGGTGAACGAGTGGTCGAGGTTGTGGTGGTCCGACTCCAGCCAGTTCAGCAGCAGCCGCAGCTCGGGCGCGAACCGGCGGACGATCGGCCAGATCCGGGTGTCCTGCTGCTCGTGGTGGCAGGACAGCACGGCGGTGACGAAGGTCCAGTGGCGCAGCAGCGCGGCGCCCTTCTCGTCCTCGCCGGGCTGCAGCAGCCGGAGGGCGTTGGGCAGCCTGGCGAGGTCGCGGCGGAGCGCGGAGTGCACCAGTCGCAGGCCGGCGAAGCGGTAGGCCTGCGGCTCCTCGTCGGCGGTGCGGTCGTGCACGGGGCCGCCCTGGGTGGGCAGGGCCGGGGACACCGGGGACGCTACGGGCAGCAGGTGGCTGGGCATGGCACTCTCTTCACGTCTCGGGCAGGGCTGGCACGACCTGGCGGAAGTGGTGGGCTGGCACTCCCACCAGGGTGATGAGAGGACATCAGAGGCGAATCAATGTCCGATTGACGTGCAGCTCAGCGGCTGTTCGACCCGCTTCGGTGGGCGCGGCGGCGAACGCGGCGCAACATTCCGCCGCGACCCTCGCCAGCACCGGGACTCTCGCGCTCGAACGCCGGAAACGGCGGAGCGGACCGGCCGATGCGATCGGCCGGTCCGCTCCGGACCCAGTGCCCCGGGTGCCTCAGTCGCTCTGCGGCCCCGCGAGGTTCTTGGTGAGCCACTGCAGGGTGTCCGGGATCATCTTCTTGAAGTCGGTGGTCAGGTGCTTCCCGCCGGGCTGCTCGTAGTACTCGACGGTGAGCGGCGGCGCGGCCTTCGCGACCCACGCCTTGACCAGCTTCATCTCGTACGCGTTGGCGCCGCCGGCGGTGGCCAGCATCCTGACGTCGGCCTTGCCCTGGGCGACCAGCAGGTCGGGGCTGTTGGCCTGGCGGTCGTTCTCGTAGCCCTTCCAGAGCGGCGAGTCGGGGTTGAAGTAGCCGTCGATCGGGACGGCGGCCTTGAACTTGTCCGGGTGCTGCAGGGCCAGCTTCGCGCTGCAGAACGCGCCGGTGGAGGCGCCCATCAGGCCCCAGCCGTCGCGGCCCTTCACGGTGCGGAAGTTGGCGCGCACGAAGTCGGGGATGTCCTCGGCCATCCAGGTGCCGATCTTGGGCTGGCCCGGGATGTCGGCGCACTCCAGGGCCTTGGCCTCGTTTGAGTCGAGGTTCTGCACCGGCATGATCATGATGAAGGGGTGGGCCTTGCCCTGCTTGGCGAGGTCGGCGTCGACCTCCTGGATCGGCAGCTGGTTGTCGGTCCAGGTGTTGTAGCCGGCGCTCTGGCCGCCCGCGTACAGGGTGAGCACCGGGAAGCCGGTCTTCGCGTACTTCGGGTCGTTGTACTCCGGGGGGAGCCAGACCCAGACCTTGCCGGAGACCCCGGACTTGGGGCCGGCCAGGGTGGTCATCATGATCTGGCCGGCGGCGGTGTCCCTGGCCTTGCCGAACGCGGCCTGCGGGCCGGTGGGCATCAGCACCTTGCCGGACCCGGCGGCCGGGGCGGGCGCCGCGGTGGCCGAGGTCGAACCGGCCGTCGGGGAGCCCGGGGCCGGGGAGCCCGGGGCGGAGGAGCCGGGCGCCGAGGAGCCGGGCGCCGAGGAGGCGGCGGCCGCGGAGGAGGAGCCGGTGGCCGCCGCCGTGCCCTTGCCGGCGCCGGCCTTCGCCGAATCGCCCTTGCTCCCGTCCGTACTACCGCAGGCCGCGAGCGCGGCGGCCAGGGTCAGGGCGGTGGCACCGGTCAGCACGGCGCGGAAACGGGAGGACTGCGGCTGCACGGTGAGAACTCTCCGACCGGTGTCGCGCCCGCTCCGCGGAGCCGGGCGGTGGCCCCCGGGTGGGGCCGGACAGGCCCGGGGCGCGACTGTCTGCGGGACCCCCGGGAGGCTGGTCGCCGCCCTGCGCGGCGGCGTGCCGTCCTGCGATCTTATGACGTGAGCCGCCCCGGGCCGGTTGCGCGCCGGCCTGCACCGATCCAATGTTTGTTCCCGATCGAGTAAAGCCTCTGCCGGTCCCTGCCGACCGGCGGGGGGACTCCCCCGCCGGTCGGCGGGGATCCGCCGGACCGGGACCGGAGTCCTCCTCCAGGACCGTCCGCGGGACCACCGCGGGCCCGTCCACCGCCCACCGCCGGAACCGCCCGAACGAGCGAGCGGCCACCGCGCCGCCCGGGCCTTGGACACTCGTACCAGTGACGCCGGGGCGGGGATCGGGAACGATCGGGCCAGCCGCCGTGAGCCGAGGAGTCCGCCATGCTGGAACAGATCGCCGTTGTCACCGGAGCCGGGAGCGGCGTCGGCCGGGCCGTCGCGCGGGAACTGGCCGCCGGGGGCTGGCAGCTGGTGCTCGCCGGACGGCGCGCGGAACCGCTGCGCGAGACCGCCCGGACGATCGCCACGGAGGCCCTGGTGACACCGACCGACGTCACCGATCCGGAGGCCGTGGACGCGCTGTTCGCGGCGGCCGTCGAACGCTTCGGGCGGGTGGACCTGCTGTTCAACAACGCCGGGACCTTCGGCGCCCCGGCCGCGGTGGACGAGCTGGACATCGCCGAGTGGCGGGCCGTGGTGGACCTCAATCTGACCGGCGCGTTCCTGTGCGCCCGCGCGGCGTTCCGGCAGATGCGGGCGCAGCGTCCGCAGGGTGGCCGGATCATCAACAACGGCTCGATCTCCGCGCATGTGCCGCGCCCGCAGTCGATCGCCTACACCGCGACCAAGCACGCCGTGACCGGGCTGACCAAGTCGCTGTCGCTGGACGGCCGCCCGTACCGGATCGCCTGCGGGCAGATCGACATCGGCAACGCCGCCACCGACATGACGGCCGCGATGAGCCTGGGCGTCCGGCAGGCGGACGGGCGGATCGCGGTGGAGCCGACCATGGACGTCGCCGACGTGGCCCGCACCGTGCGGCACATGGCGGAACTGCCGCTGGAGGCCAATGTGCAGTTCGCCACCGTGATGGCGACCACCATGCCGTACGTCGGCCGCGGCTGAGCCGACGACCGGAGCCGACCACCAGGCCCAGGAAGCCCACGAACGGGCCCCGGCGGCTACTCGTCGTGGGAGTGCCGGTAGCGGCGCCCGCCGCCCTCCTCGACCAGCAGGTAGACGCTGGTGGTGGGCCAGTACTCGCCCGCCTCGGCGGCGGGCAGTTCGGTCCGCAGCGCCATCCGCAGCGAGGGCGGCGGGGCGGCGGCGTGGACGCGCTTGCGGTGGCCGTCCCAGCGGCCGCCGCAGAGTTCGAGGTCGAGGACGACGGGGGTGGTGCTCATTCCGCGATGCTGCCAGCGTTCACCCGCCGAAACGGGTTTGCGGCCGCCGGTCCACTCGTAGGGGGGATGCCCGTCGCACCACGCTGACGGGCATCCCCCGCACCGACACCCGCCTACGGGCGCCAGGTGTCGTTCAGCACCACCTTGCCCGAGGCGGGCACCGTCGCGGTCCGGTTGGCCCCGGACTCCCAGGTGACCGCGCCCGAGGCGTCCTTGCGGACGTACTTGTACGCGAAGGACGTCCCGGCGGGCAGCGCCAGGTCGAGCTTCCACAGCGGGTAGGCGGCCGAGGAGAGCGGCAGCGCGGCGGCCGGGTCCCAGGCGCCGAGGGCGGGATTGTCCCCGACCACGTAGAGGTTCTGCCCCCAACTGGTGGTCGCGTTGACGGCGAAGGACGCCCCGCCGGTCACCGCGGTGCCGCCGCCGGGAGCTCCGACGTACAGCGCGACCGCGTCGCCGGCGCCGACGGTGGCGGTGAAACGGCCGTCCGTGCCGACGGTGTAGGACGGTCCGGTGCACCCCCCGGCCGCCGGGTCGCCGTGCTGGACGTCGCAGTACGAGCCTGCCGGCAGCGAGGTCTGGAAGGTCCGGGTGAGCGCGCCGCTCTCCCGGTTGATCGCCACGAAGCCCTTGCCGCCCCGGCCGAAGGCGATCGCGTTGCTGCCGTTGGACCACCAGTCGGTGAGCCCGGTGCCGGCCACCGCGTTGCGGAAGCCGACCATGTTGGCCACCTGCCGCCAGGCGTGGGTGCAGTTCCAGCCGTCCTGGTAGCAGGCGTTGACGGTGCCGCCGTTCGGCGGGCCGTCGTCGTGGCCGGTGAAGGCGTAGCCGGAGTAGACGTTGGGCGAGCCGTACGGGTGGGCCAGCACGAAGATGTTGGCCAGGGTGTAGGCGGAGCCGTCCCGGTAGGTCAGCGTGGAGCCGTTGCGCTCGGTGTCCCAGTTGTCGACGAAGGTGCGGGCCCTGTCGGTGGGCAGCAGGCCGCCGCCCCAGCCGGACAGGTCGGCGAGCCGGCCGCCCTGGAAGGCGCTCTTCAGCCAGGTGCCGGAGCGGAACTCGTCGACGTCGCCGGTGCCGGTGTACTCGGAGGGCTGGATCGGCTCGCCCGCGCCGTAGATGACCTCCTGCACCCAGTAGGCCTGCGGGTTGGCCGTCTTCGCCTTGATGGCGGCGAGGTCGGCGGCGGCGATGTGCTTGGCGGCGTCGATCCGGTAGCCGTCGACGCCCAGCGAGCCCAGGTCGTTCAGGTAGGCCGCGATCGTCCGCTGGACGTAGGCGCTGCCGGTGTCCAGGTCGGAGAGGTTGACCAGCTCGCAGTTCTGCACCTCGGAGCGGTCGTTGTAGTTGCCGATCGCCCGCCGGCAGGAGTGGAAGTCCTGGTCCTGGTAGTACCCGGGGTAGGTGTACTTGCTGTAGGCGGTGCCGCCGGTGCCGGTGCCGGAACCCGCCGACATGTGGTTGATCACCGAGTCGGCGATCACCTTGACGCCGGCCGCGTGGCAGGTGTCGATCATGTTCTTGAAGGCCGTGCGGTCGCCGAGGCGCCCGGCTATCCGGTAGCTCACGGGCTGGTAGGAGGTCCACCACTGGCTGCCCTGGATGTGCTCCTGGGGCGGTGAGACCTCGACGAAGCCGTAGCCCTTGGGGCCGAGGGTGTCGGTGCAGGCCTTGGCGACCGAGTCGAAGCGCCACTCGAAGAGGGTCGCTGTGACGTCCTTGCCGCCGCCGGGCGGGGCGGCCTGTGCGGTGGGGGCGGCGCCGAGGGCGGCGGTGAGCGAGAGGGCCAGGGCCGCCGAGGCGCCGAGCGCGCCGGCCGCGCGGACCGGCCTGGCGCTGCGGACGGGCCCGGTTCTGCGGGCAGGCCGGCGGGCGGGAACGGTGGTGACCACGTTGTCTCCTGTGGGGGTGGCTGGGGTGGGGCAGCCGGGTACCGCTGATGAAAGCTTGCTGAAACTTTCAGGAAATGTGCTGCGCCGAACTTAGGGTCACCACCGAAACCCGTCAAGGGGATGGGAGAAAGGTTTCCGCAGACCTTCAAAGGTCGCAGACGAACCCATGGCGAAGGCGCCACCCCTGGAAAGAGGTGACGCCTGTCCGGTGGGGTGGCCGACGCCCCGTCAGACCGCGTCCGGCCCGCGCTCGCCGGTGCGCACCCGGACGACGGTCTCCACCGGCACCGCCCACACCTTGCCGTCGCCGATCTTCCCGGTCCGGGCCGCCCGGACCACCGCCTCGATCACCAGGTCCGCGTCCTCGTCCTCGACGACGACCTCGATCCGCACCTTGGGCACCAGGTCGATCCGGTACTCGGCGCCCCGGTACACCTCGGTGTGCCCGTGCTGGCGGCCGTACCCGCTGGCCTCGCTGACGGTCAGTCCGTGCACCCCGGCGGCCTGCAGCGCGCGCTTGACCTCGTCCAGCTTGAACGGCTTCACGATCGCGGTGATCAGCTTCATGCGGAGGGCGCCTTGTCGGACGGGTGCGCGAGCACGCTGGCGGCGGGGCGGGCCTGGACTGTCCCCTGCCCCAGCACGCCGTGGCCCAGGACGCCGTGATCGTACGCGGTCTCGGCGTGCACGGCGAGGTCCAGGCCGGTGAGCTCGTCCTCCTCACCGGCCCGGAAGCCCATCAGCCGCTCGATCGCCCACCCGATGCCGTAGGTGACCGCGAAGGCGTAGGCCGCGACGGCGGCGACGGCCACCAGCTGACGCCCCAACTGCCCGAACCCGCCGCCGTGCAGCAGCCCCGTCGCGCCGCCGGTCATCGCGGCGGTGGCGAAGAGGCCGATCAGTACGGTGCCGATCGCCCCGGCCACGAAGTGCACGCCCACCACGTCCAGCGAGTCGTCGAAGCCGAAGCGGAACTTCCAGCTCACCGCGTACGAGCAGACCACGCCGGCCGCCAGCCCGATCACCAGCGCGCCGAGCAGGTCGACGCTGCCGCAGGACGGCGTGATCGCGACCAGGCCCGCCACCGCGCCGGAGGCCGCGCCGAGGGTGGTGGCGTGGCCGTCCCGGCGCTTCTCGACCAGCAGCCAGCCGAGCAGCCCGGCGCAGCCGGCCGCCTGGGTGTTGAGCAGGGCGGAGGCGGCCAGGCCGTTGGCGCCCAGCGCCGAACCGGCGTTGAAGCCGAACCAGCCGAACCAGAGCAGGCCCGCGCCGAGCAGCACCAGCGGCAGGCTGTGCGGGCGCATCGCCTCCTTGCGGAAGCCGATCCGGGGCCCGAGCAGCAGCGCCAGGGCCAGGCCGCTCGCCCCGCAGTTGACCTCGACCACGGTGCCGCCGGCGAAGTCCAGCGCGCCGAGCCGGGCCAGGATCCAGCCGCCGGGCGCGAACACCCAGTGCGCGACCGGGACGTAGACCAGCAGCGTCCAGACGGCGGTGAAGGCCACCCAGGCGCCGAACCTGGCCCGGTCCGCGATGGCGCCGCTGATCAGCGCGGCGGTGATGATCGCGAAGGTCAGCTGGAAGGTCGCGAACAGCACGGTGGGGACGGTGCCGGTGACCGAGGCGGGCGTGATCCCGGCCATCCCCAGGTGGTCGAGGCCGCCGATCAGCCCCCAGCCACCGGCGTCCGGGCCGAACGCGAGCGAGTAGCCGGCCAGCAGCCAGACCACCGTGACCACCGCGATCGAGACGAAGCTCATCATGATCATGTTGAGCACGCTCTTGGCGCGGACCATGCCGCCGTAGAACAGCGCCAGCCCCGGGGTCATCAGCAGCACCAGCGCGGTGGCGGCGAGCAGCCAGGCGGTGTCGCCGGTGTCGATCCCCGACGGCGCGGAGGCGGCCAGGGCCGCGGCGGGGGGAGCGGCCAGGAGCATGGGGTCCTCCGGAGGGCTGCGTGCGGAAGCAGGTGCCGGAAGTGTGGCGAGAACGGATTACCGGTCGCGGACGGACACGTTTCGCCCGTGTTTCGTGTTGCCCGCGGGTTGCCCCGGGGTGACCGCACGGTTTCCGGAAGCTCACGGCCCCGGACCGCACGGCGCCGATCCGTACCGGCCCCCGAGCCCCGCTCCCCCGCCCCGCGCGCACCCGCCCACGACACAGGGCCCGGCGGTCGCACCCGCCGGGCCCTGCCCTGTCTTTACCTGGTTTCCGCCGGTTTCACCGGCGCCGGGTCAGCTCGTGGCGATCGAGGTGTCGTCGATCACGAAGCTGGTCTGCAGCGAGGAGTCCTCGGTGCCGTTGAACTTCAGGGTGACCGTCTGGCCCGCGTAGGTCGACAGGTCGAAGGTCCGCAGCTGGTAGCCCGCGGCCGCGTCCACGTTGGAGTAGGTCTTCAGCGTGGTGCCGTTGACCTGGACCGTCAGCTTGTCGTACTGGGTGGTGCCGGACTCGCCGGTGTCGATGTGCAGGTAGAAGCTCAGGGTCGCCTTGCAGCCGGCCGGGATGGTGACCGTCTGCGAGAGGCTGTCGGTGTGGGTGGAGCCGTAGCCGTTCAGCCACGACTTCCAGGTGCCACCGTGCGGGGCCTGCGAGGACGAGTTGTCGATGACGCCGCTGGAGGCGGTCCACGGCGCGGCCGTGCCCGTCTCGAAGCCCGCGTTGCCGAGCAGCTGCGCCGGGGTGCAGGTGCTGCTGCCGTCGGTGACCGCCCAGGTGAAGGTGGCCGAGCCGGTCTTGCCGGCCGAGTCCTTCGCCGTCACGGTGACGCTGGAGTTGCCGATCGTGGTCGGGGTGCCGGTGACCGCGCCGGTGGAGGCGTTGATCGACAGGCCGGCCGGCAGGCCGGTGGCCGAGTAGGTGAGCGGGGCGGTGCCGCCGGTGGCCTTGATGGCCAGGTTGACGGCGGTGCCGACCTTGGTGCTCTGGTTGCCCGGGCTGGTGACGGTGACGCCGCCCGGGTTCGGGGGCACGGTGCCGACGTTGACGCCCGCCCAGGCGGTGCCGACCGCGATCAGCTCGGGGCTGCCGTCGCCGTAGAGGGCCTTGGCGGCGTTCTCCGTGGCGGTGCGGGCCTGGGCGAAGTTGGTGGTGGAGGTCATGTACGCGGTCAGCGCCTTGTACCAGATCTGCAGCGCCTTGTCCCGGCCGATGCCGGTGACGGTGATGTTGTTGGTGGTCGGGCTGTTGTAGCTGACGCCGTTGATCACCTTGGCGCCGCTGCCCTCCGCCAGCAGGTAGAAGAAGTGGTTGGCGACACCGGACGAGTAGTGCACGTCCAGGTTGCCGACGCCCGAGTACCAGGAGTCGGCCGAGCCGCCGTCCTTGGAGGGCTTGTCCATGTAGCGCAGCGGCGTGCCGTTGCCGTTGATGTCGATGAGCTCGCCGACCAGGTAGTCCGGGTTGTCCTTCGGCAGGTTGGCGTAGAACTCGACCGCGTTGCCGAAGATGTCCGAGGTGGCCTCGTTGAGGCCGCCGGACTCGCCGGAGTAGTTGAGGTTGGCGGTGGCGGAGGTGACGCCGTGGCTCATCTCGTGGCCGGCCACGTCCAGCTCGGTCAGCGGGTGGGTGTCGCCGGACCCGTCGCCGTAGGTCATGCAGAAGCAGCCGTCGTCCCAGAAGGCGTTGACGTAGCCGGTGTCGTAGTGGACCCGGCTGAAGGCGCCGGCGCCGTCGTTGCGGATGCCGCTGCGGCCGAAGGTGTTCTTGTAGAAGTCCCAGGTGGCGGCGGCACCGTACTGGGCGTCGACGGCGGCGGACTCGCGGTTGCTGGCCGAGCCGTTGCCCCAGGTGTCGCTGGACTTGCTGAACAGGGTGCCGTTGCCGGTGGTCCGGTTGCCCATGTCGGTGGTGTACTGCCCGCCGCGGGTGCCGTCCTTGAGCTGGAACGAGGACCCGCTCTGGGTGGTGGTCAGCGGCACGTTGCCGACGAAGACGCCGGTGCCGGTGCCGGTCTTGATGCCCTCGTTCTGGCTCAGCACGGCGCCGGTGGCGGCGTCGGTGACGACGTGCAGGCGGCTCGGGGTGCCGTCCGACTCCTTGCCGGAGACGACGGTCTCCCAGGCGAGCTTCGGGGTCCCGTCGGCGGCCCAGACGACCAGGCGCGGGGCGGTGTCGAGCGCGGAGCCGGCCTGGGCGGCCAGCGCCGCCTCCTGGGCCTTCGGCGCGGCGAGCTTCGGCGTGGTGTTCACGCCGCTCAGCACGGCCTCGCTGGCCTTGGTCACGCCCGTGGTGGCACCGGTCGCGTCCTGGTGGACGATCAGGTCGCCGCCGAGCACCGGCAGGCCGGCGTAGGTGCGCTCGTAGCGCAGGTGGCGGGCACCGTTGGTGTCCTGGACGACGTCCTTGGTGACCAGCTTCTCGTTCGCGGTCAGGCCCAGGGTCTGGGCGAGGCCGGCGGTCTGCTGGGTCGCGGAGGCGATCAGCTCGGCGCGGCTCGCCTGCTGCGCGGCGACGGCGGCCGGCGCGTCGGGGGTGACCGCCGTTGCGAGGGCCGGGAAACCGGTCACCAGCAGCGCGGTGGTGGCGGCCATGACAACCGCTGCCTTCCGAGCGTGGGCGTAACGGGACATGCGGACTCCTTTTCCGACCGCCGCGGGGTTCGCGGGCGGTGGACAGAACCTGGCCGCGGGGTTGCGACTCAGTGGGGGCCCCCGCCGCCGGTGCGCGGCGCGGGTGCGGTTGCGGAGCAAGGTGGTAATGCGTTTCGGCAGGGGGATCGCGCTGTTCCTGACCTCGGACAGCCGCACCGGGGGGTGGGGCCCCCTCGTCTGCAGCCGGAGGAATCGTGGCAGCAAACGAGCCGTTAATGACAGATGCATGCCATGGATTGGCCGATTAGCTACCGGGCCGTACATCTGCCGGACGGTCAGGAGTGTTACGCCCGTAAGAACATCCGACGATCGTTTTCATATCCGCCAAAAGGTTTGCTCACCCCCCGCAGGCACTGACCAGCGCTCAGGGCGCGGACCCGGCCCGCGGTACCCGCCCCGGGGCCCGGCGGGGGCGGCACCTCCCCTTTCCGGCCGTGCCAGGGGCGGTTTCCGGCCAACTCCATACATTGAATGGAACCGGAAACCCTGTGGATCAGTCCCGGGCCCCGCCCGTCGGTGACGGAACGGGGCCCGGTCGACGACACTCCGTCAGCTCTGCACGAACACCGCCACCGTGCGGCCCGGCACGGTGAAGGTCCCGGTCGCCGCGGCGAAGCCGGACCGCTTCACCACCGGGTCGGCGCCGCCGGCCTGGACCGGGTGCAGTGCCTGGGCCGTCCCGGCGAGCGCGCCGACGGTCTGGCTCTGCTCGGTGGGCGTCGCGTTGAACACCACCGTGATCCCCTTCCCCGCGCCCGGCAGCCCGGTGCCGTCCAGGTGCAGGGTGAGCACCCCCGGGACCTCGCCGGGCGTGCCCGACAGCGGATAGCCGAGCCGCTGCTGCACGGCCGCCAGGGTCGGCAGCGCGAACAGCGGCGAGGAGCGCTTGATCCGCAGGAAGTCCTGGTACTGCGCGCCCGCCGCCGCGATGTCGGCGGCGCCCACGGTCAGCCGCGGGTCCGCCAGCAGGGCCTTGGCGGTGGGCCACAGCTCCTTGTTGTCCGCGGCCGGCGGCAGCCCCCGGCCCCAGCCGTTGCCGTCCCGCGGGTCCCAGTGGATCGCGTTGAACCAGTCGCCGGAGTCGTAGGAGTTGGCGTCCAGCGACTTGGAACGCAGCAGGTCGCTGCCCGCCTGGACGAAGCCGGGACCCTGCGACAGCGCGGTCAGCGCGAGTGCCAGCGCCTGCATCCGGGCCCGGTCCGCGGGCGCGGTGCCGGCCGGCAGCTTGTACGCCAGCGCGTCGAACAGGTCGGCGTTGTCGTGCGCGTCCACGTAGGCGAGCGCCTCGCCGGGCCGGGCCGCGTAGCCGGTCGGGGCGCCGTTGTAGTCGACGTCCTTTCCGGTGACGGTCCGTCCGGAGCTGTCGGTGAAGGAGTAGTCGGCCAGGTTGCCGGTCAGCCCCACCTTGAGCCGGTCCGTCTGCTGGAGCAGCCGGGCCTTCTGCTGCTCCGGGGTGCCGTTGGCGGCCGAGCCGTTCGGGTCGGTGAACAGGCCCGAGGCGAAGCCCTGCTGGGGCGCCGAGGAGAGCTGGAAGTTGCCGCCGCGCGCGGAGTCCCGGAACCGGTCGTCGAAGGTGGCGATGCCGGTGCCGGCCATGTTCCGCTGGGTGGCCTGCTCGAACCGGGCGTTGTCCGCCACCGCGCCGAAGTTCCAGCCCTCGCCGTAGAGCAGGACGTTCTTCCCGTCCACGCCGTCCGAGTCCGGCGTCATCCGGCGCAGCGCCGCCTGCACGTCCAGCATGGTGGACTTCGGGTCCAGGCCCATGAGGTCGAAGCGGAAGCCGTCCACCTTGTACTCGCGCGCCCAGGTGGTGACGGAGTCGACCACCAGGCGGTTCATCATGGCGTGCTCGGGCGCGGTGTCGGCGCAGCAGCTGTCCGCGGTCACCTTGCCGTTGGCGTCCAGCCGCTGGTAGTAGCCGGGGACGACCTTGTCCAGCACCGAGTGCTCGGCCTGGCCGCTCGCGGCGGTGTGGTTGTAGACGACGTCGAGCACCACCCGCAGGCCGGCCGCGTGGATCGCCTGCACCATCCGCCGGAACTGCACGGTGCGCGCGGTCCCTTCGGGGTCGGTGGCGTACGAGCCCTCCGGCACGTTGTAGTGGAGCGGGTCGTAGCCCCAGTTGTAGGCGTCCTGGGCGGCGACGGCCGCCACGCACTCCTGCTGCTTGTCGCTGTCGGCGGCCAGCGCGGCGAGGTCGCAGGCGGGCAGCTTCTGCTCGGCCCGGTTCTCCCTGATGGTGGCGATGTCGAAGGTCGGCAGCAGGTGGACCGTGGTGACCCCGGCCGCGGCGAGCTCGCGCAGGTGCTTCGCACCGGCCGCCTCCGACTCGGTGAAGGCCAGGTAGGTGCCGCGCTCGGCCGCCGGCACGGTGTCGTCCGCGACGGAGAAGTCCCGGACGTGCAGCTCCTGGATCTGCTCCCGCCCGAGCGGGACGGCCGGCGGGACGGCGTGGTTCTCCCAGCCCGGCGGCTTGAGCGCCTTCGCGGCGAGGTCGGCGACCAGGCTGCGCCGGGAGTCGGTGGAGAGGGCGACGGAGTACGGGTCGGTGACGGTGTTGACCACCAGCTGCTGGACCGTCGGCGCCCAGACCTTGACCTGGTACAGGTAGTACTTGCCGTCGAGTTCGGCCCGGTCCCGGACCACCTCCCAGACGCCGGTCTCCTCGTCGCGCTTCAGCGGCAGGGTCCTCGGGGTGCCGTCGGAGGCGGTGTCGAAGACCTGGACGGAGACCTCCTGCGCGGTCGGCGCCCAGAGCGAGAGCGCGACCTTGCCGTTGTAGTACGCCGGTCCGAAGTCGACCCGGCCGGTGCGGCGGGCGTACAGGTCGTCGAGCGCGCCGGGGATCTGCACCCCGGTGGCGGCCAGGGCGGCGCCGCTCGGCAGGTGCTCGGTGAACAGCAGCTGGCCGCGCAGGGCTTCCGGCACCCGGGCGGCGTCGCGGGTGTCGACGGTGAAGGCGCGGTAGCCGGCCAGGTGCGGGTAGGCCGCCTTCTGGGCGGCGGTCAGCCCGCCGGGGGCGGGCTCCAGCCGGATCCACCGGCCGGGCCCGGTGAGCGTGCCCCGGTCGGCCCGGATGCCGCCCGCCGGGTCGTACACCAGCTGGGCGCTGGTGCCGGCGGCGAGGGCGGCGTCCCCGGCGCCGTACCCGGGCGGGACGACGACGGTGCGGGCGTCGATCCACTGGGCCTTGGCGGAGGAGGGGTCCAGCTGGGAGGAGGCGCCGCCGGACTGCGGCAGCAGGTAGCCCTCGCGGCCGCCGAGGATCCAGACCTCGCGGCCGGTGCCGGCCAGGTCGAGCGACTGGTCGGCGGGCAGGTCCTTGTCGTTGCCCTTGTGCAGGATGTAGCTGAGGCTGGTCGCGCCGGGGGCGAGCGGCACCTCGAAGACGGCACCGAAGGCGTCCCGGCGGACGGGCTGCAGCGGGTTGCCCCAGTCGGTGGGGCTGGCGGCGCCGGTCCAGTCGTGCAGGCCCCAGCCGTCGTAGTTCCCGTCGGCCCGGTTGTAGTGGAGCACGGCGGTGCCCGCAGGCGGGGTGTTCGCCGGGCCGGGGTTCGCGGTGCGGACGGCCGGGTCGCCCTCCTGCAGCCAGACCTCGCCGGTGGCACCGAGGTCGAGGTGCCGGTCGGCGTCGACGTCCTTGACGCCGTCCTTCTCGACGACGAAGCCGAGGTCCGAGGCACCCGGCCTGAGCTTCACATAGGCGAAGGCGCCGTAGGCGTCCCGGCCGGTGAAGCCGTGGCCGGCGGGCCACTGGGTGGCCTCGCCGTCGGCGAGGTCGCCCCAGGCGTAGAGGTTCCAGCCGTCGTAGTCGCCGTCCTTGCGCTGGTAGTGGACGACGGCGTACGGGCGGGCGGCGGCGCTGGGGACCGGCTTCGGGGCCGGGGTGCCGGTGGTGAAGCCGCCGGTCGTGGAGCGCAGCCGGCCGGCGGCGTCCTGGACCACGGCCTTGTAGCGGACGGGCGTGCCGGGGGCGACGCCCGCGAGGTCCTGGGTGACGGCGTACTTCCCGGTGTCGGAGCTGCCGAGCACCTGCCAGGGCCGGTCGCCGATCTGCGCGGCGAAGGTGACCCGGCCGAATCCGCCGCCGGGCACCTGCGCACCGACGGTGACGGTTCCGGTGGAGCCCTCGGCGGGCACCCCGAGGGTGATCGCGGGCGCGGCGGCGGTCGGCACGAGCTTCCCGGCGGCCTTGAGGACGACCGAGGAGAGGGCCGGCACGGTGACGGTGACCCTGCGGTCGGCGCCGCTGGTGGTCCGTGCGCCGGGGGCCGGGTAGACCGGGTCGAAGCCCTGTCCGGCGGAGAAGGTGTCCAGGGTGACGGTCTTCGCCCCGGTGGCGTTGTTGACCGCGACCAGGTACTCGACCTGCTGGGCGGCGTCGATCCGGGAGAAGGCGTAGACGCCGGGGCCGTCGGCCGCGTACCGCTCGATCTGGGCGCCGTCGGCGAGCGCCGGGTGGTCGCGGCGGAGCTGGGCCAGGGCGGCGATGTCCCGGTAGGGCACGGCGTCCCGGTCGTAGCGGTCGGCGGGGCCGGGGGTGCCGCCGAGGACCCGGTCGGCGTTGTAGGAGGGGGTCTGCGAGGCGAAGACGTCCTGGCGGGCGTCCTTGTCGCCGCCGGCACCGGTGAAGCCCTGCTCGTCGCCGTAGTAGACGACGGGCTGGCCGCGGGTGAGGAACATCAGCTCGTTGCCGAGCCGGTCCTTCTTCAGCAGGGTGGCCTCGTCGGCGCCGGGGTTGTCGGCGAGCAGGAAGGAGCCGAAGCGGCCCATGTCGTGGTTGCCGAGGAAGGTCGGCAGCTCGTAGGCGTCGGTGTCGGCGGTGGTGTAGCGGTGGTCCTGGCCGTAGAGCTCGGCCAGGCCCCGGGCCGGGCCGCCCTGGGAGACGTAGGCGCGGGCGGCGCCCTGGAACGGGAAGTCGAGGGTGGCCTGGAGCCTGCCCCTGGTGACGTAGGGCGCGGTGACGGCCGGGTCTCCGGAGTAGACCTCGCCGAACATGAAGAACTTCTTGTTGCCCCGCTCGGCGGCGAACTCCTTGAGCGCGGGCGCCCACTGCTGCCAGAAGGCCATGTTGACGTGCTTGACGGTGTCGATCCGGAAGCCGTCGACGCCGGCCTCCTCGACCCACTGCTGGTAGACCTTCTCGAAGCCCTTGACCACCTTGGGGTTCTGGGTGTCGAGGTCGTCGAGGCCGGAGAAGTCGCCCTCGGTGGCGGACTCGCCGGCGAAGGTGGAGTCGCCCCGGTTGTGGTAGAGCGCGGGGTCGTTGAGCCAGGCCGGGGTCTTGGCGGTGGCGTCGGAGGGCCTGCGGAAGACCGGGCTGTAGGGGAACGAGTCCTTGGTCAGCTTCGGCCAGGCCGCTCCAGCGTCGGCGAGCGCGGTCTCGTCGACGGGGTTGCCGCCGGCGTCCAGCACCGGATAGGCGCCGGTGCTGCGGTAGCCGGACTGCCCCTGCCGGTTGTCGACGATGTCGGCGGTGTGGTTGGTGATGACGTCGAAGAAGACCTTGATGCCCCGGGCGTGGGCCTTGGCTATCAGCTCCTTCAACTGCTCGTTGGTGCCGAAGTGCGGGTCGACCCGGGTGAAGTCGGTGATCCAGTAGCCGTGGTAGCCGGCGCTGGCGGCGTCCCCGGTGCCCTGGACCGGCTTGTTGGTGAAGATCGGCGCCATCCAGATCGCGGTGGTGCCGAGGTCCTGGATGTAGTCGAGCCGCTGGATCAGCCCGGCGAGGTCGCCGCCGTGGTAGAAGCCCTTGTCGGCCGGGTCGAGGCCGTGGTCCAGGCGGGTACCGGTGATGCCGCCGGTGTCGTTGCCCCGGTCGCCGTTGGCGAAGCGGTCCGGCAGGACGAAGTAGAACTGCTCGCGGGTGAGGTCGTGCCGTCCGGCGGTGGCGGCCAGCGCGGCGTCCGAGGGCGGGCCGGGCGGGGCGGCGGCGAGCGCGGCCGGTCCGGTGGCGCCGAGGGTGGCGGCGGTGAGCGCGGCGGCCAGGAGCACCGCCGTCCGGCCGGGTCTGCGAGGGGTGCTCCGCCGGCGGCGGGGCGGGACTTCGGCCACTGAAGGCTCCCTTGCGCGGGTATACGGGGTCATGGGGTGGTCGGGTGGCCGAGACGCTAGCGGCCTGCAATATGTTTCAGCAAGATGCAGAAAGCGTTTCGGTCGGGGAAAATGCGCCCCGGTCCCGCGCTCCCACCCCCGATTGCGCCGCCCCGCCCGTCCGGCGTGACAATGGGACGTATGCCCGTCCCACCGGTTGACCCCAGATCCGTCCGCACCCCCTCCCCCGGTGGGAGCCACCCCCTACCTCTGAAGGGGGACAGCCGGTGAAGAATCCACTTCCGGAGGATGAGCAGACGGCTACGGGACGTCTGGCAGACTTCTCGTCCATGGGGGAACCGACCGAGATCCAGCAGAACGGCGGCCGCATGCCCGACGGAGCCACCCTTGCGGCCCGCACCCGTACCGCGGCCCTGCGTGACCGCGTCCGCGAGCAGCGCCGGTCGCCCGCGCGGCCGAGACTCTGGTTCGAGCTGGCACTGATCGGCATCAGCTACTGGATCTACTCCCTGGTGCGCAACGCCGTCCCCGAGCAGGAGACGATCGCGCAGAAGCACGCCGGCTGGATCTGGGACCTCGAGAAGTCCCTCGGCATCGCCGTCGAGCGCTCGGTCAACCACGCGGTCGACAGCGTCGGCTGGCTGATCACCGGGATGAACTACTACTACGCGACGCTGCACTTCGTGGTGACCATCGGCGTCCTGGTCTGGCTCTACCGGTGGCACCCCGGCCGCTACGCCGCGACCCGCACGGTGCTGTTCGTCACCACCGCGATCGCGCTGGTCGGCTTCTACTTCTTCCCGCTGGCCCCGCCCCGGCTGATGACCGACGGCGGCTTCATCGACACCGTGAAGACGCACGGCACCTGGGGCTCGATGGCCTCCGGCCCGGCCACCCACGTGTCCAACCAGTTCGCCGCGATGCCCTCGATGCACATCGGCTGGTCGACGTGGTGCGGTCTGACCATCTTCTTCCTGGCCCGCCGGACCTGGGTCCGGGTGCTGGGCCTGCTCTACCCGGCGGCCACCCTGCTGGTGATCGTCTCCACCGCCAACCACTTCTGGATGGACGCCGTCGGCGGCCTGCTGTGCCTGCTGGTCGGCTTCCTCACCGCCGGCTGGCTCTACCACTCCTGGGTCTACCGGCTCCCGCAGGTGCCCGCCCGGGAGCTGCCGGCCGAGCCGGTCACGGTGCCCGAGCAGTGGAGCGAGCCCGCGGTGAGCAGTTCCCGCCGCTGAGGCCGCGGCCGAGGACGAGAAACGCCGAGAGGGGCCCCGGGCGACCGGGGCCCCTCTCGGCATTCCCCAGGTGTCAGCCGTAGAACAGCCGCTCCACCACCGACCGGGCCCGCCGGGTGGTGCGCCGGTAGTCGTCCACCAGCTCGCCGCTGTGCCCGGCCCCGTACCCCAGGTAGCGGGCCACCCCGGCCAGCTCCCGGGTGTCCGCCGGGAAGGAGTCGCCCGGCCGGCCGCGCACCAGCATCACCGCCGAACGCACCCGGGAGGCCAGCACCCAGGCCGCGTCCAGCACCTCCGCGTCCTCCGCGCCGACCAGCCCGGCCCCGGCCGCCGCCGCCAGCGCCGCCCTGGTCCGGGTGGTGCGCAGCCCCGGCAGCTCGTGCCCGTGCCGCAGCTGGAGCAGCTGCACGGTCCACTCGACGTCCGCCAGCCCGCCCCGGCCGATCTTGGTGTGGGTGGTCGGATCGGCGCCGCGCGGCAGCCGCTCCGCCTCGATCCTGGCCTTGATCCGGCGGATCTCCAGCACGTCCCGCTCGGGCACCCCCTCGCCGGGGAAGCGCAGCGGGTCGATCAGCTGCCGGAACCGCTCCCCCAGCTCCGGGTCCCCGGCCACCGGTTCGGCCCGCAGCAGTGCCTGGCTCTCCCAGGCGTGCGACCAGCGCCGGTAGTACGCCGTGTACGAGGCGAGCGAGCGCACCAGCGGGCCGTTGCGCCCCTCCGGCCGCAGGTCGGCGTCCACCTCCAGCGGCGGCTCGGTGGACGGCGCGGCCAGCAGGGTGCGCAGCTCGTGGCAGACCGCCTGGGCGGCCCGGGCGGCGTCCTCCTCCAGCGAGCCGAGCACCGGCTCGTGGACGAAGAGCACGTCCGCGTCCGAGCCGTAGCCCAGCTCGTGCCCGCCGAACCGGCCCATCGCGATCACCGCGATCCGGGTCGGCAGCTCGCCGTTGCGGGCCTCCCAGCCGGCCACGCAGGCGCGCAGCGCACCCTGCAGGGTGGCCGCGTTGAGCGCGGTGAGCGCCTCGCCGGCCGCGTCCAGCGCCTGCGCCGGGTCCTCGCCGAGCCGCCCCAGCACATCGGCGGCGGCGGTGCGGAACAGCTCCCGGCGGCGCACCGAGCGCACCGCCGCCACCGCGCCGGCCACCGAGTCGGCCCGGCGGACGGCGGCCAGCACCTCCCGCTCCAGCGCGGGCCGCCCGCGCGGCACCAGTCCCTGCGGGTCGCCGAGCATGGCGACCGCCTCCGGCGCCCGCAGCAGCAGGTCGGGGGCGAGCCGCCCGGCCGACAGGACCCGCGCCAGCTGCTCGGCGGCGGCGCTCTCGTCGCGCAGCAGCCGCAGGTACCAGGGGGTGCGGCCGAGCGCGTCCGAGACCTGGCGGAAGTTGAGCAGTCCGGCGTCCGGGTCGGCGGAGTCGGCGAACCAGCCGAGCAGCACCGGCAGCAGGGTGCGCTGGATCGCCGCCTTGCGGCTGACCCCGGCGGCGAGCGCGCTCAGGTGCCGCAGCGCGGCGGCCGGGTCGGCGTAGCCGAGCGCCTCCAGCCGGGCCCGGGCCGCGTCCTGGCGCAGGCCCGCGGCGCCCGGCGGCAGCTCGGCGACGGCGTCCAGCAGCGGCCGGTAGAACAGCTTCTCGTGCAGCCGGCGCACCTCGACGGCGTGCCGCTTCCACTCCCGCTGCAGCGCGGCGACCGGGTCGGCCCTGGTGTCGTCGTTGATCAGCGGCGCCAGCGAGCGGGCCAGCCGGCGCCGGTCCTCGTCCTCGGTCGGCATCAGATGGGTGCGGCGCAGCCGGTGCAGCTGGATCCGGTGCTCCAGCGAGCGCAGGAAGCGATAGGCGGCGTCCAGCGAGGCGGCGTCGGCGCGGCCCACGTACCCGCCCCGGGAGAGCGCGGCCAGCGCCTCCAGGGTGTTGCCGCTGCGCAGCGCCTCGTCGGTGCGGCCGTGCACCAGCTGGAGCAGCTGGACGGAGAACTCGACGTCGCGCAGTCCGCCGGGGCCCAGCTTGAGCTGGCGGTCCAGCTCGGTGGCGGGGATCGAGTCGATCACCCGGCGGCGCATCTGCTGCACGTCGGCGACGAAGTTCTCCCGGGCGGCGGCCTGCCAGACCATCGGCGCCAGCTCGGCCACGTACGCCTCGCCGAGTTCGGCGTCGCCGGCCACCGGGCGGGCCTTGAGCAGCGCCTGGAACTCCCAGGTCTTGGCCCAGCGGCGGTAGTAGGCGACATGGCTGGCCAGGGTGCGGACCAGCGGGCCGTTGCGGCCCTCGGGGCGCAGATTGGCGTCCACCGGCCAGATGGTGCCCTCGCCGGTGGTGTCGGCGCACAGCCGGGTGAGCGCGGCGGCCAGCCGGGTGGCGGCCCTGACCGCCCGGTGCTCCTCGACGCCCTCGCGCGGCTCCGCGACGAAGATGACGTCGACGTCGGAGACGTAGTTGAGTTCGCGGCCGCCGCACTTGCCCATGCCGATGACGGCGAGCCGGCAGTCGGCGGCGGCCTCCGGGTCCTGCGCGGCGGCCAGGTCCAGGGCGGTCTGGAGGGTGGCGCCCGCCAGGTCGGCGAGTTCGGCGGCGGTCTGGGCGAGGTCGGTGGTGCCGGTCAGGTCGCGGGCGGCGACCGCCAGCAGGCAGCGGCGGTAGCCGACCCGCAGCGCGTCGCCCGGGCGGCCGGTGGTGTCGGCGGCGACGGCCTCGGCGAGCGCCCGGCGGAAGTCCGCCGGGCCGGGGTGCATGTCGCGCAGCTCGAAGGTGACCAGGACGTGCCAGTCGTGCGGGTGCCTGGCGAGGTGGTCGGCGAGCGCGGTGGACGCGCCGAGCACCCCGAGCAGCCGGTCGCGCAGCGGCTTGGAGGTGGTCAGGGTGTCGCGCAGGGTGTGCCGGTCGGTCTCCTCGGCGGCCTCCAGCAGCCGGGACAGGCCGAGCAGGGCGAGGTCAGGGTCGGCGGTGGCGGCGAGCGCGTCGAGCAGCACCGGGTCCGCGGCCAGGCCGTCCAGAGCCGGTTCGGCGAGCAGCCGCAGCGCCTTGGCCGGGTCGGTGAACCCGCGCCGCGCCAGTCTGGTCTCCGGTCGGCTCACCCGGCTGCCGGCCCGCTGTTCCTCCACCGCCATCGCCCCTCCGTCCGTCCGCCCCCCGTCCGCCCCAGCAGGCTACGCGTCCCGGGCGCGGCGCGCCCGGGCGTGACCACCGGGCGGACACCGGTGTCACCCGTCCGTGACCCCCTGCCCGCCGCGCTCGTTCACCCGGCGTCCGCTCCCGCTGCCCGTCCCACCCTCCCGGAGGGTCCGATGCCCGGTCGTCTGCCCTCGCTCACCGGGCTGCGCTTCTGGGCCGCGCTGCTGGTGGTGCTCTACCACCTGGCGCGCAAGCTCGGCGAGCTGCCGCTGCTGGGCCCACTGTCCTGGTACGGACGTTCGGGAGTCACCTTCTTCTTCGTCCTCTCCGGTTTCGTCCTCGCCTGGACGTACGAGGGCTCGCCGGCCACTGCCCGGTCCTTCGCCCGGCGCCGGTTCGCCCGGATCTGGCCGCTGCACGCGCTGACCACCGCCCTGTCGCTGGGCGCGAACGCCGCCCTGGGCCTGGCCGTCCCGCTGGCGGCCGTGCTCTGGTCGCTGCCGCTGCTGCACGCCTGGGCGCCGGGGACGGTCTTCGGCGGCAACCCGGCCTCCTGGTCGCTGGGCGCCGAGGCCTGGTTCTACCTGCTGTTCCCGGGCCTGCTGCGGCTGCTGGCCCCGCGCCGGCGGAGCTGGCTGCCGCTGGCGGCGGCCTGCGCCGCGCTCGGCCCGGTGCTGTGGACGGCGGGCGCGCTGCTGCCCGCCGATCCGGCCCTGCGCGGCTGGCTGCTGGACTACCTGCCGCTGACCCGCACCCCGCAGTTCGTGCTCGGGGTGGTCACCGGGCTGGCCGCCCGGCACGGGCTGCTCCCCCGGGTGCGGCTCGGCGCGGCCGCGGCGGCGGTGGCCGGCTGGCACGTCCTGCTGGTGCCCTGGCACGCGGCCGTCCCCGACTCCCTGTGGTGGGGCCCGTACAGCGCCTCGCAGCTGTTCCCGGCCCCGCTGTTCGCGGCGCTGCTGGTGGCCGCCGCGGGGCGGGACGCGGCGGGCACCGCGCCCCGGCTGCTCTCCGGGCGGACGGCGGTGCTCCTCGGCGAGTGGTCCTACGCCTGGTACCTGGTGCACGAGATCGGCATCCGCTGCTGGCTGTGGACGGCCGGCCGACCGACCGGGACGCTCGCGCTGCTGGCCGTCGACCTGCTGCTCGCCGCCGGGACGCTGGCCGTGGCGGGCGCCCTCCACCGGTGGGTGGAGCGCCCCTGCGAGCGGCTGCTGCGCGGGGCGCCCCGGCACACCGGAACGCCGCTGCCGCACCCCCCGGTGCGGGTGGTGCGGCAGCGGCGCCGGTCGGTGGCGGGCGGTCAGCCCTCCAGCGAGCCGTCCAGGTTCACGTAGGCGTAGAAGACACCGAGGTCGTAGCCGTCCTTGTCGGTGTCGAACTTGATGCTGATGTCGGTGTCCCCGTTGCGCAGGAACGGCGAGATGTCCCAGCGGTTGGAGTCGTAGCCGAAGTTGTTGCGGTTGTACGGGTTGCGGACGAACTGGTCCGCCGGGGTCAGCTCCTCGATGGTGGAGTTGAACGCGTCGTTGGAGGCGTGGTTGACGTCCGAGAAGATCGACAGCGGCCCGTTGGTGGACTTCATCGCCAGGGTGTCCCCGGTCCACTTCAGGTCGCCGTCGTAGACGATGAAGCCGAGCTTGCCGGCGACCGGCCCGGTGGCCGGGGTCTGCAGCCCGTCGAGGGTGAACTCGCGGGGCGGGCTGTCCGGCAGCTCCACCTGGAAGCCGTCCCAGATGTGGACGTGGCGCAGCGGCTTGCAGTCGTTCTCGTAGGCCACCACGATCGACCAGCCGCCCCAGCTGTGCGGCTTCACCACCGAGTCCATGTTGGCGGCGGTGTAGGTGCCGTTGCCGGCGTTCTTCACCAGGTCGGTGATGTCGGCGGAGGCCTGGTAGCTGCTCTCCTCGGTGGTGGTGATGTAGCCGATGGACGGCTGGTCGTTGGCGATGTTGCGGTACTGGTTCTCGCCCGGGACCTTCAGGTAGATCTCGTCGATCTGGCTCTCCGGCAGGACGGTGCTGCCGATGCCGCGGGTGCCGCCCCAGTACAGCCGGGCGTACTTGACCTTGGAGCCCTCCAGCAGCCCGAGGTCGGCCGAGCTGGCCGAGTAGATCTCGTCGCCGAGCGGGCCGATGCTGCCCGGATCGATGTTGATGTACTTCATCTGGTAGTTGTTGTTGATCGGCCGGCTGCCCGCGCCGGTCCGGGCGTCCACGCACGGCGGCTGCGCCGGGTCGACCGGCGGCTGGGTCTCGTCGCAGGTCATCAGGGAGTTGCTGATCCGCGTGACGGAGCCGTGGAAGTCGCCCTGGAAGCGCGTCTTGAACGGCAGCGGGTTCGAGACGATGGTGTCGGCACGCTGCTGCGGGCCCTTGGGGCCCGAGCCGCGGGCGTCCGCGATCGGGGCGGTGAGCAGCTGTCCGGCGACTGCGACGACGGCCACACCGGAAATCCCGATCCGACGGGCGAGGGTACGGACGGCGGCGGCGCGGCTGACGGTGGAGGAGGGCATGAGGTCCTCTCAGGGGGGAGGGGATTGATCACGCTTATCGGATCACAACGCAACGTCACAATCTCCTCACGTACCGCCATCAGGGAACGGGCCAACCCAAACGGCGGGCCCGCCGTCATCCATTGGAACGACGGCGGGCCCGGTGGTGCTTGACGTGGCGTCAGCCTCTGCGGCGGGACCCCTGCGGCGGGATCCCCGGGGCGGGACCTACAGCACCTGGAGGTTCTTGCGCAGCTCGAAGGGGGTGACCTCGGAGCGGTACTCCTCCCACTCCTGCTTCTTGTTCCTGAGGAAGAAGTCGAAGACGTGCTCGCCGAGGGTCTCCGCGACCAGCTCGCTGCGCTGCATCAGGTCGATCGCCTCGCCCAAGTTCTGCGGCATCGGCTGGATGCCGAGGGCGCGGCGCTCGGGGTCGGTGAGGGCCCACACGTCGTCGTCGGCGCCCGGCGGGAGCTCGTAGCCCTCCTCGATGCCCTTGAGGCCGGCCGCCAGGGTGACGGCGTAGGCCAGGTAGGGGTTGCAGCCGGTGTCCAGGGAGCGGACCTCGACCCGGGTGGAGCCCTGCTTGCCCGGCTTGTACATCGGGACCCGGATCAGCGCGGAGCGGTTGTTGTGGCCCCAGCAGATGTACGACGGGGCCTCGCCGCCGGCGCCGGCGGTGCGCTGGGAGCCGCCCCAGATCCGCTTGTAGGAGTTCACCCACTGGTTGGTGACGGCGGCGGTCTCGGCGGCGTGGCGGAGCAGGCCGGCGATGAAGGAGCGGCCGACCTTGGAGAGCTGGTACTCGGCGCCCGACTCGTGGAAGGCGTTGCGGTCGCCCTCGAACAGCGAGAGGTGGGTGTGCATGCCCGAGCCGGGGTGGTCGGAGAAGGGCTTGGGCATGAAGCTGGCGTGCACGCCCTGCTCCAGCGCGACCTCCTTCATCACCAGCCGGAAGGTCATGATGTTGTCGGCCGTGGAGAGCGCGTCGGCGTAGCGCAGGTCGATCTCCTGCTGCCCGGGGGCGCCCTCGTGGTGGGAGAACTCCACCGAGATGCCCATCGACTCCAGCATGGTGATCGCCTGGCGGCGGAAGTCGTGGCCCACCCCGCGCGGGGTGTGGTCGAAGTAGCCGGAGTGGTCGGCGGGGATCGGCGCGGTGCCGTCGCCGGGCAGGTTCTTCAGCAGGAAGAACTCGATCTCGGGGTGGGTGTAGAAGGTGAAGCCCTGGGCGGAGGCCTTCTCCAGGGTGCGCTTCAGCACGAACCGCGGGTCGGCGTAGGAGGGCGAGCCGTCCGGCATCAGGATGTCGCAGAACATCCGGGCGGTGCCCGGCGTCTCCGAGCGCCACGGCAGGATCTGGAAGGTGGTCGGGTCCGGCTTCGCGATCATGTCGGACTCGTACACCCGGGCGAATCCCTCGATCGCCGAGCCGTCGAAGCCGATGCCCTCCTCGAACGCCTGCTCCAGCTCGGCCGGCGCCACCGCCACCGACTTCAGGAACCCCAGGACATCGGTGAACCACAGCCGGACGAACCGGATGTCACGCTCTTCGAGCGTCCGAAGCACGAACTCCTGCTGCTTGCCCATGGGGACAGTCTCACCTCTGCTCTTTACGTTCGTGTTACGCCCGGAAACCACCCCGGCAGCGACTGCTCCCCATCATGGCGGATCGCGGCCGCCGGAGGCACTGGCGACCCCGGCCGAGACATAACGTCAGATCGACGATTAGACTCGTCGGTATGCCCAATCTGCGTCTCGCTCTCTGCCAGACCGACCCCTGGGTCGGTGACATCGCGCGCAACGGCGACGAGGTGGTGCACTGGACCAGGCAGGCCGTCGAGGCCGGTGCCCAGCTGGTCGCGTTCCCCGAGATGGCCCTGACCGGCTACCCGGTCGAGGACCTCGCGCTGCGCCGCTCCTTCGTCGAGGCGTCGCGGTCCGGGCTGACCGGGCTGGCCGGGCGGCTCGCCGCGGAGGGGCTGGGCGAGGTGCCCGTGGTGGTGGGCTACCTCGGCCGTTCGGAGCAGGCCTCGCCGCGCTTCGGCCGGCCGGCCGGATCCCCGCAGAACTGCGCCGCGGTGCTGTTCCGCGGCGAGGTCGCCACCCGGTTCGCCAAGCACCACCTACCGAACTACGGCGTGTTCGACGAGTACCGCTGGTTCGTCCCCGGCGACCAGCTGCCGGTGGTGCGGGTGCACGGGGTGGACGTCGCGCTGGCGATCTGCGAGGACATCTGGCAGGACGGCGGCCGGGTGACCGCCGCCCGCGAGGCCGAGGCCGGCCTGCTGCTGGTGATCAACGGCTCGCCGTACGAGCGGAACAAGGACGACGCCCGGCTGGAGCTGGTGCGGCGCCGGGCCGCCGAGGCCAGCTGCACGCTCGCCTACGTGAACATGGTCGGCGGCCAGGACGAGCTGGTCTTCGACGGCGACTCGATCGTGGTCGCCCCGGACGGCGAGGTGCTGGCCCGTTCGCCGCAGTTCGAGGAGCACCTGCTGGTGCTGGACCTCGACCTGCCGGCCGCCAGCAGCGACCACACCGACGGGCTGCTGCTCGCCGACGGCCTGCACCTGGTCCGCGCCGAGCTGGGCGGCGAGCCCGCCGACGCGCCCGCCGAGCGGGTCCGGGCCGAGGTCGCGCCGCGGATCACCGACGAGGCCGAGATCTGGTCCGCGCTGGTCTCCGGCACCCGGGCCTACGTGCACAAGAACGGCTTCCGCTCGGTGCTGATCGGCCTGTCCGGCGGCATCGACTCGGCCGTGGTGGCCGCCCTCGCGGTGGACGCCGTCGGCGCCGGGAACGTCCACTGCGTCTCGATGCCGAGCCGCTACTCCTCGCAGCACTCCCGGGACGACGCGGCCGAGCTGGCCCGCCGCACCGGGCTGCACTTCCGCACGGTGTCGATCGCCCCGATGTTCGACGCCTACGTGGCCGCCACCGAGCTGACCGGACTGGCCGAGGAGAACCTCCAGTCCCGGCTGCGCGGCACCCTGCTGATGGCGATCTCCAACCAGGAGGGGCACCTCGTGCTCGCGCCCGGCAACAAGAGCGAGCTGGCGGTCGGCTACTCGACCCTGTACGGCGACTCGGTCGGCGCCTACGGCCCGATCAAGGACGTCTACAAGTCGCTGGTCTTCCGGCTGGCCCGCTGGCGCAACGAGGAGGCCGAGCGGCTCGGCGAGGTGCCGCCGATCCCGGAGAACACCATCGTCAAGCCGCCGTCCGCCGAGCTGCGGCCGGACCAGAAGGACACCGACTCGCTGCCGGACTACGACCTGCTGGACACCGTCCTCGACCTCTACGTCGAGGGCGACCAGGGCCGGGACGCGATCGTGGCGGCCGGCTTCGACCCGGCCGTGGTGGACCGGGTGGTGCGGCTGGTCGACACCGCCGAGTACAAGCGCCGGCAGTACCCGCCGGGCCCGAAGATCTCGGTCAAGGGCTTCGGCCGGGACCGCCGGCTGCCGATCACCAACCGGTGGCGCCGCGGCTGAGTACGGGCCCGGGCCGAGGCGCCGGGCCCCCTCGGCGGATCACTTGTAGCGATAGGTGGCGGCCACCGCGAGGTGGTCGCTGCCGTCCCGCTCCAGGGTCCGCGAGTCGGTGGGCTCCAGTCCGCCCTTGCTCATGATCTGGTCGATCCGGGCCATCGGGAGGGACGCCGGCCAGCTGAAGCCGAAGCCGTCCCCGGCCGCGCCCTGGGCCGAGCGCATCTGCGAGGTGATCGGCGCCAGGCTGCGGTCGTTCATGGTGCCGTTGAGGTCGCCGAGCAGCAGCACCTTCTTCAGCGGCTCGGCCTCGACGGCGTCGCCGAGCGCCTGCGCGCTGACGTCCCGCTGGTTGACGGTGAAGCCGCCCTCGGCCTTGAGCCGGACCGACGGCAGATGGGCGACGTACACCGCGAGCGGGCCCTTCGGGGTGGTCACCTCGGCCCGGAACGCCCTGGTCCAGCCCATCTTGATGTCCACCACCGAGACGTCGCCGATCGGGTACTTGGACCAGAGCCCTACCGTGCCCTCCACCGCGTGGTACGGGTAGGTCGCGGCCAGCCCGGACTCGTAGGCGCGCAGCGGCCGACCGGCCAGCTCCTGGAGCGCGACGATCTGCGCCCCGGACTTCTCCAGCATCCGGACGGTGCCCTGGGGGTCGGTGTTGGCGGCGGCCACGTTGTGGCTGACCACCGTGAAGTCCCCGGTGCCGCCGCTCTTGTCGGTGAGCAGGCCGCCGAACATGTTGGCCCAGATCACCACCGGCACCAGCAGCGCGAGCAGCGCGGTGGCGGAGCGGCGCAGCAGGGCGGGGACGAGCAGGACCGGCACCGCCAGCCCCAGCCAGGGCAGGAAGGTCTCCAGCAGGCTGCCGAGGTTGCCGACGCTGTTCGGCACCTCGGCGTGGAAGGCCAGCAGGGCGCCGGTGAGCAGGGCCAGTACGGCGAGCGCGAGGCCGCGCCGCCAGGTGTTGCTGCCCCGGGCGTCCCGGCCCCAGTCGCGCACGCCGAGGAACCCGGCCGGGCGTCGGCCGGATCCCGGGTCGCCGGCCGCTGCCGGGGACACCCGGTCCGCCCTGTCCGCCTGCGCCATCCGTGACTCCCGTCGTTCGCGCCGTCTGTCCGTCCGCGAGGCCGCTGCCGCCTGGCGGCGGAGGGCGTGCCGGACCTGTGCCGGTTCGGTCGGATTCCGGCCCAGCCTATGTCGGGACAGACGCCCGGCCGGGCGACCGGGGTTCCGGCGTGGCCCGGTTGGTGAGCCAGGCCACTGCGCGGTCGGCCGGGCCGCGACCGCCTCCCGGCCTGCGGCGATGCCGGAGGCCGGGCCGGGCGGCGGGCGCGGGACGGCCTCGGGACGACTGCGGGACGACTGCGGGAGTGCCCGTCCGGTCAGGTCCGGGCGGACCGGAGGGCGGGGCCCGCGACGCCGTCGAGGAGGGCGTCGACCATCCGCTCGGCGAGCCGCGGGTCGTCGAGGTCGGAGTCGTCCCAGAGCACGCTGCGGGCGAGGATCGGGCCGCTCAGCAGATCGCCGAGCAGTTCCTCGTCGAGGTCGGCGCGCAGCTCGCCGCCGGCGACGCCGCGCCGGATCACCTGGCGGACGGCCTCCCGGCGGGGTGCGATCACCCGTGCGCGGTAGGCGGCGTGCAGCTCGGGCCAGCTGTGCATCTGGCCGAGGGCCGCCTTGAGCACCCAGCGGGAGCGCTTGGCCAGGCCGCGCTGCCGCATGTACTCGATCATCGCGACGAGGTCGCCGCGGATCGACCCGGTGGTCTCGGGGAGCGGCTCCTCCAGTCTGCTGACCATGTCGATCAGCAGGGCCTCCTTGTTGGGCCAGCGCCGGTAGATGGTGGCCTTGCCGACGCCGGCGGAGGTGGCGATGCCCTCGATGGTCAGTTCCGCCAGGCTGGTGCCGGCCGCCATCAGTTCCTCGACGCCGGCGAAGATCGCCTGTTCGGCGGCCTCGCTGCGGGGCCTGCCGCGGCGCGGGCCGGTGCAGGGCGGCGGCGCGGCCGTCGGGTCGGTCTTCATCTCGCATCTCCCGGTTGTGGAGCCCCCGCCCGGAGAGTGGCGGGGGTCGCACGCGCTCGTGGGCCCTGTCACCGGCAGTCCTCCCGGCGGCAGGGCCCCATTCTCGCTCAGCCCGGCCGCCGGTCAGGCGTCCGCGGCCGCCTTCCCGAGGGCCGCGGCCGCCCGCTCGCCGTGCTGTGCCGCGTCCGCCGCCGCACCGGGGCCGGTGGGACCGCCCGCGGGACCGCCGGCCGGCACCTTGCCGGGCAGCAGGAACCAGGCCAGCAGGGCGCCGACCGCGGTGATCCCGGCGGAGAGCCCGGCCACCACGTGCATCGCGTGGATGAAGGAGTCGTTGGCCGGGCCGATCAGTTCCTTGCCCCGCTCGCCGAGCCGCGCGGCGACGGCCATGGTGGCCTCCAGCGACTCGCCCGCCTTCTCCCGCAGTTCCGGGGTGGGCAGCTGGGCGAGCTTGTCGGAGACCCCGTCGCGGTAGACGGTGGAGAGCACGGCGCCGAGCACCGCGACCCCGAGCGAGCCGCCGACCTGGCGGAAGGTGTTGTTGACGGCCGAACCGGCGCCGGCCTTCTCGCGCGGCAGCGAGCCCATGATCGCGACCGTGATCGGCGGCATGACGTGGGCCATGCCGGTGCCCATCAGCAGGCCGAGCACGACCAGCACCCAGATCGGGGTGGTGGCGCCCAGCAGCAGGTAGCCGAGGAAGCCGACCGAGATGAACACCATGCCGGCGGCGGAGGTGGCGCGGACGCCGAAGCGGTCGACCACCAACCGGGCGCGCGGGGCGAAGACCAGCTGGGCGGCGGCCAGCGGCAGCATCAGCACGCCGGCCTCCAGGGCGCTGTAGCCGCGCACGCTCTGGGTGTAGAAGACGCCGAAGAACGAGACGCCCATCAGCGCGAAGAACACCACGCCGATCACCACGACCGAGGCGCTGAACACCTTGTTGCGGAACCAGTTGACGTCCAGCGCGGGGTGCGCGGTGCGGCGCTCGAAGAGCACGAAGGCGGTCAGCGCCACCAGGCCGAGGAGCACCGGCCCCCAGGCCGCGACGGCGGTGAAGTCGGCCAGCTCGCCGCCCTTGATGATGCCGTAGATCAGCGCCACCAGGCCGACGATGGAGAGCAGCACGCCGACCGGGTCCATCCGGCCCGGGTTGGGGTCCTTGGACTCCGGGACGAGCAGGGTCATCGCGATCAGCGCGACGATCACGATCGGCACGTTGACCAGGAAGACCGAGCCCCACCAGAAGTGCTCGATCAGCAGGCCGCCGGTGATCGGGCCGATCGCGATCGCGAGTCCGACCGCGCCGGCCCAGATGCCGATCGCCTTGGGCTGCTCGGCGCGCTCGAAGACGTTCATGATGATGGCGAGCGTGGCCGGCATGGCCAGCGCCCCGCCGACGCCCATCAGGGCGCGGTAGCCGATCAGTTCGCCCGGCGTGGAGGCGAGCGCGGAGAGCAGCGAGGCGAGGCCGAAGACGACCATGCCGGCCAGCAGGGCCCGCTTGCGGCCGAAGCGGTCGCCCAGCAGTCCGGAGGTGAACAGCAGTCCGGCGAAGACCAGGGTGTACGAGTTGATCGACCATTCCAGGTCGCTCTGGCTGGCGCCGATGCCGGTGGGCGCCGGGGAGGCGATGGTCTTCATCGCGACGTTGAGGATCGAGTTGTCGAGGACGACGACGAGCAGGGCGAGCACCAGGGTGCCCAGGATCGCCCAGCGGCGGCGGTGGATGGCTTCCGGCACCCGGGGTGGTGCGGCGGCGGCGGTGGTCATGGCTTCTTCCCGTCCGTGGTACGGCGTGGCACTGGCGGGCACATTCGAGCCGCGGTCGTCTCGTAAACCCCCCGCAGTGAGCGTAGCGCTCATTTCGATACGAGACGACTCCGTTTCGTAAAACCCTGGCAAAGACCCGCGCGCCTCTCCCGCACCCGGCGCGGCCTCGCCCCTTTTGCACCCGCGCCGGGCCGTGCAAGCATGGAGGTGATCCGGGGACGCCGCACGGCGCCACGAGACGACAACCCTTCAGGAGCCTGTTCGATGAACGCTTCTTCGCCTTCGCCTGCCCAGAACCAGGCGTCGACCACCACCCTCTACGGTGGGGTCACCACCCGCCGCGTCACCGTCCGCGACCTCGCCGCAGCCAAGCAGCGCGGCGAGAAGTGGTCGATGCTGACCGCCTACGACGCCCTCACCGCCGGCGTCTTCGACGAGGCCGGGACGCCCGTCCTGCTGGTCGGCGACTCCGCCGGCAACTGCCACCTCGGCTACGAGACCACCGTGCCGGTGACCATGGACCAGATGGTCATGCTGGCCGGCGCCGTCGTCCGGGGCACCAAGCGGGCCATGATCGTCGCCGACCTGCCGTTCGGCTCCTACCAGGAGTCCCCGGCCCAGGCGATGCACAACGCGGTCCGGCTGATGAAGGACGCCGGGGTCGGCGCGGTCAAGCTGGAGGGCGGCGAGCGCAGCGCCCGCTCGATCGAGCTGCTGGTCGAGGCCGGCATCCCGGTGATGGCGCACATCGGCCTCACCCCGCAGTCCGTGCACGCGCTGGGCGGCTACCCCGTCCAGGGCCGCGGCGACGAGGCCGCGCACCAGCTGCTGCGCGACGCCAAGGCGGTGCAGCAGGCCGGCGCCTTCGCGGTCGTCCTGGAGGCGGTGCCCGCCGAGCTGGCCAAGCAGGTCACCGAGCAGCTCACCGTCCCCACCGTCGGCATCGGCGCCGGGGTCGACTGCGACGCCCAGGTGCTGGTCTGGACCGACTTCGCCGGGATGACGGCGGGCCGGGTGCCCAAGTTCGTCAAGCAGTACGCCAACCTGCGGGCCGTCCTCGGCGACGCCGCCCGCGCGTTCGCCGAGGACGTCCGCGGCGACGCCTTCCCCGCCCCGGAGCACACCTTCCACTGACGCGCTCCCCGTCACCGGGACCCGGCCGCGGCCGGGCCGGGCCCCGGTGACAGCCGCCTGACAGCGCGCCGACAGCGGCCCGCCGACAGGCCGCCCGCCCGACACCCGGCTGACAGCGGGCTGACAGCCGGGTCGGACAGTCTTCTCGCATGACACGAATCTCCACCGCCCCGAACGACCGGGGGCCCGCTGCGGGGAATGCCGTCGAGGTCCGCGGCATCGTCAAGCACTTCGGCAGCACCAAGGCGCTCGACGGCGTCGACCTCACCGTGCGCGAGGGCACCGTCCTCGGCGTGCTCGGCCCCAACGGAGCCGGCAAGACCACCCTGGTCCGCGTCCTCTCCACCCTCATCAAGCCCGACGCCGGCACCGCCTTCGTCGGCGGCTACGACGTGCTGCGCCAGCCCAAGCAGCTGCGCCGCACCATCGGCCTCACCGGCCAGTACGCCTCGGTCGACGAGCTGCTCTCCGGCTACGAGAACCTCTACCTGATCGGCCGGCTGCTCGACCTCTCCAGCAAGGAGGCCAAGGCGCGCGCCACCGAGCTGCTGGAGCGGTTCTCGCTCACCGAGGCCGCCAAGCGCGTCGCCAAGACCTACTCCGGCGGCATGCGCCGCCGCCTCGACCTGGCCGCCTCCATGATCGGCCGCCCCCGGGTCCTCTACTTGGACGAGCCCACCACCGGCCTGGACCCGCGCACCCGCAACGAGGTCTGGGACGAGGTGCAGCGGATGGTCGCCGACGGCGCCACCGTGCTGCTCACCACCCAGTACATGGAGGAGGCCGAGCAGCTCGCCAACGAGCTGACCGTCATCGACCGCGGCCGGGTGATCGCGGCCGGCGGCATCGCCGACCTCAAGGCCCAGGTCGGCGGCCGCACCCTCCAGGTCCGGCCCGGCCACCCGGCCGAGCTGCCGGAGATGGCCCGCTGCCTGCACGACACCGGCATCGCCACCGCCACCTTCTCCGCCGACACCGGCCTGCTGTCGGTGCCGCTCACCTCCGAGGACCAGCTGACCGCCGTCATAGGCGTCCTCGGCACCCGGGGCTTCGGCATCGCCGACATCGACACCAAGCTGCCCAGCCTGGACGAGGTCTTCCTCGCCATCACCGGCAAGCCCTCGGACCGCCCGGCGGCCGAGGACGCCGCCCCCAGCCTCGCCAAGGAGCCCGTCGCATGACCACCGCCACGCTCGCCCCCGCCCGGGCCGAGGAGGGCCGGATCGGCCTGCCCGGCCATCTGCGGCACGTCGGCGCGCTGACCCGCCGCAACCTGATGCGGATCAAGGCCGACCCGGAGTCGATGTTCGACGCCGTCCTGATGCCGGTCATCTTCACCGTGCTCTTCGTCTACGTCTTCGGCGGCGCCATCTCCGGCGGCCAGGACGCCTACAAGCAGTACATGATCCCCGGCCTGCTCGGGCAGACCGGCATCACCCTGGCGATGGCCGTCGGCACCGGCCTCAACAGCGACTTCCAGACCGGGGTGATGGACCGGTTCCGGACCCTGCCGATCGGCCGGTCCTCGGTCCTGCTCTCCAAGATCGCCGCCGAGACCTGCCGCGCCCTGCTCTCCTTCACCATCCTGATCGTCTTCGCGCTGATCCTCGGCTTCGAGCTGAAGGGCGGCTTCCTGGAGCTGCTGGCCGCGGTCGGACTCTCGCTGCTGTTCGGCATGTCCATCGTGTGGATCTCGATGCTGCTGGGCATGGCGCTGCGCAGCGCCCAGGCCGTCCAGGGAGTCGCCATGCTGGTCCTGATGCCGATGCAGTTCGGCAGCTCGATCTTCGCCCCGACCGACACCATGCCGGGCTGGCTCCAGGCCTTCACCAAGGTCAACCCGCTGTCCGCGCTGGCCGACGCCTGCCGGGCCCTGATGAACGGCCAGGGCGCCGTGGCGCACCCGGTGCTGATCGTGCTGGCCTGGTCGATCGGCATCACCGCGGTCTTCGCGCCGCTCGCCGTCGCCCGGTTCCGCAAGCGGACCTGAGCCCCGGCCCGACCGGCCCGACCGGCCGGTACGCCGGTCCCGGACGCGCGAGGGGAGCGCCCGGGGCCGGCTCCCGGCTCAGCGCACCAGTTCGTCGAGCATGGCGTTGGTCTCCGCCATCGACATCGTCCGCCCCTCGGCGGTGGCCGCCTCGAACTCCGCGTCACCGAGCATCCCGCGCAGGATCTCCTCGGCCCGCTCCCGCTCGACCCGGTCGAGGTAGCCGCCCTTCGGGCCGTTCATCCCGGCGTGCGCGCCGAACAGCACCGCGGCCAGCCGGGCCTGCACCGGATCGCCGTCCCGCCGGGCGAAGGCCTCCAGCAGCCCGATCACCGGCGGCAGCAGCATCACCGACATCTGCTCCACGAAGCCGCTCGCCGCGGCCGGCACCGAGCGCATCAGCTGCCGGCCCTCGCGGACCAGCTCCCGTCCGAGGTCGGGATCGCCGGCCCGGGCGGTGATCCAGCCCCGGGTGACCGTCAGCATCCCGCCCACCACGTCCGGGGCGAAGGCGCCGATCCGCGTCCACCGGAGCACGTCCAGCTCGGCCAGGGCCCGCTCGTAGTCCCCGCGCTGCACACTGATGCCGCAGAGCATCAGGTGACCGAACAGCAGCGCGCCGTTGGTCGCCTGGTTGTCCCCCGGCTCGATCCCGTCCAGCGCCGCCCGGATCCGCCGCTCCCCCGCGTCGAGGTCCGCGTCCAGCATCGCCGACCCCAGGTGCACCTGGAGCATCGGCACCTCCTGCGGCGCGCCCAGCTCCTCGGCCAGCTCGATCGCCCGGCGGTACGCCTCGACCGCGTCCGCCGAGCGGCCCTGGTTGGCCAGCGACTCGCCGCGCGCGGACAGCGCCTGGGACATCCCCCAGCGGTCGCCGGCTCTGCGGTACAGGTCCAGCGACTCCTCGCCGTCCAGGGTGCTCTGCTCGGCCCCGCCCGGCCAGTCGTTCATCATCTTGGCCCGGATCTGCAGGATGAACGCCAGGTCGCTCGCGCTGCCGTACTCCCGGCAGCCCTCCACCGCGTCGTCCAGCAGCTCCCGCATGGTGTCCAGCTGGCCGATCAGGAAGGCGCCGAAGACCCGCATCAGCCCGGGGAAGCGGTAGGACTGCGGCAGGTCGCGGCCGTAGGCCTCGGTGACCTTGCGGGCGATGGCGACCGCCTCCTGGTCGGCCAGGACGTCGAGATTGCCCTCGAACATGCTGATCAGCCGGTAGATGACGATCGCCCGGCGGGCCTCCCCGAGCGCCTCCGGCGGCATCGGCACCGGGTACTCCAGCACATGCCGGTCCAGCGGCACCGGACGGGCGTCGGCGAACGGGTCCGGGCCGATCGACAGCACCGCGTCGTACCAGCGGCGGGCCTCCTGGCTGTAGCCGCGCAGCGACCAGTACCAGCTCATGCCAAGCGCCAGGACCAGCGCGTCGTCCTCGTCCCGGCGGCAGACGGCCCGGCGCAGCGCCGCCCGGATGTTGTCGTGCTCGCGCTCCAGCACCGCCAGCCAGTGCAGTTGCTCGGGCCCGTGGATGTTGAGATCGGCGCCGCGGACCAGCTCGCGGAAGTACCCGACGTGCCGGCCCCCGGTGGCGGCGGTCTCCTCCGCCTCGGCCAGCCGCTCGTCCGTGTACTCGTGGATGGTCTCCAGCATCCGGTAGCGCGGCGGCCCCTCCCCGTCCAGGTCGGCCACCAGCAGGGACTTGTCGACCAGCGAGAGCAGCAGGTCGGCGACCTCCTCGCGGGGCACCTCGGTCTCGTCCGAGCAGACCGACTCGGCCGCCTCCAGGCTCCAGCCGCCCGCGAACACCGCCAGCCGGCGAAGCACCGCGCGCTCCTGCTTGCCGAGCAGGTCCCAGCTCCAGTCGACCACCGCGCGCAGCGTCTGCTGACGCGGCAGCAGGGTCCGGCTGCCCGCGGTGAGCAGCGCGAACCGGCTGTCCAGCCGGTCCGCGATCTGCCGGGCCGTCATCACCCGGAGCCGGGCGGCGGCAAGTTCGATGGCCAGCGGCAGCCCGTCCAGCCGGCGGCAGATCTCGGCGCAGGCCTCCGGGTCGCTCCGCGGGTCGAAGCCGGGGCGGGCGGCGGCGGCCCGCTCGGTCAGCAGCCGCAGCGCCACCGGGTCCGGCAGCGGCTCCACCGGCAGGACGGTCTCGCCCGGCACCCCCAGCGGCTCCCGGCTGGTGGCCAGCACGGTGAGCCCCGGGCACTCGGTGAGCAGGGTGTCCGCGAGGTCGGCGGCGGACTGGATCAGGTGCTCGCAGTTGTCCAGGACGAGCAGCATCCGGCGGCGCCCGCAGTGCTCGATCAGCCGGCGCACCGGGTCGTCGGTGCGGCCCTCGATCACCTCGGCGACCATGCTGGCGCCGGTGTGCAGGACGGTCGCGCGCAGGCCGAGCGCCGACACCACCGCGCCCGGCACCGCGTCCGGGCGCTCCACCGGGGCGAGCTCGGCCACCCAGACGCCGTCCGGCCAGTTCCCGGCGCCCTGCTCCAGCCGGCCGGCCTCGACCGACAGCCGGGTCTTGCCGGAGCCGCCGGGGCCGGTGAGGGTGACCAGCCGGCTGGTGGCCAGGACGGAGCGCAGCGCGGCGAGGTCGTTCTCCCGGCCGACGAAGCTGGTCAGCCGACCGCGCAGATTGCCGGGCGCGCGGGCGGGCGGCGCCGGTACTGGTGCTGGTGCCGCTGCTGCCGACGGGGCGGGCTCCGCGCCCGGGGCGGCCGGTTCGACCGGCCCGGTCGGGCTCAGCAGCTCGGCGTGCAGCGACTGGAGCCGGCGCCCGGGATCGACGCCCAGCTCGTCCGCCAGGGCGCGCCTGGTGTTCTCGTAGTGGCGCAGCGCCTCGGCCGTCCGGCCGGACTCGTGCAGCGCCCGGACCATCAGGTACTGCAGCGGCTCGTCCAGCGGCCGCCCCTCGCACAGCTCGGCGAGTTCGGCCACCAGCTCGGCCGCCCGGCCGAGGCCGAGCTCGGCGGTGATCCGGTGCCGGCGGACCTCCTCGCGCTGCGCCTCCAGCCTGGTCGCCGGGCCGCCCCGGTCCGGCAGGTCGGCGAGCGCCGGTCCGCGCCACAGCGAGAGCGCGGCGCGCAGCCGCTCGGCGGCCGACACGTGGTCGCCCTGCTCCAGCGCCCGGCGGCCCTCCCCGGCCAGCCGCTGGAACTCGGCGAGGTCGGTGGCGGGCTCGGTCAGCCAGTACCCGGCCGGGCCGGAGCCGACCCGGTCGCGGCCGATGGTCCGGCGCAGCCGGCCGACCAGGGTCTGGAGCGCGGCCGACGCGTCCTGCGGTGGCTCGGCGTCCCACACCTCGTCGACCAGCAGGTCGGCCGGCACCGGCCGCCCCTGGCGCAGGGCCAGTGCGGCGAGCAGGGCGCGCAGCCGGGCTCCGCCGAGCGGGACCGGGGTGCCGTCGTCGTGGTGGGCCGTGGTGGTGCCGAGGATGCCGTAGTGCACCGCACCATTCTGGTGGATCGACCCCGTCCCCCACGCACATTTGTCCAGCCCTCGACCCTGACTGCACCCTGACTCCGGGGGACCGTGCCAGGAACCCGGTGCCGGGCTCCGTACGTTCACCCTGGACGGCTTGTCCGGCGCGGGCCCGCCCGGCATGATCGGCCTCTGCCCAGCCATCGCCCTCCCGACCCCCGGAGCACCCACACCATGACCTTCGCCGCCACGCAGCGCTCACGCAGCGAGGACCGCCGGATCAGCCCGGTGTTCTGGGCCCTGCTCGCGATCTTCGCCACCTCCGCCGTGGCGGTGTTCCAGGGCTACGGCAACGCCCGGTTCGGGATCTTCCTGTTCGTGGTGGCCGGCTGGATGGTCTCGCTCTGCCTGCACGAGTACGCGCACGCGCGCACCGCGCTGCACGGCGGCGACATCAGCGTCGGCGCCAAGGGCTACCTGACCCTCAACCCGTTCAAGTACGCCAACGCCCTGCTCAGCTTCGTGCTGCCGATCGTGTTCGTGCTGCTCGGCGGCATCGGCCTGCCCGGCGGCGCGGTCTGGATCGAGCGGCACCGGGTGCGGGGCCGGCTCAAGCACAGCCTGATCTCGGCCGCCGGACCTCTGGTGAACCTGCTCGCCGCGGTGCTGCTGCTGGTCCCGGTCGGCGCGGGCTGGCTGGACGACTCCTCGGTGCACGCGGTCTGGAGCGGCTACGAGCTGGACGTCTCGCCGCTGGCGCTCGCCCTGGGCTTCCTCGGCATGCTCCAGCTGAGCGCGACCCTGCTCAACCTGCTGCCGGTGCCCGGCCTGGACGGCTACGGGATCGTGGAGCCGTGGCTGTCGGCCAAGACCCGGCGCGCGATCGAGCCGTTCGCGCCGTACGGCATGCTGGCCGTCTTCGCGCTGCTCTGGCAGCCGGAGATCAACCACTGGTTCTTCGAGGTCGTCTACGGGGCGATGGAGCTGCTGGGCGTCGACCGGGTCTACGCACAGGTGGGCCACGAGCTGTTCATGTTCTGGAAGAACTGACCGGACGGACCGGACCGGGGCGGCGCGTCCTCCGGAGCGGGCCTCAGGCCCGCTCGGCCGCCGCGCGGGCCAGCTTCTCCCGGCGCACGTTCATCCAGAGCACATTGCTGGCGATGCCGGCCATCGGCAGCCAGACGAGGCCGAGCCACCAGCCCTGCACCAGCGAGACCACGGCGGCGGCCAGCGCGAGAACGACGACGAGCGAGGCGAGGACGGACGTGCGGGGCATGGCGGGGTACTCCTGCGGCCGGGGGTGAGGTCGGCCCCCATTGTCGCCGACCTCACCCCCGGACCGGGTCCAGGGGTGAGGTCGGCGATCCGGTCCGATCGTCGGACGACCGGACCGGGCAGTCGGTGGACGCCGCTGCTCAGACGTCCGTGATGCGCAGACCCGCGTGCGCCTTGTAGCGGCGGTTGACCGAGATGAGGTTCGCCACCAGCGACTCCACCTGGTGCGCGTTGCGCAGCCGGCCCGCGAAGACGCCCCGCATGCCGGGGATCCGGCCGGCCAGCGCCTGCACGATGTCGGTGGCGGCCCGCTCCTCGCCGAGCACCATCACATCGGTGTCGATCCGCTCGATCGACTCGTCCTGGAGCAGCACCGCCGACAGGTGGTGGAAGGCCGCGGTCACCCGGGAGTCCGGCAGCAGGGCGGCGGCCTGCTGGGCGGCGCTGCCCTCCTCCGGGACGAGTGCGAAGGCGCCCTGCTTGTCGAAGCCGAGCGGGTTGACGCAGTCCACCACGATCTTGCCCGCCAGCTCCTCGCGGAGGGCGGTAAGGGTGGCGGCGTGCCCGTCCCAGGGCACCGCCACGATGACGATGTCGCTCTCACGGGCGGTGGCGGCGTTGTCCGCGCCGCGCACCCCGAGGCCGATCGCGTCCGCCGAGGCCTGCGCGCGGGCCGCGTCGCGCGATCCGATGATCACCTGCTGGCCGGCCTTGGCCAGCCGCAGGGCCAGCCCCCGCCCCTGGTCGCCGGTGCCGCCGAGGACACCGACCACCAGCTGCGAGACGTCCGGCAGCTCATGGGCCGGGTTTGTCGCTGAATCGAGGGAAGTCATGGGCCGATCCTGCCAAACGAGCGGCCCGTCGCGACATCCTGAGTGCCATGGACGCGGTGAGAGTTTCGGCACTGAGGGACCGTCTGGCCGGAACCGGTTGGCTGGAAGCCGTCGGTGGCTTCGCCGGGGAGCTGCGGCACGCGGTCACCCGGCGCGGGGCGGGCGAGTTACTGCTCGTCGGCACCACGGGGTACGAGCCCTGGCACCTGGCGGCCCATCTGGAGGACGAGGCCGCCTGGTCGGACGTCCCCCGGCTGGCGCCCACCCTGCTGCGGCACCGGGTCCCGGCCGCCGCCCCCGCCCATCTGGCGCACGGTCTCGGCCGGCTGACCGGGGCCGGGCGCGGCGCGACCGTCCTGGTGGTCGCCCCGTCCGCGGCCGGGGAGCCGCTGCTGGAGCGGGTGCACGACGCCCGGCGGCACGGGGCGACGGTGCTGGCGCTGCAGGGCGCGGCGCCCGGCGGCACGGACGGGTCCGCCGGCCCGGACGACCTGGCCGGGCTGGCGCACCGGCGGCTCGCCGTCGGCACGGCCGAGGACGAGCCCTTCGACCTCGCCCAGCACCTGGTCAGCGCCGCCGCCGGGAAGCCGCCCGGGCAGCGCTCGGCGCTGGGGCGGCTGGCCGCGCTCGCCGAGCGGCTCACGGCGGGGCCGACGATCAGCCGCTGGTGACGGCGGGCGGGGCGACGGGCGGGGGCCGGACGGCAGGCGGGTAGGGCGGCGGGCGGGGGCGGCGGCCGGTGCGGCGGCGGCCGGAAAATCCGTTGCGGCCGGGCCCGGCCCCCGCCGAGGATGGTCGCTCGTGAACGAAGCCGCCCCGTCTCCGAGCGGTCGGGTGAAGTCCCTGCTGCGCACGGTCGCCCCCGACCTGACCCCCTGGCGTTCCTCCCGGGAGTTCCGCCTGCTGTGGCTCTCCGGCTGTGTCACCGGGTTCGGCAGCTTCCTCACCTATGTCGCCGTGCCGATGCAGATCAAGGAGTTGACCGACTCCTCGGTCGCGGTCGGCCTGGTCGGCGCCTTCGAGCTGGTCCCGCTGATCGTCTTCGGCCTCTGGGGCGGCGCCCTCGCCGACGCGCTCGACCGGCGCCGGCTGGTGCTGTTCGCCGAGGCGGGCCTCGGCCTGCTCAGCGCCCTGCTGCTGGTCAACGCGCTGCTGCCGACCCCCGTGCTGTGGCCGATCTACCTGGTGGCCGCGCTGGTCGCCGCCGCCGACGGCCTGCAGCGACCGGCCCTGGACTCGCTCACCCCGCGGCTGGTCCCGCACGACCAGCTGACCGCCGCCTTCGCGCTCAACTCCCTCTACCGCAACGCCGCCTCGGTGGCCGGTCCGACCCTGGCCGGCATCGTGGTCACCTTCGCCGGGGTGCAGACCGCGTTCGCCCTGGACGTGGTCACCTTCGCCGCCTCGCTGCTGCTGCTCTCCCGGATCCGGGCGGTGCCGCCGCCCACCGGCGCCGAGAAGCCCTCGGTGCGGGCGGTGCTCACCGGCGTCCGCTACGCGTGGAGCCGCAAGGACCTGCTCGGCACCTACGCGATCGACCTGTGCGCGATGCTGTTCGCCTTCCCGGTGGCGATCTTCCCGTTCCTGGCCGCGGACCTGGACGCCGGCTGGGCGCTCGGCCCGATGTACGCCGCCTCGGCGGTCGGCGCCCTGCTGGTCTCGGTGACCGGCGGCTGGACGTCCCGGATCCACCGGCACGGCCGGCTGCTGCTGGTCGCGGCGCTCGGCTGGGGCGTGGCGATCGCGCTGGCCGGCCTGTCCGGCTCGGTCTGGCTGGTGCTGCTGTTCCTGGCGCTGGCCGGCGGCGCCGACCAGATCAGCGGGATCGCGCGCTCCACGCTGTGGAACCAGTCGATCCCGGACTCGGTGCGCGGCCGGATGGCCGGGGTCGAGCTGCTCAGCTACTCGGTCGGGCCGCAGCTCGGCCAGGTCCGGGCGGGCGGCATGGCCGGACTGGTCGGCGTCCGGGCCTCGGTGTGGGTCGGCGGCGTGGCCTGCGTGGTGGGCGTGCTCGCGCTGGCCACCGCACTGCCCCGGCTGCTGTCCTACGACGACCGCACCGACCCGCACGCCGCCGCCGTCCGCGCCGAGCACGAGCGCGCGGCGGCGGAACGGACGGCGTCGGAACGGGCGGCGTCGGAACGGGCGGCGGGACCCGCCTCGGCCGAGGAGAGCCCCGCCGCCGCGGGCTAGCAGAGCAGGGCTACTCCCCCGCGCCGTCCTGCGGCCGGTCGTTCCACTGGGGGTCGTTCTTCCACTCGCGGTTGCGCAGCTCCGCGGTCTCCAGCGCGTGCGCCGCCTCCTGCTGGGTGGCGTACGGGCCGAGGCGGTCCTTGGCCGGGCACTCCGGCCCCTCCTCGACCTTGCCGTGCTTGATGCAGTAGAACCATTCGCCGGGCCGGCCGGTCGGCTTGTTCCGGCGGAATCCCAGGGCCATGGTGGTCACCTCCGTATCGGCGGTCGTGTCCCCGCCGTGGCGTCGCGTCGTCCTGATCATTCCCCGCCCCGGCGCCGTCCGCACACCCGGTGCCCGCCCCCGGAGCGGAGGGCCCGACACTTAGAATCGGCGCCATGGCACTCGTACCCGGCATCCAGTCACCCATCCGCAAGGTCCCGGCGCACATCCCGCGCCCCGAGTACGTCGGGAAGCCCGCCCCGACGCCGTACACCGGGCCCGAGGTGCAGACCGCCGAGACGATCGAGAAGATGCGGATCGCCGGCGGGATCGCCGCCCGGGCGATGGCCGAGGCGGCGAAGCTGATCGCCCCCGGTGTCACCACGGACGCGCTGGACGCGGTCGCGCACGCGTACATGTGCGACCACGGGGCCTACCCGTCCGACCTCGGCTACCGGGGCTTCCCCAAGTCGGTCTGCACCTCGATCAACGAGGTCATCTGCCACGGCATCCCCGACTCGACCGTCCTCCAGGACGGCGACATCGTCAACATCGACGCCACCGCGTACATCCACGGGGTGCACGGCGACCTCAACGCCACCTACCTGGTCGGCGACGTGGACGAGGAGTCCCGGCTGCTGGTCGAGCGGACCAGGGAGTCGCTGGACCGGGCCATCAAGGCGGTCAAGCCGGGCCGTCTGATCAACGTGATCGGACGGGTCATCGAGTCCTACGCCAAGCGCTTCGACTACGGCGTGGTCCGGGACTTCACCGGACACGGCATCAACACGTCGTTCCACTCCGGCCTGATCGTCCCGCACTACGACAGCGAGCGGGTCACCGAGGTCATCAAGCCGGGCATGACCTTCACCATCGAGCCGATGCTCACCCTGGGCACCTACGACTACGAGATCTGGCCGGACGGCTGGACCGTCGTCACCAAGGACCGCAAGCGCACCGCCCAGTTCGAGCACACCCTGGTGGTCACGGCGGACGGCGCGGAGGTCCTCACCCTGCCGTAGCGCCGGACGACGTGGGCCGACCCGTCGGGCCGGCCCACGTCGGCGGACGGCTCGTCAGCCGATCAGCCACTGCTCCTCGGCCACCGCGCCCACCTCGGTGCAGGCGTCGGTCAGCACGTCCAGGACGCGCAGCGGGTCCGGCAGCGGCTGCTCGGGCCCGCGCAGCCAGCGCACCTCGGAGCCGTCCGGCAGCGCGGCCGGCGGCAGCAGGGTGTACGAGCCGCGGCAGTGCCAGCGCAGGCCGGGGTGCTCGGACATGGTGTCGGGCGTGGAGTCCAGGGCGCTCGGCCACCACTCGTCCTCGTCCACCGGGGTGCCCCTGGTGGCGGTGAAGAACAGATAGCGGTCCTCGCCGACCGCGGCCACCGGGCCCTCGACGCCGAGCGCGGTCAGGCGCTCCAGGGCGAGCCGGCCGGCCTCGGCCGGGACGTCCAGTACGTCGTGGGCGCGGCCGGTGGCGGTGACGAAGTTGGCCAGCGGGTCACGGGAGAGCCAGCGGGCCAGCTGCTCCGGGTCGGTGGTGGCCTGCGTCTGCCAGGCGAAGGAGACCGGGTGCTGGGCCGGGGCCGGACAGGCCACCCGGTCGCAGGAACAGCGGTACCCGGCCGGATGCGCGGCGGGAGCGAGCGGGAAGCCGGCGCGCACGGCGCCGAGCAGTTGGTCCAGTCTGGCCGCGGGGGTGTCGGGTGCCGCCGACCGGGCCCGCTCACGATCCCGCTTCTGCCACCAGGCCGTCCACCTGCCGCCGGATTCCATCGGGCCCCTTCCGCGCATTGCCGTGCCTGGTGTGACACAGCGTTCGACGTACCACTCCGACGCAACGCACGGCGCCCCCCGCTGCTTCCCCGGGTGGTGCTCGGCACTGCGGTCCCGCGCCCCGCCGGCCGGAGCCGGGGTTGCCGGACGGTCGACGCCCGGGGTCACGGTACGGAGTCAAGGCGGCACGACGGCTGCGGCTCGGCGGCCCGGCGGGCACGATGAGATGCGCCTCGCCCGGCCCGTACGGGCCCGCTGACCCGGGTGGACCCCGAGGGCGTAACAGGAAGGATAAGGGTGCGCGGGCCCTTCGGATGACCGGGGGCGGTGCCTCTCCGGTCACACTCCCGGCACCCGGCCCTCACACGGCCTCCGCCGGGGCGCCCGCGGCGGCCGGGTCGGCCCCCTGCGCCCGGCCCGCCGGGAACCCCCGCCGGGGTGAGACCCTGGTGGGGTGAAGAGCGCGGACACCGAATTCGTCGGCGGCCCCCTGGACGGCCGGACCCTCCCCATCCCGCTGGGCCCGATGTACGGGGTGCCCAAGAAGTACACCGTGCCGGTCCCTTCGCACGGGGACACTCCGGCGCGCACACTGGTGTACGTCCGGGCCAAGCAGCAGCGGGGCACCCGCTGGTTCTGGCGCTACGAGTACGACGAGGCGGCCACCGCCCGCGCTTCCGGGTGACGGCCGCCTCCCCTCGCGGGAGGACGGCCATGGCGAGAACCGAACGGCACCCGAGGAACCGCTCCCGGTCGGTGGCGCTGCACAATCGGCAGGCGGCCGGGGTCACGGTCGGCCTGCTGGTGGCGATCAGTGTCTACAGCGCGGTGCTGGGATCCAACGGCTGGCTCTGGTTCGGCTGGACGGTGCTGCTGCTCGCGTGCGTGGCACTGTTCGCCGTCCGCTCCTGAGCAGCCGCACCGTCCCTCCCGGCAGCGGTGCCGGGACCCGTACCGGTCAGGCGTCCTCGGCCAGGATCAGGTACAGCTTCTTGCGGGCCTCGTTGAGCACCTCCAGGCCCTTGGCGCGCTGCGCCTCGGTGCCCGTCGCCATGACCTGGCGGACGGCCTGCTCCACCGCGCCCAGCGCCTGGCCGACCTCCTGGACCGCGGCCCAGTCGACCTCCTGGCCGGCCTCGGCCCACGGCTCGTCCGGTCCGGCCTCGGCCTCGGTCCGGCCCGCCTCGGTGAGCTGGACCAGCCGCTTGCCGCCGACCTCCTCCGCCGTGACCAGGCCCTCCTCCTCCAGCAGCTGGAGGGTGGGGTAGACCGAGCCGGGACTGGGCCGCCAGGCCCCGCCCGAGCGCTCGGCGATCTCGGCGATCATCTCGTAGCCGTGCATCGGCCGCTCCTTGAGCAGCGCCAGCAGCGAGGCACGCACGTCCCCGCGCCGGGCCCGCCCGCCGCGCCGTCCGCGCACCCACGGCGGCGGCCCGCCGAAGCCGCCCCGGGCCCACGGCGGACCCGGGCGTCCGCCCGGCCCGCCGCCGCCGAAGGGCGGCCCGAAGGGACCGAACGCCCCCCGGCCCTCGTACCTCTCACCGGGCGCGCCGGCGAACTCCGGCCCCGGGCGGCAACCGCCGGGACCGCCTTCTCCACGGAATCGTCCTGGGCGCATGGCACCCACCTCCAGTTCGGACCGCTCGGACGCGGCCCCGTCGCGACGATCGTCAGACGATCGTTCGGGACAGTCGAGTTACTGTCTCGATAACTCGACGATATATCGCTGACTGTCGGTCGTCAACGCTTTCCGATACACCTTCCGACACTGCCACCCCCTCGGCCGCTACGGTGCGTCCATGGCCGGAGAACGAGACCTCGCAACGCTGCTGCGCGACCTGCGCCCCGAGCTCAACCCGGGGCGGTACGTCTACTGCACGCTCCCCAACAAGGTGCCCGCCGGACTGCGGCCGGTCGCCACCGTCGCCGAACCCGAGGGGGTGACCGTGGTGGTGGCCCAGGAGGAGGCGGACGCACTGGGCCTGCGCTACGAGTACGTGGCCGCCTGGATCACCCTGCGGATCCACTCCGCCCTGGAAGCCGTCGGCCTGACCGCCGCCGTCGCGACCCGGCTCGCCGAGGAGGGACTCAGCTGCAACGTGGTGGCCGGTTACCACCACGACCACCTCTTCGTCGCCGCCGACGACGCCGAACGCGTCCTCGGCGCCCTGAAGGAGCTCTCCGCCCGCTCCGCATGACCGGGTGGCCCCACCGGGTGGCCGCCCGCCGAGGGCGCTCGGACACTGGGAAGGGCCGGGCAGCCGCCCGGCCCCGCCGTCCGCCCGGAAGGAAGTGCGCCGCCATGGCCACCTGCGTCACCTGCGGCAACGACTACTGGCTCGCCTTCGAGATCAAGACCGTCACCGGCGACGTCTACACCTTCGACAGCTTCGAGTGCGCCATGGAGAAGCTCGCTCCGCGCTGCGAGCAGTGCAGCGTCCGGATCGTCGGCCACGGTGTCGAGGTCGCCGGGATGTTCTTCTGCTGCGCCCACTGCGCCCGCGTCAACGGCGGCCTCGGCGACCAGATCCGCGACGCCGTCGGCACCCACCCGGGCTGACCCGCCCGCGCCGGGAACGCCGAAGGCCCCCCGACCGTGGGTCGGGGGGCCTTCGCGGACGTCAGGGGCGGAAGAGTCGGCCTGTACGCCGGGTTCTGTCTCCCGGGCCGCTCGCGCGGGCCGGGGAGGCGGTCATCCATCTAGGGCTGCCGTTGCCGACAGCCTCGTGCGGTCCACCCGCGGACTCGGGCGAGCAGCCCTCAAGCATCCGCGCACAGCGCCCTGGGGCGCCGATCTTGACCTTGCTCCAGGTGGGGTTTACCTAGCCGGCCGGGTCACCCCGGTCGCTGGTGGTCTCTTACACCACCGTTTCACCCTTACCCGTCGCCGAAGCGGCGGGCGGTCTGTTTTCTGTGGCACTGTCCCGCGGGTCACCCCGGGTGGGCGTTACCCACCACCCTGCTCTGTGGAGCCCGGACGTTCCTCGGCGGGTCCTGGGACCCGTCGCGACCGCCCGGCCGGCTCTTCCGCCGTAGGGGTCATCGTAGCCGCTCGGGCGGGGCCTCCCGTACTCCGGGGCGGGCCGGCGGCGCCTCCGCGCCGAGGTGGGCGGCCACCCGGGCGGCGGTGGCGGTGCCCCAGGCGGAGGTGGTGACCAGGCCGAGCACCAGGATCGTCGCGCCGAGCCCCACCAGGATCCACCAGCCGGCGTGGCTCGCCGGGGCGAAGCCGGTGAGCACCGGGCCGGCCACGGCCGAGACGACCACGGTGCCGATCACCGCGACCCCGAGCGACTGGCCGACCTGCCGGCTGGTCGAGGCGACGGCCGCCGCCACCCCGGCCTGGGCCCGCGGCATGCCGGACACGGCGGAGTTGGTGATCGGCGCGTTGACGAAGCCGAAGCCGAAGCCGAACAGCCCGTACGCGGCCAGCAGCAGCCCCGGCGGGGAGTCCGCCGCCAGCCGGGTCAGCAGCAGACCGCTGCCGACCAGGCCGAGCCCGGCCAGCACCAGCGGCAGCCGGGGACCCCTGGCGCCGACGATCCGGCCCGACAGCGGCGCGCAGACCAGCATCATCACCGCCATCGGCAGCGTCCACAGGCCGGCCTCCATCGGGCTGTACCGGCGGACGTCCTGCAGGTAGATGGTGTTGAGGAAGAGGAACCCGCCGAGCGAGGCGAAGGCGCAGACGGCGGTCAGGGTGGCCCCGGTGAACGGCGCGCTGCGGAAGAACCTCGGGTCCACCAGCGGCTCGGCGACCCGCCGCTCCCAGAGCGGGAAGGCCACCAGCGCGGCGAGCGCGGCCACGGCCAGGCCGAGGATCAGCGGGGAGGTCCAGCCGTGGTCCGGGCCCTCGATGATCGCGGCGGTGCCGCAGCCGAGCAGCACCACCATCAGCAGCTGCCCCACCGGGTCGAGCCGGCGGGCCCGCGGTGCCCGCGACTCGGGGACGTAACGGGCGGTCAGCAGGCAGGCCAGCAGTCCGACCGGGACATTGATCAGGAAGATCGCCGGCCAGCCGGCGGCATGCACCAGGAAGCCGCCGAGCAGCGGCCCGAGCGCCATCGAGATGCCGACCACCCCGCCCCAGACGCCGATCGCCCGGGCCCGCTCGCGGGGCTCGGTGAAGGTGTTGGTGATGATCGACATCGCCACCGGGTTGAGCATCGAACCGCCCACCGCCTGCACCGCCCGGAACAGCACCAGCCACCCCAGGCTCGGCGCCAGGCTGCAGAGCAGCGAGCCGAGCACGAAGACCACCAGGCCGGTCTGGAACACCCGGCGGCGGCCGAACCGGTCGGCGAGCGAGCCGAACAGCATCAGCAGCGAGGCCAGCACCAGGGTGTAGGCGTCGATGATCCACTGCAGACCGGAGGCCGGGGCGTCCAGGTCCTTCTGGATCTCCGGGAGGGCGATGTTCACCACGGTGTTGTCGAGACCGACGATGAACAGGCTCATGCAGCAGATCGCCAGGACGAGCTGTCGGCGGCGCCGGCCGGGGTCGGCGACGGGCGGCGGACTCATGAAGGTCGCATCGGGCACGTGTCGATCCTCCCACCGGGACCCTGCTCAGAGGGCGGCGAAGCGGACCGTCCGGGTGGCGGGGTCCGCGACGGTGAGCCGCGCGGCGATCCGGCCGCCGAGCGGCAGGGCGGTGCCGGGTGACTCCCCGTCGGCCCCCTCGCCGGGCCCGGTGCCCGCCCGGTCGCAGCGGGCCCGGACGGCCGGTTCGCGGAGCTGGACGGTGCCCCGGTCCGGCCGCTTGCCGTCCACGTCGATGACCACCGCCGGGAAGTCCTCGCCCACCCGGCCGGACAGCACCTCCGCCTCCACCAGGTCCACGCAGGCCCGTTCGACCTCGCCCGCGCGGCGGTCCCCCGCCGTCATCAGCGCGGCCACGTCCACCAGCGCCTCGCGCGCCCAGTCCGGCGGCTCCTCGCCCGCCGCGACCGCCGCGCAGACCTCCTGGGCGAACCGGTCCCCCAGCCGGCGCAGCGGCGCGGTGCAGTGCGCGTACGGCGCGGCCAGCGCGGCGTGCCCGGGGTCGTCGGGCGCGGGCACGCCCCGGGCGGTGTCGAAGGCCCGGTAGCCCGCGCCCCGCAGCAGTCCGGTGCACTCGTTCAGGAAGGCGGCGTGCAGCGGGCGGTCCGGGTCCAGCGAACGGACCAGGTCCGGGTACGGCAGGCCGTCGGGCCAGTCGATGTCCAGCGCGCGGGCGGTGCGGCGCAGCCGCTCGTACGCGGCGGGCGGCGCGGCGGGCAGGGTCCGGAGCAGGCCGACCCCGGCGTCCAGCATCAGCTCGGCCGCGGCCATGCCGGTGAGCAGCGAGATCTGGGCGTTCCAGCCGTCGGCGGGGGTGGGCGCGCGGTAGCCGAGGACGTAGCCGCGCGGGGTCTCCTCGATCTCCTGCTCGGGCACGGGGAGGCTGATCCCGCCGCGCTCGCGCTCCCGCTCCTCGCGCAGCCGGCCGACGGTGGCGAGCAGGACGAGCTGCTCGTCGGCGCCGCCGGCGTCCACGGCGCGCTGGACGGCCGCGTAGTCGAGCCGGCGGTGCGAGCGGACCACGGCGCGCCGCAGGTCGGCGAGGACCACGGCGCCGTCCTCGTCCAGGTCGATCTGCCAGAGCAGCGCGGGGCGGGGTTCGCCGGGCAGCAGGCTGGCCGCGTCCTCGGAGAGCCGGGTGGGGTGCAGCGCGACCGGCCGGTCGGGGAAGTACAGGGTCTGCACCCGGCGGCGGGCCTCCTCGTCGATCGCCCCGCCGGGGCGGACGAAGGCGGCGACGTCGGCGATGGCGTAGTGCACCCGGTAGCCGCCGCCGGGGCGGTGGGCGAGGTGCATCGCCTGGTCGAGGTCGCGGGAGCCGGGCGGGTCGACGGTGAACAGCGGCAGCTCGGTGGCGTCGTGGTCGGGCAGCCGGGGTGCCCCGGCGGCCCGCTCGGCCTCCGCCAGCGCCGCCTCGGGCCATTCGGTGCGGATCTCCAGGGCGGCCCGCAGCTCGGCCAGTTCGGCATTGATCCGGGCGGAGTCGGCGGCCTTGACGCGCAGTTTTCGGCGGGGCATGGGGGCAGCGTAGGGCCGGGCGGGTGGTTCCGGCCGGAGGTCGGCGGCGGGCGGCGTGCCGGTGTCCGGGCGGGGCGCGCGGCCGGGGCGCGCGAGCGGGGCGGGCGCGCGAGCGGGCCGTCGGCGTAAGGAGTCGTAGCGTGGGGGCGCTGATGATCGACGGCGAAGGGGGAACGGGCGATGCGGGCGGTACGGGTCGTGGGGACGGCGGTGGCCGGGGTGCTGGCGGGAACGGGGGCGCTGCACGCGGTGTGGACGGTGTCGCCGTGGCCGTTGCGGACCCCGGAGGAGTTCGCGGACACCGTGGTCGGCACCGGCGACGGGGTGCCCCCGGCGGCGGCGTGCGCGGCGGTGGCGGGGCTGCTCGGTGCGGCCGCCTACCTGGTGGCCGCGGAGGCCGGGGCGGTGCCGGCGGTCGGGCCGGCGCGGCTGCGCCGGGCGGGGGTGTGGACGGTGTCGGCGGTGCTGCTGACCCGCGGCGCGGGCGGGCTGACGCTGGTCGGCGGCGAGCGGGCGCTGCGCTCGGAGCGGTTCCGGCGCCTCGACTCCCGGTACTACTCGCCGCTCTGCCTGGCGCTCGGCACCGGTGCGGCGGTGGTGGCGGCAGCCGGTACGGGTTACCGGGAGCCGGGGCCGGTTGCGTAGGGTGGCCGGGTCCGCCGCCACAAAGTGTTGAGGAGTCGCCGTGCTGGTCCTGTTGCCGCCCTCGGAGGGGAAGGCCGCGTCCGGGGACGGCGTGCCGGTGGCGCTCGACGGACTGTCGCTGCCCGGGCTGACGGCGGCCCGGACCCGGGTGCTGGAGACGCTGGTCGGGCTCTGCCGCGGCGACGAGGACACCGCCGCCGAGGTGCTGGGGCTGAGCCCCGGGCTGCGCGGCGAGGTGGCGCGCAACGCGGGCCTGCCGACGGCGGGCGCCTTCCCGGCCGGGGAGGTGTACACCGGGGTGCTCTTCGACAACCTCGGGCTGGCGACGCTCGACGAGGCCGCGTACGACCGCGCCGCGCGGACGCTGCTGGTGTTCTCCGGGCTCTGGGGCGCCGTGCGGATCGACGACCGGATCCCGCCCTACCGCTGCTCGATGGGCGTGAAGCTCCCCGGCCTGGGGGCGCTCGGAGCGTACTGGCGGAGCGCGACGGCGTCCGTGCTGCCGGAGGTCGCCGACGGGCTGGTGCTGGACCTGCGCTCCTCCGCGTACGCGGCCGCCTGGAAGCCCGCCGGCGAGCTCGTCGCCCGGACGGCGACCGTGCGGGTGCTGCAGGAGCGCGACGGCCGGCGCACGGTGGTGAGCCACTTCAACAAGGCCACCAAGGGCCGCCTGGTCCGTGACCTGCTGGTCGCGGGCGCCGAGCCCAAGACGCCCGGCGAGCTGCTGGACGCCCTGCTGGGGCTCGGCCACCGGGTGGAGGTCGCCGCCGAGGGCACCGCGCGCAAGCCGTGGCAGCTGGACGTGGTGGTCACCGAGGTGCACTGAGCGTCCCCGGACGCGTTCCCGGACACGTTTCCCGGACGCATTCCTGGACCGAGGCGCGCCGGGGCCGGCCGGACGGGATCCGACCGGCCCCGGCGTCCGTCAGCGCAGGTGCCCGGTGTCGTTGAGCAGCCGCAGCGAGGCGTTGCCGTCCGCGTAGTACTGGACGGCGCAGATCGAGGCGGCGGACAGCTCCATCCGGTACAGCGAGTCCGGCGGGGCGCCCAGCGCCAGCCGGACCAGCGTCTTGATCGGGCTGACGTGCGAGACCACCAGCACGGTCTTCCCGGGGTAGCGGGCGAGGACCTTGTCCCGGGCCACCCCGACCCGGTGGGTGAGGGTGGTGAAGCTCTCGCCGCCGCCGGTCGGCCTGGCCCTGGCGGAGCCGAGCCAGGCGGCGAGGTCCTCCGGGTGCCGCTCCTGGACCTCGCCGAAGGTCAGCCCCTCCCAGGCCCCGAAGTCGACCTCGCGCAGCCCCTCCTCGTACCGGACCTCCAGGCCCAGCCGGGCGGCCACGGTCTCGGCGGTCTGCCGGGTGCGCAGCATCGGCGAGGCCACCACGGCCTGGACCGAACCGCGCGCGGCGAGCGCCTCGGCGGCCCGCTCGGCCTGCCAGCGGCCCTTCTCCGACAGCTCCGGGTCGGTGCCGCCGCTGCCGGAGAACCGCTTCTCCGGCGTGAGGTGGGTCTCGCCGTGCCGGAGCAGGACGAAGGTGGTCGGGGTGCCGAGGTCGGCGGGCGCCGCCCAGCCTGCCTTGGGGGCGGCGGTCTCCAGCGGCGGTGCGGGTTCGTCGACGACGGCGACGGCCTCGGGGGCCCTGGGCTCCCACTGGCGCCCCGCCTTGCCCGCGTCCATCGCCTCGTTGGCCAGCCGGTCGGCGTCCTTGTTCTTCTCGCGCGGGATCCAGGTGTACGCCACCTGTCCGCGCGGGAAGACCTCGCGCGCCTCGGCCGCGAGCGGCTGCATGTCCGGGTGCTTGATCTTCCACCGGCCGGACATCTGCTCGACGACCAGCTTGGAGTCCATCCGGACGTCCACCGAGGCGGCCGGGTCGATCGCCCGGGCCGCCCTCAGGCCGGCGATCAGGCCCTTGTACTCGGCGACGTTGTTGGTCGCGTGGCCGATGAACTCCGCAGCCTCGGCGATGATCTGTCCGGTGTCGCCGTCCCGGACCACCGCGCCGTAGCCGGCCGGCCCCGGGTTGCCCCGGGAACCGCCGTCCGCCTCGACGACGAACCTGCGCACGGCCACCGGGTCAGACGCCCGAGTCGGCGGTGCGGACCAGGATCCGCGAGCAGTTCTCGCAGCGGACCACCTTGTCGGCCGGCTCGGCCTTGATGGAGTTCAGCTCGGTGATCGAGAACTCGGTGCGGCAGCCCTCGCAGCGGCGCTGGAACAGCCGGGCCGCGCCGACGCCGCCCTGCGTCTCGCGCAGCTTGGCGTAGACCTTCATCAGGTCGGCCGGGACGACGGCGGCGACGGCCTCGCGGTCGCGGCGGACCTTCTCCACCTCGGCGTCGATCTCGGCGTACGCGGCGTCCCGGCGGCCCTCGGCCTCGGTCAGCACGACGGTGGAGTGCTCCAGGCGCGCGGTCAGCTCGGTGACCCGGGTCTGGGCGGACTCCAGCCGCTCCATGATCTCCAGCACGACGTCCTCGAGGTCGCCCTGGCGCTTGGCCAGCGAGCCGATCTCGTGCTGGAGGTTCTCCAGGTCCTTCGGCGAGGTGATCGCGCCGGAGTCCAGGCGCTGCTGGTTGCGGGCGGCCCGGGAGCGCACCTGCTCCACGTCCTGCTCGGCCTTGGTCAGCTCACGGGTGGTGTCGCCGTGCTGGGCCTGGGCGGCGATCACCAGGTCCTTCAGCGCGGTGTGGTCGGCGTTGACCTTGTCGATCTCGGCGTGCTCCGGCAGGCTGCGCCGCCGGTGGGCCAGCTGGTCGAGCTTGGAGTCGAAGGCCTGGAGGTCGAGCAGGCGGATCTGGTCGGCGGGCGCGGCGTTCAAGCGGAGAGCTCCTGTGAATCGGGTCAGGCGGGGAAGGACATGGGGGCGTGCGCGGTCCACGGGTCGGTGACCGTGCGGGAGACCCTGGTCTCCACGGTCCACCCGCGCTTCTCGGCGGTACCGAGCAGCGCCCGCTCGGCCAGCGGCAGCCAGGGCCACTCGGTGGCCCAGTGCGCGGCGTCGACCAGGGCGACCGGCGCCGCCTCGGCGGCCTCGGAGGCCGGGTGGTGGCGCAGGTCGGCGGTCAGGTAGGCGTCGACGCCCGCCGCGCGCACCTCGGCGAACAGGCTGTCGCCCGAGCCGCCGCACACCGCGACCCGGCTGATCAGCCGGTTCGGGTCGCCGGAGACCCGGACGCCGGCGGCGGTGGCCGGCAGGCCGGCGGCGACCCGCGCGGCGAACGCGGCCAGCGGCAGCGGGGGCTCCAGCAGGCCGACCCGCCCGGTGCCGCGCCGGCCCAGCGGGTCGGTCGGGTCCGGGACCAGCGGGCCGGTCACGGTCACACCGACCGCCTCGGCGAGCGCGTCCGAGACGCCCGGGTCGGCGTGGTCGGCGTTGGTGTGGGCCACGTGCAGGGCGATCCCGGCGCGGATCAGGGTGTGCACGACCCGGCCCTTGAAGGTGGTGGCGGCCACGGTGGTGGTGCCGCGCAGGTACAGCGGGTGGTGGGTGACCACCAGGTCCGCCCCCCACTCGACGGCCTCGTCGACGACCGCCTGCACGGGGTCGACGGCGAACAGCACGCGGCGGACCTCGGCCTGAGGGTCTCCGCAGACCAGGCCGACGGCGTCCCAGGACTCCGCCCACTGCGGCGGGTACAGCTCTTCGAGGGCGGTGATGACGTCGGACAGTTTCGGCACCTGTCGAGACTACCGTGCGCACGGGGGGAGCCGTCCGCCCGCCCGGCCGCCCGCCCGGCGGCCCGAGCGCCCGCCGGACCGGCCCCGGGGCCCGGTGGGCGGCCCCGCCGGGGGCGCGCGGGCGCGCGTCAACCCGCGGCGCGGGTGTCCCCGGGCGGACGGCGGCCTCGTTCGACCGGCGCCCGGGACCGTTCGGGCCGGGTGACCGGGCGATCGTCGCGCACACCCCGCGGCTCGCACGAATTCGAAACGGCGCCCGGATCACCCTTACGAGTGAAGTGACCGGCTTCGGATTGAGCATCGCTCGCTACCGAAAGTAACTTCACTTCTGCGAACGGGAGTTGTCCCGGCAGCGGGAGTCGCCCCGACCGGGGCACCGGGAGGGCGACCGGCCGGAGACGCCGGCCCGGGTACACACCGGTGCACGCCGGGTGCACCCGGCGGGCCAGGCGCGCCGAACGGGCCGGATGCGGCCGGGGCGGTGCGGGCCGCCACCGGGCGACGGCCCCCGGGCCTTCCGAGGAACCGATTTCAGGCCGTGGCCGCGCGCCCGGTGCCCGAGCAGTGGGCACCGGGGCGGGCGCGTCGGCACCCGACGAAGGGATGTGGTGGCGGATGCGGGCGGACACATCGCTGCGGACGGCCGGCGGCACGGACCCGACGGGCGACGGCTCGGCGGGCGACGGTCCGGACCGGGACGGCCGGTGGCCCGGGATGACACGTGCCGCCCTCGCCGCCGGGAGCCGACCGGTCGACGGACCGGACGGGCGCACCGACGGGCAGCACGGACGGAGCGGACGGGACGGACGGGACGGACGGGACCGACCGGACCGGCGGGTCCGCTGGCAGGTGGACGTCGAGGGCTTCTGGTGCACGGCCAGACCGACCCCGGGCGAACTCCCCGACGAGGGCTGGAAGCTCCACGTCAGCGCCGCCTCCACGGTCGGCGGCGCGGTGCTCGCGGCCGTCACCGAAGTACTCGCCGAGGACCCGTGCGCGTTCCGGTTCGCGACCGGCCCGGCCCAGCTGCACGAGCTCAACTCACGCCACAGCGAACAGGGTTCGGCCGGCAAGTTCATCACCGTCTACCCGGTCGGCGAACCGCAGTTCCGGCGGCTGGCCGCCGCGCTGCACCGCGCCACCGACGGCCTGCCCGGGCCCGCGGTGCTCTCCGACCGCCCGTACCGGCCCGGCAGCCTCGTCCACTACCGGTACGGCGCCATCGCGGCCCGGGCCGAACTGGGCAACGACGGCGGGTACCGGTCGATGCTGCGCGGGCCGGACGGCGAGCGGGTCGAGGACGTGCGCGGGGCCGCGTACCGGATCCCGCCCTGGGCCCGGGACCCGCTGGCCGCCGACGGACCGCGGACGTTCGACGGACCGCGGGCCTCCCCCGGCCCGGCCCCGCTCGGCCCGACCCCGCCCGGTGCGCCCGGTCCCGCCGCTTCCCCCGGGCCCGGCTACCGGCCGGGCGTCGGCCGGCCCGCGCCCCGGCGGCGCGGCAGCGGCGGGGTCCTGCTCGCCGGGCGCTACGTGGTCACCGGGGCGATCCGGCACGGCGCCAAGGGCGGCGTCTTCCTCGGCCGCGACACCGACGGCGGCGCCGAGGTGGTGGTCAAGCAGGCCCGCGCGCACATCGAGATGGACCCGGCCGGCACCGACGCGCGCGCCGCCCTGCGGCACGAGGCCGCGCTGCTCGCCCGGCTGGAGGGCCTGGGGCTGGCCCCGAGACCGGTCGAACTCGTCGAACAGGACGACTCGCTCTTCCTGGTGCAGGAACGAATCGCCGGACAGCCGCTCGGCAGCTGGGTCGCGGCCAGACTGCGCCGGGACGGCAGCCCCGACGTCGACTGGGCCGAGGCCGGACCGATGGCCCACATCCTGCTCGACCTCGTCGAGCGGGTGCACGAGCAGGGGCTGGTGCTGCGCGACCTCTCCCCCGGCCACGTGCTGGTCCAGCCGGACGGCTCGCTGCGGCTGGTGGACCTGGAGCTGGCCGCCGAGGCCGGCAGCCCCGCCGGCGCGGCCGGCGTGCCCGGCTACCGTGCTCCCGAGCAGGCGCCGGGGCGGCTCGCCCTGGTCACCGGGGCGGCCCCGGCGGCGGCCCGGCGCGGCGGCGGGTTCGCAGGCCTGACGGCGGGGCGCCGCGGCGACGGCACCCGCACCGCCGAGCCGGAGGCGGACCTCTACGCACTGGGCGGGCTGTTCTTCCTGCTCGCCACCGGCCACGACCCGCTGCTGCCCGAGGACCTGCCGCACGCCCGCCCGGTCACCGACCGGCTCGGCCGCTGGCTCGCCCTCGCCGCCCGCTGCGGCACCACCGCGCGCCGGCTGGCCCCGGCCGTCCTCGGCCTGCGCGCCGAGGACCCGCGCCACCGCTGGCACCCGGCCCTGGTCCGGGAGTCCCTCGCGACCGACGGGCGCACCCCCGCCCGGGCCGACCGCCCGTCCGGCCCGGACCGCCCCGCACCGGCGCGGGAGCCCGAGCGCCTCGACGGACCCGGGCCGACCGGAGCCGACGGCGGCACCGACCGCACCGACAGCGACGCGTTCTGGCACACCGAACCCGCGGCGACGCCCGAGCGGCCGGGGCCCGGACCGGCCGCCTCCACCCGCGTCCACGGCCGCACCGCCGGCCCCGACCGCAGCCGCGACCGCGGCGACACCGCGGTCCTCGACCGGGTGCTGCACGACGGACTGCGCCACATCGCCGCCACCGCCACCCCCTCGCGCCGGGACCGGCTGTGGCCCGTGGTGCCGGCCGGCGAACGGGCGGACCCCTGCAACGTCCAGCACGGCGCGGCCGGGGTACTGGCCGTCCTCGCCCGGGCGGCCGTCACCGCCGGGCTGCCGGAGGACGTCCGGACCGGCGCCCGGACCACCGCCCGGACCGCCGCCGACTGGATCGAACGCCGCTGCGCCGCCGAACCGGTGGTGCTGCCCGGGCTGCACTTCGGACGCTCCGGCGCCGCCTGGGCACTGCTGGACGCCGCCCGCGCCCTGGACGACCGGGCCCTGGCCCGGCGGGCGGCCGAGCTGGCCGCGCGGATAGCCGTCGAGTGGCCGAACCCGGACGTCTGCCACGGCGCGGCCGGCGCCGGCTTCCTGCAACTCCGCTGCGCCGCCGAGGAGCTGGCCGGGTCCCCCGCCGACGACGGTGCGGGCGGGGCGGCGGCCGGGTCGGCCGAGTTCCTGGCCCGGGCGTCGCGGTGCGGCCACGGCCTCCTCACCGCCGCCCGGCAGGCGCCCTACGGCGCGGTGTGGCCGGTGCCGCAGGACTTCGACTCCGCGCTCGCCGGGATCACCCACCTCGGGTTCGCGCACGGGGTCGCCGGTGTCGGCGCCTTCCTGCTGGCGGCGGCCGGGGCCACCGGTGACGCCGCGCTGCTCGCCGGCGCCGTCCAGGCCGGCCGCACCCTCGCCGCCACCGCCCGCCTCGACCCCTCGGCCGCCCCGGGCCGGGCCGGCGACGGCGCCGCCCCCGCCGCCCGGTGGCCGCGGAGCGCCGACGACCCCGCGCACGTCCGCCTGACCCACTGGTGCAACGGCTCCTCCGGCGCCGGCACCTTCCTGCTGCGGCTCTGGCGCGCCACCGGCGACGCCGACGCACACCGGCTGGCCCTGGCCGCCGGGCGGGCGGTCACCGCGGGGCGCTGGCACAGCGGTGTCTGCGCCTGCCACGGCCTGGCCGGGGACGGGGAGTTCCTGCTCGACCTCGCCGAGGCCACCGGTGATCCGGGGTTCCGCTCCGCCGCCGTCGAGTCGGGCCTGCTGATCGCCGCCCGCGCGGCCCTGCGCGACGGGCTGCTGGCGCTGCCGGACGAGACCGGTACCGGGTGCGCGCCCGCGTACGGCACCGGGACGGCGGGGGCGCTGGCCTTCCTGCTGCGACTGCGGCACGGCGGCCCGCGGCTCTGGGTGGACCCGGTCCCCTTCGACACACCCTTCGACCCACCCCTCGGTGCGCCGTCCGGGCGGACCGGTCCCGATCCGGCCGGGCGGGTGGATCCGTGGACGTGACCACCCGGGCCGGGACCCAGGCCCTGCGCCGGCTCGGCTTCACCTTCGCCCCCGACGGCAGCCACGCCGCCTGCCTGGCCTCCGCCGCCGACGGCGGCTGGTACGCCGAGAGCTGGCACCTCCCCGCCCGGGGCCCCGCCCGGCCGACCGGGCTCCCGCTGCCCGGCCACCGCTCCGAGGACCTCCGCTCGCAGCTGGTCGCCCTGCCGGACGGCTCGGTGCTGGTCCGCCGGGCCGACGGCGACCGGCACGACCTGGTGACACTCTCCGCCGCCACCGACCAGTACGGCCGGGCCGTCACCGCCGAACGGCCGCTGACCACCCTGCGGATGCCCGGGCTCCGGCTCCTGCCGCTCCCGGCGGGCGCGCCGTCCGGCCCCCGCGCCCCGGTCGCCCTCGCCGTGGGCAGCGACACCCGACCGGGCACCACGGTCTGGGTGGTCCGGGCCGACGGCTCGCCACCGCACCAGATCGCCGAGATCCCGGGCCTGCACGGCGGTGGCATCTGGCTGGACCACGCCGGCGCACTGCTGGCCCTCGACCGGGTGGGCGACGGGCTGGTCCGCACCGTGGTGCTCGATCTGCGCACCGGCACCGTCACCCCGCTGCTGGAGATCGGCGAGCGCAGCAACGACCGGCTGCTGCTGTTCGACCCGGACAGCCGGTTCGCCATGGTGCGCAGCGACGCGCCCGGCACCGACCGGATCGGCTGGGGCGTGCCGGGCGGCGGGGAGCCGCTGCGGTTCCCCGAAGTCCTGCACGTCGCGGGCATGTTGCTGCGGCCGGTCGCCCTGCGTCCGGCCGCCGACGGACCCCGGGTCGCGGTGCAGATCGACCACGGCGCGGGCTGCTCGCTCGCCCTGTGGCGGCCCGCCCTGGGCCGGCTGGACCCGCTGCCGGTCCCGCCCGGACGCCTGGGCGCGGTCGGCCACTGGTCGGCGGACGGGCTGCGGCTGCCGTACTCGGCGCCGGACCACCCGGCCGCGCTCGCCACCCTGGACGTGGACGCGCTGCTGACCCAGGGCCCGGTCGCCAGCACCTCGGGGCCGGTGCCGCTGCCGCTCCAACTGGCGCCGCTGGGCTCGGGGTTGCCGGGGCCGTGGCGGGACACCGTGCTGCCCTGGCAGCACGGCACCACCAGGAGCCGCCCCGGCACGACGCCGCGCGGCTGGCGGCTGGACGGCTCCGCCGAGCCGGGCGACGGCGGCCGCTGGCACCCCGCGCAGAGCCTCGAACTCTCCGGCCCGACAGGCCCGTTGGAGGCCGTGGTGTACGGCGGGGACGCCTGGCTGAGCAGCCCCCAGCTGGTACTCGCCCTGCACGGCGGCCCGGCGGACGCCTGGCGACTGGAGTTCGACCCGGCGCTGCAGCGGATGGCCGGCGAGGGCCTGGCCGTGCTCGCCCCGAACCAGCGCGGCTCGACGGGCTACGGGGTGGCGCACGCGCTGGCGATCCGGGGTGCCTGGGGCGGGCCCGACCTCGACGACGTCCTGCACCTGCTGGAGGGCATCGCCGGCCAGCGGGCCGCGCTCGGACTGGAACCGCCGGCCCTGTTCGGGGTCAGCTACGGCGCCTTCCTCGCGCTGCTGGCGGCGGCCCACGCCCCAGCCGAGCAGGTGGCGCGCTGCGCGGTGGTCGCGCCGTTCCTGTCCGGCGCCCGGCTGCTCGCCGAAGCCGCCGACCCGGTCCGGGCGTTGACCACCCGACTGGGCGGCGGGGAGCCGATCGCGGACGCCCGCGGACCGCGCGACGTGCTCCAGCTGGTGCACCGGATCGGCGCGCCGCTGCTGGTCGTGCACGGTGACCGGGACGAGGTGGTACCGGTGAGCCAGTCCCGTTCGCTGCGGCACGAGTTGCTGCGGATCGGGCGCACCGAGGGCGCCGACTTCCGCTACGTCGAGGCGGCGGGGGCCGGGCACGAGGTGCTGGCCGAGGAGGGCGGCGCGGTGCTGCACGAACTGCTGGCGGGCTTCCTGCGCACCGGCCGCCCGGGTTAGGGCGTTTCCCGGGGGCCGCCGGGGCGGTGGTGCTGCTCGACCATCGTCCGGACCGGCGGTGGCCGAGGACACCGCGGCGGCCGGTCGCCACCGCGGCCGCTCCGCCGCCGACGACACCCCCGAGGCGGACCCGCACGGCCGCCATCGCGCGGCCTCGGCCGACCTGGCCTGAGCCGGTCGCGGTGGGTCCGGCCCGGCGAGGTGCCGCGGCCGGACCCACCGCCCGGCGCCCGAGCCCGCAGTCCGTCAGTCCGCAGCCCTCAGCCCTCAGCCCGGCAGCACGACCGTCCGCAGCGCCTCGCCGCCCCGCATCTGCGCCAGCGCCTCGTTGACCTCCGCCAGCGCGACCCGGTGCGTGACCATCCCCGCCAGGTCGATCCGCCCGGCCCGCCACAGCTCCACCACCAGCGCCACGGTGTCCGACAGCGGGGCCCCGCCGTACAGCGAGGGCAGCAGCCGCTTCTCGTTGAAGAACAGCTCCCCCATGGTGAACCGCACCGGATCGTCCTGCGCCCCGGCGCCGATCACCACGACGGCGCCGCCGCGCCGGGCCGCGTCGTACGCCGCCCGGACGGTGGCCGAGCGGCCGACCGCCTCGAAGACGTAGTCGAAGCCGCCGCCCGGCAGGCCCTTCGCCGCCGCCCTGAGCTCCTCGGGGGCGAGTGCCTCGGTCGCGCCGAAGGCGAGCGCCCGTTCCCGGCGGGACACCACCGGGTCGACCACCGCGATCCGGGCCGCGCCGCAGACCCGGGCGCCCTGGACGGCGGCGACGCCCACCCCGCCGGCGCCGATCACCGCGACCGACGCGCCGGGCTCGACCCGGGCGGTGCGGACGGCCGCGCCGATGCCGGTGGTCACGCCGCAGCCGATCAGCGCGGCCAGTTCGTACGGGAGGTCGGCGGGCACCGGGACCACCGCGTCGCGGTCCACCACCACCTCCTCGGCGAAGGTGCCGGTGCCGTAGAAGCCGGACGCCTCCCCCGCCCCGTCCCCGTCCCCGCCGAAGCGGAAGCCCGGGGCGCCGAGCCGCCGCAGACCGGCCACGCAGAGGTGGGAGCGCCCGCGCCCGCAGTGCGCGCAGCGGCCGCACGGCGCGATCCAGCTGAGCACCACCCGGTCGCCGACGGCGACCCCCGTCACTCCCTCGCCGACCTCGACCACGTCGCCGGCCCCCTCGTGGCCGGGGACGAACGGCGCGGGCTGGGGCAGGACGCCGCTCATCGCCGACAGGTCGGAGTGGCAGAGGCTGGCGGCCCGCAGCCGGATCCTCACCTTGCCCGGTCCGAAGCCGACCGCCTCGACGTCGTCGCGGACGTCGAGCGTGTCCTGACCGGTCCTGTGCAGGATGGCGGCGCGCATGGGCTGCTCCCGGGTCCTTCGCGGATTCGCGGATCGTCGGTCGGGCCGATTCTGGCACGCCGCGCCCGGACCGAGTAGAACGTGTTCCACCCGGCCCGGGTCGTCCGCACGGACGGCGGCCCGCACCCCCGTGGCGGGCCGTCGCCCGTTGCGCACGGCCCGGGGGGACGGCGGGGGCTCTGGGGCGAGCCCTATCCCTCCGGGGCCGCACCACCCTGTTCGATCAGGTGGATGAGCCGCTTGAGCTGGGTGACCTCGTCCCGGAGGGCGCGGTCACCGGCGGGAGTGAGGGAGAGCCAGGTACGGGCCCGTCTGCCCTCGTAGCCCTTCTCGACGGCGACCAGTCCGGCCTTCTCCAGGACGGCCAGGTGCTGGCTGAGATTTCCGGCGGTGAGGCCGAGTGCCGTGCGGAGGAAGCCGAACTCGACGCGGCGCGCCTCGTGGGCCACGGTGAGGATCCCGAGGCGGACGCGCTGGTGGACCACGTCGTCGAGTCCGTTGACGGGGTGCTGATCGTGCTCTTCGGTCATGAGGCGTCGCGCCGCCGGGGCAGCTGGACCAGGGCGAAGCCGAGGGCGCCGAGCAGCAGGAACACCCCGGGGACGATCAGACGGGGCAGGCCCGACCAGGGCGAGGCGGCGCCGATCCCCGCCCAGCCGGTGGAGATGGGCACCAGTTCGAGGAGCAGGTAGGCCAGCGCGAAGAGCAGCAGCGCGCGGCTGCGCTCGACCCAGGACAGCACCAGCAGCGGCAGCCCGACGGCCGCGGCCTCCCCGGTGAGCCGTTCGAGGAACTGCGTCGTCCCGGCCCCGGGGTCGAGCTGCAGGCCCCAGAAGTCGAGCGGCTCACCGGGCTGCGGGATCCCGTTCCGGCCGACCCAGAACATGGTCGCCGCCACCACCACGACGAGGGCGACGCCGGTGAGGACGTAGGGCCGGATCGGGCTCCCGACGCCGCGCGCACGGGCGCGGCGGACGTAGAAGACCGCGGTCGCGGCGTAGACGAGGGCGATCCCGGCCGTCCAGTAGAGCGGCGACCCCTGCTTGGCGGCGGTGCAGACCGTGAGGACCACATCGGCCCGCGAGGGGCCGGGCGGGCAGGGGGTGACCTCCTCGACCCTGAACGTGAGGCGGTCGACCAGGATCCCGCCGAGGGTGAGCACGCCGAACAGGAGGAGGGGGAACCAGGTGGCGCGCTGGGCGGCGCGGACCCTGCGGGTCAGATCACCGAGACTGGCGAGCACTTCTTGGGGGGCGCCCGACGACGGCACCGATGCGTCTGTCATGCCGTCAGCTTTGCATCACAAACCAGTTATGGCAAGAAACCTGCTTGGACTGCAGAGCACGTGCGGCGGACCGGCCGGTCGGCGCCTCCGACGCGTGCGGCGGGAGAGTGCCGCCGCGGGCTCGGGGTCGGGCCGTACCGTCCAGTAGGGTCCGACGGCGGGCCGGAAACCGGACCGCGCCGCCACCCACCACCCCCGCCGAGGAGCAGCACCATGTCCGACCTCCTGCAGACCGCGCACCCCCGGCCCGAGGTGCTGGCCGCGTTCGAGGGCGCGACCGGGTTCATGCCCGTCGACGAGGGCCTCGCGCTCTACGCCGCCGCCGTGGCCGCCGCCCGCCGCACCGGCCGCCCCCTGCTGGAGATCGGCACCTACTGCGGCCGCTCGGCGATCCTGCTGGCCGAGGCCGCCCGGGAGACCGGCACCGTGGCGCTGACCGTCGACCACCACCGCGGCTCCGAGGAGCAGCAGCCCGGCTGGGAGTACCACGACCCGACCCTGGTCGACCCCGAGGTCGGCCGGATGGACACCCTCCCCCGGTTCCGCCGCACCCTGCACGCGGCCGGCCTGGAGGAGCACGTGATCGCCCTGGTCGGCCGCTCGCCCCGGATCGCGGCGCTGTGGGGCGGCGAGCTGGCCCTGGTCTTCATCGACGGCGGCCACACCGACGAGCACGCCACCGCCGACTACGAGGGCTGGGTGCCGCACCTGGCGCCCGAGGGCCTGCTGGTCGTCCACGACGTCTTCCCCGACCCGGCCGACGGCGGCCAGGCGCCCTACCGGGTGTACCTGCGGGCGCTGGCGGAGGGCTTCGAGGAGGTCTCGGTGACCGGTTCGCTGCGCGTCCTGCGCCGCGCCACCGCCGGCTGACCCGCAGGTCGGGGCCACTGTCCGGCCCCGCCGCACCCGGCACCCCGCGGACACCGCCGTCCGGCCGCCGCGCGGGGTGTCCGGAATCGGCCGAGCCGCCCCACGGGCGATCACGGATGCTCTAACGTCGTGCCGGGGCTGCCGGGCGGGGGGCGGGAAAGGTACGGTGTCCGCGCGGTCGCGGGCGCCCGCGACCGCGGCGCGGCCGCACGACACCAGCAGAGCACCCGGGCGGAGCAGGCCCGGGCAGACCGTGGGGGCCAGGGACAGATGACGGACCAGCACAACACCGCTCCGGCGGTCTGGGACCCGACCGCCCGCGGCGGCGCGGGCGGCTGGGTGCGCGGTCCCCAGCAGCCCGCCACCCCGGGCGCGCCGCCGACCTCCCCGCCGCCCGCCGCCGGACCGCCCCCGGGCTCCCCCGCCGGACCGCCGCCGGGCTCCCCCGCCGGACCGCCGCCGGGCTCCCCCGCCGGACCGCCGCCGGCCGGACCGTACGGCGAGGACGCCCCGACCGCCCTCATCCCGCAGCCGGTGCCGCCGCGCCCCGACGCGCCCGGCGCCTTCCCGCCCCGGAACGCGCCCCAGCAGCAGGCGCCCTACAGCCCGCCCCGGCCCGCCCAGCAGCCGCCGTACCCGCCGCAGGCCCAGCCGCAGCCCGGGTACGGCCAGGCGGCCCAGGCGGCCCCGTACGGCCAGGCCCCGTACGGGGCGCCCGGCCGGCCGCCGCACGACCCCGCCCAGCAGGGTTACGCCCAACCCGGCTACGCCCAACCCGAGTACCCCGGGAACGAGTACCCGCAGCACGAGTACGCCGGGCACGACTACCCGACCGGCTACGAGGACGCCGACGACGACGAGCGCCCCGGCAGCAGGCGCGCGCCGCTGCTGATCGCCTTCGCCCTGCTCTTCGTCATGGCCCTCGGCGGCGGCATCCTCTGGGCGGTCAAGGACAAGGGCTCCGGCACCGACCGGGCCGGCTCCGCGACGCCCTCCGCCGCCGCCACCGGCGGCACCTCCGGGTCCGGGAACCCCCAGCCCGCCCCGGCCCCCACCGGCGCCGCGCCGGCCCCGACCACCCCCGACCCCGCGGCGAGCACCGGCCCGTCCCCCTCCTCGACCGCCGCCGGTGCCAACGCGCCGGCCCAGGCCAAGGCCCTGGACGAGCTGCTCACCCAGGGCGAGAGCGCCAAGGCCCCGATCGGCAACGCGGTCGCCAAGGTGAACAGCTGCCCGACCAAGCCCGACATCGAGTCCGCCGCCCAGGTGTTCGACAGCGGCGCCAAGCAGCGCGACCAGCTGCTGGCCAAGCTCGCCCAGCTGAGCGTCACCGACCTGCCCGGCGGCGCGGACGCGGTGCAGTCGCTGAAGTCCGCCTGGCAGCTGTCCGCCGACATCGACCGGGCGTACGCGAGCTGGGCCCGCACGGTCGCCGGCCAGGGCTGCTCGGGCAGCGCCCCGAACACCGCCGACAAGAAGCGCGCCGACGAGCTCAACCCGCAGGCCACCCAGGCGAAGAAGGACTTCGTCACGAAGTGGAAGGCGATCGCCGACCAGTTCGGACTCACCCCCCGCACCCAGGACCGGATCTGAACCACCCGTGACTCGCACCACCCGCCGGCCGGCCGGCCCCATCGACCCCGACCGCACCGACCCCGACGGCGCCGCCCCCGGCCGCACCCGCGGCCCGGGCCGGGAGCACCGCCCGCGCCGCTCGAAGCTGCTGCGCTCGGTGACCGTGCTCGCCGTGCTGGCGCCGCTCGGCCTGGCCGGCTGGCTGGGCTGGCGGACCGTCGGCAGCCCCGACCGGAGCGTCCCCGCCGCCTCGGCCGCCGGCCCCGGCACCCCCGCCGCGGCGCCGCCCGGCGGGGCGAGCCCCACCGCCGACCCCACCGCCGCCACCGGTACCCCGGCGCCCGGCACCACTCCCGGCGGCACCGCCGACCCCGCGTTCCCGCTCGCGGTCCCCACCTCCACCGCCCTGGCCGGCCGCACCGTCCTCCTCGACCCGGGCCACAACACCGGGAACTCCGCCCACACCGCGGAGATCAACCGCAAGGTCGACATCGGCAACGCCCGCAAGGAGTGCGACACCACGGGCACCAGCACCAACAGCGGCTACAGCGAGGCCGAGTACTCCCTCGACGTGGTCCACCGCGCCCGCGCGATCCTCGCCGCCCGCGGCGCCACCGTGGTGCTGGTCCACGACGGCGACCGCCCGTGGGGGCCGTGCATCGACGAGCGCGCCCGGATCGGCAACACCGCCCACGCCGACGCCGCGGTCTCGGTGCACGGCGACGGCGGACCGGCGAACGGCAGCGGATTCCATGTGATCATGCCCGCCAAGGTGGTCGCCGGGAAGGCCGACACCGCGGCGATCGTCGACCCCTCGCACCGGCTGGGCCTGCTGCTGCGCGACAGCTTCCACGCGGCGACCGGCGAGCCGTACGCCGACTACGTCGCGAGCAAGGGCCTGGACACCCGTTCGGACCTCGGCGGGCTGAACCTCTCGACCGTCCCCAAGGTGTTCATCGAGTGCGGTAACATGCGCAACCCGGCTGACGCCCGCCGGATGACGGACCCTCAGTGGCGCCAGCAGGCCGCCCAGGGGATCGCCGACGCACTGACCTCGTTCCTGACCACCCGGTAGGAGCCCGTCCGGCGGCCCCGGCACCCGCCACCGGCCCGGTTGACGGGGCGACGGACCGGGCACTGGAACGATGGACGGGCCGGTGGACGGGCCGGGGCCGGAAGCGCGCGATTTGCAACGACTTCGCCCCATTCCCGAGCCCGCTGTGCACCCGCGAGGCCGTTGGCCCTAGGCTTCTGGTCCGTTCGGGGTTTTCCCGCCGGTCAGCCGACCGGACGGGCGCCGGAACCACATCGGCCGAGCGCCGAACCGAAAACCGCCGACCACGACACACCAACGAGGGGAACGTTAGTGAATCTGCGCGCTCTCACCAAGGGAGACGCCGCCGTCGCAGGTGCGGCCGTCCTGCTCTTCATCGCCTCCTTCCTGCCGTACTGGACCGTCGAGTGCAAGGGCAAGTACTGCGGCGACACCTCGACGAACGCCTGGGACAGTGTCCTGTTCCCCGTGCTGCCCTCGGTCTTCCTGCTCGGCATCCTCGCCGCCGCCCTGATCCTGGTGCAGCGCTTCCAGGGCCAGGCGGCCGCGAACCGTCAGATCCTCGGCCTGCGCCTGGACCAGTGGGGCATCGCCTTCTCGGTGGCCGCGCTCTGGACCGCGGTGTGGGCGCTCGGCGGCGGCCTCGAGGGCATCGGCCACGGCATCGGCGCCTGGCTGGCCGTCATCGCGCTGATCGTGCTGGCGGGCGCCTCCGCCGGCGGCCAGCTGATCCCGGTGCTCAAGACCCCGCTGGTCACCGACCGGCCGGCCGCCCCGGCCGCCTTCCCGGCCGGCGGCTACCCCGCCCCGGGCCAGCCCGGTCAGCCCGGCCAGTACGGCTACCCGGGCCCGGGCGTCGACCCGAGCCAGGCGCAGTCCCCGGCCTTCGGCGGCCAGCCCGGCGGCTACGGCTACCCGTCCCCGCAGGCCGGCCAGCCGGTCGCGGGCCAGCCGCACGACCTCGCCGCCCAGCAGGCCGCGCACGCCGCCGAGGCCGAGGCCGCCCGTCAGGCCTCCGTCCAGCAGGCCGCCCAGCCGCAGCCCGCCCCGGCGGCGGACTTCGCGCCGTTCTGGTTCGCCGTCCCGGCGCCGCGTCAGCTGGCCCCGAAGGACAACCCGGCCGGCGGCCCGGTCGGCGAACTGGTCCCCGGCACCTGGTACCTGGCGGTCGAGCAGCGCGGCGCCGCGCTGGTCGCCCAGCTCCAGGACGGCACCCAGGGCGTGCTGGCCGACACCTCGGGCATCCAGCGCGGCTGACCCCGCCCGAGACCCCGTACGGCGAAGGGGCGGGACCGGAGAGATCCGGTCCCGCCCCTTCGCCGTACGGGGTCTCGTGGGCACCGCCCGCTCAGCAGCAGTCCTGGACCACCAGACCGGTCGGCAGCTCCTCGCCGCCGAACACCGCCACCGTCGCCGGGTCGCCGCCGAGCGCCGCGACCGCCAGCAGCAGCGCGCCCGCCGTCCAGGTGGTGCGCTCCTCCGGCCAGATCGCGTCGTCCTCGAACACGTACCCGGTCCAGTACGAGCCGTCGGGGTGCCGCAGGTGCTTCTGGATCCAGCGCAGGATGTCCACCGCGCGGTCGGACTCGCCGATCGCCCACAGCGCCATCGCCAGCTCGGCGCTCTCGCCGCCGGTGACCCAGGGGCGGTCGCTGACGCAGCGCACACCCAGGCCCGGGACGACGAACCGGTCCCAGTCCCGGGCGATCCGCGCCTGCGCCGCCGGGCCGCGCAGCGCGGTGCCGAGCACCGGGTAGTACCAGTCCATCGAGTAGCGGTCCTTGTCGAGGAACCGCTCGGGGTGGTGGGTGACGGCGTGCCGCAGCCGGCCGGCCGCGAGCTCCCAGTCGGGCTGCGGCTCCTCCAGGTAGTCCGCGACGGCCAGCCCGCAGCGCAGCGCGTGCAGGATGCTGGAGGAGCCGGTGAGCAGCGCCTCGTCGGTGGCCCGGCCGTCCTCGTCGACCCGCCAGGCGATCGGGCCGCCGGGCAGCCGCTGGGCGACGATGAAGTCCAGCGCGCGCCGGACGGTCGGCCAGATCCACTCCAGGAAGGTGTCGTCACCGGTGGAGAGGTGGTGGTGCCAGACGCCGACCGCCAGGTAGGCGCAGAAGTTGGTCTCCTTGGCCGCGTTGCAGACCTCGCCGTCGGCGTGCCCCGGCTTCCCGTAGGCGTAGCCCGCGTACCAGGAGCCGTCCGGGTTCTGCCGGTCCGCCAGCCAGCGGTAGGCGGCCTCGGCGGCGGCGTGCTCGCCGGCCGTGTCCAGCGCCATCGCCGCCTCGGTGTGGTCCCACGGGTCGAGGTGGTGGCCGCGGTACCACGGTATGGCCCCGTCGGGCTGCTGCTCGGCGAGGATGCTGCGGACGGTGCCGGCGGCCTGCTCGGCGTCGAGCACCCCGTCCAGCAGCAGGACCTCGGGGACGGCGGCGGTCACTCCGACCCGCCCGCGCCCTCGGCGCCGCGACCGGCCCGGTGGGGCTTGGTGGCGTAGGCGACGAAGCTCTTGCCGATGACCGGGTTGAGCGCCCGCTCGGCGGCCTTGGTGAGGGTGCTGATCACCGGGGTGCCGACGATGTCCCAGACCAGCAGCTGGTGGTAGGCCTTCACCGGCAGCGACTTGTCGTTGTCGACGCCGACGGCGCACTTGATCCACCAGTACGGGGAGTGCAGCGCGTGGGCGTGGTGGGTGCCGTAGGGCTCCAGGCCGGCGTCCTTGAGCTTGTCGAGCAGTTCGTCGCCCCGGTAGATCCGGATGTGGCCGCCCTCGACCTCGTGGTACTCGTCGGAGAGCGCCCAGCAGATCTTCTCCGGCAGCCAGCGCGGCACGGTGACGGCGAGCAGGCCGCCTGGCTTGAGGACCCGGAACATCTCGTTGAGCACGCCCTTGTCGTCCGGGATGTGCTCCATCACCTCGGAGATGATGATCCGGTCGAAGTGCTCGTCCTCGAACGGCAGCGCGAGCGCGTTGCCCTCCATGGCGACCGCGGACGCGCCCTCCGGCGCCTCGCCGGCCTGCTCCATGGCGGCGAACCACTTCCTGACCTCGGCGATCTCCTCGGCGTTCTGGTCGAGGGCGACCACGTCGGCCCCGCGCCGGTAGCACTCGAACGCGTGCCGTCCCCCGCCGCAGCCCAGGTCGAGCACCCGGTCGCCGGGGGCGAGCGGGAAGCGCGAGAAATCAACGGTCAGCACTGCGGACTCCCATTCCTTCGGTACCAAAGGGTTCCTGACGCCGAGTCAGAGAAATCGCGGGGGCGGACGGTCGGACGGGGGCACCGGCCGGCGCGGCCGCGGGTGCGGGCGCCGGCCACCCGCCGCGCCCGCCCGGCCGTTCGGCGGACGCCGTCAGGCCACGTAGCGCCAGCCCGGGCCGGAGCGGGCCCGGCGGCCGGTGCCGGTGGCGATCGCGGCCCGGTAGCCCTCGACGGTCAGCTCGGCGGCGCGCTCCCAGGTGAACCGGGCGAGCACCCGCTCCCGGCCCGCCGCGCCGAGCGCGGCGCGCAGCTCCGGGTCGTCCAGCAGCCGGCCGAGCGCCGTCGCGAGCGCGTCCGCGTCGCCCGGGGGCACCGCCAGGCAGCTCTCGCCGTCCGGGCCGGCCACCTCGGGGATCGCGCCGCCGGTGGTGGCCACGAGCGGGGTCGCGGTGGCCATCGCCTCGGCGGCCGGCAGCGAGAAGCCCTCGTACAGCGACGGCACGCAGGCCACCTCGGCCGAGCGGTAGAGGTCGACCAGCTCCCGGTCGGTCAGACCGTGCCGGAACTCGATGTGCGACTCCAGCCCGAGGGCGCGCACGGCGCGGGCGATCGGGCCGTCCTCCTTCTGCGGCTTGCCGACCACGACCAGGTGCGCGTCCCGTTCGGTGCGGACCTTCGCCAGCGCCTCGACCAGGTGCACCAGGCCCTTGAGCGGGACGTCGGCGCTGGAGGTGGTGACGATCCGTCCGGGCACCCGGGCGACCTCGTCCGACGGGGACCACAGCCGGGTGTCGGCGCCGATCGGCACCACCGAGACGGCGCCCGGGGCGGCGCCCAGGTGCTCGGCGATCTCGCGCTTGGAGCTGCCGGAGACGGTGATGATGTGTTCGAGGCGGGCGGCGACCCGGCGCTGCATCCGGGTGAAGGCGTACCAGCGGCGCAGCGACAGCCGCTTCAGCCGGCCGGGGGCCGCGTCCAGCTCCACCTGCCGGTCCACGGTGATCGGGTGGTGGATCGTGGTGACCAGCGGGAAGCCGTGCCGGGCCAGGCCGAGCAGGCCGTAGCCGAGCGTCTGGTTGTCGTGCACCACGTCGTAGCGGCCGCGGTGCCGGGCCAGGTACTGGCGGGCGCGCAGCGAGAAGGTCAGCGGCTCGGGGAAGCCGCCGGTGCGCATGGTGGCGTACTCCAGGACGTCCACCGCCCCCCGGTACTCCTCGCGCGCCGGGGTGCGGAAGGGGTCGTCGGCGCGGTAGAGGTCCAGACTGGGCAGCTCGACCAGCCGGACCGAACCCGGCCCCTCGACCTCGTCCAGGACGGGGTACGGCTGGGCGCCGATCACGTCCACGTGGTGGCCGAGCCGGGCCAGCTCACGGGAGAGGTGCCGTACGTAGACGCCCTGACCGCCGCAGAACGGGTCGCCGCGGTACGAGAGCAGGGCAATCCGCAGCGGCTGCGCGGTCATCGTCGGCCCTCATCTCTGCTGCTGTCAGTGCTGCCGGTCGGTAAAGTAGATCAGGTTTCAGTGTGGTGTGGAGTTCACCGGTGACCCTGTGAACAATGAGAGACCTCGAAGATACCGGCCCGTAGCTTCCGCTCAGGATCCAGGGCTGGTGATTCGCGCCACGCCCGGGCGCCACGCCCGGCCGACCGTGCCCGTCCGGAGCAGCCCCACCACTCTCGCGCCCGGGAGCGTCCTTGCCGTCACCGTCCTCACCCCCGCCCGCACCGCCCGCGCCGCCGGCGTCCACCCCCTCCGCCGCCCCCTCGTCCGGCGCCGCCCCGGCGCCCCTCCCGGCCGCCCCGATGGCGCCGCCGCTGACCGCCCGGCAGGCCGAACGGCGGCGGCGGATCCTGCGGACCGCGACCGCGCTGGCTGCCCGCGGCGGCTACGACGCGGTCCAGATGCGCGAGGTGGCGGAGGGCGCCCAGGTGGCCCTGGGCACGCTCTACCGGTACTTCCCGTCGAAGGTCCACCTGCTGGTCGCGGTCATGCTGGAGCAGTTGCGCGGCCTCCAGGAGCAGGTCCGCCGGCACCCGCCGACCGAGCGCGAACCGGCGCCGCGGGTCGCCGAGACGCTGACCCGGGCGTTCCACGCGCTGCAGCGCGAACCGCTGCTGGCCGAGGCGATGGTCCGCGCGCTCTCCTTCGCCGACCGCTCGGTGGGCGCCGAGGTGGACCAGGTCTCCGCCGCCACCGGGCAGCTCATCCTGGACGCCATCGGGCAGTCCGGGCCGCCGACCGGGAGCCAGCGTGCCGCCGTCCGGGTGATCGAGCACACCTGGCACGCTGCGCTGGTCGCCTGGCTCTCCGGCCGCGCCTCGATCGCCGAGGTCAGGGCCGACCTGCACACCGCCGCCCGGCTGCTGGAACTGCCCTGAGGCCGCACCGGCCCCGGGCCGCGGAGGAACCGCCGAACTGGAACCTGTTCTCACCCCGGCCGCGTCCGGGCGCCCGGGGCGGCGGATAGAGTCGACGGGCAGGACAACTCCATCCCGCTTCTCCTATTCCGGGGAAAGCCGGTGCGAATCCGGCGCTGACCCCGCAACCGTGAGCCCGGCGCCCGTCCGCCGGCGAGCCGGAGCACCCGGGGAGAGGCGAGCGGCCCCATGCCGGGCGGACCACCCCCGGCACCGTCGAGGTCTACGGAACGGCCGGCCCCGGCCGGCACCGCTCATCGAAAGGCACAACTCCGATCATGCTGACCGCCGCCCGCGCGGGCGCCGCCGCCCTGGCCGCCGCGCTGCTCGCCGGAACCGCCGCCGCCACCCCGGCGTTCGCCGACATCCCGAGCCCCACCGCGAGCCTCGGCACCGCCCCGCTCCCCGACGGCCTGTACGGCAAGGGCGACCCCACCTACGACGCGGTGTGGCGGCAGTCCCTCGCTCTGACCGCGCTGACCACCGCCAAGGTGACCCCGGCCGACTCGGCCGTGTCCTGGCTGACCGGCCAGCAGTGCGCGGACGGCGGCTGGCCCTCGTACCGCGCCGACACCGCGACCGCCTGCGACCCGGTGTTCGAGGACAGCAACGCGACCGCGCTCGCGATCCAGGCGCTGACCACCCTCGGCGGGCACCAGGACGCCGTGGACAAGGGCGTCCAGTGGCTCAAGGCCAACCAGAACGCGGACGGCAGCTGGGCCTACAACCCCGGCAACCCGGGCGACGCCAACTCCACCGGCCTCGCCGTCAACGCCCTGCTCGCCGCCAAGGCCGACCCGGCGGCCGTCGCCAAGGCCGGCCGCAACGCCTTCGACGGGCTCGCCGTCTTCCAGCTGGGCTGCGCCGCCCCCGCCGACCAGCGCGGTGCCTTCGTCTACCAGACCGCCCCGGCCGGCGCCCCCGCCGCCGAGCCCAACGCCCTCGCCAGCGGCCAGGCCTCGCTCGCCGCGGCCGGCGGGAAGCTGCCGGTCGCCAACGGCAACCGGACCGACGCCGCCCCCAAGGCCCTGGCCTGCACCGACGGCGGCGCCACCGCCACCGCCGTCCCCCGGGCCGACTCCGGCGAGGCGGCGGGCGCCTACCTCACCGCGCAGCTCGCCTCGGGCGGCCAGCACCTGACCCTGAACCTGCCCGGCGCCGCGCCCACCCCCGACTACACCGCCACCGCCTGGGCGGCGCTCGGCCTGGTCCAGGGCGGGCACCCGCAGCAGGCCGCGGGCGCCGTCGACTGGCTGGCCAAGGAGGGCGGCACCTGGACCAAGGGCGGCACCGACGCCGCCGCCACCGCCACCCTGGTGCTGGTGGCGCAGGCCGCGCAGCGCGACCCGGCCGCCTTCGGCGGGACCGACCTGGTCAAGCAGCTGACCGCGCTCGGCCCGGCGCCCAAGGCCGTCGGCGCGGCGTCCGCCGGTGCCTCCACCTCGGCCTCGGCCTCGGCCTCGTCCGAGAAGGACAAGGACAGCGGCATCGGCAAGTTCTGGCTGCTCGGCGTCGGCCTGCTGATCGGCATCGGCGGCGGGCTGGTGCTCAGCCTGCAGCGCAAGCGCGGCGCGAAGCTGTGACCCCTCCCGGCCGGGACCGGGAACCGCGTCCGACCTCGGCCCCGGTCCCGGCCGCTGCCACCCCTGTCACCACCGTCGCCACCGCCGCCACCGCGCCCACCAGCACCGCCGCCGAGGACAGGGCGGCGGCCCGGCGGCGGGTGGTGCGGGCGGCCCTGCGCTTCCTGGCCGGGGCGGTCGCCGGCCTGCTGATCGTGCTCCTGCTCGGCGCCGCGCCGGCGCAGGCCGCCGGCTACCGGTACTGGTCGTTCTGGCGCTGGTCCGACGGCGGCTGGGTGTACCAGCAGCAGGGCCCCGCCGTGCACGTCCCGGCGGACGGCGAGGTCGAGGGCTGGCGGTTCGCCGTCAGCCCCGACGGCGGTCAGCAGGCCGCCCGGCCCGGTCCGGCCGGGGACTTCGCCGCCCTCTGCGCCGGCACGCCGGCCGAGGCCGGGCGCAAGCGGGTCGCCGTGGTGCTGGACTTCGGCGGCCCCGCCGACGCGCCCGCCCACGAGACCCCGCCGGAGCCCCGGACCGCGTGCGCGGTCGTGCCGACCCGGGCCAGCTCGGCGGAGGTCCTGGCCACCGTCGCCCCGCCGCTGCGGTACGACGGCAACGGGCTGCTCTGCGCCATCGCGGGCTATCCGCGCACGGGCTGCGGCGAGCAGTTGGGCGGCGCCGCCCGGCCGACCGGCACCGCCGCGCCCTCGACCGGTGCCGGTCCCGCCGACGCCACCGGGGAGTCGGCGGCCGGGGCCTCCCCCGGCGGCGCCGGGCCCGTCCTCGGGGTCGGCGCCGGCCTGGCCCTCGTCCTCGCCGTGGCCGCCGGAGCCCGTTGGCAGTCGCGCCGCCGCCGATGAGGCCGGCCAGCACCCGGCCCCGCCCGCCCGCCGCCCCACTCCGGACCGACCCCCTGGACCCCACCGTGCCCACACCCCGCGCCGCCCGCCGCCGACCGGCCGCCGGACCTCGCCAACTGCACCCCGGAGCCTGGTGGTTGTGGGCACTCGGCCTGGGCGCGGCCGCCACCCGCACCACCAATCCGCTGGTCCTGCTGCTGCTGGCCGCCGTCGCCGGCTACGTCGTCGCAGCCCGGCGCGGTGACGCGCCCTGGTCGCGCTCCTACGGCGCGTTCCTGCGGCTCGGCCTCCTGGTGCTCGGCATCCGGCTGCTGTTCGCCGTCGTCCTCGGCTCACCGGTCCCCGGCACCCACGTCCTCCTCACCCTCCCCGAAGTCCCGCTGCCCGCCTGGGCGCAGGGCGTCCGGATCGGCGGCCGGGTGACCGCCGAGGGACTGCTCGCCGCGCTGTACGACGGGCTGCGGCTGGCCACCCTGCTGGTGTGCGTGGGCGCCGCGAACGCCCTCGCCAGCCCGGCCCGGCTGCTGCGCACGCTGCCCGGCGCGCTCTACGAGGCGGGCGTGGCCGTGGTGGTCGCGATGACCTTCGCGCCCAACCTGGTGGCCGACGTGCAGCGGCTGCGCGCCGCCCGCCGCCTGCGCGGCCGCAGCGACCGGGGCGTGGCCGCCGTGCTCAGCGTCGGACTGCCCGTCCTGGAGGGCGCGTTGGAGCGCTCGGTGGCGCTGGCGGCGGCGATGGACACCCGCGGCTTCGGGCGCACCGCCGCCGTGCCGCGCCGGATCGCCGTGCTCACCGCCGGGCTGACCCTGGCCGGGCTGCTCGGCATCTGCCTGGCCGCGTACGGGCTGCTGACGGCGGGCGGCGCCGGCTGGGCGGTTCCGGTGCTCGTGATCGGCCTGGCCGCCGCCTTCGCCGGACTGCTGCTGGGCGGACGGCGTTCGGTCCGGACCCGCCACCGGCCCGACCCCTGGGCACTGCCGGAGTGGCTCACCGCCGGGTCCGGGGTCGCGGTGGCGGCGGCGACGGCCTGGCTGGCCGCGCTGGACCCGCTCGCCTTCGCCCCCACCGTGGTGCCGCCGACCGCGCCGGTGCTGCCGGTCGCCGCGGCGGCGGCCGTCCTGTTCGGACTGCTCCCCGCCTTCGTCACCCCGGTGCCGCCGGACACCACCGGCACCACCACCGGCTCCACCGCCGGAAGCACCACCGAAGCCACCGCCACCAAGGCCGCCGGCAAGGCCACCACCACCGCCAGGACCCCGTCCGGGCCCGGGAGGACTCCGTGATCACCTTCGAACAGGTCGGCGTCCAGTACGCCGACGCCGAGGCGCCCACGATCGAGGGCGTCGACCTGACCGTCCCCGAGGGCGAACTCTGCCTGCTCGTCGGCCCGTCGGGCTCCGGCAAGTCGACCCTGCTGGGCACCGTCAGCGGCCTCGTCCCGCACTTCACCGGCGGCGTGCTGCACGGCCGGGTCACCGTCGGCGGGCGCGACACCCGGGAGCACCGGCCGCGCGAACTCGCCGACCTGGTCGGCACGGTGGGCCAGGACCCGAGGGCGCACTTCGTCACCGACACGGTCGAGGACGAACTCGCCTACGGCATGGAGTCCCTGGGCCTGCCGTCGGACGTGATGCGGCGCCGGGTCGAGGAGACCCTCGACCTCCTCGGCCTGGCCGAGCTGCGGCAGCGGGCGCTCGGCTCGCTCTCCGGCGGCCAGCAGCAGCGGGTCGCCATCGGCTCGGTGCTCACCGTCCACCCGAAGGTGCTGGTCCTGGACGAACCGACCTCCGCGCTCGATCCGGGCGCCGCCGAGGAGGTGCTGGCGGTGCTCCAGCGGCTGGTGCACGACCTCGGCACCACCGTGCTGATGGCCGAGCACCGGCTGGAGCGCGTGGTCCAGTACGCCGACCAGGTCCTGCTGCTGACCCCCGGCGCACCGCCGGTCCTGGGCGAGCCCGCCGAGATCATGGCGCACTCACCGGTCCACCCGCCGGTGGTCGGGCTCGGCCGGCTGGCCGGCTGGCACCCGCTGCCGCTCACCGTCCGCGACGCCCGCCGCCGGGCGGCCGGGCTGCGCGCCCGGCTGGACGGCCACCGGCCGCCCGCCGCCCCGGCCGCCTCCGCCACCGGCACACCGCTCGCCACCGCCTCCCGGCTGGTGGTCCGGCGCGGCCCGGTCCCGGCCCTGCGCGGCGTCGACCTCACCCTGCACGCCGGGACGATCACCGCGCTGATGGGCCGCAACGGCGCCGGCAAGTCCACCCTGCTCGGCGCGCTGGTCGGCCTGCACGCGCCGGCCTCCGGCTCGGTCGACATCGGCGGCCGCACCCCGCACCGCACCCGGCCCGCCGAACTCGTCCGCCACGTCGGTCTCGTCCCGCAGGACCCGCGCGACCTGCTGTACGGCGAGAGCGTCACCGCCGAGTGCGCCTCCGCCGACCACGACGCGGGCGCCGAACCCGGCACCTGCCGCGCCCTGGTGGAGCGGCTGCTGCCCGGCCTGCCCGACGCCGTCCACCCGCGCGACCTCTCCGAGGGCCAGCGGCTCACCCTCGCCCTGGCGGTGGTGCTGACCGCCCGCCCGCCGCTGATCCTGCTCGACGAGCCCACCCGCGGCCTCGACTACGCGGCCAAGGCCCGGCTGGTCGAGATCCTGCGCGGCCTCGCCGCCGAGGGCCACGGCGTCCTGCTCGCCACCCACGACGTCGAACTGGCCGCCGAACTCTCCGACCGCACGGCCGTCCTGGCCGACGGCGAGATCGTCGCGGACGGCCCGACCCCCGAGGTGGTGCTCGGCTCGCCGGCCTTCGCCCCGCAGGTCGCCAAGATCCTCGCCCCGGGCCCCTGGCTCACCGTCCGCCAGGTCGCCGGGGCCCTCGACCGGATCGGACCCGACGCATGACCCCGCCGACCCCGCTCGCCCGCCCGGTCCCGCTCGGCCGCCGCTCGGTCCTCGCCCTGGCCCTGACCTCGCTGGTCGGCGTGGCCGGCTTCGGCTGGCCGCTGCTCGCCTCCACCCGCTCCGCCCTGGTCGGCCACTCCGCCGACGCCCCCTGGCTGTTCGCCCTGCTGCTCCCGCTGCTCCTCGCCGTCGTCGTCGCCCAGATCTCCGAGGGCCGGACGGCGGGCGGCGGGGCCCCCGGGCTGGACGCCAAGTCGGTCGCGCTCCTCGGCGTCCTCGCGGCCGCCGGCGCGGCCCTGCGCCCGCTCGGCGCGGGCACGGCCGGGCTGGAGCCGATGTTCTTCCTGATGGTGCTGTCCGGCCGGGTGCTCGGACCGGGCTTCGGCTTCGTCCTCGGCGCGCTGTCGATGTTCGCCTCCGCGCTGCTCACCGGCGGCGTCGGGCCCTGGCTGCCGTTCCAGATGCTCGCCATGGGCTGGGTGTGCCTCGGCGCCGGCCTCCTCCCCGGCCCGGCCCGGCTGCGCGGCCGCCGCGAACTCGCGCTGCTCGCCGCCTACGGAGCCGTCGCCTCGCTGCTCTACGGCGTGGTGATGAACCTCCAGGGCTGGCCCTACATCGCCGGCCTCGCGAGTTCGATCTCCTTCGTCCCCGGCGACCCGGTGTCCGAGAACCTGGTCCGCTTCGCCGTCTACTGCCTCACCACGTCCCTCGGCTGGGACCTCCCCCGCGCCGCCCTGACCGTGGTCCTCTGCCTCACCCTGGGCACCCCGGTCCTGCGCGCCCTGCGCCGCGCCACCCGCCGCGCCGCCTTCGCCGCCCCGGTCGCCTTCCGTCCCCCGCCGGACAGGTGAACCGTGCGGCGCGGACCCGACCCCGCGCCGGAGGGACCACCTTCACCCGCCGTCAGTCGTCGGCCCCGGGGGCGAAGTAGTCACGGAGCATGACGGTCGTCCATTCGGCCTGACGCTGCTCTCCGCGAGGGCCCATCTCGTCGAACCACGGCTTCACGTCCAGGACCGGCGTGCCGTCGACGGCGTCGAGGTCTTCGACGTGCAGGTCCAGCCCGTCGACCTTGAGCAGGCGGCAACGTGACACACCCAGCCAGTTCAGGCGTCGCATGTTGCGGTGGCCGAAGATCCCGACCTCCGGCCACTCCGGGTTGCCCCGAGGCCGACGGGCGCCGAGGTTCAGGTCGGTCGGGTCGGTGAGGTGGAAGCGGAAGACGATCTCCAGGTGCGAGAAGTCCTCAAGACCCTTGGTCGCGTCGGCGGTGAAGAGGACTCCGTCCAGCCGGACAATCGCCCGGGTGCCGCCCCAGAAGTCGTCCGTGGGGTCGACCCGTCCGCCGACCACACGGCCGAGGGCCTCGACCTCGAACGTCTCTCGCTCTGCCATCAGTGACTCCTCGTCAAGCTGCTTCGGAAAGGTACGCGGCAGCACGCGCGTCGATCTCGTTGATCGCCGCGCTACCGCGCCGCCGGTAGGGGGAGAGCAGGGTGCGCATGTCAGCGGCGGCCTGGCGGGTGCGGCCGGAGCGTACGCCGTCCATCGCGTCGAGAGCCTGCGACCAGGTGGCACAGGCTCGGTCGACGTTGTTCATCTGCACGTACACGGAACCGAGGTATCCCAGGGTCACCGCGTGGGTGCGGGTGAACTTCGTCGCCTTGCGGGTGCGGACGCTGTGGTGGAACTCGCGGACCGAGCCGTCGAGATCCCCCATGTCGCGCAGGGCACACGCGGTTTCGTGGGCCAGGCTGGCCTCACCGAAGAAGAACACCCGGTTCGGCTCGGCGATGTCGTCACCGGCGGCGGAGAGATCGTCCTCGGCCCGCAGCAGCGCCTTGGCGGCGGCGTTCCTGCGGCCGGCGGCAGCCAGGCTCCGGGCATGGACTACGTCGAGGAGGGCCCGCTCCCGTGGCGAGGCAAGCGCGTACCGGTCGCCGTCGACGGATGCGGCGGCGAGGTCGAGAGCCTGCTGGTAGTGCCCGAGGTCGATGGCCTGGTGCGCCATCGCCCGCAGAACGTGGGCGGCCATCGGTGGATCGCCGGCCTCAGCAGCGAGTTTCACCGCCTCGGCGAAGTACCGCTGGGCTGTCGCATGCCGGCCGGCGTCGAACGCCATCCAACCAGCCAGATAGGCAAGTTCACTGGCTGTCGAGTAGAGATCACGACGCACTCGCTCGTCAGTGAACTTCCCTCGAAGGTAGCCGGTGACGTCGGTCGTCAGGTACTGCACCACGGACGTCCAGGCATGACCGCCGCCTCGCCGCTGATCGACTTGTGAGAACAGGACGGTCATCTCACGGACGGCTGCCAGATCTCCAGGACCCACCCGCCGGGTTGCCGCAGTGCTACGCACGGTGCCCCGCTCGGCCATGCGTTGCCACCAGTCCTCTTCGGGCAGGGAGAGTGCGGCTACCGAGTAGACCGCCACCCCCAGCGCCCGCCTGCGTTCCACGTCCACGTCGGTTCTCCCGAGTTCGGCCAGCGCGCTCAGCGTATCCGCGTCCCAGTCGGCTTTCCGGGGTGCGGGCGCGATCAGACCAATCTCCTCCAGTGTCACGACCCGTCCGCCGAGCGCACGGCCCAACGCCTCGGCCAGGAAGGCGCCGACGTTACCGGCCGGCTGACCACCGTTCTTCCAGTGCGTGATGCTCGACTTGTTGGTCTCCAGGAGTTCGTCGTGCTCGGCCGCCACCCGCCTGACCAGGCGCGCGATCGCATCGCCGGAGAGCTTCGTCCCGTCGATGACCTTCCGCAGCCGCTCGTTCGGTTCCCTCGTCGGCGCCAAAGCGCACCTCCCTGACGGGCCGTTAAACCGCTTAAACCGCACAGCGTGCCCAATACCGTACTCCCAGTAGCGATCAGGCGGTTCACTAACTGCATACCGCCCGCCGGGTGGGGGGTCGATTCGGACCCTGAAGCCCTGCGGAGCGGCGGCCTGCGGCGACTCCAGCTGTGCATCCGACATCGACGCCGCCCCGCCAACTCATGACCTCGGAGAGGCTGATGACGACTGCCGACCGCACACCGCACCCGTGGAGCCTCAACCGCACCGCCACGCTGCTGATCCCCGAGCGGCCAATCCCGCGCCGATCCACGAGTCCGACCCGGAAGGGCGCCGCCGCGACCAGCAATCGCATGCTGCTGGACGAGCACCGCAGCAATGACTGGCTGTACGTCCGGTGCGAGAACGCCTGGCCCTGTGGCGTGACCAGGAGCATCCGTTTCGGGAGCGTCGCATGATCAACGGAGAGCTCATTCAGGCCGACGGTCGGACGGTCGTCCTCGTCCCGAACCGGGACCGAGCCCGCCGACGCGCCCTGGTCCTGCATCAGCTCGCCGCCGGTCGCCGTCGCTGCAAGAAGCGCCGGGGGTCGGTCGCGTGAGCGCCGAGAACTCCCCGGACTTCAAGCTCCCGGAGGACCGCCGCCAGGGCCTGTACATCCGTACGTTCAAGATCGCGAAGGACGGCACCCGGTACGACGACTCCGGCGTCATCACCGTGGAGTCGGAACCCGACGCCTCCGCCTACCACCCCGCGGCAACCTGGCCCGCCTGCCGCTGCCCGAAGCATCGCAACGGCTGACCCCGCCTCCCCGCAGCACCACCCGTCCCACATGTGAGAGGAAGAGCCTCCCTTGTCCCTCGAACAACTCTCAGGAAAGACCGTCCTGGTCACCGGTGCCGGCGGCCTGATCGGCAGCCGCCTCACGTCCCGGCTCCGCCGGCTCGGCGCCCGCCCCATCTCCGTCTGCAAGCTCGACGCCTACCCGCACGAGGTGTACCGCGAGCGGTTCGGCATCGACGCCGCCGACCCGGACTTCATCGTCGGCGACATCGCCGAACCGAACCTGATGCGCAAGGTGGTCTCCGACTGCGACTACGTGATCCACGCCGCCGCCCTGGCCGACGTGGCGGCCTGCACGCGCCGGCCTCTGGACGCCATCGACACCAACATCACCGGCACCCAGCGGGTCCTGGACGCCGTCGCCGCCTCGGACCGGGTACGGAGGATGGTGTTCGTCTCCTCCGCCAGCGTCTACGGCAACGGCAGCCCCCGGTTCGTGGAGGGCGCGGCGGTCCAGCCGGTGTCCGTGTACGGCAACAGCAAGGCGTGGGGCGAGTACCAGACCGCCGCGGTGCTCGGCGGTGCCGGTATCTCGTACGCCGTGGTGCGGTACTTCTCGGTCTACGGCGAACCGCAGGTCGTGAAGGAGCGAAGCCACTCCTGGGTGGTCGCGTGGTTCGCCATGCGGGCCGCGCTCGGGCTGTCGCTGCACCTCAACGGTGGTGGGCACCAGATCCGCGACATGGTCCACGTCGACGACATCGCCACCGGCACGCTGCGAGCACTGGTCGCACCCCGTGCGCACGAGGAGACCATCAACATCGGTACTGGGCTTGGCACTTCCATCCGGCAGATCGCCGAGCTCGTCCGCGGCCACTACCCGGACGTCCCGTTGGTCGAGACGCCCATGCCGTCCGGCGACCCAAAGGGCGGATACGCCTCCGTCGAGCGGATGGAGGAGCTGCTGGAGTGGCGGCCGAGCATCACGGTGACGGAAGGCGTCGCCCGATACGTGGCCTGGTTGAAGGCCACGCCGGAGGCCGTTCCCGACTGGATGCGCCAGGCGGCAGCCGCCTAGACGATCGGCGGACGCCCCAGCCGGGTCATGGTCCACACCGTGCGCCAGCGCAACGGCTTACGCCGCCCGCACGGGGTGCGCCAGCCCTCGGCGAAGCCCGCGAACCACGCCTTGAGGCCGGCCGCGTCCCTGGTCCGGGCGACGGTGAGCGCCATCCACACGCCGAGGTAGACCGGCACCAGCAGAGCCGGGAGGTGCCGACGCGCCAGGTACACCCGGTTGCGGGCGTTCACCCGGTAGAAGAAGGAGTGCCGGGTCGGGCTGGTGCGCGGGTGCTGGAGCAGCAGCTCGGGGACGTAGAGCACCCGCCACCCGGAATCCAGGGCCCGCCAGGCCATGTCGGTCTCCTCGTGCGCGAAGAAGAAGGAGTCCGGCCAGTCGCCGACCTGCCCCAGCATCTTCGAGGACAGGGCGTGGCCTCCGCCGAGGAAGCTGGTCACCTCGCCGCCGCGCATCGGGTCGCCGGCCCGCAGCCGGGGGACGTGGCGCCGCTGGGTGAGGCCGGTCTCGTCCGCGATCCGGAAGCTCACGATGCCCAGCCGGGGGTCTGCCTCGTACAGGGCGGTGATCCGGGCGAGGACGTCGTCGGCGACCAGCAGGCCGTCGTCGTCCAGGTCGATCACCACGTCCACGTCCCGCAGGTGGTCGAGGGCGGCGTTGCGACCGCCGGTCACCCCGAGATTGTCCGCGAGTTCCACGCCCTCCACCCCGGCGGGCAGTTCCGGCAGCACGCACCCGTTGCCGACCACCACGACCTTCGCGGCCTTGACCGCCTGCATCTCCACCGAGGCCAGCAACTCGGCCAGTTCCTTCGGCCGCGTGCCCATGGTCAGCACCGCCACGCCCAGCTTGACGCCCACCGAACCTCTTCCCTTCGAGGAACCAGAGATGACCTCACGAACACCGAAGCCGGGTGGCACGTCGCTCCGAGAACTCGCCGAGAACCGGAGCCTTCCCGCCCATCAGGTCATGGACCAGGACACACTCGCCTGGATCGCCAGGAACCGGCCCGAAGCCTCAGCCGCGCCGCCCACCCTGCCACATCCGCCACTCATGCTGGTACCGGACGTCACCTGGTTCGCGGAGCCTCAGCTCGTGGACTCCATCCACGGCATCCGGCACAACGCCCGCGTCTCCCTGCTCGCCGGTCTGCTCGCCCAGGAGTACGGGCTCGACCGCGATCACACCGCGGCCCTGTGCGCCGCCGCAGCGGCCCACGACTGCCGGCGGCGCGACGACCGCGACGATCCCGGGCACGGCCGACGGGCAGCACTCTGGTTCACCCGCAACCAGCACGCCGTGACCACAACGCTCGGCCGAGAGCTCCCACCCGACCTCTCCCAGCAGGCAGCCATTGCCATCGGCCTCCACGACGTCCCGTACACGGACTTCACCTCGCAGCAGAACCTCGCCTACCAGCAGGCGCCCCACCTGATCGACCTGCTCAAGGCGGCCGACTGCCTGGACCGCTACCGGCTCCCCCTCGCCCGCTGGTGGCCGGACCCCTTCCATCTCCACATCGTCATCCCCGCATGGCTCCACCCCGTCGCCTTCGACCTCGTCGTCCGCAGCGAACAGGCCCGGCTCAACGGCGCCACCAACCACGGGGCACTCATCCATGCCGGCCAGATCCTCAACCCCCGGCAGTAGGAGGTCATCCATGCACCACGAGTGGGACAACGCCCACACCGACCACACCAGCCGCTCCACCCGGCCCGGTCCCTCTGGCGTCGCCGAGACCGAAGCCGACTGGCGCCACCACCTCGAACACGAAACGCCCAACGGCTGGCTGCTGCGCGGCAACTCCATGACCCAGACGCTGACCTCCGGAGGCCCTGTCCGTCTGATGCACACCACCGTCGCCCTGGACGCGATCCGCGCCAGCGGGCAGCTCTACGCCTCCACCGGCTGCCTGGTCGCCGCGCTCTACTGCGCGCCCCTCACCGCCGAGCCCGCCGGCCTACGTCCCCACAACCTGGGCAGCTACCTGTTGGAGACCAAGAAGCACACCCGCACCCTGGTCTTCGAGATCACCCCTGACGCTCCTGTGCCGCCCAAGGGCATCGACTACCTCCGCCTGGGCGCTGTCCACCTGCGCATCTACCTCACCCACCGCAACTTCCTCACCGAGGCCGAAGACGCCCAGCTCCGCCGAGCGGTACTGGGTCGGGTCAGCGCAGCGGCGCCCTTCCTCGACACCCTCCTCGCCAACGCCACGGGGAACCCGACACCGGACGCCGAATTCGTCGACCGGCTCGCCGCCACCGTGCCGGTCTTCCCGTTCCTCGGCTACCTCTACTTCGAGGTGGTGTCCGAGTACCTGATGCTCAACTCCAGAACCCCCGAGACCAAGGCGTACGCCCAGCTCGCCGAGATGAACAACCGCCTCTACAAGAGGCTGGCATTCTCCGCCGTCCGAGGCATGGACAAGCTCTTCGACCTGTCCCGCTTCAGCCCAGGACACGATCGACTCCTCCGGCTCGTCGGACAGATCGAGGCCGGCCTGACATCCGGGGCAGCCCGCTACATCAGGCGGCGCGTGTCGCACTTGTTCACCACTGTGGCACTCGCGCCCGGCCAGGACGCGGCATCCTTCACCTTCGGAGCCGCGGACTTCGACGTCCTCAGTGCGACCGCACCGCCCCTGCTCGGGCAACTCCTCTTCCGCGAGATGCGCATCATCGACCGCTACCCGCAGCTGTACCTCGCCTTCGAACAGGCCAAGGCCCTTGAGGCTTGGGACTACTGGAACACCGAGGGCATCCCGACGCCGTTCAACGGCACGATCCCGAAAGGCGAGATCGGAATCAATCCCGCCTATCCTCGGTCCCGCTGCGTCGTTTGGACTGCGGAGACCTGCGAGCGCGGCTTGCTGCACCCGGCGGACCAGCTGGACGTGACCTTCCTTCCCCGCCTCGCCGAACTGGGCATGACCGCCATGCGGAGAGACGAGACGGGAAAGGCCGCAGGGCACCTTCGTTAGGTCGTGCCACCCTCGCCCGGTGCGGGAGCGCACGCGGAGACGCAACCTTCCACCACCCTCTGTGCTCAGACGGGTGAACCGTGCGGCGCGGACGTACCCCTACGCTCCCGACCCCACCTTTGCCCCGCAGGCCACCGCCCCGACCGACTACATCGAGTGCTGCAGCAGCGTCCGGTCTCCCACTGCCCGGGGCGGGCGGCAGCCGGTGCACAGCTCACCCACTCCGCCGACGGGACGGCCGCACATGCCATCCCGCCCTGTGCACTCGTGCCGCCTCGGGCTCGGCACTGCCGCCGACTTCACCACCGCGGCGCTCCTGCCCAAGGGAACGGGCGGCACCTTCGTCAACCGCCCGCCGAGGATCGCCGCAACGCTGTGGGTCACCTTCCCCGGCAACGGCGCGGCCAGGATGCCCATCAGCGCGTCCGCCGACCATCCGCCCGCCAACAGGCCCTCCACCCGCACCGCCTGGTCCGCCAGCGGTTTGCCGGCCAGCGCCAATGCCGGCTCCCGGCAGCCCAGTTCGATCAGAAGCCCCATCCCTTCCGTCATCCGGGGCGCTGTCACCATCGCCGGAAGGACGGAGGGTTCCTTCTGCCTCGACGTCCTTTCCCTCAAGGAGGGGCTTCCCGCCTTCCCGGCACCGGGCGCCCCGGCGGCCGGTGCCACGGGAACCGGTGGCAACGCGTGAACCGCCTTGTCCGCCGACGGCACTTCATGCACGGAGACCACCGTCCGGACCCGCCCCGTCACGGGGTCGCGCACGGTCCGCCGCACGTAGTGCCCGGCCGTCTCCAGCTCCCGCAACGCCCGGGCGACCGTCGCTCGCCCCTCGACGCTCTTCGCGGCCAGCGTCCGAACATCCTCCCGAGCGCCGTTCGGCAGACTGAGGAGGTAGCCGAGCAACCCGCGCGCCGCCCAACTGAGCGAGTGCTTCCGCACGACATGCCCGTTGTCGAGGATCGTGTACCCGGGCGCGTGCTTGGGGATACGATTGATCTGCATCGTGGAGCCCTTTACTCCTGGTGCCGTTCCCCGGGGTGTTGGCGCACCGCCGGGGCTTTCCTTTGCTGAAAGCAATGATCACGCTAGTCCAGCAAACAGCCCCGGAAACCTCATCCGCATCACCCGATCGGGCGGCGCACGCGCACCCACCCCGGCGCACTCGAATGCCGAACAGCGCTCCCATGTGATGAACCGTCCAATGCCGGACAGCACCGCCGCCCATCACCGGGCGCGAAGGTCGGGCCCATCTCTTCGGTACCCCCACGACAGCGCGCCCCGGACGCCGTTGCGTCCGGGGCGCGCCGTTCCGCGAATGCGGATCTCAGCCCTTCGGGCCGGCCGACTGCACCACGTCGAAGGACCACAGGGTGGAGCCGGCGGCGGCGGGCCGCTGCGGGGCCTCGCCGTCCTTGGCCGCCGGCCGGTGCGCGGCCTGCATCGGGCCCGCGAGCCAGGCCTGGAAGGACTCCTCGTCCCGCCAGCGGGTGTACACCAGGTACTGGTCGGTCCCCTCGACCGGGCGGAGCAGCTCGAAGTACTCGAAGCCGTCCGAGTTCTCCACCGCACCGGCCCGGGCGCCGAAGCGCTGCTCCAGCACCTCCCGCTGCTCAGCCGGAACGGTCAGCACATTGATCTTGACGACGGACACGCCGTACCTCCTCAGGGTTGTTCCGGGAGGCAGTCTGCTACACCTCACACGATCCACGGCGGGGCGACCCGGTCGCCGGTGTCCAGGTTGTGGGCCGTGGAGGGCGCCGGGGAGGCGACCACCGCGGTGAAGCCGTCCTCGGAGCGCATCTGCCGAGGGAGGCCGGCAGGCAGGACGAGGGTGTCGCCGGCGGCGAGGGCGAGCTCCTCGCCGTCCAGGTCGACCACGGCGGTGCCGGTGAGGAAGGTCCACACCTGCTCGGTGTCCATGGCGTGGCGCGGACCCGAACGGGCAGGCCGCATCTCCACCCGCCACAGCGCGAGGCCGGTACCGCCCTGGGTGGGCGAGGCGTAGGTGGTCATCACGGCGTTCGGGGTCTCGGTGCGGCGGGCGTCGGTGCTGCGGATGACGGACAAGAGTGGGTAGCCCCTCTATAATGGACAATCAGGTTGTCCATATAGTCAATGAGGTTGTCGATCGTGTCAAGGGATCCCAGGGAAGACGCGAGGCCGGGATACGAGCTGCCGCTGCGGCTGCTGCTTGCCTTCCGGACGGTCATCGACGAGCTGCACGAGCGGATCGCCCGCGAGGGGCATCCCGACCTGCGGCCGATGCACGGGTTCGTGTTCCAGGCGATCGGTGCGCAGGGCACCACCGCCGTCGAGCTCGGGAAGCGGCTCGGGGTGTCCAAGCAGGCGGCCGGGAAGACCGTCGAGCAGCTGGAACGGCTCGGCTACGTCGAGCGCGGCAGCGACCCGGCGGACGCCCGCCGCAAGGTGGTCCGGCTGACCGGACGCGGGGTGGACTGCCTGGTCCGGTCGGCCCGGATCTTCGAGGAGCTGCGCGAGGAGTGGGTCGCGCAACTGGGCGGCGAGGAGCGACTGCGGGAGCTGGAGGACGCACTGCGGACGCTCGCGCCCGGGGACCCGTTCCGACTGGACACCCCGAGGTGGTTCGGCGGCCCGTGACGCAGGCGTCCGAACGAGCGGCCCTCGGCAGGAACGACCGTCAGAACGAGCGGCCCTCACCCCGGTACGGGTGCTCGTCGAGGACCCGGTCGGGCCGGTCCCGCTCGTCCGCGCACAGTGTGGAGGCCAGCCGGGTGAGCAGTGCGGCCAGGTCGTCGAACTGCTTCTCGTCCCAGTCGCCGAGGAGTTCGGCGAGCTGCGTCCGCCGGGCCGCGACCAGCTGGACGGCCGCCGCCTCGCCCGGCTCGGTCAGCCGCAGCGGGAGCCCGCCGCTGCGGGCCGCCAGCCCCCGGCCCTCGACCTCGCGCACCGCCTCCTCCACCACCGAGAAGGGCACGATCCGGCGCTCCGCCAGTTCGGCGGGCTCCACCGAGCCGTGGTGGTACATCTGGAGCAGCAGCCAGCTGGAGGCCGGCTTGAGGTCGAGGCCCGCCGTGGCGGTGATCCGTTTGAACAGGTCGCGCCGTGCCTCCCGGGTGCCGAGGACGGACAGCGCCCGGCTGATCTCGTCCAGCGAGGAGCGCTCGACCGGATTGAGGCCGATGGACTCCGAGAGGTCCGGGGCGGTCACGGTGGTGCGCAGCTTCTGCTCCCGCAGGAACAGCGAGAGCACGAAGGCGACCAGCGCCACCGGCACCGCGTAGAGGAAGACCCGGGTGATCGACTCGGCGTAGGCGTGGTAGACCGCGGCCTGGGTGGCGGCGGGCAGCTGTTCGACGACGCGTGGATCGGAGGTGATCGCCCCGGGGCCGAAGCCGGGCGGCAGCTGGACTCCGGCCAGGGCGTCGCCGAGCCGGTCGTTGAGCCCGGAGGCGAAGATCGTGCCGAAGACGGAGACCCCGAAGGAGGCACCGATGGAGCGGAAGAAGGTGGCGCCGGCGGTGGCGACGCCGAGGTCCTGGTAGCCGACGGAGTTCTGCACGATCAGCACCAGCACCTGCATCACCAGGCCGAGGCCGAGGCCGAAGACCAGGAAGTAGCAGCTAATCTCGAAGGTGCTGCTGTGCTCGTCGAGCAGCGAGAGCAGCAGCAGGCCGACGGTCGTGATCGCGGTGCCGGCGATCGGGAAGACCCGGTAGTGGCCGGTCCTGGCCACGATCTGGCCGGAGCCGATCGAGGTGACCAGCATGCCGATCACCATCGGCAGCATGTGGATGCCGGACATCGTCGGCGAGACCTTCATGACCACCTGGAGGAAGGTCGGCAGATAGGTGAGCGCGCCGAACATCGCGAAGCCGACCACGAAGGAGATGACGGCCACCAGGCTGAAGGTCCGGGAGCGGAACAGCCGTAGCGGCAGGACGGGCTCCTCCGCGGTCCGCTCCACCTGGACGAAGGCGACCAGCAGGACAAGGCCGAGCACTCCCAGTCCGACGATCTGCCAGGAGCTCCACCCCCAGGTCGTCCCGCCGAGCGAGGTCATCAGCACCAGGCAGGTGGCCACCGAGGCGATCAGCACGGTGCCGAGGTAGTCGATCCGGTGCCGGCGCCGGACCTCCGTCCCGTGCAGCACGGCGGCGATCACCACCAGGGCGACCACGCCGATCGGCAGGTTGATGTAGAACACCCAGCGCCAGCTGAGGTTGTCGACGAACAGGCCGCCGAGCAGCGGGCCGAGCACGCTGGTGACACCGAAGACGGCGCCGAAGACGCCCTGGTACTTCCCCCGGTCCCGGGGCGGCACGAGGTCCCCGACGATGGCCTGCGAGAGCACGATCAGACCACCGCCGCCCAGGCCCTGGACGGCGCGGAAGGCGATCAGCTCGCCCATGTTCTGGGCGATGCCGCACAGCACCGAGCCCAGCAGGAAGATCACGATGGAGGCCTGGAAGAAGACCTTCCGGCCGTACATGTCGCCGAGCTTGCCCCACAGCGGGGTGGCCGCGGTCGAGGCGAGCATGTAGGCGGTGACCACCCAGGACAGGTGCTCCAGCCCGCCGAGGTCGCTGACGATGGTGGGCAGCGCGGTGGAGACGATGGTCTGGTCGAGCGCGGCGAGCAGCATCGCCAGCAGCAGGGCCCCGATCGGCACCCACAGACTGCCCGCGGTGACCGGGGGCCGGGCGGGAACCCCCGCGGACCCCGGTCCCGGCCCCCCGTCAGGGCTCCGGTCGGACGCGGCGATCGGATCCGTCATGGCGTCTCCGTATCCCTCACAGGTCGGCAGATGATCACTCCAGGCCACCATGCTGTCAGAAATGCACCGTTCTGCTCCGTTCAGTTGAGCCGAACGTAAGCACGGCCGTCAGCCGGACCTTCACATCCGCACACCCACCGTTCATCGACGACCAACCCCCACCAACCGGCACAAGGTCCCCACACCGGGCCGGACGCCCCTGTCCCCCCTCAGGGACGTCCTGCATAATCAGGCCCGTCCATCGCCTGAACACGAGTCCGACCGACCGCGCGTCCGGGACCGCGAACGACCGAGAACGACCGAGAACCGAGGAGGGCCGGCCGATGCCGGACCAGCGCTGCCCGACGTGCGGCTCCGCACGATCCACCGGGTGCGGCTGCCTCCCGCCGGACCACGCCCTCGACGACACCGCCGTCCTGCCGCACCTGGAGGGCCCGCCGCTGGTCCGCCCGTACGTGCCGCAGGCCGTCGGCCAGGTGGCGGACCCGGACTTCCCGGCGACCCTCGAAGCGCCCCCGGCCCCCGTGCCGCCGACGGCCGACCCGTTCGGCACCGCCGTGCTGCCCCCGGTCGCCCCGCAGTCGGCCACTCCCCCGCCGGTCACTCCGCCGCTGGGGCCGGACGCCGACGCCTACGCGACCACCGTGCTTCCCCCGGTCGCCACCGCCCCGCACTTCCCCCCGCCGCCGGCCGGCGCGCGGTCCGGCGGGTACGACGCCCCGGCCGAGGACGAGCTGGGTGTCTTCCCGGTCGCCCCCGACGCCGCGGCGCCCACCGGAGGCCGGGCCGCGCGGCGCGCCGCCGAGCAGGAGAACGGCGGCGGACCGGGCCGCCGCAAGGGGCTGCTGATCGCGGCCGGCGCCGGCCTGCTGGCGCTCACGGTCGGCCTGGCCTACGCGGTCACCCCGTCCGCCGACCCGGACGACCGGGCCGCGCCCCCGCCCAGTACGACGATCGCCCCCGCCCCGGTGGCCCCGACCACCCCGGCCGCGCCGAGCCCGAGCGCGCCGCCGCCGCCCAGCGACACCCCGACGCCCACGCCGAGCCGGGCGAGCACCAAGCCCACGTCGACCCGGTCGACCGCGAGCACCCCGCCGCCGGCCGCCCCGAGCACCAGCGTGGCCGCCGCCCCGCCGGTTCCGGCCCCGGCCCCGACCGGTGCCCCGGCCACCCAGCCGCCGGCGCCGACGAGCCCCACCCCGACCCCCTCGGCGTCCCCGACCCCGACGCCGACGGCCACCGTGACGCCCACGCCGACCGCGACGCCGACGCCGACGCCGACGATCCGGGTGCTGCAGTACGGCATGCAGGGCACCGATGTGCAGGCCATGCAGCAGAAGCTCGCCGTGGTGATGTGCTGGATGGCGCCGGACATCCCCGTGAACGGTTACTTCGACGGGGACACCGAGTACTTCGTGTCGTACTTCCAGAGCATGCAGGGCGTCCGCGGCGACAAGAAGGGCGTCTACGGGGCCAACACCCGGGCCGCGCTGGAGAAGCGCACCGGCTGCTGACCCCGGCCCCAGGGCCGTCAGCCCGTGATCGCCTTGAAGATGCTGAACACGGCCATCAGCACCATGATGCCCGCCGCCACCCGGATGATGATCTTCATCGGCACGTGCTTCAGCAGCTTCTGCCCGCCCAGGATCGCGATCCCCGCGACCGCGCACAGCGCCAGCCAGGCGCCCAGGCCCACGGCCAGCGGGTCGGCGTACTTGGCGGCCAGGTTGGCGGTCATGATCTGCGTCAGGTCGCCGAACTCGGCGATCGCCACGACCACGAAGCTGGCCCCGGCGACCTTCCAGAAGCTGTTCGCGGACGGCTCCTTGGCCGCGTGCCCGTCCTCGTCGTCGCCCCCGCCGTGGAACAGCAGCATCGCCGCGCCGGCCAGGAACAGCACACCGGTGACACCCTCGACCCAGCGCTGCGGCAGCAGCGAGAGCAGGTGCCCGGCGACCAGGGCGATGCCCACCTGGAGGGCGAAGGCGGCGGCGATCCCGGCGAAGACGTAGCTCGCCCGGTACTTGGCGCCGAGCATCAGGCTGGCCAGGGCGGTCTTGTCGGGCAGTTCGGCCAGGAAGACGATGCCGAAAGTGATCGCGGCGACGGTCAGGCTCATCGGGGGTGGTGTCCCTCGGGTTCGGGCTGCCGGACCGCGGGCAGCTCCGTCAGGGGTCGCTCCGGCCCGACAGCGCTGGTTGGAAGACACGCGGGACGCACGGACGCGCCCACGTTCACAGCACTGCGGCCGAAGGTCTCGCCGGCACCCGTCGGACGAAGATCCGCGGTGCCCCGGGCGCCGGGCCCCGAGGGGCCAGTATGTCGACGGTCCGGTGGAGGGCTACTCCCCTTCAACTCGGCCAGCCTACCCGATCACCGCTCCCGCCCGCCCGGCGCGGAGGCGGCGGGGGCACTGACACGGACCAGCCCCCGGCCGACCAGCTCCAGCACCACCACGACCGCCGTCGACTCCACCGCCAGCAGCGCCACCAGCACGAACAACTGCACCGCGCCCGCCTGGACCGGCGAGGCCCCGCCGAGCAGCATGCCCACGAACGCCCCCGGCAGCGTGACCAGGCCCACCGTCCGGGTCTGGTCCAGCGCCGGGACGAGCGAGGTGGCGGCGGCCGTCCGGCAGATCTCCATCCGGGCGTCCCGCTCCTCGAAGCCGAGCGCCAGCGCCGCCTCGACCTCGCCGTGCCGCTGGCGCAGCTCGTCCAGGGCGCGCCGCCCGGACAGCGAGGTGGCGGTGAGCGCGCCGCCGATCAGGATGCCGGCGACCGGGATCACCGACAGGCCCTTCGCCGGCAGCAGTCCGCTGCCGAGCAGCAGCACCAGCACCGGCAGCACCCCGGCGCCGATCGGCGCGGCCGCCCACAGCCAGGCCCGCCCCCGGTCGGGGACCATCCGACGGCCGGCGGTCCGCACCGCGACCGTGAACATCAGCAGCACGAAGAGCGCCGACCACCACAGCGAGTCGACCACCCAGGCGATCACCAGCGCGACCGCGGCGAGCTGGACCACCGCGCGCAGCCCGGCCCGCAGCACCGCGTGCCCGTGCCCGAGCCGGCCCCACCCCGCGACCGCGACGGCGGCCAGCAGCAGCACCGCGGTGACCGCGCCCAGCGCCGGGGTCACCGGCAGCAGCTGTCCCCCGCCGGCGGCCGACGGGACACCGGGCACCGGTCAGATCCAGGTGGTGAACCACATCCGGTCCTGCCAGGACGTCATCGGGATCACCTCCGCCGTGTACAGCGGGTAGAAGAAGGCGAAGCAGGCCATGATCGCCAGCACGACCAGTCCGGCCCCGGCGGCGCCGATCCGCCGCCGTTCGGGCCGGCAGCCCTCGGGGCCGAGCATCGCGCCCAGCATCTGCGCGACGGCCAGGCAGAGGAAGGGGACGAGCACCACCATGTAGAAGGAGAAGACCGTCCGCTCCTGGTACTGGAACCACGGCAGGTAGACACCGGCCACCGCGCACAGCACCGCGCCGGAGCGCCAGTCCCGGCGGAAGGCCCACCGCCAGAGCAGGTAGACCAGGGCGAAGCAGGCCGTCCACCAGAGCAGCGGGGTGCCGAGACCGAGGATCTGCGCCGCGCAGCCGCCGGACGCGGTGCAGCCGTGCTGGCCGGCCGGCACCTGCTCCCAGTACATCGAGACCGGCCGGCCCTGGACCAGCCAGCTGAACGGGTTGGACTGGTAGGTGTGCGGGCTGCTGAGACCGGTGTTGAAGTCGTACATCTGCGCGTGGTAGTGCCAGAGGCTGCGCAGCGGCGCGGGCACCCAGCTCATCGGGAGCTGCGGCAGCGGGACGCCGAGGAAGCTGTCCGGGGACAGCCCGGCCCGGTCGTCGGCCCAGTGCCGGTCGAAGCCGCCGCCGGTCGCGCCCTTGCCGCCGCCGGTGAACAGCCAGCCCGCCCAGCCGCCGACGTAGACGACGAGGGCGGCGCCGACCGTGGCGAGGAAGGCGGGCCCGGCGTCCCGGCGGAGCATGGAGCGCCAGGGGCGGCGGGCGCCGGCCCAGCGGCGGCCCGACCGGTCCCACAGCACGGTGAGCACGCCGAAGGCGGCCAGCACCATCACGCCGTTCCACTTGACGCCGGCGGCGGCGCCCAGGCAGACCCCGGCGGCGATCCGCCAGGGCCGCCACCCGAGCCGGACGGTGTCCCCGCCCCGGTCGGGGAGGACTGCGGCGAGCCGGGCCCGGGCGTGGTCGCGGTCGATCAGCAGCGCGCCGAAGGCGGCCAGGACGAAGAACATCTGGACGCCGTCGAGCAGGCCGACCCGGCTCATCACCAGTTGCAGGCCGTCCACGGCCATCAGCAGGGCGGCGGTGCAGCCGATCAGGGTGGAGCCGAAGAGCCGGCGGCCGATCCGGGCCAGCATCAGCACGGTGACGGTGCCGAGCAGCGCGGTCATGAACCGCCAGCCGAAGGGGTGCAGGCCGAAGGCCCACTCGCCGAGCGAGATCACCCACTTGCCGAGCGGCGGGTGGGCGATGAACTCGGGCGCCGAGGTGAGCGGGATCTGCTGCGGGACGCCGAGCACCTGCTCGTTCGCGTGCTCCGGCCAGGTGCCCTCGTAGCCCTGCCGCAGCAGGGACCAGGCGTCCTTGGGGTAGTAGGTCTCGTCGAAGACGAAGGCGTTGGGGTGGCCGAGGTTCCAGAACCGCAGCAGACCGGCGAAGAGCGCCACCGCGATCGGCCCGAGCCAGTCCCAGCGGGCCGCCGCCAGGCGCGACAGCCCTCGCCGCTCCGGTGCCGGGGCGGCGGGCTCCGTCGCGGCCGGTGGATGGGTGAGCGCCGCTTGGGTCATGGTCTCGGTAGCCTCGCCGCTTCGCCGTTCTCGCCGGGTGCCGGCCCCGAGGGGGTCGGGCCGGACGGTCAACAGCCACCGACACTATGTGCCGGTGGGCGCGAAACCAAGCGCGACGGGCGCCGGACAGGTGACCTGTCGGGCGCCCGTCGCGGGCGGTCGGGCGGCGGGGTCAGGCGGCGGCCTGGAGCTCCCGGACCGGTCGGGCCGGGGTGCGGACCGGGGTGGCGGGGGCGTGCTCGTCCCCGGCCGAGGGGGCCGCGTTGTCCTGGGCCGCGGTGAGGTACGGGCGCAGGCGCAGTGCCTGGACCACGATCAGCACGGTGCAGCCGGCCATCGCCGCCAGGTAGACCGGCCAGGTGCCGGAGCCGACCAGCAGCACGCCCACGGCGGGGCCGACGGCGATCGCGATCTGCTTCACCAGGGCGTACCCGGCGTTGTAGGTGCCGAGCAGCCGGGCCGGGGCGAGGTCCGCGACCATCGGGCCCATGGTCGGGGCCAGCAGCGACTCGCCGACGCCGAACAGGGCGTAGATCGAGACGATCGCGACCGTGGCGGCCATCGCCTCGGTCCGGACCAGACCGGCCACCAGGGCCATCGCCCAGGCGCCGAGCCAGACCACGCCGGCGGCGGCCATCGCGGTGGTGCGGCGGCGGCGGGCGGTGATCCGCACCATGAACATCTGCAGCACCACGATGGTCAGCGCGTTGGCGCCGATGGCGATGCCCAGGGTGGACGGGGCGGTGCCGACGGTGTCGGTGGCGAAGGCCGCGACGCCGGACTCGAACTGGCCGTAGCAGGTGAAGAAGATCAGCCCGGCGAGCACGCAGAGCCGCACCATGGCCTTGTCGGCGACCAGGGCGCGCAGGCCCCGCGGGGCGTCGGCGCCGTCCTGGACCAGCAGCGGCGCGGCCTTCGGGATCCGCGCGGTGCCGGTCACCAGGGCGAGGCCGAGGAAGGTGACGGCCTCGATGGTGAACAGCCGGGTCAGGCTGGCCGGGTCGGCGACGTCCACGATCTGCCCGCCGACCAGTGCGCCGATGCCCATGCCCAGGTTGATCAGGGTGAACTGGAGCGCGAAGGCGTGCGAGCGGGTCGCCGCGGTGGAGCAGCGGACGATCATGGTGGCGAGCGCCGGCTGGCAGGTGGTGACACCCGCGCCGAACAGGAACGAGGAGACCAGCAGGGCCGGGGTGCCGGTGGCGTGCCCGAAGGCGAACGCGCCGGTGGCGGCCAGCGCGGCGCCGGCCAGCAGCACCGGGCGCGGGCCGTAGCGGTCGATGCCCCGGCCGGTGAACGGCAGCACGGCGAGCGCGGCCAGCGCGAAGACGGTGAACACCATCCCGGCGGCCAGCGCGCCCAGCCCGCGCACCTGGTCCACGTACACGAACATGTACGGCATCGTGAACCCGCTGCCGAACGCGCTGAGCGCGTTCCCGATCTGGACGCGGCGCAGCGGGCCGCCCGCCCCACGTCGCTGCTGCCTCTGCTGCTTCACCGTGCCGGTCACCGTGCACACCCCTTCCTGCGGACTCCGCCCGTCAGGGCTTCGTCAGTTTTCACTGGATACTCTTAAGACCGGAAGACTTAAGAGCTAAAGTTTGACTCTAAAGTCTTAGCACCGGAAGAGTGCGGAGTCAAAGTCTTAAGGAGTGCACCCCACATGCGACACTGGTCCGCATGACTGCAGAGAAGCCCGCGCCGGCCACCGCCCGCGAGCTGGGCATCGCCGAGCAGGTGGCGCTCTACCAGCGGGAATTCCCCACCGTGGACCCCCAGGTCGAGACCATCGTGCAGACCCTGTCCCGGGTCGCCCGGCGGATGACCGTCGCCTACGACCGGCAGCTCACTGTGCTGGGAATCACGGCCGCGGAGTGGGAGGTGCTGAAGGCGCTGGTGGTGTCCGGCAGCCCGTACCGGCTCGGGCCGGGCGAGCTGGCCAAGCGGCTCGGGCTGACCCCGGCCGCGATGACCCACCGGGTCGACCGGATGGTGGCCGAGGGCCTGGTCACCCGGGACCGGGACGAGAACAACCGGGTCCGGGTGATCATCGAGCTGACCGACCTCGGCCGGGACAAGTGGCTGGAGTCGATGCGGATGGCCGCCGTCTTCGAGGAGGAGCTGCTCCAGGACGTCGTCGGCGAGGACCGTACCGTGCTCTCCGGGATGCTGGCCCGGATGCTGCGGCGGATCGAGGAGAGCCGGCCGGACACCTCGGGGCCCGCCGCCGAGCAGGACTGACGCGCCCCGGGGCGACCCCGGGACAGCAGAAGACGTCCGGCCCGCCGGGGGTGTCCCCCGGCGGGCCGGACGCTCGGTGCGACAGGTGCGAGGGTCCGTCAGGTCCTCACCCGGTCGTTACTACTGGGTCAGCAGGGGCCGTTGTCGGTCCAGACGCCCCAGGCGCCGCTGGCGGTCGGGTCGTCGCCCTTGGTCCACCACTTGTTGGTGTAGTAGTGACCCTTCCAGGAGACCTTGGTCGAGGTCGCGTAGGTGGCGGCCGCGTCCCAGCTCGGGGCGCCCGCGCAGCCGGCCGGGGTGGTCGGCGGCGTGGTCGGCGGAGTCGTGGGCGGCGTGGTCGGCGGGGTCGTGGGCGGGGTGGTCGGCGGCGTGGTCGGCGGGGTGGTCACCGGCGGCGCCGGGCAGCCCGCGGCGGAGCCGTTGGTGGCCTCGACCATCTTGTCGAACAGGCTGGTCTTGGTGCCCAGGTCGTACAGCGAGAAGGCGAAGGAACCGCCGAGGCCGTTGCAGTGCGCGTAGTCCAGCTTGGCCTGGATCGAGCGGGCGTCCTCACCGGACCAGAAGGTGCTGCCGTCGTAGAAGTAGGTCGTCTTGGCGTCCTCGTCCCAGTACGTCTTCGCCGGGTTGTCGACGAAGCCGGCCAGCTCCTTGTACATCTGGATGCCCGCGACGTTGCCCGACATGGAGGCACCCGCGGCGGGGCCGGTGGCGGGCTGGAAGAGACCGTTCTTGCCGTTGTTCTGGACGCCGGTCCAGCCGCGGTAGTAGAACGGCACACCCACGTTGATCTTGTTCGCGGGGAAGCCGCCCGGGATGCCGTACTGCTGGTCACCGGCGGTGTAGGCCTTGACGGCCGAGTCGACCGAGTACTTGCCGGTGCCGCCCGGGACCGGGGTCATCGGGTCGTTCGGGCCGGCGTAGATCGGCGCCTGGTGGTTGGTCGGGCCCTTGGACTCCCAGCCACCGTGCATGTCGTACGTCATGATGTCGAGGAACGACAGGTACTGACCGATCTTGTCGGTCTCGACGTTCTTGATCTTGTCCTGGCCGGCACCCACCGCGGCCGCGGTGTAGTAGCTCTTGCCGTCGGTCTTGCCCTGCGCGTCGAGCTGCTCGCGCAGCTCCTTCAGCAGCAGGGTGAAGTTCTGCTTGTCGTTCGGGCTCGACAGGTTGCCGGTGTGGCCGCCGCCGCCCGGGTACTCCCAGTCGATGTCGATGCCGTCGAAGATGCCGGCCGCCGAGCCCGGGCCGCCGTAGCCGGCCTCGACCGGCAGGTTGCCCTTGATGAACATGTCGATGCAGGACGAGACCAGCTTCTTGCGGGAGGCGTCCGTGGCGGCCGCCGCCGAGAAGTACTTGGAGTACGTCCAGCCGCCCAGCGAGATCAGGACCTTGAGCTTGGGGTTCTTCGCCTTCAGCTTCTTCAGCTGGTTGAAGTTGCCCACGATCGGCTGGCCCCAGACGTCGCCGACGCCGTCGACCGAGATGTCCGGACCGAAGCTCTTCTGGTAGTCGGCGAAGGAGTCGCCCGCACCGTCACCGGCGTTGGGGTTGTTCTCGTCCTGGCTCGCCGCCTTGTTGGCCTCGAAACAGCCGAGGGTGGTGGGGTTGATGTTGGCGAACGAGTAGATCAGGTAGTCCAGCTTCCCGGCCACGCCGGTGTCCTGGATCGTCTTCGGGTAGTACCCGTTCGCGTAGATCGACCACTGGTCGAAGTAGGCGACCTTGATGCCACCGCTGGTGGCGGGCGCGCCGGTGGAGTTGGTGACGGCGGCGTTGGCCGTGGCGCCACCGGTGAGCGCGAGACCCGCGCCGAGCAGCAGGGACGCCGTGGTGCCGGCGGCGATCGCGGTCAGGCTCTTGGACCGCCTGCGACGGCCGCCCTCCTGAACCGGGGCCCCGGCCCTTTCGATGCGTGAACGGAGCATGGGTGCTGACTCCTGGTGTGGGGGATTCCGCCGGGTCCGGGAACGCGCGCACGGGGTGGGGCCGTACGACCAGGACATGACAGAACAGGATGGGGGAATCGAACGGAGCATGCCTTGACGGACGCCGGGATATGCCGAACCGGCGCCAGCGGCGAACCGCTGACGCCGGCTCAGGGGCTCCCTGCACCTGGGCACTAAAATGGACTAGACCAACTACCCCGTCAAGGGGTGATGTTGAGCCTTGAGCCGCCGTTAAGGTTCCCCCGGAACCCCTCCGCCCCCGCTGACCTGCGGGTCAACGGGGGCGGAGGAGGTCGGACGGCCGGCCCGGAGCCGGCCGGGTCCGCTCAGTAGCGGACGGCATTGGCGACCACGGCCTTCACCGAGCCCGAGAGGTCCCGGTTGCTGAGCGCCTTCGCCTCGGTGCTCTTCCCGGCCTCGACGTCCGGCACGGTCACCGCGGTCGCGTCCAGCACGTTGCCGCTGTCGTCGGTGAAGTTGACCTGGATCACGTACCGGTTGCTGCCCTGCTGCTCGTGGTTGGTGACGGTCAGCGTCGTCTGGGCCTTGCCGTCCGTGAAGGACACCGCCCCCGCCGAGACGTCCGCCTTCGCGTCCAGGCCGCCCTTGACCCCGGCGAGCGCCGAGGAGGCCGCGGCCTGGGCGGAGGAGGCCGCGGAGGCCAGCGAGGAGGAGATCCCGCCCGCCGCCGAGGCGAGCGCCGAACTCGCGGCCGAGGCGGCGGCGGAGGCCGCTCCCGCGATACCCGACCCCACCTGCCCGGCGGCCGAGGAGACCGCACTGCCCGCGCTGCTGCTCGACGAGCAGCCCGCCAGCGCGGCGCCGCCGAGCAGGGCGGCGCCCACGACCGCGGCCACGGCGCGGCCGGGCCGGCGGACGGCGGGGGCCTGCGGGTCCCCGGCGGTCCGACGCGGCGGCGCGGCCGGGTGCGGGGAGGTGGCGGTCGCGGTGGTGACAGCCGTGACGGAGGTGGCAGCGGTGCCAGTGGTGGCGGCGGTCCGGCGGGGCGGAGCCGCGGTGCGGCGGAGCGGCTGGCGGTCCATCGGGGTCCTCGATTCTGGCCGGCGCCGGGGTCCCGGCGCGCCTCCCCGCCCACGTTCCGGGGGCCGGGAGGCGCTCGCCAACAGGGCTGGTGCGTTCGGGTGAGCCCGGCCGGACGGCGCGGGACAGGGGCGTTCGGGTCCGTTCGGGGGTGGTTACGCAGCGGTTCCGGGGCAGTTCCGGGGCGGTTCCGGGGACGGGCCGGCCTCAGGAGAGCCCGGAGCCGTCCTGGGTGTCCGCCTCCACCGCCGCGCGCTCCTCCGCCAGCCGGACGGCGTGCCGCCGACGGGCCACCACGCCGTACGCGGAGGCCGCGCTCGCCACGAAGGCCAGGGCGCCGACCCACGGCTGGTCGAAGGCGTGCCCGGTCAGGTGGTCGATCGAGTACCGGCCGGGGCCGGCCAGCCCCAGCGCCAGCCCGGTCGCACCCAGGAACGCCGGGTACTCGTAGCCGCCGGACATCACGAAGAAGCCGGCCGGGGCGTGCACCGCGACCGCGCCGGCCATGGTGCCGGCCACCACCGCGCCGGCCGCCGGGGTGGCCAGCCCGACCAGCAGCATCGCGCCGCCGCCGGCCTCGCCGAGACCGGCGGCCAGGGCGCTCTGGCGCGCCGGATGGAAGCCCATCGCCTCCATCGCCTTGGCGGTGCCGTCCAGGCCGCCACCGCCGAACCAGCCGAACAGCTTCTGGGTGCCGTGGGCGATCAGCACGCCGCCGACGGCGCCGCGCAGTGCCAGCAGACCCAGGTCCTTACGGTTCAGAGCCATGTCGAAGTCCCCTTCGGGAGCCCTCCGCCGAATGGTGGGGAGGTCCGGCTTCCATGGCACCGGAAACGGCGGCTCCACTCGACCCGGGGCGGCCGTTCGGGCGAATGACCGCGTTCGTGGGAATAACCCGTCGGGGGCGTGGCGGCCGGGCGGCGGTGATCGTCGCGGCCATGCTTGGCCCATGTTCGTCTTCAACCTGAGCAGCGCCTTCATCGCCTTCTTCGCCGTGGTCGGCCCGCCCAAGGTCCTGCTGTCCTTCGCCCGGCTGGCCACCACCCGCACCACCGGGGAGCTGCGGCGCCTCGCGGCGTGGAGCACCGTCGTCTCCGCGGTGGTCGGCGCGGTCATGGCCTACAGCGCGGACTTCGTGACCACGCTGTTCCACATCAGCGACCAGTCGCTGCAGCTCGCCGGCGGGCTGATCTTCTTCGTCTACGCGGTCGCCCTGGTCTTCGGGGTCCACCTGGGCTGGGGCACCGACGAGGCGGACGAGCACCTGATGAGCCCACTGGTGGACGGCATCCGCGAACTGCTGCTGCCCTACCTGGCCAGCCCGCTCGCGGTCACCGCGGTGCTGGTCGCCTCGCTCGTCAAGGACGACTGGGGCTGGCGCACCACCGTGGCCGGCGCGTACATCGCCGTGGTGCTGATCAACTACGTCTGCGTGGCCCTGCTCGCCCCGCTGATGCGGCACAGCCACCGCACCTCGCTGGAGGTGCTCTCCCGGCTGCTCGGACTGCTGCTGGCGGCGGTCGGCGTCGAGCTGTTCCTGAACGGGCTGGCCGGACTCGGCCTGCACCTGCCCGACGGGCACTGAACCGCCCGCCGGTACAGGTCAGGGCCGCGCGGGCCCGGCGGCTCAGACCGCCGCGGCCAGCCGCACCAGTGCCTCCGCGATCCGGTCGCGCACCAGCGGGTCGGCGACCAGCCCGTCCGCGCCGACGTCCCCGCGCGCCAGCGGCAGCCGCACGCAGGCCCCCTCCACCACGGCGGCCCCGGTGTAGCCGAGCACCGTGCGCAGCGACTCCTCCGCGCCCAGGCCCCGTCCCGCCCCGGCGGCGTTGATCCAGGCGGCCGGCTTGTCCACGATCTCCATCCCGCCGACCGTCCAGTCCAGCAGGTTCTTGAAGCTGCCCGGCAGGGTCCCGGCGTACTCGGGCACGCAGATCAGCAGCGCGTCGGCGGCCTCCACGGCCTCGCGCAGCGCGGTGACCGGCTCCGGCAGCGGATCGGTGTCGAGGTCCGGGTTGAAGTGCGGCAGTCCGGCCAGCCCGGTGTAGTAGGTGGTCGCGACGCCCTCGGTGGCCAGCGCCACGGCGGCGGCGGTGCGCAGCACCGTCTCGTTGACGGACCCGGCGCGCAGGCTGCCCGGGAGCAGCAGGATGTGACGGTCGTTCGGCATGGGCAGGAACCTAGCGCGCGCGACATCCCGTCCGCGCCGATTGTCCACCGGTCACGGCACGACCGCCGGTCACAGCACGACCACCGGTCACGGCACGACCACCGGCCGCCAGGGCACCGGGCTGGAGAGGATCATCGAGCTGGCCGGCTGGCCGTAGGCGCCGAGGCGGTCGATCAGGGCCTCGAAATCGGCCATCGCGGGGACGGCGACCAGCAGGGCGCAGCAGGCGCCGCCGGTCACCCGGTGCAGCTGGAGCACCTCCGGCCACCGGGCCACCTCCGGGTCGCGGAGCACGCAGCGCGGGCCGTAGCACTGGATCTGCACCAGCGCGGTGATCGGCAGGCCGGCCCGGGTGAGGTCGACATGGGCGTGGTAGCCGGCGATCACCCCATCGGCCTCCAGCCGCCGGACCCGTTCGGCCACGGCAGGTGCGGAGAGGCTCACCCGGCGCGAGAGTTCGTTGTAGGAGAGGCGGGCATCGGCCTGCAGCTCGGCCAGCAGACGGCGGTCGACGGTGTCCACGGCGGGCTCCCGAGGGTGTGGTGCGGGTGTCGTCCGGATGGCCGGATCCCACCGCTTTGCGATCGTGAAGAGGATCAGGAAAACACCTCTTGTACGACAGGCGCGACCCAGGTTGCCGTGCCCGCCGCCCATTCAAATGCGGGACCGGGCCACCGCACAATGGGGCCCCGGCGAGGACCGGGGCGACGGGACCGGATCCCGGGCCCGTCCGGTGGTCCCGCCGCCGGTGACTTCAGGAGGGATCGGTATGGGGCACGACACGGTGGAGAAGCCCAACCTGTCGTTCGGTCGGGCCGGGGAGCCGGTTCGGGGCACCCCGTACGCGCGCTACGCCCGGCTGGACGAACTGCACAGCCTGCAGCACCCGCTCAGCGAGGCCCCGGCCGAGCTGTCGTTCATCGTCACCACCCAGGTGATGGAGCTGCTGTTCGGCCTGCTGCGGCACGAGTGGACGCTCGCCCAGCGGGCGCTGCGCGCGGACGACCTGCCGGACGCGCTGGCCGCGCTGCGCCGGGGCACCCACGTCCAGGACGTGCTGACGGAGTCCTGGGACCTGCTGGCCACGATGACCCCGCAGGAGTTCAACTCCTTCCGCTCGGTGTTCGGCGAGGCCTCGGGCTTCCAGTCCTCGGCCTTCGTGCACCTGGAGTTCCTGCTCGGCAACAAGAACGCCGCGCTGCTGCGGATGTACGACGACAGCCCGGAGGCGCTCGCCGAGCTGACCGAGGTGCTGCGCTCCCCCGGCCTGTACGACGACGCGCTCGCGCTGCTGGCCCGGCGCGGCCTGGAGCTGCCGAACACCGTCTCCGAGCGGCGCCACCAGAGCGACGAGGCCGTCGCCGCGGCCTGGCGGCGGGTCTACGCCGAGGACGAGTACGCCGAGCTGCGGCCGCTGGCCGAGGCGCTGCTGGACGTCGCCGAGCGGGTGACCCGCTGGCGCCACCGCCACCTGATGGCGGTCAAGCGGGCGATGGGCGCCAAGCCCGGCTCGGGCGGCTCCAGCGGCCTGAGCTGGCTGCGCCGCTCCGCCGAGCAGGACGTCTTCCCCGAGCTGTGGGAGATCCGGGACGGGATGTGACCGGCACCGGCCGGGCAGGAACCGGGGGGCCGGAACCGGCCGGGCGGCGCGCCCGGACGGGCGCCGGGCACCCCGCCGCGGGCACGGAGCCGCGGACACGAACGAGGTACGGGAAAGGGCAGGGCATGATCACGCGCGAGGAGTGCGCGGCGCTGGACGCCGCCGACCCGCTGGCGGCGTTCCGCGGGGAGTTCTCCCTGCCGCCGGGGGTGATCTACCTGGACGGCAACTCGCTCGGCGCGCTGCCGGTCCGCACCCCCGAGCGGGTGCGGGCGGTGGTCGAGGAGGAGTGGGGCCGCGAGCTGATCCGGAGCTGGAACGACGCGGGCTGGTTCGAGCAGCCGTACCGGCTGGGCCGGCGGATCGCCCCGCTGGTCGGCGCCGCGCCGGAGGAGCTGGTGGTCTGCGACACCACCTCGGTGAACCTCTTCAAGGTGCTGACGGCGGCGCTGCGGCTGCGGCCGGGCCGCTCCACCGTGCTCGGTGACCGGGCCGCGTTCCCGACCGACCTCTACATCGCCGAGGGCGTGACCGGACTGGTCCCCGGCGCCCGCAGCCTGCTGGTCGACCCGGCCGAGCTGGACGCGCACCTGGACGGGGACGTCGCCGCGGTCGTCCTCTCGCACGTCGACTACCGGACCGGCGAGCTGCTCGACATGCCCGGGATCACCGCCCGGGTACGGGCCGCCGGGGCGCTGATGATCTGGGACGTCTGCCACTCGGCGGGCGCGCTGCCGGTCGAACTCGGCGCGAGCGGGGCGGACTTCGCGGTCGGCTGCACCTACAAGTACCTGAACGGCGGCCCCGGTTCGCCGGCCTTCCTGTACGTCGCCGAGCGGCACCTGGCGGCCGGGCCGCTGCAGCCGCTGAGCGGCTGGTTCGGGCACGCCCGCCCGTTCGCCTTCGAGCCCGGCTACGAGCCCAAGGACGGCATCGGCCGCTTCCTCACCAGCTCGCCGTCGCTGCTCGGCCAGGCCGCGCTGGAGTCCTCGCTGGACATCTGGGAGCGGGCCGACCGGGCCGCCGTCCGGGCGAAGAGCCTGGCCCTGACCGATCTGTTCATCGCCCTGGTGGAGGACCTCGACGGGATCGAGGTGGTCACCCCGCGCGAGCACGAGCGGCGCGGCAGCCAGGTGGCGCTGCGGCACGCCGACGGCTACCCGGTGGTGCAGGCGCTGATCGCCCGCGGGGTGATCGGGGACTTCCGGGCGCCGGACCTCATGCGCTTCGGCTTCACCCCGCTCTACCTCTCGCACACCGAGGTATGGGACGCCGCGCGGCACCTCGCCGAGGTGCTGGGCAGCGGCGAGTGGAAGGACGAGCGCTTCGCCCGCCGCGGCGAGGTGACCTGAGCGGTCGGAGCGACCCGAGCAGCCGGAGTGAGCCGAGCGGTCGGAGCGACCCGAGCAGCCGGAGTGAGCCGAGCGACCGGAGCGACCGGAGCGACCGGGGTGACGAGCCCCACACCGGGCCGACGCTTCGTCGCCGATCCGCCCGGGAAGCCTTCCTGATGACGATTCGTCAGACATTGGGAGGGTCGTATGGATCTGGAACTCGGACCGCTGAAGCCGGAGCCCGTCGAACTCCTCGTCGGGCTGGCCTGCTTCTTCTTCGTCCTCTGGCTGCTCGGCCGCGTGGTACTGCCCCGGGCGGAGCGGGTGTTCGCCGAACGGCGGGACGCCACCGAGGGCAGGCTGGAACGGGCGGCCGCCATCGTGGCCGAGGCCGAGCGAACGCTGGACGAGTACCGGCAGGAGCTGGCCGCGGCACGGCACGAGGCCGCGCGCATCCGGCAGCAGGCCGCCGAGGAGGGTGCGGCGGCCGTCGCGGCGGCCCGCGAGGAGGGCCTGCGCGAGCGCGACCTGCTGCTCGCCGAGGCCGACGCGCGGCTCGCCGTGGACCGGGCGTTCGCGGAGGCGGCCCTCCGGGAGGACGTCGGGCAGCTGGCCACCGAGCTGGCCGGCCGACTGGTCGGCGAGTCGGTGGCCGCCGTCGCCGCCGAGCGCCGCACGGCGGAACGCTTCTTCGACGAACTCCCCGCCGAGGAACGCTGAACGGACGCAACGGCGGCCCCGCACCCGGATTCCGGGTGCGGGGCCGTTCGCGTCACGGCGCCGTCAGCTCCCGCACCAGCCGCCCGTAGACGGCGAAGGCCGGCTTGGGGGTGTAGTCGTCGCGGAGCAGGCCGAAGCGGTGGAACAGGCCCGGTCCCGCGCTGTCCGCGTCGCGCAGGCCGAAGTGGCTGTAGCCGGTGAGGTTCAGCTCCCCCGCGAGCCCGGCGACCGTCCGGACCACCTCCTCGACCACCTCGGCCTGCCGCCGCTCGGGGCGGTCCGGGCCGGTCGGCCAGCCGTGTTCGCAGACCCTGATCGGCACCGCCGCCCCGATCCCGGCCCGGACCACGGTCTCCCGCCGGAAGCCGGTGAGCACCGCGGTGACCGCGGCCCCGAGCTGCCCGGCGGGGACCGGGCGGAAGACGTCCGGGAAGAAGTCCAGGCCGACGTGGTCGAGCGCGCGGTGGAACCGCTCGTCGGCGAGCTCGCCGAGCGCGGACCAGAACGGCTCGGCCGGGTCCGGACTGAAGGCCGCGTTGAACCCCACCGCGAGGCCGAGCCCGAGGGCGAGCGCCTCCTCCTTGGCCGCGACCACCCCGTCGACCAGCGCCCGCAGGACGCCCGGGGCGGAGCCGTCGAGCACCGGCGAGTCGACGTTCGGCTCCTCGCAGATCTGCAGGGTGCCGATCCGCCCGCCCTCGGTGCGGACCGCGTGCCGGACGAAGTCGGTCCAGCCGTCCGGCCGGTCGCCGGGGCCGCGGTACTGGAGCACCAGGTCGAGCCGGCGTCCCTCGCCGAGGTACCGCTCCGGCTCGGCCGGGGTGGGCGGCAGGTCCGGGCCCGGCGGGTACGAGCGGTAGGCGCGGACCAGCAGGGCCGGTGCGGCGCCCTGGAGTTCGCGCAGCGCGGCGGTGATCCGCGCCGGGTCGTCCGGGCGGACGGGGGTGATCACGCGGCTCTCGTCGCCGAGCAGGCCGCCGGGGTAGACGCCGAAGGTGAAGGTCATGGCCCCACCGTAGCCGAAATTATTGGTGTCACTGCAAGTTTGGTGCGGCACTATGATTCCCGTATGGGACTTCGCGAGGAGAAGAAGCAGCAGACCCGGGCCCTGCTCGCCGACACCGCGACCGCACTGTTCGCCGAGCACGGGTTCGAACGGGTCACGGTGGCCGAGGTGGCCCGGGCCGCCGGCGTGGCCGTCAACACGGTGTTCAACTACTTCCCGACCAAGGAGGACCTCTTCTTCGACCGGCAGGAGGAGGTGGTCGCCCGGCTGGCCCTGGTCGTGCGCGGGCGGCCGCCCGGCACCTCCCCCGTGGACGCCGTCCGGGCCGAACTCCTGGCCGGGCTGGACGCGACCGAGCCCACCTACGGGCTGGACCCGCGGGCCGCGGCGTTCTGGCGGACGGTGGAGGACAGCCCGGCGCTCCGGGCCCGGCTGCTGGAGCTCGGCGAGCGCGCCGAGGAGGCACTGGCCGGGGCCCTGGCCGAGGAGGCCGGCACGGCGCCCGGCGATCCGCTGCCCCGGCTGCTGGCGGGCGCGCTGGCCGGGGCGCACCGGGCGGCGCTGGCGGAGGTCCGCCGGGGCATGGTGGCGGGCGAGCCGGTGGAGGCCGTCCGGACGCGGGTGGCGGCCGCGGTGACGGCGGGCTTCGGCCTGCTGGCGGCGGGCCTCGACGGCTGGCCGGACCGGCCCGGGGGCTGAACTCCGCGGCGCCGGAGCGCCCAGGGCCGCCCGGTCGGAGTGACCGGGCGGCCCTGGGCGCTACTGGCAGCGCCTGCGTCAGCTGTGGCGGCCGCGGCGGCGGGCGGCCAGGACGGCGAGGGCGCCGAGGCCGAGCAGGCCCACGCCCGCCAGACCGAGGACCACCGGGGCGTTGCCCGCGCCGGTGGAGGGCAGCTGGCCGCCCCCGCCGCCGTGACTGGGCACCGGGTGGTGGCCGGTCGGACCGTGGCTGCTCGGGCCGTGGCTCGACGGGCCGTGGCTGGTGGGCGCCGCGCTGGAGGAGCTGGGCGAGGTGGTCGGGACGGCGGAGCTGGTGGTCGGGGTCGGCGTCGGGGTCGGGGACGTCGGCGCCGGGGAGGTGCTGGTCGGGCTGGGCGAGGTCGGCGCCGGCGAGGTGGTGGTCTCGGTCGGGGTCGGCGTCGGGGAGGTCGGCGAGGGCGACGGCGAGGTGGGCGAGGGGCTCGGCGTCACCTCGCAGTCCGGCAGGTCACCGTCGAACGGGTAGCTGTGGATCTCGTAGCCGCCGTTGCCGTTCTGGACCAGGTTGCCGGCCAGGTAGACCCGGCCGTTCATGCCCGGCATGGTGATGGTCGTGGTGCCGGCCGGGTTGCCGGCCATCACCGAGCCCTGGAACTGCGCGCTGCCGAGGATCTGCGCGCCGGTGGAGGTGGGGAAGTTCCACATCAGCCGGGAGCGCATCTCGGTGGTCGGGTCGCCCGCCAGGCCGGTGCCGGTGTAGGTGTTGATCACCGGGTTGTCCGCCAGCATGTTGACCACGACGGTGGCGCCGGCCGGGATGTTGTTGAACACCAGGCCGATCTGCCCGCCGTTCGGCGCGGTGAGGTTCCCGGGGACGTTGAAGACCTGCTTCGCGCTGGTCCCGTCGCCGGTGAAGGTCGCCTCGCTGCTGGTGACGACGACCGTGCCGGTGGCGGTGGCCTTGGCCACGCAGGACGAGACCTCCTCGATCTGCGTGAGCACCGACTGGTACGGCGCGGCCGCGTCGGCGTCCTTGATCGCCTGGCCGGTCGGGTCGATGGCCACCGTGCCGGTGAGCGTGCCCGCGTACCGCAGATTGCCGAAGGCCTCGCCCTTGGAGTCGCTGCCGCCGATCAGCAGGCTGTTGCCGGGCTGGACGGTGACATTGCCGCCGACGGTCAGGAAGTCGCTGCCGTTCGGCGGGACCACCCGCGAGCCGACGCCGACCACACCCGCGTTGAAGGCGCCGCCGCCCTCGCTCTTGTTGATCTCGAAGTTGCCGAGGGTGACGATCTTCCCCTCGGCCTCGGCCGCCCGGCCGGCGACCAGGTAGTTGCCGCCGGTGAAGACGTTGATGGAGGCGTCCCGGCCGGGGAAGTCCCCGTTGGTCGGCGGCGACGGCCAGACCGCGGGGCAGTCCGGCCCGCTGCACGGCCCCAGCGGCGGGGTCAGCGGAGCGGCCGAACCCACCGTCAGCACCGCCGCCAGCGGCAGCATCGCGACGGCGGTCGCCACCGCGACCCGGACGGTCGTCCGCCCCCTGGGGGACGGCGGACGCTCCACGGTGGTCCTGCCGCGACCCGGCGCACCGGTTCCCTGTCCCTGACCCATCGGCACATTCCTCCGCACAGAGAAAAGGCAGGTGGAGCAGCACCTGCCAGGTTCCAGACGATTCCCGACCATCCCGGCCCATTGACGAAGAATTCCGGGATACAGGAAATTACCTACCAAATCGGACCATCCATACCCTACAGACCATCAGCGGCGATCCGACCATGCTCCGGTCGGACCAGCCGACCGTGTCCTTCCGGACCGCGCGCGGGCCCCGCTAGGTTGGAGGCATGACTTCCGCCGGCAGGACCTCCGACGCGACCGAAGCGACCGACGCGGCCCGCGCGACCGACGCGACCGGTGCCGCCGACGCGATCGCCACCGTCGCCGCGAGCGCCGACGTACTGCGCCACCCCGAGGCCGGGGAGCACCTGCTCACCGCGGTCGAGAAGGAGCGCGCCGCCCGCTTCCGGTACGAGTCGGGGCGGGTCGACTTCACCGCCGGGCACATCCTGGTCCGGCTCTGCGCGGCCCGGCTGCTCGGCGTCCCGGCGGCCTCGCTGACGCTCGCGCAGCACTGCCCCGACTGCGGCAAGGGCGACCACGGCAAGCCCTACCTGCCCGACCACCCCGGGATCTCGGTCAGCCTCTCGCACACCAAGGGCGTGGTCGCCGCCGCCGCCGGACACCGGCCGATCGGCGTCGACGTCGAGCTCACCGACCGGGGCGGCACCCTGCTCGACGTCGCCCCCCGGGTGCTCACCGAGGAGGAGCTGCGGCAGGTCCGGGCGCACGCCGACCCGGCCCGCGCCTTCCTGCGGCTCTGGGTCCGCAAGGAGGCGCTGATCAAGGTCGGCCGGACCACCCTGGACGGCCTCGCCGCCGTCGACCTCTCCGGGCTCCCGCTCGACCTGCCCGGCGGCCGTCCGCTGCTCGGGCGCTTCGAGGACCTGGAACTGCTCGACTGGGCCGACGAGTCGCACGGCGCGGCCGTCGCGGCGGTCTGCGGGCTGCCGCCGCGGGTGGTGGAGCTGTCCGCGCTCTGAGCCGGGACGGCCTGCGGTCGTAGCCGCTCCGGCCCGGGGGCGAAGCCGCTCCGGCCCGGGCGGCCGCTCCGACCCGGGTGGCTGCTCCCACCTGGGTGGAAGGCGGTCGGATAAGCGGTGTTAGCGTCCTGGACGGGGCGATGAGAACCGTCCGCCCCGGCTGCCCGCGCCACGACCGCCGCCGGGCCGCCCCGCTGAATCACAAGGGTGCCCGCCATGGCCAAATTCCTGCTGAGCCTGCATGTCCTCGCCTCGGTGCTGTTCATCGGCCCGGTGGCCGTGGCCGTCAGCATGTTCCCGCGCCGGGCGGGCGCCGCGCTGGCCGGCGGGCCCGAGCGGGCGGCCGACGCCGGCATGCTGCGGCAGCTGCACCGGATCACCCAGGTCTACGCGCTGCTCGGGATCGCGGTGCCGGTCCTCGGCATCGGGCTCGCCCAGGTGATGGACGTGCTCGGGCAGTCCTGGCTGATCGCCTCGATGGTGCTGACCGCCGTCGCCGCCCTCTCGCTGCTGCTGTTCGTGCTGCCCGCGCAGCAGGCCGCGGTCGACGCGCTCGCCCTGGAGGCAGGCTCCGAGGAGCACGGCAAGGCCGTCCGCGGGCTGAAGCTGCTGCCGATGACGGCGGGCGTGTTCAACCTGCTCTGGGCGGTCGTGGTGGTGCTGATGATCGTCCGGCCGGGATCGACCACCGGCGCCTGACCGCGCCGCCCCGGCGGTAGTACTGTCCGGCCATGACGATCATGGCGGGAATGGGACCCGGCACCGGGACGGGGATAGGGCCGCTGCTGCGCGGCTGGCGCGAACGGCGGCGGCTCAGCCAACTGCAGCTCGCCCTGCTGGCCGACTCCTCGGCCCGGCACATCAGCTTCGTCGAGAACGGCCGCTCCCGGCCCAGCCAGGACCTCGTGCTCCGGCTCGCCGAGCACCTCGACGTCCCGGTGCGGGAGCGCAACGCGCTGCTGCTGGCCGCCGGCTACGCGCCGCTCTACCCGGAGAAGCGACTGGACGACCCCTCGATGGCGGCGCTGCGCTCCGGCATGGAACGCCTGCTCGCCGCCCACGACCCGTACCCGGCGCTGGTCGTCGACGGGTCCTTCCAGGTGCTCGCGGCCAACCGCGCGCTCGGGCTGCTGCTGGCGGGGGTCGCGCCGCACCTGCTGGAGCCACCGCTGAACGCGATGCGGATCACCCTGCACCCGGAGGGGCTCGCACCGCGGATCGTGAACCTGCGGCAGTGGCGGCGGCACCTGCTGGAGCGGATGGAGCGGCAGCTCGGGCTGGTCCGCTCGGCGCCGCTGCGGGCGCTGCTGGAGGAGGTGCGGGCCTACCCGGAGCCGCCGGGCGTGGCGGAGGAGGCCGAGGAGGACCTCACCGAGCTGTTCCCGTTCGCGCTCCCGCTGCGGATCGCGCACGAGGGGCGGGTGCTGTCGTTCCTGTCGACCATCGCGACCTTCAACACCCCGATGGACGTGACCGTCTCCGAACTCGCCCTGGAGGCCTTCCTCCCGGCCGACACGGAGACGGTCGTGTTCCTCCAGGCCGCCGTGGGGGCGCAGCGGTAGGGAGCGTCCGACGTTCAGGCCGGGATGCGGCGGAGGGTGGTGAACTGGAGCACGGCGAAGCCGCCCACCGCGGCGGCCTGCAACGGGATCCAGACGTAACCGGCGGTGGTCGGCTCGAACCACAGCTCCATCGCCACCACGCTGAGCAGCGTCCAGCCCAGGTTGATGTCGATCACCGCCCGCACCGCGGTCCGCGGCGGCTGCGGACGGGCGGCCAGCAGGCCGACCGCCAGGCCGAACACCGCCAGCACGGCGCCGAGTTCGAGCAGGGTCGCGCGGCCGACCCCCAACAGGTCACCGAGGGGGCCGGAGAAGGCCAGGTAGGCGAGGCCGTTGCCGCCGCTGACCACGGCGTCGAGGGCGAGGAACCGGCGCAGCGCCGTCCAGGAGGCGGGGGCGGTCCGAGGGGCGGTGGCGACGGTGTGGGCGGACATGGCGGATCGACCTCCGGCAGGGGGGTGGGATCCCGGTCGGCGCTCCGCCGCCGGGTGGGCACCACTGTGCCGGGCGGCCGGACGGCCGTCGATTACCTCCGGGGTCATCCTCGGCCCCTTTCGGCCGGGTCAGGGCCGGGAGGCGGCCGGGTCAGGACCGGGCGTCGGCCGGGTCAGGACCGGGAGGCGCGCGGCCGGGCGGCCCCGGCGCCCGGCGGCCGCAGCGGCACGCCCGCACGCTTGACCGCCCGCGCCACGATCGCCGTCTCGGCGCGGCCCACGCCGAGCGGGCCCAGGGTGTCCGTGACGAACCGGTAGAGGCCGCCGTGGTCCGGGCAGAACACCGCGGCCATCAGATTGGCCGGCCCGCTGGTCGCGAACACACCGTGCACCTGCGGATGCCGGCCCAGTGCCGCTCCGACGGCCGCGAGCCGGCCCGGCGGCACGTCCAGCCACAGGTTGGCGTCCACCGCGAGCCCCAACAGCCGCGGTTCGACGGCGACATGGGTGCGCAGCAGCCCGGCACCGTCCAGCCGGTGCAGCCGGCGCCGGACGGTGGACTCGGGGGTGCCGGCCGCCGCCGCCAGCAGCGCGTGCGACTGCCGGGCGTCCTCGCCGAGCCGGGCCAGCAGGTCGCGGTCCAGGGCGTCCAGCGACACGCTCCCGGGAGCGGGGCGGGCGGGCGGCGGTTCGGCCAGCGCGGCCGCCTCCGCCTCCTCCAGGTGGCCGGAGCGCCACTGGCCGGCGTCCGCGAAGGCGTGCAGCACGGCGTGGACGGTGGTCTCGGTGACCGCGGCGGTGGCGGGCAACTGCCCGTGCAGCAGCCGGTCGCGGGCGTCGGCGCCGGAGAGCATCACCGCGCCGACCTCCTGGCCGCCGAGCATGACGTCGACGAAGGGCACGTCCGGCCGTTCGGCCAGCGCCCGGGCGACGGCGTCGCCCTTGCCCCGCAGCACCCGGATCCGCAGCAGCAGCGCGCCGACCGCCGCGTCCTCGACGTCGGGCATCCGGACCACCCGGACCAGGCCGGTCTGCTGGAGCCGGACGAGCCGGCGGGTGACCGTGCGCGGGGAGACGCCGAGCACCTCGGCGATCCTCCCGGCCCCGGCCCGGCCGTTCACCTGGAGCGCGCAGACCAGCCGGCGGTCCAGGGTGTCCAGCACGGTGTCCGGATCAGCAGCAGCGACGTCCATGGTGTCCGATCTCCGTCGTCCTCCCGCACCGGACGTCCTGTCCGGGCGCTCCGACGGTACTCCTTGACCACAGGAGCACGAGGAACGGGAGCGGGACGATGGGCGACATCGAGGTGCGGGAACTGCGGACGCTGCTGCCGGCCGTGGAGGCGGCGGTCCGGGAAGTCGGCGCGCGGCTGGCCGAGCAGCGGCCGGCCGAGCCCTGCCCGGAGTTCGGCCTGGCCGGGGCGATGGCGCGGTTCGCCGCGTTCGACGATCCGGCGGCCGCCGAACTCCGTTCGCGGCTGGGTGCGTTGAACCCGGAGGCGGGCCTGCTGGAGGACGAGTTCGAGGGCGCGGTGCCGGCCGAGGGCGAGTGGTGGCTGTGCGACGCCATGGACGGCGCGGTGCAGTTCCTGCTCGGGCTGCCGCAGTGGGCGGTGACCGCGACCCTGGTGCGCGACGGCGCGCCGGTACTGGCCGTGGTGCACGCGCCGCAGCTCGGCGCCCGCACCTACCGGGCCGTGCGCGGCGGCGGGGCGGAGCTGGACGGCTGGCCGATCGCCCCCGTGGAGCGGGAGTTGGCGGCAGTGGTGGCCGGGACCGGCCAGCCGCCGGGGGTCGCCTCCGACCCGGTGGCGCTGCGCCGGGCGGGCGCCTCGCTGTCGGCGGTGGCGGGCGCGGTGCTGGCCGTCCGCAACCTGGGGCCGACCTCGCTCCAGGTGGCCCAGGTCGGCTCCGGACACCTGGGCCTGTTCTGGGAGTTCGGCGCGGACGCGGCCAATCTGCTGCCCGGCGCGCTGATCGCGGCGGAGGCGGGCGCGACGGTCACGGACGCCGCCGGGGCCCCCTGGACACCCGCCGCGGACGCCTTCCTGGCCGCCGCGCCGGGCCTCCACCGGCAGGCACTTCCCCTGCTGCAAGATCTTGACTGAGCGTCAAATACCGAACAGAGCAGCAGCATTGTCGTGACAGACGGCGCGCAGCCACTCCTCCCCCAGCCCGAGCCGGTCCAGCGCGTCAAGCTGGTGCCCGTACCGGTAGGGGATGTTGGGGAAGTCGCTGCCCAGCAGCACCTTGTCCCCGAGGGCGCGCAGCCGGGGCAGCTCGGCGGGCGGGAAGGGGGTCTCCCGCTCGGAGAAGTCGGTGAACGCCATCGTGGTGTCCAGCCGGACGCCGGGGTACCGCTCGGCGAGGTCGAGGAAGTCGGTGTACTCGGGCAGTCCGAGGTGGGCCACCACCAGGACCAGCCGGGGGTGCCGGGCGAGCACGGCGCCGATCGGGCCGGGGCCGGTGTGCTTGCCCGGGACGGGTCCGGAGCCGCAGTGGGTGACCACCGGTGTGCCGCTCTCGGCGAGCAGTCCCCAGACCTCGTCGAGCAGTTCGTCCGCCGGGTCGTAGCCGCCGACCTGGAGGTGCGCCTTGAACACCCGGGCACCGTCGGCCAGCGCCCGGGCCGCATAGCCGGGCGCGCCCGGCTCGGGGTGGAAGGTCGCGGTGTGCAGGCAGGCGGGGGTGCGGGCGGCGAAGTCCGCGGCCCAGGCGTTCAGCCACTCGGCCATCCCCGGCTTGTGCGGGTAGAGCATCGCGGTGAACGCGCGGACGCCGAACTCCCGCAGCCGGGCGACCCGTTGCTCCTCCGCCTCGCGGTAGGCGATCGGCCAGGGGCGGCCGGTCAGCGGGCCGGCCGCGTCGAAGTACGCCCACACCTTGTCGAGGACGTTCTCGGGCATGGTGGGCCCCTCCTGCCCGATGGCGGGCAAGGAGGGAGGGTGTGGACGTCCACAAGTCCGGGCAGGCCGAGGCGCTGCCAGAAGGCGCGCACCGCGGCCGCCTCGGCGACGGGGTCGGGCGCGCTCATGCGGCCGGGACGGGCCGGGCGCGGTCGATGATCGCCGCGACGTCCGGGCCGGGCGGCAGGGTGCCGAACGCGGCGCCGTGGTCGCCGCCGAGCCGGGAGGCGCAGAACGCGTCGGCGACCGCCGGGTCCCCGTACCGGACCAGCAGCGAGCCCTGGAAGGCCAGCGCCATCGCCTCCACCAGCCGGCGGGTGCGGTACTCCAGCTGGTCGAGGTCGGTGAGCTGCTTGCGCAGCCCGGCGACGGCCGCGTCGAGCCTGCAGTCGGCGCCCGCCGCCGCGTCCAGCTCGCCGAGGAAGGCCTCGACGGTCTCCGGGTGCTTGGCCATGGCGCGCAGCACGTCCAGGGCGGCGACGTTGCCGGAGCCCTCCCAGATCGAGACCAGCGGCGCCTCCCGGTAGAGCCGGGGCATGCCGGACTCCTCGACGTAGCCGTTGCCGCCCAGGCACTCCAGGGCCTCGGCGGCGTGCGCCGGACCGCGCTTGCAGACCCAGTACTTGGCGACGGCCAGGCCGAGCCGGCGGACCAGCGCCTCCTGACCGTCCCCGGCGAGGGCGGCGTCGGTGGCCTGGGCGAGCCGCATCGCCACGGTGGTGGCCGCCTCGGACTCCACCACGAGGTCGGCGAGCACATTGCGCATCAGCGGCTGGTCGACCAGCGCCCGGCCGAACGCCCGGCGGTGCAGGGCGTGCTGGACTGCCCGGGTGGCCCCGAGCCGCATCCCGGCGGCGGCGCCGATGGTGCAGTCCAGGCGGGTCGTGTTGACCATCTCGATGATGGTCCGCACCCCGCGGCCCTCCTCGCCGACCAGCAGGCCGTACGCCTCCTCGTACTCGATCTCGGCGGAGGCGTTGGACTTGTTGCCGAGCTTGTCCTTGAGCCGCTGGAGGCGGAGCCGGTTGCGGCTGCCGTCCGGCAGCACGCGCGGCAGCAGGAAGCAGCTGAGCCCGCCCGGCGCCTGGGCGAGGGTGAGGAAGAGGTCGGACATCGGCGCCGAGGTGAACCACTTGTGGCCGGTGAGCCGGTAGCTCCCGTCGGGCTGCGGGACGGCGGTCGTGGTGTTGGTGCGGACGTCCGAGCCGCCCTGCTTCTCGGTCATCGACATGCCGGCGATCAGACCGCGCTTGCCGTGCGGCTCGCGCAGTCCGAAGTCGTACTCGGTGGCGGCGAGCAGCGGTTCGAACTCGGCGGCCAGCGCGGGCGTGGTGCGCAGCGCGGGAACGGCGGCGTAGGTCATCGAGACCGGGCAGGTGTGGCCGGCCTCGACCTGGCTCCAGACGTGGAACTTGGCGGCGCGGGCGGTGTGCGCGCCGGGCCGGTCGTCCCGCCAGGCGGCGGCGTGCAGGCCGTGCCCGACGGCGGTGCGCATCAGCTCGTGCCAGTACGGGTGGAACTCGACCTCGTCGATCCGGTGGCCGAAGCGGTCGTGGGTGCGCAGCACCGGCGGATTCTCGTTGGCCAGCCGCCCCCACTCGGCGGCCTGCTCGGAGCCGGCCAGCCGGCCGAGGGCGCGCAGTTCGGGCTCGGCCCAGCCGGCGCCGGCCCGGTGCAGGGCAGCGAGCAGCGCGGGGTCGGCGGCGGTGTCGTGCCCGTACGGGGGCGGGGCCTGGTTGGTGACCTCATGCGTCGCTGTCATCGCGTTCTCCAAGCGCTCGGAGGGTGAAGGAGACGAGGGCGGGGACCACGGCGTCGGGGGCGGCCCCGGGGCCGTGCGGGGGTACCGCCGCGAGCGGGCCGGTGAGGGCCTCGGCGGTGGCGCCGACGATCGCGGCGGCGGTCAGCTGCGGGTCCTGGGGCGGCAGCCGTCCGGCGGCGAGCGCGGTGGCGATCTCGGCGGCGAGCACATCGCGGAAGGTGCGGCGGAAGACCAGGCGTTCGGCGTCCACCACGGTGTCGGCCGGTTCGACCAGCAGCGCGTGGGCGAGCCGGGGGGCGCGCAGGGCGCGGGCGGCGAAGGTCTCCACGACGGCCGCGATCCGGTCCCGGGGGGTGTCGTGCCGGGCGACGGCCTCGTGCACGGCGGCCACCTCCCGGGTGACCACCCGGCGGAAGAGCTCGACCGAGAGTTCGGCCTTGTTGGCGAAGTGCCCGTACATCGAGCCGGTGGCGATACCGGCCCGTTCGGCCACCGCGGCCATGCTGCAGCCGCCGTAGCCGCGCTCGGCGAGCAGGCCGACCGCGGCCTGGAGCACCGCCTCGCGCTGGGCGTCCAGGCGGGCTTGCACGGCGGGGGTGCGACGGTAGGCCATGGAAGCATTGAAGCACTGATTCACTGCTTCGGGGAGGTGCCTCGCGGCCCCCTTCCCGGAAGGTTCCGGGAAGCGGCGGCGCGGGCCCGGGAACGGCGGAGGGCCGCCCGTCCACCGGGCGGCCCTCGCTTCGTACGGTCCCGCGGGCGCGGGCGGTCCCGCCGACGCGGGCGGTCCGGACTACAGCCGGACGCGGTCCTGCTTCAGCCCCTCGACGTCCAGCGGGCCGATCGGCGGCACCTGGTACTGCCCCTTCAGCGCGCGGGCCGAGGCGTCCGTACCGAGGCCGGCCCACTCCAGCACCTTCGCGGTGGCGGCCGCCGACTCGTCGGCCGGCAGCTTGGAGATGTTGGAGCCGTGGTTGCCCCCGGGCACCGTGTAGACGTAGCTGTCCTCGCTGCCCCACCCGAGACGGAACGGCTCGGCGCCCCACGGGTCGTTCTGGCCGTAGACGTAGATGATCCGCTCGGCCGAGTTCCGCACCCAGCGGTCGATGTCGCGCATCGCGGACGGGTCGAAGCGCATCGGGATCGAACGCGGCACATAGGTGCGCGGCGCGTACAGCTCCTTGTAGTCGTAGTGCAGCAGGCCCTTGAGGGCCGACACGTCGAAGGAGGGCGAGCCCAGCTCGGTGCCGGCCTGGTAGTAGTACGCGGTGTACCCGGCGAGCGCCTGGTCGCTGTTGCCGGTGATGCCGGACTGGGTGTCCAGCCAGGCGTACAGCGCGTCGTCGGTGCCGGCGGCGCCCGGGACGTTCACGCAGTCGGCCGCCAGGCTGTACTGCCAGAACGCCCAGACCGAGTCCAGCACGGCCAACTCGTACGCCTTGTCGGCGCTGCCGATGGTGGTGAAGGTGGAGCCGGCGGCGGCGTTGTCGGCGGCGTAGCGGGGCTCCAGCCGGTCGCGGCGGGCCAGCAGTTCACGCTGGGTGGCGGTCAGCGCGGCCCGGCACTCCGGGGTCCCGACGTTGCGGAAGAACCGGCTGTACGCGGAGTCCTCGCGGTCGTCGACGTCGTTCGGGGCGACGTAGGCGATCGTGCCGGCCACGTCGTCCGGGAAGAAGCGCCGGTGGTAGGTGGAGGACATGCCGCCCTTGGAGGCGCCGGTGGACAGCCACTCCTGGTGGTAGATCCGCTTCAGCGCGGTGATCAGACGGTGCGCGTCGGTGGCCGCCTGCTTGATGCCGGCCTTGCTCCAGTCGGCGGGCTCGGGGCGGGACGGCGTGAAGTAGCGGTACTCGATGGAGACCTGGTTGCCGTCGACCAGCCGGGCCGGCTCGGTGCGCGAGGGGGTGGTGCGCAGCGTGTAGCCGTTGGTGTAGAACACGGTCGGCCGGTCGTAGCCCCGGTGCAGCACGCTCAGCCGCTGCTGGAAGGTGCCCAGCCAGGGGCGGGCGTGGTCGATCGGCTGGGTGTAGGTGAGCAGGAAGTACCGGTGGCCGGTGGTGGTGGGCTGCTCCTCGGTGACGGTCATACCGGGGATCCCGGCCAGCCGGTCCTTGATGTCGGCCGACGGGTCGTCGGCGACCCCGCCCGAGGCCGCGACGGCCGCGTCGAACGCGCCGGCGGTGTCGGTCGTCCCGGCGGACCGGGCGAGCGCGGTCGGGGCCAGGCCGAGGCCGAGCAGCGGTATCAGCAGAACGGCGACCAGCAGCCTTCTGATCGTGGTGGTCATCAACTCTCCATCGGGTCAACGGAACTGTGCGGTGTCCTGGTCCGAACTCTCCGGCAGTCGGCGCGCCGCCGCCGGGCGGACCGGCCGTCCGGTAGACGGCCGAATGGGCCACCCGCCGGTCGCGGATGGCCCATCGGGGTAAAAGTGCCGGTCAGGGGCGCGGCAGGGTGCAACCGGCCCGGGTGAGGTCGAGCTTGTTACCGGCGCCGAAGCAGGCGGGGATGATGTACGTCTCCTGGGCGTAGCCGATGCCCTTGCGGACGGTCACCCCACCGTTCTGGTCCACCTCGCACGGGTTGTTCAGGGTGCAGCGCTGGCCGTCCTCGTTGATGGTGTTGTTCACCGCGACGACCTGACCGCTGTTGGCGTCGACCACCGGGGAGCCGGAGGTGCCGCCGATGACGTTGCAGGTGGAGGTGTAGCGGAGGGAGTCCTTGAAGGTCCAGTCCGCTTCCTTGAGCCGGTAGGCGAAGCCGTCGGCCGAGCAGGAGTAGATCTTCTTCCAGTACCCGGAGACGACCTTGATCGAGCTGCCCTGGACGGGGTGGGTGGCCGCGACGGTCAGCGGGGCGATGCCGTAGCGGGACTGGATCGCGGCGTAGGTGGTGTTCAGCTGGTAGATCGACACGTCGGTGTCGGTCATGGTGCCGTAGACCATCTTGCTGGCCTTCACCGTGCCGAGCGATCCGCCGCTCGCGTTGAGCAGGGTGAAGCTGCGGCTGGAGGCCTGGTTGGTGACCACCTGGCCGGGGCCGGGCATACCGGACTCCAGGCAGTGGCCGTTGGAGAGCACCAGGGCCGGGTCGTTGGCGGTCGAGGCGGGGAACCGGACCAGCGAGCCGGAACAGTTGCTCAGCGCCACCGTCCCGGCGAACGTGACGGCGGCGACCTTCCCGGCCTGCGGCGACGTCACGTTCGTGCTGGTGGTGGCGGTGGACGCGGTCGCGGCGGGGGCGCCCGCCAGGGCGGTCGCCCCGGCGAACAGCAGCGCGGCGGCCGTGCCTATGAGCGGCTTCTTCATGAGAGACCTCTCGGTGTGTCTCGGCGTGGGGGTGCCCCAAAGCTGGCGCGGACATGACGCCCTGTCAAGGGTCCTGTCACCGACCCCCGGACCGGAGGGCCGTGATCCGGCCGCCTCGCCCCGGTACTGTGACCGGGACGGCAGGTAGACCATCTGGGGGGCTGACATGACCGGCGACCACCACCGCGACCACCGCACGGACGACACACGACGCGGACCGACCGGAGGCCGGCTGCTCGCGGTCAGCGACCTGCACGTCTCCTACCAGCAGAACCGCGACCTGGTGGAGCAGTTGCGCCCGGGCTCGCCCGACGACTGGCTGATCGTGGCCGGCGACGTGTCCGAGTCCACCACCACCATCCGCTGGGCCCTGGGCCTGCTGGCCGAACGCTTCGCCAAGGTCGTCTGGGCCCCCGGCAACCACGAGCTGTGGACCCACCCCAACGACCCGGTCCAGGTGCGCGGCGTCGAGCGCTACCAGCACCTGGTGGAGATGTGCCGCGAGCTCGGCGTGGTGACCCCCGAGGACCCGTACCCGGTGTGGACCGGCGCCGGCGGCCCGGTGGCGGTCGCCCCGCTGTTCCTGCTCTACGACTACACCTTCCGGGCCCCCGGCACCTCCACCAAGGAGGAGTCCCTGGCCGCCGCCTACGAGACCGGCGTGGTCTGCGCGGACGAGCGCTTCCTGCACCCCGACCCGTACCCGGACCGCGACTCCTGGTGCCGCGAGCGCGTCCGGCTGACCGAGAAGCGCCTCGCCGAGCACGACCCCGAGCTGCCGCTGGTCCTGGTCAACCACTACCCGCTGGTCCGCCAGCCCACCGAGATCCTCTGGTACCCCGAGTTCGCCCAGTGGTGCGGCACCGAGCTGACCGCGGACTGGCACCGCCGGTTCAACACCGCCACGATGATCTACGGGCACCTGCACATCCCCCGGCGGACCAGCTACGACGGGGTGCCGTTCGAGGAGGTGTCGCTCGGCTACCCGCGCGAGTGGGGGCGGCGCGGCCTGCCGGACCCGCTGCTGCGCGAGGTGTTCCCGGGCGCGTGAGGCGCCGCCGGCCGGTGGTGCCCGCTACTCGCCTTCGCCTCCCACCACCGGCTCCGGCCCGCGCTCCTGCCCCTGCCCCTGCCCCTGCTTCCCCGTCGGCTCCGGGCGCGCCAGCGTCACCGTCAGCTGCCCGTCCGACACCTCCGCGACCAGCGTGTCGCCCTCCCGGACCGTGCCGTCCAGCAGCAGGTCCGAGATCCGGTTGTCCAGCTCCTGCTGGATGGTGCGGCGCAGCGGCCGGGCCCCGAACGCCGGCTGGTAGCCGAGGTTCACCAGCAGCTCCTTGGCCTCGTCGGTCACCTCCAGGTCGACGTCCTGGGCCTTGAGCCGGCGCCGGGTGCGGTCCAGCAGCAGGTCCACCACCTGCAGCAGGTCCTTGCGGGTGAGCGCGTGGAAGACGATCACCTCGTCGATCCGGTTGAGGAACTCCGGCCGGAACTGCGAGCGCAGGTCCCGCATCAGGTCGTCCCGGATCTCGTCGACGTCGCCCGCGTGGTCGAGGATCCGCTGCGAACCGATGTTGCTCGTCATGATCAGCACGGTGTTGCGGAAGTCGACCGTACGCCCCTGGGCATCCGTCAGCCGGCCGTCGTCCAGCACCTGCAGCAGCAGGTTGAAGACGTCCGGGTGCGCCTTCTCCACCTCGTCGAACAGCAGCACGCTGTACGGCTTGCGGCGCACCGCCTCGGTGAGCTGGCCGGCCTCGTCGTAGCCGACGTACCCGGGTGGCGAGCCGACCAGCCGGGAGACGGTGTGCTTCTCCTGGAACTCGCTCATGTCGAAGCGGATCATCCGGTCCGGGTCGCCGAACAGCAGCGCGGCCAGCGCCTTCGCCAGCTCCGTCTTGCCGACACCGGTCGGGCCGAGGAACAGGAAGGAGCCGGTCGGACGGTCCGGATCGCCCATCCCCGCCCGGCCGCGACGGACCGCCTGGGCCACCGCGGTGACCGCCCGGTCCTGCCCGATCACCTTCTCGTGCAGGTGCTCCTCCAACCGGAGCAGCCGCTCGCGCTCGGTCGCGTTCAGCTCGGCGACCGGGATGCCGGTCCGGCCCGAGAGCACCTGCGCGATGTCGTCCGCGGTGACCGCCACGACCTCCTCGCGGGACTCGGCGACCGCCGCCAGCTCGTCCTCGGTCTGCCGCAGCTCGGTCTTCAGATTGGCGGCCCGGACGAACTCCTCGTCCGCCACCGCCTCCTCCAACTCCCGGCGCAGCTTGGTGATCCGGTCCCGCACCGGCATCGCGACCGTGGAACCGCCCAGGCTGCGCAGCCGTACCCGCGCGCCGGCCTGGTCCACCAGGTCGATCGCCTTGTCCGGCAGGAAGCGGTCGCTGACGTAGCGGTCCGACAGGGTCGCGGCCGCGTCCAGCGCCTCGTCCGTGAACCGCACCTGGTGGTGCGCCTCGTAGGCGTCGCGCAGACCCCGGAGGATCTCGATCGTCTCCTCCACCGTCGGCTCGGGCACCAGTACCGGCTGGAAGCGGCGCTCCAGCGCGGCGTCCTTCTCCACGTACCGGCGGTACTCGTCCAGGGTGGTCGCCCCGACCACGCTCAACTCCCCGCGCGCCAGGGCCGGCTTCAGGATGTTGCCCGCGTCCATCGAGCCCTCTCCCCCGCCGCCCGCACCGACCACCGTGTGCAGCTCGTCGAGGAACAGGATCACGCTCTGCTCGGCCGCCGTGACCTCGTCGATCACGTTCTTCAGCCGCTCCTCGAACTCGCCCCGGTACTTGGAGCCGGCCACCAGCGCGGTGAGGTCGAGCGTGACGACCCGCTTCTCCTTGAGGATCTGCGGCACGTCCCCCGACACGATCCGCTGCGCCAGCCCCTCCACGATCGCCGTCTTGCCGACCCCCGGCTCACCGATCAGCACCGGGTTGTTCTTGGTCCGGCGGGACAGGATCTCGACGGTCTGCTCGATCTCCTCGGCCCGGCCGACCACCGCGTCCAACCGGCCCGCCCGCGCCTCCTCGGTGAGGTCGCGCCCGTACTCGTCCAGCGTCGGCGTCGCACTCTGCTGCCCGCCCCCGCCACCGCCGGCCGTGCCCCGGCCGGTACCCCGCCCGTCCAGCACCGTGCGCAGCGCGTCCTGCGAAGGCGCCGCGTTGCGCACCGCCGTGCCCGCCCCCGACCGCTCCTCCTCCAGCAGCGCGCCGAGGATGTGCTCCGGCCCGATGTACGAGGCCCCCGCCGCCTGCGACCGCGCGTGCGCCGCCAGCAGCGCCCGCTTGGCCGCCGGCGTCAGCCCCGGCCGCCCCTCCTCCCCCGACACCTGCGCCCCGGCCGGCAGCGCCTTGTCCAGATCCCCCGCCAACCGGTCCGGATCCACCCCCGCCCGCTCCAGCATCCGCCGCGACGCATCCACCCGGGTGGCCGCCCACATCAGATGCCCGGTGTCGAGATCGCTCCCCCCACCCTCGGCCGCCCGCCGAGCCGCCGCCGCCAGCAACTCCTGCGCCGACTCGCTCAACAACCGCCCGATCGGCACCCGCTGCACCGCGGGCGGCGAGGCCAACGGGCTCATCCCGAAGAACCGGCTGAGCAGATCCGAGAACGGGTCGTTCGACCCGAAAGGCGGCATGGTCACGGAGGATCACCTCTCCCAAGCGTTGTGTGCCCACCCAAACACACCCCACCCCACCCCGCCTCCCGACCACAGCACCCGACTGACCCCCGCCCCCGTCACCCCCGCAGCAGCGACAACCGCTCCCGCACCGCCCTCGGCATCCCCGCCACCACCCGCTCCCAGGAGTGCTCCACCATCTCCCGCAACTCCTCGTCCGGAACGGTCGAATCCAGCACGACCGTGATCCAGTGCCGCTTGTTCATGTGATACCCGGGCCCCACCGCCGCGTACTGCCCCCTCAGATGCACCGCCAGCCCCGGCTCGCACTTCAGCGTCACCCGCTCCTCCCCCAGCACCGCGAACACCTTCCCCTCCACCTTCAACACCGTCACCCCCGGCCCGAACGCCTCATCGTCCGTCACCCCCGGCAACCCCGACGCCACCTCGAACAACTCCTCCGCCACCATCCGCTTCCCCTTCCCTCCGGCTCCCCGAAACCGTACGCCCCACGCCGACGCCCACAGCGCCGACCATGCACACTCACAACCATCCACAGGCGCGCCATCACCACTCACCAGGGCCCCACAAAGACCCAAGGGCCAACCCGGGAGGATGCCGCTCCCGGGCTGACCCTTCTTTCCCTGGCCAAACTCCCGTTGGAGTTCCCATGCAACGCAATGCAAAAATTACTGACCAGCCACCCGCTCATGCAATCCCGGACGGCTTCGCTGCACCTCCCACCTCGAACGCTTCCACCTCAACTTCCGAGGTTCCGGACGTGGCTATTTCCATGAGAAAGCTCGATCGAAATCTTCCGATCATCGGCTAGGAGCAACTTCGGGCCGCATATGAGCGCCTGTCCATCGCTACCAGTGAGGCCGATTGGAGTAAGCGCGCAAGCGACCTTGCCCGCGTGAATGATCTCAGCAGAAGAGCCCGCGAGGCAGAGACCGACATCGAATTCGTCTCCAGAACAAATCTGGACTGCATCGCCAAGGCCCTTCTCTTTTCTGGAAAACTGAAGGGACCGCTCACAGCTGCTGACGTCATGGATATCTACTGCAACTGGACTGTGAAGCGCCTCGGCGGCATCGTCTCGCTCGACGAGGAGGAACGGGCAGCGCTAGAAGCACGGCTCTCCCAGCCTTGGCAGGCTCGGCGGCGTGGGCGCCCGCCCCAGTCACCGCGGGTCTGACCTCGGCCTCCCTGACACGTGGCCGCTCTCCGCGGCCGGCCACCGCCGGCACAGAGCGAAGGCCGGAGCGGTGGCGAGCGGCTGGGCCGCAGCGAGCTGGCGCGCCGTACGCTCCCTTGATGACGTGGCGAGGGTCATTACCGGACGGCCCGGCCTGGCTGGTGGCCTTCTTGTCAGGGCGCCCGTCCGCGTGCTGATCTCGTGTCAGTGCCGAAGCGGAGGGGGCAACGTGGCGGAACTGACGGTCAAACCGTGGCGGCGGGCGGGCAAGGATCGGCTGTACGTCAACCTGCCTGGCCCTCGTGGGCAGGCGGTCGCGTGGCTGGACTGCCTGACCGGGGTCGTCACGATCACCGATGCCGCTCATGAATCATCGGCGCTCGATCTGATCAGGGACTGGTGCCGGACGGACAGCCGCTCGGTTCCACCACTGACCGTCGTCCGCAAGCCCCCTCCACCGCCCGTTCCCCCTCGCCCCGCCTCTCCGCCGACAGTGCTGCCCGCTCTGCCGCCGCTCACGACCGAGGACGACCTCGCCTCGAACCGACCGGGCGAGGGTGTCCGGGGCATGATCCGGGCCGATGAGAGCAAGCGGAAGTGGCTGGTGCGGGTGGCGGCCAAGCTCTCCGGCGACGACCTGACCCGCTCCGAGCTGAGCAAGGGGCTCGACGGGGAGAGGTTGGTCGGTGGGCTGCTCGACGGTCTACGGGCTTACGGCTGGTACGTGTTGCACGCAGTCCCGCTGCCGAGCGGTGCGGATATCGACCACGTGGTGATCGGGCCGCCCGGGGTGTTCACGGTGAACACCAAGCACCACCCCGATGCCATGGTCTGGGTCGGGGACAAGCGGCTCACCGTCAACCGCAACAGCTACCCGTACATCGAGAAATCCAGCCTCGAAGGCAGCAGGACGGCAGAACTCCTGCACCGCTGGTGCGGTCTCGCCGTTCCGGTGCACCCAATCATCGCCGTCGTGGGCGCTCGGACGCTGACACACAAGGGAAAGCCCGACGTCGATGTGCTGGACGGAGCCCAGATCCTGACTGCCCTCGGCTCTCGCCCTCCCCTGCTCGAAGCTCACCGTGCAGCAGCAGTCTTCGACATCGCGCGTCGTCGGAGCGTCTGGGCCCAGTTCGGTCGCCGTACCGGTTGAGTCAGGCCCGTTGTCGGCTCTCCGGACGAGCGAGCTGTCCTCACATGGTGACCATGCCCACTTCCGCGGCCCATCAGGACACAGCAGCACCCCCGTCCGGCAGGCACCGGGAAACGACGCATGCGGCACAGGACGGGTAAGGCCGCAGAAACGATCAAGGGCCAGTTCGGGAGGATCCTGCCTCCGAACTGGCCCTTCTGCGCTGTGGGCGCGGACGGTTTCGAACCGCCGACATCTGCTTTGTAAGCCTTGGCCTGCGCCACCCGCCCCGACCTGCACCCCACCCGACCTGCCCGTTCGCCAGCCACCGCACCGCCGGCGCCCGCAACTGACCGCCACGTACCGCCCGCTCTGGCACGCCTGTGGCACAGACTGGCTACGCGCCCGCTGTGGACAACACAGCGATCCAGATGCTGGACGACCATCATGCGGGATGAGGGGTGCCAGTGTCTGACCCACGTCCTATGGTCGAAGCATGGCAGGAGCCTCGAACGAAAGTGCGATCACGTGTGGAGCTCACGCCGCCCACACGGCACTGCGCGATGCCGTCGATCTCCAGCCCAAGGTCCTTCACCGCACACAAGCGACGCCGCCATCCGCTCGAGTCCGCCATTGTTCCTGTCGACAGCAGTCTCGCCCGGTATGCTCACGCGCACGTGGCGTCGGAGCCGACGCGGGAGGGATGATGCCGGTGGGGTCGGACAGGCATTCAAGGAACGGTGTCGGCTTCTTCGACGTCGCCAACTACGGCGCCATAATCGAGGGCTCCTCTGGCGGGGTCGGAAGTGTTCGCCTCAACGCATTTGCGCGACAGAACACTCCAGACCGACCATTTGCCGTGGTCAATGACTATGTGGCCAGCACACTGGGAATGGCAGTTGGCCTCCCGGTGCCCCCTGGAACACTTTTCGGCCTGCACGGAGGGGACCACGGTTACGTATCCCTGGCATTCGGCCATCGCGGCGATGTTGCTCCCCCGATTATCCCTCCAAAGTTCTGTGCCGACAGGCCGTGGGAAGCGTGTGGAATCATTGCCTTCGACCACTGGGTACTGAACACAGACCGCCACGATCAAAACCTCTCGCACATCCCCGATATCGGCGTAGCGGTGTTCGATCATGACCTATCTCTAATAAACGTACCACCGTCAGGCGAGGACGCCGTCACGGCACTGGCAAAGAATAGGGATATCGTCTACAAGTACCATTGCTTGACTCGCCACATCACTGACCCGTCTCATTTTCCTGAGTGGTTTGCTCGAATCGGCTCAGTGACCAGGCGCGAGATTCGACGCGCTGCCGACACCTGCCACTCAGCAAAGCTAATCGATGCTTCCACTCGGGATGCACTTGTTTCATTCCTAGAGTACAGGCAAACCCGCATCCGAACCTATGTAAATCAAACCCGCGACCTCTACCAAAACGTCGCGAGCTGGACCCTCGACATGGAGGAGGAGGACGGTGGCAGCTAACTGGTACCTCGTCAAGTATGTTCCCGACCCTTTCCGAAACGAGCCGAGGAACATCGGAGTAGTTGTCGAGTCGAGCGGCTACGGAGTCGCACGATTCATCGGGCAACATCAAGACGGCCTGGACGGACGCAAGGTCCGCGGAATCGTCCGCAGCCCTAAGATGCTGCGCGCATGGCTGGAATACCTGGAGTACCACCTAGATTCTGGCACATTCCACGAGAGCGTACTTAAGAGCGTTGGTCGCCCCGGTCAGAGCTACCAGATCGAACCACGGGGCAGCCTGCTCGCTTCCACCGAAGAGACAAACCTCCGAATCGTGGCGGAGGAGCTCTTTCATGAACTTGTTGGTGAACCCGCCCCAAGTGGCGTCAAGTCCATCGATGACCTGGCAAACGATCTGCTATTCCGGAAGCTTCGGGTGCCAGCCAACCACAAAATCGAGCGGGATGTAACCTACACGGTCCTCTTGCAGGGCGAGCCGCGAGAGCTTGACTTCGACTACAGGTATCAGAACGGCCGAACAAATCTCCTCGACAAAATTACGCTTTCCTCCCAGGATAGACTTGCCCGCCAGAAGGTGAATGACCTACTGTTCCGGATCGAGCATGCCCGACAGGATGCCAAAATCGAGAATCCGGCTTTCGTGACGCTATATGACCTCGGCAAATCCGAGCGTTCAAATTCCATCGAGAGCCATCTACGCGCGATCGAACGATTCTCCCATACGGTCAATATTCGAGACCAGCACGCAGCCGAGGACGTCGCGGAAACTCTAGGAGTTCCACTCCTTCAGGCAGCATGACGCCGCGGGCGGTGGAGCGGTTTTGGCCGGTGTCCTGTCCGGTCTGGGGTCGGGCATGATCGGGGGGCCGTAAGCTGCTGCGGCTCGGTCAGGGCTTTTGGGCCTGACCGCAGTGTGGCCGAGTGGCCCCCCGGTCTTGCTCGATGCGGGTCCCTGGCCGGGGAGGTGGGTAAAACCGCGGAGCCGCCGGCCCCAGCCACCCTGCTGCCCCGTTCGGGCGGTCGCGCCGGGACCGGGCGCCAGCCCGCACGCCCGGCGTCGGCCGCCCGGGGCGGGGCAGCGGCGCGCGCAGGGCGCGCGCCCTTGACCTTGTAGAGCGGAATTCGGCAGTGACTTCGGTTGGGCTTCGGGGCTCGCGGACTACAGCGTGACGGTGGCGACGGCGGTGTCGTCGTGGGCCTTGCCGCGGGGCCAGCGTTTGCCGTCTGCGTCGGCGAGTTCGGCAGTGCGGACTGCGCGGATGAGGGCGGCCGGGCCCTGGTCGTGGATGAGCTTGAGGGCCTCGGGCCAGTCGGCGAGGTGGAAGCGGTCGACCAGGCGGGAGGCGCCGTCGCTGACCATGGTGAAGCCGGTGACCTCGGCACGGGGGAAGCTGCCAGTGAGTGCGGCGTGGGCGGCGGTGGGGTCGGCGGCGGCGACCCAGAAGCCGTCGGGCTGGTTGCGGTGGGCGCGCATGGCCTCGACGTAGCGGCGGAGGGCTTCGCCGTGTTCGGCAGTGCCGGTGGGGACGGCGTCCATGGAGCCGCGGAGGGCGGCGCCGACCAGGGCCTCGCGGTCGTCGGTGATGGCGACGGGTCCGGTGGCGGGGTCGGTGTGTTCGACGATCAGGGTGGAGTCGGCGAGGACCAGGTACTGGAGGTCCTGGTCGGTGAGGCGGACCGCAATGACGGTGGCCGACGGGGTGCCGGGGTGGGTGAGGTCGCACTCGGCGTGCAGCGCGGCGGTGGTGGTGATGGCGTCCGCGAGGCAGTCGGTCAGGGCGCGGTCGGGCTGGTTGGTCACGCCGGCGAGCAGGTTGACGCCGAGCCGGGTGACGAACCACGCCACGCCGTGGGAGCAGCCGCAGCCGGATCCAGGCGGGGTGCCGGCGCCGTCGAGCAGGACGACGGCGCTCGGGCTGGCCGCGACGAAGTCCTCGTTGGGGCGGTCCTGGCGGGCGGGTTCGGTGGCGATCTCCAGATGCACCCGGTCAGTCTGCCTCGTGCCGGTAGAACGGCGACAGTAGGCGGACGCGCACGGGCTCGTTGTCCTGGGGGTTGTAGTCGACGTTCAGCAGGACGGAGAACCGGCCGGTGCCGGCCTGCTGGTAGAGGTCGGCGAGGTCGTTGACGATCAGGTGGACGACGCCGAGCGTTCCCTGCGGGTGGATGCCGGTGAGGACCATGACCAGGCCCTGGCCGTCGGGCCGCGGGAGTCGGCCGAGGTAGGCCACGTCCGAGTTGAGGGCGGGTTCGGAGTCCATGCCGGATCGGTAGGCAACGCCGGCCTCGCGGTCGCGCAGGGTCCACGGTCCGTCGGGGGCGCGTTCGAAGCAGATCGACGGGTCCTGGGCGAGCACCCCGGCGACGTGGCTGGACAGCCGGGGGCCGCAGATGACGATCATGTCCTCGCGGTTGAGGTCGATCTCGCCACCGATCGGCACGTGTTCGAAGCTCGGTTCGAGCTTGTAGGAGCGGGCGAGGTCGCCGAGCCGCTGGGCGGCTGCGAAGTCCTCAGCGGCCAGGACCGGCCTGGCATTGCCGGCCTCCTGCTTGAGTGGCGTCGCGATGATCAGCCGCGCATTGCCCAGGAACGCCCCCTCGGGCGCGGGTGCCGACTGCTTGAGCTGGTGGATCCGCCCCCGGGTGAGTCCGGCCTCGGCGGCGATCTGGGCGTAGGACATGCCCTGTTCGTGAAGCTCGGAGATCACCCGCTGGCGCAGCCGCGACAGCTCGGTGACCTCCTGCTGCGCCTCGGCCAGCCGCACGGTGGCTGCACGTAGCAGCTCGAACGGGTTCTTGATGGCGGCGATCCGCTGCGTTTCTCCCGCCATGTCCCCTCCGGTGTCTGCCCCAGTCAACGCAGAGTCTAGGGGGATAGACAGGATCAGCAAACGCAGGTGTCGGCCGGTTCGCTGTGTGTCGTGGGGCATCGCGGGGTCTCCTGGCGGCAGCTTTGGCCGTCGTTGTATAGGGGGCTATACACCCTGTGGAACGGGCGAATCGTTGGTGGTACTGGCTTGTTCTTCTGCGGTGGATGTTACTGAGGCTTTCAGGGTGGAGTCGGTGGGGTGAGTCGCAGGCCGGTGCCGGCCAGGCATCCGTCGATAAGGGCGGGTCGAAGTTGGATGTGCCGTAGT
>NZ_JODS01000002.1 GCF_000718025.1 Kitasatospora purpeofusca
GGAAGCTAAGCCTCACAGCGCCGATGGTACTGCAGGGGGGACCCTGTGGGAGAGTAGGACGCCGCCGAACAATCATTGTGAAGAACCCCCGTCGGGAAATCGGCGGGGGGTCTTTGCGTTCTGCCCTATTTGTCACCCTGTGTGATTCTTGTCATGCGGGCCAGGGGGGGACCCGTTTCGGCTGGTGGGGCGGGTCGCGGTTAGCATGTGAACACCCTCCTAGCTCGAAAGATGGACTTGTGACTGTCAACGACGACGTGTTCACGGACTGGAAGAACCGCGAGGAGATCGCGGAGTCGATGATTCCGATCATCGGCCGACTGCACCGGGAGCGGGACGTCACTGTCCTGCTGTACAGCCGCTCCCTGGTGAACAAGTCGGTGGTCAGCATCCTGAAGACCCACCGGTTCGCCCGCCAGATAGCCGGCGAGGAGCTCTCGGTCACCGAGACGCTGCCGTTCCTGCAGGCGCTGACCACCCTGGATCTCGGCCCCTCCCAGATCGACCTCGGCATGCTTGCCGCCACCTACCGCGCCGACAGCCGCGGTCTCTCGGTGGAGGAGTTCACCGCGGAGGCCGTCGCCGGCGCCACCGGTGCCAACAAGTTCGAGCGCCGCGAGTCGGGCCGTGACGTCGTGCTCTACGGCTTCGGCCGGATCGGCCGCCTGGTCGCCCGTCTGCTGATCGAGAAGGCCGGCTCCGGCAACGGCCTCCGGCTGCGGGCCATCGTCGTCCGTGGCGGTGGGGACCAGGACCTCGTGAAGCGCGCCTCGCTGCTTCGCCGTGACTCCATCCACGGCCAGTTCCAGGGCACGATCACGGTCGACGAGGCGAACAGCACGATCGTCGCCAACGGCACCGCGATCAAGGTCATCTACGCCAACGACCCGTCCGAGATCGACTACACGGTCCACGGCATCCGGGACGCCATCCTGATCGACAACACGGGCAAGTGGCGGGACCGCGAGGGCCTGTCGAACCACCTCCGCCCGGGCATCGAGAAGGTCGTCCTGACGGCCCCCGGCAAGGGCGACGTGCCCAACATCGTGCACGGCGTCAACCACGACACCATCAAGCCGGACGAGCAGGTCATCTCCTGCGCCTCCTGCACCACCAACGCGATCGTTCCGCCGCTGAAGGCGATGGACGACGAGTTCGGCGTGCTGCGCGGCCACGTGGAGACCGTCCACTCGTTCACCAATGACCAGAACCTTCTGGACAACTACCACAAGGCCGACCGTCGTGGCCGCTCGGCACCGCTGAACATGGTGATCACCGAGACCGGTGCCGCCTCGGCCGTCGCCAAGGCGCTGCCGGACCTCAAGGCGAAGATCACCGGCAGCTCGATCCGCGTGCCGGTTCCGGACGTCTCGATCGCCATCCTGAACCTCCAGCTGTCCCGCGAGACCGACCGCGAAGAGGTGCTGGACTACCTCCGCAACGTCTCGCTGACCTCCTCGCTGAAGCGCCAGATCGACTTCACCACCGCCCCGGACGCGGTGTCGAACGACTTCATCGGCTCGCGCCACGCGTCGATCGTCGACGCGGGTGCCACCAAGGTCGAGGGCGACAACGCGATCCTCTACCTGTGGTACGACAACGAGTTCGGCTACTCCTGCCAGGTCATCCGGGTCGTCCAGCACGTCTCGGGCGTCGAGTACCCGACGTACCCCGTCCCGGCGGTGCCGGCGGTCTGATTCGGGTGGATCGACGTCGGCGGGACCCCTCGTAGGGGCGCGGACATGAACAGTGGGGCGGCAACCGGTGATCCGGTTGCCGCCCCACTGGCGTTTCCGGGTGTCCGGAGGGTCGGGTGGAGCGGATGTTGGAGGAGTGTTAACGCCCGCGTGACCTGCTGCTTCGCGGAAGGGGGTGAGGTGGCGCGGAGGTGACGTCCGGCCGCTGGAGGATGGATCAATGGTCTATACCAATGCGGTACTGTGGCCGTTGGAGCTGTCAGAAACACGGCTGTGGGGGCCATATGACTGTCCGACAAGTTACGTCCATTTCATCTACTTCATCCTCTTCCTCCTCTCCTCCGACGCATCTGCCGCAACCGCCGGACGACCAGGAGCTCTACTGGTACTTCGGGCCGCAGCGGCGGTGGGTGCTGGTCGCGAGTTCGGCGGCGTTCGTTTTCACCGCCGGGACGATGTTCACGTTCGCGCTGCGGACGCCAGCGCTGTGGGTGTTCCTCGCCGTGCTGGGACTCAATGTCGTCGCGCTGGCGCTGTCCTCGGTCAACAGCCTGCGGCAGCGGCGGCTCACCCGGCAGTCCCACGAGGTGCTGGTGCACGCGTGGGCGCCGGAGGAACTGCCGACCGTCGACCTCTACCTGCCGACCTGCGGCGAGCCGCTGGACATCCTGGAGAACGCCTACCGGGCGGTGGCCGAGGTCGACTGGCCCGGTGCGCTGACCGTCTGGGTGCTCGACGACGCCGACCGGACCGAGGTCGCCGACCTGGCGGCCGCGCACGGGTACCGGTACGTGGTGCGGCCCGACCGGGGGCACCTCAAGAAGGCCGGCAACCTCAACCACGCGCTCACGCTCAGCACCGGTGAGCTCATCGCCATCCTCGACGCGGACTTCGCGCCCCGGCCCGACTTCCTGCGCCACCTCGTCCCGTACTTCGCCGACCCGCGGATCGGCATCGTCCAGAGCCCGCAGTGCTTCGACACCGACGAGTCGATGAGCTGGATCGAGCGCGCCGCCGGTGCCGCGCAGGAGTGGTTCTTCCGCTGGATCCAGCCCTCCCGCGACGCCAGTGACGCCGCCATCTGCTGCGGCAGCAACGCCGTCTACCGGCGGGTCGCGATCGACCGGGCCGGCGGGTTCGCCCGGCTCGACCACAGCGAGGACCTCTTCACCGGGCTCGGCCTGTACGCCCAGGGCTACCGGACGCTGTACGTCCCGGTGCTGGTCGCCAAGGGCACCTCGCCCGACAACCTCGCCTCGTACGTCAACCAGCAGTACCGCTGGGCGATGGGCAATCTGCACCTGCTCGGCTCGCCCGAGCTCAAGCGGATCGGCGCGCCCTGGAGGATGCGGCTCTGCTTCTACGAGGGCATCGTCGGCTACCTCGCCGCCGCCGTGAACATCTTCGTCGCGCCACTGCCGCCGCTGGTGATGATGTTCTGGTACCCGGAGCAGATCCGGCCCTGGCACGTGCTGCCGATGCTGGCGCCGCTCTGGCTCTGGCACGTGCTGCTGCCCCGGGTCAGCCGTACCCGCTGGCGGATCGAGGTGATCCGCTCCAACGTGCTGATGAGCGTCGCCGCCGGGGTTGCCTTCTGGCACACCCTGCGCGGTCGCAGCGCGGCCTGGGTGCCGACCGGCGCCGCCGGTTCGGCCGGGCCGGACGCGACGGGGGCCGGCGCGCCCGCGGCGCGGAGCAAGTCCCGCTCCGGCGGGATGGCGCGCAAGGTCGTCCTGGTCTCGCTGGCCTGGCTCGGCGCCTCGCTCGGGGCCGCCGCCGTCGGCCTCGGCCTGGCCGTCTCGCAGTACGGATGGGCCCCCAACTGGGGTCTCGGGCTCTACCTCGCGGTGCAGGCGCAGATCGGTCTGCCGCTGATCCGCGACCTCGTCGGCGAGGTGCGCGGCACCGCCCGCCGCGACGACGTCACAGCCGGGCCGAAGGCGCCCCGGTCAGGCATGCTGCCCCGCCGCTGGCCGGAGGGGCTGGCCGCCACCGCCACGCTCGTGCTCACCGCTCTGCTCGCGTCCGGCTGGGTCCGGCCGATGCTGCCCTGGCTGGGTTGAAAGGTCGCCTTCTTCCATGTCGTCACCTCCCAAGTCATCACCTCCGAAGTCATCACCTCCGAAGTCATCACCTCCCGACTCGTCACCTCCCGACTCGTCACTGCCGGAACCGTCGACCCTTGTGCCCGAGCTCGCGCCGGATGCCTTCACCATCCCGAGCCAGCGGACCGCCGGCGGTCGCGCCGGTGACGCCGGTCGCGGCGGCCGCTTCGGCCGCGCTCTCTCCCGGGGTTCCGATGCCCCGGGCCGGGCGCACCGGTCGGCCGGGTTCCGTCCCGACATCGAGGGCCTGCGCGCGCTGGCCGTGCTCTCCGTGCTCGCCTTCCACGCCGCCGTCCCCGGGCTGGCCGGCGGCTTCGTCGGGGTCGACGTCTTCCTCGTCGTCTCCGGCTACCTGATCACCGGCCTGCTGCTGCGCGAGGCCACCACCACCGGCCGGATCCGGCTCGGCGAGTTCTTCTCCCGCCGGGCCCGCCGGCTGCTGCCCTCGGCCGCGATCGTGCTCGGCGCGGTGGCACTGTTCGGTGCCTGGCTGACGGTGCCGCTGCGGCGGGCCGACCTGGAGTACGACGTGCTCGCGGCGGCGCTCTCGGTCGGCAACTGGCGCTTCGTCGCCCAGCAGACCGACTACCTGGCCGCCGGGCGGGACGAGAGCCCGCTGCTGCACTTCTGGTCGCTCGCCGTGGAGGAGCAGTTCTACCTGGTGTGGGGTCCGCTGCTGGCCCTCACCGCCTACCTGGTGCTGCGGGTGGCGCGGCGCGGCCGGGCGGACGGGCGCGGGCGGGCGGTGCGGCCGGTCGCGGCGGCGCTGGCCGCCGTGCTGACCGTCGGGTCCTTCGCGCTCTCGCTGCGCTGGACGCACGACTCCGTCTCGCTCGCCTACCTCGGAACTCCCTCCAGGGTCTGGCAGTTCGGGGTCGGCGCGCTGCTGGCCCTGCTGCCCTGGCACCTGCTGCGCGGGCCGCGCCCGCTGCGGGCGGTGGTGGGCTGGGGCGGTGCGGCGGCCGTGGTGTGGTGCGTGCTGGCGTACGACAGCGGCACCCCGTACCCGGGCTGGGCCGCGCTGGTGCCGACCCTGGGCACGGCGGCCGTCATCCTGGCCGGTACGCCGGGGCGGGAGGGGAGCGCGGCGCCCGGCTACGGCGTGGACCGCGTCCTCGGCCTGCGGGTCCCGCGCGCGATCGGGCGGCTCTCCTACAACCTCTACCTGTGGCACTGGCCGGTGCTGGTCCTGGTGGGCGCGAAGTTCGGCCCGCTGGACTGGCCGGTGAAGGTGGCGCTCACCGCCGCCTCGGCGCTGCCCGCCGCGGCCGTGATGCGGTGGGTCGAGCAGCCGCTGCGGCACAGCCGCACCCTCTCCGAACTCCCGCGCCGGGGGCTGTCCCTGGGTCTCGCCGCGGTGGTCATCCCGGTGGTGCTGGCGCTGGTCGTCGGCACCGGGACGCTGCGGCTGCTCGGCCCGGCGGCGCCGGTCGACCTCCAGGGGCTGCCGCCCGGTTCGCCGGACGGCACCTCGCTGCTGGTGCGCACCGCGGCCCCGGCCAAGGGCGGTCCGGCGGTGGTGCCGGACGCCGTCCAGGCGCGCAAGGACTTCCCGCCGGACGGCGAGTGCGAGGTCGACCCGGCGGCCACCACCAGCCCCGACTGCCGCTTCGGCGTGGTCGGCAGCCCGGACCGGATCGTGCTGCTCGGCGACTCGCACGCCGGCCAGTGGTTCTCCTCGCTGCTCGCCCTCGCCGCCGAACGGCGCTGGGAACTGGAGGAGTTGGTCAAGCAGGGCTGCCCGCTGCCGGAACTCTCGGTGGTGAACCCGCAGTTGGGCCGGACCTACCGGGAGTGCGACACCTGGCGGGCGAACGCCCTGACCCGGCTGGCCGAGGGCCCCAAGCCCCGGCTGATCGTGGTCTCCACCCTCAACCGGTACACCGACGACCGCGAGACGGTGCTCCAGGGCTGGGCGAAGACCCTCGCCCCGCTGCGTGAACTCGGCGTCCCGATCGTCTACTTGCGCGACACCCCGATTCCCGGGACGGACGTGCCGGCCTGCGTCTCCGGCCACACCGACGACCCGGCGGCCTGCGAGTTCCCGCGCGACAAGGCGCTCTGGGCGGACCCGCTCGCGGACGAGATCGCGGCCGGCCGGATCCCGGGCGTGCGCGCGGTGTCGGTCAACGACGTCATCTGCCCGGGCAGCGGCCGGAGTTGCCCGGCCGTCCTGGAGCGCATCCTGCTCTACCGCGACGACACCCATCTGACCAATGTCGCGGCCGTCGTCCTGACGCCGCGCCTGGAGCGGGTGTTGACGGACGCGGGCGCCCTGCCGCCGCGCGCCGCCGCCGGTACCGCTAGCAGCACTTCCCCGGCGCCGGACGCGTCCGGCTGGACCCAGCTGCTGCGCGACGACTTCGACGGAGCGGCCGGCAGCCGCCCGTCCGCCGCGAACTGGCAGTACGACCTCGGCACCTGCTACCCGGGCTGCCCGGCCGCGCAGTGGGGGACCGGCGAGGTCGAGACCATGACCGACTCGACCGACAACGTCCGGCTCGACGGCCGGGGGGCGCTGGAGATCGTGCCCACCCGGGACGCGGCGGGCCGCTGGTCCTCCGGCCGGATCGAGTCCCGCCGCGCCGACCTCGCCCCGCCGCCCGGCGGTGTGCTGCGGATCGAGGCCGGGATCGCCCTGCCCGACGTCACCGGTCCGGCCGCCGCCGGCTACTGGCCCGCCTTCTGGACCCTCGGCGGCGAGCTGCGCAACGGGTACACCGGCTGGCCGGCCATCGGCGAGCTGGACATCCTGGAGCAGGTCAACGGCCGGGACTCGGTCTTCGGCACGATGCACTGCGGCGTGCTGGACGGCGGGCCCTGCCAGGAGCCGCGCGGCCTCGGGTCGGGCGACCAGCCCTGCGGCGCCGAGTGCCGCAGCGGCTTCCACCGCTACGCGGTCGAGGTCGACCTGAAGCCGGGCGCCGAGGAGGTCCGCTGGTACCTCGACGGCCGGGTGCACCACCGGGTGACGGCCGCGCAGATGGACCGCGCGACCTGGGACCGGGCCGTCGGCCGGGGCCTGTTCCTCATCCTCAACGTCGCCGTCGGCGGCAACCTCCCGGCCGCCTTCGGCAGCTCCGTCACCCCGGCCACCGAGCCGGGCCACCCGATGCGGGTGGACTACGTGTCGGTGGCCTCGAAGCAGTAGCCGACCCGCCGGGCGGCCCGCCCGGCGGCACGACCCGGCCCCGGCCGAGGAGCTCTCTCCGCTCCCCGGCCGGGGCCGTTCCACGTCCGGTCCCTTGCATCGGCCCGCCGGCGGGCGGTCAGGCCGCCGCGTCGGGCGGGAAGGCGACCGGGTAGGGCTCGGCGAAGTCGGCGGAGCGGGCGACCTCGCGCCACCTGGTGTCCTCGGCGAGGAGCCGGCGGTCCTGGGCGAGGGAGTACTCGACCGCGTTGACCCCGAGCGGCAGGTGGTCCGGGATGTCGCGGCGGTCGGCCATCCGGACCAGGATCCCGGCCGCACGGACCGGGTCGCCCGCGGCGCCGTCGCCGCCCTGCCGCAGCCGGGCGTTGACGGCGCCGACCGTTTCCTCGTAGGCGGCCGGGACGTCGTGGACGGTCATCGAGGAGCCGGCCCAGTCGGTGCGGAAGCCGCTGGGTTCGACCACCAGCACCTTCACCCCGAACGGCGCGGTCTCGGCGCGCAGGACGCGGCTGAACCCGTCGATGGCGAACTTGGCGGCCTGGTAGGAGGCGATCCCGGGGGACCCTCCGACCCGGCCGCCGACGGAGGAGAACTGGATCACCAGCCCGCTCCGCTGCTCCCGCAGCAGCGGGATCGCGGCCTTGGTGACGTGGTAGACACCCCAGAAGTTGGTCTCGAACTGGGCCCGGAAGTCGGCGTCCTCGGTGGTCTCGATCGGCGAGACATTGGCGTAGCCGGCGTTGTTGACCAGTACGTCGATCCGGCCGAAGCGGCTGTGGGCCTCGGCGAGCGCCGCCCGGGCGGCCGCCGGGTCGGTGACGTCGAGCGCGATCGGCCGGATCCGCTCGCCGAACTCCTCGGCGAGGTCGGCGAGTTGCTCGGGGCGGCGGGCGGTGGCGGCGACCCGGTGGCCGGCCTCCAGGGCCGCGCGGGCGAGGGTGCGGCCGAAGCCGCGGGAGCTGCCGGTGATGAACCAGACCTTGCTGTCCTTGCTGTCCATGCCGTTAGTAAAACACTGTTGCGCTAATAGTGCAACGGCGTTGCGCTACGATGGGCGGGTGACTGCACCGGAGTTCCAGCGCGCCCGCTCGCCCGAGGCCAAGCGACAGCGCGAAGCCGCGATCCTGGAGGCGGCGCGAGCCCTCGGCCGCGAGCGCGGCATCAGGGAGGTCTCGCTGACGGACATCGCCGCCGCGGTGGGGATGCACAAGTCCGCGTTGCTGCGCTACTTCGAGACGCGCGAGGAGATCTTCCTGCGCCTGACGGCGGAGGGCTGGGACGAGTGGTCCCGCGCGCTGTCCGCCCGCCTGCGCGACACCGCCGAACCGGGCCCGGCCCCGGTGGCGCGGGCCTTCGCCGCCACCCTCGCCGCCCGCGGGCCGTTCTGCGACCTGCTCGCCCACGCCCCGCTCAACCTCGAGCGCAACGTCTCCCTGGACGCCGTCCGCGACTTCAAGCTCGCCACCCTCGCCGCCCGGGGGCCGATCACGGCGGCCGTCCGCGACCGGCTGCCGGCCCTGGACGACCGGGCCGTCACCGACCTCGTCGCCACCGCCGTCTCGCTCGCCGGTGCGCTCTGGCAGATCGCCAACCCCGGCCCCGAGGTCGCCGCCCTCTACCGCGGCGACCCCCGCCTCGCCCACGCCGTCGTCGAGGTCGAACCCCGGCTGGCCCGCATCCTGACCGCGACCCTCACCGGCCTGCTCGCGGCGGCGGACGAAGCGGCCGGCTGACGGGGGCGGCGGCAGGCTCACCGGGCGGGCCGACTGATCGGAACGGGTGACGGTGGTGGGGCGTCCACCGGGGCGGCGGATCCGGGGCGGTGACGGTGTGTATAGGTGACAGCCGGAGAACCGCGACGGAAGGACCGCCCCCATGGCTCAGTCACACGCCAGGCCCGCGCAGAGCGTCGACGAGGTCGTCGAGCGGATGCGGGCGATCGGGGCGCGGCTGGACCCCGGGGACGGGATCGCCTGCTTCAACCGGATGCATCTGCGGATCGCCGCGCTGGTGGAGCGACGGATCGCGGCCGGCGAGGTCCGGGACCCGGCGTTCGTCGAGCGGCTCGGGGTGCTGCTCGCCAACCAGTACTTCGACGTGCTGGACGCCGCCGAAGAGGGACGGGAGGTCGGCGACGCCTGGCAGCCGCTGGTCGACGCCCGGGACGACCGGAGGGTGTGGCCGGTGCAGTTCGCCTTCGCCGGGACCAACGCCCACCTTTGCCACGACCTGCCGCTCGCCGTCGTCGAGACCTGCATCGAGCGCCGCACCACGCCCGACACCCCGCCGGTGCAGGAGGACTACGTCCTGGTCGGCGAACTGCTGGTGCGGGCGGAGGCAGAGGAGCGGGCCGGGTTCGAGCAGCGGATCGCCGGGGTCGCCGCCGGGGCGGCCGAGCCGCTGCGCCACCTGGTGGGGGCGTTCTCGACCGCCCGGGCCAGGGAGGCCGCCTGGGCCGCCACCCTGTCGCTCTGGCACCAGCGCAACATCCGGCCGCTGTTCGACGCCACCCTCGCCGCCGTCACGGCGGGCACCGCGCTGGCCGGGCGGATGCTGGTCACCCCGGTCCCGGTGACGGCACCTGAGCCGGTGCCGGAGTCGGGGCCGGTACCGCAGCCGGGCCCGGCGTCGGAGTCGGGGCCGGCGCCGGGGTCGTCCGGGGCGGAGTGAGGCGGGCCCGGTCGGCGGATCCCGGCGGGCGGGCGGCGCGGGCCCGGGGTGGAGTGGTGGGTGACCCGACCCGTCGAAGGACCTGGAGAGGCCGCCGATGTCCCCCTCGCCCGCCCGGTACGACGATCTGACCGCCATGGTGATCAACTGCACGCTCAAGCGCTCGCCCGAACGCAGCCACACCCAGGGGCTGATCGACGTCAGCACCGGGATCCTGGAGCGCCAGGGCGTGCGGGTGGACGTGGTCCGCGCGGTCGACCACGACCTCGCCACCGGGGTCTGGCCGGACATGACCGAGCACGGCTGGGAGACCGACGACTGGCCGGTGCTCTACAGCCGGGTGATGGCCGCCGACATCCTGGTGCTGGCCGGGCCGGTCTGGCTCGGCGACAACTCCTCGGTGATGAAGCAGGTGATCGAGCGGCTGTACGCCTGCTCGTCGATCCTGAACGAGCACGGCCAGTACGCGTACTACGGCCGCGTCGGCGGCTGCCTGATCACCGGGAACGAGGACGGCGCGAAGCACTGCGCGATGAACGTGCTCTACAGCCTCCAGCACCTCGGGTACGTCATCCCGCCGCAGGCCGACGCGGGGTGGGTGGGGGAGGCCGGGCCGGGGCCGTCCTACCTGGACGCGGGTTCGGGCGGGCCGGAGAACGACTTCACCAACCGCAACGCCACCTTCATGAGCTGGAACCTGCTCCACCTCGCCCGGATGATCAAGGACGCGGGTGGGATCCCGGCCCACGGCAACCAGCGCTCCGAGTGGGACGCGGGCTGCCGCTTCGACTTCGAGAACCCCGAGCACCGCTGACCGTGACCGGGCGATCACCGGCCAGGAGAGGAACGGCTCCCGGGCGTACGCTGATCTCATCGACCCCGTAAGCACCTCTGCGTGCAGGATCAGGGGGTGGGAACCGTGCCGGAACCCCACGGCGGACACACTCCGCCGCCCGCCGCACCCACTGTCGTCAGCTCCCGTGCCGGTGAGAAGGGCCTGAAGACCGGCGCCCTCGGCCTGGTCTCCTCGGTGGCCATCGGCCTGGCGAGCACCGCCCCGGCCTACAGCCTGGCCGCCACGCTCGGCATCATCGTGGTCGGGGTCGGTCTGCAGGCGCCGATCATCACCGTGCTCGCCTTCGTCCCGATGCTGCTGATCGCGTACGCGTACAAGGAGCTCAACGCCTCCGACCCGGACTGCGGCACCACCTTCACCTGGGGCGCGCGGGCCTTCGGGCCGCGCACGGGGTGGATGGGCGGCTGGGGCATCGTGATCGCGGACATCATCGTGATGGCGAACCTCGCCCAGATCGCCGGCGTCTACGGCTTCCGGCTGTTCGGCTTCGACGGCCTGGCCGAGAACACCGTCTGGACCACGATCGCCGGGGTGGTCTGGATCATCGTGATGACGGCGATCTGCTACGTCGGCATCGAGATCTCGGCCGCCCTGCAGCGCTGGCTGCTGTGCATCGAGATCGTGATGCTGGTGTTGCTCTCCGTCACGGCCCTGGTCAAGGTGTACGGGGACCACCCGCCGGACACGGCGATCCACATCAGCGGATCGTGGTTCAACCCCTTCGAGGTGACCTCCACGACGGCCTTCACCGCCGGCATCCTGGCCGCCGTCTTCATCTACTGGGGCTGGGACACCGCCGTGTCCGTGAACGAGGAGACCGCGGACGCGGCGCGCACCCCGGGGCGGGCCGCCGTCCTCTCCACCGTCCTGCTGCTGCTCATCTACGCCCTGGTCTCCACCTCGGCGCAGGCCTTCGCGGGCATCGGGACGGAGGGCATCGGACTGGGCAACGAGGACAACGCGGGGGACGTGCTGTCCTCGCTCGGCGGCGCGGTGTTCGGCAGCGCGGGCCTCGGCTGGTTCCTGACCAAACTCCTGATCTTCATGGTGCTGACCTCCTCCGCGGCCTCGACCCAGACCACCATCCTGCCGACCGCCCGGACCACCTTCTCGATGGCCGCGCACCGGGCCGTCCCCCGCCAGTTCGCCCGGGTGCACCCGCGCCACCGCACCCCGACCTGGTCCACGGTCGCCATGGGCCTGGCGTCGATCGCGTTCTACGTGCTGCTCACCGCGATCAGCGGGAACGTGCTCGCCGACTCGATCGCCTCGGTGGGCCTGGCCATCGCGTTCTACTACGGCCTGACCGGCTTCGCCTGCGTCTGGTACTACCGCAGGGTGCTCACCCGGAGTGTGCGGGACTTCGTCTTCAAGGGCCTGATGCCGCTGCTCGGCGGCCTGATGCTGCTGTACTTCTTCTGCTACGGGGCCTTCGACGTCTACGCCGACCCGGACTACGGTTCGACCTCGATCGACCTGCCGCTGTTCGGGGAGACCGGCGGGGTGACCGTGATCGGCATCGGCGCGCTGCTGCTCGGCGTGGTGCTGATGCTGGTCCAGTGGGCGGTCGACGGCTCCTGGTTCCGGCACCCGGACGTGCCGGTGGAGGCGGCGGACCCGGCCGACGCCCCGCGGGGCTGAGGTTCCGACCGGCGGGGTCGAGGCTCCGACCGGCGGGGTTGGGGCCCCGACGGTCCCGGTCCGCAGGGCCCCCCGGGGGGGCCTTCTCGGCAGGCCCGCTCCGAACCGATCATCTGATGCGCGGTTTCAAACGCAACACATGCACACGTTCACCCTTTCGAGTGCACAGGATCATGCGAAGCGGCTCAGATCGTTCCGCCCCGCCTACGGTTGGGCAGCAAGCGAGGACGGGGCGGCCGCACGCGGAGACCCCCTTCCTCCGGGCCGTGGCGACGACCGACGACCCGTTCTGACGTGTCCCCCTTACACACGAGGAAGGTTCTCCCATGCCCGTGGCCACGAGCGGCGAGACCCCGCAGACGTCGCAGCACCCGCACCCCGGTCGCCGTCCGGCGGTGCGGTCATGAGCGGCACGGCGCTGGAGCAGATCCTCCGCGGACCGAGCGGTCTGGGCACGGCCGGACTTGGTCTGACGCCACGTCAGGAGCCCGCCGCTGCACCGGAGTCGGCGACACCGGCGGCATCGGGGAAGCCGGGCGTCGGCGACCCGATCCCCGGGCTGTACTTCCACCCGGTCGCCGAGCCGGACCCGGTGCGGGTCGCCGAGGTGAGCCGGCGGATCAAGCTGTGGACCGAGGAGGTGGAGCTCTTCCCGCCGGACTACGAGGAGGAGTTCGACGGCTTCTCGGTCAGCCGCTACATGGTCGGCTGCCACCCCGACGCGCCCAGCGTCGACCACGTCATGATCGCCGCCCGGCTGATGGTCGCCGAGAACGCCGTCGACGACTACTACTGCGAGGACCACGGCGGTTCGCCGATCGGCCTCGGCAGTCGGCTGCTGCTCGCCCACACCGCGCTCGACCCGGTGCACACCACCGCCGAGTACCAGGGGGCCTGGCAGGAGTCGCTGGCCTCGGACGCGCCCCGGCGCGCCTACCGCTCGGCGATGGAGCACTTCCACCGGGCCGCCACCGCCTCCCAGTCGGACCGGTTCCGGCACGACATGGCGCGGCTGCACCTGGGCTACCTCGCCGAGGGCGCCTGGGCCCAGGAGGAGCACGTGCCGGAGGTGTGGGAGTACCTGGCGATGCGTCAGTTCAACAACTTCCGCCCCTGCCCGACCATCACGGACACCGTCGGCGGCTACGAGCTGCCCGCGGACCTGCACGCCCGCCCCGCCGTGCAGCGGGTCATCGCGCTCGCCTCGAACGCCACCACCATCGTGAACGACCTGTACTCGTACACCAAGGAGCTGTCCAGCCCGGGCCTCCACCTGAACCTGCCGGTGGTGATCTCCGAGCGCGAGGGGGTCGGTCACCGCGACGGCTACCTCAAGGCCGTCGAGGTGCACAACGAACTCATGCACGCCTTCGAGGCGGAGGCGGCCGCACTCGCCGCCACCTGCCCCGTCCCGGTGGTGGTGCGCTTCCTGCGCGGCGTCGCCGCGTGGGTCGACGGCAACCACAACTGGCATCAGACCAACACTTTCCGTTACGGCCTGCCCGACTTCTGGTAACCAAGGAGCTGAACCGTGTCCGTCACCGACACCACCCCCGTGAACCGCACCACCGTCCCTGGTCCGGCCACCCCGTACCAGGGCGACATCGCCCGTTACTGGGACCACGAGGCCCGGCCGGTGAACCTGCGCCTCGGCGACGTCGACGGCCTCTACCACCACCACTACGGCATCGGCGATGTCGACCACACCGCGCTGGGTGCGCCGGACGACAGCGAGCGGGAGAAGAAGCTCGTCGCCGAGCTGCACCGGCTGGAGTCCGCCCAGACCGACGTGCTGCTGGACAACCTCGGTGACATCCGCCCCGAGCACACCCTGGTCGACGCGGGCTGCGGCCGCGGCGGCTCGATGGTGATGGCCCACCAGCGCTTCGGCTGCAAGGTCGAGGGCGTCACCCTGTCCGCCAAGCAGGCCGAGTTCGGCAACCGGCGGGCCAAGGAGCTCGGCATCGACGGCTCGGTGCGCGCCCAGGTCCGCAACATGCTGGACATGCCGTTCGACACCGGTAGCGTCCGGGCGTCCTGGAACAACGAGTCCAGCATGTACGTCGACCTGGAGGACCTGCTCGGCGAGCACTCCCGGATCCTGTCGGTCGGCGGCCGCTACGTCACCATCACCGGCTGCTGGAACCCGACCTACGGCCAGCCCTCGAAGTGGGTCTCCCAGATCAACGCCCACTTCGAGTGCAACATCCACTCCCGCCGCGAGTACTTCAAGGCGATGGCCGACAACCGCCTGGTGCCGAACGCGGTCATCGACCTCACCGCGGCCACCCTCCCGTACTGGGAGCTGCGTGCCACCGTGCCGTCGCTGGTGACCGGCATCGAGGAGGCGTTCATCAACTCCTACAAGGACGGCTCCTTCCAGTACCTGCTGATCGCCGCCGACCGGGTCTGATCCCGCGTCGCCGCACGGCGAGGACCCGGCCCGGCCGCACGGCGGCGGGCCGGGTCCCGTGCGTCCGGGGCCGTCCGGGGGCGTCCGGGGGAGTCCCCGAGGGCGTCCGGGGAACGTCCTGGTGCGTTCGGGAACAGGGCTGGTCGACGGGACGTCGGAGGCGCGTGATATGCAGTGCATCCGAGTGGCCACTGCGAGGCCATACGAACGAAACCGCTGACCGTCCCGGTCGACGAGGTCTCAGGGGGGCCGCACCATGTCCTTTTTCCGACGCCGATCAGCCGATGACGCCCCGGCGGGTCCGGCCGGCCGTCGGAGCCGCGGCCTCGGGCGGAAGGCGCCGCGCGGCCTCACCCCGGTGCTCGACCTCTCGCACGGCGACGAGGAACTGCGCCGGCTGCGCGCCCTCGCCGACGCCGGCGACTGGAACGCGGTCGGCTCCGTCCTCGCCGAGATCGAGGACGCCGCCGAGCTGACCTGGCTGCTCCACCGGCTCTCCTCCGTCGAGGGCACCGAGCGCTGGCTGGCCGCCGCCGTCGCCGAGCACCCCGAGGACACCCTGCTGCTGCTGTTCTCCGGCGCCCGGCACATCGCCTGGGGCTGGGAGGCCCGCACCGGACAGCGCGCCCAGCAGGTCACCGAGGCGCAGTGGGAGCTCTTCCGCGAGCGGCTCGGCACCGCCGAGGAACAGCTGCTGGAGGTGGCCGAGCGCGAACCGTCCTGGCTCGCCCCCTGGTTCTTCCTGCAGATCGGCGCCCGCGGCGCCTCGCTCGGCCGCGGCATCGCCACCGCCCGCTTCGACGCCGCGCTGCGCCGCGACCCCGAGCACCTCGCCTCCCACCAGCAGCGGCTGCAGCAGCTGTGCGCCAAGTGGGGCGGCTCCCACGAGGAGATGCACGCCTTCGCCCGCCGGGCGATGCTCGACGCCCCCGAGGGCAGCCCGCTCGGCGAGATCGTCGCCCTCGCGCACCTGGAGCACTGGCTCGACCTGCCCGGCGGCGAGGACCACGCCTACCTGACCGGCCCGAGCGTCCGCGCCGCGCTGCGCGAGGCGGCGCTGCGCTCCGTGCTGCACCCCGCCTACCGGCGCCGGCGCGACTGGCGGGCCACCCACAACGCCTTCGCGATGGTCCTCTCGCTCGCCGACGAGCGCGAGCTCGCCCACGCGGTGTTCGCCACCCTCGACGACGTCGTCACCGACTGGCCCTGGTACTACCTGGGCGGCGACGAGGCCGAGAACTTCCGCACCCACCGCGACCGCTGCGCACCCTAGGGGCCCGGCCTCCCGGCCCCGTGACGCCCGGTCCCGCGACCCCGGCCGCGGCTGCCGCCGGGAGCCGTCGTGCCGCCCCTCCCCATGCCCGAACCGCCCTTGCGATCGAAAGAGCCACCGGTGTCCCCATCCGAGAACCCGACGAGCGCGCACACCTTCCAGGTCGACCTGCGCGGCCTGGTCGACCTGCTCTCCCACCACCTCTACTCCAGCCCCCGCGTCTACCTGCGCGAACTCCTGCAGAACGCGGTCGACGCCATCTCCGCCCGGCAGGCCCTCGACCCGTCGGCGCCCGCCGCGATCACCGTCCGCACCGACCAGGGGCTGACCGTCACGGACACCGGCATCGGCCTGACCGAGCAGGACGTCCACACCTTCCTCGCCACCATCGGCCGCAGCTCCAAGCGCGACGCCGACGGCCGCCTCGACGGTGACGGACTCGCCCGCGCCCGGGGCGACTTCATCGGCCAGTTCGGCATCGGCCTGCTGGCCTGCTTCGTCGTCGCCGACGAGATCACCGTCGTCACCCGCTCCGCCGCCACCCCCGACGCCCCCGTCATCGAGTGGCGCGGAGGCTCGGACGGCCGCTACACCATCCGCACCCTGCCGTCCGAGGCCAAGCCCGAGCCGGGCACCACCGTCCGGCTCGCCCCGCGCGCCGACGCCGCCGAGTGGACCCGCACCGACCGGGTGATCTCGCTGGCCCGCGACTTCGGCAGCCTGCTGCGCCACGAGGTCACCGTGGTCGACGGCCGGGGCGAGACCACCCGGGTCAACCACACCCCGCCGTGGGCCGACCGGCACGGCTCCCCGCTGGCCCGCCGCGAGGCGCTGGCCGCGTACTGCCGCTCGACCTTCGACTTCACCCCGCTCGACACCATCGAGCTGGACCTGCCGCTGGTCGGTCTGCGCGGTGTCGCCTACGTCCTGCCCGACGCCGTCCCGCCGTCCCGCCGGGCCGGGCACCGGGTGCACCTCAAGGGCATGCTGCTCTCCGACCACGCCGACGAACTCCTGCCCGACTGGGCGTTCTTCGTCCGCTGCGTGGTCGACACCGACGGCCTGCGGCCCACCGCCTCCCGTGAGGGCCTGTACGCCGACGAGATGCTCGCCGCCGTCCGCGACGCGCTCGGGGCCCGGATCCGCGACTGGCTCACCGGCCTGTCCGCCAGCGACCCGGCGCTGCTGCACCGGTTCATCTCGGTGCACCACCTGGCCGTCAAGGAACTCGCGCGCTACGACGACGAGTTGCTGCGGATGCTGCTGCCCTGGCTGCCGTTCGAGACCACCGACGGCAATGTCACCCTGGACGAGTTCGCCCGCACCCACCCGGTCGTCCTGGTCACCCGCACCGTCGAGGAGTTCCGCCAGGTCGCCCCGATCGCCGGCGCCGCCGGGCTCGGCGTCGTCAACGGCGGCTACACCTACGACCGCGACCTGGTGCACCGGCTGCCCGAGATCCGGCCCGGCACCTCCGTCGCCGACCTCGACCCCAGCACCGTCACCGCGCACCTGGACGCCGTCGACCCGGCCGCCGAACTCGCCGCCTCGGCCTTCCTCGCGGTGGCCCGCGAGGTGGTCGGCCGGTTCGACTGCGACGTCGCCCTGCGCAGCTTCCACCCGACCAGCGCGCCCGCCCTGCTGCTCGACAACCGGGAGGCCAGGCACGAGCGCGGCCGCGCCCAACTGGCCGAGGAGGCCGACGGGTTGTGGGCCGACATCCTCGGCTCGCTGCGCGCCGAGGTGCCCCGGGCGCAGCTGGTCCTGAACCACCTCAACCCGCTGGTGCGCCGGGCCGCCTCGATCGTGGACCGCGAACTCGCCGTCACCGCCGTCGAGACGCTCTACGGGCAGGCCGTGCTGCTCACCCGCCGGCCGCTCACCTCCAGCGAGAGCGCCCTGCTCAACCGCTCGTTCATCAGCCTGCTGGACCACGCGATGCTCGGCCACGAGGCCGCCGGCCGGGGCACGCGCGGTCCGCAGGACCCGCTGGGCCCGCAGAAGGAGGCGTGATGCTGGACACCATCGACGCGGTGATGGCCGCGCTGCGCGACAACGACGCCCGCCCCTACGGCCGGCAGCGGACCGTCACCGCCGAGGAACTCGTCGACGCCGCCGACCAGTTCGACGACACCGGGCTGCGCGCCATGGCCCTCCTGGAACTCATGGAGGCCTACGAGTACGACGGCGAGCGGAGCAAGGCCCCGGTGGTCTTCGCCCGCGTGCTCAGGCTCTGGGACACCGACCCGGGCAGCTTCGGCGAGTGGGCGACGCAGCAGGTGTTCTGGCGCTTCAAGTGGGTCGCCACCTCGCTGCTCGGTACCCCGGACGTGCCGCTCGCCTCGGTCCGCCGCTGGCACGGGGAGATGCGCGACCGCTACCGCGCCGCCGGGCACGGCCTCCAGCCGTACTACGCCCAGCGCTTCCACCTCGCCGCCCACATCGGCGAGGACGTCCAGGACGCCTACGAGCTGTGGGCCGCCCGGCCGCGCACCGAGCTGAGCGACTGCCACGCCTGCGAGGTCCGCGCCGCGGCCTCCCACCTGGTGCGCCAGGGCGACGACGCGGCCGCGCTGGAGGCCTGGCGGCCGGTGCTCAGCGGTGAGAGCACCTGCGCCGAGGAGCCCCATGTCAGCCACGCCCAGGCGCTGCTTCCGCTGCTGCGCCAGGGCCGGCTGGACGAGGCCCGCTCCAGCCACCTGGTCGGCTACCGCTTCGCGCGCGGCAAGAGCGGGCTGGCCCGCTCGGTCGGCCAGCACATCGAGTTCTGCGCGCTGTCCGGCAACGAGCCGCGCGGGCTGGAGATCCTCGCCGAGAACCGCGACCTGTTCGGCGTCACCGGCGACCCCAGCGGCCGGCTGGACTTCCTCACCGGCGTCGAGGTGCTGATCGCGGGCCTGGAGCGGGCCGGCCACGGCGCGCTCACCGTCAGCGGCCCGCCCGGCACGAGCTGGACCGTCGACACCCTGCTCGCCCATCTGCGGACCGAGGCCGACGCCCTGGCCGCCCGCTTCGACGCCCGCAACGGCACCGCGGCGGTGGGCTCCCGCCGCCGCGACCGGCTGGCCCGACGGCCGCTGCTCGCCGAGCCGCTGGCGCTGGGCGTGCGGGCCGCGGCCGCGCCGGAACTGGCCGCCGTCCCGGTCGTGCCGGCGGTGCCGGTCCGGGAGGCCGAGCCGGAGCCGGAGGACTTCGCCGCGCTGGTGCTCCGCGCCCGCGAGCTGCAACTGCTCGGGCACCCCGACGCGGACCGGCTCTGGCGGCGGATCGGCGAGCGGCTCACCGCCGAGGGCGAGGCCGCGGTCGCGGGTGCGGCCGACGCGGACCGGCTGGGTACGGTCGGGCAGCTGCGCGCCGAACTCGCCGAGCGGCGGGCGCACGCGGCGCTCGACCGGGAGGACTGGGAGGAGGGCGTCGCCGAACTGCGGGGCGCCGGTGACCTCTTCGAGCGGGAGGGGCTGGCCGGGCGGGCCCTGGCGGCCCGGACCCGGGCCCTGGTCGCCGTCCTGGTCGGGGACGATTCGGGGGACGGCTCGGGGAACGACTCGGCGGACGATTCCGGGGACGGCTCCGGGGACGGCGACGCGGCCGGGACCGCGCGGGCCGTCGACTGGGCGGCCCTGGACGCCGCCCTGGCGCGGGCCGAGGAGCTGGCCGCCGCGCCCGGCGGCCCCGCCCTCGCCGACGACGACTACCTGGTCGTGCTCCAGTGCCGCGCCTACGCCGCGCACCACGAACTCGTCCTGGCGCTGCCCGAACCGCCCGAGGAGCCGCCCGCCGAGCAGGCCGGGCGCTTCGCGCTCGCCGTCGCCGCCTACCGCGAGGCGGCCGCCGCCAGGGGCTCCGTGCGCCGGCTGACGGTGGCCCGCCAGTACGCCGCGGACGTCGCCGCCCGGCAGGGCCGGATCACCGAGGCGGCCGAGGAACTGCGCACCGTCATAGCCGAGTTGGAGCAGGCCGGGCAGCCCTGGCACACGCCGCGCGCGTACGGGCTGCTGGGGCAGGCGCTGCTGCAGAACGGCGAGCAGGCCGAGGCCGTGGAGGTGCTGCACCGGGCCCTGGCCGCGGCCGCCCGCTGGGCCGACGAGTCCTACCCGTTCGCCGCCACCTATCTGATGGCCGGGCACGCCAGCGCCCACCTCGGGGACACCGGTGCCGCGATCCGGGCGCTCTCCGAGGCCGCCGGGCGCTTCGACCGCAAGGGCCCGGCCGCCGCCGGGGACGCGGCCAGGACCAGGCTGCAGCTCGCCGACCTGCTGAGCAGCGCCGACCGCACCGCCGACGCGGTGGCCGTCCTGGAGTCGGTGCTGGCCGACGCGGCCGCCGCCGGACCGGAGGACCGGCTGTTCGCCCAGGCCAGGCTGGACCTCGCGCGCGGCCTGTACACGCTGGACGAGTACCGGGACGCGGCCGAGGAGTACCTGCGGCTGGCCACCCTGCTGGAGGGCTGGACCGAGGACCTGCACCTGCGCACCATGGTCGCCGCGGAGGCGGCCGTCGCGCTCGCCCTCGCGGACCGCTGGGAGGCCGCGCACGCCGCGCGGTCCCGGGCGCTCGCCGCGCAGGAGCAGTGGCCGCAGACCGGTCCGGTCTCCGCGATGCTGCGGCAGTTCGCCCGGCTCGTCGTGCAGCGGGAGGGGGCGGACGGGCTGGAGCAGGCCCTGGCCCGGCTGGCCGAGGCGGACGCCGTGCGCGAGCGGGCCGAGCGGGTCGAGCCCGACGCCGACGCCTGGTACCTGCGGGCCTCCGTCCACTACGAGCGGGCCCGCGCCTACGCGGTGGCGGACCGCTACGAGGAGGCGCTGACCGAGGCGGACCTCGCGATCACCGCCTACGAGGCGGGCGGCGAGCGGGCCGAGACCCCGCGCGCTGAGGCCGTCCGGCTGGCCGCGCTGATCGAGGGCACCGACCTCGGCCGGACGTCGGCGGCCCGGGCGCGGCTCGCCGCCGCCGTCGAGCGCTGCCGCAAGTACGGGCTGGAGGAGGCCGCGGAGATCCTGGCGGACCTGCGCGAGCGGCTCGCGGACTGACGTGCCGGCGGGCGGGTGGGGCGGGCCGTCGCGGCCCGCCCCACCGTCACGGGCTCAGCAGGGGCCGTCGTCCCCCCAGACGCCCCACTGGCCGCTCGCGGTCGGCACTTCGTTCAGCGTCCACCACTTGGCGTGGTACTTGTGGCCCTGGTAGGAGACCTTGGCGCCGCCGGTGTAGACGGTGGCGCTGTCCCAGGGCTGGTCGAGGCAGCTTCCCGGGCTGGTCGGCGGCGTGGTGGGCGGGGTCGTCGGCGGCGTCGTGGGAGGTGTGGTCGGCGGGTTGGTGGGCGGGGTCGCCCCGGCGAAGCGGACCGTGAACTTGGTGAAGTCCCAGTCGTTCTGCGCCACGCTGGAGCAGGAACCGGAGAGCCCCGGGTCGACCGGACCCGGGCACTGCCGGTCCCGGTTGACCGACCAGTAGGTGTAGCGGGCCAGCTTGTGCGCGAGTGCGAAGTCCAGCACCGCCTGGAAGTCCGCCTGCCGGAAGTACTCGGCGGCGTCGGTGCGTCCGTTCATCAGCGAGACGCCCTCGTGCGCGTAGGCGTCCGCTTCCGACCAGCCGAAGGTGGTGCGCAGCAGCTGGTTGAACTTCACCAGCGCGTCGGTCTGCGCGGCCGCGCCGCTGAAGCCGCCGTCGAACGGCATGATCGAGTAGTTGTCCGGGGTGAAGCCCTGCGCCTTGGCCTCGTTCAGCATCTGCTGGCCGAACCAGCCGGTGCCCGCCGCCGTGGTGCCGGCCGTGGTGATCGAGATGTAGAGCCCCGGGTTGTTGCGCTGCAGGATGCGGGCCGCGCCGATCTCGTTGTGGATCGCGGCCGTGTTCTCGTACTCCGGCTCCTCCAGGTCGAAGTCGATCGCCTTCAACTGGTACTTGTCGACGACCTTCTGGTACCCGGCGGCGGTCGCCTCCGGCGTCCCGCAGGTCTGGCCGAGCTTGGTGCCGCCGTAGCCGCCGATCGAGACGGAGACGTCGCCGCCCTTGGCCCGCACGGTCCGGATCACGGCGGGCATGGTGGTGTCGGTGTCGATCGGGGACGTCCCGCCCCAGGACGGGACGCAGCCGCCCTTGTCCAGGATGAACGCCAGCTGGAAGGCCTTCTGGCCGGTGGCGTCCATCACCGTCGAGACGTCCGGCGGGCTGTTGTCCTCGGGCATCAGGTACGGCGCCGAGGCGTACCAGTTGCTGCCGATGCCGCCCGCGGCGGCCGCGGACGCGGTCCCGGTGCCGGCGGTGGCGACCAGGCCGCCGCCGGCCAGCGCGCCGGCCACCAGGCCGAGCACCCCGGCGGCGGCGAGGACGCTGCGGGGGGAGCGCAGGCGGGGCCTTCGGTCGGAGGGGTGCGGGAGCTGGGGCGGGTTCGGCTTTCGGTCCGGGTGTGGGGGAAGTGCACGTTCCATCGGGATCTGCCTCTCCAGGAAACGGCGGACTGCGGCCCACCCGCGCCGACTGTGGGGGCGGCGCGCCGGGCCGACGGCGCCCCGCGCCGGGGCCGGGCCGCCGCGAGGCCCTCACTGGTATAGACCTGTCCTGAGGAGCCGTCAACCGCCCCGGCCGCTGCTCCGCGTGCGACCGGGCTGCCTGTCCGGAGCTCCGGCCCGTCGCTCAGCGCCGCGCGGCGGGCTTCCCGGGACCGGGGTGCAGCGCCGCCAGCAGGCCCGTCACCGCCGGGGACCAGGGCCGCCCGGCCGGGCCGGTGAGGGTCAGGGTGCGGTACGCGGCCGGCCGGATCGGCACCAGGACGCAGTCCGGCGGCAGCATCGGCTGCGCCAGCGCCGGCATCACCGAGACACCCACCCCTGCGTGCACCATGCCGATCAGCGTGTTGAGGTCGCGGATCCGGTGCCGGGGCGCGAAGCGGACGCCGGCCCGGCGGTAGGCGTCCCGGATGTGCCGTTCGCAGCCGCCCTCCGACAGCAGGAAGTCGTCGTCCTCCAGGTCCGCCACGTCGATGCCGGCCTCGCCCGCGAGCGGGTGGTCGCGGCGCAGCAGCGCGTGCATCGAGTCGGCGCCGAGCGGCACCGCCCCCGGCAGCAGCCGGTCGACGTCCACCAGGACCGCCGCGTCCACCGTGCCGGTCTCCAGCCAGACGGCCAACTCGTGGTCCTCGCCCTCGAAGACCCGCACCGTCAGCCGGGGGTGCTCGGCCCGCCAGTCCCGCAGCAGGGCCGGCAGCAGCCCCTGGCAGACGGTGGTCGGCGCGGCCAGCCGCACGGTGCCGGTCAGCCCGCCGCTGTGCTGCTCGGCGATCGACCGGACCGCCGCGGCGGAGGCGACCGCCGTCCGGGCGTGCGGCAGGATCCGCTCGCCCAACGGGGTCGGCCGGGCGGGTGCGCCCCGGTGCAGCACGGGCGCGCCCAGCACCCGTTCCAGCGCGGCCACCGCGTGCGAGACCGCCGACTGGCTCACGCCCAGCTCGGCCGCCGCCGACCCGAAGCCGCCCGCGTCCGTCACCGCGACCAGCGCCCTGAGCTGGGCGAAGTTCACCTCCTGGGTCATGAGACTTCCTCATTCCTGCCGCACCGCCACTTGTTGGACTCATGATCGGCCGACCCGCGACCCTCTGTCCATCGAGTACGAGCGGGCGGGCCGGGTCGGACCGCCGCCGGGGAAAGGCGGGTGGTCGGAGTGCGAGGGCGCTGGTGGCCGGGGTTCGTGGCACTGTCGGCGATCTGGGGCGCGAGCTTCGCCCTGATCAAGGTGGCGGTGGAGGCGGGGGTGCCCCCGGTCTGGGTGGCGGCCTGGCGCTGCCTGCTCGGCGCGGCCGCGCTGTGGGCGATCCTCGCCGTCCGCCGCGAGGCCGTCCCGCGCGACCCCGCCGTCTGGGGCCACAGCGCCGTCGCCGCGGTCCTGTTGAACGCGGTGCCGTTCGTCCTCTTCTCCTACGGGGAGACCCGGGTCAGCTCGGTGCTGGCCGGGGTGCTGAACGCGGCCACCCCGCTGTTCACCATGATCTTCGCGCTCGCCGTGGTGCCCGGGGAGCACCGGCCCGGCCCGCGCCGGCTCGCCGGGCTCGCCCTAGGCTTCGCCGGGGTGCTCACCGTGCTGGGCGTGTGGCACGGCTTCGGCGGCGCCACCGCCGGGGGAGCGGCCGGGGGAGCGGCCGGGGCGGCGGGACCGCCCGGCGGCGGGGCGGGCGCGGTGGCCGGCGGGCTGGCCTGCCTGGCCGCGACCTGCTGCTACGGCGCCGGGTTCGCCTACCTGCGCCGCCACCTCGCGACCCGTCCGCAGTCGGCGACCGCCCTGTCCGCCGTCCAGATCACCTGCGGCGGCGCCCAGCTCGCCGTGGCCGCCCCGCTGGCGGCGGGCGCCCCGCACTGGCCCGGGCTCGGCGCCGCCGCCGCCCTGCTGGTGCTCGGCGCGCTCGGTACCGGCGTCGGCTACATCCTCAACCTCGACCTGGTCCGCACCGCCGGGACGGCCGTGGCCGCCGCCGTCACCTACGCGACCCCGCTCTGGGCAACCGCGATCGGTGCGCTGCTGCTCGCCGAACCGGTCGGCTGGAACACCCTGGCCGGCGGCCTCGCGGTGATCGCCGCGGTCGCGCTCACCCGGCCGCCGACCGCCGGGGGCGGGGGAGGACCGGCCGTCCGGTGGGGCCGAAGGGCACGTCAGCCGGTCGGTTAGGGTGGGGCGATGGGCACGGGGCGGGCGACGGCCGAGAACACCGGGGCGGGCGCGACCGGGGCGGTCGGCGCCCCTTCCTCGTTCCTCTCCGCCACCACCGCCGTCGTCGTCGGGGCCGCTGTCGGGGATTCCGAGGCCGTCCGGGCTGCTGGGGCTGTCGGGGCCGGCGACCGGTCGTCCGAGGTGGCCGTCCTGGCGGCCCTGCGCGCCCGCCCGCTGCGCTTCCCGTTCACCCGCGACTCCCTGCGCTGCTGGGCCTACCTGTCCGGCGGCGCCGTCCTGGGGCTGGTGACGGCGGTCCTGCTGCTCGCCCTGACCGCGCTCGGCCTCGGGCTCTCGGTGGTCGGCGTCGGCCTGCCGCTGCTCCTCGCCGTCGCCCTCTCCGGCCTGCCGGCCGGAGCCCTGGAACGCAGCCTGCTCCGGCTCGTCGAACCGGAGCAGGTGCCCGACCCGCACCGGGCACTCCCCGGAGCCGGGCGCCCCGCCCGGCTGCGCACCCGGCTGCGCGAGCGCGCGACCTGGCGCGAACTCGCCCACACCCTGCTCGTCGCCCCGCCGCTCGCCGCCGCCGGCCTCGGCCTGACCGCCCTGCTGCTGTTCTCGGCGACGCTGGTCGTCAGCCCGGTGGTGGTCCAGGCGCTCGCCCCCGAGACCGTGATGCTGATCCCCGGCCACGCCGTGCCCGGACCGCTGCACGCGCTCCCGTTCACCGCCGCCGGCCTGGCCGGGCTCTACCTCGGCGGCCACGCCGGGGCGCTGCTCACCACCGCCCACGTCCGGCTGGCCCGGCTGCTGCTCGGGCCCCGGGAGGAGGACTCCGGCGGCACGGTCCTCGAACTGACCCGGTCCCGGGCCCGGTTGGCCGACGCCTTCGAGGCCGAGCGCCGACGCATCGAACGCGATCTGCACGACGGCGCCCAGCAGCAGCTGGTCGCCCTCAGCATGACGCTCGGCCTGGCCGCGCACGAGCTGCGCGGGCACGTGGACAGCGGTGGTGGGGACGCCGACGGTGCGGACGCTGATGGTGTGGACCGCCCGGCCGGGGCGCTCGTGCTGGTCGACCGGGCCCGGGGCGAGGCCCGGCAGGCGCTGGAGCAGCTGCGCGCCCTGGTCCGGGGGATCCACCCGCAGGTGCTCACCGACCACGGCCTGGCCGCCGCCGTCGCCGAGGTGGCGCTGCGCCACCCCGTCCCCGTCGAGGTCGACCTCGACCTGCCGGGCCGGCTGCCGGGACCCGTCGAGACCACCGCCTACTTCACCGTCACCGAGGCCCTCACCAACGCCGCCAAACACAGCGGCGCCACCGCCGTCACCGTCCACGGACGGGTCGCGGACGGCCGACTGGTGCTCCAGGTGACCGACGACGGCTGCGGCGGGGCCGACCCGGCCGCCGGGGCCGGGCTGCAGGGACTGGCCGACCGGGTGGCGATCCTGAGAGGACGACTGATGGTGACGAGTCCGACCGGCGGGCCGACCAGGCTCCGGCTGGAGGTGCCGTGCTCCGGATAGTCATCGCCGAGGACGCCGTGCTGCTCCGGGCCGGGCTGGTCGAACTGCTCACCCGGGGCGGCCACCTGGTGACCGCCGCCGTCGGCGACGCGGAGGCCCTCGCCGCCGCCGTGGACGCCGACCGGCCGGACATCGTCGTCACCGACGTCCGGATGCCGCCCGGCTTCCGGGACGAGGGGCTGCGCGCCGCGCTCGACCTCCGCTCCCGCCATGCCGACCTGCCCGTCCTGGTGCTCTCCCAGTACGTGGCCACCCCCTACGCGACCCGGCTGCTCGGGGCGGCGGGCGCGCAGCGGGCCGGACTCGGCTACCTGCTCAAGGACCGGGTCGGCGAGGTGTCGGAGTTCCTGGACGCGCTGCGCCGGGTGGCGGCGGGCGAGACCGTGATCGACCCGGACGTGGTGCGGGTGCTGCTCCGCCAGCAGTCCGCGGACCGCCCGATCGCCCGGCTGACCCCGCGCGAGCGCGAGGTGCTGGGGCTGATGGCGGAGGGCCTCAACAACCAGACCGTCGGCGCCCGGCTGAACATCACCGAGGCCTCCGTGGTCAAGCACTGCGGCAACATCTTCATGAAGCTCGACCTCGACCCGGTCGAGGGCAACCGTCGGGTGCTCGCCGTCCTGGCCCACCTCGCCGACCTCCAGGGCGAGTAGCGCCGTCGACGACCGCCGTCGACGACCGCCGCTCAGGCCGGGGGCAGGGGTGGCGGGTTGTCGAGGAGGAGGTCGTGGCCGACCTCGGTGAGGGTGTGGCGGACCTGCCTGCCCTCGCGGCGGGTGGCGATCAGGCCGGCCGTGCGCAGGGCGGCGGCGTGGGCGGAGGCGGAGGGCGGGGTGACGCCGAGCCGCCGGGCGAGCTCGGTGGTGGAACAGTCGCTGCCGGCGACGGCGCGCAGGACACGGGCCCGGGCGGGGCCGAGCACGGCGGCGAGGCCGTCGGCGGCCGGGGTCCGGGCCGCGGGCCCGGTGGTCGGGGCGGCGGCAGGGGCGGTGATCGAGGTGGCGATCGGGTGCAGCAGCAGGCTCTGGCGGTCCGGTCCGGCCAGCAGGCCGATGCTCCGTTGGACGAAGTAGTTGGGCCGCAGTTCCAGGCCCCGGCCGCCGAGGTCGAAGGAGCCCTCCAGGTCGCCGAGGGTGCACTCCAGCACCCCTTCGTCCCGCCAGACCGCGTTCGGGTGGAGCGAGTCGAGCATCTCGCCGATCCCGGAGCGGGCGGCGGTGCGGGCCCGGGCGGCGATGTCGGCCTCCAGGGCGCGGCGGATGTCCGGCCAGTCCGGGGCGAGACAGGCCCGGAACAGTGCCCAGGCACCGTCGCTGACCTCGCGCAGGCCCCGGCTGCCGTCCTCGCGCAACCGGGCCAGGGCGGTCGGGACGTCCGGGCCGCTGCCGAACCCCGCGACACCCTCCTCCACGGCCTGCTGCGGGACGGAGAGGAGCGCGTCGAGTTCGTCGGTCAGCTGCCGACGGACGGCGTCGAGGTCCGCCACCATGAAGTCGGGGACGCCGATCGGGCTCGCGTTGACCACCTCGAGGAAACGCACGGCCCGGTGCGGCACATGGCGGCGGACGTCCCGCCACCAGCGCTCGCTGCGCGACCCGCTGCCCTGGTGCACGCCCAACCGGGCCGAGCCGGCCATCAGATGGTCGAACGGGGATATGACGAACCGGGTCCTCGCGAGGTCCGCAACCCCGAATTTCAGTGCGATCACGAACCTTCCTCCGCCCCCTGCGGCAGTCCTGACCTGCCACGTTGCTGACTATTAGGCCCAGAGGCTAATGCATGGCCCTCCGGCCGCTCCGGTTGGCATGCTCTCTCTCGTCGGCGCGGCGGAGGCCCGCTCGGGCCCCCACCACGAGGGGAGTGGGGGCCCGCGTACGAACCTCGACCGGGCGTTCGTGGATCCGAACGCCCGGTGCCGCCCGGCGAATCGTCCCGGAGCTGACAGGTCGTGACCGGGCGCTGCCGGGCGCTACCGGGCGTCGGCCGCGCGCGGACGGCGGGGGTCGAGGGGGTCCGGCACGTCGTGGGGGTCGTGCGCGTCGGGGCGGTTCTGCGGTGGGGCGAGGAGGGTGGCCAGGCGGTCGGCGGTGGTGTCCCAGGACCAGTGGCTGCGGACCCAACTGCGGCCGGCGGCGCCCATCCGGTCGCGTTCGGCGGCGGGGGCGCGGAGGATGCCGGTGATCGCCGCCGCGACGGCGGCCGGGTCGCGGCCGTCCACCACCGTGCCGTTGACCCCGTCGAGGACGGCGTCCGGCGCGCCGCCCGAGCGGCCCACGACCACCGGCAGTCCGGCGGCGGCCGCCTCCAGGAAGACGATGCCCAGGCCCTCGGCCTCCAGTCCGCCCCGGCGGGTGCGGCACGGCATCGCGAACACATCGGCCGAGGCGTAGTCGGCGGGCGTCTGCGCGTGCTCGTGGCCGCCGGCGAAGACGACCGAACCGGGCTCGGTGTGCCGCCGGGCGAGTTCGCGCAGCCGGCGTTCGGCCGGGCCCCGGCCGACCAGGACCAGGACCGCCCCCGGCACGCTGCGCCGGATCAGCGGGAGCGCCCGGACCAGGGTGTCCTGCCCCTTGCGCGGGACGAGCCGCGCCACGCAGAGGATCACGGGTGCGCGCGGGTCGGCGGCCTCCTCGCGCGGCCCCGGGCGGAACAGTTCGGTGTCGACGCCCGGGACCAGCCGCTCCAGCCGGGGCGCCGGGCCGAGCGCGGGGGCGATCCGCTCGCGGGTGTGGGCGCCGAGGTAGGTGACGACGTCGACGCTGTCGCCGATCCGCCGCAGCAGGCGCCGGGCGACCGGGGTGCGGGCCCACCAGATCTCGTGGCCGTGGGTGGTGGCGACGGTCCGCCGTATGCCGGGCGCCTGCCGCCGCAGCTCCGGGGTCATCGCGGCGAGCGGGGCGGCGGCGCCGAACCAGACCCGGTCGCACCCGTACGCCCGGGCGAGTTCGGCGGCCCGACGGGTCACCCGGGGAGTGGGCAGCAGCATCCGTGACCGTTCGCGGACCACCGGGAAGGGCAGCGCGGCGTCGTGCCGCTCGGAGCCCGGTTCGGCCGAGGTGTAGACGACGACCTCCCCGGCGGGCAGCCGGGTGGCCATGGCGTGGACGAAGGTCTCGATGCCGCCCTGACGGGGCGGGAAGTCATTGGTGACGATGAGGGTGCCGGTCATGGCGCGGGAACCACCTGGGGTGCGTGCGGGCGGGGTGCGTGCGGACGAGGTGCTTGCGGGCGGGGTGCTTGCGTGCGGCGGAGGAGCGGGAGTCGGGGGAGCCGCGCGAGGAGGGGAGGGCGAGGTGCGCGGGGGAGGTGGGCGAGCCGGGGGAGGAGCAGCAGGAGGGCGGGCAGCGCGAGGTAGCCGAACCGGCCCGCGGGGGCGAGCAGGAACGCCAGGGCGAGACCGAGGGCGAGCCGGTCGGCGGCGGCGCGGGTGTCCTGCGGCGGGCGGCGCACCAGGGAGCGGGCGACGGCGGCCCCGGCGAGGAGCAGCAGCGCGAGGGCGGCGTACCAGCCGGCCGGGCCGAGGTCGGCGAGCAGCCGTCCGGGCAGTGGGCTGCTCGCCGGGGTGGGCAGGTCGCCGCGCCCGGTGGGGAAGGCGAACACCTGCTGCAGCAGCGGCCCCGGGGAGCGCAGCGCGGAGGGCAGCACCAGGGCGGCCGTGCCGGCGGCGGCGGTGCCGGCGGCCCGCAGCGCGGCGCGCCGTCCGCTGGTGGCCGCGAGCAGGGCGACGGCCACCGCGACCGCCGGCCAGGCCGTCCACTTGAGCGCGCAGGCCAGGGCGAGCGCCCACCCGGCGGCAACCGGCCGGGCCCGCCCGGCCAGGGCCAGGGCGAGGACGCAGAGGCCGGCCAGCGGAAGGTCGACCCCGCTGACGCAGAGCGGCAGCGCGACCACCGGCGAGGCGACGAGCGCCGCCACCGGGAGCACGCCCGGGAGCGCCGCCGTGACCGTTGCCGCGCGACCGGGGCGTCCGGGCCGCCCGGGCCGTCCGCGCCGGAGCCGGGTCGGCAGGACGGCGGCGGCCAGGCAGCCGAGGAACGCGGCGGCGCACCAGAGCCGGGCGTCCCCGGCCACCCTGGCCGGCCAGCCGTCCGTACCGAACAGGGCGCGGGGCAGCCCGAACAGTGCCATCCCGGGGAGGTAGGGCGTGTACTCCGCGACCGTGCGCGGCTCGGCCAGGTACGGCGTCCCGTGCCGGAGCAGCAGCTCGCCCGAGCGCTCGATGACGGAGACCTCACTCTGCCCCTGCCCGCCCACCACCAGGACGAACAGCGGCACCAGGACCGCGCCGAGGAGCGCGACCGCCACCGAGCCCCCACGCGCCCACCGTCGGGGCAGTACGAGCACGGCGACCGCCGCCGCCAGGTATCCCGCCGCCGCGCACAGCCCCCAACTCCGGTGCGGACCCAGCCCGGAGACCAGCGGGAACGCCCCCGCCCACCCGGCGGCGAGCACCCACCCGCCGCACCACAGAGCCCGCCGCCCGCCGGGAGGACGGGGGACGCGGTGGACCCGACGGGAGCCGGCGACGGCGCGAGGGCCGGGGCGGGGCCCGGGGCGAGGGCCCGTGCGTGCGTCCGTGCGTGCAGCGGCGCCGGTGTCGGGGTGACGGGTGGAGCGAGGTGCAGGGCGAACAGCAGGGTGAACTGCGGGGCGAACGGCGGGGCCGGGAACGGGTGGACGCGGGGTACGGAGGCGGTGAATCAGCACCACTTCATTGCAGCGGCGCAGGTCAGCGAGGTCATGGCGGTCAGGTCGAGTCCTTCGGTCGGGTTTCCCCTACCACCGGGCGGGTGTGCCGGGCGGCCCGCGGACTCCGGGGTGGGTGCGGACGGTGCGGACAACGGGCATGGCGCTGGGCTCCTCCTCGGCAGCGGACTCTCCGAACAAGTGAATTCGTATCCGACCTGACGTTCGGTGTCCACCGAATTACACACGGTGCCGATCGCTCGCTATCGTGGGAGTCGTGAACTCCTGGGACATGGCGGTCGGGCGGGCGCAGGAACGATTGGCCGCGGCGCCCTCCCTGCGGGCGGTGGCCGACGAGGAGGTGCGCGAGTTCGCGCTCTGGGACCTCGCGGCCTGCGCCGAGGGCGAGTTGGGCGAGCTGTTCGACCCGGCGGCGATCGGCCCGGCCGAGGAGGCCCGGCTGCGCGCCCGGCTCGGCGAGTCCGGCCGCGAATGGCCGGGCGGCGAGCTCTACCGGCGCCGCTACTGGCTGCTGGGTGACGGCGGCCCGGACGCCCCCACCGGTCCTTCCGGTCCTTCCGGTCCCGCCGTCCCGGTCGGGACCGTCGCGGTCGACAACTGGACCAAGGGCGCGGGCCAGTTGGCCGTCTCCTCGCTCTACCTGCGCCCCGACGCGCGCGGCCGGGGCCTGGCCGCCGCGGCCCTCGACCGGATCTACCGCGCCGCCACCGCCGAGGGCCTGTCCGGCTACCGGCTGGAGGCGGACTGGGCCTGGCCCCGGGCCGTCCGCTACTACTTGCGCCGGGGCCTCTGGGTGCGGTCCTGGAAGCACGCCATCGGTTTCACCCGGATGCCCCAACTCCCGCCCTACCGGGTCCGGGAGGAGCAGGAACGCCTGGTGCTGCTGGTCGCCGACCGGCCGTCGGGCGCCCCCGCCGGGGAGATCTGGACGCCGCTGCTCGCCGCCGGCCGCGAGGGCCGCTGGCTGCGCCTGGACGAGACCGCCGCCTACCGGCAGGCGGACGGCTGGGTGCACGACTACGCCCGCTCGACGCTCGCGCTGCACCTGGCGCTCGCCGGCCGTCCGCTGGTCCGCGGTCCGCAGTGGTGGGCGGAGGCCTGGCGCTGGTCCGACGGCGGGGAGCCGGAGGGACTGGCACACCGGATCGAGCAGTTCGAGCTGCGGCGCGGCGCCGCCGACGACCGGACGGCCGTCCAGCCCGGCACGGCCCGGCCGGGAGCCGTCCTGCCGACTGCCGCCCGGTCCGGGATCGAACTGCCCGCCCCCGCCGCCGCCCCCGTCTCTCCTCCTTCCCCCGCCCCGGCCCCCCGCCCCGGCGCGGTGGCACCCTGAGGCGCGCCTCTTCGATGTGCTGAGCAGCTGATCGGACGGCTCTGTCCGATTGGTGATCGGTGACGCGATGCGGGACCCCCGCTGTCCGAGCAGGCACGAACGGCCGCCGACGGCGACCTGTCCGCCCCCACGGTGTACCCGTGGTCGACCGCTCGGCAGGTCGGGGCCCCGCGTTCGCGGGCATTGGACGGGCGGGCGATGAACTCGATCGACCGCCGCTCCCGTTGCTACCGGTGAGGGTCCGTCGGGCGGCCGCCCGACGCGTCGCGCCGCCCCGGCACCACCGGGCGGTCGACGAGGCCCCGCCCCGACCGACCAGGAGCAGACATGAACAAGATCAAGGCCGCCGTCGCGGCCCTCGCCGCCCTCGCCGGAATCGGTCTGGGTGCGGCTCCCGCCTCGGCGGGTGACATCAACATCCCCGCGCGCTGCAGCGACAAGCAGTTCGGCGGCAGCTTCCTGTGCGGCGGTGACTTCCGTGACGGCGTGACGTACTTCGGTTTCCAGGACGGGAACAGCGAGATCTTCGTGATCGGCACCGACAACGCGGTGTGGACGCGCTGGACGAGCGGCAGCTCCCACAAGCTGAGCAGCTGGACCTCCCTGGGCGGCTACTTCACCAGCAAGGTCGTGATCACCCGTCAGACTCTCGGCGGCGCCTTCACCATCACCTCGCGCGGCAGCGACTACAACCACATGTGGTCCCGGGACCGCAGCCAGAACGGGACCTGGAACAACTGGTACGTCGACGGGCCGCCGATCGCCGGCGGCGGGAAGGCCGTGCCCGGGTCCGAGGAGCCCGCGGCGACCGCTCTCTGACCGCTCCCCCGGCTGCTCCCGGCCTCCTGCCCGTGCCCCGACCGGCAGGCTGCGGCACCCGGGCGGACGGCTGTCGGGCGGACCGCTGTCACTCGGCGCGGTGCCCGGCGGGGACTCCGCCGGGCACCGCCCCTGGGAGACTCGACGCCATGGCAGAGATCGAGATCGACGGCGTCCCCGCCGACCCCGCCCGGCTGGCGGCCCTGGGCCTGCTCAACTACGGCCACTTCACCACCCTGCGCGCCGAGTCCGGCCGCGCCCGCGGCCTCGCGCTCCACCTGGACCGCCTGGTTCGCGACTGCCGCACGGTCTTCGGCGCCGAGCTGGACCCCGCGGAGGTCCGGGCCCGGATCCGCCGGGTGCTCCCCGCCGACGGCGCGCCGACGATCGTCCGGGTGACCGTGTTCGACCCGGCGCTCGGCCTGGAGCGCCCCGCCGCCCCCGCCACGCCCCACCTGCTGGTCACCACCCGCCCCGCGCCGGCCGCCGCGCCCGGCCCGCTGCGGGTCCGCACCACCGCGTACCGGCGCGAGCTGCCGGAGGTCAAGCACGTCGGCCTGTTCGGCCTGCTGCACCAGCGCCGGCTCGCCCAGCTCGACGGCTACGACGACGCCCTGCTGCTGGACGGCGCCGGCCGCCTCGCCGAGGGCGCCACCTGGAACCTCGCCCTGCACGACGGCCGCACGCTGGTCCGGCCGGACACCGACGCCGAGCTGCCCGGCGTCACCGCCGCCCTGCTCGCGTGTGCCCACCCGGGACCGCAGCGGCGCGAGCCGCTCGCCCCGGACGGCCTGGACCGCTTCGTCGCCGCCGTCGCCCTCAACGCGGGCGCGGGCGTCCGCCCGATCGCGGCGATCGACGGCACCTCCTTCGACCCCGCCCACCCGGTCGTCGCGGAGCTGCGCGCCGCTTACGAAGGTGTGCCGGGCGAGGAGATCTGACCCGCCACCAGGACCGCGCGGGCCCGGCACCGAACGGACCCTGGCCATCCCGGTGGCCCGGCGCCACCCTCGGGCGGCCCGGAGGACACCCGGGGGGATAACCCCACCCCACGTCCGCCAGCGGACTCCATGGTCCGCCGCACCCCGTCTTCCTAGCCTGGAACACGTCGACCACAGGCGACGATCCACGAAGGAAGGCCCACCATGTCACCCCGCCGTACCAGCCCCCGGCCCGAGCCGACCGGCCACCCGGCCGCGCACGTCGCGATCGAACTGCGGGGCGTCCGGCGCAGCTACGGCCGCGGCGCCGAGGCCGTGCACGCGCTGCGCGGCATCGACCTGGCGCTCGGCCGGGGCACGTTCACCGCCGTGATGGGACCGTCCGGCTCCGGCAAGAGCACCTTCCTCCAGTGCGCGGCCGGCCTGGACCGCCCGACCGCCGGCGAGGTCCACCTGGGCGGCGAGGAGATCACCCGGCTGAGCGAGGACCGGCTGACCAAGCTGCGCCGCGGCCGGATCGGGTTCGTCTTCCAGTCCTTCAACCTGCTGCCCTCGCTGACGGTGCTGCAGAACGTGCTGCTCCCGCTGCGTCTGGCCGGCGAGCGCCAGGACCGCTCCCGGGCCCGTGAGCTGCTCGCCCGGGTCGGCCTCGGGGAGCACGCCGGACGCCGGCCCGGGCAGCTGTCCGGCGGCCAGCAGCAGCGGGTGGCGATCGCCCGGGCGCTGATCACCGACCCGGACGTGGTGTTCGCGGACGAGCCGACCGGCGCGCTGGACACCCGTACCGCGCACGAGGTGCTCGGCCTGCTGCGGAACGCGGTCGACACCATGGGCGCCACCGTCGTCATGGTCACCCACGACCCGGTGGCGGCCTCCTTCGCCGACCGGGTGGTGTTCCTGGCCGACGGCGCCCTCGCCGACGAGCTGTACCACCCGGACCCGAAGACCGTCGCCGACCGGATGGTGTCGCTGACCGCCCGCCCGCTGGAGGCGGCGGCATGAGCAACGGACTCGCCCGCGCCTCGGTGCGCTTCCGTCCCGTCTCCTTCGTCGGGACCTTCGTCGCGCTGTTCTTCGCCGCCGCCGTGATCACGGCCTGCGGCACCCTGCTGCAGACCGGCATCACGGCCTCGGTGCCGGCCGGCCGGTACGCGGACGCCCCCGTCGTGGTGGCCGCCGACCCGACCGTCGGCATCACCTTCCGGGAGGGCGAGGACACCGACACCGAGGAGCAGCCCGTCCCCGACCGGGCCCGGGTGGACGCGGCGCTGACTGCCCGGATCGCCGCGCAGCCGGGGGTGGCCGCGGCCCGCCCGGACAGCGCGTTCCCGGTGCAGGGCGGGCCGGGCGGCCCGCTCACCGGCCGGGGCTTCGCCGCGCTCGGCATCGCGGGCCCGCAGGACCGCCTGGTCGAGGGCCGCGCCCCCGGCGCCGGCGAGGTCGTGCTCGACGCCGACACCGCGCGCGCCGCGCAGCTGGCCCCCGGCGCCACCGTGGCGCTCACCGCGCCGGGCGGCGGCGGAAGCTACCGGATCTCCGGCCTGGCCGCCCCGCAGCCGGCCGGGCCCACGGCCTGGTTCGCCGACCAGCAGGCCGACCGGCTCTCCGGCCACCCCGGCCGGGTGGACGCGATCGCCGTCCAGCCGCGCGAGGGCGTGACCGCCAAGGCCCTCGCCGACCAGGTCGGTACGGCCGTCGGCGGCGCCGCCGAGGTGCGGACCGGCCGGGACCGGGGCGCCGTCGAGCAGCCGGCGCTCGCCGGGGCCCGCGAGGCGCTGGCCGGGATCGGCGGCTCCTTCGGCGGCATCGCCACCATGACCGCCGTGTTCGTGGTGGTCTCCACCGTCGCCCTCGCCACCGGCCAGCGCGCCCGCGAGTTCGCGCTGCTGCGCGCCGTCGGCGCCACGCCCCGGCAGATCCGCCGCACCATCGCCACCGAGGCGATGCTGGTCGCGCCGCTCGCCGCCGCGAGCGGCCTCCTGCCCGGCCTCGCGCTGGCCCGCTGGTGGTTCGGCGGGATGGTGGAGCGCGGGGCCGTCCCCGAGGCCGTGGAACTGTCCGTCGGGCCGCTGCCGATGGTCGCCGCGGTGGTGCTGTGCACACTCGCGGCCCTCGCGGCCGGCTTCTTCGCGGCCCGCCGCCCGGCCCGGATGCGGGCCAGCCAGGCGCTGGGCGCGGCCGCCGTCGAACCGTCCCGGCCGGGGTGGATCCGCACCGGCCTGGGCCTGCTCTTCGCCGTCGGCGGCACCGTGCTCGCCGGGGTCGCCACCGGGCTGAACGGCACCGACGCCGCCAACACCGCGCTGGGCGTGGTGATGTGCTTCCTGACGGCGGTCGCCCTGCTCGGTCCCTGGGTGGCCCGGGTCGCGGCCGGACTGCTCGGGGTGCCGCTGCGGGCCGGCGGCGCGCCCGGCTCGCTGGCGGCCGACAACACCCGCGCCAACGCCCGCCGGCTGGCCTCGGCGATCACCCCGATCGCCATGGTCACCGCCTTCTGCGGCACCCTGCTGTTCATGCAGAGCACCCTCCGGCACGAGAGCGGCGAGCAGGTGCGGACCGGTCTCACCGCCGACCACGTGCTCGGCTCCACCGGCCCCGGCCTGCCGGCCGCCGTGCCGGGTGCCGCCGGCGCCGCCGGGACCCCCGGGGTGGTCGAGCGGGCGGCCGGGCTGCCCGGCGTGGACGCGGCCGTCGGCGTGCTGCGCACCGGCGTCGTGTACCGCGACGGCCACAACCTGGACTCGGCCGCCGCACTGGGCATCACCGGCGACCCGTCCCGGCTGCCCCGGGTGCTCGACCTCGACGTCCGCACCGGTGCGCTCGCCGACCTGGGCCGGTCCCCGGACACCGTGGCACTGGACGCGACCCTGGCCTCCGCCCTGGGCGCCGAGGTGGGCGAGCGGGTGCAGCTCTGGCTCGGCGACGGGACGGAGAGCAAGCCGCTGGTGGTCGCCACCTACGGGCGCGGGCTCGGCTTCGGCCAGGTGCTGCTGCCGAGGGCGGCGGTGGCGGAGCACGTCACCGCGGCGTTCGACCAGCAGGTGCTGGTCGCGGACGCGCCCGGCGCCGACCGGGCGGCGGTCGCCCGGGGGCTGGCGGGGCTCGGCGTCCCGGGCATGACCGTCACCGACCGGGCGGGCTTCGCCGCCCAGGCGGACAAGGACCAGGAGATGGGCGCCTGGGCGAACGCGGTGATGGCCGGGGTGCTCGGCGGGTTCGCCGCGGTCACGGCCGCGAACACCCTGGTGATGACGGTGCTGGACCGGCGGCGCGAGGTGGCGCTGCTCCGGCTGGCCGGGACCACCCGGGGGCAGGTGCGCCGCATGATGCGCTGGGAGGCGCTGCTGGTGGCCGCGACCGGCCTGGGGGTCGGCGCGGTGATCGCCTGGGTCACCCTGGTGCCGGTCACCCGGGGCCTCACCGGTGCCTCGCCGTACGTGCCGCCGGGGACGGCGCTGCCGCTGGCCGCCGGGGCGGTGGCGCTGTGCCTGGCCGCGACCGCTGCTCCGGCCAGGGCGCTGCTGCGGTCCCGGCCGATCGCGATGGGCGGCGGGAAGCAGTAGCGGTTCCGCACGCGACGCGACGCGACGGGGTGTGGCGAGGCGAGGCGTGGCGGGGCGTGGCGGGAGAAGGGGCGGCCTTCGGGTCCGGGCCCCGGTCCACCGAGGGCGACGGGGGTGTCGTCGGTGGACCGGGGCCCTTCGCGTGCGCGGGGCCGCGTCCGCGGGTTCGCGTGTACGTGCCCGCGCGCGCGGTTCTGCGCACGCGTGGGCTCGTGGGAGCACGACAGGGGCTCGCGGCGGAGGCCCGCGCGGGACGTCGCACCGGCCGTTCGGGTGACAAAGCCGGGCTGAACAGCCGCGCGAGAGTGGTCGTCGGCCGTAAAGCCCTTGAGCCACACCGATAGTGATGTGTGATCAGTTACGCTCACGGCCGCGTCCGTCCAGGTGGCGCGCGCCCGTAGTGCCACGTCACACCCACCCGCCCCCCGCGCCGAGCGCGTCCGGCATGCCTGTCATCCCGGCCTGCCCGCTCCGCCGCGGTGCCCGGCAGAGAGAAGGCCGACCGTTGAGCAGTCCCCCCGTGGCCCGCACGCCCCGCCTTCCGTCGCTCGCCCCGGCGGGCCCGTCGGCCCCTGCCCCGGCCGTCCCCCCGGGGATCCGCCTGCCGCGGCTGCTGCTGCGGGCCACCGCGACCGCGTCGGCCGTGCTGGGGCTGGCCCAGACGGTGCTGGCCGGCAGCTTCCTGAACGGCCACTACGAGGCGCTGCGGGCGCACGAGCTGGCCGCGATGGCCCTGGGCGGCCTGCTGCTCGCCCAGCTGCCGGTGGCCGCGCTGGTCCGCCGCGGCGGGGGAGCGGGCGGCGCGCGCGGGCCGTGGTGGCCGCTCTGCGCCAGCGCGCTGCTGCTGGCCGCGCTGGGGGCCCAGATGGGGACCGGCTACGAACGGGCGGTCGGCGTGCACGTGACCCTGGGCGTGCTGCTGGTCAGCGGGCTGCTGTTCGGCCTGGTCGGGGCCTGGCGGCCGGCCCCGGCCCTGGCCCCGGTCCCGGCCCCGGCGCTGTCGCCGTCGTCGGACACTGAACCCGTCGCCGAAGCGCCCGCCGAGTCCGAGTCCGAGTCCGGCTCCGAACCCGAGTCCGGCTCCGTGGCCGGTTCCGGGACCGGCGACGGCGGCTCCGGTCGGCTGCCCCGGCCCACCGGCCCGGGCGCCGACGCGGTGGAGGTGACGCCGTGAACCGCCGCCGGTTCCTCGGCGCCGGCGTGGCCGTGCTCGGTGCGGGTGCCGTCGGGGCCTTCGCCGGCCCGGCGACTGCCCGGCTGCTGGCCGAGGGCCGGCCCGGCCGGCTGCTGAGCAGCGAGGTCCCGCTGCCGGCGGCGTTCCAGGTACCGCTTCCCGTCCCGGCGGTCCTCGCCCCCGTCCGCTCCGACGCCACCTCGGACCACTACGAGATCACCCAGCAGATCGCCCGGCTGGAGGTCCTGCCCGGACTGCGCACCGAGGCCTGGACGTACGGCGGGACCTTCCCCGGTCCGACCCTGGTGGCCCGCTCCGGCCGGGAGATGGTGGTGCGGCACCGCAACGAGCTGGCGGTGCCCACCGTGGTCCACCTCCACGGCGGCCACACCCCGGCGGAGAGCGACGGCTACCCGGTGGACCTGCTGCTCCCGGTCGGCTCGTCCGCCGACCGTTCCACCTGGGCCGCCCACGCCGACCACCCGGGCCATGCCGACCACCCGATGGCCGGAATGGCCGGAATGGCGGGCATGGCCGGCATGACCGGAACGACGGGTGCCGCAGACCTCTCCCGGACCGTCACCGGCGAGCGCACGTACGGCTACCCGTGCCGCCAGCGCGCGGCCACCCTCTGGTACCACGACCACCGGATGGGCTTCACCGGTCCCGGCGTCTGGCGCGGCCTGGCCGGTTTCCACCTGGTCCGCGACGAGGAGGAGGAGGCCCTGCCGCTGCCGCGCGGCGAGCGCGAACTCCCGCTGATGCTCGCCGACCGGTCCTTCAGCGCCGACGGCTCCTTCGCCTACCCCGCCGCCGACGCGACCCTCGCCGTCCCCGGCGTCACCGAGGACTACATGAACGGCGTCCTCGGCGACGTCGTCCTGGTCAACGGCGCCCCCTGGCCGCGCGCCGAGGTCGACCGGGCCCGCTACCGGCTGCGCGTGCTCAACGCCTCCAACACCCGCCTCTACCGGCTGGAACTCGACCCGCAGCCGTCCGGCGGCGACGCCCTGGTCCAGATCGGCGGCGACGGCGGCCTGCTGGAGCAGCCGATCGCGCACGACGCGGTCGAGATCGCGCCCGCCGAGCGCTTCGACCTGGTGGTCGACTTCGCCCGCTACCCGGCCGGCACCCAGGTCCGGCTGATGAACCGGTTCGGCAGCGGGCGGACGGAGGAGGTCATGCGCTTCGACGTCTCCTCGCGGCCGGTGCGCGACGACTCGACCGTCCCCGAACGGCTCTGCACCCTGGAGCGGCTCGACCCGGCCGCCGCCGTCACCACCCGGACCTTCGGCTTCCGGCGCAGCCGCAACGCGGGCTGGACGATCAACAACCAGCCCTACGAGCCGGGCCGCTCGCTCGCCCGGCCGGCGCTCGGTTCCATCGAGAAGTGGCGGTTCTTCTCGGACGTCCACCACCCCGTCCATGTGCACCTGAACTCCTTCCAGGTGCTGTCCCGCAACGGCAAGGACCCGGGGCCGTACGACGCGGGCTGGAAGGACACCGTGGACCTGCGGCCGGCCGAGGCGGTGGAGGTGCTGGTGCGGTTCACCGACTACGCGGGGACGTACATGCTGCACTGCCACAACCTGGAGCACGAGGACATGGCGATGATGGCGGACTTCGTGGTCGAGTGATCGGCGGCGCCCCGCCCGGTCGGCCCGGTTCGTTCGGCTCAGCCCGGTCGGCCCGGTCCGTTCGGCTCAGCCCGGTCGGTGGGGCCCGTTCGGCGGAGCGCGGCGGGCACCGGGGCGGGCGACCGGACGCCCGCCCCGGTCCGCCCGTCCGCCCCGTCCCCGGCACGGACCGTTCGGTCCCGACATGCCGCGCCGCCGGGCGTGATCTAGCGTCGCGGGGAGGACCGCGGGAGCATCCCGGTCCTGCCGGACGGGGGACCCGCTGGACGGGAACCCGCCGGACGGACGCACCGAGGAGCCGCGCATGACCAGTCCGACCGAACGCCGGCGGCGCGGCCGGGCCGCCCGCGACCGCGTACCGCGTTCCGCCCACGGCCCCTGGATCCCCTCCGCCGACCGGCCCGACCCGCTGGCCGTGCTGGCCCGGCAGGCCGAGGACCGGGTCGCCGACCTCGGCCCGATCCGCTACGGGCGGATGGCCGAATCGCCGTTCGCCTTCCTGCGCGGCTCCGCCGCCGTCATGGCCGCCGATCTGGCGGCCGTCCCCGACACCGGTATCACCGTCCAACTCTGCGGTGACGCCCACCTGTTGAACTTCGGCGTGTACGCCTCGCCGGAGCGGGCACTGCTCTTCGACGTCAACGACTTCGACGAGACCTACCCCGGCCCGTTCGAGTGGGACGTCAAGCGCCTCGCCGCCAGCGTCGCCGTCGCGGCCCGCGACAACGGCCACTCCGAGGAGCAGGTCCGCCGCGCCGCGCTCACCGCCGCGCAGGGCTACGCCACCGCCGTGCGCCGCCTCGCCGGGATGGGCGAACTCGACGTCTGGTACGCCCGGATCGACACCGAGGACATCCTGCCGCTGGTCGGCAAGGCCAGCCGCCGCAAGCGCGTCGAGGCCAACCTGGACAAGGCCCGCCGCCGCACCAGCCTCCAGGCCTTCGGCAAGCTCACCGAGAAGGGCGAGGACGGGCGGCGGCGGATCGTCGACGACCCGCCGCTGATCGAGCGGCTGCCGGAGGACGAACTGCGCCTGGTCGGCAAGATCTACGGCGACTACCGGGCCACCCTCGCCGAGGACCGCCGCGTGCTGCTCGACCGGTTCCAACTGGTGGACGTCGCCCGCAAGGTGGTCGGCGTCGGCAGTGTCGGTACCCGCTGCTTCATCCTGCTGCTGTCCGGGCGGGACGAGAGCGATCCGCTGTTCCTGCAGATCAAGGAGGCCGGGCGGTCCGTGCTGGAGGAGTACCTGCCCGTCTCCCGCCCGTCCGCCGAGGCGCCGGTGGTCCACGGCGGCCGTCGGGTCGTCACCGGCCAGCACCTCATGCAGGCGGCCAGCGACATCTTCCTCGGCTGGACCACCGGCCCGGCCGGGCGGCACTTCTACGGCCGCCAGCTGCGCGACATGAAGGGCTCGGCGGACGTCGCCCGGATGACGCCAGCCGACCTGCGGAAGTACGCCGACCTCTGCGGCCGTACCCTTGCCCGCGCGCACGCCCGCTCCGGCGACCGGTTCGCCGTCGCCGGCTACCTGGGCCGCTCGGACGTCTTCGCCGAGGCCATCGCCGACTTCTCGGTCCGGTACGCCGACCGGACCGCCGCCGACCACGCCGAGCTGCTGGCGGCGATCGACGAGGGCACGGTGACGGCGCAGCGGGGCGTCTGAGGGGGTTGGGCGCTTGGCCAACGGGCGTCCGGGCGGGCGGTCGGCGGGGCGGTTGGGCGCTTGGCCAACGGGATGTCCGATGGGTTGGGCGTGCGACCAACAGGGTGCCGGTCCGGCGAACTGGGTGCCCGCCCAACAGGCCGTCCGGGCAGTTGGCCACCCGACCAATGGGATGACCGAGCGGTTGGGCGTGTGACCAACAGGGCGTTTTCGAGCAGCTGGTCGCCCGGCCAGCAAAGGTGCCCGGCCCGCTCGGCCCCTCCCTGCCCCACCCCCCTGCCCCGCCCCGAGAGTTCACCGCGCATTCCCTCCGGGGAATGGCTCGGCGGCCCCGTTCCGGCTACAACTGGCTGTCGTGGACTTTCCCAGTACGCTCCGCGAGCGCCGCACCGGCCGCCGCCTCAGCCAGCTCGAACTCGCCGGCCGGGCGGGCACCACCCAGCGCCACCTCAGTTTCATGGAGTCGGGCCGGTCGGCCCCCGGGCGCGGCATGGTCGTCCGGCTCGCCGAGTCGCTCGACCTGTCGCTGCGCGAGCGCAACGAGCTTCTGCTGTCGGCCGGTTACGCCCCCGTGTACGCGGAGTGCCAGCTCGACGGGCCCGAGCTGGCGCCCGTCCGCTCCGCGCTCGGCCACATCCTGGAAGGTCATCTCCCCTACCCCGCCGTGGTGGTGGACGGCCGGGGCGACATCGTCGCGGCCAATGCCGCGCTCGGACTGCTGACCGAGGGGGCCGCGCCCGAGCTGCTCGGCCGGGGCGCGAACGCCTACCGGCTCGCCCTGCATCCGGCCGGGCTCGCCCCGAGGATCGTCAACTTCGCGGCGTGGTCCCGGCATGTCCTGGCGGCGACCTCGCACCTGGCTGAACTGCACGACGAACTGGCGGGCTACGTGCCGCCGTTGGACGAGTCCCCGGCCGCCCGGGATCCGCTGGGCTTCGCCGTCCCGCTGCATCTGCGCAGCCCGTACGGCGAGTTGCACCTGATGACGACGGTGACCACCTTCGCGACCGCCGTCGACGTGACGCTCGCCGAACTGCGACTGGAGGCCTTCCTGCCGGTCGACGAGCCGACGGCTGTCGCCCTGCGCGCCTATGCGGAGCTGGAGCCGGGGGATCAGAGCCCGGGGAACTGGTAGTCGGTCGCGATCCGGCCGTCCTTGTCCAGTACCAGCAGCTCGACCCCGCCGCCGAGCACCTCGTCCTCGCCCGGGCGCACCATCACCCAGGTCAGCTTGACGGCGTCGCCGACCTGGATCGCCTCACCCTGCTCGCGGAACACGTAGTCGCCGCCGGCCACGAACTCCTCGTGCGCCCGGGCCACCCGCCGCTCCAGGGCGCCGTGGCCGCGGGCCTCCAGCACGGTTTCCGCGAAGCCGAGTTCGGCCGCCCGCTCGCGCATGTCCTCGGGCGGCTGGAGCAGGTGGACGCCGTCCGTCGCCCACAGCTCCTCGACCGCCCGGCGCCGCCGCTCCGGGTCGGGCTCGTTCCAGAGCGCGACATAGCGCTCGGCGATCTGCTGCGCGGTGCCGGTGCTCACGTTGGTGCTGGTGCTGGTCCTCGTGCTCATCGTGACTTCCTCGATCCCCTCGTAGTCGTCCTTCGCGCCACCCATCCTGGGAGACGGAGGGAGGCCCGACAATTCCCGGCGGGGAATGCCGACAGGCCGCCCCGGGGCCCGTCCGGGGCCCGTCCACCGGCGGGGGAGGAGCCCCGCCGAGTGGTGGATTGCGAAGCGCCGCACCCCCGCCGAACGGGGGTGGTTCGGCTCCGAACGTGCACCAACCACCCTTGGTGGTACAGCCCTTGAGGCGCGATCGGGACGCTGTTCACTTGTCGGACATGTCTTCGACAACCTGATTTCTCGTCAGTAACATGACGATCCGCGCGGCCGTGCGGGCCGCGCTCCCCCTGCCACACCCACCCTCGTTCCCGGGCCGGCGCGCACCGTCCGCGCGCCGCCGCCCGCGTGGAACACGCCGCTGAAAGAGCCCCGGTGAAGAGTCCTCTCGTCCCGGCCGTCCGGCCTGCCCTCGCCTCCCTGCTCCTGCTCGGCGTCGCCGCCTGCGGGCCCGCCTCCGGCGACGGACGGGCCGCTTCGGTCACCGTCGACGTGCCGTCCGCCGTCCCCGTCGCCGCCACCGGCGCGGCGAACCCGGCGGCCCCCGCGCCCGGCGGATCCCCGACCGCGCACGCCTCGGCGGCCGCCGCCGCCCGCCCCGCCGGCAAGGCGGCCACTCCGGCCCCGAGCGGATCCTCCGCCGCCGCACCCCCGGCCTCCTCGGCCCCGCCCGCTGCCGCCGTCGCGCCGACGGCGGGCCCCGCCCCGCTGCCGCTGCCGGTCGCGGCCGCGCAGCCCGGTGCGCAGACCGTGGCGGTCGGCACCCCGTCCGCCGACGGTGCCGCCGCCACCCCGGCGGCCACCGACCTCCGGCTCACCGCCTACGACCCGGCCGCCGGCACCGCCGTCCTGTCCGCGCCCGCAGCGCCCGCAGCGTCCTCCGCCCCCACTCCCACCCCCACCACGTCCTCGCCCTCCGCCGTCCCGGCCCTCACCCAGGCGGTCCAGCCCGGGCGCCTGCTCGCCAGCCCGCCCACCGACGCCGCCCCGCAGGGCGCGCTCCTCGCCGTCACCGCCGTCCACCCCGGCGCCGGCAACACCATCAGCCTGGCCACCCGCCCGGCCACCCTGCCCGAGCTGCTCGGCGCCGCCGAGGCCGACGGCACGGTCCCGGTCGACCCCAAGGCGATCAAGGTCACCCCGCTGGTCAAGGACGTCACGGCCACCGTCGGCCGGGAGAACGGCACCACCAAGGCCGAGGCGTCCGGCACCCTGGAGGTCGACGCCAAGGCCCCGATCCCGCTGCCGGGCGGTGCCACCGCCGAGGCCACCGGCGAACTCTCCCTCCACCCGTCCGTCCGCTTCGCCTACCACGGCGCCGGTGTCGGCACCCCGCGCACCGCCTCCATCGGCTTCGACCTCGGCGCCCGAGCCCACTGGAAGGTCACCGGCGACTTCGCCCGCGCCACCGCCGCGCCGGTCCGGGTCCCCTTCGCCAAGCTCCAGGCCAGCCCGGTGCTGAACGTCGCCGGGCTGCCGGTCGTCGTCAACCTCGCCCTCACCTGCTACCTGGAGGTCGGCGCCGACGGCCAGGTCCACGTCGAGGCCGAGCAGGAGGCCACCGGCACCTGGGCGGTCCGCGCCGACTGGACCGGCGGCGGCCGCGGCTGGACCTCCGCCGCCGACGCCCCCGACACCAAGGTCTCCCCGGTCCACGTCCGCCTCGACGGCAAGGCCGCCGTCCGCGCCGCCCTCGGCACCGAGGTCAGCGTCGGCCTCTACGACGCGGTCGGCGTCGAGGCCACCGTCGCCCCCTACCTCCAGGCCAAGGCCGACGGCTCCCTCGCCGTGGACGTCCCCGGCGGCACGCCCCGCATCCAGGGCAGTTGGGCCCTCGTCGGCGGCATCGACCTCAACGGCGCACTCCTCGCCCACCTCAAGATCTTCGGCACCCCGCTGATCGAGGGCCGCCTCCCCCTCCCGCCCTTCCACCGCGAATGGCCCCTCCTCACCGGCACCCTGCCCACCCCGCCAGCCCCGAAGGGCTGACCCGACGCCTCACCGACCGAACGCCCCCCTGCCGCAGGCTCCGTGCGGCAGGGGGGCGTTCCACGTGCGGGGATCCATGGACCTGCCGTACAGGAAGTCGGTGGGTCCGACTTCCTGTACGGGGAGGGCGCGATCCGTCGTCCTGCCCAGTCGCGACCGGTGCCCGCGGTGGGTGGGGCGTTTCTTGTGGCTCTGAGCGGAACTCCGTGAAATCCAGGTCGTGGGCATGAATCAAGGGCCGTTCTGCTGCGGGACGACCTAGTAGTGCTTTGTTGGACGGCTTGTCGCATCGTGTGGTCGCTAGTTCTTTGTTGGTGTGAGGGCTGGGGAGCTTGCGTTGCGGCGGGGGTCGGTTGAAGGTCGGCAATTGGTCCATGATCTGCATCCGAAGGGGCCGTGCCTCGTAGAAGACCGGCTTCGATCCGGCCGCGGGAACGCGGTTGGGGTAGCCCTGGGGGCGGTATCGCGATGTCCCAGGTCTGTCGGGAGCGGCGGATGCCGCTGTCCGTGTGCTTGCACGGGAGCGATTGTCCCCGGGCATCGTGGCGGTGGCGCTGAGCGTGTGGTCCGTGCGCGTCAATGGCACGAGACGCCGGTGGAGGCAATCGGAGGCGGAGTTCACCTGCCCCTGCTGGGGCGAGGGTTGGGCCCGGGACAAGCTGCAGGACGCTCTGTTCATGCTTCCGCCACGGGCCGCCGGCGAACTCCGAGTGCAGGGTCGAGCGCCTGGACGCGGTGCTTCTCGGGCGGACGCATCACGAGCCGACGGAAGACCCGGGGTTGCCGTGGTGGCACCGTAGATGCTGACTCTCCGGTCGGCGCCGGTTGTGGTGCCGTTCCTTGGCCGTGGGTGCCATCGAGGGCCCGATGGGTTGGGCCGCGTGCGGGTATCCATGGATCTGCCGCGCAGGAAGTCGGCGGATCCGACTTCCTGCGCGCGGCGGCTCGATTCGTGGCCGCAGCACCTCCACGGCCGCCCTTGGGGAGTGCCCGCTGCCGGAGGTGTTGTCAGTGGTTCGTGCCAGGATCCGGTTCATGCTGGAGATCACGGTGCGGACGGAAGACGACCGGGACCACCCGCGGCCGGATGCCGAGGGGTTGGCCGGGCTGGTGCGGCGGATCGGGGGGAGGCGGGACCGCTTTCTGGTGGTCGAGCGGATACCCGACGAGCCCGACGTCTATGTGCAGGTGTGGCACGAGAGCGGGGGTGATTACTCCTTCGAGTACCGGGACGGCGGCGCCGACCGGCACTTCCAGGTGAAGCTCGACGGCCCCGAGCCGGTGATCGACGCCATGGCCGCCTGGGCCCGCCGTGAGCCGGGGTGGGGGGAGGGCTTCGCCTGGGAGGCGCTGGAGTTGGGGTAGCGGCGGCTCAGCTCATGGACCACACGGTCGGGTCGTGCGGGACGGGAGGGGAGAGCACCGGTGGGCGGGGGGCCACCGGGAGGGCGGCGGCCGCGCCGGCCGTCCGGGTCACCACCTCCTCGGTGACGCTCGGCGTCGTGCCGGAGGGCACCGGTCCGGAGCGGACCTGTGCGCTCGCCTCGTCCAGCAGGTCGATCGCGGCACCCGGCAGGGCGTGGCCGGGCAGGTAGCCGTGGGCGAGTCGGGCGGCTGCGGCGAGGGCCTCGTCGGTGATCTCGACCTCGTGGTGGTCGATCAGCCGCTGCCGGGCGCTGCGCAGGATCTGCAGCACGTCCTCCGGCGCCGGTTCGGCCACCGGTACCGGTTGGATCCGCCGGTCGAGGCCCGAGTCCCGCTCCCACCGTCGGTGGTCGACGGAGCCGGTGGCCGCGACGATCGAGACGCCGGGCACGTCGAACACGGGCCGGAAGAAGGCCAGCGCCTCGGCCTGCCCCTCCCGGGTGCGGACGACGGAGAGGGCGTTGTCGAGGAAGAGGATGAGGTTCGAGGACCGGAGGATGTCCCCCACCAGTTCGGCCATCACCTCGGTGAAGCGCCCGTGGTGCCGGGGGTCGGTGAACAGCGCGGTGATGTCGAGGCGGAGGACGCTCCGGCCGAGGAATCGCGAGGGGACCTCCTGGCGGACGACGGCCTGTGCCAGCCCGGCCGCGATGCTGGTTTTCCCCACCCCGGGATCGCCCACCAGCAGCGCGACGTTGCGGGCCCGCCGGCTGAGCACCTGGAGGACGCGGTCGATGTCCGGTTGTCGGCCGACGATGCCTTCCGCCGGTCGGAGGAGCGCCTCGGCACTGACGTTCCGGCTGAGCAGGACGAGCGTCGTGGGAGGTTCCTGGAGCTCGAGCGAAGCCAGGATTTCGAGGATTGGCTGACGGACCCGGCCGGCGTCGATCCTGGCGGACGAGAGTACTTTTGCGGCGACACCGCTTTCTTCGCGGAGGAGCCCCAGCAGGATGTGTTCGGTGCCGATGTAGTCATGGCCGAGGTCCGCAGCTTCGTTGCTCGCCAGCTTCAGCACTGTCTGGACCATCCGGCTCGGCGGACGCTTGCCAGGAGCGTTGGAGTCACCGGGACTGAGCCGGCGGTCGATCTCCCGGCGGAGGAGGTCGGGCGACACCCCGAGGCTGCGCAGTGCTGTGACGGCAACCCCTTCGCCAAGATGGACAAGGCTCAACAGCAGGTGCGCGGTCCCCACTTCGGAGTGGCCGAGTCGTCGCGCCTCGTCCTCGGCCCCTTCGACGACTCGCCGTGCGCGGTCGGTGTAACCCTCAAACACTCCGTTGCCCCCGCTCCAGCACCGCCAGCTCCTTCCGCGCCCGTACCGTGTGCGGGTGCTGCGTGCCCAGCACCCGGTCCCGCTCCGCGACGAGTTGCCGCAGCAGTGCCGTCGCCTCCTCCTCGGCGCCCGTCAGCGCGAGGTTCCGGGCCAGCATGTGCCGGGTCCGCAGGGTGTCCTCGTGTTCGCTGCCGAGGAGGCGGCTGCGGTCGGCGAGGAGGACCCGTAGGACGGCGATGGCCTCCGTCCGGTGGCCGGCCTCGCCGAGGTTGACGGCGAGGAACTGGCGGGTGTGCAGGGTTTCCGGGTGGTCCTTGCCGAGCAGGCGGGCGTGGGCGGCGGGGAGGGGCCGCAGCAGGCGGGCGGCTTCGGCCGGGTCGCCGGCGCCGCCGACGCAGTGGGCGTGGGCGCGGCGACAGCGCAGGGTGTCCTCGTGTTCGGCGCCGAGGAGGCGGGTCTGCTCCTCCAGTACTCCTTGGAGGGAGGCGGCGGCGCCGGCCCAGTCGCCCTCCAGGGCCTGCTGTTCGGCGGCCACCTGCCGCTCGCGCAGTGCGGGGGCGACGTTGTCGGCGTAGATCCGGTTGTGGCCGAGGGCGATCAGGTTGGCGCTCTCGGTGGTGCTGTTGAGGGGGACGGGCAGGCCCTCGGCGACCATCAGGCTGACGAGGCGCTGGTACAGGTCGTCGACGGTGAGGTACTCCGGGCCGCCGGCTATGCCCTCGCGCAGCAGTCGGATGAGCCGTCCGGAGAAGGCGGTGTGGTCCTCGCCGGGCGGGGAGAGGGAGACCTGGTCGCGCTGGGCGGAGGTCAGCACGTAGGTGCCGGAGACTTCCAGTTGGTTGATGGTGCCGGTGCCGCCGGCCATGGTGCCGGTCACGGCGCGGCCGGAGAAGCAGCAGTCCAGCACGATGATCTTGGTGGTGGCGCGGCTGTTGAGCACGGTGCCGCGCAGTTTGTCGTACTCGATCGAGGTGAAGTCCGGGTCCCCGTACTCGCTGTCGGGCAGCGCGAGATAGAGGTCGTGCCGGCGGCCGCCGACCAGTCCGTGGCCGGTGAAGTAGACCAGGAGCAGGTCCTCGGCGGCCCGAGCGGCCTCGCGCAGCTGGCGGCCGACCCGGCCGAGGTCGGCGTCGTCGAGGAGGACGGTGCAGTGCTCCTCCGGGACGACCCCGTGGTCCGGGTCGGTGAACAGGGTCGCCAGGTCGGCCACGGTGCGCCGGACCGCCGGGAGGTCCGGCAGGTCCGGGTCCGTGTACGTGCTCGCGCCGACCAGCACGATCCGGGACCGCAGGGGGTCCGGGAGGCGCACCTCAGCCCTGCTCGGGACCGGACGGGGTCCGGCCCTCCGGCTCCTGGCTCTCCAGCGCGGTGCGCAGGAGGTCCTCCAGGTCCCCGGCGCGCACCCGCTTGGCGTCGAGTTCCAGCGTCCCGCCGTCGGCCCGACGGATCTTCAGCCGGACGTCGCTGCGCCGGGGCTGGGCGAACCAGACGCGCAGGGAGGAGGCGAGCACCGAGAGTGCGCCGCCGGCGCCGAGGGCGACGGTGACGGCGTCCAGCACCGAGCCCATCTCCCCGGGCGCGGGCGCACGCCCGGTCAGGGTGACCCGGGTCAGGCCCGGTTCGCCCCGGAGCCAGTCGGTCAGCGATTCGGCCTCCGCGACGGTCTCCCCACCGGTCACGGAAATGTGCACGTCCACAGGTGCCCCCCACAAGGCTGGTTCTGGACGGAGTCGAGAGCGGTCAGTCTACTGATCCGCCCGACAGTTGCGGGAGTTCCCGATCATTGCTCGGGACCGTGGTCCGGGACGAGCAGCCGCAGCGCCCCCGGCACGACGGTGACCTCGACCGGCAGCGGTGCCATGAACTCGCCGTCCGCGTAGGCGGTGATGCCGGGGGAGTCGAGGCGCAGCGAGGTGGTGCGGTGGGTGGTGACCTCGGGCCGGGCGGTGTGGGTGCCCTTGAGCAGGGTGGGGAAGAAGCGGGCGATCCGCCGCCGGGGCATGGCGTCGACGAGGGTGACGTCTAGCAGGCCGTCGGCGGGGTCGGCGTCGGGGCAGATGAGCATCCCGCCGCCGTAGCTGCTGGTGTTGCCGACGGCGGCGAGGGTGAGGTCGCGCTCGATCTGCGTCCCGTCGGCGAGGGTGATCCGGAACGGCAGCGGGCGGAGGTTGGCGAACTCCACGGCGATCGCGAGGTTGTAGCGCATCCGGCCGCGCGGCCAGCGCAGCCGGTTGGTGCGGTCGCTGACCAGGGAGTCGAAGCCGCTGGCGAGGACGGAGCCGAACCAGCGGGTGGTGCCGTCGGCGGCGGTGACCCGGCCGAGGTCGACGGTGCGGGTGCGGCCGGCGGCGACGGTGTCGGCGGCGGCCTCGGGGGTGTCCCGGGGCAGGCCGTGGGCGCGGGCGTGGTCGTTGCCTGTGCCGGCGGGTATCACGCCGAGCGGGGTGGCGGTGCCGGCCACGGCCTGGAGGGCGAGGTTGATCATGCCGTCGCCGCCGACGACGACCAGGGCGTCGCAGGTCGGCGAGGCGACCGCCTCCCGGGCGAGCGCGAGCGACTCGGCGGCGGAGCCGCCCGCCCGCGGGTCCACGGTGATGCCGTGGGCGCGCAGGCGGGCGGTGGCGCGGTGGGCCGCCGGTTCGGCGTGGCCGGCCGCGGCCGCTGGGTTGGTGAGGAGAACGACGCGGGCGATGGTTCTCCGGTCGCTCACGGGATCAGCTTGCCCGGGTTGAGGATGCCGGCGGGGTCGATCTCGGCCTTGACGGCGCGCAGGATGCGCACGCCGAGGTCGCCGATCTCGTCGGCCATCCAGGGGCGGTGGTCGGTGCCGACGGCGTGGTGGTGGGTGATGGTGCCGCCGGACCGGACGATGGCGTCGCAGGCGGCCCGCTTGGCGGCGCCCCACTGCTGCAGCGGCTCCTCGCCGAGGGCGGCGACCACGGTGAAGTAGAGCGAGGCCCCGGTCGGGTAGACGTGCGAGATGTGGCACAGCACGAGCGAGCCGGGCAGGGCCTCGGTCAGCGCGGTGGTGACGGCGAACCGCAGGGCGTGCAGGTCGCGCCAGCCGGCGGCGGTCTCCAGGGTCTCGCACAGCGCGCCCGCGTCGAGCAGCGAGTCGCGCAGGTACGGGGCGTTGAACCGGCCGTGCTCCCAGGCCCGGGCGGGGGCCTCGCCGAGCGAGGTGCCGCCGGCGGCGAGCAGGGCGGCACGGGTGAGCTGGTGGCGGGCGGCGACCTGCTCGGCGGTGCCCTCGAAGACGGTGACCGCGAGGCAGCCGGTGACGGCGGCCTCGCCGCCGATCCTCTCGGTCATGGCCAGGTTGATCATCGTCTCGGCCTCGTCGGAGAGCCGGATGACGGTCGGGCCGGTGCCCTGCTGCTCGACGGCGCGCAGCGCGGCGGCGCCGGTGGTGAAGTCGGGGAACGACCAGGCCTCGTACGCCTTGACGGCGGGCACGGGGTGGACGCGGACCCGGACGGCGGTGATCACGCCGAGGGCGCCCTCGGAGCCGAGGAACAGCTCGCGCAGGTCGGGGCCGGCGGCGGAGGCGGGGGCGCGGCCGAGGTCGAGCACGCCGGTCGGGGTGACCACCCGCAGGCCGCGCACCATGTCGTCGAACCGTCCGTGGCCGGCCGAGTTCTGGCCGGAGGAGCGGGTGGCCGCGAAGCCGCCGATGGTGGCGAAACGGAAGCTCTGCGGATAGTGGCCGAGTTCGAAGCCGCGCTCGGCGAGCAGGGCCTCGGCGGCCGGGCCGGTGAGACCGGCGCCGAGGAGGGCCTCGCCGGAGGTCTCGTCGAGGTCGAGGAGCTGGTCGAGCCGGCGCAGGTCGAGCGAGACGACGGCGGCGAACGACCCGCGCTCCGGGTCCAGTCCGCCGACGACGCTGGTGCCGCCGCCGAACGGCACGACGGCGATCCGGCGCTCGGTGCAGATCGCGAGCAGCGCGGTGATCTCGTCCTCGCCGCCGGGCAGCACGACGGCGTCGGGCGCGTCCTGCGGGTCGCGCGAGCGGCGGCGCAGCAGGTCGGGGGTGGACTTGCCGCCGGCCCGGGGGAGGCGGTCGGCGTCGGCGGTGCTGAGGTGGGCCTCGCCGACGACGGTGGCGAGCGCCGCGAGGTCGTCGGGGGTGAGGGCGGACGGCCGCAGGACGACCTCCGAGGCGTCGGGCCCGGGCGCGGCGTCGCCGGTGACGCCGAGGGCGGCGGCGAGCAGGCCCTTGATGTCGGCGGACAGCTCCTTGGCGAGGGCCGGGTCGCCCCAGGCGTCCCACTTCATCGGGGGGAGCGGCAGGGTGGCCGTACCGGTGAGGGTCGCCGGTGCCGCTTGCTTCTCGGGGGTCATGCGTTACAGTTTTACACATCATGTCAAGTAGTAACGAGCTTCACGAGCCGACCGCCGAGCGCGCCGCCGGGCCTGCCGCCGGGCCTGCCGCCGAGCGCGGTACGGAGCGTGCCGCCGAGCGCGGCACCGATGACGCGATCCTCGACGCCGCCGCCGAGCTGATCGTCCAACTCGGCGTCGGCCGCGCCCAGTTGGCCGAGATCGCGCGCCGCGCCGGAGTGAGCCGGCCGACCGTCTACCGGCGCTGGCCGGACGTCCGCGCCGTGATCGGCGCGCTGCTCACCCGGGAGATCGCGGCCACCCGGGACGCCGTCCGGCTCACCGGTACCGACCGGGGCGCGTTCGTCGACGGCGTGGTCGAGGTGGCCGTCCGGCTGCGCGACCACCCGGTGCTGGGCGCGCTGCTGCGTTCCGGCGACTCCGACACGCTCTTCGAGTACGTGGTCGACCGCCTGGGCGCCAGCCAGCGCGGACTGCTGGAGGCGCTGCGGTCGGGGATCGAGCAGGGGCAGCGGCACGGCTCGATCCGGGCCGGGGAGCCGCTCGAACTGGCCGCGATGGTGCTGCTGATCGCCCAGTCCACCGTGCAGTCGCACCGCATGGTGGCCCCGGTGCTGCCCGAGGAGGCCTGGCGGCGGGAGCTCGCCCGGGCCCTCGACGGGTACCTCGCGCCGTAGTTCCGCGTCCCCAGGTCCCCGCGTCCCCACGTCCCCGCGTTACGCCCGCCCGCCCGCGCACCGCCCGCAGACCGACCGCCTCGGAGGCGCAGATGACCACCACCGCCGGGCCCTTCGCCGGGACCGCCCGACTCACCGCCCGCCGCCGCGAGTTGGAGCTCTCCGCGCTCGCCGACCGCCCGTCGGTCGACCTGCTGGTGATCGGCGGCGGTGTCACCGGCGCGGGCGTCGCCCTGGACGCGGCCGCGCGCGGGCTGTGCGTGGTGCTGGTGGAGTCCCGCGACCTCGCCTTCGGGACCAGCCGTTGGAGTTCCAAGCTCGTCCACGGCGGTCTGCGCTACCTCGCCTCGGGGCGGATCGGGGTGGCCCGGGAGAGCGCCGTCGAGCGCGGTGTGCTGATGACCCGCACCGCCCCGCACCTGGTCCGGCCGCTGCCCCAACTGGTGCCGCTGCTGGACGGGTTGTTCCGCCCCGGCCAGGCCGCGCTGGTCCGGGTCGGCTTCCACGCGGGCGACGCGCTGCGGCTGAGCGCCGGTACGCCGGGCGGTCTGCTGCCCCGGGTCCGCCGGGTGGGCGCCGACCGCGCCCGGGCCCTGGTGCCGGGCCTCCGCGGCGCGGGCCTGTCCGGCGCGCTGGTCGCCCACGACGGCCAACTGATCGACGACGCACGCCTGGTGGTGGCACTGGCCCGCACCGCGGCGCAGTACGGGGCGACCGTGCTCACCCGGGTGCGCGCCGAGGAGGTCACCGGGACGGGCGCCCGGCTCGTCGACACCCTCACCGGGGCGTCGTTCTCCCTGAACGCCCGCGCCGTCGTCAACGCCACCGGTGTCTGGGCGGGCGAGGTGGACCCGTCCATCCGGCTGCGGCCCAGCCGCGGCACCCACCTGGTGGTGGACGCGGCCGCGCTCGGCCGGCCGCTCGCCGCGCTGACCGTCCCGGTGCCCGGCTCCACCAGCCGCTTCGTCTTCGCGCTGCCGCAGCAGCTCGGCCGGGTGGCGATCGGCCTCACCGACGAGGACGCGCCCGGTCCGGTCCCGGACGAGCCGCAGCCCTCCGAGGCCGAGGTCGACTTCCTCCTCGACACCGTGAACGGCGCCCTGGAGACGGCACTGACCAGGGCCGATGTGCGCGGCGCCTACGCGGGGCTGCGTCCGCTGATCGACACCGGCGACGGCGCCACCGCCGACATCTCCCGGCAGCACGCCGTCCTGGAGTCGCCGAACGGCGTGATCACCGTGGTCGGCGGCAAGCTCACCACCTACCGCCGGATGGCCGAGGACGCCGTGGACACCGCCGTCCGGCTGCGCGAGCTGTCCGCCCGCGCCTGCTGGACCGCCCGGCTGCCGCTGGTCGGCGCGCCCGGCCACCGCGACAGCCGCCCGGTGCCGGAGGGAGAGGTGGCGGCCTCGCTGCTCGCCCGGCACGGCGGCGCGGCCACCGAGGTACTCGCGGTCGGCGAGGAACTCCTCGGCGCCGGGTACGGGGCGCCGGTCGCCGACGGGATCGACGTCAGCCGCGCCGAGATCGCGTACGCGCTCACCCACGAAGGCGCGCTGGACGTCGAGGACGTGCTGCACCGGCGCACCCGGATCGGCCTCGTCCCGGCGGACGCCGAGCGCGCCCGCGCGGCCGTCGAGGGGATCACGGCGAAGGCCTCGATCTGACCGCGTTCTAGTGCCCGGTCCGCTCCGCCATCGGCTGCACGTCCGCACCGAGCTCCAGCGTGCAGCTGAGCGGCCGCTCCGGCGCGCCCGTCCGCTCCAGCCGGACGGCCAGCGGCTGCGGCGGTTGCTCGGCCAGCTGCGCGGCGAGCACCAGGGGGTACACCCCGTGCCCGTGGACGCGGTGGAAGGCCACCTCCTTGCCGTCCACCAGCACCTCGGTCTCGGTGATCCACCCGGACCGCACGTTCACCGTGACGGAGTGCCCGCCCCGGTCGAGGTGGAAGCTGTGCCGCTGGCGCATTGAGGACCTCCCGGCGACTGCCGTCGGCGAGCCCGGCCGCCCGGCGTCGAGCCCGGTCGTCCGGCGTTGAGCACGGCCGCCCGGCGGTGCGGACGGCACGCGCCACGCTAGCCGATCACCGCCCGGACGGCCTCCGGGAAAGGTGGCCGGGGACAGCCGCCGGGGAAGGCCGTCGGGGAAGGTCATTGGGCCGTCGGGACATCGCGAGGGAGACCGGGGCGGTCCTTCGGGAGGACTCCTTACCGTGCCGGCTGTCCGGGGACGCCGGCTTCTTCGTGCGCCTCGGCCACGACTACCACCCGCACATCGGCCTCACCCGCGCGCCGGAGGCGGCCGTGGCGGCGACCCGGCGGTCCGGCCTCCACATCGACCCGTTCGAGTCGCCGTACCTGGACCTGGACCGAGCCGCCCGGGCCTCTCGGCCTCGGCGCGCGGGTGGCCGCGGGTCAGGCCAGCCGGCCGCCGCCGTCGACGTGGAGGACGGTGCCGGTGACGAAGGGGCTGGTCATGGCGAAGTGAACGGCGCGGACGAGGTCGTCGACGGTTCCGGTGCGGCGGGCCGGGTTGCGGTCGGCGACGGAGCGCAGGAAGGCGGCCTTGTCGGGGCCCAGGCCGTCCCAGGCGCCGGTGTCGACGATGCCGGGGGAGACGGCGTTGACCCGGACCGGGGCGATCTCGACCGCGAGGGCCTGGACGAGGAAGGCGAGTGCGCCGTTGGTGGTCGCCATCACGGTGCGGGCGGGGGCCGGGCGCCAGGCGGCGACGCCGGAGAAGAAGGTGAAGGAGGCGCCGTCGGGGGTGTCGGTGGCGGCCTGCGGGGCGAGGTGCTTGGCGAGCAGCAGCGGGCCGTAGACCTTGGCGGCGAACGCCCGGTGGATGTCGGCGAGTTCGAGTTCGGCGAGCGGGCCGTTGGCGGGCATGGCGGCGGTGGAGACCAGGTGGTCGAAGCGGCCGGTGGCGGCCGCGAGGGCGGCGACGGACGCCTCGTCGGCGAGGTCGACGGGGACGGTGCGGGCGGGGCCGGGCAGTTCGCCGGCCGTCCACTCCAGCTTGCGCGGGTCGGGGCCGGCGAGGACGAGTTCGGCTCCGGCGGCGGAGGCGGCGTGGGCGAGGGCCCGGCCGGTGCGGGAGCCGGCGCCGATCACGACGACGCGGCGGGAGGCGAGGGGGAGAGTGCTGTCGGTCATGGGACAAGGCTGTTCCGACCAGGGGTGATGCGTCCAAGGCTTGTTTTCGAAGAGATCCATAAACTGGCTGCATGACCACGCTCCGACAGTTCGAGTACCTGGTGACCGTCGTCGACACCGGGTCCTTCACCCGTGCCGCCGAGCTGCTGCACGTCACCCAGCCGGCGCTCTCGCACCAGGTGCGGGCGCTGGAGAAGGCCGTCGGCGGGCCGCTGCTGGAGCGGCTGCCGCGGGCGGTGCGGCCGACGCCGATGGGGCGGGCGGTGCTGCCGCACGCGCGGGCGGCGCTGGCGGACGCCGAGCGGCTGCGCGCGGCGGCCCTGAGCGCGGCCGGACTGGCGGGCGGGGAACTGGAGTTGGCGACGGTGTACTCGGTGAGCCTGGGGCTGCTGCCGCCGGTGCTGCGGGCCTGGCGGGCGGCGCACCCGAAGGTGCGGATCCGGCTGCGGGAGTTCGCGCACACCGAGGACCTCCGGGCGGCGATGACGGCGGGCCAGGCGGATGTGGCGGTGGGGCCGCTGCCGACCGGCTGGGAGGGGCCGATCCGGGAGCTGGGGACGGAGGAGTTCGTCCTGGTGCTCCCGTCCGACGATCCGGAGGGGGCGGACGGGCCGGAAGGGCTCGGCAGGCCGGACGGCGCCCCGGTGCCGCTGGCGGCGCTGGCCGGGCGCGACTGGGTGCACTACGCCCCCGGCAACGGCCTGGCGGACGTGCTGGACGCGGCCTGCGCCGAGGCCGGGTTCCGGCCCGGGGTGGCGGTGCGCACCGAGCAGACGGCGGCGGCGCCGCTGCTCGCGGCCGCCGGGCTGGGCCCGGCGCTGGTGCCCGCGAACATCGTGCCGCCGGGCTTCGACGGGCTGGTGCGACGACCCGAACCGCCGGTGCGGCGACCGTTGGTGGCGTACACCAGGACCAGGCCGGACGCGCTGACGACGGCGTTCGTCGAGCTGCTGTCCCGTCGGGTCCGGCTGCTGCCCGACATCGCGGCCGGTGCAGCGGCCGGTGGGGCGGATGGCGGGACGACCGGCGGGGCGAAGGGGGGAACGGCCGGATCGGCGGATGTGCCGACCGACGGATTCTCGTGATCTCTACAGTGCTGTAGATTCGTTTGGCAGGGAGAGCAACCGAGGAGGGCAATCGTGGGAGTTTCGCTGGCCAAGGGCGGCAACGTCTCGCTGACCAAGGAGGCGCCGGGCCTGACGGCCGTCATCGTCGGACTCGGCTGGGACGTCCGCACCACCACCGGCGCCGACTACGACCTGGACGCGAGCGCGCTGCTCTGCAACGCGCACGGCAAGGTGGTCTCGGACCAGCACTTCGTCTTCTTCAACAACCTGCGCAGCCCGGACGGTTCGGTCGAGCACAGCGGCGACAACCTGACCGGTGGCGGCGACGGCGACGACGAACAGATCAAGGTCGACCTGGCCGGTGTCCCGGTCGACGTGGCCAAGGTGGTCTTCCCGGTGTCGATCTACGACGCCGACGCCCGGTTCCAGAGCTTCGGTCAGGTGCGCAACGCCTTCATCCGGATCGTCAACCAGGCCAACGGCCAGGAGCTGGCCCGGTACGACCTCACCGAGGACGCCTCCACCGAGACGGCGATGGTCTTCGGCGAGCTGTACCGCAACGGCGCCGAGTGGAAGTTCCGCGCGATCGGCCAGGGTTACGCCTCCGGCCTGCGCGGCATCGCGACCGACTACGGCGTCAACGTCTGACGGCGGGCACCCGGGGCGCCGGGAGCACGTGAACGGGCCACTTCAACGGGCCGGTTCAACGGGCCGGTTGAACGAGCCACGCGAACGGGCCGGTTGAACCGGCCACGTGAGCAGGCCACTTGAACGGGCCACCGGGCGGTCGACTGAGCGGGTCGCCGCCCGGTGGCCGACCTGCGGTCAACGGCCCTCGGGGACCTGTGGGTTCGACTTCCGCTCCAACGCCAGCCCGCCGAACCCGCCCGAGGTGCCCAGCTGGTCGCGCCACCACGCGGCCATCGCCGGCCCGTCCACGCCCGACCAGTCCGGCGCCCCGGTGACCTGCGCCCGCCCGAGCCTGCGGCTGAGCTCCACCAGCGCCCGCCCCGCCGCGCCGCGCTCGCGGTCGTAGCCGGGCAGCAGATCGGCCCAGCCCTCCGCCGCCCGCCAGGCGTCCTCGAAGGCGGACGCGTCCTGCAGTGCCTTCGCCGCGCCGCTCGTGGTGTGCGGGCGGACCAGTGTCGCGGCGTCCCCGGCGAGCAGCAGGCGGCCGGCGGTGCGGCGCGGGGTCTCCAGATCGTGGATCGGCTGGAGCAGGATCCGCTCGACGGGCGTCAGGTCGACCACGCCGGCCCAGTACGGCGGCAGGACGCGCTCGGCGAGCGCGGACAGTTCGCCGCGCCGGGCGGCGTCCAGCGAGCCGACCGCGAAGCCGAGCGGGTCGGTGCCGCCGGCGGTCCGCAGCCAGTCGGGCGCGGGGGCGTAGAAGACCCAGTTCACCAGGGTGGTGCCGGGGGTCAGCCCGGGGATCCGGTAGAGCACGACCTGTCCGCCGGGGTAGCAGGCGGTGATCACCTCCGCCTCGGGCCACTGGGCCGCGCCGCCCGGGAGCCGGTCGAGCAGCCGGGCGTCGAAGCTGCCGCGCCAGGCGACGTACCCGGCGTACTCGGCCCGGGCCTCCGGGCAGACGGCGGCGCGCACCACCGACCGGTGGCCGTCGGCGCCCACCACCAGGTCGTAGGGCTCGCGCCCGCCGACCGCCGTCTCCACCCAGGCCGGTCCGGCGAGGTCGGTGCCGCCGGCCGCCGTGACGGCCGTCCCGGGGCGGAACTCCACCCGCTCGGGGGTGCGTTCGTGCAGGCCCTGCCACAGCACGCCCCAGTGGAACGAGTGCATGGCCATCGACTGCACCCACAGCACCCGCCCGCGCGGGGCGCCCGCCGGGTCCTTGGCCACCCAGTGCCGGGTGGTGAGCGGATGGTGGCGGATGCCGTCGTCCAGGTGGCCCGCCAGGACCAGTTCGTCGTAGCGGTCCAGCAGGACGCACAGGCCCACCCCGCGGTCCTCCAGGTGCCCCGGGCTGCGCTCCAGCACGGTGACCCGCTCGGCCCCGCCCCGGGCCGCCGCCCGTGCGAAGGCGCAACCCGCGATGCTGCCGCCGACCACGGCGACCGATCCACCCCGCACGACCGCTCCCCCTCCTCGCCGGGGCGCCAGCGGCCCCGTCCGTCGTCCCGTCGACCATACGCCGTGGACTGACGGCCCGTCAGTGCAGTGTCCGAGGTGTTCCCTGGATCACTTATGCAACTGGTTGCATAGGGTGCTCGGGCTCGCCTACCGTGTGGTGGCCAGCCACCCCCTCCGCCCTCCCGACCACCGCCCCGCCCGCCCCCGCCAGGAGAAGCCGCGATGACGACGACCGCCAGCACCCCGCCGCCCTACCCGCACCTGCTGCGCCCGCTCGACCTCGGCTTCACCACCCTCCCCAACCGCGTGATCATGGGTTCCATGCACGTCGGCCTGGAGGAGGCCGAGAACGGCTTCGAGCGGATGGCCGCCTTCTACGCCGAACGCGCCCGCGGCGGCGTCGGCCTCATCGTCACCGGCGGCATCGCCCCCAACGAGGCCGGACGCCCCTGGGACGGCGGCGCCAAGCTCACCACCGAGGAGGAGGCGGACAGGCACCGCGTCGTCACCGACGCCGTGCACGCCGCAGGCGGCCGGATCGCGCTCCAGATCCTGCACTTCGGCCGCTACGCCTACCACCCCGCCCTGGTCGCCCCCAGCGCCGTGCAGGCCCCGATCAGCCCGTTCCCGCCCCGCGCCCTCACCGCCGAGGAGGTCGAGGCCACCGTCGACGACTTCGCCCGCTGCGCCGAACTCGCCCGCCGCGCCGGTTACGACGGTGTCGAGATCATGGGCTCCGAGGGCTACCTGATCAACGAGTTCGTCGCCGCCGCCACCAACCACCGCGAGGACGAGTGGGGCGGCAGCTACGAGAACCGGATGCGCTTCCCGGTCGAGATCGTCCGCCGGGTCCGGGAGCGGGTCGGACCGGACTTCATCCTGATCTACCGGCTCTCCATGCTCGACCTCGTCCCCGGCGGCTCCACCCTGGACGAGGTGGTCCGGCTCGCCAAGGCGGTCGAGGCGGCCGGCGCCACCATCATCAACACCGGCATCGGCTGGCACGAGGCGCGCATCCCCACCATCGCCACCTCGGTGCCGCGCGGCGCCTGGGCCTGGGTGACCGAGCGGGTCATGGGCTCGGTGTCCGTGCCGCTGGTCGCCACCAACCGGATCAACACCCCCGAGCTGGCCGAGCGGCTGCTCGCCGACGGCTGCGCCGACCTGGTCTCGCTCGCCCGCCCGCTGCTCGCCGACCCGGACTTCGTCGCCAAGGCCGCCGCGGGCCGCCCCGAGGCCGTCAACACCTGCATCGGCTGCAACCAGGCCTGCCTGGACCACACCTTCAGCGGGAGGATCACCTCCTGCCTGGTCAACCCGCGCGCCTGCCACGAGACCGAGCTGGTGCTCGCCCCGACCCGGCGGGCCAAGCGGGTCGGCGTCGTCGGCGCCGGACCGGCCGGCCTCGCCTGCGCCGTCACCGCCGCCGAGCGCGGCCACCGGGTCACCCTCTTCGACGCCGCCGCCGTCATCGGCGGGCAGCTCGACATCGCCCGCCGGATCCCGGGCAAGGAGGAGTTCGCGGAGACCCTGCGCTACTACCGCCACCGGCTGGAGGAGCTCGGCGTGGAGCTGCGGCTCGGCAGCTGGGTCGACGCGGCCGCGCTCGCCGCCGAGGGCTTCGACGAGGTCGTGCTCGCCACCGGCGTCAGCCCGCGCGTCCCCGACCCCGCCGACCTGCCGGGCGTCGACCACCCCAGCGTGCTCGGCTACCTCGACGTGCTGCGCGACGGGGCCGCCGTCGGCGAGCGGGTCGCGATCCTCGGCGCGGGCGGCATCGGCTTCGACGTCGCCGAGTTCCTCACCGACGCCGGCGACGCGCCCAGCCTCGACCCGGCCGTGCACCGCCGGCACTGGGGCATCGACGGGGACTACCGCGAGCGCGGCGGCCTCGCCCGCCCCGAGCGGCCCGAGCCGCCGCGCCGGGTCCACCTGTTCCAGCGCCGCACCACCAAGGTCGGCGCCGGACTGGGGAAGACCACCGGCTGGATCCACCGCACCGAGCTCAAGCACCGCGGCGTCGCCATGGTCGCCGGCGCGGGCTACGACCGGATCGACGACGCGGGCCTGCACTTCACCGTCGACGGCGAGCCGCAGCTGCTGCCGGTCGACACCGTGGTGCTGTGCACCGGCCAGGAGCCGCGCCGCGACCTGGACGCCGCCCTGCGCGCCCTGGGCGTCACCCCGCACCTGATCGGCGGCGCCGACGAGGCCGCCGAACTCGACGCCAAGCGCGCCGTCAAGCAGGGCACCGAGCTCGCCGCCGCCCTCTGACCCCGGGGCGCCGCCGCGGCCGCTCCCTCCGGGACGCCACCCCGCACGACCTGCCGCGAGGCGCCCCGCACGAGCCGTTGCCCCCGGGACGCCGCCCCGCACGAGCCCGCACCGGCCGTGCGGGGCGGCACCTAGGATCGGTGCCATGTCGCTGCCGCACGCCATCCTCACCGCCCTGCTGGAGCAGCCGTCCTCGGGGCTGGAGCTGACCCGGCGGTTCGACAGGTCGATCGGCTTCTTCTGGTCCGCCACCCACCAGCAGATCTACCGCGAGCTGGGCCGGCTGGAGACCACCGGGCTGATCCGGGCGCTCCCGCAGGCCGGTCCGGTGCGCGGGCAGAAGAAGGAGTACGAGGTACTGCCCGCCGGCCGGGCCGAACTGGCGCGGTGGACGGCCGCCGCCGACGACCCCCGGCCGATCCGCGACCCGCTGGTGCTGCGGCTGCGCGCCGCCGCCGTGGTCGGCACGGCCGGGCTCGAAGCCGAGCTGCGCCGCCATCTCGACCTGCACCGGGCGCAGTTGGCCCAGTACGAGGCGATCGGGCGGCGCGACTTCCCGGCCGGCGAGGAGGACGGGGCCGATCCGCTCCAGTACGCGGTGCTGCGGGCCGGTGTCGGGCTGGAGTCCTTCTGGGTGCGGTGGCTCGCGGAGACCGTCGAGAGCCTGCCGCCGGCACCGGGCGAGCCGCCGGCAGAAGGCCCGGAAACCCGGGAAAACCGCTCCTGACCTGCACCTTCACGCTCCGGGCGGGCGCTCCCCGGGGGCCGGTGGGACACTGGACGCCTGTCCCTCCGCGACCTCATCGATCGGGGGCCCGTATGTCCCTCCCGAGGCATCTCCGCGCGCTCACCGCGGCGGCCGTCGCCACCGTGCTCACCCTCGGCACCGCCCAGCTCGCGGCGGGAGCACCACCCGCGCCCACGTCCGCCTCCGCCGTCACGGCGGCGGCGCCTCTGCTGCCGACCGACGAGCAGCTCCGGGCGGCCCTGCTGACCGCCGCCGAGATCGGCCCCGACTTCACCGAGGTCCCGGCCGGCCCGGACTCCTCGCCGGAGGCGGGCGCCTCCCCGGTGGCCGGCTGCGACGCCCTGCGCGCGCTGCTGAACCGGGACCCGTCCGGCGCCTCCGCCCAAGGACCGCACCAGGAAGTGCAGTTCGACGGACCGGACGGCACCCCGATGATCACCGAGTCCCTCAGTGCCGAGGAAGCGGCCCGGCTGGACGCCGACTTCGCCACCGTCGGCTCCGCGTTCGCCGACTGCCACAGCATCACCTTCACCGACAACACCGGCGCGGCCGTGACCTTCTCGGTGACCCCGATCGCCCTCGGCGACCGCGCCGGGGCCCCGGCCGTCCGCCTCGACGGCGACCTCGCCGGCGTCCGGCTCAACGGCTACCTCGGCATCGAGCGCCTCGGCGACGTCGCCCTCGCCTACGGGTTCTTCCAGCGCGACTCCGACGACTCCCAGCTCGCCTCGCTCTACTACCGCGCGGCCGTCGCCAAGGCCGAACGCACCCTGGGCGTCCAGGCGGGCGTCACGACGGCCCCGGGCTCCGCCGTCTGACCGCCGCCCGAGCCGTCCGACCGCCGCGGGGCGGCCCCGGTCGCGCCGGGACCGCCCCGCTCCGCCGGTGCCGGGCTCAGCGCAGCACCCACTGCTGGTAGGCGCTCTCCTGGCACTGCCACATGTTGACGTCGCGCCGGGCGCCGCCCGCCGAGTAGTAGTCCTGGAGGCACAGGCCGGACGCCACGTTCTTGAACACGACCGCGTTCGGGCCGTGCGGGAGCAGTTCCCAACGCTGGGTGGCGGCACCGGAGCAGGCCCGCTGGATCACAGGGCTGTAGGTGTTGAGCGTGGTCGGTTCGAGACACAGGCCGGACTTCTGCACCCGCAGCTCGGTGGCCCCGTCGGCCCCGGTGTCCGACCAGAAGCGCTGGTTCGAGTCGTTCTTGCAGTCGAACTCCTGGAGCACCGCGCCCTCGGCGGTGGAGGCGCCGCGGATGTCCAGGCACTTGCCCTGGACCACGTTCACGTAGCTGTGCAGCACCGGCGCCGCCTGCGCGGGCGCGGCCAGCACGGTGGCGGCGGCGAGCACCGACCCGGCGACGACGCCGGAGCGGAGGGCGAGGCGGAGGCCGGAGCGGACGGTGGACTGGCGGCTGGATCGCATGATCGGTGCACTCCCGGTCTGGTGACGGTCCGGACGCCCCGCAGCGGGGCGCCCCGGCCGCCAGTCTCGGCGTCCGGAAGTGTTCGCCCCAAGACCCTTCGGGCTCCATCGAATTCGGGCGTGGCAATGTCCGTGACGTGCCACGAACCGGTCAGAGCCGGGCAACGCCCCCGTCGGGCCGGGCGCGTGCGCATACGGTGGACCCGAGGACGCGACGGGGCCGGCCGCCACCGCCACCGTGCTGGCCGCGCCTCGCCGGGGAAGCCGACGGAAGGACCGGATTGCTGCGTATCCACTTCACCCACGACGACCTGACCAGGGTGCGGATCGCGCGGGCACCCGACCCGCTCACGGAGACCGTACTGAGCCTGTCGCTGGTACAGACCCGCGGGATGGGCGGCGTGGCACTGGAGGGGTGGCGCAGCATGACCCGCGGGCGCCTGCGCCCCGAGCTGCGCATGCTGTTCGAGCTGGCGACCTCGGCGGGTGTGGTGGAGGCGCCGGAGGCGTTCCTGCACGCGGGCACCGGCAGCCTGGAGGACAGCTTGGAGCAGACCTGGTCGCTGCCCCGGCAGTTGTGGGCGGCGGACCTGTGCGCCCTGGAGTACCTGCGCCCGACGGCGCCCCGCTGGGTCCGCGAACTGCACCGGGGCGACCGCGAGTGGCGCGGCCTGGTGCAGCGCAGGCTCCGCGAGTACCACGCCTTCGCGGTGGCGCCCTACTGGCCGCAGTTGCTGGCCGCCACCCACACCGAGCGCACCGGGCGGGCGCTGGCGGCCGCCGACACCGGACTGGACGGTCTGCTCGGCTCGCTGCACCCGGACGTCCGCTGGGAGTCACCGGTGCTGTCGCTGCCCTGTCCGATCGACGCCGACCTGACGCTGCGGGGTACCGGGATCGTCCTGGTGCCCACCTTCTTCTGGCCCGAGCCGCTCGCCCTGACGGACAACCGGGGCTTCGAGTACCCGATCGTGCTGCACTACCCACTCGCCCGCGACCTGGCCACCTACCGGGCGGTCTGGGCGGCCGCCGCCCCGGCGGAGCCCGACGGCGCGCTCGTCGCGCTGCTCGGCGCCACCCGCGCCCGCACCCTCCGGGCGGTCGCCGACCCGGCGGGCACCGCCGAACTCGCGCGCCGCACCGGCACCTCGCCCGCCACCGCGAGCCACCACGCCACCGTCCTGCGCTCCGCCGGCCTGCTCACCACCGAACGCTCCGGCTCCGGCGTCCGCCACACCCTCACCCCGCTGGGCCAGGCCCTCCTCGACGACCGCCCGGTCCCGCCCGCCTCCGGCCCCGGGACGGCCTGACGGGTCGGCCCCTGTCGCGCGGGCGGCCCGGGGCGCCGGGCCTTCCGTCGCCGACGCCCCGCCCACGCGCGTCCGCCGGTGGTTTCCGGCCGACCGCTCGGCCGGGTGCCGCCTCAGCACTCGGCCGGTCGGCCGCCGCAGGTAGCCTGTCGACCCGCATCGATCTGCATCGACAGGGGCGACCGAGGTCCGCCCGGCGGGGGAGGGGACAGTGGGGAGCACGGCCGAGGAGGGCCCCGGCATACCGGATCCGGGGAGGCCCGGGCCCGGCCCGGTCCACCTGCCGGGGGACCCGACACCGGTGGGCGACCCGGTGCACGGGCCGGTGCGCGGCTGCCTGTCGGCGATCGGCCGGTTCCTCGGCGAACTGCTGGGGGAGCTGGTGCTCGGCACGCTGCTCGCGCTGCTGACCACCGCATCCCTCGCCGGTGTCTTCGTGCTGGCCGAACTCGCCCACCGCCGGGACCCGCTGCTCGCCTGCGCCCTGGGCGCCGTCGCCGTCCTGCTGCTGCTCCTCGGCGTGCGGCAGTTGCGCCGCCCGAGGGAGCGGCGCGGCCGCGTCGGCCGGATCCTGGCCGCCGGTACGGCCGGGTTCGGGGTGTGGCTGCTGGCCTGCGTCGGCTACGCCTCGCTGCGCGAAGCCCTGGACCTCGCGACCTTCTGACGCGACCGGCCCTCCGACGCGACCGGCCCCCTGACCCGACCGGCCCTCCGACGCGACCGGTCCCCGGGGGCGCCGGTCGACCCCTGTACGGTCGGCGCCCCCGGGGACCGGGGACTGGTGTGCGCTCAGCGCCGGTGGAGCGAGAGGCCGGTGGTGCCGGTCCGCTCCACGCCCTCCTGCAGGCGCATGTCGCGTCCGTAGTCGCCGCCGTCCAGGCGGCGGAACGGGACCGGCTCCTCGCTGAACAGGGCGTCCAGGCGCTGTCCGTAGGCTTCCGCGGCGGCCTCGAACTCCTCGGCCGACAGGCCCTCCGACCGGTACACGGCGAACGGTTCGAGGGCCGCGATGCCGCTGAACCAGAACACCCCGTGCTGCAGCGGGAACAGCAGGTCCGCCAGCGGCCCGTGCGCGCCCCGGTCGGTGAACGCGGACTCGCGGCCCCCGACGCTCACCGCGAGCAGACCGCGCTTGCCGCCCAACGCGCCCTCGCTGTACGGCGGGGGGACGTCCGGGCCGTGCGCGAAGCCGAAGGTCAGCACCCGGTCGATCCAGCCCTTGAGGATCGCGGGTGCCGAGAACCACCACAGCGGGAACTGGAACACCACCGCGTCCGCCCGGCGCAGCTTCTCCTGCTCGGCGGCGATGTCGGCCGAGAGCCGCCCCGCGCGGGTGGCCTCGTCCTGGGCGCCGAGCACCCCGAGGCGGGTGTCCGCCGGGTGGTCGGGGAAGTCGTCGGCGTCGAGGGCGGCGTGCCACTTCATCGCGTACAGGTCGGAGACCTCCACCTCGTGCCCGGCGGCGCGCAGCCGGGTGACTGCGAAGTCGCCCAGCGCGGCGGTGAGCGAGCGGGGTTCGGGGTGGGCGGTGACGACGAGGACGCGCCGGGGCCGCTGCTGCGGGGTGTGGTTGCTCATGGCTCCACCCTCGCCGGGGCGGCGGACCGCAGCCAGGTCCCTGCTGTTCCGGCGGACTCCGGATCCTGGTAACGGGAGGGCCACCATACTGGAGCGTATGGAGACCACCGCCGCCGCTCGTGCCGCCGTTCCCCGCCCCGCCCTGGGGGAGTTCCTGCGGGCCCGCCGGGCCCGGGTCGCACCGGAGCTGGTCGGGCTGACGGCCGGTGGACGGCGGCGGGTGCGCGGGCTGCGCCGCGAGGAGCTGGCGCAGTTGGCCGGGATCAGTGTCGACTACTACGTCCGGCTGGAACAGGGGCGGTCCACCCAGCCGTCGTTCGAGGTGCTGGAGGCGCTGGCCCGCACCCTGGGCCTGTCGGCGGCGGAACGCCGCCATCTGGACACCCTGGCGGGCTCCCGTCGGCTGCCGCCGCCGGCGCCCCGGGTGAGTCCGCTGCTGCGCGGCATGCTGGACGCCCTGGGCGCGGGGATGCCGGCCTTCGTGACCGACCACCGGCTCGATGTGGTGGCCTGGAACCCGCTGGGCGCCGAACTCATCGGCGGCCTGGGGGAGTCGGGGGGCCGGCGGGACCGCAACCAGGCCCGCTTCCTGTTCCTGGACCCCGCCGCCCGCACCGTCCACCCGGAGTGGTCGGACCGGGCCGCCGAGGCGGTCGGCCAGCTGCGGGCCTCGGCGGGCACCTGGCCGGACGATGCGGAGCTGACCGGTCTGATCGCCGAACTGTCGTCGGCGAGCCCGGAGTTCCGCCGGATCTGGGACTCCGGCGAGGTGATGAACTGCACCTCGGGCCACAAGCGGCTGCACCACCCGGTCACCGGGACCCTGTCGCTGGACTTCGAGGCCCTGCACGTCCCGGCCGCGCCGGGCGAGACCGGTCTCGTGGTGCACGTCTTCTCGCCGGGGCCGGACGCGGGCGCCGCCGCGGCCCTGGCCCGGCTGGGCGGGGCGGTGGACGCGGGGCACTGAGGGGCCGGCCTCCGGGGCGCCGAGGGCCCACCACCTGCGGCGCCGAGGGGCCACCGCCTCCCGCGCCACCGCTACGGCGAATCCGGCGGATCGATCACGACTTGATCCGGGCCCTGTCCCCGGCCGCGCCGGTCGGGCCCCGGAACCGGGCCGCCGCGCGGCCGCGCCGTGCCCGGTGGTGCGGGCGGCCTCGCCCGGTACCGCGCGACAACGCATGACGTCGGACGATGCCGGAGGGGCCGACGGGCGGCCCGGGTCCGGTGTCGCCGGGCCGGGCGCGGGCGGTCCGACCGGGTCCGGATTTCGCCGCCCGATGGCTGGTGAGTTTCGGCCAGATGTCGTAAACCATGCACCATGGTGGTTGTCCGAGATTTATCGTAGCCTCGGCACGCTCGCACCTCGGTAACGCCGGGCTGGGGGTCGGCCGGCGCCCCTCGGGAGGGAGCACTATCAGACAGGCATGAACGGGGGGCATCGGAATCGTGCCTTGCGCGCCGGGTCGCTGTGAACATCGTGGACCCGGCGGTCGCAGGAAGCGGGGGATTCCGGGCCGACAACCTGCCCGTAAGGGCGGACTTCAGGGCCCGAGGACTCGACGGCGAACTGCTGCGACCGATAGATATATATCATCGGGTCGCGCTCGTCGCATATCCAAGAGCGAATTTTTGAGCGATTCCGAACGTTTCCGCGTGCCTTTGCGACGACTTTATGAGCCGTGCACAGAAGGGGGAATGTAGAATGCGCAGAGTAGGCTACTTACACACCCGGTGCCAAATTCTGGAAAGAGGGATCGGCGGTACGGGATCCCCGAAATGAGCGGGGCTCCTCGCCGCGGTCACGACGCGCCCGGAATTCTCTCCGGGATGTACCGGCACCGAGGTGCGGGACTGCTGCACCTCCAGGCCGAGCAGGACGGCGAGCGCCTCGTCGCCTCCATGCCCCTCCCGGACCCCTTCGACCTCGACCGCCTGGTCGGGAACCTCGCGGAGGCCAGCGGCCGGCACATCGTGCTGCGCCCGATCCCGGCGGCCCATCTGACCGGGCTCGACGGCACCTGCGGCCTCCTGGTGAAGCACGACACCCGCCCGGTCGACCTGATCCTCCACCGCGAGGGCCGGTCGCTCTCCCACGAGGTGGAGTTGAAGGTCCATCAGCTGGTGCACCTGTGGGCCGGCGACGGCACCGGCCTGGTCGGCCCGCCCGACGTCCTGCGGGCGCGCGGGATGGCGCCGGTCGGAGGGATCCCGGCGACGGCCAGGTCCCTGAAGCGGGACGCCTTCATCGAGCTGCGCGCCGACCACGCGGCCCGGTTGATCAGTCGCCGGCGCGAGCGCGGACCGGCGTCGGGGACGGACCGCCGGGCGTCCTCCGGTGCCGGAGCCGCAGCCGGCTCCGGGGCCGCGGCGGAGCCATCCGGCCGGGAGTCCCGGCAGGCGGCGGCCGAACGCCTCACTCCGGGCGCCCGTTCCCGCCCTCTCCCAAGATCTCCGCCATCGTCCCGCTGATGAAGTCCCGGAGCTGGTCCCAGGATTCCTTCGGCAGGTCCTGGCCCGCGCCGCGCGCGGCCATCACGGTGAACCTGTCGCGCACGGCCCGGGTGGACAGGATCAGCGCGTCCACCTCCGGATCGTCCTGCCGGAAGTAGACCGGCGGCACGTCGAGGGCGAGCGCCAGGGCGTCGAGCGCCGCGTCCGCCGGCTCGGCGACCTCACCCGCCCGCAGCGAGCGGACCAGCTCCTCGGTGAGCGCGGCGGAGCCGCTCCTGCGGTTGCCCTCGGCCGCGAGGTGCGCGTCGGAGGGCGCCACCCCGCCGTACACCTCGGTGCGCAGCGACTCCAGCTTCCGTGCCACCCGGGCGCCCTCGGCCGAGGGTTCCGCCGCGGGCTCCTCGGCCTGGCCGAAGGAGCGCCGCTGCGCCGCGAGCAGTTCGGCCCGGGTCACCCCGTAGGCGGCGGCCAGTGCCGTCACCGCCTGCTCGGAGAGCGGTCGTCTGCCCTGCTCGGCGGCCCGCACCGGCATGGGGGAGGCGGTGTTGGTGTGGCGCGCGGTGTCCGCCTGGGTCATCCCGGCGTCGCACCGGAGGTCGGCGAGATTCGGTGATTCGCCGCGCGGAAAGAGCTCGTCCAGGTCGGTGTCCAGGAATGCGGCGATCGTCGGCAAACGCTCCGGCGGGGGAGCTGCCAGGCCGTTCTCCCAGCGATAGACGGCGTTCACTTTCACATGAAGCCCGGCCGCCAGCGTGGCCTGCGACATTCCTTTGACGACGCGGAGGTTGCGCAGCTTATTGCCGTCGAACAAGCGGTCGGGCACGGGCATACTCCACTGGATGGGGTCTGAAAGAATGATAGTGCCCAGGGCAGCGGAAGATCCCGACATCCGGGGCATCGGCATGAGCTCGTGACCGCGACCGGAGTTCTGTGCGGCCGTCGGAGGCGCACTCCCACCTTTGCCTGATGTCCGTTTTGCTAAGCTTTATTGCTTTTCGCGCGCATTTGTCGCGCACCTTTGCGCGCTACGCGTCGGGCGTCGGATCACTCGAAGGTGATCTGCAAGCTTGACCGGATCGCTGGAAGTAGATAAATTCTACTTCGAGTGATCGAGGGAGTGGGGGCCGAAGGGCGCCTCTTTCCCGTGCTCCGGCATGTCGTGTCCGCGTCGTCATTGGCCCCGCGCTTCGTCGTGCGGACCCGCACCATCCGTCCGGCCGCCCCTGTGGCGAAGTCGGCCGGCGTTGTCGAAATCCTGCGCAGCCGCATCCCGCGGAACCCGGCGGCCTGCACCCATGCGAATCCGGTGGGGCCGGCGGAATTCTCCGTGCGAATTTCCGTACGCATGCCCGCACCACATTTTCCGATTCCCCGGTCAGGGTCTGTCGGGGTATTCCTTTCCGCATCGTCACAGGAGGCGATCCGTCATGCCCACGATCTCCGTCGGAAACTCGCGCGTCCACTACACCGTGACCGGCGAGGGGCCCGCCCTGGTCCTGGTGCACGGTGTGGGCAAGGGGGGTCAGGTCACCTTCGGGCACCTCGTGGAGGACTTCGCCCGCCGCAACACCGTCATCCTGCCGGAGCTCTCCGGCAGCGAGACCGCCGAGGACGACGGCACGCCGCTGACCGTCGAGCAGCTCGCCGACGAGGTCGCCGCCGTGATCGAGCACGCCGGCCTCGGCCCGGTGGACCTGGTGGGCTTCTCGCTCGGCGGGGCCGTCGTCGCCGCCACCGCCGCGCTGCACCCCGGGCTGGTGCGCCGCCTGGTGCCGATCGGCGGCCTGGTGAAGTCGGACCTCTACATCGAGAACCTGATCGGCCTGACGCTCAGTCAGAAGCACGACGCCAAGGCCTTCGGCCGCGTCCTGAGCACCACCGCCTTCAGCCCGCGCTACATCCGCACCCGGCCGAGTCTGAGCGACGTCGAGAACCTCGGCTCCGAGCTGAGCCCGTCCAACGGCCGCATCCGCCAGCTGGAGCTGCTGGTCCAGGTCGACATCCGCGACATCGTCGGCAAGGTCGAGGCCGAGACCCTGGTGCTGGCCCCGTACCCGGACGCCGCCGTGCCCGCCGAGCACTCCCGCGAGCTGGCGGCCGCGATCCCGAACTCCAGCTACACCGAGATCGACAGCGGCCACATGGTGATCTTCGAGCGGCCGGACGAACTCGTGCAGCTGATCCAGGACTTCATCCACCGGGCCTGATCCTCCACCCGCAGCCACCCGGCCCCGCAGCCACCAGGCCCCGGAAGCGCCCGGCCCCGGCACCGGCCGGGGCCGGCCACCCGCCCCGCCCGACCACCCGCGGAGCAACTCCGCAGCGACTCCAGGAGGAACCATGGCCAAGATCCTGCTCGCCGTCAGCAGTCACGACACCTTGGGCGACACCGGCAACCGGACGGGCTACAGCGTCTCGGAGGCGGCCCACCCCTACAACGTCTTCGTCGGCGCCGGCCACGAGGTCGACTTCGTCTCGGTGCGCGGCGGCGAGCCGCCGGCCGTGGTCTTCCCGGGCGAGGAGGACGACCCCGAGATCGTCGGCTTCCTGGCCGACGAGACCGTCAAGGCCAAGCTGGTGGCGACCCGCCGGGCGGCCGAGGTCGACCCCGCCGAGTACGCGGCGATCTTCTACGTCGGCGGCCACGGTGCCATGTGGGACTTCCCGGACTCCCCGGACCTGGCCCGGATCGCCATGGACATCCACGGCCGGGGCGGCGTCGTCTCCGCCGTCTGCCACGGCCCGGCCGCGCTGGTCAACCTGCGGCTGCCGGACGGCACCCTCCTGGTGAGCGGCAAGCGGGTCGCCTCCTTCAGCAACGAGGAGGAGGACTCCCTCGGCCTGGTCGAGGTCATGCCGTTCCTGCTGGAGGACCGGCTGAAGGAGTCGGGCGCGCTGCACACCAAGGCGCCCGTCTACCAGGCCCACACCCAGAGCGACGGCCGGGTCGTCACGGGGCAGAACCCCGCCTCCGCCGCCCCGGTGGCCCGCCTCGTCGTCGCCGAGATCGCCAAGGCCGCCGAAGCCCGCTGACCCGGGCGCGCCGACCCGGGTCCGCTCACCCGGCCCCGCTCCGCAGCGCACCCGCCGTGCCGCCCCGCAGCGCACCCGCCGGGCCCGCCCCGCAACGCGGCCCCGCGCCACCACCGCCGTCCCCGGACGGCTCCCGAAAACCGTCGCAGACCGGCCCCGGCCAGGACCGCCGGGGCCAGAGGAGGCAGACATGTACGGACTGATCCAGGTCGCGGGCATCATCGACCAGGCCGAGGCCGATCTGATCATCGAGGAGGGCGCCGACTGGCTCGGCTTCGCCCTGCGCCTGCCGGCCAAGAACGAGGACCTCTCGGAGGCCGACGCCGCCGCCATCGTCAAGGCGATCCAGCCCGGCAACAAGGGCGTCATCATCACCTACCTGACCCAGGCCGACGAGATCGCCGAGTTCTGCGCCGAGATCGGCGTGAGCGCGATCCAGCTGCACGGCGACGTGACCCCGGCCGAGCTGAGCCGGCTGCGCACCCTCGCCCCGGACCTCTACGTGCTCAAGAGCCTGGTGGTGAAGTCGGACAACATCGACGAGCTGCGCACCATCGTCGAGACCTCCGCCGAGTGGGTCGACATGTTCATCACCGACAGTTTCAACCCGGCCACCGGCGCCAAGGGCGCGACCGGCCTGACCCACGACTGGTCGGTCAGCGCCGAGCTGGTCCGGATCTCCCCCAAGCCGCTGATGATGGCGGGCGGGCTCACGCCGGAGAACGTCGCGGCCGCCATCGAGGCCGTCCGCCCCGCCGCCGTGGACGCCCACACCGGCCTGGAGGACAAGGCCACCCGGCGCAAGGACCGGCAGAAGGTGCGCACCTTCGTCCAGGAGGCCCGCGTGGCCTTCGCCCGGGTCGCCGCGGAGGACGGCCGGAGCGCCTCCTGATGACCACCGGGACCGAGCCGCTGCGGGGCGTGACCCGGGTGACCCACCTGGTGCCCCAGACCAACCGCCTGCGGGCCCTGCACGCGGTCGTCCGCGACCGCGACGCCCGCCGGGAGGACTTCGTCCTCTCCGCCAACCGGATCATCCGCGGCCTGCTGGACGCCGCGCTGGACCTGCTGCCCTACGAGGCGCGCGACGTCCGCACCCCGGTCGGGCAGGTCTACCACGGCCTGTCGCCGGCCACCCCGGTCTACGGCGTGTCCGTCGCCCGGGCCGGGGACAGCATGGAGTCCGAACTGCGGGTGATGGCACCGGAGACCAGGCTGGGCAAGATCCTGATCCAGCGGGACAAGGTCACCAAGCTCCCGCGCCTGTACTACGCGGCGCTGCCGGCCGGGATCGGCGGGGGCCATGTGCTGCTGCTCGACCCGATGCTCGCCACCGGCGGCACCGCGCTGGCCGCGATCGGGGTGCTGCTCGACCACGGCGTGCCGGAGGAGCACATCCTCTTCGTGAACCTGCTCTCCGCCCCGGAGGGGATCCGGGCCGTGCACGACCGCCACCCCGGGGTGCGGATCGTGACCTCCTCGATCGAGGAGCGGCTCAACGAGAACGCGTTCATGGTGCCCGGCATCGGCGACTTCGGCGACCGCTACTTCGGGACCGACGTCCCCGCCTGAGACCCTCCCCACCCGCCGGGGCGGGCGGGGTCCGGGATCCGTAACCCCGCGACCCCACCGCTCCGGCCCCCGCGGCCGCTGCCACCACTGCCTGTTGCCGTCAAAGCCGTTGTCACCAACGCCTGTTGCCGCCACCGCCACCGACCCTGAGGAGCACCACCGTGTCCACCGCCGACACCTCCGCGCCGACGAGGATCTCGATCGTCTACTACTCGGGCACCGGCAACGTCCACAAGCTCGCCCTGGCCGCCGAGGAGGCCGCCACCAAGGCCGGCGCCGTGGCCCGGCTGCGCCGCGTCCCCGAGTACGTCGAGGCGTCCCTGGCCCCGGAGTTCACCGAGTGGACCGAGGCCTGGCAGGAGAACGCCGCGGCGATCGCGGCCGTCCCCACCGCCTCCGTCGACGACCTCGCCTGGGCCGACGTGATCCTGCTCGGCGGCCCCGGCCGGTTCGGGATGATCGCCGCCCCGCTCAAGCACTTCATCGAGCTCGCCTGGCCGCTGAACGCCCGCGGCGGCCTGCAGGGCAAGGTGATGGCCTCCTTCACCTCCACCGGCGCCCCGCACGGCGGCCAGGAGGCGACGATCCTCTCGCTCAACGCCGTCTTCTACCACTGGGGCGGGATCATCGTGCCGCCCGGCGTCACCGACGAGATCATGACGGCCCCCAGCAACGGCAACCCCTACGGCGTCAGTTCGGTCTCCGGCCGGCAGGCGGTTCCGGGCCGGCTGGCGGAGAACGTCACCGAGGACAACCTCGCCGCCCTCGCGTACCAGACCCGCCGGATGCTCGACGTCGCCGACGCGCTGCGCAGGGGACGGGCCGCCGCGGACCGCTGAGCCGCCCGCCCCGCACCCCGGGACGCCAGGAAGTCAGGACACCAGGACACCAGGACACCAGGACACCAGGACACCAGGAAAGCCGGACACCAGGACACCCGTACACCAGGGGGACCAGATGACTGCCCATGCGTCGGGCCGAGGCCCGGCCGACCACCCGTTACTGCCCGAACTGCTCCTGCGCACCGCCGCCGAACGCCCCGACGACCCGGCGGTGATCGGCGGCGACCGGCGGCTGAGCTTCGCCGAACTGGTCCGCCGGAGCCTGGGACTGGCCGGGCACCTGCGGGGCCTAGGAGTGACCGCGGACCAGTGCGTGGGGCTGTTCGTCGAGCCCTCCACCGAGGTGCTGACCGGTGCCTGGGCGATCCTCCTCGCGGGCGGCGCCTATCTGCCGCTGGCCCCGGAGTACCCGGAGGAGCGCCTGCGCTTCATGATCGAGCACTCCGGCGTCAAGGTGATCGTCGCCCAGGACCGGCTGGTCGAGCGGCTGACCGCGCTGGCGCCCGCCGGCACCCTGGTCGTCCGCGCCGAGGACGAGCACCCGCCGGCGCCGGTGGTCCTGCCCGGCCCCGCCCCCGACGCGCTGGCCTACGTCATCTACACCTCGGGCAGCACCGGCCGGCCCAAGGGCGTGATGATCGAGCACCGCAGCATCGCCCACCAGATGGCCTGGCTGCGCGCGGCCCACGGCCTCGACCGGACCCGGGTCGTGCTGCAGAAGACGCCGATCAGCTTCGACGCCGCCCAGTGGGAGATCCTCGCCCCGGCGGTCGGCGCCACCGTCGTGGTCGGCGGGGCCGGCATCCACCGGGACACCGAGCGGCTGGTCGCAGCGGTCAAGGAGCACGGCGTCACCACCGTCCAGTGCGTGCCGACGCTGCTCCAGGCCCTGCTGGAGACCGAGGAGTTGGAGTCCTGCCATACGCTGGAGCAGGTCTTCACCGGTGGTGAGGCGCTCTCCAGAACCCTGGCCGGGACCTTCCTGGAGTCCCTGCCGGGCCGCGAGTTGGTCAACCTCTACGGTCCGACCGAGTGCACCATCAACTCCTCCTCCTTCGTGGTGACCAAGTCCTCCGTCGGCGACGGCCCCAACTCGGTCTCCATCGGCGCCCCGGTCGACGGCACCGAGTACCGGATCCTGGGCCGCGACGGCGCCGAACTCGGCGTCGGCGAGATCGGCGAACTCTCCATCGGCGGCGTCCAGGTGGCGCGCGGCTACCTGCACCGGCCGGACCTGACCGAGCAGCGCTTCACCGAGGACCCCGACGGCGGGGGGCGGTTCTTCCGCACCGGCGACCTCGCCTACTGGAACGCCGACGGCACCGTCCAGTTCACCGGCCGCGCCGACAACCAGGTGAAGCTGCGCGGCTTCCGGGTGGAGCTGGACGAGATCAGGCTCGCCATCGAGACCCACGACTGGGTCCGGCACGCGGCGGTGCTGGTCAAGGACGACCCGAGGACGGGCTTCCAGAACCTGATCGCCTGCGTCGAGCTCGACCCGAGGGAGGCCGCCCTGATGGACCAGGGCAGCCACGGCGCGCACCACCAGTCCAAGGAGAGCAAGCTCCAGGTCAAGGCGCAGCTGTCCAACCCGGGGGTGCGGACCTCGGCCGAGCTGGCCGGCCTGCCCTCCGTCGACCTGCCCGGCCGCACGGCCACCGAGGCGCAGCGCGCCCTCGCCTTCGCCCGCAAGACCTACCGCTTCTACGAGGGCGAGGCGCCGGTCTCGGAGCGCGACCTGCTGGCACTGCTGGCCCGCCGCCCGGCCGCCGCCGGTCGTTCGCGGCCGCTCGCGGAGTTGGACACCGGGACGCTCGGCGAGATCCTGCGCCACCTCGGGCAGCACCTGAGCCCGGAGCGGCTGCTCCCCAAGTACGCCTACGCCTCGCCCGGTTCGCTCTACGCGACGCAGGTGTACCTGGAGATCACCGGCTTCCCCGGCATCCGGCCGGGCATCCACTACCACCACCCGATCGACCACCGCCTCGTCCTGGTCTCCGCAGCACCGGCAGCGCCGGCAGCGGGGACAGCAGGGACAGCAGGGACAGCAGGGACAGCGCCCGCAGCACCGGCGGGCCCCGCAGCGCCCGCGCCGCGTCTGATACCCGGACCGCGCAGGGCCCCCGACGACACGGCCGCCACCGCGGCCCCCCGGATCCGGATGCACTTCCTCGGCCGCCGCGGCGCCATCGAGCCGGTCTACAGGACGAACATCACCGAGGTCCTGGAGATCGAGACCGGCCACATCGTCGGCCTCCTCGAGGAGGTCCTCCCGGCCTACGGCCTCGACATCGGGCCCGCCCCCTTCACCCCGGAGGTCAAGTCCCGGCTGGGGGTCGCCGACCAGGACCACTACCTCGGCAGCTTCGACTGGACGCCCTGGCGCGGACCGCGCGAGGACCGGGACCTCGACCTGTTCGTCCAGGTCCACCCCGGCAAGGGCGTGGACCTCCCGGCCGGGCAGTACCTGCACGAGGACGGCCGGCTGAGCCTGGTCTCTCCGGACCTCGTGCTGCGCAAGCAGGTCATCGCGATCAACCAGGCCGTCTACGGCCGGGCGTCGTTCGGCGTCACCGTGATCAGCCGCAGTCCGCAGCGGTGGCGGCGCTACATCGACCTGGGCCGGGTGGCGCAGCGGCTGTCGCTGAACGACCTCGACCTCGGTTTCATGTCCTCCGGCTACAGCTCGCGCGGCGGGGACGACCTGCCCTCGGCCCGGCGGTTCGACGGCATCCTGCGCGAGCTGGGCCGCCCGGGCGGCGCCTCCTACTTCTTCCTCGGCGGCCGGGTCAGCCGTGAGCAGCGGCGGCACGAGGGCATGCGGGAGGACGCGGTCCACATGCGTGGTCCGGCCGAGCTGATCCGCGACGACCTGGTCAACTACCTGCCGGACTACATGATCCCGAACAAGGTCGTGGTGCTCGACGCGCTGCCGACCACCGCCAACGGCAAGATCGACCTCCAGGCGCTGGCCGTCTCGGACCGGGTCGTCGCGGGGGCCGCCGACCGGCCCTTCGTGGCTCCCAGGGACGAGACCGAGCGCCGGGTGGCCGTGCTGTGGCAGGAGGTGATGAAGCAGGAGAGCGTCTCCGCGCAGGACGACTTCTTCGCCTGCGGCGGCAATTCGCTGCTGGCCGTCACCCTGGTCAACCGGATCAACCGGGCGTTCGGGGCGGCGCTGCCGCTGGAGGTGGTGTTCACCTCGCCGACGGTGGAGGGCCTGGCCCGCCGGCTCTCCGGCGGTCCGGCGGAGCGCACCTCGCGCCTGGTGCCGCTGACCGGCTCGAGTTCCGCCTCACCGGCGACGGCCGGACGTCCGGTCTTCTGCTGGCCCGGCCTGGGCGGCTACCCGATGAACCTGCGGCTGCTGGCCGAACGCCTCGGCACCGAGCGGCCGTTCCTCGGGGTGCAGGCCCACGGCGTCAACCCGGGCGAGGTCCCGTACCCGACGATCCGGGAGATGGCGGCCGAGGACGTCCGGGCGCTGCTGGAGGTCCAGCCCGAGGGCCCGTACACCCTGTGGGGCTACTCCTTCGGGGCCCGGGTGGCCTTCGAGGCCGCGTACCAGCTGGAGCAGGCCGGCCACCCGGTCGACCACGTGTTCCTGATCGCCCCCGGTTCGCCCAAGGTCCGCACCACCGGGACCCGTCCCGAGGAGCGGACCGCCAACTACACCAGCCGGGCCTTCGTGGCGATCCTGCTCTCGGTCTTCACCGGCACGATCGACAGTCCGCTGCTGGAGCGCTGCCTCGCGGTGGCCCGGGACGACGAGAGCTTCGCCCGTTTCGTCGGCGAGGGCATCCCCGGCCTGGACCCGGACCTGGTGCGCCGGATCGTCCGGATCGTGGGGACGACCTTCGAGTTCAACTACACCTTCCGCGAACTGCGGGAGCGCCGGGTCTCGGCACCCATCACCGTCTTCAAGGCGCGGGGGGACGAGTACTCGTTCCTCGACGGCAGCAGCGGGTACTCCGCCGAGCCGCCGACCGTCGTCGAGCTGACGGCCGACCACTACTCCCTGCTCCGGGCGCCGGACGTCGACGAGCTGGTGACGGCCGTCCACCGCCGCCTGCACCTCCGGAAGGACACCGTGATGCCGCACGTCAACATCAAGCACTTCCCGATGGAACTCAGCGACACCCAGCAGGCCGAGCTGCTGGCGGCGGTGACCAAGGCGGTCACCGACGCCTTCGGCTGCGAGGAGGGCGTGGTGTCGATCGCGGTCGAGTCGATCGCCGAGGAGAACTGGACCGAGCAGGTCTACATCCCGGAGATCGTCAACCGCCGGGACATCCTCGGCAAGGTTCCCGACTACCGCCCCGACGCGCTCTGATGGGGACGGCCGTGAACCCGACGACCTCCCTCTCCCACCGGGCCGTGCCGCTCACCGTCAGCGAGGAGGTGGCCGAAGCGCTCCACGAGGGCCGTCCGGTGGTGGCGCTGGAGTCCAACGTCATCACCCACGGACTGCCCTACCCGGACAACGCCGCGACCGCCCGCAAGGTGGAGCAGGCCGTCCGGGCGGGCGGCTCCGTCCCCGCCACGATCGCGGTCGAGGGCGGCCGGATCGTGGTCGGCATGACGGACGCCGACATCGAGCGCTTCGCCTCCACAGCCGGCATCCCCAAGGTCAGCAGCCGGGACCTGCCGGTCGTCCTGGCGCAGGGCCGGGCGGGCGCGCTGACGGTCGCCTCCTGCCTGGTGGCGGCGGAGCTGGCGGGCATCCCGTTCTTCTCCTCGGCCGGCATCGGCGGGGTGCACCGGGGCGCGGCCACCACCATGGACGTCTCCTCGGACCTGATCCAGTTCACCCGGTCCAAGGTCGCGGTGGTGTGCGCCGGGGCGAAGAAGATCCTGGACCTCGGCCTGACGCTGGAGTACCTGGAGACCCAGTGCGTCCCGGTGGTCTCCTACCGCTCCGACGACTTCCCGGCCTTCTACTGCGCGTCCAGCGGCTTCCGCAGCCCGCTGCGGCTGGACGAGGACGAGCAGGTGGCCCGGTCGATCGAGAACCACTGGGCGCTGGGCAACCGGGGCGGCTTCCTGGTCACCACGCCGGTCCGGCCGGAGGAGGCGATCGACAGCGAGGAGGTCGACGCCGCCATCGTCGAGGCGACCGCCGCCGCCGACCGGGACGGCATCCGGGGCCAGGCGATCACCAAGTACCTGATGCGGGCGGTGGACGCGGCCACCGAGGGCCGCTCCTCCCGGGCCAACATGGCGGTGCTGATCAGCACCGCCGAGGTCGGCGGCCGGCTGGCCGCCGCGTACGCCCGGCTCCGGGCCGAGCTCTGAACCCGCGTCACCCGACCATTCACCGAACCCACCCGACACATGGACGGATACCACGACATGACGCTTCAGCAGCAGTCCACCTCCGAGGCCGAGTCCTACCGCCCGCTGGTCCCCGAGGCGCAGGTGAAGGAGATCACCGAGCTGCGCCGGGCCCTGGGCGAGCTGGGCGGCGAGGAGGGGGAGCAGACCGTCCCGTTCCTCGGCCTGACCCTGCGGGTGCCCGCCTCCGTGATGACCCCCTGCCCGGTCTCCCCGATGCTGGGCGGCGCGGTGTTCGCCGAGGTCAAGCCCGGTGACCGGGTCCTCGACATGGGCACCGGCAGCGGTTCGCTGGCCCTGATCGCCGCCAAGAAGGGCGCCGACGTCCTGGCGGTCGACCTCAACCCGGACGCGGTGGCCGCGGTGCGGGTCAACGCGGAGCTGAACCAGGTCGCCGACCGGGTGGAGGCGCGCGAGAGCGACGTCTTCGCCGCCGTCGAGGGCCGGTTCGACCTGATCGTCTTCAACCCGCCGTTCCAGTGGTTCGCCGCCGCCGACTACGCGGACGTCGCGGGCACCGACGCCGGCTACCGGGCGCTGACCCGCTTCTTCGCCGAGGCCCGGGACCACCTGACGGAGGGCGGGCGGATGGTTCTCTTCTTCAGCACCATGGGCGACGTCGCGTACTTCGAGAAGCTGGTGGCGGACGGCGGCTTCACCCACAAGAAGGTGTTCACCACCACCCAGCCCGTCCTGGACGTGGCGGTCGACTTCACCGTGCACCGCCTCTCCTGACCCCCACCCGCCGGGGCCTCCCTCCCCTCGGGGAGGCTCCGGTCCCGGACCGGCTCACCGGACGTCAGTCCTCGGTGATCCCCAGCAGCTCCAGGAAGGCCGCCGCCGCCGGGTGCGGGCTCTCCCGGCCCCAGATCACGTACTCGGCCCGCGACGGCGCGTCCGTCACCTCGATCGTGACCATGCCGGTCAGGCCCGCGACGTAGCGGGGCGGCAGCAGCGCCACCCCCAGGCCCGCCGCGACCAGCCGGGCCAGGTAGTCGGCGTTGGTCACCTCGAACGCGACCTCGCGGGTGAGACCGGCCGCGGCGAACGCCAGGTCCGACTGGGCCCGCCCCGCGGTCTTCGCCGGGAGGTCGACGAACACCTCCGAGGCCAGCCGCCGCAGGTCCACCGAGCTCTCGCCGGCCAGCGGGTGGTCCGGGGAGACCACGGCGACCAGCCGCTCGCGGGCCAGCTCCCTGGCCATCACCCCCCGGGGGTGCGCGGTGACCGGGATGCCGAGGAAGGCCACCTCGATCTCGCCCTGCCGGACCTGCTCCACCAGCTCGTCGCTGGCCCCGACGCTCAGACTGATCCGGGCCTTCGGGTGCCGCTGGTGGAACTCGCCGAGCACGGCCGGGATGTCCACCGCCGCGACGGTGGGGATCAGCCCCACCTTGAGGAGTCCGCGCACCTCCCCGACGGCGGCCGCGACCTCGGTGGCGGCCCGTTCCGCCGCGTCCAGGCACTGCCGGGCGGCGGGCAGGAAGGCCGCCCCGGCCGGGGTCAGCCGCACCCGGCGGCTGGTGCGCTCGAAGAGCCGCGCGCCGAGTTCCTTCTCCAGCCGCCCGATCTGGTGGCTGAGCGCGGACTGCACCACCAGACAGCGCTGGGCGGCACGGGTGAAGCTGTTCGTCTCGGCGACCGCGATCACGTAGCGCATCTGCTGGAGCTCCATCCGTCCATCGTGATCCGCGATGCAACGGGTGACAAGCATGTGTTGGACTCATCGATGCGCGCGGCCCGACACTGAAGGCGACCGCACACGGTCGGAGCCGCCCCGGAGCGGCTCCGCCGGGCGGGCCCCCGACCGGGTCCGTCCGTCCTGCCCGGACGCCGTGCCGCCGTCGACCTCTCCCCGTTCACCCGCACCTGGGCGCACCCCGCCGAGGCGTGCCCGCGCGCGCCCGTGCCGCCCGTCAGACCGAAAGGACGAGCGACCGTCATGAGCGCCACGCCGGCCAGTCCCGAGACGATCACCGCCGACATCTGGGTCGACCCCCGCTGCCCCTGGGCCTGGATCACCTCCCGCTGGATGCTGGAGGTCGAGCAGGTCCGGCCGGTGGAGACCCGGTTCCACATCATGAGCCTGTCCGTGCTCAACGAGGGCCGCGAGGTCCCGGAGAAGTACCGCCAGGGCATGATCCACGGCTGGGCCTGCGTACGGGTGTGCATCGCCGCCCAGGAGCAGCACGGCACCGAGGTGCTGCGCCCGCTCTACAACGCCATGGGCCGGCTGATCCACCACGAGAAGGCCGGGCTCGGCCACGACATGATCACCGCCGCCCTCAAGGAGGCCGGGCTGCCGGTCGAGCTGGTCTCGGCCGCGGACGACGACTCCTGGGACGAGAAGCTGCGGATCCAGCACCACGAGGGCATGGACCCGGTCGGCTCCGAGGTCGGCACCCCGGTGATCCACGTGCCCGGCCCGGACGGCGAGCCGCTGGCCTTCTTCGGCCCGGTGCTCACCCCCGCCCCGCGCGGCGAGGCGGCCGGGAAGCTCTGGGACGGCGTACTGGCGGTGACGAGCACCGACGGCTTCTTCGAGCTGAAGCGCGGCCGCGACCGCGACCCGATCTTCGACTGAGCCGTCCCCCCCGGGCCGTCCCCGCCGGGCTTGTCGGCCGCCGGGCTTGTCGGCCGCCGGGCCGTCCCCGCCGGGCCGACCGGACGTAATCCCACGGTGCTTCCCACCGGATGTGAGGCGAGATCGACATGACGAGCAGACGGAATCTGTCCACGGTGGCCCTGACCGGCCTGGCACCGACGGTGTGGGGCAGCACCTACCTGATCACCACCGAGCTGCTGCCCCCGGACCGGCCGCTGCTGGCGACCACCATGCGGGCCCTGCCGGGCGGACTGTTCCTGCTGGCCCTGGGCCGCAGGCTGCCGGTCGGCGTCTGGTGGCTGCGCGCGCTGGTGCTGGGGGTGCTGAACATCGGCGCCTTCAACTTCCTGCTGTTCGTCGCGGCCTACCGGCTCCCGGGCGGCATCGCCGCCGTGATCATGTCGGCCCAGCCGATGTTCGTGGTGATCCTGGCGGCGCTGTTCCTCGGTGAACGGGTCAGAGGCGTGCACGCGCTGGCCTGCGCCCTGGGCGCCGGGGGTGTGGCGCTGCTGGTCTTCAAGGGCAGGGTGTCACTGGACGGCGTCGGCGTGCTGGCCGCGGTCGGCGGCGCCCTGTGCATGGCCTCGGGCATCACCCTCACGAAGCGGTGGGGCCGCCCCGAGGGGGTCAGCCTGCTGACCTTCACCGGGTGGCAGCTGACGGCGGGCGGCCTGGTGCTGCTGCCGTTCTGGCTGTCGCTGGAGGACATGCCGAACGGTCTGACGGGCGACAACGTCCTCGGTTTCGCCTACCTCATCTCCCTGGGCGCGGTGCTGAGTTACATCGTCTGGTTCCGGGGGATCGGGCTGCTGCCGGCCACCGCGGTGTCCTTCCTGGCGCTGGGCAGCCCGGTCGTGGCGACGCTGCTGGGCTACCTCTTCAAGGACCAGACGCTGTCGCTGCTCCAGCTCCTCGGCATCGCCGTGATCTTCCTGGCGGTCGTGCTCGGCCAGTCCCGTCCACCCCGGAAGGAGCCCGCGCCGGCGCCTCCCGAGCCTGTCGCGTCGTCCGGCACCGGGGCGCGCGCCCTCGAAGAGGAACGCAGCGGATAGCGGCACGGGCGCACCGTTCCACGCCCACCACCTTGTCGGACCCGGCGCCGCCCGGCGCCGGGTACCGCGCCCGACCGATCCGCCCGACCACTTCCGCCCGACCCACTCCACTTCCGGAGATATGACATGACCACGCAAGAAGAAGAACTGCCCACAGCGGCGACACCGCGGAAGAGCGGTCCGGCGGCCGACGGATGGCTCGGTGTCGCCGCCATCACCGCGAGCCTCTTTGTCTTCCTCACCACCGAGCTGATGCCGATCGGCCTGCTCACCCCGCTCAGCGAGAGCCTGGACGTCTCGGTCGGCACCGCCGGCCTGATGGTCACCGCCCAGGGCGTCGCGGCCGGCCTCGGCGTACCGTTCATCGTGGCCTGGACCCGCCGGGTCAACCGGCGCAAGCTGCTGACCACCCTGCTCGGCGTGCTGGCCGTGGGCAACCTGATCACCTCGATCGCCCCCAACTACCCGCTGATCCTGGTCACCCGGATGTTCATGGGCTTCGCCAGCGGCGTCTTCTGGGCCATCGGCGTCAGCATGGCGATGCGCATCGTCCCGGAGAAGCAGGCCAACAAGGCCGCCGCCGTCGTGATGTCCGGCATCTCGATCGCCACCGTCGTCGGCATCCCGCTCGGCACCCTGCTGGAGAGCGCCAGCTCCTGGCGCACCACCTTCCTGATCTGGGCCGGCCTCAGCGCGCTGGTGCTGCTCGCCGTCGCCGCCACCATCCCCTCGCTGCCCTCGGCGAACGCGGTCTCCGTCCGCGAGGTCTTCGGACTGCCGGTCAAGAACGTGCCGCTGCGCGTCGTCCTGGTCATGGTGGTGTTCTTCGTCCTCGGCCACTTCGGCGCGTACACCTTTGTCCGCCCTTACCTGGAGAAGAGCGCCGAGGCGAGCGTCGGCTTCATCACCGTCGTCCTGATCGTCTTCGGCATCGGCGGCGCGATCGGCAACTTCATCGGCGGCCAGAGCGTCAACAAGAGCCTGCGCGGCAGCTTCGTGGTCGGCGGTCTGCTGCTGATCGGCGCCCTGGTGATGCTGCTGACCATCGGCACCAACGACTTCGGCGTGATCGTCGCCATGGTGCTGTGGGGCCTCGCCTTCGGTGTCGTCCAGCTCAGCCAGATCAACATGACGCTCGCGGCCGCCCCGGAGACCTTCGAGGCCGCGATGTCGCTCAACACCATGGCCTACAACACCTGCATCGCCCTGGGCGCCCTGATCGGCGGCCTGTTCGCCGACCACACGGGCGTCAAGAGCGTCGTCTGGTTCGGCATCGTCCTGGTCGGCCTCGCCGTGGCCCTGCGCGCCGCCACCGGCCGCCGCGCCGTCCCGGCGGCGAGCTGACCCCTCGAACCACCGGAGCCCGGTACGGACGCCGCGCCACCCCCGTCGCGACGTCCGTACCGCACCCTCCGGTGAGGTGGGCGCGTGCCCCCGGCGACGGCCGGCCGGCACGCGCCCACACCTCTCTTCGGCGGGGCGCGGCCTTCGAGGCCGCGCCCCGCGTCCTCGTCTCCCGGCTCCGCATCTTCTGCTCCCGCCCCCACCCCTGACCTCCCGCCAGCCCCCCCTGACCCCCTGCCCGGGCGGTGCGCACACCCTGGGATGATGGCCCGATGAAGCCTGCCCGCCGTCCCGCAGCCGGAAGTCGGCCGGGCCGACTTCCGGCGCGGGCGGACAGCAGGGAGCGGGGGCTCATGAAGCGGTGGTGGCACAGGGCGGCGGTGACGGCCGCGGCCGTGACGGTGGTCGCCGGGGCGGTGGCCGGGTGCGGCGACCCGGAACCGCCGGCCGAGCGGCTGATCGCCGTGCGCCTGGACGCCGGACGGCTGGTCGTGCGGACGGGCATGTGCCACGACGAGCGGCTGCATGTGCTGCGGGTGAAGGTGTTCCCGGGCACGGAGAAGCTGGAGGTGCACCCGCGGGAGGGCCGCTCTGCCACCGAGACCGTCGACCTCGGCGCCCTCCCGCCCGGCTGGACCACCTCCGGCAAGCCCCCGGGCCCGGTGGTCGCCGACCGCCGCTACACCGTGGAGGTCGTCCGCGACCGCGCCCTCACCGTGACCGTGCCCGGCGACGTGCTGCTGGGCCTGCCCGCCGGCAAGTGGGCGGCGGGCGGCTGGGACTGGGACTACAAGCTGCTGAGCGCCAAGGACTTCGAGAAGCGCCGCAAGTCCTCCTGCCGGGACGGCTCCTGAGCTCCTGAGCTCCTGACCGTCCCCGTCGGCCGCCGGGGACGGTCAGGAGAGTGGGGCGGTGGGTCAGGGGGTCATGATCTGCCAGTAGACGCTGGCGTTGTTGCCGTCACCGCCGTTGCGCCCGAACCGGAAGTTCGGGTCCGACCCGAAGTTGTCGTACGAGTTGCTGCCCGCGTACGGGTTGTTCCAGTGCAGCTGCACGCGCTTGCCGTTGAGCACGCTCACCTTGCAGTTGAACGCGTCGTAGATGACGTGGCCCTCGGTGCCGGTGAGGAAGCCGTTGCTCTCGGACTGCCAGTGCTTGGCGACCCCGTCGGGGATGACGGGCTCGGGGGCCAGACCGTCCGACCAGACCCCGTGGTCCAGCCAGGCGTTCTGCAGCCGGAGTTCACAGCTGCTCCAGTTGACGAGCGAGACCTGCGTGCTGCGCGCCGCGGTCTGGATCGAGGACCGGCCCTCGACGGTGGCCGCGCCGGCCGGGGTCGCGCCGGCCGGCGCAGCGGTGGCGAGCATCGCGGCGAGGCCGGCGGCGGCCAGAGCCGCCCTGGCGAGGGTCCTTCGCTGTGCCATGGGATCTTCCTCCCGTTCCCGGACCGCTTCCGTGCGGTCCTCCTGGGGAAGAGCCTCCGCGACACGTGTTGACAGGTCGTCGACAAAGGATGGACCGCCCGGTCACCGCTTGATCACCGCCCGGTCAGGGCTTCAGCCGGTAGTGGTAGCTGTGCGAGACCTCGAAGCCGACCCGCTCGTACAGCCGCCGCGCCGTCGTGTTCTCGGCCGTGACCTGGAGGTACAGCGTCCCCGCGCCCCGTGCCTCTGCCCAGCGCGCGCCGACGTGCAGGATCGCCCCGGCGATGCCGCTGCGCCGGTGCGCGGGGTCGGTGGCCATGCAGAAGACCCCGGCGCAGCCGGGCGCCGCCACCATGAGCCCGATGCCCACGAGCCGGCCGTCGCGCTCGACGCCGAGGTGGGCGGCGGGGCCGGTGATGCGTTGGAACAGCCGCTCGGCCTCCGCCCGGCCGCTCCCGGACGGTTCCAGTGCCGCGTAGGCGTCGAGCCAGGCCCGGGTGGGGTGTTCGGCGAGGGTGACGTCCAGCGGCGTCGCGGGCCGGGCGGCGTCGGTCACGGCGGCGGCCGGTGCGGTGCAGACCAGGACCTCTCCGTCCTTCCGGTAGCCGCGCGCGTCGAGTGCGGCGTCCAGTGCGGTGTGCTCCTCGGCGGGGGAGACCTGGACGGTGACCGGCAGCCCGTGCGCGGCGTAGTACCCCTCCACCCGTTCGATCCCGCTCAGCAGGCCGTCGCCCCGCCCCACCGGCAGTGCGGAGTTGGAGCGCCGACGCGGGACCCCGGGGGTGTGCCGCAGCAGCCAGCCGCCCTCCTCCCGCGCCTCCTCGGCGGGCCAGGCCCGTGCCGCGTGGCGTTCGATCAGCCGCGTGTCGATCAAGGTCTTCTCCTGTCCCCGTCCGGGCGCGTCGCCCGGTGCATGCGGCAGGATGCCCCGAAAGGATCTTTGAGGTCCACCACGTAATGCTTCACAGACCTGTAAGGACAGCTTGATGTTGGATCCGGCGCGGCTCCTCCTGCTGCGCGAACTCGCCGACCGGGGGACGATGACGGCGGCCGCCGCCGCCCTCGGCCGCACCTCCTCGGCGGTCTCCCAGCAGCTCGCCGTACTGGAGCGCGAGGCCGGGGTATCGCTGCTGGAGCGGGACGGCCGCCGGGTCCGGCTGACACCCGAGGGCGTACGCCTGGTCGCGCACGCCCGCATCGTCCTGGGCGCGCTGGAGACCGCCGAACGCGACCTGCGGGCCGCCGCCGACACCCCGCGCGGCCCGGTCGGCCTCGCCTGCTTCTCGACCTTCGCCGCCGTGCACGTCGTGCCCGCCCTGGTCGCCGCCCGCGAGCGCTTCCCGGAGCTCCGGGTCTCGCTGCTGGAACTGGAACCCCCCGAGGCCCTGGCCGCCCTCCGGGCCCGCCGCTGTGATGTCGCCGTCCGCTACATCTACGACCTGGTCCCCGAACTGGGCCTCTCCGTGGACGAGTTCACCGTCCACCCGCTCACCGCCGAGCCGGTCCTGCTCGCCCTCCCGGCCGGGGGCGATCTGCGGGACACCGTCGACCTGCGCGACCTCGCCGACACCCCCTGGATCGTCGGCTCCCGCGAGGACGGCAGCGCCGCCCTGGTCCGCGCCGCCTGCGCGCAGGCGGGCTTCGCACCTCGGATCGCCCACGAGGTCGACGACTACCACCTCGCCCTGCGCATGGTGGCGAACGGCCTCGGCGTGGCCCTGCTGCCCCAGCTCGCCGCCGACGCCCACGCCCCGGCCGCCGCCGACATCGCCCTGCGCCCGGTACGCGGCCCCGAACTCGTCCGCCGCATCCACGCCCTGACCCTCCCGGCCCCCGCAGCCCGCCCGGCGCAGGACGCCGTCCTGGCCCTGCTCCGGCCGCCCGTGGCGTAGCACGGCGAGGGCCCCGCCGGAATCCGGCGGGGCCCCCTCGACCGTCGACACGGCCACCTCGGCTGTAATGAACTCGGGCAACCACTATTGCCCCGACTGTCGCGCCGGAGAACTCACCGGAGCGCGTCCGAGGGAGCCGGCCGTGGCTGCTCCCTCGGACGCGCTCCGGCAGGTGATGACATAGTGAATGCGAAACGGTAGACGATTATGACACATCAGGATGACAACATGGATCTGATCAAACTGTCGGACGGGGACAACAGCGTCCGCGTGCACGTTCTGGGTCGGCGAGGAGCCGGAGTCCTGCCGGTGCACGACTTGCTTGATGCGGAGATCATCGTGGAGAGCAGTTTTATCGGAGGGCACCTCAGTATCTGCTTCTATCTCTCGGATCTGGAGGAGTGGTCTCTGGCGCTGGACGCGCTCGGTGCGGGCCAGAATGTCGAATGGCTGGACAGTGGCAATGGCCCAGTGATCAGGATTGAATTGCCCGACGATGATCACGATGTCCCCGTAGTTTTTGTCGAGGACGCGTCCGGCTCCGGCGCGTCCGCAACCATCCCGATCGTTCTGGGTGACGGGTGGATCGAGGAACAGCGAGAGCACCTTCGCGAGGTGGTGCGAACTTGGCCGAGCGAGGTGCTTAAGACTTCACCAGGTGCTTATGAATGGCGTCACTGAACGACCCTCTTCGAAGTCAACAGGCTTCGACTGGCCGCGAAACGTTACGGGCAGAGCTTCGATGAAAGCTCTGCCCGTAACGTCATCTATAGGTTCGAGATTTGGATGGGCCGCCCGCAGTCGCTGCGTCAGCGGCATTCATGGCCATTTGCCGCTATTGCATGAACGTCTTGCCCATGAACCATCCTGTGTCATCGAATGCCTCAAGTGATACGGCAAATGGAACATTACTGCCGGGGCGGTAGTGCGGCGTTGCCGAGTAGATGATGGTATTCAGACTCTTTGAGACATATTCGGCAACTTCCTTCTCGAACTCATTCATGGGGCCGTTGTCGATGGCGGCTGTCGTCCGGACGAAGTTTTCCGGCGTGTTTCCTGATCCGCCCAGCGCCTTGGGGAGAAGATGCCCACGTGAATCGCCGTTGGCACCACTCACGAAACCTGGCGGCCGCATCCTGGTCGATGCTTTGTCTCCAGTGCCGATCATTTGTGGCGTAACTACTGCGACTATTCCGGAACGTCGCCCGTCGGCGCTGATGCTTCCGTAATCGATTTCGCCGCAGTTGTGAACCAGGACCGGAGTGGTGCCCGCCAGCACATAGTAGGTGTGCAGGTCGCTGACGGTCAGGTTGTGGACGCGCTGCTGCTGGGTGTAGCTACGGATGCTGCTGATCTGGACCCAGGTACCGGCCGAGGTCTCCAACCACTGGCCGGGCTGGAGTTTGTCGGCGGTGAGCCACTCGCGGATCTGGGGGAGCCAGAACGGGTGGTTGTCGGTGGCCGTCACGGTCTGGGACTTGGTGAGGTCGACAGTGAAGTTCGCGGCCGACTTGACCGTGTCGTCGGTCGGTTGGGTGACTTCCGGGGTCTGGGTTGCGGTAGCCGGGTCGACAGTGATCTCGTAGAGGTTCTTTTCGCCGTCGCCGATGACGGTGGCGGTGACCTCCTCCGCCGTGATCCGCCCCGTGGTGGGGTCGGCGGCGAGGACCTGGTCGCCGGTGGTGATCCGGTCGATCGGCTTGGCCGTGCCGTCGGCCATCAGGACCGGAGTCCCGGGGGTGAAGCTGTTCTTGCAGCCCGGGGCGGCGCGACCGCCGGCGTTGCTGCTTCCTCCGGACGACTTGGCGCCGCCGGCGGACTTGCCGCCACCACTGCCGGAGGCCTTGCCGCCTCCGCTGCTGCCGCCCGACGCCTTGCCGCCGCCGGCCTTGCCGGCGCCCGGGGAGGGGCCGGCCTTGCCGCCGCTGACTGCGCGGGGGGAGGAGGGCAGGGACTTGGAGGCGCCGCGGATGCCCTTGGCTGCCTCGCTGCCGCGTTCGACGGCCTTGACCACGTCGGTGGCGGTGTCGACGGCCTTGGCGACCTTGGAGGCCACGCGGGCCGCCGTGGCGGCGCTGCCGATCACCGGGACGACGGCGACCAGGGACATGGCCGCGTTCTTCCAGTCGCCCTCGGCCGCGTACCAGACGCCGTTGACGATGTCGCAGGCGTCGCCGATCACCGGGATCATGCCGGCCACGTCCAGGACGGTGTGGCCGATGTTGGAGATGGTGCTGTAGTTCTCCTTGACCACGTCGACGGCCTTGCTGACCGCCTGCGTCGCCTTCTTGACGATGCTGGAGCCCCACCACAGGCCGCTCGGGTCCGAGAACGTCAGCGGGCTGTTGTTGGCGTACAGGTAGCCCTGCAGCTGCTGCGGGTCGCTGGTGTCGATGACCGGGTCCACCGACAGGAAGCGGCCGAGCTTGGGGTCGTACTCGCGGGCGCCCAGATGGGTCAGGCCGGTGGCCTTGTCCTGGGCGCCGCCGACGAAGCCCTTCTCGCCGAGCCACTCGCCGGGGGCCGGCTGGGCGCCGCGCTCCTCGCCGAAGGGCTTGAACGCGCGCCGGGTCACCCCGAGCGAGGAGGTGTCGATCGCGGTCGTGCCCGTGCCGTTGAGGTCGGAGGCGATGTAGCTGAGCCGCCCGTCCGAGGTGCGGGCGATGGTCGGGCCGCCGTCGGTCGGGTAGTAGCGGGTGCCGCTGACCTGGCCGGTGGCGGTGTCGAGGGTCAGCTCGGCGCTGCCGAGGTAGAGCGTGGTGCGGCCCGGGTCGCGGCGCAGCAGGCGGTTGCCGTCGGCGTCGTAGACGTAGGTGGAGGTGCCGCCGCTGGTGGCGGCGGTGGCCAGGTGGCCGTCCGGGTCCCAGGTCATGGTCTGGGTGTTGCCGCCCTCGTCGGGGCGGGTGAGGGTGTTGCCGGTCTGGTCGTAGGTGTAACCGGTGGTGACGGTCGGGCCGTTGCCGGTCGTGGTGCGGGTGCTGGTCGGGGCGTGCGGCCGGGGCTGGCCGGGGGCCGGGTAGGTGTGGGTGGCGGTGACGTCCTTGGCGGTGTCACCGGTGGGGTCGTGGTCGACCGTGCCGGTGCGGTTGCCGGTGGCGTCGTAGCCGAAGGACTGCCAGTAGGGGGCCGGTCCACCGATGGTGGCCGGGTTGGGGGTGGTGTTGGTGCAGCCGCCGACGCCGGGCACGGACGGGCCGGGGCGGGTGGTGGTGCCGCCGGTGTCGGTCCAGGCCTGGGTGAGGCGCTTCAGGTGGTCGTAGCTGAAGCACTGGGTGTCGGTGGCACCGTCGTTGCGCCAGGTGGAGACGGAGGTGACGTCACCGGCCGGGCTGTAGGTGTAGTCGGTGACGTCGACGGACGTCCGGCCGTCCTCCTTGTCCAGCAGGGAGCGCAGCAGGCGCCCGGTTCCGGGCTGGTAGGTGTGGGTGAGCGCGACCTGCTTGGGGACGTCCCCGTAGGTGATCCGCTGGAGCTGGCCGAGCTCGTCGTAGGTGGTGAAGTTGACGTAGTCGTCGCCGAGCGAGGAACCCATCGAGACCAGCAGGCCGTTGGGGTTGCGGCCGAGGTACACCGTCTCGGCCGGCAGCGGGCCCGTCGCACCCAGATCGGTCAGGACCGGCAGGCCGGAGATCGGATCGTAGGTGGTCTCGCCGCCGTAGGTGCCGGAGAGGGCACCCTCACCGTCGGGGACGGTGATGCGGGTACCGGTCGCCTGGTAGGCGGTGTTGTAGCCGGTGACCTCCTGGCGGTAGCCCTTGCCGTCGGACCAGCTGGTCGCGGCGGTGGGCAGGCCGGGCAGCAGGGTGTCGTACTCGTAGGTGGCCAGCGGGGTGCCGGTGGTGCTGCCGAGGTTGCGCGACAGCGGCCGGCCGAGGATGTCGTAGCTGACGGCGACGGTGGTGCCGCGGGCGTCGGTCGTGGCGACCGGGCGCTCGGCGGCGTCGTAGACCGTGGTGATGGTGCCCTTGTCCGGGTCCTCCGAACGGGTCTGGCGGCCGTGGATGTCGTAGCCGTACTTCCAGGCGTTGCCGACCGGGTCGTTGACCTGGCTCAGCTTGCCCTCGACGTCGTAGGTGTACTTCGTCGCGTCGTACGCGCCCTGCGTCGTGCCGTTCTTGTACTGCCGCAGTTCGGTGGTACGCCCGCGCGAGTCGACGAGGGTGCTGGTGGCGATGCCGCCCTGGGGCGGGGTGGCATCGGTGCGGTCGACGCCCGGGTAGGAGACGGTGGAGCGCCACTGCTCGATCGCCTTGGACGAGAAGGTCTGGACGACCGGGCGGCCGAGGCCGTCGTAGAACGAGGCGCCCTGGCCGGGGACCTCGTTGTCGTTGGCGACGAACCGGGTGGTGCCGGGGTCGCCGGTGCGGTTGATGTACGGCTGGTTGGTCTTCACCACCTGGCCGTGACTGTTGTAGAAGGTGTCGCTGATGACGCGCGAGTCCGCGGCGTTGTTGGCCGGGGTGCTCTGGCTCTGGACCGGCTCGCCGAAGGCGTTGAGGATGGTGACGCCGACGGTGTAGCTCTTGCCGCTCTCGCGCAGCTTCCTGGTGGTGACCGAACTGGTGCCGGTGTTGGACAGCTGGTACTCGAACAGGCTGTCGGCGAGGTCGGTGCCGGGGGTGCGACCGGGCTGCCAGGCGGCCGTGGTGCGGCCGAGGGCGTCGACGGTCTGCTGCGAGGTCCGGCCGTTGTGGTCGACCGACTTGACCGGTACCTCACGGGTCGGGTGGAAGGTGGTGGTGCTGCTCCAGCCCTTGGCGTTGGTCACCTTGACACTGGTCGGCAGCACGTTGGCGGCCGGCTGGTACTCCGTGCCGGTGGTCGCGCCGGCGGCGTCGGTGCTGGTGGTGACGCGACCGTAGGTGTCGTAGCCGACGGTGGAGACCAGCGAGTAGACCGGCTGGCCGCCGGAGAAGCCGTCGAGCTCCTCGGTCCGGGTCACCTGCCCGGGGCCGTTGAGGGTGTTGAAGGCCTGGCCGTCGAAGAACGCCCGGTTGCGGCCCAGGGTGTTGGCCTCGGTCGGGTCGGTGGCGCAGTCGCCCTGGCCCTGGATCGTCTCCGCGACCCGGTCGAGCATCCAGGTGGTGGTGTTGCGGACGTACTTGGTGACCACGCACAGGTCCGGCAGGCCGTCCGCGCGGTCGACGACACGCTTGGGCATGCCGTACTCGTCGAACACCGCGGTCTTGGAGGTGGACTGCCAGGTTCCGTCGGAGCGCAGTGCGCTGTCCTTGCCCGTGCCGTTGCGCAGCATCCGCGCCTCCAGCAGGGGCAGCCCGGTGCCGCGGTTGTGGGTGGCGGCGGACGCCGACAGCCACATGTCGGACTTGGTGATCGCCACGACCGTGCCGCCGTCGGCGGTGTAGGTGTGCCGCTCACGGAGCGAGCCGGCCAGCGGGTTGGCGTCCTTGACCGTGGCGCCGCCGATGTCCGTGTACGTCGCGGACCGCTTGGAGCCGTCGGCCTTGTAGTCGCCGTCCATGCCGCGCAGGTAGAAGGCGACGGCCTTGCCGATCGGGTCGGGGGCCACGCCGCTGCGGGTGACGACCTGCTCGTAGCCGCGGAACTGGTTCCAGGTGCGGCGCTTGGCGTCGGTGTACTCGTCGTCGTCGCGGTGCCAGGCCGCGTCACCGACGTACTGGTACGTGGTGGTGCGGGCGGGCGAGCCGCCGAACGGGTCGCGCTCGTTGACCTGGGCGACGACGTACTTGTGGAACCAGTCGAGGCTGGGGTCGAGCGGGCTCTTCTCGTCGGCGTTCCAGTAGACCGGGTAGCAGCGCTTCCCGTTGCCGTCCTGGCTGCTCGGGAGCGCGCCGGGGGCGCAGTCGGCCGCGGCGTACACGGCCTCGGTCACCTTGCCGGTCTCGGAGGTCACGCCGATGACGCGGCGCCGGTTGAGCGCGGGGCGGCCGTCGGTGCTGGAGTCGACGCGGTTGTTGCGGAAGTCCCCGGTGAAGGTGATGGCGGGTTGCTTGATCTTCTCCGCGCCGTCGTACCCGGTGTGGGTGATCGACTTCAGCCACAGTGCCGGGGCGGTGCGGTCGCCCGGGTCCGGGAACTCCTGGTCGAGCGCGTAGGAGTCGACGTCGGCGTAGCCGCCGCCGTTGAGGACCTGGGTGGTGATCGCGGTCAGGCGCCTGGTGGACCAGAAGGTGGCGCTGGAGTTGGCGCAGGCGCCGGTGGCGGCGCAGTTCTGGTCGAACGGGACGTCCGGCCACTTGGCCGCGTTGGCGGCGTTCAGCTTGGCCGGCGCGCAGTCGAAGCCGCGCTCCTCGGGCAGGCAGCGTTCGGCGGTGCTGAACACCACCTGGCCGGTCGGCTTGACGCTGTCCGCGTCGGTGAGCCGGGAACCGTAGGCGATCCGGGTCAGGTAGCCGCCGCGCACGTACGGGGTGCGGGTGCCGGACGGGTTCTGGGCGGAGACGCCCCGCTGGTAGTGGTTGGTCTCCTTCTCGTACCAGTGCGAGATCACACCGCCGCGCGGGTCCACGACGAAGTCCAGCATCCAGCGCCAGGCCTGGTCGCACCAGGAGGCGTCGAAGGTCGACTTGTTGCACTCCTCGCCGGCGTTGTTGCCGTACACCGGGGTGGTCCAGGCGGAGTTGGTGGCGGGCGAGGAGGCGTTGCCGCCCGGCTTGCGGCCGAGCCCGAAGTAGTACTGGGTACCGTCGGTCGTGGTGACCCGCCAGTGCTCGCCGTTGTTGTCGCCGTTGGTGGCGCCGGTCAGCAGTTCGACGCGCGAGGCGTCGTCGCCCTCCAGCCGCCAGGTGCCGGCCCCGTCGTCGCGGACCAGCGTCGAGGAGCGGCCGTTCAGCGAGATCGTCGCGTTCCAGCCGGACAGGCACTGCTCACCGGAGCCGGCCTGACCGTCCTTGGCGCACGGCTTGAAGCGGCGCTCGACGAAGCCGGGGGTGTAGTCCCAGCCCTCGCCGATCCACGAGGACTGGTTGTTGGTCGCGGCCGTCCGGCCGTCCACCGACTGCGAGCTGTACGACAGGCTGACGTTCGGCTTGGAGCCGCCCAGGCCGTCCGGGACGGCGATCGGGTACGACCAGTTGAACCCGCCGGTGTTGCCGCCGACGCTCCAGGTGCCCGAGGGGGCGAGACCGGTGGCGCCGTAGGTGCCCGCGGCACCGCCGGGGGCGGCCGAGGCGGCCAGCACCGTCGCGCCCGACGGGCCGGAGGCCGCCGAGCGGGCGGCGGAGAGCTCACCGACGGCGGGCGCGGCCTGTGCGGCCTGCGCCGACCCCGCCGCGAGCTCGACGTCGGTGCTCAGCAGACCGGGACGGGCCTGGGTGCGGCGCGTCTCGACCGGCGTCTGGGTGCGGCACTCGGGCCGTTCGGGGGTGGTCAGCACGCACTCGGGCAGCGCCACCAGGCGGGCCCGGGAGAGCCAGTCACCGCCGAACGCGCCCTCCACCGAGGACACGTCCACGTCGACCTTGACCGGAGCGCCGGCAGCCCCGGCACCGCCGTCCGAGCCCGGACGCACCGACAGCAGCAGGCCGTTGACGCCCGCCTTCTCGGCGGCCGACCGGTCCGCGACGGTGACCCGGACCTTCTGCGGGGCGGGTGCCGTCCGGGCGCCCAGCAGCCCCGGCGCCTCGGCGACGGCCGCCACGGCGGGCGAACTCACCCAGACCGGCGCGGCGCCCGCCCGGCCACCGGCCGGCACGGCCGCCGGGGCGGCGGCGAAGGCCGATTCCCGGACGCTGTCGGGCGTCGCGGTCCTCGGCGCGAGGTCGACCTCGGTGTCCACCGCGGCCGGCCAGCTGACGGGCCTGGCCCGCCAGGCGGGAGCACCGTCGCCCTTGGGCGGCGTGGGCTTGACGGGGGCGGCGTTCTTGCCGCCGACCGACGGGACCGGATCGAGGTCGTGGGGCGACCAGACCTTGGGATTGCGCGGCTTCCACTCCGCCGCGTTCGCGGGCCCGACACCGGCGAGCATCGACAGTACGAGGACGGCGACGGTGGTGAGCCGTCGTCTTCCTCGTGACCGCCTGCCGGCGCGGAATCCCCCTGATGATGACGACACGACTTGCCCCCTGGCACGCCGAAGCAGACCCCCCGAGCGGAAGGTCCGCTGAACAGAGATAATTGCGCGCGGAGCCTAACCTCCGTCAGATAACTTGATCCATCGGTTACCTGCGCCATGCCGAGGGGTGGGCGAACCGTGGTGAAGTCGATTGCTGTCCCGGACATTGCGGAGAGTCAAGAAAAGGTGGGCGTTTTGCCTGCATTGCGGCGCCGGATTCCTGAAGATCCATTACCGAGCGCAGGCGCACGATCCGCAGAGAACAACGGCACGGTCACGCAGAGCTGCCCTGTGTGAGCTGCGTCACGGGGGTGTCGATGATCCGTCAGATCGGATGTCGCGCGAGGGTGTTAAGTTCCCGTTCGCCGATATCCCTACGGCGCTCATCACTTGACGAGGGGTTTACCAATGGGGTCGATATCCCCCCACTACGGTCGTCGACGCAGATCGGTGCTCGCCGCATCGATCGGCCTCGTACTGACCGTCGGCGCGCTCGGTTCCACCGCACCCGCGCTGGCCGCTACCGGATCGACCGCGACGGCTCCCGGCAGCACCACTCCCGGCACGGTCGCGCCCGCCACGGCCGCCCCGGGCGCCGACCGGACCGCCGCCGCCCAGGCCGTTGACGCCGAGCACCGCTCCGCCGAGGCCGCGGCCCTGGCCGAGGCGAAGCGCACTGGCAAGCCGGTCGAGATCCCGGCCCTGACCACCGAGACCGACACGGTGGTCGCCAACCCGAACGGCACGCTCGGCCTGCGGCGCACGGTCGCCCCCGCGCGCGCCAAGCAGCAGGACGGCGCCTGGAAGGACCTGGACGCGACCCTCGCCCGGGGCACCGACGGCACCGTCGTCCCCAACGTGACCAGCAATCACCTCACGCTCTCGGGCGGCGGTTCCGGTCCGCTCGCCACGCTCGACCAGGACGGCAAGAAGCTCGCCCTGAGCTGGCCCGGCACGCTTCCGGCGCCCGCCCTGGACGGCGAGACCGCCACCTATCCCGAGGTCGTGCCCGGCGTCGACCTGAAGGTCACCGCGAACCAGGCGGGCGGCTTCACCCAGGTCCTGGTGGTCAAGACCCCGGAAGCCGCGAAGAACCCCAGGATCAAGGACCTCACCCTGGGCATGAAGGCCGACGGCGTCTCGGTGAGCGCCGACGCGGGCGGCAACCTCAACGCCACCGACGCCGACGGCCGGGTGGTCTTCCGCGCGCCGGCGCCCACCATGTGGGACTCCAGCACCGCCGCGCAGGCCCCGACCGCGCCTGCCGCGCCCGCGGCGGCGAAGGCCGGCCTCCGCGCGGCGGCAGCCGCCCCGGTCGCAGACGCCAACCCCGCCGCGCCCGCCGCGCCCGACGCCGCCCCCGCGCCCGACGACTCCGAAGGTCTGAAGACCCACTCGGACGCGACCGGCCCCGGCGCCGCCGCCAAGGTCTCCCAGCTGGCGACCACCCCGGCCGCCACCTCGCTGACCATCACCCCGGACGCCACCTTCCTCGACGCTTCGACGACCACCTACCCGGTCTACATCGACCCGACCTGGACCCCCACCGCCCGGGGGACCCAGCACTGGACCTGGGTCCAGGAGGCGTACCCGACCAAGACCCACTACGACGACTACGGCGACCAGTACGACCCCGGCGTCGGCTACCAGCAGTGGCAGGTCAAGAAGGGCCTGGAGCGCTACTACTTCCAGATCGGCACCGGCGACCTGGGCGACAAGGCCATCCGGAAGGCCCAGGTGGTGGCCACCCAGTCCTACGGCGCGGCCAACAACTGCGCCTCCGAGTTCGGTGTCGTGCTGCACCCCACGCACCCCATCGACGGCTCCACCGCCTGGGGCACCCAGCCCTGGGACTGGGGCCCGCTCGGGACGTTCAACCTCAACAGCGCCGGCGGCGACGGCTGCCGCGGCGCCACCACCACCGGTGAGTGGGACGTCCGCGAGCACCTGGCCGCGAACCACTGGCGCGGCGTGCTGACCTTCGCGCTGTTCTCGGCCAACGAGTCCAAGCAGGCCGGCAACATCGGCTTCAAGCGGTTCACCCGCACCCCGGCCAAGCTGCCCTACATCTACATCGAGTACAACCGCGCCCCGTACACGCCGTGGAGCCTGGGCCTGAACCCGAACCCGGTGAACGCCAACGGCAACGGCTGCGGCTGGATCGGCGCCACCAACGCCGCCACCGGCATCCGGATGTCGGCCTGGATCGGCGACCCGGACAACAACCAGGTCGACGCCCAGTTCGAGGTCCGCGACTCCGGCGCGCCCGGCGAGCCGGTCGTCTGGGCCAGCGGCTGGGGCAACCTCGGCAACAGCCATCACGAGGCCGCCGTCGCACCCGGCAACCTCTCGGACGGCCACACCTACTACTGGAAGGTGCAGGCCGGCGACGGCGAGCTCCCCTCCGACTGGGCGTTCGGCTGCATGTTCAGCCTGGACCTCACCCCGCCGTCGGTGCCGACCGTCACCTCCGCCGACTACCCGCCGTCCGGCACCCTGCCCGGCTCCGAGAAGGTGATCGGCCAGGCCGGCAGCTTCACGGTCCGCGCGACGGACAACGCCAGCGGCATCCTCTACTACGAGTACGCCTTCAACTCGGGCATCCCGGTCGGCGGCGCCGCGACGGTCAACGCCGGCGCCGACGGCTCCGCGGTCCTCAACCTGACGCCCACCATGTGGGGCACCAACATCCTCCGGGTCCAGGCGGTCGACCGGGCCGGCAACCGCTCGCAGGAGAACACCTACACCTTCTTCGCGCCGAGCGACCCGAACGACCGGACCGTGCTCGGCGACATCACCGGCGACGACCGGGTCGACCTGCTGCTCCCCGACGCGGGCGACAACCTGCGCGTCTACCCGGCCGCCACCGACCCGGCCGCCACCGGCGTCCTGGCCTCCGACAAGGCCAACAGCCCGCGCGGCAAGGGCTGGAAGGACACCCTCGTCACCCACCGCGGCGGCAACGGGATCCACGTGGACGACCTGTACGCCTACCGCGAGGGCGAGCTGACCCTCTACCGCAACACCCTGACCACCGGCACCTTCAGCACCACCGCGCAGTACTTCAGCTCCAACGCCACGGTCGCGGTCAGGCGGCCCGCGGCCGCACGCTGCAAGCTGCTGGACGGCCAGCCGTGCGGTTCCGCCTACGCCGGCGACTGGACCAAGGTGCGGCAGATCCTCGCGTTCGGCTCCGCCGAGGGCGGCACCCCGGACAAGACCCGCACGGACCTGCTCACGGTCGAGGACAACGGCCAGGGCGGCACCCAGCTCTGGCTGTTCCACGGCACCGCCGCCACCGGTGTCTTCGACTACCCGGTCCTGCTCTCCACCGGTGACTGGCGCGACCTCGAACTGATCGCGCCCGGCGACACCACCGGGGACGGCCTGGCCGACCTCTGGGCCCGCGACCGCCAGTCCGGCAAGCTCTTCCAGTACCCGAGCCGCAAGAACGCCGCGGGCAAGGGCGACCTCGCCGCCTTCGCCAACCCGGTGACGGACAACGCCATCGGGGTCGGCCTGACTCCGGCGGTCTACCCGACCGTCGGTTCCTCCGGCGACTTCGCCAGCGACGGCATCGCCGACCTGTGGGCCCTCAACTCCAGTGGCGGACTCGACAACTGGCGCGGCACCACCGCCGGCGGCACTGCCGCCACCCCGGTCACCGGCTTCGCCGGACAGCCCGTCGTCGGCTTCCCGGGCGGCACCGTCAGCATCCACACGGCGCTCACCGGCCGGTGCATCGACGCCCGCACCACCAACGACGGCGACAGTCTCAATCTCTGGGACTGCTGGAACGGCGACCGGCAGCACTACACCTTCCACAGCGACAAGACCCTGCGTGTCTCGGGCAAGTGCGTCACCGCCGGGGCGGACCGCCGGATCACCGTCCAGCCCTGCCCGTCCGGACCGACGGCTTCGGCGACCGACGGCCAGAAGTGGGAGCTGCGCGCCGACGGTTCCATCCAGAACCCGCCGTCGGGCGACTGCCTGGACGTCCCTCAGGGGAACGGCAACAACGGTACGGACCTGGCGCTCTGGGGCTGCAACGGTGGTGACAACCAGCGGTGGACCACCACGGCCAACGGGCCCAGCCCGCTCCACAGCGTGGTCGACCGCCGGAAGTGCATCGACTCCTACGGCGCCTACGACGGCGCGCAGATCGCCGTGCACGACTGCTGGAACGGCCCCAGTCAGTACCTGACCCTCTACACCGACGGAACCCTGCGGGTGTACGGGAAGTGCGTCGCCGGCGCCGAGAACGGCGGCGGCAACGGCACCCGGCTCATCCTCTGGACCTGCCTCCCCGGTGCCGACGGGAACAGCCAGCAGTGGGCGATGAACGGTGACGGCGCCCTCGTCAACGGTCCGTCCGGCCGGTGCCTGGACCTCCCGGGAGGCCGGACCGACAACGGCACCGGGCTCGTGATGTGGGACTGCAACGGCGGCCCCAACCAGAAGTGGACCACCACCTGACGGACGGTCCCCCGACCCGACCCCCGGCCCGGGCCTCCCGCGTTCTTCGCGGAGGCCCGGGCCGGGGTCTTTCCGGGGGGTTCCCCCACCGCGCGCCGTCCGGCTGGCCCGAGGGCCGGTCCACCGGCTGCCACCGTGGTCCCGTGGATCTTGGTCGACCAGGCTGGAGCACATCGGCATTTCCGAGCAAAGGGAACCAATCGTGTTCAGCGCCAAGCTCTCCCGCACCGCCGTCCGCAGCACCGCCGTCCGTACCGCCGCCGTCGGCGCCCTCGCCGCCGTCGCCTGCGCCACCCTCATGGCGGGCAGCGCCGGAGCGATCGTCAACGGCGGCGACTCCACCGAGCGTTACCCCTTCATGGCGACCATCCCGGAGTCCGCCCCCACCCTCGGCCTGGTCGACGGCAACTGCGGCGCCTCGCTGATCGACCCCCAGTGGGTGCTGACGGCCGCGCACTGCATCGCCGTCGAGGGCATCGAACTGGAGGGCATCGTCCGGGTCGGCAGCGACCACCGGAAGACCGGCGGCACCGTCCGGAAGATCGACCGCACCTTCGTCCACCCCGGCTACGTCAACGGCGCGGGCGTCGCCGCCAACAAGGACGACCTCGCCCTCGTCCGCCTGGACCGCCCGGTCGGTCAGCGGCCGATCAGGATCGCCGAGCCCGGACGCCCCGGCACCGCCACCCGGCTGCTCGGCTACGGCACCACCGTGGACGGCAAGTTCGCCTTCCCCGAGCGGCTCCAGGAACTGAACACCCGGGTGGGCGCCGTGTCCGACTGCGCCCCCGGCTTCGCGGACGCCACCCGGCTGTGCACGCTCACCACCAAGCCCAAGGCGATGGCCTGCCACGGCGACTCCGGCGGCCCGCAGCTCCAGAAGGCCCGCAACGGGCGCTGGGAGCTGATCGGCGTCACCTCCGGCCCGGGCGCCCCCGGAGTGCCCTGCTCGGAGGGCCCCGGCCTCTACACCAACGCGGCCGCCTACAAGGGCTGGATCCAGCGGACCCTGAGGGACAACCGCACCGCGGCCCCCGCCGCCTCCACCGTCGACCTCGTGCCGACCGCGGGCTGACCCGACCCGGCAGCCCCGCCACGGGCCGCACCGTGTGAAGCCGTCCGCCCGGTCACCGGGCGGACGGCTTCACACGCAGGCCCGCCGGCCGCTCACCCGGTACCCACGACCTCCAGCAACTGCCCCACCAGCGGATTCGGGTCGTCCCGGCGCCAGGCGACGGCCACCCGCGTGCGGACGGTACCCGGCTCGACCGCCCGGAACGCGACACCCCGCAGCCGGATCCGCCGGATGCTCGCCGGCGCGAGCGACACCCCCAGCCCGGCCCCGACCAGCGCGCACACCGTCTGCCACTCCACCGCGTGCTGCACGATCCTCGGCGCGAACCCCACAGACCCGCACACCTCCGCGATCCGGTCGTACAGCCCCGGCCCCACCGCCCGGGGCAGCAGCACGAACGGCTCCTCCGCCAACGCGCCCACCTCCACCGTCCGCCGGGCCGCCAGCGGATGGTCCGAGGGCAGCACGGCGACGAACGGCTCGGTGAGCACGGTCCGGAAGCCCAACGCCCCCTCCTCCCCGGCGGGCGGCGGCTCGCGCAGCAACCCGATGTCGACGGCGTCCTCGCGCAGCGCGGCGAGCTGCGGGGCCGTCGTCATCTCCCTGATGTCCAGCTCGACGGCCGGGAACCGCTCCCGGAAGGTCCGCAGCAGCCCCGGCAGCACGGTCAGCGCCAGCGAGGCGGAGAACCCGATCCGCAACCGCCCCGCCCGCCCGCTCCCCACCGCCCGCGCGGCGGCCAGCCCGTCCGCGAGGCCGGCGAGCGCCCGCTGTGCCGAGGGCAGCAGCTCCCGCCCGGCCGGGCTCAGCGCGACCCGCCCGGGCCCGCGGACGAAGAGGGGGTGCCCGACCTTCGCCTCCAGCCGGGCGATCTGCTGGCTCAGCGGCGGCTGGGCGACACCGAGCCGCGCGGCGGCCCGGCCGAAGTGCAGCTCCTCGGCGAGCACCGTGAACGCGTGCAACTGGGGGAGGGGGAGTTCGGGGCGGTCCATATCCCCAGAGATACCAGACGATCGATTCCCGGGTATTGGACGTATCACCGCAGCTCACCTAGCGTTCGGCGCATGACGGAGCGACGCACCATCCTGAGCGGATCCACCTTCGAGGAACAGATCGGCTACGCCCGCGCGGTCGTCGTCGGCGACCACGTCCACGTGTCCGGCACCACCGGCTACGACTACACGACGATGACGATCGCCGACGACGTGGTGGAGCAGGCCGAGCAGTGCCTGCGCAACATCGGCGCGGCCCTCGACGAGGCCGGCTGCACCTTCGCGGACGTCGTCCGGGTGCGCTACCTGCTGCCCCGGCGCGAGGACTTCGAGCCGTGCTGGCCGGTGCTGCGCCGCTGCTTCGGCGACGTCCGGCCGGCGGCGACGATGCTGGTCACCGGTCTGACGGACGAGCGGATGCGGATCGAGATCGAGGTCGACGCCTACCGGGTCCGCGCGGCAGGGGAGTAGTCGCCTTGCGCGGAGTGGGAAGTCGGTCCCGCCGACTTCCCACTCCGCGCCGGTACTGCGTCAGGCGCGCCGGCGCACCCGCAGGACGCTGGTGAGCAGCGGGAGGGTGAACTCGCCCTCGGCGGTGACGGGGTGGCCCGCGAGGTAGGTGCGGGCGCGGGCGAGCAGCTCCGACCGTTCGTCTTCCGGCATGACCAGCACGCCGGCCTTGGTGCCGAGGGTGGCGACCAGGGACTCGGCGGTCCGGCGGTGGCCGTGCGGGAACTCCGCCTGCTCGGGGGCGTGGAACGGACTGTCCGCGCCGGTCCGCGGCAGGTGCAGCTCCGCCGTCTCGATCCGCCACGCGGCGGGCACGTCCCGGGGGCCGATCGCGGCCGGACCGGTGACCTTCGCGAGCCCGGCGACCCAGTCGGTGGCGTCGTCGAAGACGTTCCACAGCCCCGCGAGGACCCCGCCGGGCGCGAGGACACGGGCGATCTCCGGGCCGGCCACCGCCATGTCGAACCAGTGCATCGCGTTCCCGGAGACGACGGCGTCCACCGACCCGTCCGGGAGCGGAATCGATTCCGCACTGCCCTGGAGTGCGCGCACCGAGGGCAGGCCGCGCCGCAGTTCGGCCAGCATCGCCGCGTCGGGCTCGACGGCGGTGATGTCCAGTGGGTTGCCGAGCGTGGCGCCCAGCGTGTTGCCCAGCGTGTCGTCCAGCCCGAGCAGGGTGCCGGTGAGCTTCCCGGTCCCCGCCCCGAGGTCGAGGACGCGTGGCCCGGGCGCCCCCGCGAGCGCCCACCGCACGGCCTCGGGCGCGTAGTCCGGCCGGTGCGCGGCGTACGCGCCCGCCGCCGTGCCGAACGACGAGCTGTGGCGCTGTCGTTCGGCGTCCGTGAGTGCGTGGGTGAATGTCATCGCGGCCCCCTGCGCGTATGTGTGGATGTATCGGTCCGATGTATCGAGTCGATACATCGGACCCTAGGTGCGGTCGTCCGTCGGCGCAAGATCCGCCGCTGTGGGTGAGCTTCGGTGATTGGCGGGCGTCGCGCGGCAGCCGCCTCCTCGCACTTTGCAAAGTCACACTTTGCAAAGTGCGAGGCAGTGAAGGGGCGGGAGGGGCAAGGGGTAACGGGCAAGGGGCAAGGGGCAAGGGACAAGGCGCAGTGGAGTGGTGGGCGGGCTGCGGCCTCCCCTCTGCACTTTGCAAAGTGTGACTTTGCAAAGTGCAGAAGGCAGAGGCGATGCGGGCGGCCCCTGCGGTGCAGGGGCCGCCCGCAGTGGCATGGCCGGCGGGCGAAAGGGCTCGGGGGCCAAGGGGCAATGGGCAAGTGGTCAAGGGTCGGGGGCAGCCCGCGGTGATCGGGGCGAGCGCGCGGGGCGGGGCGGGGATCCTTCCTGCACTTTGCAAAGTCGCACTTTGCAAAGTGCTGCAGTGCCCTCCTCTCCGCACTTTGCAAAGTGCGGAGAGGAGGGGCAGGGGTGGCGCAGGGGCCGCCTACGGTGATCGGGGGAGCGTGTGGGGCGTGCGTTCGGCGGAGCTTCGGGGCCGTGGGGGCGGCGGGCATTGCCCGGGGCGGGGGCGGCCCGGTAGACGGGAGGCTCCGAGTGCCGAACCCCACTGAAGCCCGGGAGTGCTGATGAAGATCATGCGACTGTTCGCCCTGCCCGCCGTCGCTCTGGCGCTGGCCCTGAGTGCCGCGCCCGCCGCCACCGCGTCCACCACGGTCGCCACGACCACGACGACCACCACCGTGCACATCGTCAACGCGGACGGTGGCACCACCGTGCACGCCGGTGTGGGTGACACCGTGCAGGTGGACCTCACCGCCCTGCGCGACTACACGGTGACCTGGTACTGGTACGCGCCCGCCGCCGCTTCGGCCGCCGTGCTGACCCAGACGGCCGGCAGCGCCGACCCGAACGGCAACTCCCATGCCACCTTCACGGCTTCGACCGCCGGTACCAGCGACATCAACGCGATCGGCCGCTGCGTGCCGGACCCGCGTACGGTCTGCCCGCCGTTCGTGGCGCGCTGGAAGGTGACGGTGGTCGTCTCCTGACCCGGCGGCCTCCTGTGGCGGATGCCCTCGGTTCCTCCCGGGCGGGAGGGGCCGAGGGCGCTCTGTCATCGAGAGGCGGAGGGGCTGGACGTTGCGTGTGCGGGGGTGGGGTGCAGCTCGTTGTGGTGCTTCAGGACGGGATAGATCCAGGCCACCAGGGCGAGCAGCAGGGTGATCGGCAGGACGGTGCAGACCGCGACGGTGGCGGTGGTCACGGCGTCGGGGGAGTGGCGTTCAGGTGACGGCATCGGTAGCGAACTTCTCCTCGGGCAGGTCGAGTTCGGCCCAGACCGTTTTGGCGTTGGGCTCCCGGGGGAGGGTGCCCCAGCGGTCGGCGAGGGCGTCGACGAGGGTGAGCCCGCGCCCCGACTGGGCGTCGGTGGAACAGCTCCTCGGATCCGGGAGCACGGGCCGCTTGTCGCCCCGGCAGTCGGACACCTCGATGCGGAGCACGGTGGTGCGCGACCGGCGCACGGGGGTGAGCGAGAGGCTCAGTTCGAACCCGCGCCCCGGTGTGCGCCCGTGGGTCGAGGCGTTCGCGGCCAGCTCGGCCACGATGATCAGCGCGGAGTGAAACAACTCCGGGCAACGGGAGTTGAGCTCCCAGGCGGTCAGTTTCTGTCTGGCCGTCCGGCGACCGATCGCGGCTCCCTTGGGGGTGGAAGAGAGGAGCGCGGTGTGGGCGCGCGGCGCCGGGTCGTCGAGGGGGATTTCGGACTTCATGGGGAAAAGCCTGCCCCCCCGGCCTTACGCTGACGATGCATCGGGTGAGCACGGTAAGTGCCTGTATGCGTGCGGAACGTGTTGTGTGACGGCCCGTCGGCCGTGACCGGGAAATGGGGAGGTCGTTATGGCTGAAGTTCGGGGCGGCGGCGACAGTGGCGATGTGCGGCCCGAGTTGGAGGAGGACCTCTCCGAGGTCTCCGACTTCCTGAAGGCGATCGGCAAGCAGATCAAACTGCTGCGCGAGCGGGCCGGGTTGACGCAGAAGGAGTTCGCCAAGAAGGTCGGCTACACCGAGAGCCTGATCGGCGCGGTGGAGCAGGGGAAGCGGACGCCGCAGCGGGAGTTGCTGGAGGCGTCGGAGCGGATCCTCGACGCCGGCGGGCTGCTGATCGTCACGTCGGACGACATCGAGAGCGCCAAGGCCAAGGCGCGGGTGCGCCACCCGGAGTGGTTCCGGGGCTACGCGGGCTTGGAGGCGAAGGCGGAAGAACTCAACGACTGGAGCATGTGGGATCTCTCAGGCCTGCTCCAGACCGAGGCTCACGCGCGTGCCGTGTTCTCAATGCGCCAGCCGTTGCTGTCCGAGGAGGTCATCGAGATGAGGGTGGCGGCCCGAATGGCGCGGCAGGATGTCCTCACGAAGTGGCCTCGCGCCATGTTCAGCTGGGTGATCGACGAGAGTGTGCTCCGTCGACCGCTGGGTGGCTGGGACGTGCACGCGGAGCAACTGCGACGGTTGCTGGAGATCGGTAACACCCGAGGGATGGTCGTGCAGGTCCTGCCCCTCGATCGCACGGAGCACGCTGGTATGGGCGGACCGTTCGTTCTGGTCACCCCTAAGGGGCAATCGCAGATGGGCTATATCGAGATTCAGACCAGCAGTAGGCTGATCAGGAGTCAGAGTGAGGTCCGGATCCTGAACGCGCGCTACGTCACGCTCAGGTCGCAGGCGCACACTCCGCCGGAGTCCCTGTCCTTGATCGAGAAGATTCTGGGAGAACGATGAGCAGCGAACTGGTGTGGTTCAAGAGCAGCTACAGCGGTGATGAGGGCGGCAATTGCGTCGAGATCGCCGAGGCGACGTCGGCCGTGCTCGTCCGTGACTCCAAGGACAAGTCCGGTCCCCGTCTCACCTTCTCGCCGGCCGCCTGGGAGGCGTTCGTCGAGTTCGCGCAGTCGGTCTGACGACCAGTCTCCCCGCTCGGCGCCCAGCGACCGTCCACCGACCGGTGGACGGTCGCTTTCTGTGTGGGCATCTTGGCCCGCCTGTATGGGCTGTACCGGTATCCCCCAGGGGAGTTGCTCCGTATCCTGGGCGCGCCACGACACCCTCACCTAGGGAGCGCCATGAGCAGCGAACTGGTCTGGTTCAAGAGCAGCCACAGCGGCGACGAGGGCGGAGCCTGCGTCGAGATCGCCTGGTTCAAGAGCAGCCACAGTGGCAACGAAGGCGGCGAATGCGTCGAGGTCGCCGAGACGACCTCCGCCGTCCTCGTCCGCGACTCCAAGGACAAGTCCGGCCCCCACCTCACCTTCACCCCGGCCGCCTGGGAAGCCTTCGTCGCCTACGCCCGCTCCGCCTGAGCCAACGTTCGGGACCGGCCGGGCCTGCTTGGACGGTCGGGTGAACAACCTCGACGAGTACCTGGAGGACTGGGAGTTCGGCCCCGAATGTCGCCTTCCGCCGGCAGTTCATCGAGGAGACCCGGAGGCAGTGGGCCCGCCAGGACCGCGAACGGGTGGCTGCCCGGACCCGCGCAGGGTGCGGCTGCCTCGCCCCCGTCGCTGTGATCGTGGGGATCGTCGTCTTCTACAACGTCACGCACGACGTGATCAGCACTGTCTTCTTCTCCCTCTTCGCGATCCCCGTGATCATCGGCCTCCTCGGCGGGGGCAGACGGCGGTAGCACCACGCACCACCCCGGGTGGGATCCCCGGCCGGTCGAAGGGCTGGTCGGCGCGCTCGACGTCCCGGTGGTCGCCGAGGCAATCGCCGGACCGGCGCGGGCCCCCTCGCCCCGGCGCCCCCTGAACCCCTCCGGCCCGAAGCGCCCCGGCCCGAAGTCCTACGCCGGCACCGGTTCGGCGGCCGTCCCGGCCTCCTGGCGGGCCGCCGCGACGATCCCCGCCAGTGCGACCCGGCTCGCCCCGAGTGCCAGCATCTGCGTGTCGATCAGGTCGAGCCGCTGCTCCAGCACCTCCAGCATGCAGGCGGCCACCGCGCCGTCGCCGTTCACGCAGGGCAGCACGTCCCGGATGGCGCTGGTGGAGAGCCCGGCGCCCAGCAGGGCCCGGATGTTGCGGACGACCGCCGGCGCGTCCTCGTCGTACCGCCGTTGGCCGCCCGCAGGCCGCCGGGGCTCCAGCAGGCCCTGCTCCTCGTAGTACCGCAGCAGGCGGACGCTGACCCCGGTCCGCGCCGCCAGCTCACCGATCCGCATGTGACGCCCCTCACATCGCCTTGTGTTCCCTTGAACCTCACACGGATGAGAGATCCTAGCGTGATCCCCATGACCAACACCGAGATCAGCACCCGTCCCGTCCGTCAGACCTACTCCATCGGCGGTGACCTGGCCGTCCACCGGATCGGCTACGGCACCATGCGCCTCGCCGACACCCCGGACATCAAGCCCGCCGACGCGGTCATCTGGCGTGCCCCGACCCCGCGCCCCGCCGCCCTCGACGTGCTGCGCGCCGCCGTCGAGCACGGCGTCCAACTGGTCGACACCGCCGACTCCTACGCCCTCGGCGGCGGCGAGGAACTGGTCGCCGAGGCGCTGCACCCGTACGCCCCGGGCGTCGTGGTCGCCACCAAGGTGGGCGTGACCCGCCCGAGCCCCTCGGAGTGGATCCCGGTCGGGCACCCCGCGTACCTGCGCCAGCAGGCCGAGCTGAGCCTGCGCCAGCTCCGCGTGGAGCGGATCGACCTGCTCCAGCTCCACCGGATCGACCCCGCGGTGCCGCTGGCCGACCAGATCGGCGCGCTCAAGCAGCTCCAGGACGAGGGCAAGGTCCGGCACATCGGCCTTTCCGAGGTCACCGTCGACGAGCTGAGGCAGGCGCTGGAGATCGCCCCGATCGCCTCCGTGCAGAACTGGTACAACCTGGCCGCCCGGCAGCACGAACCGGTGGTCGACTTCACCGCCGAGCACGGCATCGCGTTCCTGCCGTTCTTCCCGATCGCCGTCGGCGGCCACGCGGGCGAGGGCGGCCCGGTCTCCGAGGTCGCCCGAGAGGTCGGCGCCACCCCGGCGCAGACCGCGCTCGCCTGGCTGCTTCACCGCTCGCCCAACATCGTGCCGATCCCGGGCACCACGTCCGCGAAGCACCTGGTGGAGAACCTGGGCGCGGCGGCCGTCGAGCTGAGCGACGAGCAGTACGCGCGCCTGGACGGAATCGCCGCCGCCGAGGCCGCCGCCGGGGCCGAGGGCGTGTGACCGGCGTCCCTGCCGGGAGTGGGAAGTCGGCCGCTCCGACTTCCCACTCCCGGCAGCTCCGGCCGCGGTCCTCGTCGGGATCCCGCCCGTGATCTCCGGGACATGGCTTACAGTCCTCCAGTGGCGGATCACCAGGACGAGACCGGGGCGGCCTACGACGGGGTCGTCGAGCTGTACGCGTCGCTGTTCGCCGACGGGCTGGAGCAGCGGCCGTTCGCCCGCGCCATGATCGGCACCTTCGCCGAACTGGTGCGCGCGACGGGCAACCTGCGGGTGGCCGACGTCGGCTGCGGGCCCGGACACATCACGGCCATGCTGAACGAACTGGGGCTGGACGCCTCGGGGTTCGACCTCTCCCCGGGCATGGTCGAGCACGCCCGGCGGGCCCGCCCGGCGCTGCGCTTCCAGGAGGCGCGGATGGAGGTCCTCCCGGTCGAGGACGGCGCGCTCGGCGGTGTACTGGCCCACTACTCGACGATCCACACGCCGCCGGCGGAACTGCCGGCACTGCTCGCCGGACTGGTACGCGTCCTGGCGCCGGGCGGTCTGCTCCTGCTCTCCTTCTTCGGCACCGACGGGCCGGAGCCGATCCGGTTCGACCACAAGGTGACACCCGCGTACAGCTGGCCGGTCGACCGCCTCGCCGGGCTGCTGACCGGCGCCGGGCTCGACCCCTTCGCCCGGCTGCTCCACGACCCGGCCTCGGAACGGGGCTTCCTCGACGCCCACCTGCTCGCCCGGCGCCGTTAGGCGGGTGCCGGGGCGCCTGTGCGCCTCCCGAGCCCGGGAAGCGCACAGGAGGAGCAGGTCTGACTGGATGTCGTCCTCGTCGGCGTTCGCCTGGGCCGGCGACATCCCCTTCGCCGAAGCCCAGTTGCTGGCGCAGTGCCTCGACCTGCGCACTTTCCGGCAGTTGTTGACACCCGCGCTCGGCGGGCACTAAAACTCACACTGTACAGATTGAGCATGTGTCGCCGTTGCCGTGCCTCACCTCGCCCCGAAAGAGGGCTTCTTCGCCATGTCCGTACTGACCTCCCGCCCGCCGACCGTCACCGGTCGGCCCCGCCGCGGGTCCCGTTTCAGCTGGACCGTGATGCTGCTGCTGTCGGTGGCGATCACCGGCTACTCCGTCGGCCAGTACGCGGCCGGCAGCCTCCAGGACCTCGCCGCCGACCGGGTCGGCCTCGCGCCGACGTACGCGGACCGGCCGTTCGCGGTCCAGGTCGCCTTCTACGTCCACATCGTCACGGCCGGACTGGCCCTGGCGGTCGGTCCGTTCCAGTTCGTCCGCGCGATCCGTCGCCGCTTCCCCCGCGTGCACCGCTGGATCGGGCGCGGCTACGTGGGCGCCGTCGGCCTCGGCTCGGTGGCGGCGCTGGTGATGTCGTGCTTCAACTCCGTGGCGTTCGCCGGGTTCTTCGGCTTCGGCGGCCTCGCCGTGCTGTGGGGCTGGACCACCTACCGCGGCTACCGGGCCGCCCGGGAGGGCGACTTCGCCGCCCACGAGGCCTGGATGATACGCAGCTTCGCCCTGACCTTCGCGGCGCCGACGCTGCGGCTCTGGTTCGGCGTGCTGATCCTGGCGCAGGTCCTGGCCGGCGACGCCGGGGGCGACGTGGAGAAGATGGTCGGCCAGGCGTACGCCGCGGTGCCGTTCCTGTGCTGGCTGCCCAACCTCGTCGTCGCGGAGCTGATGGTCCGCCGTCGCAACCTCCCGGGCCTGCGGTTCGTCGTGCCGTAGCCGAGGAGGGGCGCCGACGGGTGCGGACGGACCCCGGGGGCAAGTGGCTGCCCGGGATCCTTCCGTGCCAGGATCCGTACATGACCCAGCCGACCCGCCGCACCCGCACGACCCGCGCCACCTACCACCACGGCGACCTGCGGGCGGCACTGATCGGAGCGGGCATCGAACTGGCCCGCACCGGCGGGCCGGAGGCGGTGGTCCTGCGCGAGGTCGCCCGCCTCGTCGGGGTCGCGCCCAACTCCGCTTACGGGCACTTCAAGACCCTGGCCGAACTGAAGGCGGCGGTGGCCAAGCAGGCCCTGTGCGAGCTGGGAGCCGCCATGGCGGCGCAGGTCGCCTCCGTCCCGGAGCCGTCGGACCCGCGCGCCGCGGCGGTGTCCCACCTGCGCGAGGTCGGCCGTGCGTACGTGCAGTTCGCACTCGACGAGCCGGGGCTGTTCCGGACCGCCATGGACGGCAACCCCTCGGGTGTGGGCACGCCGGGATCGCCCGGCCACGAGCCGGTCCCCGACCCCGAGGGCCGGCCGCAGCCGGACGCCATTCTCCTGGCGGCCCTCGACCGGCTGACCGAGGCGGGCTGCCTGCCGCCGGAGGAGACCGGGGCGGCGGTGGTGGCCAGTTGGGCCACTGTGCACGGGCTCGCCACCATACTGGTCAACCTGCAGCCCGACCTCTCGCCGACCGAGCGGACCGCGGCGATCGACAACGGTCTGCGCGTCCTGCTGCTGGGAATCACGGCGCTGGGTTAGGCGCTCTCCTCGTCCGAGCCGGGCTCCAGCACGATCGCTCCCGGGTCGCCCCGGGTCAGTCCCCGTCCGGGACGGCGGACAGCACGGCTGCCGCAGCCCGGTCGAAGGGCGCGACACTGCCCGCCGCGCGGCAGAGGACGTGGGCGCCTTCGAGGGTGACGATCATGAGGGTGGCCAGGTCGGCGGCCTGGGACGGACTCATTCCGGCGTGGGTGAGCTTCCCGGTGAGCTCGCCGACCCAGTCGGAGAATCCCTCGGCCGCGACCGCGAGCAGGCTGCCCTGGTCGGCGATGGCCGCGCCGCCGTCGATGGTGACCGCCGCGACCGCGCAGCCGCCGCCCTGGGCGGACGCCTCCACCGCCGGGCGGATGTTGCCGAGGAACGCCTCCACGACCTCGCGCGGTGTGCGGTCCGGCAGTTCGCGCAGGTGACCGCGGACGTCCGCCGCGTTCTGGCGGGCCGCTTCGAGTGCGAGCTGCTGTTTGCCGCCGGGGAAGTGGTGATAGATCGCCCCGCGCGCGGCCCCGCTCCGGGCCAGGACTTCGGTGAAGGACATCGCGGCCAGACCGTGCTGCTGCAGCAGCCCGATCGCCGCGCCGATCATGCGGGACCTGGTGTCCACGGCCATCGCTACCCCCTTGACTAGTACGCGCATCCTACTCCAAGCTCAAGCCACTAGGACGTACGTACTAGTGAGGTGGCCGAACAGGCCCCGAAGTCGGAGGTTCGTGATGGGCAAGACCTTTCTCTACACCGAGATCGAGGCGGCAGTTCCGTTCGACCGCTTCGACTGGCAGCAGGTCAACGCGGCCCTGAGGACCGCACCGGGCCTGATCCGCAAGACGTGGCTGTCCGGGATCGGCACCCACACCATCGGCGGCTTCTACGAGTTCGACACCGCCGAGAACGCCCTCGCCTTCGCCCAGGGCCCCTTCGCCGAGGAGGCCCGCCGGGCCGGCTCCCCGGCGACGACTCGGCTCTTCGACGGCGAGGTCGTCAGGGAGGCCAGCATCGACCTGGACTCGCCCTACTACGGCTGACGGCCCGCCGGCCGCCCCGCCCCGACCCAGGGGCGGGGCGGCGGAGGGTAGCCTCGCCTCCGCCCGATCGTCCCGATCGTCTCGTTCGTCCCGATCGCACGGAGGTTGTTGTGAGTCCGGAGAAGGCTGTCAGGGAGAAGGTGCTCGCCTACATCGTCCGCGACGGGCGGCTGCTGGTGTTCCGGCACACCGACCACGGCTACGAGGAGGTCGGCATCCAGGTCCCGGCCGGCAGTATCCGCCCGGACGAGACCCCGGAGGACGCCGCCCTGCGCGAGGCCCGCGAGGAGACCGGTCTCAGCGCCTTCACCGTCGTGCGCAAGCTCGGCGAGGCCGAGTACGACCTCACCCCTTACCGGTACGAGATCCAGCGCCGGCACGTCTTCCACCTCGCCCTCGCCGAGCCGACCCCCGAACGCTGGACCAGCCAGGAGAGCCACGACGGCACCCGGCCGCCCACCCCCTTCGAGTGCTTCTGGCTCCCCCTGGAGACCGCCCACATCCTGCAGTCCGGCCAAGGCGCTCTGCTCGGCCGCCTCTTCGACTGACCCACCCCGCGCAGGAAGTCGGCCCCTCCGACTTCCTGCGCACGGACGCGTGTGCGGCTTCGTCCTGAGCCCCTGACCGACCCACTCTGCCCCCCCGCCGAGGATGGACAATGGCATCAATGGGCGAGGACGCCCCGACCCGACGGGAGCCGTAGTGTGAGTGACGAACAGTCCGCCGCAATCGCCGCCGTGGCGAGCCTCGGAGAGGTGTTGTCGTGCGTCGGGCCCACCTGCGGGGACACCGTCGACTGGAGTGCGGCGGAAAAGGTCCACGGAACGTCCTTCCCGGCCGACTACCGGGCCTTTGTCGCGGCCTTCGGCAACGGTTCGATCGAAGAGATGGTCGGCGTTCACGTCCCTGCCACCTCGGAGGAGTTGCGGTTCGGAACGATTTCGAGGCTCTCGGACGAAGCGCTCGCGGATTTCGCCGTGAACCAATGGGCCCCCGCCGACAGGGGCCGGTACCGGCTGGAGGATCTGCTCATCTGGGGCGGGACGGGCGCCGCCGACACGCTGTGCTGGATCACGGCGGACCCGGACCCGGACCGCTGGCCCGTCGCGGTGTACTCGCGGGGAGACCACGAATGGTCGGTGTACCCGTGCGGCATGGCCGAGTTCCTGCTCAAGCTGCTGCGCGACGAGTGGCCGCAGTGCCCGATCAGCGACTCCTCGCTCCAGGGCGTGCCGGACCCGCGGTTCCTGCACAACAAGGACGAGGCGGCGGCATGGGAGTCGGGGAACAACCCCTGGGAGTAGCCGATCCGCCGGTGACAACTCCCTGTCGCGCAGGAAGTCGGACTCCCCGACTTCCTGCGCGGCTATCCCAGGTACGGAGTCGCCCGGTGCTCCAGGAAATGCCGGAGACGGAGCTGCTGGGTGTGGTGCATCGGCAGGTCGCCGATGTCCTCCGGTGCCACGAACCGGAGATCGGTCGACTCGCCGGAGATCCGGAGCTCCCCACCCGTGATGCGCGCGGTGAAGCAGATGTTGAACTGCTGCCGCACCTCGCCGTCCGAGTAGGCGATCACATGCCGCGGATCGGTGTACGTGCCCACGATCCCGGTGACCTCCACATCGAGCCCGGTCTCCTCACGGACCTCCCGGACCGCCGCCCCCGGCAGCGACTCCCCGAGATCCATCGCACCGCCCGGCAACGCGTACATCCCGTTGTCGACCCGCCGTTGCAGCAGGATCCGCCCCTGCCCGTCGGTCACCACGGCTGACGCCGCAACCACCATCCGATTGGGCACCGGCGCGTCGGGATCGTCGTAGAACTCCGTGCGTGCCATGTGATCAACTCCTCTCGACCGGTTGGGCAGCGTTCCACACTGCCTCGAAGCTCGCAGCATAGGTGCCGAACAGCGTCCCTGTGCCAGCCCTCCTCAGGTGCCAAACCGGGGCTCCGAAGGCGTTGACCCCCCACACGTGCGCATTCACCAGCATCTGGTCGTCTGCCCGGTAGAGGCTGTTGTAGAGCGTGGTCCCATGGGTGCGGATCTCGATGCCCGGCGTGCCGAGTAGTGGGCGGTAGTGCATGAGGGCGAGCCTGCAGCGGGACTCGATGCCATCGCCGAACTTCTCCTCCTCCCCGCGTTGCCTGACGTTCTCGCTCTCGGCGTCGCCGAGAGCGATCCGAACCACACATCCTTCGGTGGCACGCTCACGAAGCAGCTCGTTGAGCCGGGGATACGCCTCGTGAAGGAATACGGCGGCGTAGACCAGTACGTCAATGTTTTTCGTGGCCTTTCCTAGCAGGTCCACAAACGCCGAGCCTGGAAGGTCCGCTCGCTGCTCGTACAGGGCAACCAGTTCGGGGCTTATCGCGCGTGCGGTGCGCGGCTGCCGAAGGCTCGGCCACAGTGCAAGCATGTCTGATCCGAGGGCTTCCGCGGCCAAGCGAGCTGCACCCAGCCGAGGCGTTCGGTTCTGACTTGCCCACCGCTCAACCGACTTGGTGTCCACGCCGACTTTCTCCGCCAAAGCTGAGCACGTCCAACCACCCGTGGCCATGGCGTCTTTCAGTCGCTCGTTCGGCATCTCGCTTGTCCCGCCTCGCATCCTGATCCTTCGCCAGGGACGTTCTATCGCACGAGGGACGTACTGAAGTGTCCCTTGAGTGAGGTTCCACCGTCCCAGGTGCCTGGCAGATCTTGGTGTCAACTCGGTGGAGAGGAGTGGAAGCAGTGGCCACTGCGCAAGGCAACCTCATCATGAGCACCCCGACCGAACGTCCTCCCGGCCCGACGGCTCCGGAGACCAAGCGGTGCACCGAGAACGCCAACTAACGATCTACGTAGAAGGGCTGACTATGGCTTGGGGAACCGGCAAGGGCGGAAGCAGCGGTGGCGGATCGGGCGCCAACGACGGCGGGCAGGGGAAGCACGGGGGGAAGAAGGATCCCGGTGACTCCAAGACGAACGCGGACCACCAGAGCGGCAAGGCCGACAACAAGCACAAGAAGGACGGTTGGTGGGCTTCCGCGTACGCGGAAGCCCCGGTGGTCACGCAGATCAACGACGGCCGGGAGAGCGAGGACGACCCGGTTCCGACGTCGTCGCTGTCCGATCCGGGAATCGTCTTCCGCACGCTCCACATGCTCGACCTGCGGAACGGCATGCGGGTGCTGGAGATCGGCACCGGCCCCGGGTGGAACGCGGCGCTCATGTCGCACCGACTCGGCCCGGGCCTGGTGACCAGCGTCGAAGTCGACCCCGACGTGACCGCGAGCGCCCGCAGCGCCCTGCACGAGCTCGGGTTGTCGCCCGTGGTGGTGTGCGGTGACGGCAGCCGTGGGTGGGCCCCGGGTGCTCCGTACGATCGAGTGATCGCGACCTGTGCGTTTCGCTCCGTGCCGTCGGAACTGATCTCGCAGACCGTAGCGGGTGGGTCGGTTCTGCTGCCGTGGGACAGCCCGTGGACAGGGTGGGGCCTGCTGTTGCTGACGGTCGGCACGGACGGCGACGCTTCGGGGCGGTTCAGCCCGCACAGTGCGTTCATGCTCAACCGGAGGCAGCGATCCGGGGTCCGGCTCTACCGGGACGTGGTCCGGGACGAGCACGTGCCCGACGAGTCGCATACCGATCTGCCCGCGTTCGAGATCGCCGAGGACCGGGGGGACCTGGCGTTCGGCATCGGCATGCGCCTCGCCGACGTGTGGCAGGCGTGGGACAACGATCCGGACGTGGACGGCGTAGCTCGCCGGCTCTGGCTCGCCACCACGGACGCGAAGTCGTGGGCGGCCGTGGACTGGGCGGGCGACGGAACGAAGGGGTGCACGGTGTGGCAGCACGGCCCCCGGCGGCTGTGGGCCGAGGTGGCCGAGGCCCACGCCTGGTGGCTGGCCAACGACGAGCCCGGACCGGACCGCTTCGGGCTGACCGTGGCCCCCGACGGGTCGCACAGCTTCTGGCTCGACGACCCGCGGACGGTCGTACGGAGTTCCGCACCCCCGCTGGAGTGAGTCAAATGATGTGATTGCCGAATGAATGGCTCGCACATCGACGACGACGAACCGCCCGAGCACCGGCGGTATGCCGAGTACCTGCGGGCGCTGGGCAGCGTGGCGGAGACTGACGAGGCCAACCTGCTGGCCGCCGTCCTTCGCGACGAGGACCAGTCCATGGCCGAAGCGGCGGTGAACCAGCATCTCGAACGCCGGGCCGCCGAGCAGCTGACCGGCCCCGGGTTCCCGGCCTGGGCAGCCATGATGGCGACGGTCGTCGGCGACCGCGCGTTCCTCGTCCGGCGCCTGCGGGAGTGGACCCTGCTCCGGTCCCTCGCCCTGGACGGGCCCTGGGCCGAGGAGGAGTTGCTGACCGCGTCCGACTGGTTCCAGCGCACGGTCACCACATCCCCGCTCGTCACCTCTCCCGCCGCGTTCGGCCTCCTCGCCGAGCGTGGCCGCACCCGCCGCGTCCGCAACGCCGCGAGCCGCCGGGGCTGACGGCCGCGCCCACTACCGGCTCTGCAGGCCACCACCGGATCGCCGAGACGAACGCGGCCCCTTCACCGCGTGGCGATCCACTGCCGTGCCTCCTCCGCCGCGCGGTCGAGGGGCGCCAGAAGGGCGGGTTCGGCGGGGACGACGGCGCTGTCGCCGAGTTGTGCGGTGATTCCGGTGCGGGCGAGGAGGGCGGCGAAGGCCGGTTGGACACCGGCGAGGACGAGGCGTCCGCCTTGGGCGTGCAAGCTGTTCGCGTAGCGGCGGATCAGCTTGAGCATCGCGGAGGACGGGACGTCCGGGGCTGTGCGCATCACCAGGATCAGGACGGCGCCGCGGGCGCCGTCGACGCGAGGCAACTGGGTCTCCAAGCGGGGGAGTTCGGCGAACAGACTGGTTCCCTCGTAGACCAGGACGGTGACGCGACCGGGGGGCAGCACTGCCGGAGGAGGGTCGCCGGTTGTGGCCCAGGCGCCTTCGTGGTCGCGTTCCAGGGCGACGAACCCGGACTGGCGGGCGGCCTGGACGCAGTAGAGCAGCAGCGACAGCACGGCTCCGATGACGATGGCCTGCTGGAGCGGGAGCTGCGTGGTGGCGGCGAAGGTGACGGCCATGGCGGCGGTGGAGAGTTTGGAAGTGCGCAGGACCAGCGCGACATCGGCGCGCTTGCCCCAGATCAGTTCGCCGCCGACGACCAGGATCAGGCCGCCGATCACCGGCATCGGGATCCGCTCGGCCAGCTTGCCCGCCACCAGGACGACCAGGGCCAGGAACACCCCGGAGATCACTCCGGCCCAGCGGGTTCGGGCGCCCGCGCCGGCGGCGACGCCGGTGCGGGAGAGCGAGCCGCCGGAGGGCAGGGCCTGGAAGAGACCGCCGCCGAGGTTGGCCAGGCCCTGGGCGGCGAAGTCACCGTTGACATCGGAGCGGCTGCCGTCCGGGTTGGGCATCGAGGGAGACACCCCCGCGGCCTGGGCCAGAGCGACCAGGGCGACCGAGAGGGCGCCGCCGAGCAGGTGCGGCATCGCACTCCAGTCGGGCAGGGACAGCCCGGGCAGCGCGGCGGGGATGCGGGCGATGTCGCGCACCAGTTCCACGTCCGTGCCCAGGAGCGCGACCGCGACGCTGACGAGCACCATCGCGACCAGCAGGGCCACCGGTTCGAGCCGTCGGACCGTGCGTGCCAGCGCCCATACCGCGATGGTGGTGGCGGCGACCAGGGTGGGGGCGAGCTTCCAGTTCCCGATGCCCGTGAGCCAGTTCCACAGTTGCAGCAGCTTGTTGTGGCCGGGCGGCTTGTAGCCGCTCGCGTCGCCCAGGACGCCGGTGACGATCTGCAGGGCGATACCGGTGGAGAACCCGGTCATCACCGCGTTGGAGACGAAGCTGAGCACGACGCCCAGCCGCAGCGCGCCCATGAGCAGCATGACCACGCCCACCAGGACGGTGAGCGCGGCGACGGTGCCGCCCGCGTGCGGGTCCAGGCCGGCGTCGGAGACGACGCTCTGTCCGGTCAGGGCGATGGCGCTGGTGAGGGTGGTGACCATGAGGACCGTGGGCGCGGCCAGGGACCCGAGGATCGGGGGCACTATGCCCGCGTACAGGCCCGCGACCGGGTTGAAGCCGGCGATGGACGCGTACGCCATCCCCTCGGGGATGCTGAACAGGCCGGTCACCATGCCCGCCGTCACATCGGCACCGGTCGGCCGTCCCCACCGTGGCCGGGTCGTGAGCCTGCGCGCCCCGGCCGTGAGCCTGTGCACCCGGGCGGTGGGCTTGCGTGCTCGTCCTGCCGAGCCGGTCACCGTCGTCCCGTCAGGGAGTGACGACGGCGAAGGACTTGTCGGGCTCGGAGACGTAGGAGAACAGGCGGCCGAGGACGGCCGGGTCGCCCTCGCTCCGGACGCCGTCCGGGCCCTGGCCGGCCAGCAGCCCGAGGAGCTGCGGCTTGGTGAGGGTCAGGGTGAGGTCCGACGGGACCGCAGGGGCGGTGCCGAGCGGGGTGGCGCGGTGGGTCAGGGCCCCGTTGCGCAGGGTGAGCCGGTGGCGGTTGCCCTCGTCGGTCAGGGCGAGGTCGACGGTCAGGGAGTCGTTCCACGCCCTGGGCCCGTCGATGCGCACCGCGACCGAGTCGAGCAGCATCTCGGTGGTCAGCGCCATCGCCATCCCGGTGCTGGTGTCCAGTTCGACGGTGCCGGGGCCCTGGCGCAGTTCCAGCGCGGCCATGAGGTAGAAGTTGCGCCAGGGGCCGTTCTCGCAGCCGTGCCCCAGCCGCTCGTACACCCCGGCCAACTCCTCCTTCGCGGTGTCGTTCCGGGGATCGGCGAAGACCAGGTGGTTCAACAGGGTGGCCGCGAAGCGCAGGTCACCGTCGGTGGCGTAGGCGCGGGCCTTGGCCAGGGCGGTCTCCGGGCCGCCGGCCAACTCGACGTAGCGCGTCGCCAGTTCCACCGGGGGATGCTCCCACAGGTGGGCGGGGTTGCCGTCGAACCAGCCCAGGTAGCGCTGGTAGACGGCCTTGGTGTTGTGGCTGAGGGAGCCGTAGTAGCCGCGCGCGTGCCACGCCTGCTCCAGCGCGGGCGGCAGCTGCATCTCCTCGGCCAGCTCCGGACCGGTCAGGCCGGAGTTGAGCATCCGCAGCGTCTGGTCGTGCATGTAGGCGTACAGGTCGCGCTGCTGGGTCAGCAGCTCCACCACGTTCTCCCGGCCCCACGTCGGCCAGTGGTGCGACGCGAACGCGACGTCGTAGCTGTCGCCGAAGAACTCGACGGCCTCGTCCAGGTACCGCGACCAGATCCGCGAATCGCGGACCACCGCCCCCCGCAGGGTCAGGATGTTGTGCATGTTGTGGGTGGCGTTCTCCGCCAGGCACAGCGCGCGCCGCTGCGGGAAGGAGAAGTTCATCTCCGCCGGAGCCTCGGTGCCCGGGGTGAGCTGGAAGACGATCCGCACCCCGTCCACCGTCTCCTCCTGCCCGGTGCGGGTGACGTCCACGGTCGGCGGGATCAGCGAGACCGTGCCGGTCGAGGTCGTCATCCCCAGCCCGGCGCTGACCTGCCCCTCCGGCGACTTGGGCAGCCGGTCGCCGTACATGAACATCGCCCGCCGCGTCATCGCGTTGCCCGCGTAGACGTTCTCGCTGACCGCGTGCTCCAGGAACCCGATCGGCGCGATCACCGGCACGCCCTGCTCGCTCCCCTCGGGCAGCACCCCGCGCGCACCGCCGAAGTGGTCCCCGTGCGAATGGGTGTAGACCAGACCGGTCACCGGCCGCTCCCCGCGGTGCTCGCGGTAGAGCGCGAGCGCGGCGGCGGCGCACTCGGTGGAGATCAGCGGATCGATCACGATCACCCCCCGCTCGCCCTCCACCAGCGTCATGTTCGACAGGTCCAGCCCCCGGACCTGGTAGATCCCCTCCGCCACCTCGTACAGGCCCTGCTTCGCGCACAACTGCGCCTGCCGCCACAGGCTCGGGCTGACCGTGTCCGGGCACGCGCCCTTGAGGTAGTCGTAGGCGTCGTTGTCCCACACCACCCGCCCGTCCGCGGCCCTGATGACCGCGGGCACCAGCGCCCCCAGGAAGCCCCGGTCGGCATTCTCGAAGTCGGTGGTGTCCTCGAAGGAGGGCAGGTGACTCATGCATCGCTCCGATCGTCCGACCAGCAGCAGTCAGGGAGCCGGCGCAGCCCCGGACGGGTGGCGCAGCGCCTGACGGGCTCGGGAATGCCGCGGGCATCTTCGGGAAGTCTGCGGCATTTGCGAGCATTGCGCATGGCGCGGGCGGCGAACGGGTGCGCGGTCACGGGACGGCCTCGGCGGCCTTGAGTCTCCCGCAGGGGGAGACGCCAGAGTAGGGGCATGGACGGGGACACGGGCGGGGCCATGGACGGGGACACGGGCGGGGACATGCTCTTCACGATCGGCGACCTGGCCCGGCGCACCGGGCTGACGGTCAAGACCATCCGGTTCTGGTCGGACTCCGGGATCGTGCCGCCGACCGACCGCAGCCCGGCCGGCTACCGGCTCTACGACCTCGACGCGCTCGCGCGCCTCGACCTGGTGCGCACCCTGCGCGACCTCGGCCTCGACCTTGCCGCCGTCCGGCAGGTGCTGGACCGGGAGGTCTCGGTGCCCGAGGTCGCGGCCGCGCACGCCGACGCCCTGGACGTGCAGATCCGCGTCCTCCGCCTGCGCCGCGCGGTGCTGCGCGCGGTGGCCAAACGCGACTCCACTCCCGAGGAAATGGACCTCATGCACAAGCTCGCAAAGCTCTCCGACGACGAACGCCGCCGCCTGATCACCGACTTCGTCGACGACACCTTCGGCGGCCTGGACGCCAACGCCGAGTTCGTCGACCTGCTCCGCTCGGCCGTACCCGAACTCCCCGACGACCCCGAACCCGAGCAGGTCCACGCCTGGGTCGAGCTCGCCGAACTCACCCGGGACCCCGACTTCCGCGCCGCCGTCCGCCGCATGGCCGAGTACCAGGCCGCCGAACGCGCCGACGGCGACCGCACCGGCCTCCACCACGACCTCACCGAGGCCGTCCGCGACGCCGTCGGCCGCGCACTCGACGCCGGCCTCGCTCCCGCCTCGCCCGAGGCCGCAACCGTCGTCGACACGCTCACCGCCCGCTACGCGCAGACCTTCGACCGCGCCGACGACGCGGAGCTGCGCCACTGGCTGCTGGCCCGCCTGGAGATCGCCGGCGACCCGCGGGCGGAGCGCTACTGGCACCTGCTGTCCGTCGTCAACGGCTGGCCCGTTCCGCCGAGCCTGGCCCCGGTCTTCGGCTGGTTCACGGCCGCCCTGCGCGCCGGCGGCTCGTAGGCGCCCGTCGGCCCTGCGCAGGAAGTCGGGCCGCCCGACTTCCTGCGCAGCGCGGAGCGGTTTGGCTCTCGCGGGGGAGGGGCCTCGTCCGCTCGGACGAGGTCCCTCCGCTGTCGTACTGCCACGGTGGAGTCATGTCGATCAAGAGCGGTACGGGCACGCGCTGGGGGTACGTCGTCGCGGTGTGGGGGGTGCTGTTCGCGGTGCCCAGCTTCCTGTGGGCGATGGGGAGCACCTTCGGCGCGCGGTCGACGGTGGCGCCCGAGCTGGTGCGGCTCGCCCAGGACCGGGTGCCGTGGTTCCTGGCCGTCCTGTGGGTGACGGGCTTCCTCAAGCTCCTCGGGGCGGCGATCGGTATCGGCCTGACCCGCCTCCGGGGCCGGGTGGCCGACCGCTCCCTGGTGTTCTGCGGCGGCGGCGCGGCCGTCCTCCTCATCTGGCACGGCGGTCTCTTCGTCGTCCACGGCATCCTCGTCGGGACCGGCGCCGCCACCGTGGACCCCTACCTGGCCGGCCTCACCCGCTGGTACCTCTACCTGTGGGGCCCGTGGTTCCTCGCCGGCGGCCTCGCCTTCGCCGCCGCGACCGTCCACCACCTCCGGTCCGGCGGCCGCCGCTTCGCCGCCACCGGCGCCCTCGGCGCCCTCCTCCTCTCCCTGGCCTCGACTGCCACCGGCATCGGCTGATGCGGCACCGGCGACGCCGATCCCGTGTGTGAGGATCGGGCCGGTGCACCCGTGGACGGTGCTCGCCTTCAAGATCACCCGCAGTGGCAGGAAGAGGTGCTGGAGATGTTCGCCGGGGGAACCGCACGGTTGCTGGTGACGAACGAGGGTGAGCGCCACTGGAGCTGACCGTGGAGCCCTGGGCGGACACCTACCGGATCCAGCGACAGCAGACCTGCGTCGTTGTCACCCACTCACCAGCGGCCGGCGGTTCCTGGTCCGGGACCTTGCGTGGGGACGAACCCTTCCAGGTCGTGCATCGACCTGATTCGGTCACGGTGTGGGCCTATGGCCATTGCTTCCACCTCGCTGACGAGGCGGGGCATCCGATTGACGCGGCCGACTGGCAGTGCCCGGCTCGGAGCGCTGCCTCCTGAAGGCACGCCTGGGCGGCCGTCCGCCCCGGTGGGCTCCCGACGTGACGCGGCCCGCTCGATTGCTTCGAGCGGGCCGCTCAACAGGGCCTGGAGGGCTCCGGCTCAGAAGGTGAGCAACTCGGTGCAGGAAGTCGGCCCGCCCGACTTCCTGCACACCTTCGTCCACCGTCTCGATGACGTATGCCGAGGGCGGCGTCTTCACCGGCGCCGAGATGGAGTCCGTCCCTGAGAGGTGGATTGCGCTCAGGGACGTGGACCTGAGCCATGCTGAGCCCTTCGACACCTGGTGGGAGCGGCACGGCTCGGAGTGAGAAATGCCAGACGGGACGGTCGCCACCGGCCACCGCGTGCTGGACCTCGCCGCGGTCCGATCCGTTTACTGCCGCCGCCCGACCCCGTCCGACTTCCCTCCCGAACTCCCCTCGGAGGCACGGGTGGTGGCGGCCGCCGAAGCCCGGCGCGGCTTCGGCGGCCTGCTGGCGGCGCTCCCGGCCCGGTGGCTCCCCCCACCGGGCCGGGCCACCGAGACCGGGTCCGAGCCGCTGCAACTGCGAGTGGCGGCCGAGTGCGGGCTGCGAGCCTCTCGCACGCCGATCACCAACTGCCTGACTCCCGCAACTGAGTTCGCCGAGCGGATCGGCGGGGGATCAGGGGGTGACGGGGAAGGACGGGACGAGGACGCCGTCGGCCGGGAAGTAGTTCACGTCGCCGGGGAAGAAGATCTGCGCACCGTGCGCGAGGCTGGTCTGCGCGCTGAGGCAGATCTTCAGCTGGGTGAGGGCGAACGGCATGCCGCCGACCCAGTAGTTGATGTTGTACGAGGCCATGCACTGGCCGCGCCCCCGGCCGGTGCGGCGGTATCCCAGGTTTCTGGGTAGCGCTCCGGCCGGGGCGGGGGCAGGTGCTCTCAGGCCGCCTTGACGAGCTTGAAGCCGGTGTAGGCGTGGCCGCTGTAGATCTCGGTGGCCGGCCCCAGCCAGGACTTCCCGGAGGTCTTGTGGGCGACGGTGCGACGGGACTGGTCCTCCAGCTTGAAGCCGTCCTCGCCGGGGACGATCTTCCACGCCGTCGCGCAGCCGTCGGCCTTGCCCAGCTTGATGCCCTTGTCCACCGAGCACCAGGTGTCGTAGCCGGGCCAGTTGGAGCTGGTGGACCGGATCGTGTAGCCCGAGTCCTTCGACTCCAGGACGACGGCGGTGCCGTTGCTGTCCGCGTCGTTCGTCAGCAGGGCCCAGTCGTTGCTGTTGTTCACCTCGAACGTCACGCCGCGGTTCCCGTGGTTCGAGGCGATCAGGTAGTAGGACACACCCGTCTCGATGGCCTCCTCCGGCGAAGTGGCGTGGCCGGTGGGGGAGGTGAGGCCGAGCAGCGCGGCGGCGGCGAGCGCGGCGATCCAGGCGTGGCGGGAGGAACGGGAGGCGGGGGAGGGGCTCTGCATGACTCGTCTCCGGAAGGATCGTGTACATCGGAATTCGATGCCGAGGAGAAGAGTCGCAGGCCGTCGGGCCCGCGGGGTGCGGCCCGGAGCGCGTTTCACTCGATGAGGGGAACGATGTTTCGCCGTTGTTCCACCGCCCCGGTCCGGGGACGGTGGAACAACGGCGAAGGGCGTCAGAGGAACCGCACCTGCGGCGGGTTGCCCTTGGAGATGGACACCGTCCCCTGCTGGAACTGGACGTCGCAGCCGTGGGTCAGGATCCCGCCCTCCTTGGTGGCCGAGAAGCTGCCGGTCTGGAAGGAGACCGTCAGGCCCCGCTCCATGCCCACCCACTGCTTGAACTCGTTGATCGCGGAGTAGATGATCCGGTCCGGCAGGGTGACGAACATCCGCGTACCGTCGTGGCTCAGCTTCATCCCGCCGCCGACGGAGAGCATGCCCCGCACCCGCGCCTCGCCGGAGACCAGGGCCAGGCCGGTGTTCAGCTCGTTGAGCTCGGCCTTGCCCGCGGTCACGGTGCCGAGGTCGTGGCCGCCGTCGCGCAGCACCCGCAGGCCCTCGGCGGGGAATTCGATCCAGCCGTCCGAAGTGCTGCGGCCCTGGACCCACTTGGTGTTGATGCCGTCGACGTCGGCCTTGTCGGCGTGGACGGTGTGCCGAGGTCGTGGCCGCCGTCGCGCAGCACGCGGACGCCCTCGGCGGGGAATTCGATCCAGCCGTCCGAAGTGCTGCGGCCCTGGACCCACTTGGTGTTGATGCCGTCGACGTCGGCCTTGTCGGCGTGGACGGTGGCGCCGAGGTCCTGGTTGCCGTCCTTGTGGAGGGTGGCGCCGGGCTGGGTGAACTCGATCCAGCCGCTGCCGGCGTCCCGGCTGCCGGCCCACTTGGTGTTGACGCCCTCCGCGTCGACGCGGCCGGCGGTGAGTACACCGGGGGTGCTGTCGTGGCCGTGGTAGATGTTGACGCCCTGGTCGGGGAAGCTGATCCAGCCGGCGCTGTCGGTGCGGCCCTGCACCACCCGGGTGGTCACGTTGTCCACGTCGGCCTTGTCGGCCGTGATCCGGCCCAGGCCCCCGGCGGGGTTGCGGACCTCCGCGCCGTCCGCGGCGAGCACCAGCCGGCCCTTGTTCGCGACGCCCTCCACCCACGGGGTGCGGGTCCCGCTCGCGAACTCGGGGATCACCGCGTGCACGGTGGTGGTGAGGAAGTAGCCGCGCTGCTGCCCGCCGCCGGCCGCCTTCGCGACCAGGGTGTAGGTGGTGCCGCGCTTGGGGGCGGCGGTGGTCCAGGAGTACTCCTGGTGGGCCGGGGCGGCGCCCGCCACCGCGGGCTCGCTGCGGACCTCGGCGCCGGTCTGGTCGAGGATCGCGTAGTCCAGGCTGTTGGGGCCGTCCCAGCGGAGCACCAGCTGCTCGCCCGCGTCGACGTCCAGCAGCGACTTGTCCGGGCGGAAGTTGCGCGGGACGCGCGGGGTCTGCTTCGCCAGCCCGAGGTAGGTGGTGTAGTGGTCCTGCCGCATGGCGATGTTGTCGTCCCCGCCGCCGGCCCGCTCGCGGATCTCCAGCAGGCTCAGGCCGGCGCCCTCGGCGACCGGGATGTTCTCCAGCTTCAGCACCAGCGCGCCGTGGGCGTCAAGCAGCGCGAACTGCCGGGTGGACGGCTGCGCCTGGGAGAGCCGGGCCCGGAAGCAGTCGTTGGCGGCGTCCCAGGCGAACTCCAGCGGGTCGTCCCAGGGGTTGTTGTACGTCCGCTCGATGGTGGCGGTGACCGTTGCGGGGGTGTCGGTCAGGTTCGAGGACTGGGTGAGCAGCGGCAGGGCCACGTCGATGAAGTCCCACTCGACCTGGGCCTGGTGGGTGTTGGAGACGATCAGGTAGACCGTCCCCACGGAGGGCTCGTTCGGGAGCGAGGCTTGGAGCGATGTCGGATCCGCGACGATCTCGTAGTGCAGCAAGGACGGCACAGTACGGACTCCCTGGCTCGGCGTTTCACACGGTGGGTATGCCCGCGCCTGCGTGCGCGGGCCGGCGGCGGAACGGTTGCCTACGGACCTGTCGACCGTAGGCACCGTCCCGCCGTCCGGGTGCCGCGATTGCCGGGAGCTGGCCCGAACCGGACCTCCTCTGGCCGGAACGGACGTGTGAACTCCGGTGAAACACAAGGGAGTTGATGGAGGTGTGGGACCGGTGTCGCAGGTGCTCAGGGGGACGGCGGCTCGGACAGCGGCTTCGCCAGCACCAGCTCGCGGGAGACGCCGTCCGGGAGCAGGTCGCCCGGCTCGCCGGTGTCGGTGAAGCCGAGGCGCTCGTACAGGGCGATGGCGTGGGCGTTGTGCGGCATCACGGCGAGCCGCAGGGCGGCGAAGCCCTGCCGGGCCGCCCACCCCTCGATCTCGGCGATCAGCCGGGCGCCGACGCCCCGGCCGCGCGCCTTCGGGCCGACCCACATCGAGATCAGCTCCGCATGCCCGCCCTCCGGTACCCCGGTGGCCATCGCGGCGGGCTCGCCGTCCAGGAGGGCGACGAGGTCCAGGGCGCCGGGGATCTCCAGCCGGGCGCGCCAGCGCTCCTCCCGGTCGCCCTCGCCCTGCCAGGCGGCCAGGGTGGAGCCGAAGGCGTACGGCGCCTCGGCCAGTGCGGCGAGGCGCAGCTCGCGGAAGAGCGGCCAGTCCTCGGGGGTCAGCTCCTGCAGTTCGATCATGCCCGTGACCTTGCCTTCTTCCGGCCCGCGATGACAAACGGATTACCGGGCGGCGGTGGGGCCGCCGGGCGCCGGGTGCCTGTGCCGGTGCCGCCCGGTGTCGGCCGGACTGCCGGTCGCCGGTGCCGCCGGGTGCAGGAGTTCCGGTTGCGGGGGAGGGTCGGCGGCCCGACGGTCGGTGGGGAGGCGGCGTCCGCCGGCTCCCTTCCTGGAGGTGCCCGATGTCCTTCCCGTCCCCCGAGCGCCGGCGCCTGGCGGCCGTGCTGTGTGTTCCGCTGCTGGCCCTCGCGGCCCTGACGGCGGCGGCGTCCGCCCCGGCGCGGGCGGACACCGCCGTCGGGGCCGCGGCGGAGCACCGGGCCGTGGTCAACCTGGGCACCGTCAAGTGGTTCAGCGATGCCAAGGGGTTCGGCTTCATCACGCCGGCCGACGGGGGGCAGGATGTCTTCGTCCACTACTCGGACATCATCGGGGTCGGGTACCGGACCCTGACCGAGGGGCAGCTCGTTGAGTACCAGCTCGTGCAGGGGCCGAAGGGGCCGCAGGCCGTCAACGTCCTCCCGCTGCCGCTCTGACCGCCGCGGCCCCGCTCCCGCCGCCTCACCCCGCGAGCGGCGGGTTCAGCCGGGCGAAGGCCTCCTGGCGGCGGTACGGGAAGTAGGGGTACGGCGCGGTGCGCAGGCTCGCCGCGTCCAGCCGGGCGACCTGCTCCGCGGTCAGCTCCCAGCCGACCGCGCCGAGGTTCTGGCGCAGCTGTTCCTCGTTGCGGGCGCCGATGATCACGGACGAGACGGTGGGGCGGCGCAGCAGCCAGTTGATCGCCACCTGGGGGACGGTGCGCCCGGTCTCGGCAGCGATCGCGTCCAGCGCGTCGACCACGTCGTACAGCAGCTCGTCCGCCACCGGCGGGCCGTAGTCGGCGGTGTCGTGGAGGCGGCTGCCGGCCGGGACCGGGGTGCCGCGGCGGATCCTGCCGGTGAGGCGGCCCCAGCCGAGCGGGCTCCACACCAGCGCGCCGACGCCCTGGTCCTGGCCGAGCGGCATCAGCTCCCACTCGTAGTCGCGGCCGACGAGGGAGTAGTAGACCTGGTGGGCGACGTAGCGGGGGCGGGCGTCGCGGTCGGCGGCGGCGAGCGACTTCATGAGCTGCCAGCCGGAGAAGTTGGACACGCCGGTGTAGCGGACCTTGCCGGCCCGGACCAGCTCGTCCAGGGCGCCGAGCACCTCCTCGACGGGGGTGGCGGCATCGAAGGCGTGCAGTTGGAAGAGGTCGAGGTGGTCGGTGCCGAGGCGGCGCAGGGCGGCTTCGACGGCGGTGGTGAGGCGGGCGCGGGAGGTGCCGGCGTCGTTGGGGCCGTCGCCGGTGGGCAGGCCGGCCTTGGTGGAGATCAGCACCTGGTCGCGGCGGCCCTTGATCGCCCGGCCGAGGACCTCCTCGGAGGCGCCGTCGGAGTAGACATCGGCGGTGTCGAACAGGGTGACGCCGGCGTCGATGGCGATGTCCAGCAGGCGGCGGGCCTCGGTCTCGTCGGTGGTGCCCCAGGCGCCGAACAGCGGGCCGCGGCCGCCGAAGGTGCCGGTGCCGAGGGAGAGCGCGGGGACGGTGAGGCCGGACGCGCCGAGGCGGCGGTACTCCATGAGAGGTCTTCCCTTCGCTAACGGGACTTCTGTGCCGTTAAGATGGCTCGACCCTAGCACCGTCGCGCTCGCTAATGGAACAGGAATCCCGTTAATGACAGCATCGGGCAGCATGCAGCGCCCCGGCGGCCGGACCGCCCGCGTCCGGACCGCCGTCCTCACGGCCGCCGAGGACGCCCTGGTCGAGGTCGGCTTCGCCGGGCTCGACCTCGGCGACGTCGCCCGCCGCGCCGAGGTCGGCCGCACCACCGTCTACCGGCGCTGGGGCTCGGTCGGCGCCCTGCTCGCCGACCTGCTGACCGACATGGCCGAGCAGTCCCTCCCGCGCGCCCGCACCGGCTCCCTCGCCGAGGACCTCCGCGCCAACGCCCGCCTGGTCGCCCGCACCCTCGCCGACCCCCGGCAGGGCGCCCTGTTCCGCGCCGTCCTCGTCGCCGCCACCTGCGACCGGGACGCCGCCGAGGCCCTGCACCGCTTCTACCGCGCCCGGGTGGACGAGTGGGCCCCGTGCGTCACCGAGGCCGTCGACCGCGGCGAACTCCCGCCCGACACCGACCCCGCCGAGGTCGTCCGCGCCGTCTCCGCCCCCCTCTACTACCGCATGCTCACCACCCCCGACCCCCTCGACGAGGCCACCGCCGACCGCGCCGCCGCCGCCGCCCTCGCAGCGGCCCACGCCGGCGCCTTCCGGCGTTCCTGACGCCGCCTGCGGTATACAGATTTTTGTATGGAGGAGGAGCCGTGAACCACAGCGAGTGGAGGACCCGGCGGGCCAGGAAGCTCCTGGGTGAGACGGTCGAGGAGTCGGCGGCCTACGTGGAGGCCGGGTACGCGTTCGCGCTCGGTCAGGCGGTCTACGACCGGCGGGCCGAACTCGGGCTGTCGCAGACGGAGCTGGCCCGTCGCGCGGGCATGACGCAGCCGCAGATCTCGACGATCGAGGGCGGGGACTCGCTGCCCACGCTCCCGCTGCTCCGACGGCTGGCGCGGGCATTGGACGCGGGGCTCACCATCGACCTCGACGGGGACGCCTCCTCCTTCGTGTTCTCCCCGCACGGAGACCGGCCGGGGGACGGCGGAGCCGCCGGGACGGGACGGTCCGCTGCCTAGTCGGTAGGAGCACCGGGCCCGGCCGGTTCGTTGAGCGGGGCGGTGTGCTGTTCGATGAAGGCGCGGGCCTGGTCGGGGGTGAGGGGGCGGGCGAAGAGGTAGCCCTGGCCGAGGGGGCAGCCCATGGCGGCGAGCAGGTCGCGCTGGTCGGGGTGCTCGATGCCCTCGGCGATGACCTGCACGCCCAGGGTGTCGGCGATCCTGGCGATGCCCTCCACCAGGGCGTACTGCTGCTGGGAGAGGCTGAGGCCGTCGATGAAGGACTTGTCGATCTTCAGGATCGAGATCGGGAACTCCCGCAGGTAGGAGAGCGAGGAGTAGCCGGTGCCGAAGTCGTCGATGGCGATGCCGACGCCGAGGTCGCCCAGGGTGCGCATATCGGTGTGGACGCGGTCGTCCCGGCGCATCAGGACGGACTCGGTGAGCTCCAGGACCAGCGACTGCGGCGGGATCCCGGAGGAGCGGATCGCGCCGCGCACCACGTCCACGAAGCCCGGGTCGCGGAACTGGCGGGCCGAGACGTTGACGTTGACCCGCAGCGGCGGCAGGCCGACGGCGGCGCGGGCGGCGGAGCTGGCGGCGTGCCAGGCGGCCGTCTCCTGGGCGGCGCGCTCCAGCACCCAGGCGCCGAGCGGCACGATCTGGCCGCTCTCCTCGGCGAGGGCGATGAACTCGTCCGGCAGCACCATGCCGCGCCGGTCGTGCGGCCAGCGCACCAGTGCCTCGAAGGCCACCAGTGCCCCCGTGGCCAGGTCGACGATCGGCTGGTAGTACAGCCGGAACGCGGATTCGGCGATCGCCGTGTCCAGGTTCTCGTTCAGCTCGTGCCGCGCCACCAGGCCCGCCTGCAACGAGGGCTGGTAGTGGCACCACTGCCGCTTGCCCGCCGACTTCGCCGAGTACAGGGCCAGGTCCGCGTGGCTCAGCAGCTCGGTGGCGTCCACGCTGTCCTCCGTCGTCGCCACCCCGATGCTGGCCGACACCCGCACCGCGCCCGCGCTCAGCCGGAACGGCTCGGCGAACGCCGCCAGCACGCCGTCCGCGAGCGCCCCGACGTCGGCCGGCGCCAGCGCGTCCTCCACCAGCACCGCGAACTCGTCGCCGCCCAGGCGCGCCGCCGTGTCCGAGGTGCGCAGCGCCGTCGACACCCGCAGCGAGACGGCGATCAGCAGCTCGTCGCCGACCGCGTGCCCCTGGGTGTCGTTGACCATCTTGAAGTCGTCCAGGTCGATGAAGAGCACCCCGGTGACGGCGCCGCTGCGCTCGCCCCGGGAGAGCGCGTGGCCGACCCGGTCCAGGAACAGCACCCGGTTGGCCAGTCCGGTCAGCGAGTCGTGGAAGGCCCGGTGGGTGAGCTCGCGCTCCATCTGCCGCTGCTCGGTGACGTCGCGCAGGGTGAGCACCAGCCCGCCCACCGTCGGATCGGCCCGCAGGTCGTTGGCGTGCACCTCGACCTCGATCGGGGTGCCGTCGGCGCGCAGCAGCCGCCAGTGGTCGCGCTGGGCGTCCAGCCCGGAACGGCCGGGGCGCGAGGCGGGGAGGCCGGCGTCCCGGCTGCGCATCCGGGCCAGCGCCTTGCCGACCGACCGGCTGTCCTCGGTCGGGACGAGGTCGGTGATCAGGGTGCCGGAGAGGCTGTGGTAGCCGAGGACGCGTTCGGCGGAGGAGCCCGAGGCGTAGCGGACGGAGTCGTCGCCGTTGAGGATCAGGATGACGTCGCTGGCGCTCTGCACCAGGGTGCGGAAGTAGGCCTCGCTGTCGCGTCGGGTGATCTCCTGGCTCAGCATGACGCGCTCGACCGCGAACGCGGCCTGGCCGGCCAGGATCTCCAGCGAGCCCCAGAGGCTGGTCAGCTCCTGCTCGGTGCCGGTGACGATGAGGGCGCCGATCAGCGGGTCCCCGGACGGGCGCTCGGCCAGGGTGAGCGGGCAGAGCAGGGCGCTCGGCATGCCGTTCAGCCGGGTGGCGAGGTCGTTGCCGATGTCCTCGACGGACAGCAGCCTGGTCTCCCGGTAGGCGGCGAGGGCGAGCACCTCGTCGGATTCGTGCTCGGCGCCGAGCAGGTGGCGGCCGGCGCCGCGTTCGGCGTGCCGTACGTGCAGGACGCCGCCCTCGGTGACGGCGAGCAGCGCGACATGGCCGGGCTCGGTCGGCATCAGGGTGGAGGCGGCGGCCTGGACGGCGTCGGCGACCTCCTCGACGGTGACGGCCGAGGTGAGGGCGGAGCCGGCGAGTCGCAGCGCGCGTTCCCGGGCGACGGCCTGGCGGCGGGCGCGCACCACGACCGCCAGCCGGGCGAGCACCAGCAGGTAGATGAGGGCGGAGAAGGCGCCGATCACCCCGGCGTTGCTGGTGTTGCCCGCGGCGGCCTCGATCATCAGGATGGTCGGCGCGATCAGTGAGGCGGCGGTGAGCAGGGCCAGCCGGCCGGGGCCGAGGTCCGGCTGCTGGCTGGGGATGGGTCTGGTCAGCTCGACCATGGACGGGTGCAGGGCGGCCGCGCCCCAGGCGGTGTAGAAGGCGGCCCAGCCGAAGTCCACGGGGGTGCCGATGTGCCAGTTGCCGTGCAGCACGATCAGCCCGTAGGCGATGTCGGCGACCAGGAGGCCGACGGTGCCGACGGCGAGCAGTTGGAGGGAGCGGCTGACACCGCCGCGCGGCACGACCAGACGGAGCAACAGGGCCAGCACCACGACGTCGCCCAGCGGGTAGGCGATCGAGACGGCCTTCTGGAACCAGTCGAGCTCGGGGTTCCGCGCGTAGGGGAGGATCAGGTAGATCCAGACCAGCAGCGCCAGGCCCATGGTGAGGATCAGCGCGTCCAGCAGACTGGCCCGGTCCTGATGCGCGGTCCGCCAGCGGATGAAGCCCAACACGCCTGCCGCGTACAGCAGGTACTCGGCGAGGTAGAAGCCGTCGGCGATGGACGGGAACGGGCTGCCCAGGTGCAGGAACTGCATCTGGATGACCTGGACCACCTCGCCCGCCGTGAAGCTGAGGTTGGCGAGCGCGAGCAGGTACCAGTAACTGGCGTGCGTGGGGCGGTTGAGGCGGACGCCGACCACGATGGCGGTGACGCCGCCCAGGCCGATGCCCGTCCACCAGATGATCCGCTGGGAGGGATTGGCGTAGTAGATGCCGGTGAACAGCACCATCCACGCCAGGTAACAGGCCATCAGGCGTTGGCGCCGACGTGTCAACGAGCTACCTCCTCCGCGACATCACCCCGTCCTCCCGCGGTGACGGGTGGTGGGATTTCCGGGCAGGGGCTCGCGAGCGTCCGGGCCGGACCGGGGTGGTCCGGCCGAACGTTCGAAATGGGCCTTGAGTGCGTATAGTCGGAAATGTCGCACCTCCCAGCATTCTGCCGCTACAGCACGAGGTCAAGCCGGTGGATGAAGCAGCGGACAGCGCACGGGGAGTACGTGCCGGAGTGGGCTCCGGACGTCACGCCGTGCTGGTCAACGAGGACGGTCAGTATACGATCTGGCCCGGGGACTTCACGGTTCCGAGCGGTTGGCGGACGGTCTTCGGGCCCGCCGGGCGTGCGGAGTGCCGTGCGTACGTCGAGCGCGAGTGGCGTCCCCCGGGGCTCGGCCTGGCTCCCGGCGACCCCGGCGACCCCGGGAGCCCCGTCGGGAGCGCCGTCGGGCGTGTTGCCGCCGGCAGTGGCGCCGCGGGCCTCGCGGACACCGTGCACGGACTGGTCCGGGCCCGGGCGGCGCAGGCCCCGGACGCCGTCGCGGTGGTCACCGACGAGGAGACGCTCACCTACCGTGACCTGGACACCCGCAGCGACCGGCTGGCGGGCGTGCTGCGCGGCCTGGGCGTCGGCCCGGAGCGGGTCGTCCCGGTCTGCCTGGAACGCGGCGCGGACCTGGTGACCGCCCTGCTCGGTGTGCTCAAGGCGGGCGGCGCCTTCCTGCCGCTGGACCCGGCCCACCCGCGCCGGCGGCTGGCCCGGCTGGTCGAGGACTGCGGCGCGGAGGTGGTCGTCTCGGCGGACGGGCGGCCCTTCCCGGGGGCGCGGACGGTGACGCCGGACGGCGGTGGGGGCGAAGGCATCGAGCTGGACGGCGAAGGCATCGAGCCGGGCGGGGACCCGGCCGGGCCGGACGACCTCGCCTATCTGATCTACACCTCGGGGACCACCGGCACGCCCAAGGGCGTGCCGGTCACCCATCGCGCGCTGGTCTTCACCCTCGGCCGGGTGGTCCACGCCTACGGGCTCACTCCGCGCGACCGTGTCCTCCAATTGGCCGCACTCGGCTTCGACACCTCGCTGGAGCAGGTCTTCGCGACCCTGACCGCGGGGGCCACCCTGGTGCTCGGCGGCGCCCGCACCTGGGCGCCCACCGAGCTGGCCCACCGGATGCGCGAGCTGCGGCTGACCGTCGCGGACCTCACGCCCGCGTACTGGCACCACCTGCTCGGCCTGTTCCCGCCCGGCGGGCCCGCGCCGGAGGGCCTGCGGCTGATCATCGTGGGCGGCGACACCGTGCACGCCGACGACTGCCGGGCCTGCCTGGAGCGGCTGCCGGGGGTCCGGCTGGTCAACGCCTACGGGGTGACCGAGGCGGCCGTCACGTCCACCCTCTGCGAACTCACGCCGGAGGTGCTGGGGGCCGGGGCGCAGCACGCCGGCCCCGGCCACCCGTCCGCCGCGCCGGTCCCGATCGGGCGGCCGCTGCCCGGGGTGCGGCTGCACCTGCTGGACGCCCGGCTCAGCCCCGTGCCGCCCGGCGAGAAGGGCGAGATCCACCTCGGCGGCCCCGGCCTGGCCCGCGGCTACTGGCGGGCACCCGGGCTGACCGCCGAAACGTTCCTGCCGGACCCGTACGCGCCCGAGCCCGGAGAGCGCATGTACCGCACCGGCGACGCCGGCCGCTGGCGGGCCGACGGCAACCTGGAGATCCTCGGCCGCTTCGACGACCAGCTGAAGGTCCGCGGCCACCGGGTCGACCCCGCCGAGGTCGAATCCGTGCTCGCCGCCCACCCCGACGTCCGGCAGGCCCGGGTCGCCGCCGACGGCAGCGCCGACGGCAGCCGCGTCCTGATCGCCTATTACACGCTCACCGAACGCGCCGCGTCCGGACCGCACGCCCGGCGCGGACGGATCCGCGCCTACCTGGCCGAACGGCTGCCGGACTTCATGGTCCCGGCGGACTTCGTGCTCCTCGACAGCATGCCGCTCACCCCGGCCGGCAAGATCGACCGCCGCCGGCTGCCCGACGCCCGGCCGCAGCTGCAGCGGCGGGACGGCCAGGACGGCGCCGACCCGATCGCCGCCCGCCGGGCCGGAGCCGCACGCGGGCCCGGGGCTGGTGCCGGGGTCGGGGCGGGTGCCGGGGCCGGCCCCGCGTCCCCGAACGGCTCGGCCCCGGTCGGGGGCACCGTCTCGGCCTTCGAGGCGGGCGTCGCCCAGCTGTGGTCCGAACTGCTCGGCGTCGAGGAGGTCGGACCCGAGGACGACTTCTTCGACCTCGGCGGCAACTCCCTGCTCGCCATGGAGATGCTCGCCCGCGCCCGGATCATGTTCGGCATCGACGTCACCCGGATCCGCTTCCTCACCCGCTCGCTGCTGCGCGACGCCACCCTGCGGGCCTTCGCCGCCGACACCCTCGCCGCCCGCACCGGCGGCCAGGCCCGGCCCGACGGCTCCGCCCGGGCCCCGGGCCCCGACGGCAGCGCCCGCGACAGCAGCACCCGCGACGGCAGCGACGGCGAGCGCGACGGCGGCAACGACCACGTCGACGGCAGCCTGATCGACGCCAGTGGCGAGGCCGCCGTCGACTGGGCCGCCGAAGCCCGCCTGGACACCCCCGTCCGGCAGTCCTGGAGCCCCGCGCCGTCCCGCGCCGAACCCACTGAGATCCTCCTCACCGGCGCCACCGGCTTCTGCGGCGCCCACCTGCTCGACGCCCTGCTGCACACCACCGACGCCCGCATCCACTGCCTGGTCCGCGCCCCCGACGAGGAGCACGCCCTGGAACGCCTCCGCGCCGCCCAGCAGCGCTTCCTCCGCCAGGACCTCGCCGACCGCCGCGTCGTCCCGCTCGTCGGCGACCTCGCCGAACCCCTGCTCGGCCTCACCCAGCAGCGCTTCGAGCACCTCGCCAACACCCTGGACGCCATCCACCACCTCGGCGGCCTGGTCAACTTCATCTACCCCTACCACCAGCTGCGCGGCGCCAACGTCGACGGCACCCGCGAGATCGTCCGCCTGGCCGGGCACTCGCGCGGCATCCCCGTCCACTACCTGTCCACCCTCGCCGTGGTGGCGGGCTTCGGCGCGGCCGGCGTCGCCGAGGTCACCGAACGGACCCCGCTCGACCACGCCGACCGGCTCGCCGTCGGCTACGTCGAGAGCAAGTGGGTCGCCGAACAGCTCCTGCACCACGCCGCCGAGGCCGGGCTGCCGGTCACCGTGCTGCGCACCAACGACGTCACCGGCGACCTCCGCACCGGCGTGATGAACACCGGCACCGAGATGTGCGCACTGATCAAGTACATGGCAGAGAGCGGGAGTTGCCCGGACGTCCGGCTGCCGCTCGACTTCGTCCCGGCCGACCGGTTCAGCCGCGCGATCTGCCACATCGTCACCCACGCACCCGCCGTCGGCGAGGTCTACCACCTGACCTCGCCGACCCCGGCCGGCCTGCCCGAACTCGCCGAACGGCTGCGCGCCCGGGGCCACCCGGTCGACGAAGTCCCGTACGAGCAGTGGGTGCAGGGCCTGGTCCGGTTCGCCGCCGGGCACCCCACCCACCCGATGACACCGTTCGTGCCGCTCTTCGTCGACCGCGTGCCCGGCACCGAACTGTCCATCAGCGAGATGTACTTCCGGCCCACCTTCCCGCGCTTCGACCGGGCCAACACCGAACACGCCCTGGCCGGCAGCGGCGTGGTGCTGCCCGCCGTCGACGGCGGCCTGCTGGACTTCTACCTCGACCGGCTGACGGCGGAGGGCTTCCTCTCCCCGCCGCTCGGCACCTCGCCGCTCGGGGCGGTGCGATGACCGCCACCGCTCCCGAGGAGCTCTTCGCGGCGGTGGACGTCGCCCGGGCCCCCGCCGACGGACCGGCGGCGTTCGGCGGCGACCTCGCGCCCGGCACCCTGCTCGCCGCCTACCGGCACGGGCTGTTCCCGCTCCCGGCCGCCGACGCCTACGCGAGCGCCTTCAACGAGGCCCGCTACGAGGAGGCGGTGGAGACCGGCCGGATCGCCCTGCTGCCGGGGTCCGAGCACACCGACCCGTACGCGCTCGCCTGGTGGTCGCCCGACCCCCGCCCCCTCCTCGCCCCCGACGGTGTGCGGCTCGGCAGCAAGCTCTCCCGCCTGCTGCGCAACCGGCTGGACTGGTCGACCACCGCCGACGCCGCCTTCGAGCAGGTGCTCGCGGCCTGCGCCGAGGGCCGCGAACCCCCGTGGCTCACCCGGGACCTGCGGGAGGCGCTCACCGCCCTGCACCGGCTGGGCGCGGCCCACAGCGTCGAGGTGTGGGAGGCGGGGGAACTGGTCGGAGGGGTGTTCGGGATCGCGGCGGGGCCGGTGCTCAGCCTGGACTCGATGTTCCACCGCCGCCCGGACGCCGCCCGGGTCGCGGTCGCCGACCTCGCCGCCCGCTTCGCCGCCGCCGGGGGCCGGCTGCTGGACGCCCAGTGGGACTCCCCGCACGTGCGCTCCCTGGGCGCCGCCCCGCAGCCCCGGGCCCACTACCTCGCCGCGCTCGCCGCCGGGACCGGGCCGGGGGCCGCGACGGTGGCGCCGTTGGACACCGCCCGGCTCCCGGCCGTCCGGCTGGCACCCGCGAAGCCCCGCCCGCCGTGGCCGCCCGGCCACCGGCACGCGCGCGGACACCGTCCCGCCGCGAGCACCGATCGCGGTTGACGCCCCGGTGCACGCCGGCCCGGTCGGCCCGGCCGGGCGGGTTCGGTTTCGGGACGGGCGGTGGCGGGCACGGTGGCGGTCATGCTGTCGGTAGTGGTCGCCCCCTGGGGCGGGGAACCGGTGTTCGAGCGCGGCGGGGACGAGCCGCACGACGCCGCGAGCACGATGAAGATCGCCGTCCTGGCCGCCCTGCACCGCGCCGGGGCCGACCTCGACGAGGCCGTGCCGGTGGTGAACTCCTTCGCCTCGCGGGCGGGCGGGGAGTTCGCCAACGACCCCGAGTGGGACAGCGACCCCGTCCCGTGGGAACTCCTCGGCGGCACCGCGCCGCTGGGCCTGCTTGCCGAGCGGATGATCACCCACTCGTCCAACCTCGCCACCAACCTCTGCCTCGCCCGGGCCGGTCACGAGGCCGTCGCGGAGGTCTGGCGGAGAGCGGGCGCCACCCGGAGCGCCAGTCCGCGCGGGATCGAGGACTACCCGGCGCGGGACGCGGGCCTGCACAACCGGGTGACGGCCCGCGACCTGGTCCGGCTGCTCCAGTCCCTGTCCGGGGAGCCGGAGTTGCTCGCACTGCTGGAGCGCAACGCGTTCCGGGTCGACCTCGCGGCCGGGCTGCCGCCGGGGACGGCGGTCGCGTTCAAGAACGGCTGGATCCCCGGCGCCCGGCACTGCGTGGGGCTGGTGCGGCCCGAGGACTGCCCGCCCTACCTGCTGGCCGTCTGCTACACCGGCCCGCTGGCCTCCGGCGCGGACGGCGCGGAGGACGATCCGGCGGCCCGGCTGGTCGCCCGGGTCTCGGCGGCGGTCTGGGCCCGCCGGCACACGATCACCGGCTGACCGGCTGACCGGCTGACCGGTCGGCGGCCGGCACCCGGAAGGGGGCGACCGCCGACCGGCAACTGCCGGTCCGTCAGTACGGCCTCAGTGCGGCCTCAGTACGGCTTCACCAGGAAGTGCGCCGCGCCCGGGATGCCGACCTTCAGCAGCTCGTCCTCCTCCGGCGTGGTCGGCGTGCCGGTCTCCTGCTTGAGGATCGCCCGGGACAGCGCCTGCACCCACATGGCGCGCGGCCGGCGGCGCTCCTCCCAGGCGGCCAGCGCGGCGGGCACCGTCTCCGCCGCGTCCAGGCTCTGGGCGAGCACGAGCGCGTCCTCGACGGCCATCGCCGCGCCCTGGGCCAGGTGCGGGGTGGAGGCGTGCGCGGCGTCGCCGGCCAGGACCACCCGGCCGACGTGCCACGGCTCCTCGACGGTGACCTGCGAGATCCGCGAGTAGACCACCGCGGCCGGGTCGGTCACCTGCGCCAGCGCCTCGGCGATCGGCCCGCCGAAGCCGGCCAGCCGCTCGCGCAGCTGCTCGTGGGCGTGCTCCGGGTCCGGCCGGAAGTCCTCGGCCTCGGCGAACACCGAGCCCAGGTACATCAGGTCCTCGCTGATCGGGGTGAGCAGCGCCTTGGCCTTCAGGTTGCCGGTGGACATCACCACGCCCCGCACCTCGGGCGAACGCGGCAGGGTGACCCGCCAGTTGGCGAAGCCGGTGTACTCGGGCGCGTACTTCTCGCCGTAGAGCCGCTTGCGCAGCGGCGAGCCGATGCCGTCGAAGCCGACCACCAGGTCGTAGCGCTCGCTGCTGCCGTCGCTCAGGGTGACCGCCACCTCCTCGCCCTCGTCGGCGAGTTCGGTGATCGTGGTGCCGAACCGCAGGGTCGCCCCGGCGGCGGTGGCGGCCTCGCCCAGCACCTGGGCCAGCGCGGGGCGGGGGATGCCGTTGTTGGACGGCGCGCCGTCCATCCGCGGCTGCGGGATCTTGGCGAGGATGCCGCCGGTCGGGTCGCAGATGGTGAGCACCTCCCACTCGAACCCGGCCGCCAGGCACTGCTCCAGCACGCCGATCTCGCGCATCACGTGCAGCGCGTTGGACGGCTGGATGATGCCGACGCCCAGGGCCTCCAGGGCGTCGCGCAGCTCGACGACGTCGACCCGGTGGCCGCGGCGGGCGAGGGCGGTGGCCGCGGTCAGGCCGCCTATGCCGCCGCCGTGGACGAGGACGCGCAGGGGTGGGGTCATGACGGGGTTGCTCCAAAGTGTGGTGGGGAGAGGTGGGGAAACGTTTCAGCGGACCGGCGCGCCGGCCGACAGCTCCATGAGGTGGTCGACCAGCGCGAGCAGCAGGTCCCGCCCGAACGTCCGCACCCGCACGTCGCCGATCAGCATCGGGACCTGCGGGTCGAGGTCGAGGGCGGCCCGGATCTCGTCCGCCGTACGGGTGTTGTGGCCGTGGAAGCAGTTGATCGCGACCACGAACGGGATGCCCCGGCTCTCGAAGAAGTCGATCGAGGCGAAGCTGGTGTCCAGCCGGCGGGTGTCGGCGATCACGACGCCGCCGAGCGCGCCGTTCACCAGGTCGTTCCACATGAACCAGAAGCGCTCCTGTCCGGGCGTGCCGAACAGGTAGACCACCAGCTCCGGGTTGACGGTGATCCGCCCGAAGTCCAGGGCGACCGTGGTGGTCTCCTTGTTGTCCACTCCGGACAGGTCGTCGACGCCCTCGCTGGCGCGGGTCAGGTACTCCTCGGTGCGCAGCGGCGCGACCTCGCTCACCGCGCCGACCAGGGTGGTCTTGCCGACCCCGAAGCCGCCGGCGATGAGGATCTTGACGGCCGCGGGGACGACGGGGGCGGGGGCGCGGGAGGGGAGCGAGGAGGAAGAGGAGGGGCGAGGTGCGGATGGTGCCATGGTTCAGAGCCTCCGGAGTCCTTCACGTACGGCCGTCAGCAGCCCGAGGTCCAGACCGCCGTCCCCGGCGGCCCGGGCCACCGAGATCGGGGCCCGGGCCAACAGCATTCCCTGGGCGATCAGATCGCCCAGGAGGATCTTGGTGACCGAGACCGGCAGGTTGAGCCCGGCGGCCACCTCGGCCACCGCGGCCGGCCGGCGGCACTGTTCGAGGATCAGCCGGTGCTCCGGCTGGAGCCCGCGCGGGCCGGACGACCGGGTGGCGAGCGCCTGGTCCGCGAGCTCCTCCACCGTGGTCATCAGCGTGATCAGGGTGAGGTCGTCGCGTTCCGGCGCCGTCCGGCCGCGGGTGATGGTGTAGGGGCGCACCATCGTGCCCGCGCCGTAGTCGTCGTCCTCGTCCTCTTCGGGCAGCTCGCTCCAGTGCGGCCTCAACGGGGACTCACCCCCGGTTCCTGGCGGCGAAGGCGTCGAACTCGCTGCGGACCGGCGTGGTGAGCTTCTGGCCGACCTGCTGGACGAGCTGGTGCATGGCCACCGACATCACCTCGGCGTCCACCTCCTGGTCGGCGACCACGGCCAGGTGGGTGCCCTGCGCGGCGGCGATGACGAACAGCCAGACCTCGGCCAGCTCGACGATCACCTGGTGGACCGGGCCGCCGTCGAAGAGCTGGCCGATGCCGCGGGCGAGGCTCTGCTGGCCGGTGGCCACGGCGGCCAGCCGCTCGGCGTCGGACCGCTCGATGGTGCGGGAGTGGCTGACCACCAGGCCGTCGTCGGACAGCAGCACGGCGCTTCTCGTCCCGGGGACCGTCTCGACGAGTCCGTCCAGCAGCCAGTCGAGGTCCTGGTGGGTGGCGATGGTGCGGTTCATGACTGCTCTTCCGTCCTCGTGGTTCGGGGGTCCGCGGCCGGGAGGGCCCAGGGGGAGGGACCCGGCGCGGGAGTCGGGGTTCCGGGGGCCGTGGGGGAGGCCGGGCCGGACGGGGGAGTGGTGCCGCGCCCCGGCGGCAGGGCGCCGACCGCGGGGCCGTCGGCGGGCGGCAGGTCCTCCGCGGCGCCGAGGCCGCGGGCGGCCCGGGACTGGCGCTGGAAGGCGCCGACGGTGGCACCGGAGCGGCGCGGCGGGCGCTGGAACGGGCCCTCGGCGGGGCCGGACCAGGGTGCCCCGCCGGTCGCGTTGCCGAAGCCGGGTCCGAAGCCGGTGCCCGTCCCGGCCCCGGGGTACGGGGTGCGGGGCGGCGGCGGGACGCGCAGCTCGGCGGCCAGGCTGGCCTGGCGCACCCGCTGGGGCAGCGGCGGCTGGAGACCGCCGGTCGGGGCGCCCGGGGCGTCGGCCGGGGGGTCGGCCGGTGCGACGGCGGACCCGGGGAGCGGGTGCGCCGGCTGCCCGTCGTGCTGCCGCCGCTCCGCCAGCCGGTAGTGGTCGGCGGGCCGGTACTGCTCGTCGGCGTACGGCGCCTCGGCGGGCATCACCGTCGCGTAGGCGATGTCCGGGTAGGCGGGAGGGGCGTCCCCGGCGGAGCGGGGGGAGGCGTCGTAGGGCTGCCCGTCGTAGCCGTGGCCGCCGTCGGCGGGGGCCGGCGAACCGTGCTCGACCGGCTGGCCGTGCTCGGCCGACGGGTGCAGGTAGCCGTCCGCCCCGATGCCGGGGAAGGCGCCGTCGCGGCCGTCGAAGGCGTCGGGTCCGCCGTAGGCGTCCGAGTCGGGCCCGCCGAAGAGGTCGCGGGCGCCGAAGGCGTCCTGCCCGGGGAAGGCGCCGTGCTCCGGGAAGCCGTCCTGGGTCCCGAAGTCGTCCGGCTTCCCGAAGTCGATCCGGACCGGGGCGCCGAGGAGTTCGTCGTCCGACGGGGGCACGTACTCGACGTACCCGAACGCCTGGGCCTGGGAGGGCGCCTGGGCACCGGAGGCCGCGCCGGGGGTGACGACGGGGGCGCTGCCGGGGGAGAACCAGTCGCCGCCGGGCCGGTCGGGGTGCGGGGCGGCGTCCGCGTGGGCCGCGCGCTCCTCCTCCTCGTCCACCGCGACGACCGCCGAGGAGGTCGTGGTGTCCGCCGCCGGCACGGTCTCCGTCGTGGCCGGGGCCGGGGACGCCGGGGAAGGCATCTCGGTCACCGAGGCGAGCGGCACGGCCGCCTGGGCCCGGTCCGCCGGCCGCTGCCGCCGGGCGAGCGGGATCGGCTTGACCGCCGCGTGGTCCGGCAGGCCGGAGTCGCCGTCGAGGATCAGCTCGCCGGGGACGAGCACGACCACCCTGGTCCCGCCGAACGCCGACGGGCGGAACTCGATCTGCAGGCCGATCGCCGACGCCAGCCGGGCCACCACGTGGAAGCCGAGGCGGATGTCGTCGCCGCGCGCCAGCATGTCCGTCCGGGGCGGCTCGTCCGCGAGCGCGGCGGCCATCAGGGCGTTGGCCGTGTCGTACTGCTCGGGTTCCATGCCCAGGCCGCGGTCCTCGATCTCGATCGCGAGCCCGCGGCCGACCACGGCCGCCCGGACGTCGACCGGCGTCGGCGGCTTGGAGAAGCTCGCCGCGTTCTCCATCAGCTCGGCGACCACGTGCGCGATCGGGCCGACCGCGCGCTCGGAGAGCCACGGGTGGCCCTCGACGTCCAGCACGATCCGGCGGTACTCCTGGACCTCGCCCTGCGCGGCGCGCAGCACGTCCAGCAGCGGCACCGGCTTGCGCCACTTCCGCTGCGGCTGGCCGCCGGCCATGATGACCAGGTTCTCCTCGTAGCGGCGCAGGCGGGCGGTCAGGTGGTCGAGGTCGAACAGGCCCTCCAGCACCTCCGGGTCCTCGTGCCGCCGCTCCAGGGCGTCCAGCTTGCGCAGCTGCTGACCGATCAGCAGCTGGGTGCGGCGGGCGATCCGCTGGAGCAGCCGCTCGAAGCCCCGGTGCTGCTCGGCCTGCCGGACGGCGGCCCCCAGCGCGGAGGTGCGGGCGAGGTTCATGGCCTGGCCGAGCTGCGCCAGCTCGTCGCCGCCGCGGGCGTGCGCCCCGGCGGTGATCGCCCGGCTCTCCGCCTCGACGTCCACCTGCTCGCCGCGCGACAGCCGCTCCACCACCTCGGGCAGGGTGTGCTCCATGTCCTGGGCCTGGGCGTGCAGGTCGTTGATCCGGCGGCGCAGCGAGCGGGTCAGCCGCCAGCTGGCGAGGACCACGACGATCACCGCGAGCAGACCGATCACGGAGGTCAGCGCGACCCGGGTGAGCAGCGAGAGGATCGAGCCCTTGCCGACCTCGACCACGCCCTCGGTACGGGTCTCGATGACCTTCACCAGCTGCGGGTTGACCTGGTCGACGGCCTGCCGCCACTGGTCCTGGAGCTGCGGGAGCCGGACGGTGCCGGTGGCGTCGGCGACGGCCGGGCGGGTGAGCGCCTGCTCGACGGCGGCCTTGGCCTGCCAGGCCGGACCGCTCATCAGCTCGGACCAGGCGGCCCGCTCGTCGGCCGGCACATAGGGCACGACCTGGACGGTGAACAGGTGCTCCTGGGCGCCGATCGACTGCTGCACGAGCTGGTAGTCGGAGGCGCTGAGCTTGCCGGACGGCCAGCCCCGGGCCAGGATCGCGTCCTCGCGGGCCAGCATCTCCTTGGCCCAGAAGGAGTTGACCAGGGTCTTGGAGATCCAGGTGACCTCACCGGTGTCGACATGGCTGAGCGCGGTGAACAGCCGCAGGTCGACCGCGATCAGGTCGGTGTAGTACGCGTAGACGCCCTGCTGGTCGGCGGTGCCCTTGTCGACGAGGGCCCGCTGGTCGCCCAGCTTCTCCATCGCGCGCCGGGCCTCGGCGACGGCCGTGCGCACCTCGGCGGGCGCGCTGTCGGCGGTCTCGCCGGACAGGGTCTGGAACTTCTCCACGGCCTCGTCGGTCAGCTGGCGCTGGCGCTTCAGCTGGTCGGCGACGCTGCCGGGCCGGGAGAGCGCCTCGGCGCTGAGCCGGCGCTCCTCCTGGAGGTTGTAGTAGACGATGTTGGACGGCTGTCCCGCCTTCTGTGCCAGCAGGCCCTGGGCGGCCAGACGCTGGAAGTCGAAGAAGGTCACGCCGCTGGTGACCGCCCAGAGGGCGGCCAGGGCGATGCTGGGGACGAGGGCCAGGACGAGCAGTGCCGTCCGCAGCGACAGGCGCGGTCGACGCCTGCGGGGGGCCTTCGGCGTCGGGGGCCGCCGATTCGCACGCGCGCGCAGAGCTGACTCCTTGGGACTGGCCGGTCTGCCTGCGAGGGTCGGACCGTCCGGGGCACGGGCTTTATGACGAAGCGATACTAGTCATACGGTGTGTTAGGAGTGAAAGCCCGTTCGATCTTCGGACAGTGCACACACAAGTCCTTAACATCGCGGTAGCACGCGGTTCATGCCCGCACCGGGTCTCCCGGTGGTGTTCCGACACCCTTCCGGAGCTGGTCGGACGGTGTCCGCCGGCTCCGCCCGCCCCGTTGCGGGGGAGCGGCCGTCGGAGGAAGAACGGGAGGGCCCCCGGCGGAGGTTCACGTCCGGGGTTCGCGCCCCGGGGATCATGTCCGGGGCTCGCGGCAGGGGTTCGCGTCCAGGGGATCACGTCCGGGGGATCACGTCCGGGGGTTCGCGTCCGGGGGATCGCGTCCGGATCCGCGGCCTCGCCGCTCGGCGTCCGGAGGGGTGGGGCAGGATGGTGCCATGACCGACGACAGCCTGCCCGCCCGCAGCCGGGCGGTGGCCGACGCACTCGCCGGGGCCGGACTGCCCGGCGAGGTCCGCGTCCTGCCGGACTCCGCCCGCACCGCCGCCGAGGCCGCCACGGCCCTGGGCTGCGAGGTCGGCGCCATCGCCAACAGCCTGGTGTTCATGTGCGACGGCGCGCCGCTGCTCGTGATGACCAGCGGCGCCCACCGCGTCGACACCGGCCATCTCGCCCGTGAACTGGGCACCGGCCCGATCACCCGGGCGAGCGCCGCGCAGGTCCGGGAGGCCACCGGCCAGGCCATCGGGGGAGTCGCCCCGGTCGGCCACCCCGCGCCGCTGCGTACGGTGGTGGACACCGCCCTCGCGGGCCACGCCCTGCTGTGGGCGGCCGCCGGGCACCCGCACACCGTGGTGCCGATGACGTACGGGGAACTGCTGGAGCTGACCGGCGGCACCCCGTTGACGGTGGTGCCGCCGGCGTAGCGGACCCGGGGTTGCCCCCGGGCCCGTCGGGAAGGTGCTACGCGATGCCGAAGGCGGCGGCCCAGCGTGCCGTGCCGGACGGCAGCGGGTGGCGGGCCGGGTCCAGGCTCAGGGCCATCCACGCCTCGTCCGGCGCGTCGACGGTGAGCGTGATGCCGTGCTCCGAGGCCCGGCCGAAGCCGAACCTCGGGTAGTACGACGGGTGCCCGAGCAGGATCACGAACCGCTCGCCCCGGGCGCGGGCGGCGTCGAGTCCGGCGCGCACGAGGGCGGAGCCGGCGCCGGAGCGCTGGTGGTCGGGGTGCACGGAGACCGGAGCCATCGCGAGTGCCGGGGTGTCGCCGATGAAGGCGCGGGTGAGCAGCACATGGCCGACCGGGTCGGCCCCGGCCCCGGCGGCGGCGACGATCGACAGACCGTCGATCCACGCCTCGTCGGCGCGCAGGGCCTCGACGAGATCGGCCTCGGACGGCCGCCCGAAGGCGGCGACCGTCAGCTCGTGGACGGCCGGGAGGTCGCGGGGCTGCTCGACCCGGGTGTGCCAGGAGGAAGCGGGCGAGGAAGCGGAAGAAGACATGGGAGTCCCTTGGAGAAGGGGCCCCGGAGAGCGAAGGGCGTCAGACCGGGACCCGGGAGGTGAGAACAGTCCGGGTGCCGCGCAGCACGTGCGCAGCGGCTGTCACCGCGACCACAATTCACCTTCCCTGTCTCCGTAGCGGACTTCGCGCGAGCTCGAACGGCCGGTGGGCCGGGCTCGACGATCGACCGTAACACGGGCCCCGGACGGGGCGCGAAGGGTTTTCCGCGCCCGCCCCGGGCACCCGTTCGCCGCCGCGGTTCCCTGCTGCGGTGCTCAGCGGCGGCGGGCGGCGCGGGCGACCACGAGCAGGAACAGGCCGCAGGCCGTGACCACCACCCAGCCGGTCCGGGAGGCGGCGGTGAGGCCGTCCGGGGCCGCACCCGCGACCAGTCCGCCGGCGATCGCGATGCCCACCGCCGAACCGAGCTGGCGGGCCGTGGAGGTGATGGCCCCGGCCACCCCCGCGCGGTCCGCCGGGAGCCCGCCCACGGCGGTGTTGGTGATCGGCGCGTTGGCGAAGCCGAAGCCGACACCGAGCAGCAGCAGGGCGAGCAGCAGGCCGGGCAGGTCCGCCGCGCCGGACAGGCCGCCCGCGCCGTGCGGGGCGTCGTCGACCAGGAACGCCCGGACCAGCAGCAGCGCCCCGCCGGCCGTGGTGGACCAGGCCGCGAGCAGCAGCGGCCGCCGCGGCCCGCCCCGGCCCACCAGCAGGCCGGACAGCGGCGCGCACACGGTGGCGCCCAGCGCCATCGGCAGCGAGGCCAGCCCGGCGGCCAGCGGCGTCCACCCCCGGGCGTGCTGGAGCTGGAAGGTGGTGAGCAGCAGGGTCACCGTCAGTGCGACGAACACCGCCACCGCGCCCAGCGCGGCCGTACTGAACGCCGGCCGCCGGAACAGCGCGAGGTCCATCAGCGGTTCCTCCCGGCCGCGTTCGGCGAGCACGAACCCGGCGGTCGCCGCCGCGGCCGCCGCGTACCCGGCGAGCGCCCAGGGCGAGCCCCACCCGATCCGCGGACCCTCGATCAGCACGGCCACCGTCGCGCACACCGCGAGGGTCAGCAGGAGCTGGCCGGGCAGGTCCGGGCGGCGGGCCCGGGGCGCGCGGGACTCCGGCACGAAGCGGGCGCTCAGCAGCACGGCCACCAGCACCACCGGCACGTTCACCCAGAACACCGAGCGCCAGCCGAGGGCCGCGACCAGCGCGCCGCCGGTGACCGGCCCGGCCGCCATGCTCAGTCCGAACACCGACGCCCAGACCCCGATCGCCCGGGCCCGCTCCCGGGGGTCGGGCATCGCGTTCACCACGATCGCCAGCGCCACCGGGCTGAGCATCGACGCGCCCACCCCCTGGAGGGCGCGCGCCGCGACCAGCGCGCCGGCCGAGGGCGCGAGCGCGCACACCAGCGAGGCGAGGCCGAAGACGACCAGCCCGCACTGGAAGACCCGGCGGCGTCCGAACCGGTCCGCGAGCGCCCCGGCCGAGATCAGCAGGCTGGCCAGGACCACGGTGTAGGCGTCCACGATCCATTCCAGGTCGCGGGTGCCGACGCCCAGCCCGTGCCCGATCGCGGGCAGGCCGACGTTGACGATCGTGGTGTCCAGGCCGACCAGGAACAGGCTCAGCGCGCAGACCGCGAGCACGGTCCACCGCCGGCGCGCGCTCAGCGGGGGAGGGGCGGGGGCCGCGGCGGCCGCGGTGGTCGCGGTCGCGGTTTCGGGGGAGGTGGTCATGGGGCGCCTTCCGGTCGGAACACGGGTACGGGTCGTGCTGGTGACCGCCATGTTCGGACCGGCGGCGGGCGGCGGCCCAGGGTCCTTGCAGAAACCGCAAAACGGCGGACGGGGCAGAATCGCCCCATGGACGCCGCCCCCTCCGATTCCGCCGATTCCGCCGATTCCGCCGATTCCGCCGATTCCGCCGGATCCAGCGACCACGCCGACCCCGTCGAGCCGGACCGCCCCGCCGGGCCCGACCGCCCGGTCGAGGCGGACACCACGCCCGTCGCGACCGACGACGTCCAGGGGATCGTTGCCGCCATCGGGCCCCGGCTGCGCGCGCTGCGGCTCGGCCGGGGCCTCACCCTGGACGCGCTGGCCGCGATCACCGGGATCTCGGTGAGCACCCTCTCCCGGCTGGAGTCCGGCCACCGCCGCCCCACCCTCGACCTGCTCATTCCGCTCGCCCGCGCCCACCGCGTCGCCCTGGACCACCTGATCGCCGCCCCCGCGACCGGCGACCCCCGCCTCCACCTCCGGCCCCGCCACCGGGACCCCGGCAGCGTCCTCGTCCCGCTCACCCAGTACCCGGGCCGGGTGCAGGTCTTCAAGCAGGTCCTGGCCCCGCGCGAACCCCGGCTCGTCAGCCACGTCGGCTACGAGTGGCTCTACGTCCTCGCGGGCGAGCTCCGCCTCCTCGTCGGCGACCGCGACCTCACCCTCCACCCGGGCGACGCCGCCGAGTTCGACACCGCCGAACCCCACTGGTTCGGCCCCGCGGGCACCGAGGCGGTCGAGATCCTCCACCTCTTCGGCCCGCACGGCGACCAGGCCGTGCTGCGCACCGGCACGGCCGCGGGGTAGCGGGGCGGGCTCCGGGGGTCCCGCACCGGAAGTCGGCGGGTCCGACCTCCGGTGCGGGGAGGTGCCTCAGTGGGTGAACTGCCGGGCGGGGTGGTGGCCGAGGGCGAGGGAGACGGCTTCGAGGGCGCTGCTGAAGGAGACCTCGCTCAGCACGCCCGGTGCGGCGACCTGGTCGCCGACCAGGTGGACGCCGTCGCCCCGGTCGACGGCGGGACGGTCGCGCCAGGTGGTCCCGGGGCGGTCCACGGCGCCGGTGCGGCCGGTGGCCACGGCGGTGCGGCGCCACCGCACGCGGTCGGACCAGCCCTTGAAGCCCAGGTCCAGCAGGTGCTCGGCCCGGGCCAGGCCGGACTCCCTCGACTCGTCCGGGGCGAGCAGCAGCTGAGCCTGGACCAGCTGTTCGCCGGTCGGCGCCAGGCCGGCGTCCTGGGTGGTGAACCGCTCCACCCAGCCGGTGCCGTCGAGGTCCGAGACGAAGAAGGCGTCGCCGCGCCGCGACCGCAGCGCCACGTCGAGCAGCAGCGTCCGGCCGCTCTCGCCCCGCAGGTCCGGGTCGCCGAGCAGCCGGCGCGCCGACTCCAGGGAGGTCGCGACGATCACCGGGTCGCCGGTGGTCGGCAGCGCCTCCAGTCGCGAACCCGTCTCGATCCGCACGCCCAGCTCCTGCGCCCGGGCCGCCGTCCGGTCGATCACCGACTGCCAGCCGCCCACCGGGTAGACGGCCTCCGGCGGCAGGCTCGCGGCCCGGTGCAGCCGCTCCTGGGTGAACGCCGCCGACAGCAGGCCGGGCGCGTGGTGGAAGGTCGCGACGGCCGCGAAGTTGGCGGCCGCCCGCGCGGTCCGCTCGCCCGCCACCTCGGTCGCCCAGCCCAGGAAGGTCCGGCCGACGGGCGCGTCCCGGCGGGCCGCGAGCCGGGAGACCGCGAGCGGCGGCAGCGCCCGCAGCCGGCCGTCGAGCAGGTACCGCATCCGCGGCAGCGCGGTCAGCGGGACCCTCGCGAGCGGTCCGACCAGCCCGCGCCGCCGCAGCCAGGCCCAGTGCGGGCCGCGCCGGTAGAAGGCGTGCGGGCCTTCGTTGGTCCGGTACGGCGCCGGGGCGGTGCGGGCCCGGCCGCCCAGTGTCCGGTGCGCCTCGTGCAAGGTCACCTCGACGCCGGCCTCCGCCGCCGAGACTGCCGCCGTCAGACCGCCGAAGCCGCCGCCGATGATGGTGATCCGCCGTGCCATGTCCCCGTCCTCCGTGCTCGTTCGCGTCCGACCGTCCGGACCCCCGGGCCCCGACCGTCGTTGTCGCGAGGGAGACGACGCAGTGCCGCCGGATGTGACAGCCGGTCGGCGATCGGTGCCGCCGGTCGCGCGGTGACCTCGATCACAGCGCGGCGGCCGGCCGCGGCGACCGGGCTCGTGCGAGGCTCGCAGGGCTGTTCACCAGGACGTTCAACAAGTTGTTGCCATCACGCCATCCGGCGGCCACGGGGTGACACTCCGCGCTGCCTAGCGTGCCGGGCCATGACCATCTCCCACACCCGGCTGACCGCGGCCGTGGCGCTGACCGGTGCCCTCGTCCTCGGCACCCCGGCGCTGGCCGTCGCCGCCCCGGCCGCCGGTTCCGCCTCCGCCGACACCTCGGCCTCTGCCCCGGCCGTCGCCCGGCACGCGATCCCCTTCACCGTGGCCACCGTCACCCAGCAGGCCGACGGCAGCTTCACCCTGACGTGGGCCGCCCCGGGCGCCCGCAACGTCACCGTCTACGCCGGCACCGACGCGGACGACATCCGCCACCGCAGGGCCGTCGCCAAGGGCGCGGGCTCCGCCACGGTCACGGTCACGGGCCTGGCCGCCGCCGACCGCTGGTTCTTCGAGCTGGTCCCGGACCGGGGCGCGCCGCTGGTCGTCGCCGACCGCTCGCTGCACCTCGCCTCCGCGCCGAACTTCCGTGACGCGGGCGGCTACCGCACCGCCGACGGCCAGTGGGTGCGGATGGGCGTCGTCTACCGCTCCGGCGACCTCTCCAAGCTGACGGACCAGGACCTCGCCAAGCTCCGCCGCCTCGGCGTCCGCACCGTCTTCGACCTGCGCACCCCCGGGGAGCAGAAGACCGCCCCCGACCGCATCCCGGCCGGTGCCACCGCCGTGAACGCCAATGTGCTGGGCGTCGCCGACACCGGCGCGTTCAACGTCACCAGCCCGCAGGCCGCCGTCCAGGCCATGGTCGACGCCGAGCGCACCATGATCTCCGCCGACAGCGCCCGCACCGCCTACCACTCGGTGCTCAACGCCCTGGTCGAGCGGAACGACGAGAACGTGCTCTTCCACTGCACCGCCGGCAAGGACCGCACCGGTTGGGCCTCCGCCGCCCTGCTCACCGCGCTCGGCGTGCCGCGCGGGACCGTCGAGGCCGACTACCTCGCCAGCAACACCTACCGCGCCGCCGAGATCGCGGCCACCCTCGCCCAGCTGCCGCCGGCCTACCAGGCGATCTACAAGCCGCTGCTGGACGTCCGGTCCGAGTACCTGGCCGCCGGGTTCGACGAGGTGCAGCGGAAGTTCGGCTCCTTCGACGCCTACCTCAAGTCCGGCCTGGGCCTGGACAAGCGGGACCTGCGCGACCTGCGCAGCCAGCTGCTCGTCGGCTGACGACGCGCGCCCGGCGTCCCGCCGGGGTGGGCACCCGGGAGCACCGGGCCGCCCGCCCCGGCGGGACACCGCGTTGCCGGAACCGGGACGCCCTGGTTCGATCGTCCGTATGGACCAGGAATCCGCCGCCGCCCCCGACCACGCCCCCGACCACGCCTCCGACCCCGCCCCCGACCACGCCTCCGCCGCCGACGACCCCGCCGGCGCCGCCGCCGCCTCGGCCCCGGCCATCGCGGCCACCCTGCGCCAGATCGGCCCCCGGCTGCGCCGGCTGCGCGAGCGCAAGGACCTGTCCCTGGCCGACCTGAGCCAGGCCACCGGCATCTCCAAGAGCACGCTCTCCCGGCTGGAGTCCGAGCAGCGCAAACCGAGCCTCGAACTCCTGCTGCCCATCGCCGCCGCGCTCGCCGTCCCGCTGGACGAGATCGTCGCCGCCCCGCGCGTCCAGGACCCGAGGGTGCACCAGCACCCGGGCCGGGCCGACGGGCGGACCTTCGTGCCGCTCTCCCGCCACCGCACCGAGCCCCGCGCGTTCAAGATCCTGATCCCGGCCGCCCACCACACCCCCACCCTCGCCACCCACACCGGCCACGAGTGGCTCTACGTGCTCTCCGGCCGCCTCCGGCTGCTGCTCGGCGAGCACGACGTCGTCCTCGCACCCGGCGAGGCGGCCGAGTTCGACTGCCAGAACCCGCACTGGTTCGGCTCCACCGGGACGGGCGACGTGGAGGTCCTGAGCCTCTTCGGCAAGCAGGGCGAACGCCTCCACCTGCGCGCCCGCACCCGCCCGAAGGAGTCCTGAGCCGACCCCGGCGCCCCCGGTGCCGGAGCGGTGCCGGACCGGTACCGGAAGTCGGCCGCGACGACTTCCCGCGCCGCCGCGGGACTGTCACACTCCCCTCGTGAACACACGGGGGTTGTTCGCGCCGAAGCCGTTCGCCCGGGGGCCGGTCGCCGCCGTCGCGGCCGGGGTCGCCACGCTGCAGATCGCGGTGGCGGGCCGGTACGGCTTCCACCGCGACGAGTTGTACTTCCTGAACGCCGGTCGCCACCCCGCCTGGGGATATGTCGACCAACCGCCGCTCACCCCGCTGCTCGGGCGGGTGTCCACGGCGCTGTTCGGCGGCGGACCGGGCGACGGGCCGATCGGCCTGCGGGTCCTGCCGGCCCTGCTCTGCGCTGCCACCGTCGTCCTGGTGGCCCTGCTGGCACGGGAGTTGGGCGGCGGACGGGCCGCGCAGCTGCTCGCCGCCGGTGCCGCGGCCTGCTCGGCGTTCGTGCTCGCGGTCGGGCACCTGCTCAACACCGCCACCTTCGACCTGTGCGCCTGGCTCCTGGTCTGCCTGCTCGCCCTGCGGCTGCTGCGCACCGGGGACGGCCGCTGGTGGCTCGCCGTCGGCGCGGCCACCGGGGTTGCGCTGCTGAACAAGGACCTCGTCCTGCTGCTGGCCGCCGCGCTCGTGCCCGCCGTGCTGCTGGTCGGGCCGCGCGGGGTGCTGCGCGGGTGGTGGCCGGTGGCGGGCCTGGCCGTCGCCGCGGCGGTCGCGCTGCCGAACCTGTGGTGGCAGGCCGCGCACGGCTGGCCCGAACTGACCGTCGCCGGCGGCATCAGCGGGCAGGACGGCGCGGAGAACCGGCTGCTCCTCGTGCCGATGCAGTTCCTCTACCTGTCGCCCGTCCTGGTGCCCGTCTGGCTGGCCGGATTCCGGCGGCTGCGCCGGGACGCCGAACTCGCCTGGGCGAAGCCCTTCGCGGTCGTCCACCCGCTGCTGTGCCTGCTGGTGCTGGCGAGCGGCGGCAAGCCGTACTACGCGCTGCCCGCGCTGCTGGTGCTGACGGCGGCCGGCTGCGAACCGGTCGCCCGGCGGCTGACGGCGGCCGGACCGCGCCGGATCCGGTCGTTCGCGGGCGCGCTGGCCCTGGGCGCGGCGGTGAACCTGGTCATCACCCTGCCCCTCCTCCCGGCCCGGCTGACCCCGGCCGTCGGCTGGATCTACCAGGAGCAGGGCGAACAGATCGGTTGGCCCGAACTCGCCGCGGCCGCCGCCGCGGGCTGGCGCACCGTCCCGCCCGAACTCCGCGACCGGGCCGTGGTGTTCGCCGTCAACTACGGAGAGGCGGGCGCGCTCGCCCACTACGGCCCGGCGTTCGGCCTCCCGGCGCCGTACTCGGGCCACATGAGCCTCGCCGACTGGGGGCCGCCGCCGGACACCCGGGACGGTCCGGTCCTGCTCGTCCACCCGGAGGGATTCCCGGACGTGGAGCGGTACTTCACCGACTGCCGCCAGGTCGCCCGGGTCGACAACGGCCACGGTGTGCGCAACGAGGAGCAGCACGCACCGGTCCTGGTCTGCCCGGGACCGCACCGGCCGTGGTCCGCGCTCTGGCCCGAACTGCGCCGCTACTACTGAGGGTTCCGCCCGGCCGGGGCGCCCGGCCCGGGCAATCCCCTCAGATGTCCCCGATCACCTGCCCCCGATCACCTGCCCCCGATCACCTGCCCCCGAGCCGTTCATGGAGGTCCTCGGCGAACCGCGTCCGGTAGACGCCGTGCACGATGGCCCCGGGAGACTGGTAGCCCCGGTGCCCGGGGTCCGAGACCTCCCCGTCCCAGGGCGTCACGACGTCCGGAAGCAGCGGAGCACGCCCCAGGTACATCCGGGCGGCCTCCTCCAGTGGCAGGTCACCCACGACCACCGAGCTCCACAGCCCGCGGCCCTGCCCGACCACCCACAGGCACAGGTCCTCGGTGCTGTCCTCGGACCAGACCTCCCCGTCCACGCTCACGCCTTCGGAGAAGTCGGCCAGCGACTCCGCCGCGGACTCGTAGGCGAGCGCGAACGCCTCCAGTGCCTCCCGCGGCTGGGACCCGAGCCACGCCTCCAGGGCGGACAGGCGCGGTCGGGTCGATTCCAGGACCTCCCAGAACCCCTCGGAGACATGGTCCGGTCCCATCGCGGCTCCTGTGTCGACGGCTGCGGTACGCGCCCGACCGTACCGCGCGGCGGAGTTCCCCGGACGCTCCCGGGCCCGGTCGGGGGCCGGGCGGGGGGCGGGGGCGGCTCAGGAGGCGGCGTGCAGGGTGGTCGGCGTGCACGCGGCCGGGGTGGCCGGCAGGCCGGCCCGGTGGGCGAGGGCGGCGGCCTCGCCCCGGGAGCCCACCTCCAACTTGGCCAGGATGTTCGCCACATGGAACTTCACCGTCGACTCGCTGATGTGCAGGGCGGCGGCGATCTCCCGGTTGCGGCGGCCCAGGGCCAGCTGGTCCAGGACCTCCAACTCCCGTGGCTGCAGGCCCTCCAGCGGCCGGGCCGCGCCGATCGGCCCGGCCGGGGCATGCAGCGGCAGGTCGACCGTCACCGCGGTGCCCCAGCCCGGGACCGCCTCGACCGTCAACCGGCCCGCCAGCGCGGCGATCCGGTCGGCCGTGCGGTGGACGGCCAGCGCGTCGGCGGTCAGCAGGCCCGGGCCGTCGTCCCGGACCACGGCCCGCAGACCGTCCGCCACGAACTGCCAGCTCACGTGCAGCCGGGTCAGGCCGTCCTGCTCCAGCATCGCGAGCACGGCGGAGCGGACGGCGGTGCGGGCGGTGTGCGCGGTGTCGGTGGGCACCGAGCGGTCCCCCTCGGTCGGCGCCAGCAGGTCCAGCCGGACCGGGCTGTGCCGCAGCAACGGCCGCACCACGTCGGCGAGTCGGGCGAAGGCGGTGGCGGCCGGCTCCTCGCTCAGCTCGCGGTCGAGCTCGCCGGCGCTGCGCAGGTCGAGCAGCGCGGTCACGGCCAGCTCGGTGGCGTTGCGCCGGGCGGTGGCGTCGTCCAGTCCGGCGGAGCGCAGCGGCCCGAGGATCGCGGACAGCGCGGAGGCGTGGGCGCCGCTGAGTTCGGCGATCGCCCGGGCCCGGGCACTGGCCGAGGCGCGGGAGGCGGCGGCCTGCGCGGGCGCGGCGTCGACGGCGCGGTGGTGGGAGTGGGTGGTCAGCAGCTCCCACAGCAGCTGGAGCAGGCCGAGCGAGCGCTCGGGCAGCAGCTCCAGCAGTTCCAGCGGCTCCCGCGGCCCCTTCGCGCGGCCGTCGGCCCGCCCACCGGTCCGTCCGCGCGGGACGCCCGGTCCGGTCGCGGCCGCGCGGACCAGCACCAGCAGGGCGCCGTTGCTCCCGGGCGGGGCCGAGGCCACCGCGACCGCCGGGCGCGGGCGCCCGCCGAGCACGGCCTCGCCCTGCCAGGGGCGGCCGGGCGTGACCTCCTGGGCGAGTTGGCCCAGCTCGCTGCCGGTGATCCGGGCGGACAGCTCCTCGGGACCGACGGCGTTGGCGGGCGAGTAGGTGCAGACGCCGCTGAGCTGCGCCACCGCGAGGTGCGGGACGAGTCCGGCGAGCACCTCGGAGAGCTTGGGCAGGATCGTCACCCGGGGTTCGCGCAGCAGCTCGGCGGCGAGGGCCAGCACTCCCTCGGCGTCGTCCCAGGACCACGCGGCCCCGTGCCCGCTCCCGGACGCCGCCCCGTCGTCGTTCGCACCGCTGTGTTCGACCATGCGGTCCAGCCTAGTCCGCGAGCGCCCGCACCCGCCCGTCCGAACGGCCAGGTGGAACTGTCCGAACAGCCGGCCGGTCGACCGGGCCCGCCGTACCAGGCTGGAGCCCGTCACCAGGACGGCGGCGGCTCCCGGCCCCGGCGTCCCCCCAGATCCGGAAGAACGGTGGAGATCCTCCATGAGCAGCACCCCCGACACCACTGCCCTCGCGACGAAGGCCGTCGGCATCACCGAGTACGGCGCCGCGGACGTCCTGCGGCCGATCGAGGTCGAGGTGCCCGCGCCGGGCCCGGGCCAGGTCCGGGTGGCCGTGCGTGCGGCCGGCGTCAACCCGCTCGACCACAAGGTCCGCTCCGGCGCGCTCACCGAGGTCTTCCCGGTCACCCTCCCGGCCGTGCTCGGCTACGAGATCGCGGGCGTCGTGGAGGCCGTCGGCGCGGACGTCACCGAGTGGCAGCCCGGCGACGAGGTGTTCGGCCAGGTCCGCGGCGGCGGGTACGCGGAGTACGCGCTGGCGGCGGCGGACCAGCTGGTCCGCAAGCCGGCCGGGGTGGACTGGACGGTGGCGGCGGCGCTCCCGGTGGCCGCCGAGACCGCCTGGCGTTCGCTCGACCTGCTGGGCATCGAGCCCGGCCGGACGCTGCTGGTGCACGGGGCGGCCGGCGGTGTCGGCACGCTGGTGCTGCAGTTCGCCCGGTCCCGCGGGATCCGGGTGATCGGCACCGCGAGCGAGGCCAACCACCCGTACCTGCGCGAGCTGGGCGCCGTGCCGGTCGTCTACGGGGAGGGGCTGGCCGAGCGGGTCCGCGCCGCCGCGCCCGAGGGCGTTGACCGGGTGCTGGACCTGGTCGGCGCGGGTGTGCTGCCGCTGTCGATCGAGCTGGCGGGCGGCGCGGAGCACGTGCTGACCATCGCCGACTGGAGCGCCGCGTCGCACGGGGTCCGCTTCACCGCCGGCGACGAGCCGACCGACTACCTCCGCCCGGCGCTGGAGGGTGCGCTCGCGCTCGCCGCCGAGGGCGGCCTGAACCTCCCGCTGCACCGGGTGCTCCCGCTGGCGGAGGTGGCCGAGGCGCAGCGCGAGAGCGAGCGCGGCCATGTCCGGGGCAAGATCGTTCTCACCGTCGGCTGAGGACGCCGAGGAGGCTGAGGACGCCGAGGACGCCGAGGAACCGGCCGGGGTGGGCACTCACCGGGCCGGTTCCGGGCCCGGCGAGCGCCCGAGGCGCTCGACGACGACCATCGCCGCGTCGTCGTCGAGACGTCCGCCGGCGTGGGCCAGCAGGTCGCGGCGCAGGTGCAGCAGCAGGGCGGCCGGGGATTCGGAGGGGTGGGCGGCGGTCCGTGCGGCGACCCGCTCGGACAGCGGGTAGAACCGCCGCTCGGCGTCGCGGGCCTCGATCACGCCGTCGGTGTAGATCAGCAGCCGGTCGCCGGGCAGGAACGGGAAGTCCTCCACCACGTACGGCGCCGCGACCAGTTCGCCGAGGCCCAGCGGCGGCGAGGTGCGGCGGGGCTCCAGCGCGGTGACCCGGTCGCCGTGCAGGAGCAGCGGCGGGGGGTGGCCGCAGTCGACCAGGCGGACCACCGCGCCGTCGTCCGGGACGTCCAGGACCACGGCGGTGATGAAGGACTCGCCGCTGTCGTCCGTCGGGGTGTCGGCCGGTCCGCCGTCCGGCGGCCCGGTGCCCGGCGGAGCCCCGGTGCCGGCCGGTCCGGCGCGGCGGAACGCGCGCAGGCGCGGCCGGTCGCCGAGGCCGTCCTCGCGCTGCGCGCGCTGCTGCTCGGCGAGCTGGGCGAGGTCCCAGGCGATGCTGCCGTCCAGGTGGCCGACCAGGCCGGGCAGGTCCGGGTACAGGTGCGCGGCCGCCCGGAAGGCGCCCAGCAGCAGCGCCGCGTCGCCGAGCGAGGCCAGCCCCTTGCCCCGGACGTCGCCGACCAGCAGCCGGGTGCCGGTGGCGGTGCGGGCCGCCGCGTAGAGGTCGCCGCCGACCTGGGCCTCGGCCTCGGCGGCCAGGTAGAAGGAGGCGAGGTGCAGCGGCCCGGTCCGGTCGGGCAGCGGGCGCAGCAGGACCCGCTGGGCGGCCTCGGAGACGGAGCGGACCTGTGCCAGCTCGCGTTCGTGCCGGTCGCGCAGCACCCGCAGGGCGACGATCAGCGCCGACACGGCGAGCAGGGCGCCGAGCTGGGTCTCGTGGTTGCCCGTGGTGAGGCCGTCGCGCAGGATGCCGATGACGGTGAGCGCGGCGAGCGAGAGCAGGGCCACCACGGTGGTGGCACGCGCACCGGCCAGCGACGCGGTGAGCGCGGGGGCGACGATCAGTAGCGGGCCGAGGTGGATGTCCGGCGGGGCGAGCACGTCCACCACCGTGATCACCACGATCAGGGCGAGCGGTACGGCCGTCAGCGCCCGGCGGTCGGGCGGCCAGGACCGGCGGCGCTCGTGGGAACGCCGGTCGTCGGGAGGCTGCCGGAGTGGCACCTCTCCTCTGTACACCGTCCGGGTGGTCCACCGCACCCCGAGCGGGTGCCGGGGGTGCGCGGCGGTGCGGCCGGGAGGTGCGGTCGGACGGGGCGGCCGGGCGGCGCGGTCGGGCCGGGTCAGTCCTCGGAGCCGTAACGGGCCAGGTAGTCGGCGAACCGGGCGACGTCCTCGTCCGACCAGTTGGTGAACCGGGCCGAGAAGGAGAGCCGCCGCTGCTCGTTGGCCTCGCGCAGCAGGGTGAGTCCGGCCTCGGTGGCCAGCAGGATCTGGCCGCGCTGGTCCTCCGGGTCGGTCTCGCGGCGCAGCAGCCCGAGCTTCTCCAGTGCGGTGACCTGGCGGCTCACCGTGGACTTGTCGAGCATGAAGTGCGCGGCGACATCGGCGGCCCGGCAGCCGCCGCGCTCGGTGATGAGGTCCAGGATGCTGTAGGTGACCAGGGAGAGGTCGGGGTGCAGCTGGGAGGCCTTGTGCCGGGCGCGGCGGGCGAAGGCGGTCAGTTCGCGCTGGATGGTCGCGATCGACGTCTCGCGGTCGGGCACGGGGACTGTCCTCCGGGGGTTCGGGAAATCCGCGGTGCGGAAATTAGTTGCACTATACAACAGCTTCGGTCGCGTCCGAAGCCCCCGGCGGACGGCCTGCCGCACCGGCCCGGCCCGCCTGCCAGGCGCGCGCCGCCGCGATCCGGCGGGTGGCGCTCGGATGAGTCGCGAACAGTAGCTCAAGCACCCGCGGCGGGTCGACGTCGGACACATTGGTCACCGCGAGTCTGCGCTGCATCGCCACGAACTGCTCCGCGTCCCCCGTGAGCTCGAGCGCGTGCCGGTCCGCCCTGGCCTCCACCCGGCGGCTCACCGCGCACTGCACCGGGCCGGACAGCGCGCCCAGCAGCGCCGCGCCCGCCGCCAGCAGCGGCAGCGACCGGGGATCGGCCGCGTCCGCCGCGCCGGCCGCCGACAGCAGCACGTCCCAGCCGGACGCCAGGCCCAGCAGCACCACCACGACGGCCGCGCCGACCGCGCCCAGCACCGTCCCGGTCAGGACGTCCCGGTGCTTGACGTGCCCCAGCTCGTGCGCCACCACCAGCTCCACCTCGCGCGGATCGGCGGTGGTCAGCAGCGTGTCGTAGGCGACGATCCGCCGCGTCGCCCCCAGCCCCGAGACGTACGCGTTCAGCGCCGTGGTCCGGCGCGAGGCGTCCGCGACCAGGACGTCCCGCACCCGGACGCCGTCCCGCGCGGCCAGGCCGAGCAGCGCCTCGCGCTGCGGGCCCGGGGCCATCGGCGTGAAGCGGTTGAACACCGGCTCGACGAGCAGCGGGTAGAGGAAGGAGAGCGCGGCCGTCAGCAGCGCGGCCGCGCCCGCCGCCAGGAGCCACCAGCGCTCCGGCGAGCGGCCGGTGAGCGCGTACAGACCGAGGACCACCGGCAGGGCGAGCGCCAGGGTGAGGGCGAGTCCGCGCAGCGCGTCCACCGCCCAGCCGGCCCAGCCCTGGGTGACCAGGCCGAACCGGGCGCGGACCGACCGCGAGCCCGCCCCGAACGGCAGCTGCGCCGCCCGGCCGACCAGCACCAGGGCGGCCGTCCCGGCGAGCACCTCCGCCGTCCGGGAGCCGCCGAACCAGCCGCCGACGGTGGACACCAGCCCGGCGCCGGCCGGCGTCAGGCCGAGGGCGAGGGTCAGCGCCAGGCCGGTGGCCCGCGCGCCGAGCGCCCAGGGCAGCTGGGCGCGGCGCAGCGCCCGGCCCCGGGCGCGCTCGGCGGGGGTGAAGTCGGGGGTGAATGCGGGGGCGCGCTCCGGGGTGAGGTCCGGGGCGGCGGCGGGGGCCCGATCGTCGCCCGGGGGTGGGCCGACAGAATCTGTCATCTGTTGTCCGTCATCCGAGGTCTGTCAGTCGTCAGTCGTCAGTCGTCGATCTTCGGCCGTCGGCCGTCAGGGGCGTTCGTGGACCGTCGTCCCCCGGCAGCCAGCATGTCACTCCTCGGCGGACCCGGTGGCGTGCCGGGTGCCCGCCCGGAGCAACTGGTGGCCGAGGTCGATCAGCGCCCGGCCGACCGCGAACTCGTCGCCCACCGCGGGCGCCGGATCGTCGAGCGGATTGCGGCGGGCGTACGCGTCGCTGTGCAGCACCGCGCCGTCGGCGTCCAGCACGGCGTGCACCCGGGTGGTGTCCCGCTCCTCCACCAGGTGCAGGCTCAGCTGCCAGTCCTTGGTGGTGCGGACGGCGGGCTGCTCCTCGCCGGCACCGGCGGCGAGGCGCGGGGACGGCGCGGCGGTGGTCCCGTCCGCGCGGACGATCACCACCGGGCACGACCCGTGCGCCGCGCACCGGGTGCTCACCGACCCCAGCAGTGTCCGGGCGAAGGTCCCGCGCCCGCGACTGCCCAGCACCAGCAGCTCCGCGCCCTCCGCCAGCTCCAGCAGTACCTCGGCCGGATGCCCGAGCAGCAGGGTCTCCGTCACCGGCACCGGCCGGTCCCGGCCGACCACCTCGTCCACCTCGGCGGTCAGGGTGCGCATGGCCGTCCGCTCGAAGTCGTCGTCCGGCAGCGGCACCAGCCACCCGTGCAGCGAGGGCGGCTCCCACGCGGCCACCGCGTGCACCGTCGCCCCGGTCAGCGCCGCCTGCCCGACCGCCCAGCGCAGCGCGGCCCTGGACGGCGCCGAACCGTCGATCCCGACCACGATCCGCCGCCCGGTGTCCGCGCTCCCGTTCCCAGCCCCACTGCCCGTCCCGTTGTCAGTCATGACCCACCACCTGCCGTCCGGTCCCCGAGCCTCGCCCGCTGCCTCCGCCGAGCCCGCGTCGCACCTCCGTCCTGGCGGCCTCCGCCCGGCTTCCGCCGTGCCTCCCTACCTCCACGCTGCCACTCCGCGCGCCACCCGGCGGCCCGGCGCGGATTGTGGCGGTGGCGCGGAGGCGGCGCGGGGGAGTGGCGTAGGCTGACCGCTTCCGGATCGACCCTTGGGGGAACAGACATGCGCCGTGCCGCGGCCGCCGTCGCACTGCTGCTGGGGCTGATACCCGTGGCCGCCTGCGGACCGGACGACCCCGACCCGGCCGCCGTCAAGGCCTCCCGCTCCGCCAAGGCTGCCGCCGACGCCGCCGCTGCCGCGAAGGCCTCGCCGGACGCCGCCGGTTCCGGCGCCGCCGGGGACCAGGCCGCCTCCGACAGTGCGGCGCCCCGCCCGGACGGCAGCATCACGGTGGCGTTCGCCGGGGACGTCCACTTCGAGGGCCGCACCGAGGAGCGGCTCTCCGTGCAGCCGCCCGAGACGGCGCTCGGACCGATCTCCAAGAGCCTCGCCGCCGCCGACCTCTCCGTCCTGAACCTGGAGACCGCGATCACCGATCGCGGCGCGCCCGAGGCCAAGACCTACACCTTCCGCACCTCCCCGAAGGCGCTCACGGCGCTCAAGGACTCCGGCGTCGACGTCGTCTCGCTCGCCAACAACCACGCCGTCGACTTCGGCGCCGACGGTCTCGCGGACACCCTCGCGGCCAAGGCCGCCTCGCCGCTCCCGATCGTCGGTTTCGGCCGCAACTCCCAGGAGGCGTACGCCCCGTACGTCACCACCGTGCGTGGGGTGAAGGTGGCGGTGGTCGCCGCCAGCCAGGTCGAGGACCTCACCAACCAGAAGTGGCGCGCCGGGGCGACCAAGCCCGGCATCGCCTCGGCGCTGGACCAGGCCGCGGTCGTCAAGGCGGTCGAGGAGGCGAAGAAGCAGGCACCGGTGGTGCTGGTCTACCTGCACTGGGGGGACGAGGGCAAGGCCTGTCCGACCCCCGCCCAGACCGCCATCGCCAAGAAGCTCGCGACCGCGGGAGCCACCGCCGTGGTCGGCACGCACGCGCACACCATGGTCGGCTCGGGCATGCTCGGCTCCACCTACATCGGGTACGGCTTCGGCAACTTCCTCTGGTACGGCACCTCCAACTACGCCAACTCCAACGAGACCGGCGTCACCACCCTGACCCTGGGCCCGAACGGCAAGGTGCTCGGCGAGGCGTTCGCGCCGGCGACCATCGACGACAAGGGCGTGCCGGTGCCGCAGACCGGCGCCGCCGCGACCGCCGCGCTCAAGCGGCGGGACGGGCTCCGGGGCTGCACCGGCCTCGCCCCCGTCCCGGGGGCCGCCGCCGGGCCCGCGTCCGGCTCGCCGTCCTCCCCGTCCGCGCGCACGTCCGCGCCCGCTGCCCCGGCCGCGCGGAGTGCCGCGCCCGCCCCGACCGCCTCGCGCTGAGCGTCGACGGAGCAGTGGTGGGAGCGCGGCAGTGAGGGAGCGGCAGTGACCGAGTGGACGGTGCACGGGCGGCGCCAGGTGTACGGCTCGCCGTGGGTGGAACTCTGGCTGGACGATGTCGACATCCCCGGCGTCGGCCGGGTCGACCACCATGTGCTGCGGATGCCCAAGGAGTGCGCCGTCGCCGTGGTGACCGACGCCGAGGGCCGCTTCCTCATGCTCCACCGCCACCGGTTCATCACCGGTCGCTGGGCCTGGGAACTGCCCGCGGGCTGGGTCGAACCCGGCGAGAAGCCCGCTGCGGCGGCCGCGCGCGAGGTCGAGGAGGAGACCGGCTGGCGGCCGGGGTCGGTCGAGCCGTTGACGGAGTTCGACGCGATGTCCGGGATCTCGACCATGCACTTCCACGCCTTCCACGCCACCGGGGCGACGCCGACCGGCGGGCCGGTCGACCGGTCCGAGGCGAGCCGGGTGGAGTGGCTGACCGAGCGCCAGGTGGTCGGACTGCTGACCTCGGGCGAGGTGGCGGACGGCGCCTCGCTGGCGGCCCTGTCCTACTTCCTGGGCCCGCACCGCCTCTCGGCCGGCGGAACGAGTCTGAGCAGCAAGTAGACCTGCCAGGATGTGAACTGGGGGTCGGTCAGTCCTTGTGGTTCGCCTCGCCGAGCTTCCAGTAGCCCTTGCCGTGGACGCGTTCGCGGGGCAGCGCCCAGTCGGTGAGCAAATGGCGGCGGACGGTCGCCACGGCCTGCGACTCCCCGGCCAGCCAGGCCGTGGTGCCGGGCGGGACGTCGGTCGCGAGCAGGGTGTCCGTGAGGGTCCGGCCCTTGGCACGGCCCTGGGGGCGGACCAGCCAGTGGGTGGTCAGACCGGCCCGGGCGGGCAGCGGCAGGGTGGCCCCGGCGGCATCGCCGACCTCGGCGAAGAGCGTCACCGGTACGGTCGGCGGGAGCTCCTCCAGGACGGTGAGCGCGGCGGGAAGGGCGCTCTCGTCGGCGGCGAGCAGGACGTGCCCGGCGCCCTCGAAGGACGGCCGGCGGCCGCGCGGGCCGGCGATCCGGGCCGGGTCGCCCGGGCGCGCGGTCGCGGCCCAGCGGGACAGCGGGCCGTTGCCGTGCAGCACGACGTCGATGTCCGTCTCGCGCTCGGCGGGGCGGTGGTGCCGGATCGTGTAGGCCCGGGAGTGCCCGTCGGGGGTTGCCAACTTCACCCACTGGGTGGCGTGTTCGACAGCGAGGGTGTCCAGGGTCGGTCCGGCCAGGGTGAGCCGGAGCAGGGCGGGGGTGAGCGGGGTGACGGCGGTGACCCGTACGTCGTGGGTCGGCCGGGGGCGACGGAACACGGAGACTCCAGGGAAGAGGGTGGCGCCGGCGCGGGCCCGGGGAGATCGACACGGGTGGCGCGGTGCGGCGCGGAAGGGAGAAGCGGGAAGAAGGGGTGGAGCGGGAAGGGGCGGGGCTCAGCCCGGCAGGTGCTGGTCGAGCAGCGCGTCGACGAACGCGGGGTCGAGCGGGCGGCGCAGCACCAGGGCGCGGTGGTAGAGCGGGGCGAGCAGGGCGTCCAGCAGTACGGCGGCCTCGTCGGAGGCGTTCCCGTCGGCGGTGCGCCCGAGGCAGGCGCGGGTGTGCTCGACGTCCCGGGCGCGCAGCGCGTCCAGAAAGCCGTCGTGCAGCAACTCGGCGGTACGGGCGTCCAGTTGGGCATGCCCCAGGAGCGCCTGCAGCACCTTGCCGGCCGGTGCGGCGCCGAGGAAGTCCGCGAACCGGTGGATGTAGGCGCGCAGGTCGGCCGGGTCGGCGGGGGACTCTGCGGGCCAGGCGAGACCGGTGGCGGCGTCCAGGACGAGGTTGTCGAAGAGGATGTCCACCTTCGACTTCCACCAGCGGTAGATGGTCTGCTTGGCGACCCCGGCGGCGGCCGCGATGCCCTCGATGGTCAGGCCCTCGAAGCCCACCTCGACCAGGAGGTCGTCGGTGGCGTTCAGGACCGCCAGCCGCGCGGCCTCGCTGCGCCGGCCGCTTCCGCCGGTGGTCGCCCCCTCGCCCTTGACCGCGTCGCTCTTCGTCGCGCTCCCGCTCGCCCGGGCCGCGCGCGCGGCGCCGGCGGCACGACCGCCGACGGCACGGTCACCGGTGGCGCGGCTCGCGCCGGACCGGCTTCCGGTGGCGGGGCGGGGCTGGGCGGCGATGGCGGTGTGGTCCTTGTCCGGGGGCGGCTGCTGGCTGTTGACGACGGTGGCGGCCATCCTCTCACGCCTGCCCGGCCGGGGCGGCCGGTGCCGGTTCAGCCGTCGCTGTCGCCACCGCCACCGCCACCGCCACCGGCCCCGGCACCGGCGATGCCCCGTGCCGGGGTCGGCGGACCAGCCCGGCGGCGACGGCGAGGGCCAGTACGGCGACCGCCGCGCTGAAGGTGACCCCGGCGGTGCGCAGCCCGGTCGCCCGGACGAGCACGCCGACCCCGATCACCGGCACCGAGAGCATCGTGAACAGCACGGCGAAGAACGCCGACACCGCCTCGCCGCGCCGGCGCGGCTCCACGCCGCCGTTGACGGTGCCGAGTCCGGTGCCGATCGCGGTGCCGGTGGCGAGGCCGTTGACGCAGGCGCCGAGCAGCAGCGGCGGCAGCGTCCCGCCGAGCAGGGCGCCGGCCACCAGCGCGGCGGCCAGGACGAGTCCGGCGCAGGCCAGCGGCAGGGCGCGGGCCGGTGGCAGGACGCGGACGAGCAACTGTCCGACGGCGGTGGAGAGGAAGGCCAGGGCGACCACGAGTCCGGTGAGCGCGTGGTTGTGCAGGCCGAGCACGGTGGCCAGGAAGAGTCCGCTGACGGCGGTCAGCACGCCGGTGACGGCGAATCCGGCGCCGCCGGTGAGGGCGGCGCGCAGGAACGCGGGTCGGATGCCGGGTGGGACGTGCGGTATCCGGAACCGGGCGCGGGCCCCAAGGGCGGAGCCGCCGGTCCGGCCCGCGCGGCGAACCTCGGCGGGCACCGTCTCGGGGACGGCGAGCAGTCCGAGCAGGGCGGCGCCGGTGAGGACGAGCGTCACCGTCCAGGGCAGGCGCAGCGGTGCGTCGGCCCATTCGGCGAGGGCGCCGGCGAGCAGGGTGCCGCTGGCCAGCCCGCCCATGTTGGCGGCGAGCGCGACGGTCTGGGCGCGCAGCCGGCGCTCCGGCGGGGCGAGGTCGAGCAGGGCGGCCGTGGCGGCGCCGGTGACGAGGGCGGCGCCGAGGCCGGAGAGGACCCGGGCGGCGAGCAGCCAGGGCAGCGAGTCGGCGAGTTCGAACAGGGTGGCGGCCGCCGCGGCCAGCAGCAGGGCGGCCAGCACGACGGGGCGTCGGCCGATCCGGTCGGAGAGCCGGCCGAGGGTCAGCAGACCGGCGACGACGCCGAGCGCGTAGACGGCGAAGACCACCGTGACGGTGAAGGTCGAGAAGCCGAAGGCGTGCTGGTAGAGCGGGTAGAGCGGGGTCGGGACGGTGGTTCCGGCCATGGTGACCCAGAACGCGAGGGCGACGGCGGCCGGGGCGATCGGGCCGCCGGGTCGCCGGGGCGGGGCGGAGGGCATGGGTGCTCCTCGGGGGTGACGGTGTGGGAGGAGGGCGCGTCGGGGCCTTCGGTCGGGGCCCGCGCCTCGGAGCTGAACATGGACGCAACGTTGCGTCTCGATTCAATGCCCCGACGCTACACCGGACGCAACGTTGCGTCTACATTCGCTCGCCGGCCGGCTCCCGGTCGACGGATGCGCTTCCCGCTTCCGGCCGAACGCACTTGACGACCCCGCAGGGTCGGTCCGTACCGGCGGGACCCCTCGGAGAGTCCGAACAATTGTGTTAGGTTAGGCTTGCCTAATGTTGCTGGTCGGAGGGGATTTTCAGTGCAGCAGTCCGAACTCGCGGGCGCCGTCGCGATGGTCACCGGCGCCGGACAGGGGATAGGCGCGGCGGTGACGCGCGCGCTGGTGGCCGCCGGTGCCGTCGTCGCGGCGGTCGACCGCAATCCCGGTCCGCTCGCCGAGCTCGCCGACGAGCTGTCGGTCCGTCCGGCCGGGACCGCCCCCGGTGGTGCGGCCTCCGGCGGACCCGTCCACCCCTACCTGCTGGACGTCTCCGACGCGGCGGCGGTCGAATCCACCGTCGAGCTGATGGAAGGCCAACTCGGCCCGATCGGCATCCTGGTGAACGTCGCGGGAATCCTGCGTGTCGCCCCCGCGGTGGAGCTCACCGACCAGGACTGGGCGGACAGCTTCGCGGTCAACACCACCGGAGTCTTCCACACCACCCGGGCGCTCGGCCGACGGATGGCCGAGCGCGGCGGCGGCGCCATCGTCACCGTCGGCTCCAACGCGGCCGGCGTCCCGCGCACCGGGATGGCCGCCTACGCGGCCTCCAAGGCGGCCGCCACCATGTACACCCGGTGCCTGGGTCTGGAACTCGGCCGCTCCGGGGTGCGCTGCAACATCGTCTCGCCCGGCTCCACCGACACCGAGATGCAGCGCGGCCTCTGGCAGGACGACGCGGCGGCCGCCGAACGGCGCGTCATCGACGGCGACCCGACCAGCTACCGGGTCGGCATCCCGCTCGGCCGGATCGCCCGACCCGCCGACATCGCCGAGGCGGTGACGTTCCTGGTCTCCGACCGGGCCCGCCACATCACCATGCACGACCTCTACGTCGACGGCGGCGCCACCCTGCGGGCCTGACGCCCCGGCGCGGGCCCCGGGCCGGACCCGGCCCGCCCTCCAGCACGACTCCGCGACGGCCCCGCCCCGGTCCGTCGCGGCCCCCGACACCCACAGCGGGGCCGGGCCCCCGGGGCGAGCAGCACCGGGGCCCGGCGCCCCACCGGGACCGCGCCCCCACCGGGGCGGGCCCCGGACCAGACCACCGCCGACCGCCGCGACGAGCAGCGTCCGGCGACCACTCGCAGACTGGGAGATTCCAGGTGACCACGGTGCACCACGCCCCCGCCGGGACGGACCACACCGTCATCGGCGCGGCCAGCGGGCTGCTGGGCCGGTATCGGGCCGCGGCCGACGAGGCGTTCTTCGCCTCCCCGACCCGCACGCTGCTCGCCGAGGGCGTGCACGCCCGGGTGCCCCAGGACGGGCGCCCGCTGGTCGACCGGGTCGCCGAGACCCTCGCCCGGGCCCGCCGGGACGGCGTCGAACGCCCGCTGGTGGTGGGCGCGGTGGCGTTCGACCACGACAGCCGGGCCGAGCTCGCCGTCCCCGCGACGCTCCGCACCTGCGGCGCGCTGCGCGACGACCCGCTGATCGCGCTGCCCGCCCCGGCCGCCGACCGGATCGACTGGGACGTCCGCCCGGTGCCCGCGCCCGAGGCGTACGGCGCCGGCGTCGCCGAGGCCGTGGAACTGCTCCGGGCCGACGGCGAGCTGAGCAAGGTCGTGCTCTCCCGGACCCTGGAGCTGCACGCCGACCGCCCGCTCGACCTGCCCGCGATCCTCCAGCGCCTCGGCCGCCGCGACCCCGGCGGCTACACCTTCGCCGTTCCGGCCGGCGGCGGCCGCACCCTCATCGGCGCCAGCCCCGAACTGCTGCTCTCGCGCAGCGGCACGGCCGTCGTCGCCAACCCGCTGGCCGGCTCGGTGCCGCGCAGCGCCGACCTCGGCGAGGACGTCCGCCGCGCCGCCGCGCTGCTGGAGTCGCCCAAGGACCTCCAGGAGCACGCCTTCGTCGTGGACGCGATCCATGCCGCGCTCGCGCCGTACTGCCGCGACCTGGTCGTGCCGGAGCGCCCCACCCTGGTGCGCACCGCCGCGATGTGGCACCTGGCCACCACCATCACCGGCGAGCTGATCGACCCGGCCGTCTCCGCCCTGGAGCTGGCCGTCGCCATGCACCCGACCCCGGCGGTCTGCGGCAGCCCGACCCCGCTCGCCCGCGAGGCGATCCGCGGCATTGAGCCCTTCGACCGCGGCCTGTACACGGGCATGGTCGGCTGGGGCGACGCGGACGGCGACGGCGAGTGGGTGGTCACCCTGCGCTGCGCCGAGGCCGACGAGCGCACGCTGCGGGTGTTCGCCGGTGCCGGTGTGGTCGCCGAGTCCCGGCCGGAGTCCGAACTCGCCGAGACCAGCGCCAAGTTCCGCACCTTCCTGGACGCCGCCGGGGTGCCGCAGTGACCGGCCCGACCACTCCGGGAGCCTCCGCAGTGACCGACCCGACCGCCCCGGGAGCCTCCGCCGTGACCGGCCCGACCGCCCCGGGAGCCTCCGCCGTGACCGATCCGCACCACCCGATGGCCGAGGTGCTGGCCGGATTCGCCCCGTACCCGGACGAGTTCGCCGCCCGCTACCGGGCCGACGGCCACTGGCGCGGCGAGACCTTCGGCTCGATGCTGCGCGAGCGCGCGGCCGCCCACCCCGACCGGATCGCGATCGTCGACCCGACCGGCGGCAGCGGCGAGGACCCCACCCGCCGCTGGACGTACGCCGAACTCGACCTGCGGGCCGACCGGATGGCCGCCGGACTGCGCGCCCGGGGCATCCGCCGGGGCGACCGGGTGGTGGTCCAGCTCCCCAACACCGCCGAGTTCTTCGAGCTGGTCTTCGGGCTGTTCCGGGTCGGCGCGCTGCCGGTCTTCGCGCTGCCCGCGCACCGCTACACCGAGATCTCCTACTTCTGCGCCTTCACCGGCGCGGTCGGCTACGTGGTCCCGGCCGTCGAGGGCGGCTTCGACCACCGTGAACTGGCGAGCCGGGTGAAGGCTGAGACGCCCTCGCTGCGGCACGTCCTGGTGGTGGGCGGGGACGCCGGGGAGCACACTCCGCTGGCCGAGGTCCCGGTCGACCCGGCCGATGCGGCCGGCGCGCCCGGTGAGGAGCCGCAGCCCGGGGACGTCGCCTTCCTCCAGCTGTCCGGGGGCAGCACCGGGGTGCCCAAGCTCATCCCGCGCACCCACGACGACTACATCTACTCGCTGCGCGGCTCGGTCGAGCTCTGCGGCCAGGACGAGAACAGCGTCTACCTCGTGGTCCTGCCCGCCGCGCACAACTTCCCGCTCAGCTCGCCGGGTTCGCTCGGCACGCTGTACGCGGGCGGCCGGGTGGTGCTCTGCCCGCAGCCGAGCCCGGAGACGGCGTTCCCGCTGATCGAGCGCGAGGGCGTGACCATCACCGGCCTGGTGCCGCCGCTGGCCCTGCTCTGGCTGGACTCCGCCGAGCGGATCCGCGAGGCCGGGGGCAGTGCCGGTCTGGAGAGCCTGGAGGTGCTGCTCGTCGGCGGCGCCAAGTTCAGCGAGGAGGCGGCCCGGCGGGTGCGCCCGGTGCTGGGCTGCACCCTCCAGCAGGTGTTCGGGATGGCCGAGGGACTGGTCAACTACACCCGGCTGGACGACCCGGAGGAGGTGATCGTCACCACCCAGGGCCGGCCGATCTCCCCGGACGACGAGGTGCGGGTGGTCGACGACGAGGACCGCGACCTGCCCGACGGCACCACCGGCCACCTGCTCACCCGCGGCCCGTACACCATCCGCGGCTACTGGAACGCGCCCGAGCACAACGCCGCCTCCTTCACCGCGGACGGCTTCTACCGCACCGGTGACCTCGTCCGCCGCACCGGCACCGGCCACCTGGTGGTCGAGGGCCGGGCCAAGGACCAGATCAACCGGGGCGGCGAGAAGGTCGCCGCCGAGGAGATCGAGAACCACCTGCTGGCCCACCCGGCCGTGCACGACGCGGCGGTGGTCTCGATGCCCGACCCGTACCTCGGCGAGCGCACCTGCGCCTACGTCGTCCTGCGCGAGGAGCACCGCGCGCAGCCGCCGAAGTCCGTGGAGCTGAAGCGCTTCGTGCGGCAGCGCGGGCTGGCCGACTTCAAGGTGCCGGACCGGGTCGAGTTCGTCGACGCCTTTCCCGCCACCGGCATCGGCAAGGTCAGCAAGAAGGACCTGCGCGCCGCCATCGCGGCCTCCCTCACCTCCTCCTGAGCCCCGACCCCCGAGTCCCCGCCTCCCGACCTCCCAGTCTCCCGAACGTTAAGGACGCACCGCCGTGGGCCTGCCCCGCATCCCCTCCTATCCGATGCCCGCCGCCGCCGAGCTGCCGGCCAACCGGGTCGACTGGACGGTCGACCCGTCCCGCGCCGTGCTGCTGGTGCACGACCTGCAGAACCACTTCATGGGCGCCTTCGACACCTCGGCCTCCCCGGTCACCGAGCTGCTCGCCAACATCAACCGGCTGCGCGCCTGGGCCGCCGAGCACGGCGTGCCCGTCGTCTACTCGGCGCAGCCGGGCGGGCAGAGCGCCGAACAGCGCGGTCTGCAGCAGGACTTCTGGGGCCCGGGGATCCCGGACGACCCGCGGGCGGCGGCGATCGTGGACGAGGTCGCCCCGGCCGAGGGCGACCGGCTGCTCACCAAGTGGAAGTACAGCGCCTTCGTCCGGACCGACCTGGACGAGCTGCTGCGCGAGCAGGGCCGCGACGAGCTGGTGATCACCGGCGTGTACGCGCACATCGGGGTGCAGGCGACCGCCTGCGACGCCTGGATGCGGGACATCCGGGCCTTCGTGGTGGCCGACGCGGTCGCCGACTTCGGCGCGGACGAGCACCGTGCCGCGCTCAGCTGGGTGGCCGGGCGCTGCGGCGTCGTCACCGGTACCGACGCCGTCCTGGAAGGGAAGTGACAGCCATGGCCTTCACCGTGGAGCGAATCCGGGCCGAGGTCGCCGACCTGCTCGGCGAGGACCCGGCGGACATCCCGCTGGACGAGAACCTGGCCGACTGGGGCCTGGACTCGGTGCGGCTGATGGCGCTGGCCGAGCGCTGGCGGGCCGAGGGCGCCGAGGTGGCGTTCCTCCAGCTGGCCGAGCGTCCGGCCGTCGAGGCCTGGGCCGAACTGCTGGGCGCGTCCTGATGGAGTCCGGCACGGCGGTGGCGAGGCCGCCGCGGACGGAGCGGTGGCCGGCCACCACGGTGGTCGGGCCGATCGAGGCCCAGGCGGCGCGGACGCCGGACGCCCCGGCCCTGCTGCCGGCCGGCGCGGCGCCGGTGGGCTACGGCGAGTTGAACGCCGCAGCCAACCGGATGGCCCGCTGCCTGGCGGACCGGGGCGCCCGCCCCGGCACGGTCGTCGGCCTCGCGCTGACCCGCCCGGCCGACCTGGTGCCGGCGCTGCTGGCGGTGGCCAAGTCGGGTGCGGCGTACCTGGCGCTGGACCCGGACGACGCCCCGGGGCGGCTGTCCTGGCTGCTGGCCGACGCGGCGCCGGTGTGCGTGCTGGGGGAGGGGGTGCCGGACGCGGAGCGGCCGAGCCCCGCCGAGCTGGCCGGGCGGGCGGACACCGACCCGCCGCGGGCGCTGACCCCGCAGCATCCGCTGTGCCGGGCGTACGGGCCGGGCGGGCGTCCGGCCGGGGTGTGGACCACCCATGCCGAGGTGGACCGCCGGGTGCGTGAGCTGCAGTCCGCGTACGGGCTGGGCCCGGGCGACCGGGTGCTGCAACTGGGGCTGCCGCTGTGGGAGTTCCTGTGGCCGCTGCGGACCGGGGCGGCGCTGGTGCTGGCCGACCCGGACCGGCCGGGCGAGGTCGGGGAGCTGGTCCGGGAGGCCGGGGTGACCGCGCTGCGTGCGGCGCCGGCGGTGCTCGGCGAGCTGCTGCCCGAGCCGGGGCCGGTGCACCTGGTCCCGGAGCGCGGCTGACGGACCCGACGGACAGCGGCCGACGGACCTCCGAGTCCGTCGGCCGCCGCCCGTCCTCGGCCGCGCGTCACCGCCGCGGCGCCGCCGCGAAGTCGGCCGCCGTCCACGCCAGCGCGACCGCGCCCTCCAGGATCGCCCGGTCCGCCTCCGGCGAGACGGCGGCCTCGACGAACGCGGCCTCGTGCGGGCCGCAGGAGCCGCCGGTGATGTCCAGGACCGGGTGGATGGAGGGGACGGCGTGCGAGACGTTGCCCATGTCGGTGCAGGCGAACGGCCCGCTCTCGACCGGCTCCGGGCGGCCCGCCGCCGCCGCGTTGGCCCGCCACAGCGCGAGCAGTCCGGTGTCGCTGCGGAAGTCCAGGTAGTCCGGCTCCGGCCGGGTCAGCTCGACCTCGCACCCGGTGGCCAGCGCGCCGGCCCGGAAGCAGTCCTCGACCCGCTCGCGCAGCGCCGCGAGGTCCTCGGCGGCGGAGGTCCGGATCTCGTACTCGGCGGTGGCGCTGTCGGGGATGAGGTTGGGCGCCGTGCCGGCGGCCGTGGTGATGCCGTGCACCCGCCACTGCGGCGGCAGTTGCTGCCGCAGCAGCCCGAGCGCGACCTGGGCGACGGTGAGGGCGTCGGCGGCGTTGCGGCCCTCGTGCGGGTTGAGGCTGGGGTGGGCGGCGCGCCCGGTGAAGCGGACGGACAGGGTGCCGAGCGCGAAGGAGTGGAAGTCGGCGACCTCCACCGGGCAGGGGTGGACCATCATCGCGGCGTCCACGCCGTCGAAGGCGCCGGCGTCCAGCAGCAGCGCCTTTCCGGCGCCGCGCTCCTCGGCCGGTGCGCCGATCACTCGGACGGTGAGTCCGAGCCGGTCGGCGTGGGGGGCGAGGCCGAGCGCGGCGCCGAGACCGGCGGCGGCGATGAGGTTGTGGCCGCAGGCGTGGCCGAGGCCGGGCAGGGCGTCGTACTCGCAGACGATCGCGACGGTGACCGGTCCGCTGCCGGTGCTCGCGCTGAACGCGGTGGGCAGGCCGCCGGTGCCGGGTTCGACGGAGTAGCCGTGCCCGCGCAGCAGTTCGGCGCACCACTCGGCGGCCCGGTGCTCCTCGAACGCGACCTCCGGGTGGGCGTGGATGCGGCGGCTGAGCGCCAGCAGCTCGTCCCGGTGGGCGAGGACGCGCTCGCGCACGGCCTCCTTCGACGTGGGGTCGGCCGGTCCGGCGGCGACCGCCGGACCGGGCGCGGGCACGCTCGCGTTCAAGGGGGACATCGGCGCCTCCGGGGCTGTCAGGGCCTGCCCAGCGGCAGGCTGTTGACCAGACAATATGCAGATAGCTTAGGCTAACCTAACCAGGTAATTGGCGTGCCGTCCGCCGGACCCGAGGAGCTTTCAGAACCATGCGTCGCCACCAGGCCGCGTCCGACCCCGTCGCCGTCCCCGCCGCAGCCGACGTACCGCTGCTCGCCACCCAGGCGGCGATCTGGTACGCCCAGGCGCTCGACCCCGACAGCCCGGTCTACAACACCGGCGACGCCGTCGAGATCACCGGCCCGCTCGACGCCGGACTGTTCGAGAGCGCCCTGCGCCGCACCGTCGACGAGGCCGACGCGCTCTCCGCCGTCGTCGTCACCCCGGACTCCGCCGCCGCCGACGGACCCGACAGCGGCGAGGACACCGACCCGGCGCCCCGTCAGCGGCTCACCCCCGGCCGTCCCTGGACCCTGCACCACCTCGACCTGCGCGCCGAGGCCGACCCGGAGGCCGCCGCCGAAGCCTGGATGCGCGCCGACCTGGCCCGCCCCGTCGACCTCACCGAGGGCCCGCTCTTCACCCAGGCCCTGATCCGCCTCGCCGAGGACCGCCACTGGTGGTACCAGCGCGTCCACCACCTCGCCGTCGACGCCTACGCGCTCACCCTGCTCACCGGCCGGGTCGCCGAGCTCTACACCTCGCTCACCGCCGGCACCCGCCCCACCGACCGCACCTTCGCCACCCCCGCCGAGGTCGCCGCCGAGGAGGCCGCCTACCGCGCCGGCCCCGAGCACGCCGCCGACCGCGCCTACTGGCGCGACCGCCTGGCCGGAGCCGACGCCCCCGCCACCCTCCCCGGGGGCACCCCCGCCGGCCCCGCCGGACTGCCCCGGCTGGCCACCTCCCTCCCCGCCGGCACCCTGCCCCGGCTGGAGGCCGCCGCCAAGGCCGCCCGCGCCACCTGGGCCGAACTCGTCGTCGCCGCCACCGCCGGCTACCTGCACCGCCTCGCCGGCACCGAGGACGTCGTGCTCGGCCTGCCGCTCGCCAACCGCCGCGGGCCCGCCGCGCTGCGCACCCCCGTCGCCACCGCCAACGTGCTGCCGCTGCGCCTCGCCGTCCACCCCCGCGACACCGCCGCCGAACTGCTGCGCCGGGTCGTCCTGGAGGTCCGCGACGTCCGCCGCCACCAGCGCTACCCGCTGGAGGACCTGCGCCGCGACCTCGGACTCACCGGCACCCGCCGCGCCCTGTTCGGACCGATGGTCAACATCAAGGCCTTCGAGCGCGACCTCGACCTCGCCGGCCTGCCCGGCACCGTCCGCAACCTCGCCGCCGGCCCCGTCGACGACCTCGCCCTCGCCGTCTCGCCCGGCCCCGACGGCGCCCTGCGGATCGGCCTGGAGGCCCACCCCGACCAGTACGGCGCCGACGCCCTCGCCGCCCACCGCGACGGCCTGCTGCGCTACCTCGACGGCCTCGCCACCCTGCTGCTCGACGCCCCGCACACCCCGATCGCCCGGATCGACCTGCTCGACCAGGACGCGCTGCGCCGCGCCACCGCCGGCCGCACCGAGCCGCCCGCCACCCGCACCGTGCCCGAACTGCTCGCCGGACAGGCCGCCCGCACCCCGGACGCGGTCGCCCTGCGCAGCGGCGGCACCACCCTCACCTTCGCCGAGCTCGACGCCGCCAGCAGCCGCCTCGCGCACCGCCTCACCGACCTCGGCGTCCGCGCCGGCACCCCCGTCGCCCTCGCCATGCCGCGCGGCGCCGACACCCTGGTCGCGATGTTCGCCGTGCTCAAGGCCGGCGGCGCCTGCCTCTCCCTGGACCTCACCCACCCCCGCCGGCGGACCGCCGACATCCTCGACGACACCCGCCCGGTGTGCGCCGTCGGCACCGCCGAGGCCCTCGCCGCGCTCCCCGGCGCCGCCGACCGCCCCGCCGTCGCCCTCGACGACCCCGCCGTCCGCGCCGAACTCGCCGCGCTGCCCGCCGGACCGCTGCCCGCCCCCGACCCGGCGCACACCGCCTACCTGCTGCACACCTCCGGCTCCACCGGCCGCCCCAAGGGCGTCGTGGTCACCCACGCCTCGCTCGCCAACCTCGCCGCCGGCCACGACGAGGACCACATCACCCCCGCCCTCGCCCGCACCGGCCGCCAGCGGCTGCGGATCGCCCACAGCGCCTCCTTCGCCTTCGACGCCTCCTGGGACCCGGTGCTGTGGATGCTCCACGGCCACGAGCTCCACCTGCTCGACGACGGGACCTACCGCGACCCGGCCGCCCTCGTCGGCCACGTCCGCGCCGAGCGGATCGACTACCTCGACGTCACCCCGTCCTACCTGGACGTGCTGATCGCCGAGGGCCTGCTCGCCGAGGACGCCCACCGCCCCGCCGTGGTCGCGGTCGGCGGCGAGGCCACCCCCGAGCCGCTCTGGCGCCGCCTCACCGCCGTCGACGGCCTGCGCCCCGTCAACCTCTACGGCCCCACCGAGACCACCGTCGACGCCTACACCTGGACCCCCGGTCCGGACGGCGCCCCGGTCGGCAAGGTCGTCCGCGGCTCGCGCGCCTACGTGCTCGACGGCTCGCTGCGCCCCGCCCCCGACGGCGCCGCCGGCGAGCTCTACGTGGCCGGCGCCTGCCTCGCCCTCGGCTACCTCGGCCGCCCCGACCTCACCGCCGAACGCTTCCTCGCCGACCCCTTCGGCCCGCCCGGCAGCCGGATGTACCGCACCGGCGACCTCGTTCGCCGCCGCCCCGAGGGAACGCTGGAGTTCCTCGGCCGCGCCGACGACCAGGTGAAGATCCGCGGCTTCCGGATCGAGCCCGGCGAGATCGCCGCCGTGCTCGGCGAACTCCCCGGCGTCGACCGGGCCGTGGTGATCGCCCGCACCGGCCCCAGCGGCAAGCGGCTGCTCGGCTACGCCGTGCCCGCCGCCGGCGCCGTGCTCGACCCGGCCGCGCTGCGCTCGGGCCTCGCCGCCCGGCTGCCCGAGCACATGGTGCCCGCCGCCGTGCTCGTGCTCGACGACCTGCCGCGCACCGGCAACGACAAGCTCGACCACCGCGCCCTGCCCGAGCCCGAGTCCGACGCGGCCGAGGCGGGCGCCGCGCCCGCCACCCCGCAGGAGGAGATCATCTGCGGGCTGTTCGCCGACCTCCTCGACCTGGCCGGACCGCTCTCCCGCGACGCCGGGTTCTTCGACCTCGGAGGCCACTCGCTGCTGGCCGGCCGCCTCGCCGCCCGGCTGCGCGAGGCCCTCGGCGTGGCCGTCGGCTTCGCCGACGTCTTCCGCCACCCCACCCCGGCCGCCCTCGCCGCCCTGCTGCGCGAGCGCTCCGCCCCCGAACCCCGCCCCGCCCTGGTGCCGGTCGAGCGCGCTGAGCGGCTGCCGCTCTCCCCGGCCCAGCGCGGCCTCTGGTTCCACTACCGGCTGGAGGGCCCCAGCCCCACCTACAACATCCCGCTCGCCCTCACCCTCACCGGCCCGCTGGACCGCGACGCCCTCGCGCTCGCCGTCGGCGACCTCGTCGCCCGCCACGAGACCCTGCGCACCGTCTACGGCGAGTCCGCCGACGGCGAGCCCTACCAGCGGATCCTGCCGCCCGCCCCGGTCGAACTCCACACCGGCACCGGCGAGATCACCGACGCCGTCCGCCACGCCTTCGACCTCGGCACCGAACCGCCGCTGCGGGCCAGCCTGTTCGCCCACCAGGACGGCACCCACACCCTCCTGCTGCTGCTCCACCACATCGCCGGCGACGGCGCCTCCACCACCCCGCTGGCCCGCGACCTGGCCGCCGCCCACACCGCCCGCCTCGCCGGGCGCGCCCCCGAACTGCCGCCGCTGACCGTGCAGTTCGCCGACCACGTGGACTGGCAGGCGAAGCTCCTCGGCACCGGAGAGGCGCCCAGCGCCCTCGCCGTCCGCCAGCTCGACCACTGGCGCAAGACCCTGGCCGGCCTGCCCGACCAGCTCGATCTGCCCACCGACCGCCCCCGGCCCGCCGTCGCCTCCCACCGGGGCGCCACCGTGCCGTTCCGCCTCGACGCCGACGCCCACACCGCGCTGGCCGCGCTCGCCCGCACCACCGGCACCAGCGTCTTCACCGCCGTCCAGGCCGGCCTGGCCGCGCTGCTCACCCGGCACGGCTGCGGCACCGACATCCCCGTCGGCACCCCCGTCGCCGGCCGCGACTCCGACGAGACCGCCGCCCTGGTCGGCTACTTCGTCAACTCCGTCGTCCTGCGCACCGACACGTCCGGCGACCCGACCTTCCGCGAACTGCTCGGCCGCACCCGCACCGCCGTCCTCGGCGCCCACGACCACGCCGACCTGCCCTTCGACCGCCTGGTCGAGGAGCTCAACCCGCGCCGCTCGCTCGCCCGGCACCCGCTGTTCCAGGTCATGCTGGCCTGGCAGTCCGTCCCCGACCGGGCCTTCGCGCTCGGCGGCGGCCTCACCGCCACCGTCGCCGCGATCCCCTCCGGCACCGCCAAGTTCGACCTCACCCTCAACGCGGGCGAACTGCGCGAGGGCGGCATAGCCGGCTTCCTGGAGTACCGCACCGACCTCTTCGACGAGGCCACCGTGCGCGCCCTCGCCGAGCGCCTGGCCCGACTGCTCACCGCCGCCGCCACCGCGCCCGACACCACGATCGGCCGGCTCCCGCTGATCGGCGCCGAGGAGCACCACCGCGCCCTGGTCGAGTGGAACGGCACCCCCGTCCGCTCGGAGCCCGGCGCCACCCTGCCCGAGCTGTTCGAGGCCGCCGCCCTCGCCGACCCGGAGGCCACCGCCGTCAGCTGCGACGGCGAGACCCTCGGCTACACCGAACTCGCCGCCCGCGCCGACCGGCTGGCCCGGCTGCTGGCCGCCCGCGGCATCGGCCCCGGCACCATCGTCGCCCTCGCCCTGCCGCGCTCCCTCGACCTGGTCACCGCCCTGCTCGCGGTCGCCAAGTCCGGCGCCGCCTACCTGCCGCTCGACCCCGAGTACCCGGCCGACCGGCTCGCCTACATGCTCGCCGACGCCGCGCCCGCCGCGCTGCTCACCGACACCGCGACCGCGCCCCGGATGCCCGAGCACCGGGTGCCGCAGATCCTGGTCGACGGCGGCGAGGCGGACACCCACCCGGCCGTCCCGCTGGCCCAGCACGAGCGCACCCGGCCGCTCACCGCCGAGGACACCGCCTACGTCATCTACACCTCCGGCTCCACCGGCCGCCCCAAGGGCGTACCGGTCACCCACCACAACGTGGTCCGGCTGTTCTCCGCCACCGACCACTGGTTCGGCTTCGGCGCCGAGGACGTGTGGACGCTGTTCCACTCCTACGCCTTCGACTTCTCGGTCTGGGAGCTCTGGGGCGCCCTGCTCCACGGCGGCCGGCTCGTCGTCGTCCCGCACCTGGTCAGCCGCGACCCGGCAGCCTTCCTCGACCTGCTCGCCCGCGAGCGGGTGACCGTCCTCAACCAGACGCCGTCCGCCTTCTACCAGCTCAGCGCCGCCGACCGGGAACGGCCCGGCACCGAACTCGCCCTGCGCTACGTGGTGTTCGGCGGCGAGGCACTCGAACTCGGCCGCCTCGACGACTGGTACGAGCGGCACGCCGACGACGCGCCCACCCTGGTCAACATGTACGGCATCACCGAGACCACCGTGCACGTCTCCTACATCGCCCTGGACCGGGCGAGCGCCGCCGCCGGCAGCAGCAGCACCATCGGCGTCAACATCCCCGACCTGCGGATCTACGTGCTCGACCAGTACCTGCAGCCCGTCCCGCCCGGCGTCACCGGCGAGATGTACGTGGCCGGCGCCGGCCTGGCCCGGGGCTACCTCGGCCGCCCGGCCCTCAGCTCCGAGCGCTTCGTCGCCGACCCCTACGCCGAACTGTTCGGCGAGCGCGGCACCCGGATGTACCGCTCCGGCGACCTCGCCCGCCGCCGCGCCGACGGCGTCCTGGAGTACTTCGGCCGGGCCGACCAGCAGGTGAAGATCCGCGGCTTCCGGATCGAACTCGGCGAGATCGAGGCCGTCCTGGCCGCTCACCCGGCGGTCGCCGACGCCGCCGTGACCGTCCGCGAGGACGTGCCCGGCGACAAGCGGCTGGTCGGCTACGCCGTCCTCGCGCCCGGCGCCGACCCGGTCACCGGCGAGGAACTGCGCACCCGCACCGCCGCCGACCTGCCCGTCCACATGGTGCCGTCCGCCGTCGTCCTGCTCGACCGGCTGCCGCTCACCGCCAACGGCAAGCTCGACCGGCGCGCCCTGCCCGCCCCCGACGCCCCCGCCGCCGGGGCCGGCCGCCCGCCCCGCAACCCGCGCGAACAGCAGCTCTGCGAACTGTTCGCCGAGGTCCTGGGAGTGCCGGCGGTCGGCGTCGAGGACGACTTCTTCGCCCTCGGCGGCCACTCCCTGTTGGTCGTCCGGCTCGCCGGGCGGATCCGGGCCGTGCTCGGCCTGGAGGTCGGCATCGGCACCCTGTTCCAGGCGCCGACCGTCGCCGCGCTCGACACCGCGCTGTCCGCGGACACCCCCGGCGCCGACGCGCTCGACGTCCTGCTGCCGCTGCGGCCCGTCGCCCCCGGCCGCCGCAACCCGCTCTTCGCCGTCCACCCGGCCGGCGGCCTCAGCTGGTGCTACACCGGACTGATCCGCAACATCCCGGCGGACGTGCCGATCTACGGCCTCCAGGCCCAGGGCGTCGGCGCCGCCACCGCCGGCGAGCCGCTGCCCGCCACCATGGAGGACCTCGCCGCGCACTACGTCGACCGGCTCCGCGAGGTCCAGCCCGAGGGCCCCTACCGGCTGCTCGGCTGGTCCACCGGCGGCATCATCGCCCACGCCATGGCCGCCCGGCTGGAGGAACTCGGCTGCGTCGTCGAACTGCTGGCCGTCCTCGACGCCTACCCGGCCGAGGGCTTCCGCGACCTGCCGGTGCCGGACCAGGCCGAGGCCCTGGAGGCGCTGCTCACCATGGGCGGCTTCGGCCCCGAGGACCTCGACGGCCGCCCGCTGGAACTCGCCCACGTCACCGAGGTGCTGCGCCGCGAGGGCAGCCCGCTGGCCGGTCTCGACGACGCCACCGTCGAGGCGCTGAACCGGATCTACCTGCACATCAACCAGCTGGTGCGCGAGTACGACCACCGCCGCCTCACCGGCGACGTGCTGTTCTTCCGCGCCGTCGTCGACACCATCGACGACACCCTGGTGCCCGAGCTGTGGACCCCGTACGTGGCCGGGCGGATCGACAACACCGATGTCGCCTGCTCGCACAAGGACATGACGCTGCCGGAGCCGATCGCGCACATCGCGGGCGTCGTCGCCGAGCACCTCACCGCCCTCGACGCCGGCCGCTGAACCCGGCGCCGTCCGAACCGACGGCCCGGTCCGAACCCGCAACCCGCTCCGAAAGCATCAGGAGAACCCACCCCATGAGTGACGCCCCCGCCAACCCCTTCGACGGCGACGGCGAGTTCCTCGCGCTCGTCAACGACCAGGGCCAGCACTCGCTCTGGCCGGACTTCGCCGCCGTCCCGGCCGGCTGGACCGTCGCCCACGGGCCGTGCGAGCGCGCCGCCGCGCTGGACTGGATCACCGCGCACTGGACCGAGCTGAGCCCGGCCCGATGACGGACACGGACGCCAAGCCCGCCCCCGGTCCCGGCACCCCCGCCGGGGCCGGGGGCGGCGCCCCGGCCCGCCCCCTGTTCGCGGGGCGCCTCGCCGTGGTGCTCGTGTACACGGCCGCGATGTGCATGAACGGCCTGGACTCGACGATCGTCAACCCGGCCCTGTTCACCATCGCCGGCGACTTCGGCCGCCCGGTCTCCGCCGCCAACGCGGTGGAGACCGCCTTCCTGGTCGGCCTCGCCGTCGGCCTCCCGGCGGCCGGCTGGCTCGGCGACCGGTTCGGGGTCCGGCGGGTCTTCCTCGGCTCGCTCGCGGTGTTCACCCTGGCCAGCGCCCTGTGCGCGGCCGCCCCCGGCCTCGGCGCGCTCACCGCCGCCCGGGCCGCCCAGGGCGTGGCCGGCGGCCTGCTCACTCCGGTCGGCATGACCCTGCTGTTCCGGGCCTTCGAGCCGCACGAGCGGGCCGGCCTCGGCAAGGTGCTGATCGTGCCGACCGCCCTGATGCCCGCGCTCGGCCCGCCGCTCGGCGGCTTCCTGACCGAGCACCTGTCCTGGCACTGGCTGTTCCTGGTCAATGTGCCGATCGGCGTGGCGGCCGTGCTGACCGGCGTGTTCGCCCTGCGCGACCAGGAGGAGCCGCCGGCCGGGCGCTTCGACACCACCGGCTTCCTGCTCGCCACCCCGGGCCTGGGCCTGCTCACCTACGCGCTCGGCTTCGGCCCCGCGCACGGCTGGACCTCCCCGGCGGTGGGCCTGTCCGGGGTCCTCGGCGCGGTGCTGCTCGTCCTCGCCGTCCGGCACCAGCTGCGGGCCGAGGAGCCGCTGGTGGACCTGCGGCTGCTCGCCGACCGGACCTTCGGCGCGGCGAGCTGGCTGGCCCTGCTGACCGCCGCCGGGCTGATGGGCGCGCTGTTCGCGTTCCCGCTGCTCCACCAGGCGGCGCTCGGCGCCTCGGCGCTGGACGCGGGCCTGAGCGTGTTCCCGGAGGCGATCGGCCTGATGGCCGCCTCCCAGGTGGTCGACCGGCTGCTGCCGAGGCTCGGCCCGCGCCGGCTCGCGCTGCCGGCCCTGCTGCTCGCGGCCCTGGTGCTGGCCGCCCTCGCCCTGCCGGGTGTGGGCGAGAACGCCTGGGCCGTCCGGGCCCTGATGTTCGGCGTCGGCCTGATCCTGGGCACCGCCGTGCTGACGGTGCAGATCGCGGGCTTCGCGGACGTGCCGGGGCCCGCGATGGGCCGGGCGATGGGTCTGTTCACCATCGTCCGCACGCTGGGCGGCGCGTTCGGCATCGCCGGCGCCGCGGCCCTGATCGGCGCGCTGGCCGAGGACGGCACGCACAGCGCCGAACCCGGGCCCTACCGGGTCGCGCTGCTGGCCACGGCGGGCGCGGTCGCGCTCGGCGCCCTGGTCGCGGCCCGGCTGCCGAAGGAGGCCCCGGGGCCGCCGCCGATGGACTGAGCACCTCGTGGCACTCGCAGGACGGCACCCCGCCCGGGGTGCCGTCCTGCGGCCGTTTCCGGCCGTTTCCGGCCGTTCGCGCCCGGGTTCAGAGCTCCTTGACCAGCCGCCGGTGCCCGGCGCCCCACCGGTACCCGAGGGCGGCGTTCACCGCGACCATCGGCACGTTGCCGGCCTCGACCTCGGTGTGCGCGGTCCGCACCCCGTGCCCGAGCAGGTGCCGCGCCGCGTGCAGCTTGAGCGCCCGGGCGAGCCCGCGTCCGCGCCAGGCCCGCAGCACCGCCGTGTAGTGGACGTGGCAGGCCGTCGGGTCGTCCGTCCCGTGCACCACGGTGGCGCCGACGATCCGCCCGGTGCACTCGGCCGTGAACACCCAGTCGGGGCGGCCGCCGGGACCGGCCAGGACCTCGGCCCGCCAGTCGTCGAACTCCGGCAGGGCGTCGGCGAATCCGGGGTTGTCGCGGAGCGTCTCGCGGTAGAGGTGGTGGAGCTGCTGCTCGGGCTCGGGCGCGAGGGTGGTGGCGAGGGTGTCCAGGTACAGGCCGGGCGGCGGCTGCGGGGCGGGCAGGTGCGGGCCCAACGGGGCGCTCGCCGACCGGACATGGGCGTCCACCCGGTAGCCGCGGCCGAGCAGCAGCCCGGTCAGGTCGGCGGTCGGGTCCCGCCCCGCCGTCGCCGACCCGTCGTGCCCGTCCGGGAGTTCGCCGAGCAGCCGCCCGGCTCCGGCCTCACGGCCCCAGCGCTCCAGCCCGTCGTAGAGCGGCAGCAGCCAGGCCGGGGCGCGCCCCGGGGCGCTGACGACGAGCGAGGCGAGGTCGCCGGGCGGCGTCCAGGGGGCGCGCCAGGCGGTGGCGTAGCCGAGCAGGTCCCCGGTGGGCCCGGGCTGGACCAGCCGGACCCGGCCGTGCCCGGTGAGCCGCCCCCGCCGGTCGGTGGCCAGCCGGTCCAGGTTGGGCAACGCCGCGTCCCGGCCGCGCAGTTCGGCGGCGGTGACGGGCGGCCCGGCCCCGTCGGCGGAGAGCAGCTCCGCCAGCGCGGGGTAGTCGGTGTCGGGCCGGAACGCGCGGATCACCCGCGGCCGCCGGACAGAATCGAGTGCGTCACATGTGACACGGTACTGGCCTCGACGGCGTCCCCTCCGGGGTTTCCCCGGCACACCGGGCGGCCGCCCGTCCCGGACAACGCGCGCGGTCACCCGAGGCGGTGGAGAATGCCGGATTCGCCCGGCGGGTGGGTGCGGTGGGCGGTACGGTGCCCGCATGACCGTGCTCGTCCGCCGTCGTCACATCGACTTCGGCCGCATCCACTCCACCGGCTGTCCGGTCACCTTCTGATCGATCGATCGATCCCCGGCCCGTCGGGCCGCGCCGCCGTACCGGACGGCGCCGCGCCGGACGGCCGTCGTTCTCCGCCGCCGCGTTCGGTCCGCCGCCTCCGGGCAGGCCGGTCCGCGCCCGCGCGGCGCCGTCCCGGGCGTACCGGCCGACCCCTGCGCACCGCCAGGCGTCCCCGCGTCCCCGGACGACCACGATCCGACCGCACCGAAGGGACGTCCGTCCGCCATGACCGACACCGCCACCGACCACTACCTGCGCAACAACTCCGACTACGCCGCGGCCTTCGAGGGTCCGCTGCCGCTCCCGCCGGCCCGGCGCACGGCCGTGCTGGCCTGCATGGACGCCAGGCTGAACGTCTACGGCGCGCTCGGCCTCAACGAGGGCGACTCGCACGTGATCCGCAACGCCGGCGGCGTCGCCACGGACGACGCCATCCGTTCGCTGGCGATCAGCCAACGACTGCTCGGGACCGAGGAGATCATCCTCGTCCACCACACCGACTGCGGGATGCTCACCTTCGGCGACGACGCCTTCCGCGAGGACATCCGGAAGGAGACCGGGGTCAAGCCGCCGTGGGCGGCGGAGGCGTTCTCCGACCTGGAGACCGACGTCCGGCAGTCGGCCGCGCGGATCCGGACCAGCCCGTTCATCCCGCACACCCGGTCCGTGCGCGGCTTCGTGTTCGACGTCGCGACCGGGGCCCTAGCGGAGGTCGAGCTCTGAGCGCGGGGGTGGTGGGTGCGGCCGCCGCACCCACCACCCCTGGGTGTTCGGGTGTCAGCCGCGCTGCCCCAGCAGGTGGACCAGGCCGTCGGCGAGGCCACCGCGCCAGCAGGCGTAGTCGTGCCCGCCGTTGAACTCGCGGTAGGCGAGGTCGTAGCCCCGGTCGAGCAGCACGTCGCGCAGGTTGCGGTTCTGCGGGAGCAGCAGCCACTCCTGGAGGCCGGCCTCCACCCAGAAGCGGGCGTCGCGCCGCTCGGCGGCGGCGAACCGGCGGGTCAGCCACTCGCTGCCGTCGTTGTGCTCGGTGGGGTCCGGCCACCAGAAGGAGCCGGACTGGGAGAGCGCGTTGCCGAACCGGGCCGGCCGGTGGAAGGCGGCGAAGGCGGCGGTCAGCCCGCCCGCGCTCTGGCCGGCGATCACGGTGCGGGCCGGGTCGGCGGTGGCCCGGTACTCGGCGCCGGCCCAGGGCAGCACCCGGTCGGCCAGCAGGTCGACGAAGTCCGGGTTGCAGCTGAGGTCGTCGGGCCGGGTCCGGGGCGGGGTGTGGACGAGCAGCGCGACGGTCGGCGGGATCAGCCCCTCGGCCGTCAGGTTGTCCAGGGTGTCGCCGACCGACAGCTGTCCGCCCCACACGTCGCCGTCCAGCAGGACCAGCACCGGGTAGGGGCCGCCGTCCGCGCGGTGCCCGGCGGGCAGGTGGACGTCGATCGTCCGCCCGGCCGCCTCGGCGCGCACGGTGCGCCCGCGCGGGACCTCCGGGCGGCGTTCGGCGTACGGCTGGGGAAGCGCCTCGGGCAGGGCGAGCACCGAGGAGGGGTGGCGTCCGTCGCGGCCGGGCAGCCGGGGGCCCCGGTCGAGCGGGTCGGGACGGGCGTCGTCCAGGACCTTCAGCCAGTCCGCCCGATGGGTACCGGGGACGGTCCCGCGCACCGGGTACAGCTGGTAGGACGCCCGGTGGTCGGCGCGCAGCCGGTAGGTGCGCGACCAGCCGCCGGCCCGGCGCTCCATCAGGTGCGGGGTGAGGTCGCCGGCGTGCCGGTCCTTGTCGGTGACGGTGTGGACGAGCGCGAGCACGCCGTCGTACGGCGCCTCGCCCGGCTCGTCGCGCAGCACGAAGGTCACCTGCCGGTAGGCCGGGTCCTCGGGGTCGGGGTCGACCAGCGGGGCGCCCTCGGCGGCCACCCGGGCCCAGAACGCGTCGTCGGGGCCGGGCTGTCCGTGCTGCGCCGCGGTGCCGGGCTGCTCATTCGCTGTTGCCGGGCAGGGCTGTTCGTTCTGCACTGTGAGAACTCCTCGATGATCAGGCGGGGTTGCCCTTGCGGCCGAGCAACACCCAGAGCAGGAACGGGCCGCCGAGCACGGTGGTGACGATGCCGACCGGGATCTCGACGCCGGAGATCAGGACCCGGCCGAGGGTGTCGGCGAGCACGATCAGCACCGCGCCGACCAGGGCCGAGCCGAGCACCGGGACGCGGGACGGCCCGGCCAGCCGGCCGGCCACGACGGGGGCGGCCAGCGCGACGAAGCCGACCGGTCCGCAGATCCCGACGGCGAGTCCGGCGAGTGCCACCGCCAGCAGCAGGCAGGCGAGCCGGACCCGGCCGGGGTCGACGCCGAGCGAGGAGGCCACATTGTCGTCGAAGCGCAGCACCGCCAGCCGGCGGGCCACCACCAGTGCGACCGGCACCAGGACGGCGAGGCCGATCAGCACGGGGGTGGCGACCTCGTAGTCCCGGCCGTTGAGGCTGCCGGAGGTCCAGACGTACAGCGAGGAGGCGGAGCTGAGCGAGCGCCGGGCCATCGCGACCTGGATGATCGCGGAGGCGAGCGCCGACATGGCGAGGCCGACCACGAGCACCCGGTAGCCGCGGGCGCCGAGGCCGCCGGAGACGGCGGTGACCACGGCGACGGCGACCAGCGCGCCGATCGGCCCGGCCCACCAGGCGCCGAACGCGCCGGTGGCGGTGACGGAGATCAGTACGGCGGCGGTGGCGCCGTCGTTGACGCCGAGCAGTTCGGGGGTGGCGAGCCGGTTGCGGGCCAGCGTCTGGGTGAGGCAGCCGGCCAGGCCGAGCGCGGCGCCGGCGGCCAGGCCGGCGACGATCCGGCCGAGCCGGAACTTCTGCACCAGCAGGACGTCGAGGCGGTCGCCGTAGCCGAAGACGGCCCGGAAGGTGGAGCCGAGGTCGAGTTCGCTCTGACCGGCGTGCGCGGACACCACCACGGCGGCGAGCAGCGCGGCGGCGAGGCCGAGCGCGGCCAGTGCCGAGCGCCGCGGGAGCAGGACGGACAGCGCGCCGCGCCGGATCACCACGTCCGGCCTGGGCGGCTTCTCCTCCGGGTGGCCGCTGCGGCCGGAGGACTCGGTGGGGGCGGTGTCGGTCAGTCCGAGCGCGGCGTTCTTCCTGGACCGCACGATGGCGATCAGCGTGGGCGCGCCGACCAGTGCGACGATGACCGACACGGGGGCCTCGAAGGGCCGGGCGACCACCCGGGCGAGCACGTCCGCCCCGGTCAGCACGGCGGCGCCGACGAGCCCGGCGAGCAGGGTGAGCCGGCCGACCCGGGGGCCGGCCGCGGCCCGCGCCAGGAAGCCGGCGAGCAGGCCGAGGAAGGAGATCGGCCCGGCCAGGGCGACGGCGGAGGCGGTGAGCAGGGTGACGGCGAGCGCGACGGCGGCGCGGGTGGCGCCGGGGCGGTGGCCGAGGCCGCGGGCGAGGTCGTCGCCGAGCGCGAGCGCGGACAGCGGCCGGGTGGTGAGCAGGGCGACCACGAAGCCGACCCCGAGCACCGGGGCGAGCTGGCCCAGGGTGGTCCAGCCCTCCACGCCGGCCAGCGAGCCGAGCACCCAGACCCGGTAGCGGTCGTACGCCTCGGGGGAGTTGACGATCAGTACGCCGGTGAGGCCGCCGAAGGTGGCGCCGACGGCGGAGCCGCCGAGGACGAGCCGCATGGGGGAGCCGCCGCCCCGGCTGCCGGCGATCGCCAGCACGAGTCCGCTGGCCAGGACGGCGCCGCCGAAGGCGAAGGCGAGGTAGCCGTAGGAGGTCTGGACGCCGAGCACGGCGATGCCGAGGACGACGCCGAGCGAGGCGCCGGCGTTGACGCCGAGCAGGCCGGTCTCGGCGAGCGGATTGCGGGTGACGGCCTGGAGTTGGGCGCCCGCCACCCCGAGTGCGGCGCCGACCAGCAGCGCGGTCAGGGTGCGGGGGAGGCGCAGGTCGCCGACGACCAGGGCGAGGCGGCTGTCGGCGCGGGCGCCGTCGGTGTCGAGCAGGTAGTCCAGCACGCGGCCGGGGCCCACCTCGCCGGCGCCGACGGACAGCGAGAGCGCCGTCAGCGCGAGCAGTGCGGCGAGGATGCCGCCGAGGGTGATCCAGGCGGTGCGGCGGGACCGGTCGGCCGTCGGCGGTGCGGGGGCGGAGGGCTCCGCGCCGGCCGCTTCGACGGCACCCACTTGCGACAATGTCATAAGGTAAGGCTAACCTAATGCTCAGCGCGGTCGGACGGGCGTCCGAGTCGGGGGGCATCTGTCCGGATCATCCCGGTTCGCGTCACCGCACCACCGCTGCACCGTCGTATTCCGCACCGTCAGTCCGTACGGCCCGTACGTAACACCCTTGCCCGGAGGCATCCATGTCCACCCCCCAGAGCCCGCTGCACCTCGCCCGCCGTCGTGCGGTCCAGGCGGTGGCCGCCACCGGGGCGGCCACGCTCCTGCTCGTCGGCTGCGGCTCGTCGGGCTCCTCCGACAAGGCGTCCTCCGACAAGGGCTCCCCGTCCGCCGCCACGACCGCGGGCGCCTCGACCGCCGCGGGCAGCCCGGCCGCCCCGGCCGCCGGTGACAAGCGGACCGTCAAGGACGCCACCGGTACGGCCGTCGAGATCCCCGCCGAGCCCAAGCGCATCGTCACCCTCACCCAGGAGGACCTCGACGCGGTGCTCGCCCTCGGCCTCAAGCCGGCCGGCATCACCAACGGCCAGGGCCTCAACGAGCCGCCGGCGTACCTGAAGGACAAGGTCCAGGGCATCCCGGTGGTCGGCAACCTGCTCCAGCCCGTCATGGACAAGGTGATCGCCGCCAAGCCCGACCTCATCCTGGCCGGCGACATGCAGGACCAGCAGGTCCTCAAGCAGCTGCGCGAGATCACCCCCGCCACCCTGGTCACGATGGCTCCGACCGACGACTGGAAGCTCTCCTTCCGCGGAATCGGAAACGCCCTCAACAAGCTGGAGCAGGCCAACAAGGTCATCGCCGACTACGACGCCAAGGCCGTCAAGGCCGGCGGCGAGCTGGGCGCCAACAAGGGCGCGGCCGTCTCCATCGTCCGCTGGAACCCGACCGGTCCCAGCTGGATGGAGAAGAAGCAGTTCGCCAGCGGCGTCGCCCTCGACATGGGCCTGACCCGCCCGAAGGCCCAGGACAAGGACGGCAACGCGCACACCCCGGCGCTGAGCCTGGAGAAGATCAACGAGATCGACGGCGACTGGCTGTTCCTGTCCACCCTCACCGACGACGGCAAGGCCGCGCTGAAGGACGTCCAGTCCAAGCCCGCCTACCAGGAGCTCGGCGCCGTGAAGAACAACCACACCGTGACCGTGGACGGTTCGGTCTGGTCGACCCGCGGCGGCCCGCTCGCCGCGGACGTCGTGATCGGCGACATCGGCAAGGCGCTCGCCGCCAAGTGACCCGCCGACGGCGGGCGCCCTCCTCACCGGGCGCCCGCCGTTCGGTGTTTCCCCACCGCGGTCCCTTGCCCGCTGCGCCCCATCCCCGCTGTCCCGGCATCTCTGCTGTCCCGGCATCTGTGCCGTCCCGCCATCGTTGCCAACCCGCCATCTTTGCGAAACCGAGGAATCCGCCATGGAGTTGACGGTCGAGGGCCTCAAGGCCGGCTACGGCCCCGGACGCCCGGTGCTCGGCGGCGTCGACCTCACCGTGCCCGGCGGGCAGGTGGTGGCCGTCGTCGGCCCGAACGGCTGCGGCAAGTCCACCCTGCTGCGATCGATCGCCCGGCTGCACCGGCCCGACTCCGGCCGGGTGCTGGTCGGCGGCGAGGACATCTGGAAGCTGCGCCCCCGGCAGGCCGCGCACCGGGTCGCGCTGCTGCCGCAGAGCCCGCAGGCGCCGGAGGCGGTCACCGTGGCCGGGCTGGTCCGCTACGGCCGCCACCCGCACCAGGGCCTGTTCCGGCAGTGGTCCGCCGACGACGAGCGGCTCACCGCCGAGGCCCTGCGGGCCACCGGTGTCGAGGAGTTCGCCGACCGCCGGCTCGACCGGCTCTCCGGCGGGCAGCGGCAGCGCTGCTGGCTCGCCATGGTGCTGGCCCAGGACGCGCCCGTGGTCCTGCTCGACGAGCCGACCAGCGCCCTCGACCTCGGCCACGCGGTCGAGGTGCTGGAGCTGGTGCGGGAGGTCGCGGCGGGCGGGCGCACCGTTGTCATGGTGCTGCACGACCTCGCGGCGGCCGCCCGCTACGCCGACCTGGTGGTGGCGATGCGCGGCGGCGAGATGATCGCCTGCGGTCCGCCGCGCGAGGTGGTGGACGCGCCGCTGGTGCGGGCGCTGTACGACGTCGACAGCGATGTGCTCGCGGCCCCCGGGGACGGCGCGCCGGTGATCGTCCCGCGTGCGGGGAGCCGGGCGGCGGCCTGACCGGTCCGGTCCTCGGGGGTCCTCCGAACGGACCTGGGGGCGCGGCGGGTTGCCGGGCGGGCGCCGGGCCCGGTGTGGTCTGCTGGACGGGCGTCCGCCGGACGTCCGTGCCGCCGCCGCGCCCGCGCCGCCTCCGGGAGGGTCACCGATGCCCCGCCGTACCGCCGCCCTGCTCGTCGCCATCGCCCTCGGCTCGGCCGCCGCGGCGGGCTGTTCCTCGGCCGCCGGTCCCGAGCCGGCCGGCGGGTCGTCCTCGGGGGCGGGTGCTGCGGCCTCCGTGCCCACCCCGGTGGTCTCCACGCCGGCGGTCTCCGCGTCGACGCCCCCTGCTCCGACGACCCCTGCTCCGACGCCCGTTGCTCCGACGGCCTCCGCCTCGACCGACGCTCCCGCGCCCTCCTCTTCCTCCGCTCCCGCCCCCGCCTCGGTGTCCGTCCGGGGCACCGTCACCGACGGCCTCGCGTCCCCTTGGGCCCTGGCCGTCCTGCCCGGCGGAGACCTGCTGGTCTCCGAACGCGACAGCGCCCGGATCCTGCGGGTCTCGGCGAAGGACGGCGGCAAGGCGGTGGCCGGTACCGTCCCGGGTGTCACCTCCGGCGGCGAGGGCGGCCTGCTCGGCCTCGCCCTCTCGCCGGACTTCGCCACCGACCACCAGGTGTACGCGTACTTCTCCACCGGCTCGGACAACCGGATCGTCCGGTTCGACCTCGACCCCTCCCGGCCCAGCGGTTCCCGACTCGGCGCCCCCACGCTCCTGTTCAGCGGTATCCCGCACGGGCCCCGGCACAACGGCGGGCGGATCGCGTTCGGCCCGGACGGCTTCCTCTACGCCGGTACCGGCGACGCCAACGACCGCTCGCTCGCCCAGGACCGCGACTCCCTCGGCGGCAAGATCCTCCGGCTGACCCGCGACGGCGACCCCGCGCCCGGCAACCCGTTCCCCGGCTCGCCGGTCTGGTCGCTCGGCCACCGCAACATCCAGGGGCTGGCCTGGGACCCGCAGGGGCGGCTCTGGGCCTCGGAGTTCGGCCAGGACACCTGGGACGAGCTGAACCTCATCACCCCCGGCGGCAACTACGGCTGGCCCACCGTCGAGGGCGCCGCCGGGCGGGCGGGGTTCACCGACCCGATCGCCCAGTGGCACACCGCCGACGCCTCGCCGAGCGGCATCGCCTTCGCCCGCGGCGCGGTTTGGGTGGCCGCGCTGCGCGGCACCCGGCTCTGGCGGGTCCCGGTGGACGGCGACCGGGCGGCCGGCGCCCCGCAGGACTTCCTCAAGGGCGAGTACGGCCGGCTGCGCACCGTGGCGGCCGACGGGGACGGCACCCTGCTCCTCGTCACCGACAACACCGACGGCCGGGGCTCGCCGCGGCCGGGCGACGACCGGATTCTGCGACTGGAAGTCAACGGCGGGTGACGGAGAGTCGTATCCGGCCACTCGTTCGAGCGGTTTGAACGCGGTTCGACCGGGGATCCGCCACTTCCTACCGTTCAGTACCCCTCCCTGCCCGCCGCGTTGTCAGTGTGTCCCGTTACGTTCCTCCCAACTGACCGACCAGCTGGGAGGAGAGCGGCCGTGGCGTGGGTTGAAACGGGTTCGGGCGGCTATTTCGTCGCCTTCGACGAGGAGGGCAAGGTGGTCTGCCGCAATGCGGCGGGCCGTCAGCTGAAAGCCGTCCCGCCGAAGCTGAACGACGATCCGGTGGTGCTCGGACTCCGGCAGCTCACCGACTGGCTGGACGCCCACCGGCGCGGCTGCCTGGAGACCGCCGAGCGGTGGATGGTGCGCTCGCTGCCGGTGCCCGCCGCCGTCGTCACCGCCGTCTGGGCGGACGAGGCGTGGCGCGAGGTCCTGCGCGACCTCGTGGTCACGGGGGCCGACGGCGAGGTGGCCGGCTTCCTGCGCGGGGCCGACGCCGAGCGCGGCATCGGCCTGGTCGACCTCGACGGGGACACCGTCCGGCTCACCGGCAGCGAGCTGCGGATACCCCACCCGGTCCTGCTGGACGAGCTCGACGAACTGCGCGAGTTCGCCGTCGAACTCGGCGTCTCCCAGCAGGTCCAGCAGCTGTACCGGGAGGTCTGGCACCGGCCGGCGGGCGTCACCGGCACCCAGGTCGACACCTACGCGGGCGGCCGCTACGCCGCGCTGCGCGAGCTGCTCGGCCGCTGCGCCAGGCTCGGCCACCGGGTCCGCGGCGGGCACGCCGTGCTGCCCGTGGTCGAGGACGGGCGGGCCCTGGAGGCCCGGGTCTGGGTCGGCGACTACTACGAGTACGACGAGTGCGAGACCGGCGCGCTCAGCTGGACCGGCCCGGACGGCAAGGTCCTGCCGCTGGCCGAGGTCGGACCGGTCGCCTGGTCCGAGGGGATGCGGATGGCCGCCGCACTGTACGCCGGCCGCACGATCGAAGGGGAGGAAGCCGCATGAGCACCACCACCGGGCCCGACCGCACCGCCACCGGTGCCCTCGGCGGAGCCGACCGCCACCAGCGGCTGCTGGAGTCCGGGGCGATCCTCGCCCCCGGCACCCTGCCCGGCGCCGGCACCCCCGACAGCGCCGCCGACGTCCTCACCGCCCGCGCCTACGCCCACCCCGCGCTCGACGGCCGCCGGATCGTCCGCCTGGTCCCCGGCGCGCTCGGACCCGCCGAGGACCTCGCCGTCGACTTCCTCGGGCTCGTCCCCGCCGAGGAGCCGGTCGAGGTCGGCCAGGTCCGCCAGGAGGCACTGGGCTTCCCCGCCTGGGCGCTCGTCCACGACCCGGCCAACGGCCACCACGCGCTCGCCCTGGTCAAGGAGATGGAGCGGCTCGCCCGCCAGGCCAAGTCCAAGCCGGGCAACGCCAAGGACGGCTTCGACGAGCTGGGCCGCCGGCTCGGCCGCGCCGTCCCGCACTTCCTGCCCACCTACTGCGAGCAGGTCGGCCGGATCTTCCTCGAGCAGGAGAACCAGACCTACGCGAGCACCTTCTTCGGCCGGGCCCGCGAGGCCGAGCGCACCCACAACCTGGCCGTCGACGAGGAGCGGCTGCGCGCCGTCTTCCTGGAGTTCGCGCTGGCCGGCGCCCTCACCGTCAAGGCGCTGCGCCAGTACGTCAAGGAGCTGAGCGGCCGGCTCGACCCGCTGACCGCCTGGCAGCGGTTCCGCCAGCTGTGCACCGAGCGATCGGCGGCCGGCATGGCCCCCTACGCCGGGGTCGCCGAGGACGCCCGCACCCTGCTCAAGGCCGCCGGGCTGGAGCGGGACGAGCACGAGCGCGCCCTGCTGCTCGAACTCCTCGCCTCACCCGCCGTCAACCGCGCGCCCGGCACCTTCTGGAAGAGCTGGCACGAGGCCGTCGTCGAGCTCGGCCGGGGCGACGCCGCCGTGCGCGCCCGCCTGCTGGAGCTGATGCCCGACCCGCCGGGCAACGACGACCGCACCCGCCAGGACGCCGGCTGGCTCGCCGTGCTGGCGGAGAGCGGCGCCGAGCGCCTGCTCACCGACCTGCCCGCCGACCCGGCGGCCGGGGCGTCGGCGGATCTTCCCGCCGAGCCGGCCGCCGCCTGGCTCCAGCGCTGGACCAACCACCTCGGCCGGGGCTGGCGCACCATCGGCCTCAGCACCGAGACCGTCGCGCTGGCCCACCGGATGCTCGACCGGCTGCGCGCCGAGGCCGTACCCGTCGACCTCTTCACCGGCGTGCGCCGCAGCGCCACCCAGCTGGAACTGCTCGACCTGCTGCTCGCCGAGGGCGTCCCGGTCGCCGACCCGGCCGAGGGCCACACCTTCGTCCTCCAGGACTGGGTCGCCGCCTCCGACACCGACGGCCGCACCCTCGCCGCCCTCGCCGCCGACCCCCGCTTCCGGCCCGCGCTGCGCGCCGCCGTCCCGGCCGTCTGGGACACCGTCGACAGCCGCCGCCTCGCCGCCCGACCGGTCCTGCGCGAGCTCTTCGTCGAGTGGTCCGACGCCCGCGCCGACGAGCTGACGGCCGCCCGCGGCCTGGAGAGCGCGAGCGGCATCCTGCACCAGCTGAGCGCCCACCGCACCGGCATCCGCGACGAGAACCCGGCCGCCGCACGGCGGATCGCCGCACTCGACGTGACCGCGCTGCTCGCCGACACCCTGCGCGGCGGGATCCTCGACGAACTCGGCTGGCCCGCCCTGGAGGAGGCGCTCGTCCGGCTCGGCGTCGAGGCCTCGGACACCCCCGGCGTCGGCAGCGGCCGCAACCTCCCCGAGGGGCTGCTGCTGGAGGAGGCCTGGCCGCACCTGGTGCTCGCCCGCGGCAACCAGGTCGTGGTAGCCGGCCCGCAGGGCATCCTGTTCGAACACACCCTGCGCATCCCCGACAAGCTCGACTCCTGGCACCGCCCCCGCTTCCGCTTCGTCGACGGCGAACTCCTGGTCGCCTGGGCCCACGAGGGCAAGCAGCGGGCCTACTGGTCCGGCCGGCCCGCCGAGATCTTCGAGCTCGGCGGCGAGCAGATCGCCCACTACTACGGCGGCGGCGACATCGAGACGCCGACCCTGCCGCTGCCCGGCGGCGGCCGCACCGGCGGCCACCGGCCGCTGCACGTCGGCGACACCGTCCTGCCCGCCGAGGACCGCGTCCTCGGCGACGGCACCGGCCACTGGACGGCCCAGCGGCGCGCCGGCGTACCCGTCCTGGAGGAGCTCGACGCCGCCACCGGCACCGCGGGCCGCGCCTCCGAACCGCCGCGGATCGCCGCCGGCGCCGCGGCGGGCGTCCTCGACCTCCGCCGCACCTGGCTGCTGCCGCTCCAGCCCGGTCTGGAGGGTACGCCGCTCGGCACCGACGGGACCGTCCTCGGCAGCTGGCTCCGGAAGGACGGCAAGCGGATCACCACCGTCACCGCCGACGGCACCACGCTCGTCGCGGACAACACCGGCGGCGGATCGCTGTACCCGCTCGGTCGGCTCATCCTGCCCGGCGGCGGCCGGCCGGTCCTCCAGGAGGGCCGCGGACGCCACCTGGCCCTCGCCCTGCCCGCCGCGGACTCCCCGGCCGAGGGCACCGTCACCGCCGACCCGGCCGGCTTCACCGCCGACTTCGAACCCGGCCGCCCCGGCGGCCTCGGCGGCGCCGGCACCGCCCTCGTTCTGCCGCTCTCCCACTGGCACGTCCTGCGCCCGCGCGACGAGCAGGGCTCGACCGAGCTGCGCGGCATCAGCCACGAGCAGGCCGCCCGGCTCGTCGACGCCGCCTGGCCGGCCGACGCCGAGCCCGTTCCCGCCGCCCGGCAGCGCTGGATCACCGTCCAGGGCGTGCGCCGCCCGGTCGTCAGCAGCGACAAGGCCGAGGAGCGGCTGCCGGTCGACGCCGTCGCCGGCGTCCTGCCCGGCATCACCCACAGGCTGCTGCTGGCCGGCGTCACCGGCCTCGCCCGCACCGCCGCCGACCTGCTCGACCGGATCGCCCGCTACCTGCCGCAGCCCGAGGACGACGGCCGAACCGTCGGCGGCTCCGGTGCCGTCGAGTGCGCCTACCGGCCCGAGCACGGCACCGACTACGAGCTCGGCCAGGCCGTCGCCCTGCTGCTGCCCGGTGTCGGCGGCTTCGGCCGCTCCTGGGACCGCAGCGCCAACTACCGCGTCCTCAACAACCTCAGGGCCGTCACCGCCGTCCTCGCCGAGCCCCCCGCGGCCGAGGGCGACGGCTGGAGCACCCCGCACCGGATCGCGCTGCACGGCGACGACGACCACCAGGGCTGGCTGCAGACCCTCGGCCGCCTCGGCACCCTCGCCTACGCGGCGGCCGCCCCGCTCACCTCCGCCGAGCAGCGCGACTCGCTCGCGCTGCTGCTCACCGAGCTCACCGCCGGTCCGCTCGCCGACCGGGGCGCCACCCTGCGCGAGATCGTCCTCACCGAGCCGCTGACCGACCCCACCGCCAAGCAGGGCAAGCACGAGCGGCGGGCCGGCCAGGTCTGGCGGCACGGCGACCGCACCGTCGTCGTCCTCGCCTGCAGCCACCACCACGAGGACAAGGCGCACTGGATCGCCGTCGACCACGACCCGAGCGGGGCCTTCGGCGCGGTCGCCCACTTCGGCACCGCCGAGGAGCGCGGCACCGAGGAGAGCGTCGACGCGGCGTGGGTGGCCCGCTTCACCGCCCTGCTCCGCGAGCACGGCGCGATGACCCACCGCCCCGATCGCGCCGCCGACTTCGGCGCGCGCACCGGCATCGGCGCCGTCCGCTCTACCCTGCTGTTCAGCCCCACCGAGGCGCTGATCCACTGGTACGGCGCGCCGCTGCCCCCCGAGGCGCTCAAGGAGTACGGCCTCAAGTCCGGCGAGGCCAAGGCCGCCCGGGACTGGCTGCGCGGGTGCGAACGGGAGGCCCTCGGCGAGGTCTGGTCCGCCCTGCTGCCCGCCGACCCGGAGGAACTCTGGAGCACCGGCCCGGACAGTGCCGCCGGCGCCGCGCACTGGACGGCCCGCCTCGGCCGGCTGGTCACCCTGCCCGAGGCGGAGCAGTCCACCGTCAGCGGCACCACCATCCAGAAGGTCGAGGAGATCCTCAACTTCGCGACCACCCCGTGGCTGAGCCGCACCACCCGCCAACGGGTGCTCCCCCTGGGGGAGGCGGCCACGCCCGTCCTCCAGGCCGAGGACCCGCTGGCCCTGCCGGACTACAGCACCCTGTCCGAGGCCGCCGACGCGATCGCCTGGCTCGCCTACCGGCTGCCCTGGAACAGCCCGCTGCGGGCCTCGCTCGCACCCGCCGTCCGGGCCCTGCACACCCGCCTGGCCGACCCGGGGCTGCTGCTCGCCTACGACCTGCGCCGCAACAGCAAGGGCGAGCCGCTGGCCGCCGTGCTGCGCGCCCGCTTCGGCCTGCCCGCCGAGGGCGGCGCCGACGCGGACGGGCTGGTCCGCTGCGGCGAGGCCCTGGTGCTCTCGCCGACGCACGACGAGGCGGAGCAGATCTGGTGGCGCCCGGCCGGCCTCGACGGCGCGCAGGACCAGGCGCTGGACCAGCTGGCCGGGCTGGGCGACAGCTACTGGCTGTCCCGTCAGCGGACGGTGCTCACGGCGCTCCTGGGCGGGGAGCTGGACCGGCTGGTCGTCCTGCCGGAGCTCCCCGACGCCGCCGGTGCTGCCGGTGCTGCCAGTGCTGCGGGTGCTCCGGCCGAAGGGGCCGAGGTCTGGCCCCACCACCCGCTGCTCACGGTGCCCGAGCTGGTCGCCGAGGTCGCCAAGACCCACGAGCTCGGCGAGGACGCCGCCGTCCTCTACCTCCAGCTGCTCGCGCTGCCGGACCCGACCGACCGCAATGTCGCGCGCTGGACGGGCTGGAAGCCGGCCCGGCTGAAGAAGGCGCGCGCCGAACTCCTCGCCTCCGGCCTGGTCATGGAGGCCAAGCGGGCCCGCGCCGGGCGCACCCTCTTCCTCCCCGGCGGCTGGCAGGAGGCCAAGGCCCCCGGTCTGCCCGTCGAGACCTGGAAGGCCGCCCTCTACGATCTCCCCACCCACCACGACGTGCTGCCGCGGTTCGCCGTCCCGGAGCTGTTCGCCCGGGCCTGGCAGCGCGTCACCGACGGGGACGCCCCGGGCTTCGAAGAGCTCCGGACCGGCAAGCGCAGGAAGGCCCGCCGATGACCACCACTCCCGCCACCAGTACCTCCACCGCCGGCACCGACACCCCGGCCCGGCAGGTCGTCCCGCCGGAGGAGCGGTTCGCCGCCGAACTGGAGTTCCTCGCCGCGCACGACTCCGGCCCGCGCCCGCCCGGCTGGCGGCTCACCCCGCGCGCCGTCGTCACCTTCGTGATGGGCAGCGGCGGCAAGAAGCTCAAGGCAGGCCGCAAGAGCCTGGCGATCGAGCAGAAGTTCGTCGGCGAGCGGGCCCTCGTCGAGCGCTGCGTCGTCACCCTCGCCGGCGAGCGCGGCCTGCTGCTCGTCGGCGAGCCCGGCACCGCCAAGTCGATGCTCTCCGAACTGCTCGCCGCCGCCGTCTGCGGCACCAGCGCGCTCACCGTCCAGGGCACCGCCGGCACCACCGAGGACCAGCTCAAGTACGGCTGGAACTACGCCCTGCTGCTCGCCAAGGGCCCCAGCCGCGAGGCGCTGGTGCCCTCCCCGGTGCTCAGCGCGATGACCACCGGCGCGGTCGCCCGGGTCGAGGAGGTCACCCGCTGCCTCCCGGAGGTCCAGGACGCCCTGGTCTCGCTGCTCTCCGAGCGGCGGATCGCCGTCCCCGAGCTGGCCGGCACCCCGGACGGCCAGCTGCACGCCGCCCCCGGCTTCACCCTGATCGCCACCGCGAACCTGCGGGACAAGGGCGTCAGTGAGATGTCCGCGGCGCTCAAGCGCCGGTTCAACTTCGAGACGGTCGGGTCGATCGGCAGCCTGGCGGCCGAGGTCGAGCTGGTCCGCCGCCAGTCCACCGCCGCCGTCGCCCGCGCCGGGGCCGCCTACGCGGTCGACGACGCGGTGCTGGAGGCCCTGGTCACGGCCTTCCGCGACCTGCGGACCGGCCGCTCCACCGAGGGCTGGGACGTCGAACGCCCGTCCACCGTGATGAGCACCGCCGAGGCGGTCTCGGTGGCCACCGCGATCGGGGTCGGCGCCGCGTACCTGCCCGACGGCGGCGACCTGCTCGGCCGGCTCCCCGGCCAGCTGATCGGCGTCGTCCGCAAGGACGACCCGGCCGACGCCGCCCGACTGCTCGGCTACTGGGACGGCCCGGTCCGCCGCCGCGCCGAACAGGGCGCCGCCACCTGGCGCACCCTGTGGGAGCTGCGCTCCGCCCTGGAGCACTAGGCCGTCCGGCCGGCCCGCCGTCACCAGGGCGGCGGGCCGGCCCCGGCCCCGCACACCCCTTCGCGCACCACCCTTCCCCCTCCCCGAACTTCCACCGAGAGGTGAACAGATGAGCAGCGCGGTGCCGCCCGGCGGGGCGGACCTCGGCCACGACGACCCGCGAGGGACGGTCGCGACCGAGGCGGCCCGACTGGCCGCCTCCGGCCTCGACGCGCCCGGGCCCTTCCTGATCGGGGTGCGCCACCACGCCCCGTCGCTCAGCGTCGTCGTGCCCGCGCTGCTGGACGCCGCCCGGCCCGATGTCCTGCTGGTCGAGCTGCCCACCGAGTTCCAGCCCTGGCTCGGCCTGCTCGCGGACGAGGCCACCCGGGCCCCGGTCGCCCTCGCCGCCGCACCCGCCGCCGACCGCTCGGACGACGCGGCCGAGGGCGGCGGGCTCGCCTTCTACCCGTTCGCCGACTTCTCGCCCGAACTCGCCGCCCTGCGCTGGGCCCGCCGGAACGGCGTCGAGACGGTCGCCTGCGACCTTCCCCTCGCCGTCCGCGACCGGTACGCCGGCCGCACCGACCGGGACAGCACCGGCCCTGGTACTCCCCGGCCCGGCGTCGCCGACGCCCTCCGGCACCGCCTCACCGGCCGCGAGGACGACGAGGACCTCTGGGACCGCCTGGTCGAGACCGCCGCCCCCGGCTCCACCCCGGAGGCCGTCCGCCGCGCCGCGCTGCTGGTCGGCTGGGCGCTGCGCCGCGACGCCTCGGACGGCACCGGTGTCGACCCGTACGACCTGCGGCGCGAGGCCTGGATGCGGGCGTGCATCCGGGAGGCGGCCGAAGGCGGACGCCGGGTGGCCGCCGTCGTCGGAGCCTTCCACGCGCCCGCGCTCCTCCCGGCCGGGGTGGACGCCGCCGGGGCACCCGGGCCCGATCCCGGCCCCGATTCCGGCCTCGCCCCCGACCGGGTGCCGGAGGGCCGCCACGTCGTCTCCCTGATCCCCTACACCTACCCGCTGCTCGACGCCCGCTCCGGCTACCCGGCCGGCATCCGCGACCCCGAGTGGCAGCACACCGTGCTCGACGCCGCCGGGGACCAGGACCGGCTGGCCGAGGCACTGGTCACCACCGCCGTGCGGATCTGCGAGGCCCTGCGCGGCCAGGACCACCCCTCCGGCCCGGCCGACGCCCGCGAGATCGTCCGCCTCGCCGGCGACCTCGCCCGGCTGCGCGGTCTGGCGGCCCCCGGCCGGGGCGAGTTGGTCGAGGCCGTGCAGACCGCCCTCGCCCAGGGCGAACCGCTCGGCCGGGGCCGGGCGGTGGCCCGCGCACTGGAACGGGTCCTGGTCGGCACCCGCACCGGCGTACCCACCCCGGCCGCCCCGCGCAGCGGCCTCGCCCCCGCCGTCGAGCGACTCCTCACCGAGCTGGGCCTGCCCGGCCCCGGCGACACCGCCGAGCCCAACCCGCGCGAACTGCGCCTCGACCCGCTCCGCTCGGCCCTCGACCGCCGCCGCGAGCTCCTGCTCCACCGGCTCACCGCCTGCGGCGTCCCCTACGCCGAACCGGTCGAGTCCACCGGCGCCGGCGGGACCGAGACCCTCACCACCCGCTGGCGGGTCCGCTGGACCCCGACCGTCGCCGCGATGCTCACCGTCGCCGGGACTCAGGGCGTCACCCCGGCCCAGGCCGCCGAGGGAGCGCTGCGCGAGCGGCTGCGCCGGGAGCGGCAGGCCGACGGCCCGACCGCCCGCGAGGTCCTCCGGGGCCTCGCCGACGCCGACGCCTGCGGCCTCCCGGCCCTCACCGGCATCCGCCTCGCCCAGCTGACGGCCGTCCTCCCGGAGAGCGGCACCCTGCCCGAACTCCTCGACGCCCTCGCCCTCCTGGACCGCCTCACCGCCACCCACCGCCCGCTCCCGGGCCCGGTGACCGGCATCCCCGACCCCGGTGTGGCCGCCGACCCGTCGGCCGCCACCGGCCCCGGGGCGGAGGACTCGTTCCTGGCCGCCGTGGCTGCCGCCGCGGAGGTGGTGACGGTGGCGGCGGTGCGGCAGCTGGAGGGGCTCGGCGGATCGGACGAGGCCGAGGACGCCAGGGCGCTGGTCGAGCTGGCCCGGCGGGCCGACCTCGCCGGCGGTCTGCGGCTGCGCCACACGCTGGCCGAACTCGCCGACCGGGGGAGCCCCTTGGTGCGCGGTGCGGCCGGTGCGGTGCGGGTGCTGCTCCGGCAGGAGGTCCCGGCGGTGTTCGGCGACCGGGCCGCCTCCTGGGTCGACGGCGCCACCGGCCCCGACGCCCGGCATGCCCTGGGCCGGTCGCTGGTCGGACTGCTGACGGCCGCCGAGAGCCTGTTCGCCACCGCGCCCGAGGCGCTGGAACCACTGCTGGAGCGGATCGCCACCCTCCCGGACAACGCCTTCCTGGACCGGCTGCCCGCCCTGCGCGGTGGGTTCGACACACTCAGCCCGGCGGCCCGGGACCGGCTGCTGACGCTCGTCGAGGAGCGCCTGGGAGCCCGGCTGGACACGCTGCCGGAGGAGGTGCCGCCCGCGCTGCTCGCCGACTGGTCCCGCGCCGACCTCGCAGCCCGTTCCGCACTCGCCCGCCGGGGGCTGCTCCCACCGAGCCTCCCGGCTCCCACCGAGGCGGCACCCGCCGACCAGGCCCCGGCCGAGGAGGCACCCGTCCCCGAGCCCGTCCCCGAGCCGTCCGGCTCCCACGCCCTCGGCGCGGCCGAACGCTGGCGGCTGCTCCTCGGCCGACCGGGCAGCGGCCGCCCCGGCGGCCGTGCCTCGCGGCTCGCGTCCGCGCTGGACGAGCTCTACGGCACGGGGCACGGCGAGGGCTCCGGCCCCGGTCTGGAGGGCCGGGGCGGGGCGGGCGGCAACCGGGGCGGCCGCGAGGCGCCGTACCCGGGCGTGCGCGAGTGGTCCGAGGAGCTGACCGCCCTGTTCGGGCCCGGCATCCGGGAGGAGGTGCTGGCGGCGGCCGTGGCCCACGGGCGCGGCGACGCCCTGGAGGCGATCGACCCGGGGGCCGTGCGGCCGTCGGTCGACCTGTTGCGCACCGTCCTGGAGCACGCGGGCGGTCTGCCCGAGGCCCGGTTGGCCGCGCTGCGGCCGCTGGTCCGGCGCCTGGTCGACGAGTTGAGCCGGGAGCTGGCGACCAGGCTGCGCCCCGCCCTCACCGGGATCAGCGTGCCGCGTCCGAGCCGGCGCCCCGGCGGCGGCCTGGACCTGCACCGCACCATCCGCGCCAACCTGGCGACCGCCCGCCCCGCCGCCCCCTCGGCCGACAGCGGCACCGGCAGCAGCAGCGGCAGCGGTACCGGCACCGAGCCGGGCGGCATGGTGATCGTGCCGGAGCGCCCGGTGTTCCGGACCCGGGCCAAGCAGGCGTCCGACTGGCGGTTGATCCTGGTCGTGGACGTCTCCGGCTCGATGGAGTCGTCCACGGTCTGGGCGGCGCTGACCGCGTCGATCCTGGCCGGGGTGCCCTCGCTGAGCACGCACTTCGTCGCCTTCTCGACCGAGGTGGTCGACCTGACCGACCGGGTGACGGATCCGCTCGGCCTGCTCCTGGAGGTCCGGATCGGCGGCGGTACCCACATCGCCGCCGGGCTGAAGTACGCGCGGGAGCTGGTGACGGTGCCGTCCCGCACGCTGATCGCGGTGGTCAGCGACTTCGAGGAGGGCGGTCCGGTCGGCGGGCTGCTGGCGCAGACCCGGGCGCTGGTCGACTCCGGGTGCCATCTGCTGGGTTGCGCCGCGCTGGACGACACCGGCACGGCCCGGTACTCGAAGGCGATCGCGAGCCGGCTGGTCGCGGCCGGGATGCCGGTGGCGGCGCTCAGTCCGCTCGAACTGGCCCGCTGGGTGGGGGAGAAGGTCCGATGACGGAGGCGGTGCAGGGCGTGACGGGTTCGCGGGTGCAGTGGCCGGCGGTGCGACCGGAGGTGGTCGCCGAGGTGGTGGCCGGACTGTCGGCGCGGCTGCAGAAGCGCCTGGACGGTGCGGCCGCCAAACTGGCCGAACGGCCGGTGGAACGGACCGGCGAGGAGTGGCGGATCGCCGTGGACGAGGAGACGGAGCTCGTTCTGCACGCGCCGGGCGGGGTGGTGGCCACGTCGGGCGATGTGCGCTGCGGCTGCCTGCTGGCGCCGGCGTGCGTGCACCGGGCGGCGGCGGTCACGGTCTGCCCGCTGGCCGACGGCGAACCGTCGGCGGAACAGGTGGAACCGGCCCCGGCCGAGGGCGAGCCCCCGGCCACCGCCCCGGCGGCCGCTCTCCCCGGCGCGCCGCACGACGCGCCGCACGACGACGATCCGGCCGCCGGAACGCTCGGCGCCGCCGAACGCGCCGCCGTCGACCTGCTGCACCGGGTGGCCTCCGCCGCCCTCGCGGCGGGCGTGGGCGGTGCGGGCGCGGTGCTCCAGGCGGAGCTGTTGCGGGCGGCCCACCGGGCCCGGCTGGCCGGGCTGCACCGGCCGGCGGCCGCGGCGGTGGCGGTGGTCACCCGGATCCGGGCGGCCCGGTCGGGCGAACCGGACCACCGGCTCGCCGACCTGGTGGCCGGTCTGCGCGAGCTGCTCGGCCTCAGTACGGCCCTGTCCGCCGCCGCCGCGGCGGACACCGCCGGTCCGGATGTCGCCGCCCTGCGGGGGACGGCCCGCCAGGTGTACACGGCGGCGGGCGGGCTGCGGCTGTACGGACTGTTCTCCGAGCCGGTGCTGACGGCCACTCACGCGGGTGTGCTCACCTGGGCGGTCGACGCGGGCGGCGGCCTGCACACGATGGCCGAGATCATGCCGCACACCGACGCCGCCGCGGCGGCGCCGCAGGCGGTCGGCGCCGGCAACCGGGCGGTCCGGCTGGGCGACGCGATGCTCAGCCACCGCGAGTTCACCCGGGCCGGGCTGGCCGTGCAGGGCGCGACCAGGTCGGCGGCCGGGCGGCTCGGGGCGGGCGCCTCGGTCCGGGCGGTGCGCGCGGCGGGGGCGGCCTGGACGGCCGAGCCGGCGGCCCGGCTCTGGGCAGAGCCGCCTGCCGCGCAGGTGGCGCGGGCGCTCGGCGCGGCCGCACTGCCCCCGGAGGTCCGGCCGGCCGGGGGTGAACTCCTGTTCCTGGACGTGACGCTGCTCGGGGCGGTCCCGCACGGGCCGGGCGGGGAGCCGAGCCTGCTGGCGGACTGCGGGGGAGTGGTGGTGGCGCTGCGTGCCGCGCACGACCACCCGGGGCTGGCCCACCGGGGCAACCTCGCGCTGCTGGCGACCGCCCCCGGCCTGCGGCTGCGGGTGATCGGCCGCCTGGAGCGCTCGGCCCGCCCCGAGCTGCGCCTGCTGGCGGTCGGCGAGCCCCCGTCCACGCCGCCCCTTGGGGACCGAGCCCCGGAGGATCGAGCCCCGGAGACCCCGGCCCCGGCCCTCGCCCTGCCCGCCGATCGCGCGGGCCGGGTCAATCTCGGCCTGGAGCGGCTCCAGACGGCGGACCTGGCCCTCCCGCCCCTGGACGCCGTCCCGCCGCTCACGGCCCTGCCGGCGGGGTCGCTCCCGCCGAGCACGCCGGTGCACCTGCTGTCCCGCCGGGTGGAGCAGGCGGTGACCGGCGGCCGGGCGGTGCTGGCACTGGGGACCGGTGCGGCGCGCGACGACCGGGCCCGGTTGCGGTCGGCGGGGCTGGCCACCGGCGCAGCGCTGCTGGAGGGTCTGCTCGGGGCGGCGGTGGACCAGCCGCGCGACGTCTTCGGCCGAGTGGTCGCGGACGACCACGACGCCTTCGCGGCCGCCTGGTTGGCGGCGGCCTGGTACGAGGAGGAGTTGGCCTCGGCACTCTGCGCGACCGCCTGGACCCAGGAGGCTCCCGGTAATCGGCCATAAGCAGAACTATTTGCACAAGCAGATATGCCGCGCCAAATGGCATACTTGAACGAAGCGGAACGTTCGAACGGCCGGTGGCCTGCCGGAGGGGGCCGGCCGCCCGGGGCAGGACCCCGGCAGCACCGCACCGCAGCACAGCAACAGCCGCGCGAGCCGCACAGCCGCACAGCACGACCGTACGAGCACATGACCCGAGCAGGGAGACGCGAGCCATGGGGATCCAGGACGACGCCGCCGAGATCCGCGCCAGCGGCTGGCGCACGCTGGCCGCGCTGCACGGGCTGATCGACTCGGCCCTGGAGAAGGCCCTGCAGGCCGAGTACCGCCTCTCCGTGGTCGAGTACACGGTGCTGGAGGCGCTGTCGCGGCAGGACGGCTGGCACATGCGGATGCAGCAGCTGGCCCGCGCGGCGGCGCTGAGCAGCAGTGCCACCACCCGGCTGGTGAGCCGGCTGGAGGAGCGCGGGCTGCTCGGCCGCTACCTGTGCGCGGACGACCGGCGCGGCATCTACACCGAGCTGACCCCGCAGGGCCGCGAACTGCTCCGGGTGGCGCGGCCGTTGCACGATGCAACCTTGGAGGCGACGCTCACCGGGGCCGCCGACGTCCCCGAGCTGGCGCCGCTGGTGCGCGCGCTGCACGACCTGGAGCCGGCTCCCGCCTCCCCGGCCGGCGCCTGAGCAGGGAGCGGGACGCCGGGCCGCCGGGGCGCTGGGACGGCCGGCCGTCCCAGCACTCAGCGCCGTGAGCTGAGCGCGTCCTCGTGCACCCGGTCCAGCAGGGCGAGCAGCAGTTCCTTGCTGGAAGCGCGCTCCCGGACGTCGCAGAGCACGACCGGCACCCCCGGGTCGAGGTCGAGCGCGCGCCGGACGTCGTCGGGGGTGCAGTCGCGGCGCCCGTGGAAGCAGTTGACACCGATGGCGAACGGGATGCCGCGCTGCTCGAAGAAGTCGACGGCGGCGAAGCTGGACTCCAGTCGGCGGGTGTCGGCCAGCACGATCGCGCCGAGCGCGCCGAGGGCCAGGTCGTCCCACATGAACCAGAACCGGAACTGGCCCGGGGTGCCGAACAGGTAGAGCACCAGGTCCTGCCGGACGGTGATCCGGCCGAAGTCCATCGCGACGGTGGTCGTCGACTTGCCCTGGACGCCGTCGAGGCTGTCGACCCCGATGCTGGCCCGGGTCATCCGTTCCTCGGTCTGGAGCGGTTCGATCTCACTGACCGAGCCGACCATGGTGGTCTTGCCGACGCCGAAGCCGCCGGCCACGAGGATCTTGACCGCGCCCGGCACCAGGCTCTGGGTCGTCACGTCTGGTCTCCTGGAAGGGAACTGAGCGGAAGAGCGAAAGGTCGAAAGAGACTGGAGGGTGGACGGCGACGGAACGGACCCGGCCCGATCGGACCCGACCCGGTCAGAGCCGCCGGACACCCTCGATCACAGCCCGGATCAACGCGATGTCCGGTGCCTCGGCGAGCTGGACGGGTGCCCGGGTGAGGATCATCCGGGCCTCGGCGAGGTCGTCCAGTAATACCTTGACCACGCTCACCGGGAGGTCCATGGTGGCCGCGATCTCGGCCACCGCCAGCGGGCGTTCGCGGCAGAGGTCCAGGATCGCGGCCGGTTCGGGCGTCAACCGGCTGGTGTCCGTGCGCGGGTCGGCGGTGACCACCAGGGTGATCAGCGCGAATCCGTCACGGACCGGTCCGGTGCGCCCGTTGGTGATGGCGTAAGGGCGGACCAGATGGCCCGCGTCCTTGTCGAAGAACCAGGCCTCGTCGGCGTCGACGGTCACGCACCGCCACCCACGCCCGGCTGGCCGGCGTCGCTGCGCGGCGCCGCGGTGAGGTACTGGCCGACCTGCTTCACCAGCATGTTGATCTCGTAGGCCATGAGCCCGGCGTCGACCGCCTCGCTGGTGAGCACGGCGAGCCGGGCGCCTTGGCCGGCGGTCGTGACGAACAGGAACAGCTGGTCCATCTCGATCACGGTCTGCCGGACCCGCCCGCCGTTGAACCGGTGGCCGGCGCCCCGGGCGAGGCTCTGCAGTCCGGAGGCCACGGCCGACAGGTGCTCGGCGTCGGCCCGGTCCAGGTCCTGCGAGAGCCCGATCAGCAGGCCGTCCTCGGACAGGACGATGGCGTGCCGGGTCTCCGGGACCCGCGCCACCAGCTGGTCCAGCAGCCAGTTGAGGTCGCGCTGGGTATCGGTGTACTGCGTCATCACTGCTGTTCCTTAGCTGCGGAAGGTGCGGCCGGGGCGGAGGGCCCGGCCGGCGCGTCCGCGTCGGGTGTCGTCGCACGGGCGGTGCGGGTGCCGCGCTGGATGGCGGCCATGGTGGCCCGCGAGCGCTGCGGCGAGAGGTCGTCCGCGGACGGTCCGGAGGAGCCGGTCCCGCCGACGCCGTCGGCCCCGTCGGGAGCCGCCGGGCCGGTGCGGCCGTACTGGGCGGCGGGGGCGGGAGCGCCGGACCGTCCGTACCCGCCGGGGTGGCCGAACCCCGCGCCCGGCGCGTTGGCCTCGCGCAGCTGCTCGGCGAGGCTGGCGTTGCGGACCCGCTGCGGCAGCACGCGCGGGGTGCGCAGCTCGCCGTCGGGGCCGTGCTCCGGCGCGACCTCCTCGGCGCGCTGGTGCGTGGGCGCCGCTGCCGCCGCCGAGGCGGCCGTCGCGGCTGCGAGCGCCGCGAGCGCGGTCGCCGCCGGCCCCTCGCCGACCCCTGCCGCCGACTCCCCGGCCCCGGTCCCTGTCGAGGGCCCGGCCACTGCCGAGGACCCGTCCGGGCCGGGCTCGTCCCCCGGCTCGCCGTACGGCCGGGGCATGGCCGGTCGGGCCACCACCACGGCGCCCGGCAGACCGGGGATCGACGAGCCCACCGACAGGCCGGCGTTGACCGTCGGGTCGTCCTCGTCGCGGGCGCCGCCCTGGGGGTAGCGCGCGAGCAGTTCGCCGATCACCACGCTGCCGTCGAACCGGTCCGCCGTACCGCCGAGCACTCCGGCCGGGTCGTCGCCGTAGCGCACCGGGTCCACGACGGGAGCCTGCACCGGAGCCTGCGCCTGGACCGGAGTCTGAACCGGAGTCTGGGCCTGCGCCTGGACCGGAGCCGGAGCGAAGGCCGGGGCCGGTGCGGGAGCCGCGCCGAGAGCCGGGACCCCCTCCACCGCGGCGCCCTCGATCCCACCGGCCACCGTCTGCCCGGCCACCGTCCGCCCGGTCGCCGACGGGCCGACGCCCGCCTGTCCGACGCCGGACGACCCGACCACGGGGTACTCGGCGTCCGCCCGGGGGGTGCCCAGCAGCCCGCCCAGGACCCCGGCGAGCGCGCCGGACAGCTCCTGGTCGATCTCGCCGAGCTCCGCGTCCGCGTCCGCCCCGCCGCCGGGCGGCAGGTCGGGCACGGGCGTCCGGGTGACCCGGGCACCGGACGGCAGACCGGGGAGGGCGGCCGGCTGTCCGGCCTGCTCCAGCAGCAGCGCGGGCACCAGCACCACGGCCCTGGTCCCGCCGTACGGCGAGGGCCGCAGGGTGACCTGGATGTCGTGCCGCGCCGCGAGCCGCGCGACCACGAACAGGCCGAGCCGCAGGTCGTCGCCGAGCGCGGAGACGTCCAGCTCGGGCGGGTTGGCCAGGTAGTCGTTGAGCCGCTCGTACTCGTCCTCGGCCATGCCGAGACCGCGGTCCTCGACCTCCACCGCCAGGCCCTTGGGCACTTCCTGCGCGGAGACCTGCACCTGGGTGTAGGGCGGGGAGAAGGTGGTGCCGTTCTCGATCAGTTCGGCGACGAGGTGGATCACGTCGGCGACGGCCTGGCCGCTGAGCGAGGCCCGGGGCACGCCCTGGACGACGACGCGCGAGTAGTTCTCGGTCTCGGAGACGGCGCTGCGCAGCACGTTGACCATGGGGACGGCGTTGCGCCAGCGCCGGGCGGGCAGGGCGCCGCCCAGGATGACCAGGTTCTCGGCGTTGCGCCGCATCCGGGTGGCGAGGTGGTCGACCGCGAACAGTTCGCGCAGCAGCTCGGGTTCCTCGTGCTCGCGCTCCAGCGCGTCCAGCATGCTGATCTGGCGGTGGATCAGGATCTGGGTGCGCCGGGCGATGTTGAGGAAGACCTTCTTCGTCCCCTCGCGGCCCTGGGCCTGGTGGACGATCGCGGCGACGGCGGCCTGCCGGACGGCGGCGAGGCCGTCGGCGGTCTGCTGGACCTCGTCGCCGATCCGCCGGGACGGGGTCCAGGCGGGCGGTGTCGGGACCGATTCGCCGGCCTGGAGCCGCCCGACGACCTGGGGGATCTCCTGCTGGGCGAGGGCCAGGGTCTCGGCGTGGAGGTCGGCGAGCCGGCCCGGGAGGGTGCGCGCGGCACGCAGGCCGCGGACCAGGCTCCAGAGCAGGACGAGGGCGACCACCGCGGTGCCGCCGTAGAGGGCGGTGCGCTCCCCGGCGTCGCGCAGCAGGTAGGCGGCGTAGCCCCAGGCGGCGGCGAGGCCGAGGCAGGGGACCACCGCGAGGGCGAGGAGCGAGCTGCGGAGGGAGCCGGACCGGCCGGCGCGGTGGCCCGTCCGGGGGGCCGATATGCCTGGCATCTGATTCCTTGTAGCAGGGCCGAACGGCGGTTGTCCGTGTGCGGTCCGACCGCGGTCGCGGGGCGCCACGGCCGGCGGAGCCCGGAGGGTTGCCGGAGGTGGTGACGTGTGGTCACCGTCCGGACGGGAGCTGCACGGCCGCCGACTGCAGGCACGCTACCAGCCTCAGGTGCCATCTGGGCAACATCAACTGACGATATGTGAACGGGTGATGACACGGTGGCGGGGGCGTCCGGGGTTCGCCCCGGGGGTCGTTCCGGCAGGTCGGGTGAGGTGCGGGGCGGGCCTGACGGCTTTCCGGCGGCCGGGGTTCGGCCACCGGAAAGCCGTCAGGGACGTGTCAAGGGCACCTGTGGGGAGGTCCCGGTCCTGCCCGGCTCAGCCCGCCAGCGGCATCCGCAGCACGGCCGCCGAAGCGCCCTGCGCCTGCGCCTCCGCCCCGGCCTCGCGCTCGGCCAGCTCGGTCCACGCCCAGCTGGCCAGATGGCCGAGTTCGGCCGACCACTGCTTCCCGTAGGTGCCCGAGGCCACCTGGCCGAGCCGCAGCCGCTGGACGTCCGAGGTGCCGGCCGGCGGGTAGACGTGGGTGGCGTCGCGCAGGTAGCGCTCGATGTGGAAGTCGGCGTGCAGGCCGCGGGCGGCGTGGATCTCCATCGCGTTGCGCGCCGAGTCCAGCGCGTACTCGGTGTTGATCAGCTTGGCGTTCATCAGTTCGGCGTCGCACGGCCGGCCGTGGTCCAGCAGGTGCGAGGCGTGGTACGCGGCGAGCTTGGCGGTCATCAGCCGGGACTGCATCTCGCCCAGCTTGAGCGCGATGTTCGGCAGTTGGGACAGCGGCTTGCCGTACATGATGCGTTCCTCGGCGAACCGCGCGGTGTCCTCGACGATCGCCCGGTGGATGCCGAGCGCGACCGCCGCCAGGTTCAGCCGCCCGTAGAGGGTCGAGGACGAGTAGGCCACGTCCAGGCCCTGGCTCTCCAGGCCGAGCCGGTTGGCGGCCGGGATCCGGCAGTCCTCGAAGACGAGTTCGCCGAAGCTGAAGCCGTGCAGACCGCTCTGCGAGCCCAGCTCGCCGGTACGGAAGCCCGGGCGGTCGCTCTCCACCAGGAACGCGGACAGCCCCTTGCTGCCCTCGCCGGTGCGGAGCACCACGCCGTGCACGTCACCGATGTGCGAATTGCCCACGAACCACTTGCGGCCGTTGAGCACGTACTCGTCGCCCTCGCGCCGGGCGGTGCCGCTCATGCCGAGCACGTGGCCGCCGGACTCCGGCTCGGTGACGGCGATCGTGGGCAGCGCCGTCCCGTTGGCGAACCGGGGCAGCCAGTGGCGGCGCTGGGTGTCGCTGCCGAAGTGGATCACCTTGGCGACGCCGAGCTGCGAGGCCTGCGCGATCGCCCCCATCGCGCCGCTGACACGCGACAGTTCCTCGACGATCACGGTTTTGGCCAGGTGTCCCAGTCCCAGTCCGCCGAATTCCCGCGGGATGGTGACGCCGATCCAGCCACGGCGGGCGATCTCCCGCGAGAGCTCGAATTCGACCTGGCGCTCGGCCTCCATTCTGGCCACCTGCGGGCGTACTTCCTTCTCCGCGAACTCGCGTACCTCCGCTCGGAGGCTCTCGTGTCGCTCGTCGGTGAAGTAGTCCATCGCCATACCAGGTCCTCTCGGTTCGGGTGGTTCGGTGGATGTGCCTCCGTCCGTGCAGCCGATCCGCTTCGGCCGCCGAGGGGTGGGGGAGTGACGGTGGCGGCCGGTTGCCCCTGAGTTGCAGCCGGTGCGTGCGGATGTGCCGGCGGTGGCCCACGCTGCCCTTGGGGACCGCCGTTTTTCGGCAGGGCTCATTGTCATATGTGTGCCGTAAGCGCTCTACAGTGGATCTTGGATTGGCGTGATTCGGGCCGTTCACGGACTGCCGGGGATTGAAGCGGTGTCGGGCGGGGAAGTGACCTGTCCCGCTTTTGGGATCTGGGGCTTGTGCCGGTTCCCGTTCCGGTTGTCTGCCGCTTCCCGCAACGGTTGCCCCGCGGTTCCCGGCCCGTCCCCGCCCGGCGGCCCGTCGGACGGCCCTTCGCCGCCCGCAGGTGGGCCGCCCGCCGCCTCGCCGCCGACATGCGGCTTTGACTGAGCATCAGCAGCGAGGAAGGGGAGGGGCCGGGAGCGCCTAAGGCGCCGGATGTCTGATTACATGTGCGCCATGACTGATGTGATGAGCACTCAAGGCCAGTTCCCGGGTGCCGCCGGCGAGTCCGAGAGGGCCCGCAGGCTGCGCAGCCTGGGCCTCAACGAGCCCACCGCGGACGAGGCCTTCGACCGCTTCGCCCACCTGGCCGCCAGCATCACCCGCGCCCCCATCGCGATGGTCAACTTCATCAACGACGAGCGCCAGATGTTCCGGGGGCTCTACATCCCGCCAAACTCCACCGACGCGGTGGCCGAAGAAGGCTCCTCGTGGGCCGATCGCGGCATCGCCTTCGACCTTCCGACCCGGGAGATGCCGCTGAGTCACGGCTTCTGCCCCCACGTCGTCGCGCAGCGTTCCCCCCTCGCGCTCGACGACATCCTCGCCTACCCCCGGTTCGCCGGGAACCCGGTCGTCGACGAACTGGGAGTCCGCGCCTACCTCGGCGCCCCGCTCGTCGACGACACCAACACCGTCATCGGCACCGTCTGCGTGCTCGACCGCGAACCCCGGCAGTGGGGCCGCGAACGGCTGCGCGACATCCAGCACCTCGCCGAGGCCCTGCTCTCCGAGATCCGCCTGCGCGACAACCTGCTCGCCCAGCAGCAGGAGATGTTCGCGGCCTTCGACGGCTCGCCGTTCCCGATCATGCTCACCGACGGTCCGGGCCAGGAGATCCGCTACGCCAACGCCCAGCACGCCGACACCTTCGGCGCCCCGGCGGCGTACGGCGCCGTCGGCCTGGCCTACCCCCAGCTCGGCGCCGCCGGCCTCCAGCAGGCGGTCTCCGAGGCGTACCACACCGGCCGCGCCACCGTCCTCAACGAGGTGCGGGTCCAGTCCCTGCGCCCCGAGGCCCAGCGCGGGCAGCAGATCTTCAGCTTCACCTGCACCCCGCTGCGCACCGCCCGCACCGGCCAGGTCACCGGCGTGCTGACGGTCGGCATGGACGTCACCGCGCAGTCCCGCACCGAGGAGGAACTCGGCACGCTCGCGGCCCTCCTGGTGGACCGCCTCCAGCAGAACGGCACCACCCCGGTCGGCCGCCCCGGCCTCGGCGCGGGGGAGACCGGCCTCGTCCTGCCGGGCTGAGCACCACCGGCCCGGCCCGTCCGGACCGCGTGCGGGTCACCCCCCGGACCGCGTACGCACCACCGGAGTTCCGTACGGCGCAGCACCGGCCGCCCACCGCGGCGGCACCGCGCCCCGACCATGGCCCAGACAGCCAGACAGCCAGACAGCCAGACAGCCAGACCCAGTCCGACCGCCCGACCACGTTTCTCCCACGGCACGACCACGTCCCGACCAGGTCCCTCCCAGGTCCCGAACGCGCCCCGACCGCGCGTCGTGGCGGGACCGCAGCGCCGGCCGCCCACCGCGGCGAGCCGTCCCACCGTGGCGGGGCGCCTCTCACCCCCGAGGAGAGGCTCCCCGCCGCGCTGCTGTCCGGGTGAACCGCCCGCCGCCGCCCCGCCGGACCCGTCCCCGGGGCCGCCGCCGGTGGTAGGCATGGGCCGCATGCAGTGGTTCGCCGCCCCCGAGTACTGGCTCAGCAGACTGCTCGTGCAACGGCTGCTGGCCGCCCTCTACCTGATCGCCTTCCTCGCCGCCGCCCGGCAGTTCCGCGCCCTGATCGGCAGCCGCGGCATGCTCCCGGTGCCCCGCTTCACCGCCCGGGTCCCGTTCCGGCAGGCGCCCGGACTCTTCCACCTCCACTACAGCGACCGCTTCTTCGCCGCCGTAGCCCTGACCGGCGCCGCGCTCTCCGCCGCCCTCCTCGGCGGCCTCGGCGACGCCGTCCCGCTCGGGGTGTCGATGCTCTGCTGGGCGGTGCTGTGGGTCCTCTACCTGTCGATCGTCAACGTCGGGCAGACCTGGTACTCGTTCGGGTGGGAATCGTTGCTGCTCGAAGCGGGCTTCCTGGCCACCTTCCTCGGTAACGCCGACACCGCCCCGCCCGCCCCCGTCCTGTGGCTGCTGCGCTGGCTGGTCTTCCGGGTCGAGTTCGGCGCCGGACTGATCAAACTGCGCGGCGACAGCTGCTGGCGCGACCTGACCTGCCTGCGCTTCCACCACGAGACCCAGCCGATGCCCGGTCCGCTCAGCTGGTTCTTCCACCACCTGCCCGGTCCGCTGCACCGCGTCGAGGCGGCCGCCAACCACGTGACCCAACTCCTCGTCCCGGTCTGCCTGCTCCTCCCGCAGCCCGTGGCGACCTTCGCCGCCTGCGTCGTCGTCGCCACCCAGCTCTGGCTGGTCGCCTCCGGCAACTTCGCCTGGCTCAACTGGCTCACCGTCGCGCTCGCCCTCGCCGCCGTCGACCCGGCCCGCCTCGGCCTGCCCGTCCACCCGCGCGACTACCCCGCCGCCCCGGTCTGGTTCGAGGCCCTGGCCCTGGCGCTCACCGCCGCCGTGCTCGTCCTGAGCTACTGGCCGGTCCGCAACATGGTCTCGCCCCGCCAGGTCATGAACCGTTCCTTCAACCGCCTCCACCTGGTCAACACCTACGGCGCGTTCGGCAGCGTCAGCCGCACCCGGCAGGAGGTCGTGCTCGAAGGGACGGACGAACCGGTGGTCACCCGGCACACCGTGTGGAAGGAGTACGGCTTCAAGGGCAAACCCGGCGACGTCCGCCGCCTCCCGCGCCAGTACGCCCCCTACCACCTGCGGCTGGACTGGCTGATGTGGTTCGCCGCGATCTCCACCGGCTACGCCCGGCCGTGGTTCCTGCCGTTCGTCGCCCGGCTGCTCGTCAACGACCGGGACACCCTGCGCCTGCTCCGGCACAACCCGTTCCCGGACACCCCGCCGACCCACGTCCGGGCGACCCTCCACCGCTACCGGTTCACCGATTGGCGCGAACTGCGGCAGACCCGCGCCTGGTGGCACCGCACACCGTTGACCGAGTACCTCGCGCCGGTCGACCTCGCCGCCCTCGCCCGCGCCGGACACCACCCGCCACCGGCACCGGGCACGGCCGATGCGGTCGGTACGGACCCGGACGGCCGGTCCGGGCGTGCCCCGAACGGGGGATGACCGGGTGACGACCGCTGACGCGGACCACCCGACCGGCCCTCCCCGGTGGCGCCCGGCCGGGCGCTGTGGCACGCCACACCGCCCCGAGGAGCGGTGGGTGCGTGCATGGCTCGAACGGGCACCCGTATTCTTGGCCTCCGACCGGCAGCCCTACCGCGCGCCCCCTCAGCCCCACCCGCCGGGGCCGCACCGCGCACCCGGACCGCCGCCCCCTCGCCGCCAGCCCACGCCCCCGCCGCAGCCGCCCAGAACCGGACCTCACATGACAGTGCTTCACTCCCGCAACGCCGACGCGGCCGACGCAGCCGGCTCCGCAGACGTCAAGGACACCACGGCCGCCACGGACACCGCGGCCGCCGCGACCACCACCGACACCGACCTCCGCGAGGAACTCGGCCGCTACGCCGAACTCGGTGCCTTCACCCTCACCTCTGACACCCACCCCTGGCACGCGGCCCTGGACACCGTCGCCACTCCCGAGGACGCGCGCGCCGCGTCCACCGTCCTCGCCGAACTGCGCGGACACGACCTCCAGCAGGTCTGGGACGACGTCACCGCGCTCGCCGCCGATGTCAAGATCGACGCGCCGGACACCGTCGGCAAGACCGCTGTACTCGTCGAGATGCTCCAGCTCCTGCGCCGCACCTCGACCGTGCTCGCCCCGGCCGCGTACGACGCCGACCTCGACTCCCTGATCGCCGCCACCGCCGACCGGACCTGGCGGCGCGAGCGCGGCGTCAAGCTGTCCTGGCTGCGCGGCCGCTCGCTGCGCAAGCAGGCCGCGGCCCTCGCCGTCACCACCGGCCGCCCCCGCGGCCAGGACCTGCACGAGGCACTCGCCTCCGCCGCGGTCGAGCGCCGGGCCTGGGCCGCCCTCGCGCCCGCCGGCACGCTGCCCACCGCGCCGTCCGACGCCGCCCTCGCCCACCGCACGGCGCAGGCCTTCGAGGCCATCAACACCGGGGTGCGCGAACTCGCCCGCCTGCTGCCCGGCCAGGACCTCGACGGGCTGTCCTTCCCGGACCTCGTCGACCTGGTCGACCGCCTCGCCGCCGACGAGGGCACCCTCTACCGCCTGCCCACCGTGCGCGGCCTGCGCACCACCCTGGAGGACGCCGGCCTCGGCGAGCTCCTCACCGAGCTGGCCGCCGCCCGCGCGGACCGCCGCGCCGCCGAGGCCGCCTACGGTGCCCGCCAGGCCCTCGCGGGCGGGCAGCGGGACGGTCTGGTGTCGCTGGCCGCCGAGGAGGCGGCCGACACTGCGGTCGACGTGACGGCTGACGTAGCGGCCGACGTGACGGGTACGGAGGAGACCGAGGCGGTCGCCGACGTGGCCGCCGAGACCGAGACCGAGATCGAGACCGAGGCTGAGGCTGAGGCTGAGGCTGAGGCTGAGGTCGCGGCCGAGGTGGAGACCGACGCCCCGGAGGCCGAGGCCGTCACCGCCGAGCCCGTGACCGAGGCGGACAGCCCGGAGGCCGAGGCCCCGGCCGAGGAGCAGCCGCTGGTCGTCACCCTCCCGGCCCCTTCGCCCGCCGCCGACGACCTGGTCGGCACCACCCCGGCCCCGCCGGTCCAGCCCTCCGCCCCGGAGGCGGAGACCATCGCCGCCACCGAGGTCGAGGCAGAGGTCGTGGCCGAGGTGGAGCCGGAGCCCGTGGCCGAGGTCGAGGCCGTTGTCGAGCCCGCGCTCGTTGTCGAGCCCGAGCTTGCGGTCGAGGTCGCGCCGGAGGCCGAGGCCGAGGTCGAGGCTGAGCCGATCGTGGCGGAGGAGACCCCCGAGCCGGTCGCCGAGGTCGAGCCCGAGGTCGATGCTGTCGCCGAGACCACGGTCGAGGTCGAGGAGGAGCCCGTCACGGAGGCTCCCGCCGAGGTCGAGCCGGTTGCCGAAGCCCGGGCCGTCACCGAGCCGACCGTCACCACCGAGGTCGTGGCCGAGGAGCCGGTCGAGCCGGTTGTCGAGGCCGTGGACGAGGCTCCGGTCGCGGAGGTCGCGGAGGTCGCGGAGGTCGCGGAGGTCGCGGAGGTCGCGGAGGTCGCGGAGGTCGCGGAGGTCGCGGAGGTCGCGGAGGTCCGAGGCGCCCGCACCCGCCGAGGTCGAGGTCGAGGCAGTCGTCACCGAGACGGAGGCTGTCGAGCCCGAGACCGTCGAGGCAGTCGTCACCGAGCCCGAGGCCGTCGAGAGCGAGCCCGCCGCCGAGGCCGAGCCGGTTGCCGAGGCGCCGGCCGTCGTCGAGGAGCCTGCTGCCGAGACCGAGACCGAGACCGAGACCGAGACCGAGACCGAGACCGCAGCGGCCGCGTTCCCGGCGAAGCCGGAGTTCACGCCGGGTCGGCCGGTGACCGCCTACTCGGCGGAGGAGCTGCTCGCGGTCGTGCGCTGGATCGACGCGGACGGCGTCGGACGGAGTGACGAGGAGCTGCTCCGCGCGGCGATGAAGGAGCTGGGCTTCGCCCGACTCGGCCCGCGCATCAAGGAGGCGCTGGGCGCCGCCGTCACCGCCGCCCGCGCCTGACCCAGGTCGCACGGCAGCACCCGCAACACCACCACGGCCCCGGAGGCACGGTCCACGAACCGCGCCCCCGGGGCCGTGTCGTCGTTGCCGCCCGTCCCGGTCTACCCCTCCCCGGCGGGCCGGGCCCGGCGCAGCTGCTCCGCCAGGACCGTCGGGGCCTCCACCAGTGACGGCCCGTACCAGGTGAGGTGGCGTCCGCTCACCAGCGCGGCCGGGATGCCCGGGAAGGCTTCCGGGCCGTCCTCGGCGGTGAACCGGTAGGGCTCGTCGGGCAGGACGACCAGGTCGGGGCGGCCGGCGAGCAGCTCCGGCAGCGGGACGGCGGGGTAGCGTTCCGGCCGGGCCGGGTCCTCGGCGTGCGGGAGGGTCAGGCCGAGGCGGCGCAGCAGGTCGCCGGCGAAGGTGTCGTGGCCCAGCACCATCCACGGGCGGCGCCAGATCGGCACGACCGCCCGGCGGGCGGGGCCGGGCAGCGGCCGGACCCCGGCCCAGGCGGCCTCGGCGGCGTCCAGCCAGGCGGGGCGGGGCAGACCGCAGCCGACGGTGAGCAGCCGGTCCAGGGAGTGGAACGCCTGGTCGAGGGTGCGGATGTCGGTGACCCAGACCGGCAGTCCGGCCGCCCGCAGCGCGTCCAGGTCGGGCCTGCGGTTCTCCTCGTCGTTGGCGATCACGAGGTCCGGGGCGAGGGCGGCGATCCGGGCCGGGTCGGGGTTCTTGGTGCCGCCGATCCGGTGGACGGCCAGGTCGGCCGGGTGGCTGCACCAGTCGGTGACGCCGGCCAGCAGTCCGGGCGCGGTGGCGGCCACGGCCTCGGTGAGCGAGGGCACCAGCGACACCACCCGCCGCACCGGCCCGACGCCACCACCCGCTCCGGACAGCGGCACGACCAGCCCGAGATCGTCGACCGCCGGACGGCCCGCCGCACCGCCCCCCGGCGCCCCACCCGTGGAAAGGAAACTCACCGCGCAACCCTAACCGCCCTCCAGTGGCCGGGAGGGCAAAGTTCCGGGAACCGGCAGGGCACAGCGGCCGACTACCTGGTCCGGGTTCACAGGACGAACCCGAGCACGACCATTGACCAGGAGAGTTACTGATGCGCCCTCGCGTCTTCTGCGGTATCGCGGCAGCCGTCGCCCTGTTCGCCACGGGCTGTTCCAGCGGCGGTGACGGGAGCGGCGACACCACGAACGGCGGCGGGAGCGCACAGGCGTCCGCCGCCGGCGCGTTTCCGGTGAAGGTGGCGGACTGCGCGGGCAAGGAGACGACGGTCGCCCGGGCACCGCGGCGGATCGTCACCACCGACGCGGCCGGCCTGGAGATGCTGCTGCAGCTCGGGGCCGGGGACCGGGTCATCGGGACGGGCTTCCCGCCCGGGAAGGGCAGTCTGCCGGCGGCCGTGGCCGAGCAGGGCGCCAAGGTGCCGGTGCTCGGTGACACCCTGATCCCCAAGGAGAAGCTGCTGGGTTCCGGCGCGGACCTCTACGTGGACACCTTCGGGCCGATGCCGATGATGGGCGCCGCGGGTGCCGGTCCGACCGAGGAGGAGCTCAAGGCGGTCGGCATGCAGCACGTGCTGCTGCTCTCCACGGCCTGCGCGAGCGGTCCGAAGGCCGCGGCCGGCCCGCGCACCGATCTGACCGGGGTGGCGGAGGACGTGCGCCGGCTGGGCGCGGTCACCGGGACGGCGGCCCGCGCCGAGGAACTGGTCGCCGCGATGGACAAGCAGATCAATGAGGTCAAGAACGCCACCGCGGCCGTACCGGAGGCGCAGCGTCCCGGGTACTTCCTCTTCGACTTCGACGCCGGTACAAAGCAACCGATGGCCGTCTGCGGCAAGCAGATCGCCAACGCGGTGATCACCCTGGCCGGCGCGCGCAACGTGTTCTCCGACTGCGACGCCGACTTCCGGCCCGTCTCCTGGGAGGACGTGGTGGCGAAGAACCCGGACTGGATCCAGCTCGCCGTGCGCAACCGGGGCAGCGAGGACGCCAACCGCAAGGCCTTCGACGAGGCCGAGGCGTTCCTCAAGGGCTTCCCGGCGACGCAGGGGCTCAAGGCCGTGCAGGAGGGGCACTTCCTGCGGATCGGCTCCGAGGTCACCACGATCGCCGGGATCCGCAACGCCGACACCGTGCGGCAGATCGCCGCGACCGTCCACCCGACGCTCGTCAAGAACGGGCAGTAGGCCGTGGCCCGCGCCGCCACCACCACGGACGCCACGGAGGCCGTCCCCGACACCGGCACGGACGCGTACACCGACGCCGACCCGGCCGCCGCCGGGCCCGGGCGCCGGGGGCGGGGCCGGGCGCTGCGCCCCGGGCCGCTCGCCGCGCTGCTCACCGCCGCGCTGCTGGTCGCGCTGACCGCCGCGGTCTCGCTCGGCTCGGTGGACATCCCGCCCGGCGAGGTGTGGTCGGTGGTCGGCCGGCGGCTCACCGGGCAGCACCCGGCGCCCGGCACCCGCGACCTCATCGTCTGGCAGCTGCGCGTCCCGCGCGCGCTGCTGGCGGCGGCGGTCGGGGCCGGGCTCGGCCTGGTCGGCACGGCGGTGCAGGCCCTGGTCCGCAATCCGCTCGCCGACCCGTACCTGCTCGGCATCTCCTCGGGTGCCTCGCTCGGGGCCGTGGGCGTGATCGTGCTCGGCACCGGCATGGGCCTGTCGCTGACCGTCGGCGGGATCGCCGGACTGACCGTGTCGGTGGCGGCGTTCCTCGGCGCGCTCGCCGCGTTCTCCCTGGTGTGGCTGCTGGCCCGGCGCGGCGGCGGCTTCTCCCCGCTGCGCCTGGTGCTGGCGGGTATCGGCATCGGCCAGTTCCTCACCGGCCTGACCAGCTATCTGGTGCTCCAGACCGGCGACGAGCAGCAGACCAGGGGCGTGCTGTTCTGGCTGATGGGCAGCCTCAGCGGCGCGACCTGGGGACAGCTCGCCGTCCCCGCCGCCGCCGTGGTCCTGGGGCTGGTGCTGCTCCAGGGCCGCGCCCGGGGGCTGAACGCGATGCTGATGGGCGACGAGACGGCGGCCGGCCTCGGGGTCGACGTGGTCCGGCTGCGCCGTGAGATCTTCGCCGTCACCAGTGTGCTCACCGGGGTGCTGGTCGCCGTCTCCGGTGCGATCGGCTTCGTCGGCCTGATGGTGCCGCACGTGTGTCGGCTGCTGGTCGGGGGCGACCACCGGCGGCTGCTGCCGCTGTCGGCCCTCACCGGCGCCGTCCTGCTGGTCGTCGTCGACCTGATCGCCCGGGTCGCGCTCGACGGCCAGGAGGTGCCGATCGGCGTGGTCACCGCGCTGCTCGGCGCGCCCACCCTGCTCTACCTGCTGGACCGACGACTGGAGCGGAATTGAGAATCGCCGTCGAAGACCTGAGTGTCTCCCTCGCCGGGCGGACCGTGGTGGCCGGTGTCCACCTGGTCGCCAAGGAGGGCGAGATCGCCGGCCTGGTCGGTCCCAACGGCAGCGGCAAGTCCAGTCTGCTGCGCACCGTCTACCGGCATCTGCGGCCGAGTGCCGGGCGGGTGCTGCTGGCCGGGCGGGAGTTGTCGGAGCTGAGTCCGGCGCAGTCGGCCCGGCACATCGGGGCGCTGCCCCAGGAGCGCGGCGGCGACTTCGAGTTGACCGTGCGCGAGGTGGTCGCGATGGGCCGGACCCCGTACAAGCGGGCGTTCGCCAAGGACGACGCCGAGGACCACCGGCTGGTGGCCGAGGCGCTGACCCGGGTCGGCATGGCGCACGCGCCGGACCGGGGGTTCGCCCAGCTCTCCGGCGGGGAGCGGCAACGGGTGCTGCTGGCGCGGGCGTTGGCGCAGCAGCCGGACGTCCTGGTGCTGGACGAGCCGACCAACCACCTGGACGTCCGGCACCAGGTGGAGCTGCTGGCGCTGCTGCGGGAGCAGCGCCGGACCACCCTGGTCGCGCTGCACGACCTGAACGCGGCGGCCTCGGTGTGCGACCGGCTGCATGTGCTGCACCGGGGCACGCTGGTCGCCTCCGGGGAGCCGCGGGAGGTGCTGACCGCCGAGCTGCTCGCCGAGGTGTTCGGGGTGCGGGCGGCGGTGATCGAACACCCGCTCACGGGGGACCCGTTGATCGCGTTCGACCACCGTGCGCCGGTCGGCGCGCCGGACCCGGGGGTGCCGGGTCCGGTCGCGCCGCCGTCGGGCAGGGGGGCGGGGGGTGCCGCGGGTACGAGGGCAGGCGTGATCGCCCCGCCCCCGGTGGTACCGGTCACCGAAGTCACCGGAGTCACCGTCCCCGCCGGTCTCCCCGCCCCGGCCTCCGTCGAACGTCAGGAGGTCTCGTAGTGGCTCGGGCGGCCGTTGCGCTCGACCAGCCGGCCGACCTTCGCCGCCTCCGCGCTGCGGATCAGCTCCCACTCGCCGTCCGGGCGGTGCAGCACCGAGGAGTGCCACGGGGTCATCCACATGTCCGTGTGCTCCAGCAGCCGGATGCCGAACTTCAGCACGCCGACCTTCTGCGGGTGGATGGAGAGCCGGAACGAGCGGGGGTGCTGCTCGGCGATCAGGTCGCCCCAGGCGCGGCTGCGCTGGATGACGCCGTAGGCGCGCTGGCGGCAGTCCTTCTGGAGGGCGGACTTGGTGCCGGTCCAGCCGAAGGTGTCCTCGGTGAGGAAGCGGGTGATGCCGCGATAGAGCTTGGCGGTCTCCTCGTCGGTCAGCACCTGCTCGCGCAGCTCCTCCTTGGTGGGAGCGTACTTGGCGTGCACCCGGGCGCGCTTCTCGTCGAAGGGCAGGTCGCCGAGCACGGCCCGCAGGTCGAAGGTGTCGAGGTTGGTCAGGCCCTCGCGCTCGATCAGCGCGGACAGCTCGTCGGAGTACTGGTCGATGTGGTCGTCCGGGACGTGGATGAGGTCGCCGAAGATGTGGCCGTCGGAGCAGATCAGGATCTTGGCACCGGGCTCGTAGATCTTGCCGATGTCCTCGGCGAGCCGGTTGAGGAAGGTGAGCGACAGCCGCTCGCCCTCGTCGGGCAGGTGGCTGAGCACCTTGGCGAGGTTGGGCGACTTGCAGGGGAAGCCGGGCAGGGTGAACAGGATCTGGTCCCCGGCGGTGATGAAGTCCGCCAACTGCTCCAGCTGGAGCGGGAAGTCGGCGGGTATCGCCTCGGCGTCCGGATCGGACGCGCGGCGGTGCGGCAGCAGCAGGTCGAGGATCTCGGCGGAGAGCCGGGCCACGGTCTGCTGGTCCGGGGCGGTGTACGCGGTGCCGGTGCTCTCGTTGCTGTCGGCCTGGGAGTCACTGGTGACGGTGGTGCCGGCGGGCGGCATGGTTGTCCTCCACGGAACGGTGTACGGGCTTCGGGCAGGCGGAGCCACGCCCCGGCGGTGTTCGCCGGGACGCTGCGGTGGTGCGGGGAGACGCGTCGTTGCGTCCTCGGGGGGTCGTCAGTGCCGCCGGTCGTAGGCGACCGGGAGCCGGTTCACCCCGCGGGCGAGGACGGCGGGCACCCAGGCGAGCGAGTCGATCTCCTCGCCGTCGGCGACCGACGGGCGCAGCCCGGGCAGCCGGGTGAGCAGGGTGCCGACGGCGATCTGGAGTTCGGCGCGGGCCAGAGCGGCACCGGGGCAGAAGTGGATGCCGTGGCCGAAGGCCAGATGGGCGTTGGGGGAGCGGTCGAAGTCCAGGACGTCGGTGTCCGGGAACTGCTCCTCGTCGCGGTTGGCGGCGCCGAGCGAGACGATCACCGAGTCCCCGGCCGGCACGGTGGTGCCGTGCAGGTCGCTGTCGGCTCCGAAGAACCGCCAGGTGGTGAGCTCGAACGCGCCGTCGTAGCGGAGGAGTTCCTCGATCGCCCGGGTGAGCAGGCCCGGCTCGGCGACGGGCTCGTCCGGGTCGAGGCTCGCGCGCAGCCGGTCCAGCTGGTCCGGGTGGCGCAGCAGGGTGATCAGCATGGTGGTGATCTGGTTGGTGACCGGCTCCTGGCCGGCGACCAGCAGCTGGAACACCATGGAGGCGAGCTCCTCGGGGCTCAGCTCGCCGGCGTCGCAGGCGGCGACGAGCCGGCCGAGCAGGTCCACGTCGGGCCCGGCGGGGTCGTAGGTGGCGCGCTTGTGGGCGACCACGTCGGCGATGTAGCCCTGGAGGCCGTGCAGTCGGCCCTCGTACGCCGGTCGGCCCGGGTCCTGCGGGCCGACCGGTTGCACGACCTTGCCCCAGTCGCGGTCGAAGCGCACCGCGAGTTCCTGGGGCAGGCCGATCACGGCCGCCAGCACCCGGAACGGGAAGTGGGCCGCGAAGCCCTCGACCAGGTCGGTGCCGCCGGCCGGGGCGGTCGGCGGGAGTTCGTCGATCAGGGCGTCGGCGAGCTCCTGGATGCGCGGGCGCAGCGACTCCACCCGGCGCGGGGCGAAGGCGTCCAGGACGAGCTTGCGCATCGTCGTGTGCTTCGGCGGGTCCTGGTGCAGCAGGTGCACCTGGAGCTGGGAGTGCTGCGGCTCCGGCATGATCGAGGCGAGCTTGCGCCAGTCCTCGTTGCCCAGTGAGTGGTTCTTGCCGAGCCTGGGGTCGTTGAGCGCCGCGTGGGCCGCCTTGTAGCCGGTGACCAGCCAGGCGCCGACGCCGCTCGGGAAGGTCACCCGGTGGACGGGGCCCGCGGCCCGCATCTGCCGGTACAGCGGGTACGGGTCGCTCTTGTACTCCGGTCCGAACAGCGGTACCGGATCGGGAAGTTCGTCGTACCCGAACGGGCAGCGCGGCCCGTCGGGAGTCTCGCCCGCCGCGGTCGGGTCGTGGACGGTGTCGGTCATTGCGGTTGTTCCTCCGGTAAGGATCTGCCGTGCGTAGGGGGAGGTGCGACGATGGGTCACACGCGGCTGCGGATCGTCCGGTCGGTTCCGGTGGTGCTCCCGCTGCCGGTGCTGCCGCCGGCGGCGGCGTCCTTGGTGCGGTTGTTGCGGTGGTGCAGGGTCAGTAGTCCGACGGCGAGGGCGGCGGCGGTGCCGGCCAGGGTGAGCCCGGCCCGGATGCCGGCGACCTCGGTGGTGCCGTAGAGCGTGGCGGCGGTGCCCAGCGCGGGGCCGAGCGCGAAGCCGAGGCTGCGGGCCAGTTGGACGGCCGAGCCGGCGGTGGCGAGCTGGTCGGGCGGGGCGGAGCTCATCACCAGGGCCTGGACCGGACCGCCGTTGAGTCCCATGCCGACGCCGGCCACCGCGAGCCGCCAGGCGATGTCCAGGGTGGACCAGTCGGTGTCGACCGGGACGAGCAGCAGCAGGCCGAGCGCGGTCACGGCGGCGCCGGTCAGCGCCGTCGGGCGGGCGCCCCAGCGGTCCGCGAGCCGTCCGCCGAACCGGCCGGCCAGCACCATGCCGAGCGGGAACGCCAGCATGGTGAGCGCGGTGTTGGTGGCGCTCTCGCCGTCGTCGCGGCGCAGGTACTGGGCGAGCAGGTAGTGGTTGGCGGCGAAGCCGGCCGCGAGGGCCAGTACCGAGCCGTTGACGGCGGCGGTGCCGGAGGCGCGCAGCACCCCGGCGACGGGGCGCCCGCCGGGGCGGCGCAGCCAGAACAGCACCAGCGGCACGGAGGGCAGCGTGAGCAGCAGCCAGAGCGGCGCGTCCGGGGCCAGGGTGAGGCCGAGCAGCACGGCGGCGACCGCCGAGCCGATCAGCGCGGCGTCGCCGAGCGAGGCGCGGTCGGGCAGCCGCAGCTGCTTGCCGCCGCGCGGGGCGTCCTTGCGGGCGATCAGCCAGGCGGCCAGGCAGATCGGCAGCTTGACCAGGAAGATCGCCCGCCAGCCGACGTGGTCGAGCAGCAGGCCGCCGACGACCGGGCCGAGGACGGCGCCCAGCGGGCCCAGTGTGGCGGGCACGCTCATCGCGCGGCCGCGCAGCTCGGGGCGGACGGCGGTGGCCGCGAGGACCGGCATCAGGACGAACAGCACGGCACCGAAGGCCCCTTGGGCGAGCCGGGCGGCGATCAGCCAGCTGGCCCAGGGCGCGACGGCGGCCAGCGCGCTGCAGAGCGCGAAGCAGGAGACCGACAGCAGCAGGGCGGCGCGCAGGCCGACCTGGTCCAGCCACCGTCCGGCGGGCAGCAGCAGGGCCACCAGGGGGAGCTGGTAGCCGAGCACGGCCCACTGAGCGGTGGTCTGAGACACGTCGAGGGCGTCCGCGATGTCGGTGAGCGCGAGGTTGACCACGTTCATGTCGAGCATCGCGACGAAGGAGATCAGCCCTGCGGCGAAGACCAGGCTCCACCGGTCCTCCGACCGGACCGGGCTGTCACCCGACGTACTGGTGGCGGGCGACTGGTGCGCTGCCATGGGTCATCCTCCGTTCCCCCGTGCTGTCCGGACACCACCTCGGCGGCGGCGTCCGGTACAGCAGTCGGAGACACCCCGGCTCCAGTTCCGAACAGGTGGGGGATTTTTAAGGCTTGGCCGGATCATGCCCACCGTGGCCGATCCTGCCCGGTGGAAGAGGTCCGTCCTCCTGGCGCGCCGCCGGCCTTCCGGACCCGGTCGCACGAACGCCGGACGGCGGGTGGTGGATCCCGGGATCCACCACCCGCCGTCCGGCGTTCGTCGCACCCGCCCTCAGCAGGCGGCCGCCAGTTCCGTGGCCGCGCCCGGGACCGGCTCGCCGGCCTCGGCGGCCCGCAGGCGGGCGATCAGCTCCTCGCGCGCCCGGGCGACCCGGGAGCGGACGGTGCCGACCGGGCAGCCGGCCACCTCGGCGGCCTCGGCGTAGCTCAGCCCGACCACCTGGGTGAGCACGAAGGCCTCCCGCCGCTGCGCGGGCACCCGGTCCAGCAGGTCGTCGAGCGCCACGCCGTCCTCGAAGCCCGCGGCGGGGGTGGTGCCCTGCCGTTCGGCGGCCTCCTGCCAGTCGGGCAGCGCCGCGCAGCGCGGGCGGGCGGCGGCGGTGCGGTAGCGGTCGATGACGGTCCGGCGGGCGATCGACAGCAGCCAGGTGCGGGCCGAGGAGCGTCCGGCGAACCCGGGCAGGCTGCGCAGGGCGCGCAGGAAGGTCTCCTGGGCGAGGTCGTCGGCGGACTGCACGTCGGTGAGGTGGGCGACGAACCGCCACACGTCCCGCTGGGTGGCCCGGACGAAGGCCTCGACGTCGGCGGACCGCCCCTCGCGGGCGGCCAGGGCGAGGGCGGTCAGCTGCTCGTCATCCACGGCGGCCTCCCACCCGGACGGTCCCACCTGGGAGAAGGTGCGGGACGATGGTCATATGAGATGCGAGCAACTCCGTACCGCTCTGTCCGCCCGCCTCGACGGTGAGCCGGCCGGTGTGCCGGACCGTCGACTGGACAAGCACGTCGCGCGCTGCGCGGTCTGCCGGGACTGGCTGGAGCGGGCGGAGCGGCTGCGCGGACCGCTGCTCGCGGACCGGACCGGCGGCGACCCGTCGGCGGAGTGGACGGCGGAGCTCCTCACCCGCCTCGGCGTGGAGCCGGCGGGTGCCGGGGAGCCCGAGGGCGAGGTCGCCGACCCGGCGGCGGACGCGGTCGCCGCCGAGCAGGAGGGCCGCCCCGGGCAGGGGGACGGCGGGCGGACGCGGTAGGACGGTGGCGCCGGTTCGGACCGGTGCGCCGTCGAAGTGAGACATGGAGGAGTCCCGAGGGGAGAACGGGGGTGCGGTCCCGCTGCGGGCGGAACCGTCGGCATCGGTGGGCGGCCGCGCGTCCGGAGCCCCGGCCGGCGGAACGGCGGGACGGTCGGCGCGCACGGGCCCGGGCCCCGGTCGCGCGGGCGGCGTCCGTCGGTACCGGCGGCGCGCCGTCCCCTGGGGCGCCCGGCCGGCGGCGTCCTGCGCCTCCGTCGGTGGCCGTCGGTCCCGTTCCCGGTCCCGGTACCCGGCGAAGGGCGCGGGGCGGGGCGGTGCGGTACGACGGCACGGCGGTGCGGTGGTTCGCGGTCGGTCGGGGTCGTCCGGGACGGGCGGCGGTACCCGGCGGCGCGGCTGCGGCGCGGGGCGACCTGCCCACCGCGCGGGGGACACCGGTGGTGTCCGGGATGCGGAGGGCGCGTCAGCGGGCGAACGCGGCGCGGGGCGGCCCACGCCTCACCAGGGCGTGCGAGAGCAGCACCAGCCGCGGCAGCCGGGTCCGACGGCCGACGGGTCTCGGCGCTCCCGGTGGCCGGTAGTCGGCGGGTCGGCCGAACAGGGCCAGCAGCGGCGCCAGCAGTGCCCCGGCCAGTACCGTGCCCAGCGCGCCGAGCAGGTCGAACAGCCGCACCAGCGCCGTCTCGCCGCGCCACAGCAGCAGCGCGCACGCGAGCGCGGCGAGCACGTGGGCGGCGATCATGCCGGTGGACATGCCGTGCGCGGCCATGTCGTGACCGACCGCGCCGTGGCCGCCCGTACCCTGACCGGTCATGTTCTGGCCGGTCAGGCCCGTGCCCGACCCCGACGGGAGACCCGACGTCGACGCCGCGCCGTGCGCGTGGTGCGCGGCGGTCGCGGCCTCGACCCCGGCCGGCGGGACGTCCGGGTCGAGCCCGGCCATCACGGCCAGGTCGTCCGGCGTCAGCCCGGTGGGTGTGGAGTCCGGATTGCACAGCAGCAGCGAGGCCCAGTCCGTCGGCGGAGCAAGGCTCGCGCCGCCACCGGAGAACAGCGAGCCCGCCTGTTCGAAGGTCAGGTGCAGGGCGGTCTGCGCCGCCACCATCCAGAGGCTGATCACCGTGAGCCCGCGTCGCCGGCCGGCCAGCAGCCAGGTGAGGCCGAGGGTGAGACCGAACGCGCCGGCGAGGACGGGGGCCGAAACCCCGGAACCGGACATGGAGACGTGCGCCGTGGCGGCCAGCGCCACGCAGAGCGCGGCGAAGACCACGGCGCGCAGCGAGCGGATCCGGTCGGTCATCACGATGACACTCATCGTCGCACCCGCCTCCGCCGACCAGTACCGCACCCTCCGCTATTGGCCGGTTCCACCCCTGTGACGGCACGTCCGGGCACCTCGGGAGGGCCCCGGGGAGGCAGGCCGTTCGGGCACCGACGCCTCCGGGGCCGCTGGGGAGGGTGGTGCGGGAGGGTTGTCGCGCGGTGGCCGGATCCCGACGGTGCGGGACGGGGCGGAGCGCCGACCGGCGCCCGACTGGTCCCGGAAGATGTTATTCATGCCGTCATATCGGTTTGACAGCTTCGTTCCGATACGTACTGAATGTGACCTCGCACACACGGGACCGACAGGGACAGGAGGCCCGGGATGGGCACCACCGCATCCGATGCCGGCGCGACCACGACCAGCGGCGCGACGGCCGGAGCGGCCGCGGACGGCCGGCCCGGGACGGACGCCCGGGCCGGGGCCGCGGACAGCGGCCCGGGGTCCGCCGTCGACCGGCCCGAGGGCGTCGACCTCGCGGATCCGGCCTTCTGGCGACTGCCCGCCCCGGCCCGGGCCGCCGCCTTCGCCGAACTGCGCCGCCTCCCCGCCCCCGCCCGCTTCGGCGCCGGCCAGGGCCGGGGCGGCCGCGACCAGGGCTTCCACGCCCTGGTCCGGTACGCCGACGTGGTCGAGGCCAGCCGCACCCCCGGCGTCTTCCTCAGCGGACCGGGCGTCACCACCCCCGAACCCGCCCGCTGGGTCCGCCTCCTGTTCGGCGACTCGATGGTGAACCTGGACGACCCCCGGCACGCCCAGCTGCGCCGGATCGTCTCCCGCGCCTTCACCCCGCGCCTGCTCTCCCGGGTGGAGGAGGACATCCGCCGGGTCGCCACCGAACTCGTCGACCGGGTCGAGCACGAGCGTCCCCGGGACTTCGTCAACGCGGTGGCCGCCGAACTCCCCTTCCGGGTGATCTGCGACATGATGGGCATTCCGGCCGAAATCCGCCGCGCCATCCTCGACCAGGTCAACCACGCCTCCGAGCACACCGGCGTCGCGCGCCCGCTGCGCGAACGCCTCCGGACGCCCGGCCGCGGACTGCGGGCGCTGGCCCGGATGCAGGGCATGGTCGCCGCCCTCGGCCGGGAGCGCCGCCGCCGCCCCGCCGACGACCTGATCTCCGCCCTGGTCACCGCCGACGTCGACGGCCGCCGCCTCACCGGCCGCGAACTCGGCGCCTTCTTCTCCCTCCTGCTCGTCGCCGGTGTCGAGACCACCCGCAACGCCCTCGCGCACGGCCTCCACCTGCTCACCGTCCACCCCGGCCAGCGCGCCCTGCTGCTCGGCGACCTCGACCGGCACCTCGGCGGCGCGGTCGACGAGATCGTCCGCCACTCCACGCCGATCATCCAGTTCCGCCGCACCCTGGCCGTCGACCACCGGCTCGGCGGACCGGACGGGCCGCTGCTGCGGGCGGGCGAGAAGGTGGTGCTCTACTACGGCTCCGCCAACCACGACGAGACCGTGTTCGCCGACCCCGAGGCCTTCGACATCACCCGCACCCCCAATCCCCACCTCGGCTTCGGCGGGGGCGGGCCGCACTACTGCCTCGGCGCGCACCTCGCCCGGCAGGAGATGAAGGTGCTCTACCGGGAGCTGTTCACCCGGCTCCCGGAGGCCCGGTCGGTCGGCGAACCGGAACGCGCGCCCTCCAGCTTCGACCACCGGGTCCGTGCGCTCCGGTTCACCTTCTGACCCGCCGGGCTCCCGCCGACCGCCCCCCGCCGGCCCACGTCGGAAGGTGGTGGCCGTCACTGCGGGCCGCCCGGCCCGCCGAGCAGAATGCCGATATGACCGACCGTTCGCTCCCCGCCCCGGCCTCCACACCGGCCCCCGCCCCGGCCCCCGCCGCTGCCGACCCGCTTCCGTCCGGCGTCGACGGGCCCACCGCCGACGCCTGGACCGCGCTCGGCGGACCGGCCGCGCTGCTGGACCGGGTCTCCTTCCACGGACCGGACGCGGTGCTGCCCTCCCGGCTGCCCGTGCGGCGGCTGGCCCGGGCCACCGTCGCCGCCTGCTCGCTGGCCGCCGCCGAACTCGCCGCGCAGCGCTCCGGCGGCCCGGTGCCCGAGGTCCGGATCGACCAGGGCGCGGTCGCCACGGCCTTCGTCAGCGAACGCCACCTGCGGATCGACGGCCGCGCCCCGGTCAGCTTCGCGCCGCTGTCGGGCTTCTGGCAGACCGCCGACGGCTGGCTGCGCACCCACGCCAACTACCCCCACCACCGGGACCGGCTGCTCACCGCCCTCGGCCTGCCCGCCGACACCGGGCCCGAACGGCTCGCCGCCGCACTGCGAGAGCAGCCGGCCGCCGCCGTTCAGGAGCGCGCGTACACGGCGGGGGCGCTCGCCGTCGCGGTCGCCCCGCCCCGGGAGCTGGTCCTGCCGCTGGTCGAGCGCCGGACCGTCGACGCGGCCGCGCCCCGCCCGCTGGCCCCCGCCGAGCTGCCCGCCGCCGGGATCCGCGTCCTCGACCTCACCCGGGTGATCGCCGGACCGGTCGCCACCCGCACCCTCGCCCTGCTCGGCGCCGACGTGCTGCGGGTCGACCCGCCGCGGATGCCCGAGGCCGAGGACGCCCACGCCGACACCGGCTTCGGCAAGCGCTCCACCCGCCTCGACCTCGCCGTTCCGACCGACCGGGCCGTCTTCGAGGAGCTGCTCGCCACCGCCGACGTCCTCGTCAGCGCCTACCGCCCCGGCGCCCTGGACGCGTACGGCCTGGCCGCCGACGAACTGCTCGCCCGCCGGCCGGGCCTGGTGGCCGTCGAGCTGAACGCCTGGGGCTGGACCGGCCCGTGGGCCGGGCGCCGCGGCTTCGACAGCCTGGTCCAGGCGGGCTGCGGCATCGCCGCCGTCGAGGCCGGAGCCGACGGCCGCCCCGGTGTACTGCCCGCCCAGGCCCTCGACCACGGCACCGGCTACCTGATCGCCGCCGGAGTCCTGCGCGCCCTCACCGAGCAGCGCACCGGCCGCCCGGGGAGCCGCCATCTGCGCTACTCCCTGGCCGGCACCGCCTCCTGGCTGCTGCAGGGCATCGCCCCCACCGCCGACCCGCACGTCCTGCCGAACGACGAGCCCTACGACCCCGCCCGGTGGATCACCGACACCGACGGGTCGGAGTACGGCCGGCTCCGCCACGCCCGCCCGCCCCTCGGTTACGCGGGCACCCCCACCGACTGGTCCCGCCCGCCGGGCCGCTGGGGCACGGACGCCCCGGTCTGGCGCTGACCGCCGTCCGGTTGTCCGGCTGTCCGGTTGTCCGGCCGGTCAGACGCCGGACGGGATCTGCTTCGCCGAGCTGCGCACCTGGAGGGCCGTGACGATCTCGACCAGACCGAGGAACAGCAGCCAGCACCCGGCCAGGACGGTCAGTGCCTTGATCGAGCCGACCGGCCAGACCATCAGCAGCACACCGGCCAGCGTGTTCGCGGCGCCTGCGAAGGCCTGCCAGCCGCGGGCCGGCATCGTCTCGTCCGAGATCGCGGCGACCAGCTGCGTGATGCCGCGGAACAGCCAGCCGATGCCGATCCAGATCGCCAGCAGCAGCAGCGACTGCACCGCGCTGCGGAAGCACAGCAGACCGAGCAGCACGCAGATGGCCCCGCTGATGAACGCCAGCACCCGCATCGCGGTGCTGGCGTGGGTGCCGAACGCGGCGACCAGCTGGACGATGCCGATGACCAGCAGATAGAGGCCGAACAGCACACCGACCACCATCAGCGTCTGCTTGGGCCAGACGAACACGACGATCCCGAGCGCGAGCGAGACCAGCCCGGCGAGCAGCAGCACCTGCCAGGCGGCCTTGGCGAGCATCCCTAGCGGACCCCGGACCGGGGAACCGTCGGGAGTGATGATCGGGGAGACCACGGGGCATCCTCCTGGAGTGCGGGCGGCGGACGGCGTTCCCCACGATCACTGCCCACGGCGCGACCTGCCCGCCGGGTGCGTCCGTTCGGGGGACCGGGCGGATTTCCCCCGGGGTTTCCCGAACGTCACCTCACCCTCACTAACCGTCGATAAGATCCGTCGATATGACTTCTGAAGGGTGGGGGACCCCTCCGGTCGAGCCGATCGGTCAGCACTACATCGTCTGCGGCGGCAACGCGCTCGCCCACCGCCTGGTCCTCGAACTCGTCGAGCACTACGAAGTACCGGTCGTCGTCCTCGTCCCGGACCGCACCCGCGACCACGCACCCCGGATCGAGCAGCTGGACGGCGTCGCCGCCGTCGTCGAGTACACCAGCGTCACCGAGGAGGCGCTGCGCGCCGTCCGGGTCGAGACCGCGCGCGGCATCGCCCTCGTCGACGGCAGCGACCAGGAGAACATCCACGCCGCGCTGTCCGCCCAGGGGCACAACCCCGGGATCCGCATCGTGCTGCGGATGTTCAACCAGCGGCTCGGCTCCAACATCGAGCGGCTGCTGAGGAACGGCACCGCGCTCTCCGGCTCCGCCACCGCCGCCCCGGCCTTCGCCGACGCCGCCCTGACCCGGCCCAACTCCGTCCAGGTCGGCGACCGCTTCCTGCACATCGCCTACGACGACGACATAGCCGCCGACCGGATCTGCGTGGTCGCCGACCGCATCGACCGCCAGGACCTCGGCCGGATCCGCCTGCTGCCCGACCAGGAGGGCGACTCCGCCTCCTTCGTCCGCCTGGCCGGCGAATTCGGCGACGGCGGCCCGATCCGCTCCGCGACCGAGGCCCGCCGCGCCACCGAAGCCGCCCCCGCCTCCGCCCCCGACGAACCGTCCTCCGCCACCGGGGGTGTCGCGGCGCTCCAGACCCTGCCCAGCGAACCCGCCGTCCGGATCCCCTGGTGGCGGCGGCTGCGCTGGCGGCTGCTCGACACCCTGCGCTTCTTCACCAGCGCCCGCCTCCGGGTGGTGCTGATCACCGCCCTGGCCGCCGTGCTGTTCGCCTTCGGCCTGCTCTGGTACCTCAACGGGGACTTCGCCTGGTCCCTCTACGCCTCCCTGCTCGACCTCGCCGGCGCCGCCCAGCCGGACCAGCCCGGCACGGGCGACGGCAGCGGCACCGGCGGCACCTGGCAGCGGATCGCCCAGGTGGTGATCACCTTCTGCGGCATCACCTTCGCGCCGGTCGCCACCGCGATCATGGTCGAGGTGCTCGCCTCGGGCCGCCGCGGCCAGCACCGCAGCCCCGGCGCGGGCACCCGCGACCACGTCGTCGTGGTCGGCCTCGGCAACGTCGGCACCCGCGTGGTCGCCCAGCTCCACGGACTGGGCGTCCCGGTGGTCGGCCTGGAGAGCGACCCCCAGGCCCGCGGCATCTCCGCCGTCCGCGCCCTCGGCGTCCCCGTCGTCGTCGACGACGGCCCCCTCGCCGAGCAGTTGCGCCGCGCCCGCCTCAAGCACAGCCGCGCCGTGGTCGCCGTCAGCGGTGACGACGCCACCAACCTGGAGGCGGCCCTGGAGGCACGCGCCGTCCGCCCCGACGTCCGGGTGGTGCTGCGCCTCTTCGACGACTCCTTCGCTAGCCACGTCTACGCCACCCTGGACAACGTCGTCTCGCGCTCCACCTCGTACCTTGCGGCCCCCGCCTTCGCCGCCGCCCTGATGGGCCGCGAGGTGCTGGGCACCCTCTCGGTCTTCCGCCACGTCCTGCTGATCGCCGAACTCCCCGCCGAACTCGGCACCGGCCTGATCGGCCTCAACCGCCACGACCTGGAGGACACCGGCGGAGTGAGGGTCCTGGCGGTTCGTTTGGCCCGCAGCCCCCGCCTCTACCACTGGAACTACGCGGACCGCACCCGGACGCTGGAACCGGGCGACAGCGTTGTGGTGGCTGCTACGCGGAGTGGCCTTGCCCGCCTCAACACGACGCTGACGGAGAACGCCTGAGGGCCGCAGGAAGTCGGCCACGCCGACTTCCTATGGCCTCAAGGACCACTACCTTCCCAGCAGGCGCCGGCCGTCGTGCACGCGGACGGCCGGCGCCAGGTCGCTTCGGAGCGCGTCCAGGACGCGCACGGCATACACCTCGGCCATCCGCTCGGATGCCTCCTCCGATGTGAGCCATGCGACGGCAGTCGACTCGGCGGAGAGCTGCTCGCTCCCGCTCTCCGGGACACAGCGGAAGACCAGGGCGACGACTCCGCGGCTCATGTTCTTGTAGACACCGGTAAGCCGTTCGACGCCGACCTTGATCCCGGTCTCCTCGAACACCTCGCGCCGCACACCGTCCTCGAAGCCTTCCGCCACCTCAAGGACTCCACCCGGCGGCTCCCAAGTCCCGTTGTCCGCCCGCCGGATCGCCAGCACCCGCCCGTCCTCCCGCACCACCACCCCGGCGACGGACACCGAGTGCAGTGGCGACGGCACCGCGACGTCCGCCTCACCTGCCACGGAGACGGACTGCTGCGCATGGCTGTCGTTCATTGTCCCGGCCGCCCTTCCGAAAAGGGCGGCCGGGAAACGATCAAGCTGCGGTCTGGGGCTCGCACTGCTCCCGTACCTCCGAGCGTTCCAACTCGCCGATCACCTCGCCGGATCCGGTCTACTCGCCAGATCAGTTTGTTGTCGCCGAGGAGCCGAACCGTCACGGTCGCGTGATCCTCGACTTGAGAGGCGAATCAGCTGGGCTTCTCCCCGAGGGCGTGGCGGAGCCAGTCGAGGGAGTCGGCTGTCAGAACGGCGTCGGCGAGATCCTTGGCGGTCTTCGTGGTCAGTCGCCCGTAGCTGTTGTCGATCCAGCGTTGGGCGTTCGCGTAGCCCTGGGCCAGGTACTCGACGCCCTGGATCAGGCACTCCAGCTTGTCGGCATCCCGGGCGCAGATCGCCTCGGGCGACTCCTTGCCCTCGTACTCGGCGATGAGGTCCCGCACCGTAGATGCGAGGGCTTCGGGCATGCCGACGATTTGGTCGGCCGTGACCGCCTTCGGGTCGGCGCTGGTCGCGTACTTCTTCCCGACGTAGTTGACGTCGCCGGTCCTCGTCTCGGCGACGTCGTGCCAGGTGGCGAGGAAGGCCGCCCGTGCGGGATCCGCCCCTTCGAGCCTCGCGATGATCGACGCGAGCAGCGAGGTCCGCCACGAGTGTTCGGCGACCGACTCGGGGTCGCGGACGCCGGCCATCCACCAGCCGGTGCGCTTGGTGTGCTTGAGCGTCCCGGCCTCGAACAGGAACCGCGCCACCGAGGACAGATCATCGGACACCCTCGGACTCCTCTCACGCCTCGGCGAGGCGAATCGCGTAGCGAATGCTTTCGAGTTCACGTCGCCCGCGCGTCGAGATCCCAGCGCTATCCAACATCATGGGGAGCCTGTCGCGCAGGACACTTGTCGTTACTCCCGGGCGCAGGAGATTCGGCCGTACCTGGAGCAGGGACCACACGGAGTGGATGTTCAGGTCAACGTATCCGTGGTCGATGGAGAGGCCGTCGGCCAAGTGTGCGAGCAGCTTGTGTCCGGACCACTGCGGCGGCGTCGAGTCCGCGATGAACGCGTCGGAGTGTTCAAGCGGAAGCTCTCCGATCCAATATGCCCAGTAGTTGAGGTTCGCGGCTGCACCGGCTTCATCGGCGAGGGCGGTGTCGATGAAGTGGGCGAGATGCTCTTGATCGCCATGGCGAGCAGAGACCATCGCGACCGAACGTAGGTTGAGCCAGTTGCTCAGCCAGTCGGTCGGCCTTTCCAACCGCTGCTGATGGGCGAGCCACGAACCCGTGTCTTCCTGGTCGTCGAGGCCCGCAAGATAGAGCGCTTGTCGGCGTAGTAGGAACTGCTCTCCGCCACGCGCTTCCTCCGCCGTACGCCGCATGTTGGCGAAGAAGCCGCCGCGTTCGGAGTGGGAGAGTTCCGGCCCACCAGGTGCGGGTCCCCGGCGCGGCCGGACAGGTTCCGGAAGTTCGCGAATGCGGCGGGGAGGCTGGCCACTGAGTGGCCACGCCAAGATCTCGATGAGATCGCGCTGCATCACCATCGACCCGAGTGCACTAGCAGTTACCGACATCTCGCTCCCAAGTGAACCGGCGAGGAGCACGTCGGCCTCAAGTGCACGCTCAAAGGTGTGTAGGAGCGAGGGGGTGGCGCCGAGTTGCACGAGACGATGACGGGTCGCGAGCATCTGGCCCACCGGGACGGCGGTGAGTGGCCGCCGACCGCTCTCCCATCCCGCGATCGTGTCCGCTGAGACTTGAAGTCGTTCCGCGAATCCCTCCTGCGTACAGCCCTGTTGCTCCCGGATCAGCCGGAGAACGTATCCGGAGACGACGCCCGATCGAGGGCGACATGAGTTTCCCCGACCCGCAGTCAGGGATTGGATCGGCTTGGATCTCACTGGAGCCCCCACCTTCGGGAGTTCGCGCCGGTGTAACTCGTACTCACGGTCACTGCACGTGCTGATCTCGAACTTCTACTGTCGTAGTCGTCCAGGTCGAGGCTATCCGGAGGGTCCTCCGCCGTGCCTCATGCTTCCCCGAACGGGTGACGAAAGAGATCTCGTTCGTTCCACCCGGAGGTGGCTGTGATGGGACCGAATCCCACTCATCGTGTAAGCGCGGCGGCACATGAGCACTTGGCCGGTGTCAGTGCTGCCCGGTCCGTGCGTGCCGCCGCGTCGGTCCAAGCAGGCCGAGAGCGGATGGTGGCAGCGACCGCCGAAGCGGGGTTGCGTCAGTGCCCTTGGGTCCCGGTCGGTGCGCGGCGGGCCAGATGGGTGATCGACCAAGAGGTGGGCGAGGTACCAGTGCTCCGCGCCAACGCCCTCAGCGTCCTCCAGTCATGGGGAGTCGCCAGGGACGGCGATCAGGCGTTCGCGGCAATCCTGATCCTCACAGAGTTGGTGACCAATGCAGGCCGCCACGGCCATCCCGATCTTGGGTTGATCGATGTCGATATGTGGATCGACGGCGAGCGGATCACCGTCGTGGTCACCGATGGGGGCGCTGGGGCGCTGCGGCCGCGAAGGGCCAGCTCCGACGACGAGTCAGGGCGAGGCCTCGAGTTGGTCAGTGCCTACGCGGAGGCGACCGGCTGCGAGTCCTGGTTCGGCGGCAAAAAGGTGTGGGCCGTGATCTGCTCGCGCCCAGCTCCCGGCGAGAAGGTTCAATTCCTCGTCGCTCCGGAGGGAGGCGAGGCTCGGAATCGTCTCCGTTGATCGATCAGGAGGTAGTGAGCATCCCGATTCCCCGCATCTCAGACAGATGAGAGAGCCTGTGATCGAGAAGTCCGACGGCGGCTTGCCCGCACAGGCCGATGAGATCGCCTGTGAGAGCTCTTTGCCCGTCTCGCAGTCTTCGCTGAATGACGGTTCCGTGGACAACGAGCTGCTCCTCGATCCCGTCCGGACCTGGGCCGCTTGCGGGGTTTCGGTCGCAGCGGCTTTTTATGTCGTCGTCGCAGCGGTGGCGTTGATCAACTGTTCCCGCTGAACGCTGCCTGTGCCGCCGGATCGGCGGCACAGGCAGCGAATCAAGACCGGCACTTCCGCAAGTCGAAAGGAGTTTCGCCATGTTCACCACGGACCCGAAGCCGCCCCGGCCCAAGCCCGCGAACCCGCCCACACCTCGGCCGCCGGACCGGTAGCCGTCACCCAATCCGCAACCGTCCCAACTCGCAAGGAGCACCCATGGCCTGGGGAACCGACAAGGACAGCGACGGCAAGCACGGGGGCAAGAAGGACCCCGGTACCGCCAAGCCGTCGCCCGACGGCTCGGGGCCGATGCCCGAGCCCAAGCACCGGAAGGACGACGACAAGAAGTGACGGACTCCGTGCATCGACCGGAGCAGGCCGCCGTGCGCGGCCTGCTCCGGGCCGTCGGCGAAGCGCTCGGCGGTCCGGTCCCCCCTGAGTGGCGGGAGGCGATCGAGGCGGTGCCGCGCCATCGTTTCCTCCCCGACCGGGTCTGGCTGGCGGACGGCGACGGCGGCTATGAGCCGTGCGGCCTCGGCGGCGACGACCGGCGCTGGTTCGAGGCGGCCTACGCCGACGTGCCGATCGTCACCCAGGTCAACGACGGTCGGGAGTCGGCCGATCCCTGGCCCTCGTCCTCCGCCTCGGCGCCCTCGATCGTCGTGCGGATGCTTCGGGACCTCGACGTCCGGCCGGGCATGCGGGTGCTGGAGATCGGCACCGGCACCGGCTGGAACGCGGCGCTGCTCGCGTACCGGCTCGGGCCCGGGAGCGTCGTCTCGGTGGAGATCGACGCGGAGGTCGCCCGGCAGGCGTGGGCGTCCCTGAACGCGGCCGGCCTCGGCGTGGAGGTGGTCCACGGCAACGGCGCCGACGGCTGGAGCCGCCGGGCGCCCTACGACCGGATCCTTTCGACCTGCTCCGTCCGCCGGGTGCCCTGGGAATGGATCGAGCAGACCGAGCTCGGCGGCATCCTCCTCACGCCGTGGGACAGCCCGATGATCTGTTGGGGGCTGCTGAAGCTCACCGTCGAAGAGGACGGGGCAGAGGGCCGGTTCAGCCCCCACTCGGCGTTCATGCTGATGCGCACCCAGCGCCAGGACCTGCGGATCTTCCGTGACGTCGTACGCGACGACCACGTACCCGAGGAGAGCCGGACGTTCTTCGATCCCCAGCACGTCATCGGGGACCAGTGGGAGGCCCGCTTCGCCCTCGGCCTCCGCCTCGGCGATGTGTGGACCGCATGGGAGGAGGACGCCGCCCGGCTCTGGGTGGCAACGACCGACGCCCGTTCCTGGGCCGCCGTCGACCCCGAGGGACGGGTGCGGCAGTACGGCCCTCGTCGGCTCTGGAACGAGGTGGAGGCGGCCCACGGCTGGTGGGAGGAGCAGGGGAGGCCCGGCCCCGAGCGGTTCGGGTGGACGGTCCGGGCCGAGGGGCAGGGGCCCTGGCTCGACGAGCCCACCCGGCCCGTGCGGAGCTGGGATTGACCAGCAAACGGGCCCCTTCGCCCGGAGGACGAAGGGGCCCACACCGACCGGTCGCGTCAGCGGTGCTTGAACTCCGCCGGGCGCTTCTCGGCGAAGGCGGCCATGCCTTCCTTCTGGTCGGCGGTGGCGAAGGCGGCGTGGAAGAGGCGGCGTTCGAAGCGGACGCCCTCGGCGAGGGTGGTCTCGAAGGCGCGGTTGACCGACTCCTTCATCATGATCGAGGCCGGGGTGGACATCGCGGCGACCTTCTCGGCGGTGGCGAGCGCCTCCGCCAGCAGCTGGTCGGCGGGGACGATCCGGGAGACCAGGCCGGCCCGCTCGGCCTCCTCGGCGCCCATCATCCGGCCGGTCAGGCACAGCTCCATGGCCTTGGCCTTGCCGACGGCGCGGGTGAGGCGCTGCGAGCCGCCGATGCCCGGGATGACGCCGAGCTTGATCTCGGGCTGGCCGAACTTCGCGGTGTCCGCCGCGATGAGGATGTCGCAGAGCATCGCCAGCTCGCAGCCGCCGCCCAGGGCGAAGCCGGACACCGCCGCGACCACCGGCTTGCGCAGCGCGCCGAGGCGGTCCCACGGGCCGAGCCAGTCGTCCAGGTAGACGTCCGGGAACCGGTTGCCCTGCATCTCCTTGATGTCCGCGCCCGCCGCGAACGCCTTCTCCGAGCCGGTGATCACCAGACAGCCGATCTCCGGGTCACGGTCGAACGCGGTGGCGGCGGCCACGACCTCGTTCATCAGCGTGGTGTTGAGGGCGTTCAGCGCCTCCGGCCGGTTGAGCGTGATCAGCCCGACCCGGCCCTTGCGGTCCACCAGGATCGTCTCGTAGGTCTCGGTCATCGCCGTTGACTCCCTTTCCGCTGCTCGGCCCCGCTCGGGGCGCCCAGGACCGTCCAACGATCTCCGAAACGGGCCGCCTCGCGCCAGTCTCGATCCGCGAGACGGTCGTCACCCGGTCAGCAGGTCACCCGCCCGAACGGGACCGGTCAGCCGAGCCGCAGGTCGAGGTCACCGTCGGCCGGGGGCTCGAAGAACGCGGCCACCGCCCGCTCGTCGACCCCGGCGAGCGTCGCCGGCGACCAGCGCGGGTTCCGGTCCTTGTCGACCACCTGCGCCCGGATGCCCTCCACCAGGTCGTGATGGGCGACCGCGGCGCAGGAGACCCGGTACTCCTGCTCCAGGCTCTCCGCGAGCGAGCCGTGCGACCGGGCCCGGCGCAGCGCGCTCAGCGTGACCTTGAGCATCGTCGGCGACCGCTCGGCGAGCTCCTCGGCGGCCTGCTTGGCCTCCGGCACCCCGCTGGCCACCAGCCGGGCCACGATCTCCTCCACGCTGTCGGCCGCGTAGCAGGCGTCGATCCACGCGCGCTGCTCCGCGAGCGGCGCGGCCGGCGCCGCCTCCGCGTACCGGGCGACGACCTCCGCCACCGGTGAACCGTCGAGGTCCGCCAGCAGCTCCGGCAGCCTCGCCGAGGGCACGAAGTGGTCGGCGAACCCGCACAGCAGCGCGTCGCCGGGCGTCATCGAGGCGGCGCTCAGCCCCAGGTGGGTGCCCAGCTCGCCCGGCGCGCGGGACAGCAGCCGGCTCCCGCCGACGTCCGGCACCAGGCCGATCCGGGTCTCCGGCAGGGCCACCACCGAACGCTCGGTGACGATCCGCACCGAGCCGTGGGCGGAGACGCCGACGCCGCCGCCCATGGTGATGCCGTCCATCACGGCCACGTACGGCTTCGGGTAGCGGGAGATCAGCTCGTTCAGCCGGTACTCGTCGCGGAGGAACGCGCGCGTCCCGGACCCGCCGAGCTTGGCGTCGTCGTGGAACATCCGGATGTCGCCGCCCGCGCACAGGCCGCGCTCCCCGGCGCCGGTCAGCACCACGACCCGCACCGCGTCGTCCCCGGCCCACGCGTCCAGCGCGGCCCGCACGTCCAGCACCATGCCGTGCGTCAGCGAGTTGAGCGCCCGGGGCCGGTCGAGCACGATCCGCCCCACCCCGCCGTCCTGCCGGACCAGCACCTCGTCACCCATCGTCCCCACTCCCGTCCGTCGTCGCCGACCGATCCTCCGGACACCGTACTTGTTGTCGGTGACGGGGCCGGTCGGTGCGATCATGGGCGTCCGTCAGGGGCGGCGGTTGCGGAGAGCAAGGGGGCAGGGTGGGGGAGAGTACGGGCACCGTGACACGGACGGCGCTGCTGATCGGAGTGGGGGACGCCCCGGCGACGGCGCAGGTCCTGCCGTCACTGGAGTCGACGGTGGCCGCCGATCTGCGGGCGCTCAAGGCGGCACTGGAGGGCAGCGGTTACACCGGGGTGGAGGTCCTCCAGGACGGGAGCCGGAGCGAGATCGCCGAACGGATCACGGCGGCGTCCCGGCGGGCGGAACCGGGCGGGACCCTGCTGCTGTACTTCACGGGGCACGGGGTGCGGATCGGCGACACCGACCACCTGGTCCCCTCCGACGCCCGCGGCCCGCTGGAGGAGGACTCCGGCGAGGCCGACTGGGACCAGCCCTACATCCTGGACTCCCTGCTGGACGCGGACATCAGCCGCTACCTGCGGGACTGCCGGGCGGGCACGGTCCTCTGGATCATGGACGCCTGCCGCTCGCCGGAGGCCGAGGGCGGGGCGACCTTCGGCAGCCGCATCACCCAGGGACCGCCGGGGAGCGGCTTCGTCGTGATGACCGGCTGCGGGCCCGGGGAGCGCAGCGGCTTCACCCCGGACGGCAGCCTGTTCACCTCCGCGCTGGCCCGGGCCTTCGACCCGCTCAGCGAGTCGACGACGGTGGAGGAGGTGTTCGGGACGGCGTACGGGCTCACCCGGGAGTCGTCCCGGCGGGCCCAACTGCCGCAGATCTACTACGGCAACGACCGCGAGCAGGAGACCCGGACGGCGGTCGTGGCCGACGGACGGCGGCTGCTGGGGGCCTGGTCGGAGGCCGTGCGCGCACCGGAGCTGTGGGCGCTGGCGGCGGACGCCGAGGACGAGGAGGTCAAGGCGTTCCAGGAGAGCCTGACCGCGTTCGTGGAGAGCGTCGCCCGGCAGGTCGACCGGGCGCAGAAGCGGCTGCCCGACCCGTGGGCCGACGACGACTTCCCGGTCCGGCTGCTGCGCGACCGGCTGCCGCAGCTGGTCTCGAAGGAAGCGCGGCTGTCTGTACTGGAGGTGGCTGCGCTCGTCGCCGCCGTCTTCGCCCACGAGGCGGCCTGGGCCGGACGGCTCAGCCGGGCCGAGGAGCTCGACCCGCACTTCGTCCACCACGATCCTGCGGCTGACGAGCCGAGGCGCCACTACGAACTGGTCCTGGAGCAGTACCCCCAGGTCGCCGACAAGATCCGGCGGTACCACCGCTGGGAGGGCGTGGAGCCGGAGTCGGAGGCCACCGTCCTCTGGCTGGTCCACCGCTGGATCGCCGAGCGCTTCCAGACCGACGAGCAGGCGGTGCCGGCCGCCCTGGGCGACGAGGCCGCGGCCGCGCTGCTCGGGAACGGGCAGGAGAACGGAAGGGGTGGCCGGGCCGGGGAACTGGCGGGCGCCCTGCGCGCGATCGCCGCCGGACTGTCGCTCGGACACCTCTCCGACCAGGGCCGGGTGTCCTGCCCCGACCGGCACGTGGTGCGCGGAAAGGCCCGTTCGCTGCGCGTACAGCCGCTGACCGCCCTGGTGCGACTGGCGGGGCTGTTGGCCCTGGACGCCCGGACCCTGCCGGACGTGCTCTCCGAACACCTCGTGGTCTCCGACTCGGTGCTCCCGCGCGAGGTGCTGTCGGCGCTGGAGCACGCCCACTGGGACACCGGCGACCGGGACGGCCCGGTCCGGGAGCTGCAACTCGACGCCGTCTGCCCGCACCCGGCGATCCACGCGGCCCTCGCCGCCGTCGTCCAGGAGGCCGACGAACTCGTCCAGCTGCTGGCCATGGAGGAACGCCGCCTGCCCGCCGCCGAGGCCGTGCTGCTCGGCGGACTGCCGTCCCGGGTGACCGACAGTCGGCTGCGGCCGGCGGAGGACGCGGGCCGACGGGCCTACGACACGCCGCTGTTGCGCTTCTCGCTCGCCCAGACCGAGGTGCGGCGGCTGCTCATGGGTGAGCAGTTGTACGGCGGAAAGCACGAGGCCGCACTCCGCGAGCTGTACCAGAACTCGATGGACGCCTGCCGCTACCGGGCGATGCGTGAGCGCTACCTGGTCGCGGGTGGCCGGAGCGTCGGCAGCTGGAACGGCTCCATCCGGATCGTCACCGGCAAGGACGAGCGGGGCCGCTACGTCGAGTGCCTGGACAACGGCGTCGGCATGACCGCCGATCAGCTGAAGGGGACCTTCACCCGCGCGGGCCGCCGCTTCGAGCAGTCCGGCGAGTTCCGGCGCGAACAGGCGGCCTGGCTCCGGCAGGACAGCGCGCTGCGCCTCTACCCCAACAGCCGTTTCGGCATCGGCGTGTTCAGCTACTTCATGCTGGCCGACGAGATGACGATCACCACCCGCCCGGTGGGGACGGACGGGCGCCCCGCCGCCGAGGCGATGCGGGTGGACATAGCGGGCAGCGGCAGCCTGTTCCGGATCCGACAGGCCGACGCCGGGGCGGCGGCCGCGCTGGCGGACGGCGGCACGGCCGTCCGGCTGTACCTGAAGCCGGGGCTGATGGCCGGGGACGCGTGCGTCGAGGCACTGCGGTCGGTCGTGTTCGTGAGCGAGTTCCGGCTGGAGGTGCGGGGGGACTCCGGAGCGGCCCGGGTGTGGGAGCCGGGCGTGCTGGCTCCGGGAGGCAAGAAGCAGCAGATCGAGGCCGGGACCGCGGTCGAGGCCGTCCCGGGGACCCTGTGGTGGGTCCGGGGCAAGGGAGCGGTCCTGTGCGACGGGATCGCGGCGAACGTGTTCCCGTTCGGCTATGTGCTCAACCTGACCGGGGTGCATGCGGGGAAGCTGAGCGTCAACCGGGAGAGGTTGGAGCGCTACGACAAGACCTGGCAGGCGGAGCAGTGGCGTCTCGGCAACTCGGCGCTGGCGGGCTGGGAGGCTCTCACCGCCGAGTGGCTGTGGGCCCTGGAGGCCCAGGACCTGGTGGCGGCCCGGACGATCGCCGAGGAGTGGGCCGGTCGGGGTGTGCTGGTCGCGCGGAAGATCGGCGGGCCGATCGACCTGGACGCGATGGGTTGGTTCCCGACGGACAGCCAGGTGGCGTCGCCGCGGTCCAGGAACTCGCGGCAGCACATCGACCCGACCGTCGCTCCGTGGCGCGCCGCGGTCCACGGCACCCGGCTGTCCGTGGCCGACCTGGCGACCCCGTACTCCCTGGAGGGGTATCCGGTACCGGAACCCGGTTGGGCCGCGCTGGCGCAGGCGACCTCCCGCGACTGGCGCTATGTCGTCCAGGCGGCGCACGAGCAGGATCGATCCGTGGCCCACGTGCTCAGGGCTCTGCGCGGCCTGCGGATGGCGCACCCGCAGCTGGCCGGTCCCGCGGTCCGCGCGGGTGACCTGGCCCGGGTCCCGGACCACCGTGATCGAGCGATCGTCGACCTGCTGCTGTGGCCGGACGGTCACGACCGCCATCTGAGCTCCGAGACGGACGCGTACCGGCACGGGCCGCAGGACCACCGCGGCCTGGTCCGCGTCTCGGCGACGGGCCGGAGGAGCCTGGGCGAACTCGCCGAACGCCTCGCCGGGTACGCGCCGTTCCTCGAACGGCCGCTGCCCGACGCGCCCGCGACCGTTCGCGACCACGTGTGCGACGAGCGGGAGATCTCCGTCCTGTACGTCAGGGACGAGAAGGGGCGGATCGTTCGTCCGACGGCCGGGCCCTGGGAGCTGGTGGCGCACGCGGAGAGCACCGGCCTCGACGCGGAGGAGGCCCGGCGGATGCTGGCCCGCTTCGCCTGGCTCGGGTGGGCGGTCCCGTCGTGGGAGGAGACGGCCGCGTGGACCGCGCTCGACCCGGACGTCCGGGATGTCCTCTCGGCGCACCTGCTGGTCGACGCGGAGGGGCGCGCCGAGTTCCCCTGGGCGGCCACCATCGGCCTGGCCGCGCGGTGGGAGATCACCGTGCGGAAGGCCGAGAAGGTCATCGCCAAGATGGCTCCTGCGCTCGGTGTCGCCCACCGGCGGCGCTACACGACGGGCACGGTGGCCCGGGGCTTCGTGCCCGACCCGGAGACCGCCGACACCGCGCTCTGGCTGCAGGAGGACGGCATACGCCTGGAGGACGGGGTATCGCTCCGGGACCTCGCGTTCAGCCGCCGGTTCGCGATGTCCTGGGAGGAACGGGCCGTCGTCGTCGACGACCTGCGCGCCGCGGGCGTGGACATCCCCGACGCGGCGGCGCTGCTGGAGGCCTGGGACGAGCTGCCGGTGCCCAGCCGCTACGCCTTCTCCGGGATGGACTCGGGCTTCGACGCGGCGGACTACCCCGTGCTGCCCACCCCCGCCGTCCTCCTCACCGGGAGCGTGCACCTGCGGCAGACGCTGGGCTACCTCTGGGACCTCGCGGGCGAGGAGACCGGGCGGCTCGGACTGCCCGGGCTGGCGCCGCCGGAGCTCCCGGACCACCTGAGGGGCTTCCGGCCGGCCTGGGAGGAGCGACGGGCACTGGTGGACCAGGCCGACGACGAGGACTTCGACGAGTGGTTCGAGAGCCCGCGCTGGGCGCGCCTCGACGCCGTCCGGCTGATCCGCTACGCCCAGGAGAAGCGGCTCGGTGTCCGGGACGCGTTCCGGCTCCTGGAGAAGTTCAGGGCCATCGGCGCCCTGGTGCCGGATCTCTCCCCGGCCGAGGCCGCCCGGCTGCCCGAGGCCGCCCCGGACCCCTGGGACGTCGCCGCGCTGGACCCGTCCCACCGGGTCTCCCCGCCCGGCGCCCCGCTCGTCCCGCTCGATCTCCTCAGCATCGCCTGCCGCCTGGGCGAACCCCTCGACCGGGCCTGGCAGCGCATCTCGCCCTACGGCGTCCTGGAGGACTCGCCCAGCACGTTCCCGCACGTGCCCCCGGTCCAGCCGCGCTGGCAGGACCTCGCGATCCTCTCGGTGGGCCTGGACGGCATGCTCCCGGGTCTCACCGGCCCGGTGACGCCCGAGCGGCTGGCGTTCGCGGCCGAAGGCGTGGGCGAGACGCCCGCCTGGGTCCGCGACCGACTCGCGCTCTACGCGGGGCTGTTCAGCTTGGACCTGCCGCCCGAGCCGATCACGCCCACCACCGAACCCGACACCGAACAGGAACGGCCTTGAGCAGCACCCCGACGCCGCACGACCACCACCTGCCCTACGCCGAGGCCGACCTGGGCGAGGTCGACGGCGCCTCGTTCAGCCAGGCCGCCGCGCCGGACGGCCGCTCGGTCCGCGTCACCGGGACGTGCCCGCGCTGCCACGGCAGCACCGGGACGGAGTTCCGGCGCGGGAACCCCGGCACGGGGACGAAGGGCCTGTTCGACCGCCTCTCCGGGCGCTCGGGCGGCACGGCGCGGTCGGAGTCGGAGCCGGAGCCGCTGCACGGCGAGGTGCACTTCTGCGAGTGCGGCCACGGGCACCCGAGCATCCCCGCCGAGGTGCGCTTCGTCGGCTGCGGTGCCAGCTGGCGGATCGCCCCGTGAGCGCCCGCTCCGACCGGCGGTGGGCCGAACTCGCCCGGGACCTGGAGTTCACCCGCCTCCCGGAGCTGCGCCGGCAGGCCGAGGGCTGGCGCACCGGCCTCACCGGGCTGACCGCGCTGCTCGCCGTCCTGGTGCTGCTGAAGGGCCGGGACAGTCTCGACCAGCTCCCGGACTGGGCGGGCAACACGGCGACGGCGCTGCTCGCGCTGGCGTTCCTGCTCCTGGTGGCGGGTTCGCTGCTGGCGGTCCGGGCGGCGCACGGGGTGCCCGGTGAGGAGATCCTGCTCGGCGGGCAGGCGCTGCGGCGCTGGACGGAGCGGGAGGTGGGCCGGGTGACCCGGGCGCTGGCCCGGGCCTCGGGGTGCTGCGCGGTCGGACTGGTGCTGATCGTGGGCGCGCTGGGGCTGGCCTGGGCGACCACGGAGGCGGCGCCCTCGCACCTGGTCCGGGTGCGGACCGGCAGCACCGACCTGTGTGGGGAGTTGGTCCGGGCGGATCAGGCGCAGCTCGTGCTGCGGACCGGGCCGGACCGCGCGGAGCGGACCGTCCCGCAGGTCGACGTCGCAGGACTGGAAGCGGTCGGTTCCTGCCCGAAGTGAGAAGCGGGAACACCGGAGGGCGGCACCGGTGGTGACCGGTGCCGCCCTCCGTTCCAACGGTGGTGCCGCCGACGGGGCCCGGGTGGTGGCCCCGTCGGGTCAGGGGGTGACGCGCCCTGCCACCTCGCCGAAGCCGATGACGGTGCCGTCCGGGCCGGGGGCGGTCGCGGTGATGGTCACCTCGTCGCCGTCCTCCAGGAAGGTGCGGGTCGTGCCGTCCGGGAGCTTGAGCGGGTTCTCGCCGTTCCAGGTGAGCTCGATCAGGGCGCCGCGGGTCTCCGGCTCCGGGCCGCTGACGGTGCCGGAGGCGAAGAGGTCGCCGGTGCGCAGCGAGGCGCCGTTGACCGTCATGTGGGCGAGCTGCTGGGCAGCCGTCCAGTACATCGAGGCGAACGGCGGGCGGGAGACCTGGTGGCCGTTCAGCCGGACCTCCAGGGCGAGGTCCAGGCCCCAGGGCCGGTCGCCCGCGCGGTCGTCGAGGTAGGGGAGCAGCTCGACGTCGCGGGTCGGCGGGGTGACCCGGGCGTGCTCCAGGGCGGCCAGCGGCACGATCCACGGCGAGACGGAGGTGGCGAAGGACTTGCCGAGGAACGGGCCGAGCGGCACGTACTCCCAGGCCTGGATGTCGCGCGCGGACCAGTCGTTGACCAGGCAGACGCCGAAGACGTGCTCGTCGAAGCGGTCCAGGGTGACCGGCTCGCCCAGCACCGAGGGCGCGCCGACGACGAAGCCGACCTCGGCCTCGATGTCCAGCCGGCGGGTCGGCCCGAACGACGGGGCGGCGTCTGCGGGGGCCTTGCGCTGCCCCTGCGGGCGGCTCACCGGGGTGCCGGACACCACCACGGTGCCGGAGCGGCCGTGGTAGCCGATCGGCAGGTGCTTCCAGTTGGGCGTCAGCGGCTCCGACCCGGGGCGGAAGATCTTCCCCAGGTTGGTGGCGTGGTGCTCGGAGGCGTAGAAGTCGACGTAGTCGGCGACCTCGAACGGCAGGTGCAGCGTCACCTCGGCGAGCGGCAGCAGCAGCGGGGAGAGCGCGTCCCGGTGGGTCTCGTCGGTCAGCCAGCGGGTCAGCGAGGCGCGGACCGCGGTCCACACCGGGCGGCCGGCCGCCAGCAGCGGGTTGAGCGAGTCCGCGTCGAGCAGGACGGAGGGCTCCCCGGCGGCCCGGGCGGCGGCGCCCGCGTCGAGGACGAAGTCGCCGATCCGGACGCCGATCCGCCGCACGCCGGGCCGGTCGGCCGCGGTGAAGACGCCGTACGGCAGGTTGTGCACGCCGAACGGCGAGTCGTTCGCGGGGGCGAGCCAGCTGCGGGGGGTGGTCAACGGTCCTCCTGGGGCGTCAGGGCGGGCGACAGCAGGCCGAGGGCGGCCAGGTCGTCCAGGGGCTCGGCGATGCTACAGGTGCCGAAAGCGGTGAACGAGTTGCGGATCACCGTCACCTGACGGTCCGTCAGTGCTTGAACGGCCTCGGCGAGCACCGCGCCGGAGCGCTCGGCCAGGATCTCGGCCGCCGCCTTCGGGTCGGTCTCGGCCGCCGCCAGGAGCACGTTCAGGAAGCCGTGGTGCTCGAAGCCGGTCGCCGGGTCGGTGTGCCGGACGGCGTGGTGCAGCCCGGCGGTGCACTTGTACGGCAGGCCGCGCTGCGCGCACCCGGTGAGGAAGCCCGCGAGCTCGGCCTCGTCCGGGAAGGCGCCGGCGACCACGCCGCCGGTGCGGAACTTGGCCCGGTACGGGCTGTCGACGAGGACGTCCAGGACCTCCTCCAGCCCGTCGCCGCGCAGCAGTTCGCGCGGCAGCTCGACGGCGGCGGGCACGTCCGGCGGCAGCAGCAGGTCGAGTGCGGCGACGGCCTCGTGGGCGTCCCGGGTGGCGAGTTCGACGCCGGCCACCGTGAACGGGGCGGCGGCGGTGAGGGCCGGGCCGAGCTCGGAGCTGCCCCCCGGCAGCACCAGGCCGACCCGGAGCCGGGGGCCGGTACCGTCCGCCGCGGGCGCCGCAGTGCCCGTCAGCGCGTCCGCCGCGGCGGCCAACTCGCCCAGCCGGCCCGCCCCGCAGAGCAGCGGGCCGACGGCGTCGGCGTACGGGGCGGCGCGGTGCGCGAGGTGCGCGGGCACCGCCTCGGCGACGGGCAGGTTCCCGGGCGGGAACACCGCCGCGTCGTCGAACAGCCCCTGGAACAGCGGCGGGACGGCGGACGCCCCGGCGGCGGCCGGGGTGGCGGGGGCGCTGCTCACGACTGCGGCCCCCGACCGGCCCAGGTCCAGGCGTAGTTCGGGTCCTCGCTCGCCCGGCCGCCCTCGCCGAGCTCCAGCGGGCGGAAGGTGTCCACCATCACCGCGAGCTCGTCGAAGAACTCCGCGCCGATGGACCGCTCGTACGCGCCCGGCTGCGGGCCGTGGGTGTGGCCGCCGGGGTGCAGCGAGATCGAACCCTGGGCGATGCCCGAGCCCTTGCGGGCCGCGTAGTCGCCGCCGCAGTAGAACATCACCTCGTCGCTGTCCACATTGGAGTGGTAGTACGGCACCGGGATCGACAGCGGGTGGTAGTCCACCTTGCGGGGGACGAAGTTGCAGATCACGAACCCGTTGCCCTCGAACACCTGGTGGGCCGGCGGCGGCTGGTGGATCCGCCCGGTGATCGGCTCGTAGTCGCTGATGTTGAACGCGTACGGGTACAGGCAGCCGTCCCAGCCGACCACGTCGAACGGGTGGTGCGGCACGGTGTAGCGGGTGCCCGCGATGCCGTTCGGGCCGCGGTGCTTGACCAGCACGTCCACGTCCGTGCCGTCCACCAGCAGCGGACCGGACGGGGCGCGCAGGTCCCGCTCGCAGTACGGCGCGTGCTCCAGCAGCTGCCCGTACTTGGAGAGGAAGCGCTTGACCGGGGTGATGTGGCTGTTCGCCTCGATGCAGTAGGCGCGCAGCGGCTCCTCGCCGGTCGGCACCCAGCGGTGGGTGGTCGCCCGGGGGATGATCACGTAGTCGCCCTGGCCGACCTCCAGCGTGCCGAAGACCGTCTCCAGGGTGCCGGAGCCGGACTCCACGTACACGCACTCGTCGCCGAGCCCGTTGCGGTACAGCTCGCTCGGCGCCCCGGCGGCGACGTACGAGATCCGCACGTCGCCGTTGCCGAGGACGAGCCGGCGGCTGCTGACGACGTCCGCGGACTTCCACTCCTGGCCCGCGAACAGCTCGTGCAGCTTGAGGTGCCGGGGGAGCAGGGGGTGGTTGGCGACCGTCGACTGGTCGGGCAGCTCCCACGCGACCGCGTTCACCACGGCCGAGGGGATGCCCCGGTGGTAGAGCAGCGAGGAGTCCGAGGAGAACCCCTCCTCGCCCATCAACTCCTCGTAGTACAGCCCGCCTTCGGGCGTACGGTGCTGCGTGTGCCGCTTGGGCGGGATGCTGCCCAGCTGCCGGTAGTGCGCCATCGTCCCTGCTCCTCCCGGACCCTCCGGGGCCCAGACCTTCGTACGGCTCCAGCGGTGCCCTGTCGCCCTCGGGGGCGTCGCCCGTGGGGCGGGGCCGGCCTCAGAGGTTGCCGCGGGCGTCCTGCTCGCGCTCGATGGCCTCGAAGAGCGCCTTGAAGTTGCCCTTCCCGAAGCCCAGCGAACCATGCCGCTCGATGAACTCGTAGAAGACGGTCGGGCGGTCGCCGATGGGCTTGGTGAAGATCTGCAGCAGGTAGCCGTCCTCGTCGCGGTCGACCAGGATGCCGCGCTTCTTCAGCTCCTCGATCGGCACCCGGACGTGGCCGATCCGCTCGCGCAGCTCGGGGTCGTCGTAGTACGAGTCGGGGGTGTTGAGGAACTCGACGCCGCGGGCGCGCAGCACGTCGACGGTGGTGAGGATGTCGTTGGTGGCCAGCGCCATGTGCTGGCAGCCCGGGCCGGTGTAGAACTCCAGGTACTCGTCGATCTGCGACTTCTTCTTGGCGATGGCCGGCTCGTTGAGCGGGAACTTCACCCGGTGGTTGCCGCTGGCGACGACCTTGGACATCAGCGCGGAGTAGTCGGTGGCGATGTCGTCGCCCACGAACTCGGCCATGTTCACGAAGCCCATGACCTTGTTGTAGAACGTCACCCACTCGTCCATCTTGCCCAGCTCGACGTTGCCGACCGCGTGGTCCAGCGCCTGGAACAGGCGGCGCGGCGAGCCCTCGGGGTGCTTCACCCGGCTCTCGGCGGCGATGTAGCCCGGCAGGTAGGGGCCGGTGTAGCGGGAGCGGTCGACGAGGGTGTGCCGGGTCTCGCCGTAGGTGGCGATCGCGGCGCGGCGGACGGTGCCGTGCTCGTCGGAGACGTCGTTCGGCTCCTCCAGGATCGTGGCGCCCTGGGCGCGGGCGTGCGCGATGCACTTGTCCACGTCCGGCACCTCCATCGCCAGGTCGACGACGCCGTCGCCGTGGCGGCGGTGGTGGTCCAGCAGCGGGCTGTCCGGGGCGACACCGCCCTTGATCACGAAGCGGCAGGAGCCGGAGCGCAGCACGTAGGCCTTGCGGTCGCGGCGGCCGGTCTCGGGGCCGGAGTAGGCGACCAGCTCCATGCCGAAGACGACCTGGTAGAACTGGGCCGTCTGGGTGGCGTTGCCGACCACGAAGACGACGGCGTCCTGCGCGGTGACCGGGAACGGGTCGGTGGCGGGGTCGTGCTCGACGAGGCCGACGAGGCGGCGCAGCTGCTCGGCGTCGAGACCGGCCTCGCGCTCCTCGGGGGTCAGCTCAAGGGCGTGGGTCTGCGGGGTCATCGGTCGTTCCTCCACATTGAGGCCTCGGCGTTGAGGCATCCGCTGGTGGCGGCCGCGCCGCTGGGGGATGGGCAAGGCTGTGCGGGCGGTTGAGCGCTGAGCTTGCTCCAGTCGGGGTGGTTGGGCAACAGGTCGGGTTTTCACTGTTCAATGTGTACAAGGTGATCAGGAAATCGCTGACCGGGCTGTGCAGAATGCCTGGTGGATCAGCGGTGTTTCACGGGTTCTGCGTAACGGGCGTCGGCGGGTCGTCGGGGGTCTGCGGGCCCGCGCCGGAGTGCTCGCGGAACCGGTCGCGGAACCAGTCGCGGGCCAGCTCGGCGACCCGCTCCAGGGTGCCGGGCTCCTCGAAGAGATGGCCGGCGTGCGGGACCACCGCCAGTTCACTCTCGCAGCGCAGGTGCTCGCGCGCCCGCCGGTTCAGGTCGATCACCTCGTGGTCCCGGCCGCCGACGATCAGCAGGGTCGGCGCGGTGACGGCGGCCAGCGTCCGGGGCCCGGCCAGGTCCGGCCGCCCGCCCCGGGAGACCACGGCGGCCACCCCGTCGCCGAGCCGGGCCGCCGTCCACAGCGCGGCGGCGGCGCCGGTGCTCGCGCCGAACAGGCCGAGGGGGAGCGGGGCGCCCGCGGACGGTCCGGCCGCGGGGTCCCCGGGCAGTGCGCGGGCGACGTCGGTCAGCCGGGCGCCGAGCAGGGCGACGTCGAAGACGTTCCGCCGGTCCGGCTCCTCGTCCTCGGTGAGCAGGTCGAACAGGAAGGTGGCCAGCCCGGCGCGGTTCAGCTCCTCGGCCACCCGGCGGTTGCGCGGGCTGTGCCGGCCGCTGCCGCTGCCGTGCGCGAACACCACGGTGCCGCGGGCGCCGGCGGGGACGGTCAGCCGGCCGGTCAGCCGGACGCCGGCGGCGGGGAGGGTCAGCTCGCGGTCGGTGGCGACGGCGGCGGGGAGTCCGGCCCCGGTGCCGAGCCGGTCGCGGGCCTCGGCGAGCCGGCGCAGCACCTCGGCGTCCCCGGTCTGCGAGAAGTCGGCGTAGAACTCGCCGATCGCGAAGAACGGCGAGGGCGTGCCGACGCAGACCAGCTCGTCCGCGACGTCGCCGAGCCGTTCCGTCCAGTCCTCCGGCGCCACCGGCACGGCCAGCACCACCCGCCGGGCGCCGCGCGCCCGCACGATCAGACAGGCGGCCCGCGCGGTCGAACCGGTCGCCACGCCGTCGTCGACCACGACCACCGTCCGCCCGCGCAGGTCGACCGGCGGCCGGTCGCCCCGGTAGCGGCGGGCCCGGCGTTCCAGCTCCGCCCGTTCGCGCGCCTCCACGGCGGCCAGTTGCCCCGGGGTGACCCGCGCGGGCCGCAGCACCTGATCGTTCAGCACCCGCACCCCGTCCTCGCCGATCGCGCCCATCCCCAGCTCCGGCTGGTGGGGGAGGCCCAGCTTGCGGATGACGCAGATGTCCAGCGGTGCGCCGAGCGCGGCGGCCACCTCGGCGGCCACCGGCACCCCGCCGCGCGGCAGGGCGACCACAACGGTGCCGGGTCCGCGCAGGTGGGCGAGCCGGGCGGCCAGTCGGTGGCCGGCGTCGGTGCGGTCGGTGAAGTGGGTGCGGGTGGCGGGCATGGGTGCGGCCTCTCCGTTCCACGGTACGTCGCCGGGGCGGCCGGACGGGGGGCGCGGACGGGGCCGGCCCGGCCGGACAGGTGTGCGGTCCCGCGCCGGGTCGGGACGCGGATGGGGCCGTCCACCCGTGCATCCGGGACGGCGGGCGCCGCACCGTGGGAACAGCGACCCGGCGGACCGTCCCTCGCCCGCCGGGCCGTCCCTCCGCGCCCACCCGCGTCCCTCCGCGTCCGCCCCGCGACGTCCCCCCGTTCCGCTCGAAGGAGCCGACCCGTGAACCTCCCCCGAACCCAGCACAGCCCCGCCCCCCTGGGGTGTCCCCCCGCCCCGACCGCCCCGGCCGCCGCCCCCCGGGGCCCCGTCCGGCCGGGGCTCCGCTTCGTGCCCGGCCTGCTGGATCCGGGCAGCCCGGCGCTCGCCCAGGCCGGCGGTCCGCCCGGGCGTCGGCTCCTCGTGGTCGACGCCCGGGTGCACGAGCTGCACGGCCACCGGCTCCACCACTACCTGGACGCCCGGGGCGTGGACCACGAGACGCTGGTGCTGCCCGGCCACGAACAGGTGAAGACCATGGACGCGGTGTTCCAGGTCGCCGACCGGACGGCCTCCTTCGGGATCTCCCGCCGGGGCGCGCCGGTGCTGGCGGTCGGCGGCGGCGTGCTGGCCGAGGTGGTCGGGCTCGCCTGCACCCTCTACCGCCGTTCCACGCCGTTCGTGCGGGTCCCCACCACCCTGCACGGCCTGGTCGCGCACCGTCCCGGGGTCGAGACGCTGGTCGACCCGGCCTTCCTGGTCACCCTGGGGCGCCGCCACGTCGCCAGCGGTCTCGCCGAGGTCCTCAAGGTGGCGCTGATCGCGGACGCGGAGCTGTTCGCGTTGCTGGAGCGGCGCGGCCGGGACCTGCTCGACACCCGGTGCCAGGCCGCCGGCATCGGCGCCGCCGTGCTCGCGCGCGTCGTCCACGCAACGGCGTTCGACTGCGGCGCCGCTGACGGCAGGCACTACGGGCACATCTTCAGCCCGACGCTGGAGACGCGCGCGCTGCCGGAACTGCTGCACGGCGAGGCGGTCTGCGTCGACATGGCGCTGAGCACGGTGGTCGCCCGGCGGCGCGGCCTGGTCGACGCGGAGCAGGCCGAACGGATCCTCCGGCTGATGCGGCGGCTCGAACTGCCGGTCCGGCACCCGCTGCTGGAGTCGATCACGCTCGGCGGGGCGCTCGCCGACACCGTGCGGCGCCGCGACGGACGGCGGTGGCTGCCGCTGCCGTTCGGGATCGGCGCGGGGGTGCTCGTCGACGACCTGGACGGGCGCGAACTCGTCGGCGCGGCCGGGTGGTTGCGCGCCTGGTCGGCGGTGGCGGACGCGGCGCCGACGCTCGACGGCTGACAGCCTCCACCTCTCCGCCCCCCCGAACCGGCCGCCCCGCCCCAACGGCCCGGGTGTCCCGCCCACCGGGCAGGGCGCGGACGGGCCCCGGGGCTCAGGCGCCCGGGGCGACGGGCGCGACACGCTGGGCCTCCGACCCCGAACGGGAGGAGGCCCCCATGCGTCGCAGTGCCCGGTTGGACCGGCGGATCCAGGCCGGTGCCGCGCACCTCACCCTCGCGGTTCGCGACGGCGAGCACGCCTGGGGCGAACTGGGCGGGCGGATCGCCGAGTTCGAGGCCCAACGGTTTGTCCTCGTCACCGACGGCACCGCACCCCCGGGGCAGTTGGCCCGCGTCCGCGCACTCGCTGCCGCCCGGGCACCCACCGTCCTGCACGAGCTCCCCGCGCGGCCCCGCAGCACCGCTCCGGGCACCGACGGCCGGGCGGACGCCGATACCCTCCCCGACGGCACGGTGATCGCGGTCGGAGGCGAACGCGCCTGCGCCGTCCCGGCCGCCGTCCGGGTGCCCACCGACCTCGCCGCCGCCTGCGGTCCCGCCCTCGTCCTGCACCGTCCGGTCCCGGCCGCCCTGGCCTGGGTGCGTTCCGACCTGCTCGCCGCCGGGCCCGCCGCACGGACCCGGGCCGGGCTCGTCGCCGTCGTCCGGCATGTGCTGGCCGTCTGCCCCGCCCACTGCCCGGCGCTCGCGGACCTGCTCACGCCCGGAGCCCGCCACGACGCGCGGACGCTGACCGCCCTGCTCGCCCTGTGCGCCGACGCCCGGTCCGCCCTGGTCTGCTTCGACCCGGACGAGACCGGCCCCGCCCTCGCCCTCGGCTACGGCCGCAGCCTCGCCGCCGCCGTGCGGGCAACGCTCGGCCCCGCCCTCGCGCCCGGCGACGCCGACGCCCTGGGCCTGCTGCTCGCCGCCGCGGTGGCGGCCCGGCTCGGCGTGGCCGCCCGCCCGACCGGCCGGGCCCACCGGGACCTGCTCGCGCGGAACGGCTCCGCGACCGCCCTGCCCGCCGGAGCGGACCTCGACCGGCTCGCCGCCGCGGCCGTCGCCGCCACCCGGCCCGGCCTGCTGCTCCTCGCCGACCTGGGACGTCCGTACTGCGTCGACGGACGGCTGCTGACCCCGGTGGACGGCGCCGTACTGCGCTCCGCCGTGGTCGGGTCGGCAGCCCGTGGCACCTGGGCGGACCGGCCCGGCCGGGTCACCGTTCCGCACAGCCGGGCCGCCGGCCGGGAACAGGACGGGACCGGGTCCCCGTGCGGCCGGGACGGCGGGCGGCGCAGCGTGGAGACCAGAAGCGGCCCAGCAGGGACCGCAGTTCAGCAGAAGGAGTTCCCGTCATGACGGGCACCGTCATCACCGACCTCCGCCGCCGCGGCGCCGTCGACCCCACCCGGGTGCTGACCGGACCGCTCCGCGCCGTCGGACTGCAGTGGCTCGACCCGGGCCGCAGCGTCCAGGTCGTCGCCGAGGGCGTCGAACGCGCCCTCTACATCACGGCCGGTTCCGGCACCGCCACGGTGCCCGGGGCCGAGGCCGACGCGTCGACGGTCGCCGACTCCGGACTCCCGCTGGTCGAGGGCACCGCCCTGACCCTGCCGCTCGGCGAGCGCACCGTGCTCACGGCCGGTACCGCCGGGCTCGAGTACTTCCACGCGATCCTCGCCGTCACCGGCCGCCCGGGCGGCGCCACCGCCCACCCGGCGGCGGAGCGCCCGACCGCCGAGCGCCGGCCCGCCGAAGGCCCGCCCGCCGAGCGGCCGACAAGCGAGCCCCCGCCCGCCGGGCCCCCGACCGGTTCGGACACCGCCGCCCCCGACACCCCCGACCGCCCCGAGACCCCTCCGAGCCCCAAGGGAGGCGAGTCACGATGATCGTCACCACCGCCACCGCCTCGGCCACCGTCCTCCTCGGCCCGAACGGCGAACGCGTCCGCGTCCGCTGCCTGGCGCGCCGGTCCATGCTCACCAGCGCCTGCGAGACCTTCGACCACCTGCGGCTCGGCCCCGGCGCGCACCACGCGCTGCCGGGACGGTCCGACGGCGAGACCGTCCTGTTCGTGCTGCGCGGCTCGCTGCTCGTCGGCCGGACCGCCGACGAGCCGGACCACTTGGCCGTCGACGGAGACCTGCTGCTGGCGACCCGGGGCTGCCCGCTGCGGCTGGAGGCCGGCCCGCTCGGCGCCGAGGTGCTCTGCCTCGCGCTGGACGCGCCGCGCCGCACCGCCGCGACCAGGAACTCCCTGGCCCGGCGCCGGGCCGACCGCCGCAGCCGGCCATGACCGCTCCCACCGCCCACCCGCCGTCCGACCACCTCGTTCCCCGGCCCCCGCCCCCCGGCGGGGGCCGGGGAACGAGGTGCCCGCGCACCCGTCCTGGGACCGGAACAGGACGGCAGGCCCATGTGCCCGGGGCGGGCCGCCGACCAGAGTGGAGGGCAGAGCGGTCGATCGGTCGGACCGTTCGAGGAGCAAGAAGTCTGGAGCACCACTCATGGCAACGAACACGAGAACGAGGACGTTCGGCGTCGCGTCCGTAGTCGTCGGCATCGCCACCGCCACCGTGGTCATCAGGAGCGCCGTCGGCGCGCCGGCCAGGACGGCGCCCGCCGCCGGGACCACGACCACCGAACGCCGCTGCAAGCCGGGCGAGAAGGACTGCAAGAACTGACCCCGTCCGAACCCTCGGACCCGGCACCGCCCCCGCCGCCCGTGCCCCCCGTGCCTCACCGCGCGGGGGGCACGGGCGCGTCCGCGGGGCGAGGCCCCCGGGCGCGTTCAGGCGCCGGGGCGGGGGCTGCGGGAGGGGTGGCGGGGGAGGACGGCGAGCACCCGGGTGCCGTTGGTGGCGAGGCGGCCGACGGTGCAGCGGCCGCCGATCTCGGCCGCGCGGTCCGACATCGACCGCAGCCCGACCCCGTCGGCCGGTTCGGCGTCGGCGGGGCCCGGGTCGACGGCGCCGAGGTACTCGTCGGGTCCCAGCGGATCGCCGACGCCGATCCCGTCGTCCTGGACGGTCAGGACGAGGTGCGCCTCGTCCACCCGCAGCGCCACCTCGGCGTGCCGGGCGCGGGCGTGGCGGAGCACGTTGTTCAGCGCCTCGGCGGTGATCCGGTACGCGGCGACCTCCACGGCGGCCGGCAGTTCCGGCAGCGGGTCCGGTCGCAGCGCGGTGGTGACGACAAGTCCGTCGCTGCTGAAGGTGGCCGCGAGGTGCTCGACGGCCCGGGTGAGGCCGAACTCGCCGAGCGGTGCGGGCCCGAGCCGGTCCGTGATCCGCCGCACCTCCTTGATCGTGAGCGCCAGGTCGCCGGAGATGCCCTCCAGTGTCGGGGCCAGCGCGTCCGTGCCTGTCCCGGAGACGGCGGCCGAGGCCGCGTTGTCGACCCGCAGCCGCAGGCCCGCCAGCGCCGGTCCGAGCCCGTCGTGGATGTCCCGGCGCAGCCACCGCCGCTCCTCCTCCCGCGCCGCGACGATCTGCTCCCGGCTGGCCTGGAGGTCCTCCTGGAGCCGCAGCGACGCGACGGCCGGCGAGGCCTGGTCCGCCAGCGAGCGCAGGATGTCGACGTCGCTGGGGTCGAGCCGTTCCTCGCCCGCCCGCAGTCCGACGGTCAACTCCCCGATCGTCGTGCCGTGGTGGACCAGCGCGAAGCCCTGGACCGGCCCGTCCAGCCGCCCCACCGCGGCCAGCGGGCGCCGCCCGGCCCGGGTGGTGACGGCCAGGGCCACGCCCGGCAGCCGCAGTTCCTCGGCGACGGTGCCGCAGAGCGCGGACGGCAGCCGCTCCGGGTCGACGACCTGCCGGACCTGCCCGGCCAGGGTGCGGAGCACCTGGTAGGGCTGGGCGCGTTCGCCGTAGTAGAGCCGGTCCACCAGGCCCACGGCCCGTCGGGCGGCCCGGGGCAGGCCCGCGCCCAGGGCGAGGAGCAGGGCGATCAGCAGCAGGGCGGCGCCGCCGCGGCCGGGCACCAGCCAGCCCGAGAGCACCGTCGCGCAGACCACGAACACCACGGTGAGCCCGGCGGCGAGCAGCAGCCCGCCGAGTACGGACCGGGCGGCCCGGTCCAGCCGCCACCCGCCGTCCCGGACCACCAGGAACGCCACCGCGACCGCCCACACCGCGCCCGCCGCCGTGAACAGCGAGTAGCTCAGCCAGTACTCGTACCGGAACCGCCGGGTGTAGTAGTCCTGCATGCCGGCCCAGAGCAGATAGGCGCCGAGCATGCCGGCCAGGTGGGCGCGGTGGCGGGGCGCGCTGCGGCGGAGCAGCCGGACCAGCAGTACGGCGGCCGCGATGCCGATCAGCAGGTGGTCGACCGGGTCGTAGAAGCGGTCGAGGTGGTCGGACACGGAGCCGAAGGCGTTGGCGAGGGCGCTGTCGGCGAGCGGGTTGGCGCGGCCGAACACCGTCGCGCGGTCCAGGAAGGACATCGCGTCCGGGAGCACCCAGAGGGCGACGGCGCCGATGTACCACCACCACCTGCGGGTGGTGAGCCGCCCGGCCGGCAGCCAGAGCGGCAGGACGTAGAACAGCGTCCCGCTGACCGTGTCGCACACCGCGCGCACCACGGCGGCCGCGCCGACGAGCCCGGGGTCGGAGACCTCCACCCAGACGGGCGCGGCGGCCGCGCTCGGCAGCATCGACGTCAGTGCGTAGACGAGCATCACCCAACCGAGTGGATTTCCCGGGCGGTGGGCGTGCAGCAGCATGCCCGCGGCGGCGGTGGGCAGCGCGTAGACCAGGATCGCGAGCTGGTCCCGGGGGGCCTCGACCCCGGGCGCGTCGAGGTGGACCAGCACGTAGCAGACCCAGAGCGCGGCGACCGCCAGGCAGAGCACGGTGAGCGCCGCGGCCCCGGTGAGCCGGAGCCGGGCGGGCGTCCGGCGCGGCGGGGCCCCGGCGGGCGAACGCGGCAGGGGCGGGAGAGGGGTCACCGTGGTCATGGCACCGCCTAGGGACGGTTGAGGGCGGGGTCTCCGCCGGGGCCGGTCGCCGGGTCGGGCGCGTTCCCACCAGTCTCGGCCGCCCGTCGTCCCGGGCGCATGGGGCAGCGGTCTCGTTCGGTCCGGAAGCGTCCGGCCGCCCGGCGCTCCGATCACGGAAAGTCACACCGGCATCGCTGGTAGTGTCGGCCATGTGGATGAAGAGCAGCCCGCCGAAGACCCCCTGGCCGGGGGACCGCGACCGGACGAGGAGCCGTCGGCCGCACCCGTGCGGGTCCTGATCGTCGACGACCACCCGCTGTTCCGGGAGGGGCTGCGGGCCGCCCTGGAGAGCGCCGAGGGGATCGTGGTCGTCGCCGAGGCCGAGCGCGTGGGCGACGTGCCGGAGGCGGTCGCCCGGCACCGTCCGGACATGGTCGTCATGGACCTCTCGCTGCCGGACGGCTCCGGGCTGGAGGCCACCCGCCGGCTCTCCGCCGACCGGCCGGCCCCGCCGGTGCTGATGCTCACCATGGCGGACGACGACGGGAGCCTGCTCGCCGCGCTCCAGGCGGGGGCCCGCGGCTACCTGGTGAAGGGCGCGGGCCGGGAGGAGGTGCTGCACGCGGTGCGGACGGTCGCGGCCGGTGGCGCGGTGTTCGGCGCGGACGTGGCCGAGCGGATCACCGCCCTGCTCGCCGGCGCGCGGGTGCGCGAGGCCGGGCAGCTCTTCCCGGCGCTCACCGCCCGCGAGGCGGAGGTCCTCGACCTGGTGGCCCGGGGGCTGGACAACCGCCGGATCGCCCGCGAGCTGGTGGTCGCGGAGAAGACGGTCCGCAACCACGTCACCCACATCTTCGAGAAGCTGCACGTCGCCACCCGGGCGGAGGCCGTGGCCCGGGCCAGGGACATGGGCCTCGGCGACAGCTGACCGCCGACGGCGGCCCCCGCCGGGCGCGGTCGGGACCGGGACCGGACCGCCGTCCCGCGCCCCCGGGACGCCAGGACGCCGAGGATGCGGGAGAGGAGGCTCTCATGAGCGAACCGGCCGCGACCTCGGCCACCACCGGGACCGGGCACAGCACCGCACCCACCGCGTCCGCCGCGTCCCACGGACCCGCGGCCCCGGCCGCAGCCGCCCGCCCACCGGCGCCCCGGCCGGGCCGCCCGGCCGCGCCGCCCCGGCGGAGCGGCCTCACCCCGGCCGCCTGGGCCTGCGCGGCGACCCTGCTCAGCGGGTTCGGCTGGGTGCTGCTCGCCATCACCCACCAGGACGCCGCCTGGGCCGTGCCGTTCTACCTGCACGACGGCGAGACCGTTCTGCTCGGCTTCGCCTTCGCGCTCTCCGGGCTGCTCATCCTCGCCCACCGCGCCGGACCGGGGGCCGACGGAGCGGCGCCCGCCCGGGCCTCCGACGACGGCCCCGGCCCCGCCCCCGGCGCCGGCCCCGCCCCGGCCGTCGCCCCGGTCGGCCGCAGCCTCGGCCACTGCCTGCTGGCCGCCGGACTCGGCGGCTGCCTCTCCCGCTTCGTCCTCTTCGCGGGCGCCGCCGCCGACGCCGGGCCGGCGGTGCGGGCCCTCGGCGCCGCACTGCTGCTCGCCTCCGTCACCCTGTTCGTCTTCGTCTCGCTGGCCCTGCCGCTCTGGCTGCCCGAAGGACGGCTGCCCGGCGGACCGGGCCGCGTGTTCGTCGCCGCCATCGCCGTCTGGAGCGCGGTGCACGCCTGTGCCGTGCGGCTCGGCCACGAGCTGCCCTACTACGGTGACGTGCTCGTCCCGGGCGGAGCGCCGATCGACGAATGGCACGCGACCCTGGTCGCCTGGGGCATCGTCGTCATCAGCCTGACCGTGGCCGCCGTCCGCTGGCGCCGCTCCGCACGGCCGCACCGCAGCGTCACCGCCGTGCTGGTGCCCTACCTGGTGTGGCTGGTCACGACCAACATCGCGCTGCAGCTGGGGAGTGCGGAGAGCGTCGCGGCCGTGGCCTACTTCGCCGGGTCGGCGCTCTGGATGCTCGGCGCGGTCGGCTACGCGTTCACCCGCGACCGCTCCCGCTACCTCGACCGGGCGACCCGCCGGATGCTCAGCGTCCTCGCGCTGACCGCCCTGCTGATCGCCGGCTACCTCGGCATCGCCCTGCTGCTGCGCCGCGCCCTGCCGACCGCCAGCAACGCGGGCGCGCAGCTGCTGGCGGCCGGGGCGCTGGCCATCGGCGGACTGCTGGGACCGACCACCCGCTGGGTCGTGCGGGCCGTCGACCGCTTCTACTACGGCGACCGGGCCCGCCCCTACCAGGTGGTGCGGGCGCTCGCCGAACGCCTGAGCCGCGCCGTCAGCCCGGCCGACGCCCCGCCGCTGCTGTGCGACACCGTGGTGGGCGCCCTCGGCCTGCCCGGCGCCCGGGTCGTCCTGCACACCCGCACCGGACCGCACGAACTCGCCTCCGTCGGCACCGTCGGCCCCGACAGCCAGGTGTTCCCGCTCAGTTACGAGGGCGCGGTGATCGGCGACCTCTACGCGCCGCCGCGCGCCGGGCAGCCGGAGCTGGACGCGCAGGACCACGAGGTGCTCCGCTTCCTCGCCGACCAGGCCGCGCCCGCGATCGCCTCGCTGCGCATGTACGAGGAACTCCAGCGCGGGCGGCGGCAGATCGTGCTCGCCCGGGAGGAGGAGCGCCGCCGGTTGCGGCACGACCTGCACGACGGGCTCGGGCCCACCCTGTCGGGGCTGCGGCTGGGTGTCGACACCGCCAGGGCCGCCGTGCCGGAGGGCTCCTCGGCGGCCCGCTCGCTGCGGGCGGTGTCGGCGGGGATCGGGCAGGCGATCGACGAACTGCGGCGGATCACCGAGGGGTTGGCGCCCGCCGCGCTGGCGGGGGAGGGGCTGGCGGTGGCGCTGCGGCGGCTGGTCGCGGAGCTGGACGGGCCGCGGGTGCGGATCGCGCTGGTGCTGGACCCGGACCCGCCGCCGGTGCTGGCGGCCGCGGTGGAGGTGGCGGCGCTGCGGATCAGCGGCGAGGCGCTGCACAACGTCCTGCGCCACTCGGCCGCCGGGCAGGCCCGGCTGACGCTGCGGGTGCGGCCGGAGGCGGTGGTGGTCGAGGTCTGGGACGACGGCCGGGGATTCCCCTCGGACGGGTCGGAGCGGCTCGACGCCGACGGGTCCCGCCGGGCCGGGTCGGGGCTGGGGCTGCGCTCGATGGCCGAGCGCGCCGAGGAGCTGGGCGGCCGCTTCAGCACCGGCAACCACGACGGCGGCGCGCTCGTCCGCGCCGAGCTCCCCCGCACCCCGGACCGCCCGGCGGCGGACGGCTGACAACCGCCGTTCTGCCCGCTTCCTCTTGACGGGGCCCGGAACTTCCCCCAATCATCATGGTCGCGTCAACTTTGCGATGCGGTCGGCCCCACACCCCCTCAATACCCCAACGCCGCCCGCGAAGTGGCGCGCTTCCGTTCTGCCCCATCAGATATCGGAGCCTCCATTGACCGAGCGCGCCCCGAGGCGATCCCGCCTGCGCCGATCCGCCCTGTCCGCCGCCGCCGTCGTCACCCTCGCGGCCGCCCTGCTGACCCCGGCCGCGGCCGCGTCCCCCACGACGCCCGTCGCCGCCCCGTCGGCAGCGGCCGCCGCCCCCGACATCCCGGTGGCCAACGTCAAGGCCCACCTCGCCCAGCTCCAGTCGATAGCCACCGCCAACGGCGGCAACCGCGCCCACGGCCGCACCGGCTACAAGGCCTCGATCGACTACGTGAAGGCCAAGCTGGACGCCGCCGGCTACACCACCACGCTGAAGACCTTCAGCTACAACGGCTCGACCGGCTACAACCTGATCGCCGACTGGCCGGGCGGCGACACCTCGCACGTCGTGATGGCCGGCGCCCACCTGGACTCCGTCACCGGCGGTCCGGGCATCAACGACAACGGCTCCGGCTCCGCCGGCATCCTGGAGACCGCGCTCGCCGTCTCCCGGGCCGGTCTCACGCCCTCCAAGCACCTGCGGTTCGGCTGGTGGGGCGCCGAGGAGTACGGCATGGTCGGCTCCAAGAACTACGTCAACAGCCTGTCCGTCGCCGACCGTTCGAAGATCGAGACCTACCTCAACTTCGACATGATCGGCTCGCCCAACCCCGGCTACTTCACCTACCGCTACGACAGCGCGCTCGACGCCCTGTTCCGCGACTACTTCGCCGGCCTCGGCATCAGCACCGAGCAGGACTTCGAGGGCGACGGCCGCTCCGACCACGCCCCGTTCCAGGACGCGGGCATCCGGGTCGGCGGCCTGTTCAGCGGCGCCGACTACACCAAGACCAGCGCCCAGGCCGCGAAGTGGGGCGGAACGGCGGGCCAGCCCTTCGACCGCTGCTACCACTCCTCCTGCGACACCAGCGCCAACATCAACGACACCGCGCTGGACCGGATGACCGACGCCATCGCGTACGCGATCTGGACCCTCTCGGCCGGCAGCACCACCCCGCCCACCGGCACCGTCTTCGAGAACACCGCCGACGTGCAGATCCCGGACAACGGGGCGGCGGTCACCTCCGCCGTCACCGTCACCGGCCGGACCGGCAACGCGCCGGCCGCGCTCCAGGTCGGGGTGGACATCAAGCACACCTACCGCGGTGACCTGGTCATCGACCTGGTGGCGCCGAACGGCACGTCCTACCGCCTGAAGGCCTCCAGCAGCGACTCCGCGCCCAATGTGCAGACCACCTACACCGTGAACGCGTCCGCGGTGGCCGCCAACGGCACCTGGAAGCTCAAGGTCCAGGACGTCGGGCCGCAGGACACCGGCTACATCGACAGTTGGAAGCTCACCTTCTGACAACCGGCCGGTGACACGACTCCGGGGGTGCCGGTCCGCCGACCGGCACCCCCGGGTGCACTACGCGTGGAGCGACTACTCGGCCATCTCGTACGCGCCCGACAGCGCCTCGACCATGCCCCACACCTTCGCTGTCCGCTCGCCGTCCGCGACCGGGCGGCGGACGTGCGCCAGCGCCCACGCCGCCTGCGCCTCGGTGGTGGACGCCTTGCCGTGCAGCTCGGTGGCGTGTGCGGAGAAGTCCCGCACCAGCGCGTCGAAGACCTGGTCCAGCAGGTCCTGGTCCAGCCCGGTCAGCTCGGCCTGCTCCAGCACCAGCTGGCCGTAGACGATCAGCGCGAACAGCTGGCCGATCTCCAGCAGGAAGTCCAGGTCCGCCTGCTGCTCGGCGCTCGGCGCGTGCTCCAGCAGCAGCGCGCAGAAGCCGTCGGCCTGCTCGCGGAACCGGGCGACGTTCGGCAGGTGCGCGTGCGCGTCGTAGGCGGTCCGCCAGTCGTGGAAGCGGATCGCGCCGAGGCCCCGGGCCGGGCCCTGCCGGAACAGGAACTCGTCGTCGGCGGCGTCCCGGCGGGTCGGCACCGCGGGGTACTCGGCCGGGGCGAACAGGTAGTTGGCCATGAACTTGAGGATCAGCGCCAGGTTGACGTGGACGGTGCCCTCCAGCTTCGGCAGGCCCCGGATGTCCTTGGCGGCCTTGTCGAAGTAGGTGTCCGCCTCGAAGCCCTTGGCCGCGATGACGTCCCACATCAGGTCGATGACCTTCTCGCCCTCGGTGGTGACCTTCATCTTGGTCATCGGGTTGAAGAGCAGGTAGCGGCGGTCCTCGGGGGAGGCGGTGCGGAAGTAGTCCACCGAGCGGGCGGCGAACAGCTTCATCGCCACCAGTCGCGCGTAGGCATCGGTCAACTCGCGCCGCACGTGCGGGAAGTCGGTGACCTTCTTGCCGTAGAGCACCCGGTTGTGGGCGTGCGTCACGGCCTCGTACATCGCGTGCTCGCAGATGCCCACGGAGGCGGTGCAGAGGTTGAACTTGCCGACGTTGACGGTGTTCAGCGCGGCGTCGAAGGCGGCCTTGCCGGTGTGCAGCACGTCCTCGGCACGGACCGGGTAGGCCTCCAGCCGGAACTCGCTGACGTACATCTGGGCGTTCACGACGTTCTTGACCAGGTGGTACGCCTCGTGCCGGCTGTCGGCGGCGAAGAAGACGTAGCCCTCCGGCCCCTCGACGTCCGAGCGGCGGCCGAACACCGAGACCAGGCCGGCGACGTTGCCGTTACCGATGTAGTACTTGGAGCCGGTGGCGGTGAAGCCGCCCTCGCCGTCCGGGGTGAGGATCATGTCGGTCGAGTAGATGTCGGCGCCGTGGCTGCGCTCGGAGAGCCCGAACGCCATCACGTGGCCCTCGGCCAGCAGCTTGGCGGCCCGCGCCCGGACGGCCTCGTTCTCGCTCTGCCAGACCGGGCCGAGGCCCAGGATGGTGACCTGCCAGGTGTACCAGTAGCCGAGGCCGTAGAAGCCGAGGATCTCGTTCAGCTCGGCGATCCTGGCGGTGTCCCAGCGCTTGTCCGGGTCGGCCGCGGACGGCGTCAGGAACTCGGCGAACAGGCCTTCCTTGGCGGCGAATTCGAGGAAGTCGGCGTACCAGCTGCGATCGATGTAGGTGTCGATCAGCGCCTTCTTGCCGCGCGACTCGAACCAGTCGACGGTCGCGCGCAGCAGCCGGCGGGTCGGCTCGTCGAACTGCGCGGGGTCGTAGGAACGCGGGTTGAAGAGCATCGCGGGCTCCCGGGGGTCGAGGGTGGAGAGGTGGAGAGCTGAGGGTGGGGTGGAGCGTTGAGCGTGGCGCGAGGAGTGCGCGGGGTCAGTCGGCGTCGGCCTCGGTGCCGGCCGGAGGGGCGGCAGCCAGTTCGCGCAGGGTGGCGAGCACGTCGTCCAGCCAGGCGAGCGTCATCCGCTCGTACTCGATGCCGCCGCGCAGCACCACGTGCTGGAGCCGCTGCCGGGCGTCGAGCGTGTCCGGCGCCGGGAAGTCGCGCCCCTCGCCGTAGAGGTAGTGGGCGAGCAGGGCGGCGTGGCCCTCCCGGTGCCGTTCCACCTCGGGGATCAGGGCGGCGGGGTCGTCGAAGGCCGCCGCGCGGATCCGCACGGCGAGCTCGTGGCGGACCGTCTCCGCCTCGACCGGTTCGCGCAGCCAGGCCGCGAGCGCGGTCCGGCCGGGCGCGGCCGCCGAGTACACCTTCTTGTCCGGCCGCCCGTCCTGGGCGACCTCCTCGACCGAGATCCAGCCGTCCGTCTCCATCCGCCGCAGCACCTTGTAGATCTGCTGGTGGGTGGCGGTCCAGAAGCGGCCGATGGACCGGTCGAAGCGCCGGGCCAGCTCGTAGCCGGAACCGGGCTGTTCCAGCAGCGAGACGAGGATCGCGTGCTCCAGTGCCATGGGCGGCATCCTGCTATGCAACGAGTTGCATACGCAATGGCGGCGGGCGGGGTTGAGACGGAGGTCACCCGGTCGGGCGGAGGGGGCGGGCCGGCGGGCGGGCAGGGTAGCTTCCCCGGCGAAAAGGTGCAAAACGGTCCAACGGCGCCAGAATGGTACTGGGCTTGCGCCCTCCATGTTCCAGCACTAGGAGGTGGTATCGGTGTCTACCCAGATCCCGATGGGCATGGAGCACCATCCGGACATCGTCGAACTCCGGGAGCACTACGAGCGGGTCACCCTGACCCCACGGGCCCAGGCCGTCGAGGCCCTGGCCGTCCTGGCCGGACTGTTCCTGGCGGCCTCGCCGTGGATCGTCGGCTTCACCGCCTTCAGCACGCTGACCGTCACCTGCCTGATCGTCGGCATCGCCTATTGCGTGCTGATGGCCGGCTACGGCTCGGCCTACGAACGCACCCACGCACGGGCCTGGGCCGCGACCCTGCTCGGCGCGTGGACGTTCGTCTCCCCGTGGGTCGTCTCGGGTGAGGTGAACCGGGGCAAGAACATCGTGACCTGCATGATCGCGGGTGGCGTGATGTTCCTGCTGGGGCTCGCCGCCATCTCGATGGCCACCATGACGTCGAACGGAGCCGCGATGCGACTCGGCCGGGCCGGCCGAGCGAAGGGCTGACGTCCGACGGAAGCCCGGAACCCGGGGCGCGGAACGGTGGGCCCGCCGTTCCGCGCCCCGGGCGCGTGCCCCGGCGTTGCGACTTCAGTGTTGGGGCCGGGTCATCCGCAGCACGTCCAGGGCCTCGTCCAACTGCTCGACCGTGAGCAGTCCCTGCTCGACGTACCCGCGCTCCAGCACCACCTGGCGGATCGTCCTGCGCTCCGCCAGCGCCTGCTTGGCGACCTTGGCCGCCTCCTCGTAGCCGATGTACCGGTTCAGCGGCGTGACCACCGAGGGCGAGGACTCCGCGTACTCCCGGGCCCGCTCGACATTGGCGGTGATGCCGTCCACGGCCCGGTCGGCCAGCAGCCGGGCGCTGTTGGCGAGCAGCCGGACCGACTCCAGGACGTTGCGGGCGATCACCGGCAGCATCACATTGAGCTCGAAGTTCCCGCTCGCCCCGGCCACCGTCACGGTCGCGTCGTTGCCGATCACCTGGGCGGAGACCATCAGCACCACCTCCGGCAGCACCGGGTTCACCTTGCCCGGCATGATCGAGGAGCCGGGCTGGAGGTCGGGGAGGTTCAGTTCGCCGAGGCCGGTGCGCGGGCCCGAGCCCATCCAGCGCAGATCGTTCGCGATCTTCGTGAACCCGACCGCCACGGTGCGCAGCTGGCCGCTCAGCTCGACCAGGCCGTCCCGCGCGCCCTGCGCCTCGAAGTGGTCGCGGGCCTCGGTCAGCGGCAGCTCGGTGACGCGCGCGACCTCCTCGATCACCGCCGCCGCGAAGCCGGGCGGGGTGTTGATGCCGGTGCCCACCGCGGTGCCGCCGAGCGGCAGTTCGGCGACCCGGGGCAGGGTGGCCAGCAGCCGCTCCCGCCCGTGCCGGACCTGCGCCGCGTAGCCGCCGAACTCCTGCCCCAGGGTGACCGGGGTGGCGTCCATCAGATGCGTCCGACCGGCCTTGACCACGCCCGCGAACTCCGCCGCCTTGCGCTCCAGCGCCTCGGCCAGGTGCTCCAGCGCGGGGATCAGGTCGTGGCTGACGGCGGCGGTGGCGGCGATGTGGATCGAGGACGGGAAGACGTCGTTGGACGACTGGCTGGCGTTGACGTGGTCGTTGGGGTGGACCGGCCGGCCGAGCCGCTCGCCGGCCAGGGTGGCGATCACCTCGTTGGCGTTCATGTTGGACGAGGTGCCCGAGCCGGTCTGGAACACGTCGACCGGGAACTCCGCGTCCCACCGGCCCGTCGCGACCTCCTCGGCGGCGGAGGCGATCGCCCCGGCGGTCTCCTCGTCCAGGACACCCAGCCTGGCGTTGACCCGCGCGGCGGCGGCCTTGATCCGTGCCAGCGCGGCGATGTGCGCCGGCTCCAGGCGCTGGCCGGACACCGGGAAGTTCTCCACCGCGCGCTGCGTCTGCGCCTGCCACTTCGCCGCGGCCGGCACCCGCACCTCGCCCATCGAGTCGTGCTCGATCCGGTACTGCTCGTCACCCATCGTGCGCTGCACCTCCTGAACGGTCCCGGTCGGACCGGGGGCCGGGGACCCCTGCGGATCCAGGGTCCCCGCTCCGGCCGGGTTCGGCTTCCGCTGACCACAGCCGCGCGCCGGCCCGGGGTATTTCCGGACCGGCCGCGGCCCCGCGCGGTCGGGCACTGCGCCCGATGTCCGTGACTACCCCAGGACGGCGGTCACCACCTCGCCCGTCCCGGTGCCCGCCTTGACGACCTCGCTGCCGTTCGGGGTCCAGACGCCCGAGCCGCCCGAGCTGTCGGCGAACTCGCCGCTCGGCCCGGCGGCGGTCGCCAGCACCACCCAGACGCCGTTGTCCGCCGCCCGGGCCGGGTAGCGGGCCGCCTTGGTGGCCAGCGCCTCCGGGCCCGCCCCGTACAGGGTGGAGGCGACGTACGCCTCGGCGCCGAGCGCGACCAGCCGCTCGGCGTGCCCGGGGTCGGCGGCGTCGGCGCAGATCGCCAGGCCCAGCCGCCAGCCGTCCAGCTCCAGCAGGGAGGGCTGCTCGGCGGCGGCGAAGCGCTCGGGCTCCTTCCCGTAGAGGTTCGTCTTGCGGCAGGCGACCGAGGCGCCCGCGCCGGTGACGGCGAGGGTGGCGATGTAGTCGCGGCCGTCGGGGTCGGTCACCGGCGCGCCGACCAGGGCGGTGGCGCCGGTCGCGGCGCAGGCGGCGACCAGCGGCGCGAAGCGCTCGTCGGAGGGGTCGACCGAGGGCGCGGCGAGGTCGTAGCCGGTGAGGGAGAGTTCGGGGAAGACCACCAGCCGGGCGCCGCCGGCCTCCCGGACGGCGGCGGCGTGGCGCTCGACGTTGACCGCGACGGTGTCGGGCCGACCCGGTTCGGCGCAGGCGGGCTGGGCGACGGCGACGGTCAGGGGCGCGGGCACGGTGGGGCCTCCGGAGAAGTGCGGGGACGACAGAACCGGGTGAACGACGGTGGTTCGGCGACGGCGATCACGATCAACCTATGAGCCCACCGGGAAATCCGGCAAGGTTCATTCCTTCGAGTGAAGATCACGAGCCGTGGCGGGGCGCCCCGACGGCTGCTTCGTACGCTCACCCGGAATCGGGGGAGACACCGGACGAAAGTCCACCGGACACAGGGGCGGGCATGACGGCAACACCGGACCACCAGCACCATCGGCACCACGACGGACCGGGTCCGGACGACCGCGCCGCCCCCGATCCGACCGCCCCCGACCCGACCGCCCCCGACCCGGCCGCCGGGGAGCCGGGCGACCGCGGCCTCAGCCGCCGCCGCCTCCTCGGCCTCTCCGCCGCGCTCGGCACCACCGGCTGGCTGGTGAGCGGCACCCTCGGACCGGACAGCGCCCGGGCCGCCGCCCCCGTCCCGCCCGATCTGCCCGCCGGCACCGAACTCTTCCAGCGCGTCTACCGGAACTGGTCCGGCGAGATCGGCACCGACCAGCTCTGGACCTGCACCCCGCGCACCCCCGAGGAGGTCCCGGCGCTCGCCGACTGGGCCCGCGCCCACGGCTGGCGCCTGCGCGCCCAGGGCCACCGGCACACCTGGGCACCGCTCACCGTCGCCGACGGGACCCCCGAGGCGGCCCGGGTGCTGCTGCTCGACACCACCCGCCACCTCACCGCCCTCACCGCCGACTCGCCCACCACCGTCCGCGCCCAGACCGGCGCCACCATGGAGGCGCTGCTCGTCCACCTGGCCGACCGGGGCCTCGGCCTCACCGCCGTCCCCGCCCCCGGCGAACTCACCGTCGGCGGCGTGCTCGCGATCGGCGGCCACGGCACCGCCGTCCCCGCCGCCGGCGAACTGCGCGCCGACGGACACGGCTACGGCTCGGTCAGCAACCAGGTGACCAGCCTGACCGCCGTCGTCCTCGACCCCGCCACCGACCGCTACACCCTGCGGACCTTCGACCGGTCCGAGGCGGACAGCGCCGCCTTCCTGGTCCACCTCGGCCGGGCGTTCGTCACCGAGGTGGTGCTCCGGGCCGGCGCCGACCGCCCGCTGCGCTGCGTCAGCCGGCTGGACATCCCCGCCACCGAGCTCTTCGCCCGCCCCGGCACCACGACCGGGCTCGGCGGCCTCTCCCGCCCGCGCACCTTCGCCGACTTCGTCGACCGCGACGGCCGGGCCGAGGCGATCTGGTTCGCCTACACCGACCGGCCGTGGCTGAAGACCTGGAGCATCGCCCCGAACCGCCCGTTCGGTTCCCGCGCCGTCGACGAGCCCTACAACTACCCCTTCTCGGACTCGATCCCGGAACCCATCGCCCGGCTGGCCGGCCAAATCCTCGCCGGAGCCTGGGGATCAGCCCCGCTGTTCGGCCAACTCCAGTACCTGATCGCCAAGATCGGACTCACCGGCGACATCACCGACGTCCTGCTCTCCGGCGGGCTGATCCGCGACCTGCTCACCGGCGAGGTGCTCACCCACCTGCTCGCCGGCGGCCTGCACTCCGACCTCTGGGGCCCCTCCCGCACCCTGCTCCAGTACGTCCGCCCGACCACCCTGCGGGTCACCGCGAACGGCTACGCGATCCTCGCCCGGCGCGCCGACCTCCAGTGGGTGGTGGCCGAATTCGCCGACCAGTACCGGCGGTTGCTCGACGACTACCGCTCCCGCGGCGAGTTCCCGGTGAACGGCGCGGTGGAGATCCGGGTCACCGGCACCGACGACCCGGCCTGGTCCGGGGTGCCCGGCGCCCGGCCGCCGCTGCTCTCCGCGCTGCGCCCGCGCCCCGACCGGCCCGAGTGGGACACCGCGGTCTGGCTCGACGTGCTCGGCTTCCCCGGCACCCCCGGGCTGCACCGCTTCGCCCGGGACCTCGAACAGGCCCTGCTGCGCTCCTTCGACGGCACCCGGGCCGGTCTGCGGGTCGAGTGGTCCAAGGGCTGGGCCTACACCGAGGACGCCGCCTGGGCGGACGCGGACATGCTGGACCGGGTCATTCCCGCCAGTCACCGCGCGGGCGGCGGAGCCGGCTGGGACGAGGCGGTCACCGTCCTGGACCGCCACGACCCGCACCGGGTGTTCGGCAACCCGTTCCTGGACCGGCTGCTGAAGCTCTAGCCCCGGTCGGCCGACCGGGGCTGGAGCCCGTCGGGCAGCCTCAGACGTGCTCCATCACGATCACCGCGAGGGTGCCCGGCGCCAGGGCCCGGAACACGTGCGGGGCGTCGCCCGGGTAGCTCACGTAGTCGCCCGGGCCCAGCTCGACGGGCGCCCCGGTCGGCCCGGCCAGCGCCCGTCCGGTGCCCAGCAGCACATGCTCGACGGTGCCCGGCATGTGCGGGTCGGAGGCCCGGGTCTCGCCCGGCTCGGCCTCGATCCGGTAGATGTCGCGCCGGGCGTTGGGCGGGCAGGAGGCCAGCAGGGTCGCGGCGTAGTCGGCCCGCTCGGAGTGGGTGACCGGGCCCTCGCCGGCCCGCACCACCCGGACCACCGGGCGCGGCGGGTCGACCAGCCGGCTGAACGGCACGTCCAGGGCGACGCCGAGCGCCCACAGCGTCTCGACGCTCGGATTGCCGACGCCCGACTCCAGCTGGGAGAGCGTCGACTTGGCGATCCCGGCCCGGCGGGCCAGCTCGGCCATCGACAGTCCGGCGCGTTCGCGCTCGCGCCGGATCGACGCCGAGATCAGCCCGATCAGCTCGGTCCCCGAGACGTCGCTCCCGGAGGCGCCGGCGCCGGGTCCGCTGTTGCTTCCACTCATCAGCGTTCGCTCCACAGGTCCATGCGTTCGCCTTGACGAACGACACCCTTCGGGTTCACTCTACTGGACATGCGTTCGCTCCTCCGAACCCTCGAACGTGCCACGCTCCGCGACATCGCCCTGGTGTGCCTCGCGGACGCCCTGGTCGGCGCCTCGTTCGGGGCGATCTCCGTCTCCGGCGGCCTCCCGCTCTGGGTGCCGGTCGCCATGTCCGTCCTCGTCTTCGCCGGGGGCTCGCAGTTCGCCGCCGTCGGCATCGTGCTCTCCGGCGGCGGCGCGCTCGCCGCCGTGGTCACCGGCCTCGTCCTCAACGCCCGGCTGCTGCCCTTCGGCTTCACCGTCGCGGACACCCTCGACGGCCCGGTCTGGCGGCGGCTGCTCGGGGCGCAGCTGCTCACCGACGAGTCCGTCGCCTTCACCCTGCTCCAGCCCGACCCGCGACGGCGCCGGGCCGCGTACTGGGTGTGCGGCCTCGCCCTGTTCCTGATCTGGAACGCCTCCGTCCTGGTCGGCGCGCTGGCCGGCGGGCTGATCGGCGACACCGACGCGCTCGGACTGGACGCGGCCTTCCCCGCCGTCCTGCTCGCGCTGGTGCTGCCCTCGCTCACCGACCGCCGCACCCGCACCGCCGCCCTGACCGGCGCCGCCGTGGCCGTGGCCGCCACCCCGTTCGTCCCGGCCGGCCTGCCGGTGCTGCTCGCCCTGGCCGGGCTGCTGTTCGCGGGCCGCCCGGACACCGCCGCCGCTGCCACCTCCACCGATGCCGCCGCTGCCGAGGGTGAGCCCCGCCCGCTCGCCGAGGAGGTCCACTGATGTCCCTGCTCGCCGTCCTCCTGCTCGCCGCCGGCACCTACGCGTTCCGGCTGGCCGGGCCCCTGCTCGGCGGCCGCCTCACCGTCTCGGACCGGCTGCGCCACCTGCTCGCCGTCGCCGCCGCCGTCCTGCTCGTCGCCCTGGTCGCCACCGGCGCGCTCACCGACGGCCGCGACTTCGCCGGCTGGGCCCGCCCCGCCGGCGTCCTGGTCGCGGGCGTCCTGGCGCTGCGGCGCGCGCCGTTCCCGCTGGTGGTGGTCGCGGCCGCCGGGACCACGGCGGTGCTGCGGCTGTGCGGCGTCGCCTGAGGCCCCGGCTCCGCCGGGGGCGCCGGCGTCAGCCCGCCTCCGCCTCCCGGGCCTCGGCCGCCGCGAGCCGCTCCTGCTGCACCTCGGGGTGCTTGCTGTCCCACAGCAGCTCCCACACCTTGAACACGCAGTGGTAGTCCCGCATGCTCCCCTGAAGGATCAGCAGGTAGCTGTCGCCGTCCCGCAGCAGCCTGCGCCGCCGGGCGTTGAACGGGTGCTGCGGGGTGTAGGTCGGGACGAGCCGCCGCAGTTCGGCGACGGCGTCCTCCCGGGTGCCCGTCACCTCGGCGAGCACCTTGCTGCCCCAGATCCGGTCGTCCCCGATGCCCTCGGTCTCCTCGACCACCACGGCCCAACGTCCCACGGTCCACCCCTTTGTCACTCGTCCGTGTGCGAAAGCGGTCATCGTAGCGACGCGACCGCTCAGCGCCCAGGGGAGTCGGCGGCCGCCGGCAGCGCCTTGTAGTAGACGGTCGTCGCGTGCGGCACCCCCGCCGGGTCGGTCGCGAAGTCCGGCACCGTGCCGACCCTGGTCCAGCCCGCCGCCGCGTACAGGCGCTCGGCGGGGCTGTCCGTCTCGGTGTCGAGCACCAGGGTCCGGATCCCGCGTCCGACGGCCGCCGCCTCCAGGGCCGCCAGCAGCCGGCCGGCCAGCCCGTGGCCCCGGTCCGCCCGGTGGACCATCAACTTCGCCACCTCCGCCCGGTGCCGGCCGTTGGCGGTCGACGCCGGCCGCAGCTGCACCGTCCCCGCGATCCGCCGGCCCGCGCCGGCGCCCGCGTCGGTGCCCGCGTCGGTGCCCGCGTCGGTGCCTGGGTCTGCGCCCGTCTCCGGGTACGCGACCCAGAGCAGCAGCCGCCCCGCCCCGACCTCCGGGGCCAGCGCCCGCCACCAGTCGGCCGCCGCGCCGGGATCGAGCGGAGCGAGGAAACCGACGGAGGCGCCGCCGTCGACGGTGTCCGCCAGCAGCCCGCCCAGCCGCTCGGCGGCGCCGAGCAGTTCCTCCGCCGTCACCGGCCGGACTGTGTACATGCTCACTCCCTCGTTCCCGACGGCCCCGGGAGGCGGCCGGTGCGCAATACTCGCCGGTACCCAACGCCGCCACCGGTCCCGCCGCCGCGACCGGTCCGCGCCGCCGAGACTACAAGGAGCTTCAATGGCGAAGCCGACCAGGATCGACCCCGCCGACCTGCTCGCCGTCGGTGACCTGCTCACCGACGAGGAGCGGCTCGTCCGCGACACCGTGCGGAAGTTCACCGAGGACCGGATCCGCCCGCACATCGGCGACTGGTTCGAGCGCGGGGTCTTCCCCGCCCGCGAACTCGCCCCCGAACTCGGCGCCCTCGGCGTGCTGGGCATGCACCTCGACGGCTACGGCTGCGCGGGCTCGACCGCCGTCGCCTACGGGGTGGCCTGCATGGAACTGGAGGCCGCCGACTCGGGTCTGCGCAGCTTCGTCTCCGTCCAGGGCTCGCTGGCGATGCGCTCCATCCACGCGTTCGGCTCGGAGGAGCAGAAGCAGCGCTGGCTGCCCGGTCTCGCCGCCGGCGAACTGATCGGCTGCTTCGCCCTCACCGAACCGGACTTCGGCTCCGACCCCGCCAACATGCGCACCCGCGCCCGTCGCAAGGGCGCCGGCGAGGGCGCGGACTGGGTGCTCGCCGGCTCCAAGATGTGGATCACCAACGGCTCCGTCTCCGACGTCGCGGTGGTCTGGGCGCAGACCGAGGACGGCGTCCGGGGCTTCCTGGTCGAACCCGGCATGCCCGGCTTCACCGCCACCGACGTGCACGGCAAGCTGTCCCTGCGCGCCTCGGTGACCAGCGAGCTCTCCTTCGACGAGGTGGTGCTCCCGGCCGACGCCGTGCTGCCCGGCGTCACCGGGCTGCGCGGACCGCTGTCCTCCCTCAACGAGGCCCGCTACGGCATCCTCTGGGGCACCGTCGGTGCCGCCCGCGACTGCTACACCGCTGCCCTGGACTACGCGAAGAGCCGGGTCCAGTTCGGCCGCCCGATCGCCGGCTTCCAGCTCACCCAGCAGAAGCTGGTCGAGATGATGCTGGAGGTCGAGAAGGCCTACCTGGTCGCGCTGCGGATCGGCCGGCTCAAGGACGAGGGCGCGGCCCGCCCGGCCCACGTCAGCTTCGGCAAGCTCAACAACGTCCGGGCCGCGCTGGAGATCGCCCGCAGCGCCCGCACTGTGCTCGGCGCCAACGGCATCACCACCGAGTACCCGGTGCTGCGGCACGCCAACAACCTGGAGTCGGTGCTCACCTACGAGGGCACCAGCGAGATCCACACCCTGGTCCTCGGCGAGGCGATCACCGGCGAGTCCGCGTACCACTGACCCGGCGGACGGTGCGCCCGGTGCGCCGGGCGTGCCGGGCGGGCCTGAAAACCGGTACCCGTCCGGGCCGTTCATGGCTAGTTTCGTGCCCATGAACGGCCCGACGAACCAGCTCACGCCCACCTCGACCGCCACCTCGACCGCCTCCGCCGTGCAGCGCGCCGTGCCGACCACGACGCTGTGGCGTCCCACCGGCCCCGAGGAGCTGGCCCTGGTCGCGGCGTCCGACTGGCGGGCCTGGCCGCCGCGCCTGCCGGACCAGCCGATCTTCTACCCGGTGCTGAACGAGGACTACGCGATCCGCATCGCGCGAGACTGGAACGTCCCCGCCTCCGGGAGCGGTTACGTCACCCGTTTCGAGGCGGAGACCGCGTTCCTGAGCCGCTACCCCGTCCGCCAGGCGGGCGGCCGCACCATCCTCGAGCTCTGGGTGCCGGCCGAGGAGTTGGCTGAGTTCAACCGGCACATCGTCGGCCGCATCGAGGTCGTGCACGAGTTCCGCCCGCAGGGCTGACCCCCGGCCCGGTGCCGGCCGACGCGGAACGGTGCCGTCCGGACACGGCCAGGACATCCGGCGTTGGCCGGGAGGCAACCCCGCGGTTCGGCGGGCCGTGGAGCATGGCCCGGTCGCCGTCGCCCGCCCCGGTGCGGGCACGGTCGGCACCCGCACCGCGAAAGGAACCGCCCCGCTCATGTCCATACCGCCGCTGCCGCGCCCCCGGGTCCTCGTCGTCGGGATCGACGGCGTCCGGTACGACCTGCTGGACCAGGTCCCGATGCCGAGGCTCGCGGAGGTCGCCGAGGCCGGCTTCCTGGCGCCCGTGACGGTGGCGGAGTCCACGCCCACCATGTCCGGACCGTGCTGGGCCACCATCGTGACCGGTGTGGAGCCCGCCAAACACGGCGTCTGGGGCAACCACCTCGGCGGCAACCGGCTCGACGTCTTCCCCGACTTCACCACCCGGCTGGCCCGGGGCGACCGGCGCCGTACCTTCGTCGCGGCCGGCTGGGACCCGCTGGTGATCGGCGAGTCCGGCGGACCGCTGTTCCGCGCGCCCGGCCGCCTCTGCTACGTCGCCCCCGCCGAGGACACCCCCGAGGCCTGGGAGGCCGTCGACGAGGAGGTCACCCGGGAGGCCGTGGACGTGCTGCGCGACGCGGACCCGGAGGCCTCCTTCGTCTACCTCGGCGCCGTCGACGAGACCGCCCACTTCCTCGGCTGCGGCGAGGAGTACCGCGCCTCGATGCGCGCCGCCGACGAGCGGCTCGGCCGGCTCCTGGACGCCGTCCGCGCCCGGCCCGGCCACGCCGAGGAGGCCTGGACGGTCATCGTCGTCACCGACCACGGCCACGTGGACGTCGGCGGCCACGGCGGACGGACCGTCGAGGAGCGCACCGCCTGGGTGGCCTGCGCCGGACCGGGCATCCCCGCCGCCCCGCCCACCGGGGAGATCCGCCACCCCGACGTCGCGGCCCAGGTCTACGCCGCCCTCGGCCGCCCGATCGACCCGCACTGGACCCTGGACGGCCGGCCCTTCCCGGTCGCCGTGCCCGCGACCGCGGCGGCCTGACGCCCCCACCGCCGACCGGGCGACCGGTCACCGGAACGGCGGGACGCCCGCCGCCGCCCGCCGCCGCCCGCCGCCGCCCGTCCGGCGACCGGGTGAGCGACACGCCGTCACGGCACCCGGGCGGCCCCGGCCGGGCTGCGCGCCGACCGGTCCCGGGCCAGGCTCGTCCGGGGTGAACCCCGAGACCGGTCGTCCCCGTGTACCTCTCAAGGTGGAGGTCGTACCCCCCAAGGACGGCGGTGGATCAAGACCTCCTGGTGACGTCAGGGCCCCCGGCGCCCACCAGGATGGAAGACAACGGGGAGCCGCTCCCGGCCCCGACGGGGCGGACGGGACCGGCGCGGAGCAGCAGGGCGCAGGAGAGGACACACCGGCATGAACGGCATCGCGGGCAAGATCGCAATCGGAGTGGTCGGCACCGGCATGGCCGCCGCCGTCGCCACCGTGGCGGTCGGGCCGAGGGTCGCCGAGTGGTACGACGGCCGGCACCAGGTGCAGGCCAGCTACGCCAGCGGCAGCGAGGCCAAGGCCGACCGCCGCTCGATGCCGGCCTGGCTGCCCGACAACGCCTCCTCGGTGCACTACCTGATGTCCACCACCGGCGACGACCGCCTGCTGCGCGCCACCGTCCCCGAGGGGCGGCTGCCCGCCGGGTGCACGACCACCGCGACGAACAAGGGCAACCACGTGGCGCCGGTCACGCTCAAGGCGGGCTGGTTCCCGGAGGGGATCACCTCGAAGGTCACCGGCTCCTGCGGCCACTACAAGGTCACCCTGACCGGCAACCAGCTCTACGCCTGGCAGGACGGCGCCGCCGTGCAGGCCGCCCTCCGCGCCGAGCGCCTCCCGCGCTGACGTTCCCGCTGCGGGGACGCTGCTGCGGGGCACCCGCTGCGGGGCTCGCGCCCGGTGGCGAAATGGGCCGGGCGGCCGCCCCCGGCTGTCGGTGGCCCGGGGCGCTGGGGTAGGACGGAGCGAGCACGATCGCCGTGCTCGTTCCGAGAGGAGCCCCATGCCTGGTCCGACCGCCGGCTCTGCCGGTGACACGTCGACCGCCTCCGCCTCACCCGGCGACTCCGCCACTGCTGCTGCTGCTGCCGCCGCTGCGGATGCCGCTGCCGCCGCCGGCGCGACCGGCCGCGCCGCCATCGTCGTCCTCGGCGGCCTGGTCGCCCTGGGCCCCCTCACCACCGACCTCTACCTGCCCGGTCTGCCCGCGATCGCCGAGGACCTCGTCGCCGAACCGGCCGCCGTCCAGCTCACCCTCACCTTCTCGATGTTCGGTGTGGCCGCCGGGCAGTTGCTCTTCGGTCCGCTCAGCGACCGCTTCGGGCGGCGTCCGCCCCTGCTCGCCGGACTCGTCGTCTACACCCTCGCCAGCATCGTCTGCGTGATCGCGCCCGACCTGACCGTGCTGATCGCGGCCCGCTTCGTCCAGGGCGCCGCCGGCGCCGCCGGACTGGTCATCGGCCGGGCCGTCGCCCGCGACCGCTTCGAGGGCGTCGCGATGATCCGCTTCCTCGCCTCGATCACCCTGATATCCGGCCTGGCCCCGATCCTCGCGCCGCTCTTCGGCGCCCAGATGCTGCGCTTCACCTCCTGGCGCGGCACCTTCGGCGCACTGGCCGCCCTGGGCCTGCTCCTCACCCTGGTGGCCTTCGCCGCCCTGCGCGAGACCCTCCCGCCCTCGGCCCGGCGCGGCGGCGGCCTGACCAGCACCCTGCGCACCATGGGCGGGCTCCTGCGCAACCTGCCGTTCCTGGGGCTGATGCTGACCAGCACCTTCGCCTTCGGTGCGCTGTTCGGCTACATCAGCGGCTCCTCGGTGGTGCTCCAGCACGTCTACCACGTGTCGCCGCAGACCTACAGCCTGCTGTTCGGGCTCAACTCGGTGGCGATCGTCGGCGCCACCCAGCTCAACGGGCGGGTCCTCGCACCCCGCTTCACCGCCGGGGCGCTGATGCGCACGGGCCTCGCGGTGATGATCACCGCCGGGGTGTCCCTGGTCCTGGTCACCGCGGTCTGGGACCTCGGGCTGGTCGCGGTGTGCGCCTCGCTGTTCGTGATGATGGCCAGCCTCGGCATGGTCCTGCCGAACTCGGCCGCCCGGGCACTGAGCCTGGTCCCCCCGCAGTCCGCCGGTTCCGCCTCGGCGCTCCTCGGCACCGGCACCTTCCTCTGCGGCGCCGTGGTCGCCCCGCTCAGCAGCCTGGGCGGCAGCCCGTCGGCGGTGCTGCTCGCGGTCGTCGTGCTCAGCTGCGCGCTGCTGTCCGCGGCGTCCTACCTGCTGCTCCTGCGGCCCGCGCGGACCGCCCCGGCCGACGCGACGGAGCAGCCGGCCGCCGCCTAGCCGTTCCGGCCGACGGCGGGGCCGTTCCGGCCGCAGGAGGGCCGCTGAACGGAGTCCGCCGGGGTGCCACGACCAGTTGTCGTGGCACCCCGGCGGGGGAGTGGGGCGGGCCGGCCGGTGGACGGGGACCGACGGTGGCGCTCGGCCGGTCGCCGTCGTCCGTCCCTCAGTACCTCAGTACCTCAGTACCTCAGTACCTCAGGACCTTCTCGCCCGCGCCCGGTCCGGCCGTCAGGCGATCGAGAAGTCGTCGCCGTAGACGCTGCCCTGGCCGTACCAGCCGTGCAGGTAGACGGTCACGGTCCCGGAGGCGCCGGTGGTGAACGGGACGCTCAGCTTGGTCCAGCCGGAGGCGCTGGTCCAGGTCGAGCCGGTGGCGCCGCCGCTCACGCCGACATAGGCGTAGCTGCCCTGGACCCAGCCGGTCAGGGTGTACGCCTTGTTGGGCGCCAGGGTGACGGTCTGCGAGCACTGGCCGTTCTGGGAGGCGGTGGCCGCCGCCTGGAGCGCGTACGAGCCGGAGTGGACCGGGGTGCTCACCACGCTGCCGCCGGTCTGGCAGGTCCACGGGCCGAGGCTGCCGGTCTCCAGGCCGCCGTTCACGATCGCGCCGGGCGGGGTGACGCCGGTGACGGTCAGCGTGTAGGTGCTGCTGTGGCTGCCGGAGGCGGCGGTGCCGGTCACCGTGAGCGGGTAGGTGCCCGGGGTGGTGGCGGCGGTGGTGGCGACGGTGAGGGTCGCCGAGGAGCCGGCGGTCACGGTGCCCGGGTTGACGGTGGCGGTGACCCCGGCCGGGGCGCCGCTCACGGTGAGGTTGACGCTCTGTGCCGAACCGGAGACCACGGTGGTGCCGACGGTCGCGGTCGCCGAGGAGCCGGCGGTCACCGAACCGGCGGCGGGGCTCACGCCGACCGAGAAGTCGTTGCCCGGCTGGGTGCTCGTCACCTTCAGCGTGTAGGTGGCGGTGTGGCTGCCGGAGGCGGCCGAGCCGGTGACGGTGAGCGGGTAGGTGCCCGGGGCAGCACCGGCGGTGGTGGCGACGGTGAGCGTCGCGGGGGAACCGGCGGTGACGCTACCGGGGTTGACGGTGGCGGTGACCCCGGCCGGGGCGCCGCTCACGGTGAGGTTGACGCTCTGCGCCGAACCGGAGACCACCGCGGTGCTGATGGTCGCCGTCGCCGAGGAACCGGCCACGACCGTGCCCGAGTTGGGGTTCACGCCGACCGAGAAGTCGTTCACCGGCTGGGTGTTGCTGGTGAACGGCGCGAAGATCTTGGTGAAGTCCCACTTGTTCTGGGCGATTCCGGAGCAGTCGTCACGGGCGGCGGCGCCGGCGCAGCTGCCGTTGTCGCGCTGCAGCGCCCAGAAGGACAGCGTGTTGATGCCCTTCGAGACCGCCCAGTTGTAGACGGTGGTGGCGTTGGCGAGGGTGAAGGTCTCCGCCGGGCCGAAGTCGTCGACGCCGATCATCTCGGTGATGCCGATCGAACCCCACAGCTGCGCCGGGGTCTTGGTCGGGTAGAGCTTCGCCAGCTGGTTGTACAGGCCGGTGGCGGAGGTCTGGGTGTCGGCCGCCATGTCGTGCGCGGCGTTGTCGTAGTAGTCGAACGTCATCATGTTGACGACGTCGATCTTGGCGTTGTTGGTGACGGCGTTCTTCAGCACCGCGAGGCCGCTGGAGGCGAGGCCGCTGGTGGTGGTCGGCAGGGTGTAGGAGAACTGGATCTGCCGGCCGTTGGCGGCGGCCCAGTCCTGGACCAGCTTGATCGCCTTGTTGCGGCGGTCGACACCGGCCGAGTTGTCCAGCGAGTCGACCTCGATGTCGAGGTCGATCCGGCTGATGTCGTACGTGGTGATCAGGTTCTCGTAGGCGGCGGCGATCTGGTTGACGTCGGTGCAGCTGTCGGCCAGTTCGGTGCCGGTGGTGTCGGCGGTGTAGCCGCCGAACGACGGGATGACGTCGCCGCCGTTGGCACGGATCTTGGCGAAGTCGGCGCCGAACGAGGACTGCGCGACGGGCAGCGAGGTGTCGCCGTTCCAGTACGGCGTGCAGGAGCCCTTGGTGGCGGTCTGCAGGAACGCCATCGTCAGGTACTTGGCGCCGGACTGCGCGGCCAGCGTGGCCGGGCTCTCGCCGGTCCAGGCCTCGAAGTAGGGGGCGAACACCCGGGTGGGGAGCGGGGTCGCCGCGGCCGCGGCGGTGGTGGCCGGGCCGGTCGGCGCCGCGCCCGCCGACGTCGCGCCGGCCACCAGGCCGGCCGACGCGACGAGCGTGACACAGGCCGTCAGGGCGGCCTGGAGTGTTCTGGGTAGACGCATTGTTTCTCCAACAGACGTGGTGGGGCAGGACGTTGGTGAAGCGTGCGGGACTGTGCCGCGGCGTCCGCGGTGGACGTGCGGGGTGGACTGCCGGGCCGGGAGAGGAGCTTTTCGGCCGTACGGCGGGGCGGTGCTCGGGGGTGTGCAAACCCCAAGGACGCAGGGCACGGCGGGCGGCGTGCGCGGACGCGCGCATGGGCCGTGACGGGGCCTGGGGGCGGAGCGGAGCAGGGCAGGGCAGCGCCTCAGCCGCCGGTGGTCACACCCCCACAGTGCATCCCGGTCGGATCGACATGCCTATGGTTGGACTAGACCACTCGTCTGTCAAGAGTCCTAACAGTTCGTCGGCGAAGGGGTGAGGTTGGCCGAGGATCGGTCAACCGTCGAACAATCCGGTTGTGACCGGTGCGCACGCTCCGACATCATCGGAGTCATGCGAGACCTCGACTGGAAGCTCGACAGAGAGGGCGGTTGCCGCCCGCAGGCGTGAGCCCCCGGCTCCCGGGTCCCCGCCCGCTGCCTCCGGTGGCCGGCGGCCGGACCGTGTCCGTTCGCCTCGCCGCCCGTCCGCCGCCTTGTCCGTCGGCGGATCCGAACACCTTTCGCGCCGTGGCGCCCCCGCGCCATGACGTCCCCGTGTTGTGACGTTCCCGCGTTGTGATGTCCGTCCGCCGCGGCGCCCGCCCGTCGTGGCGGCCGCCACCCGGTCGGGCCGGATTCCGGTCCGTCCGGGCACCGGTCGGCGCGCGCGGTGCGTCCGCCGCCCCATTGTCCGTTCCGTCTGTACGCGTCCGTCCGCGGGTGCGCCGGTCCGCCGGCACGCCCGCCGCCGACGCTCGTGCCCGTGTGCGCGTCTACCCCTGGAAAGGAGGAGCCATGTACTTCGTTTCGTCCGACGACAAGGACACCGCCTGGAGCTACGTCTGAGCCGGTGGCAGGGTGCCGTGGCCGCGCGGGTGGTCGTCGCGCGCGGCCACGGCGGGCCCGGCGCTCAGGACACCGGGCCGATCGGGGCCCGTCGGGCCTGGCTCGGACCTACGGGCAGAGAACGGTGCGCAGCGCGTCGAGGATTTTTTCCGCCTTCTCGGCCCCGAAACCCTGGGGATGGGCGGGATCGGTGAAGCGCTGGTTGGCCAGGTCGATCAACTTGGCCCGGTCCTTCGGGAACTGGTACATCGCCTGGCACTGGTTGCGGGCCCGTTCGACGGCCTGCTCGGGCTTGCCGCCGACGATCGCCGGATCGACCGCGTCCAGGGCGGCCACCAGCTGCGCCGTGACATCGGCGGCGGGCTTGCCGGGCAGTCCCGCGTCGGTGGGCGGCGCCGGCTTCGGCGCGGCCGGGGGCTCGGCCGGCGGCTTGTTGGGGTCGGCCGGGGCCGGGGAGTCGGCGGGGGCGCCGGTGGCCGGTGCCGGAGCGGTGGCTGCCGGGGCGGGCGGGTTCGCGGTCGCGGACCCGGTCGCCCCGGCGGTGGTTCCGGTCGTGGTTCCGGTGCTCGCGCCGGCGGTCGCTCCACCGGTCGTTCCGGCCGAGCTGCCGGCCGTGCCGGTGGGGCCGGTGCCGGGCGTGTCGGTGGCTCCCGGGGCGGGCCCGGGGTCGGTCGCGGTGGCCGACGCACCGGGGGAGCCGGGGGCCGTGGTGCCGGCCGCGGTGGTACCGGAGCCCGAGCCGGAGCTGGAGCACGCGGCGAGGCTCACCGCGGCGAATGCCGTGAGGGTGGCGGCGAGAAGGCGAGTGCGCATGCCGTCACACTGTCATGTTCGCGCCGCTCAAGGGAAGATCTGTCGAACCAGGGATCGACGCCCGGAGCTCCGGCATCGGAGGGCGGAGGGCAGAGGGCGGAGGGCGGGACGGAAGGCGGAAGCCGCCGCAGGGCGGGACCGTCCTCCCGACCGGTCCCGCCCCGCGGCGGCTTCCCTGCGACCCGTAGGTCAGGACAGCCCGCTGCTCTTCAGCCAGTCCTTGGCCACCGCCGACGGGTCCTCCTTGTCCACCGCGACCTTCTTCATCAGCGCCAGCAGCCCCGCCGTGTCCAGCTTGGCCGACACCGCGTTGAGCGCACCGGTCGCCGTCGCGTCCACCTTGGCCTTGTTGACCAGCGGCGTGACGTTCTGGGCACCGAACAGGTTCTTCGGGTCGGCGAGCGGCACCAGCTTCAGCTGGGTGATCTTCGGGTCGGTGGAGAAGACGTTGCCGACCTGGATCGAGCCGTCCTTGACGGCGTTGGCCGTGGTCTCGCCGGTCGACTTCCACTCCTTGAAGGTCAGGCCGTAGACGTCCTTCAGCGGCTGCTCCTGGCGCGACTTGAACTCCGGCGGACCGCCGATGGTGAACTCGCCCGCCTTGGCGGCCAGGTCCGCGATGGTCTTGAGCCCGAACTTGTCGGCGCTCTCCTGGCTGATGCTCAGGGTGTCCTTGTCCTCGGCGGGGGAGGACTCCAGGATCCCGAGCGAGGCGGGCAGCGTCTTCGTCAGCTCGGCATTGACCGCCGCCGCGGTCGGGTCGGCCGACTTGCCGCCCAGGTAGGCGAGCAGCGCGCCGTTGTACTCGGGCAGCACGGAGAGGCTGCCGCTCTGCAGCTGCCCGTAGAGCACCTCGCGGCTGCCGATGTTGAACTTCTCCTCGACCTTGACGCCCTTGGCCCGGAGCGCCTGGGCGTAGATCGAGCCGAGCAGCACGTTCTCCGGGAAGTTCGCGGAACCGACCACGACCGTCCCGCCCGGGGCGGCGGCCGGGGAGGTCCCGGCGGCGCCCGCCGCCGAGGTCGACGCGCCGCCGGCGGCCGAGGTCGAGGAGCCGCCGCCCAGCGGGTCGCCGCCGGAGGAGGAGCAGGCGGTCGCGGCGAGGGCGAGCGCGGCCAGGGCCGCCACGGAGGCGCTCCGGCGCACCGCCGCCGCTCGGGCCGGCTTCGGGGCCGCGGAACCGCTCAGTGGGGTGAATGTCGACATGGTGACAGGTGTCCTCTCGGGGTGGTCAACTCGGGAAGGGCGAACGGGATGTCCCGGGTCCGGACTGCAGGCGATACCTGACACGGGGCCGGAACCGGAACCGGAGCCGGAAACAGGGGAAAGGGAAGGCGAAGAACGGGGGCGGGCCGGGGCCGGGGGCCGGGCCGCCGTGCTCCCGGCCACCGGCCCCGCGCGGTCACGACGACCGGCGGCCCGCGGCCCGCTGCTGCGCCCGCAACCCTGGCGGGAGCGCGTACCGGGCCAGCAGGGCGAAGAACGCCTGGGCCGCGACGGCCAGCAGGACGACCAGCAGCGCGCCGCCGACCGTCGCCGCGTAGTCCCGGGTGGCCAGCCCGTCGACCACGTACCGGCCGAGGCCGCCGAGCCCGACGTACGCGGCCACCGTCGCGGTCGCGATGACCTGCACGGTCGCGGTCCGGAAGCCGGCCAGCAGGGTCGGCAGCGCCGATGGCAGACAGACCTGCCACAGCACCTGCGGGTGCGTCAGCCCGACACCCCGGGCCGCGTCCCGCACGTCCGGGTCGGTGCCCCGGACCCCCTCGACGGCGGCGACCAGCAGCGGCGGGGCGGCCAGTGCCACCAGCGGCACCAGGACGGCGGTGTCGCCGACCCCCGCGAGCAGGACCGCCAGCGTCACCAGCCCGAGCGTCGGCAGCGCGCGGGCCGCGCCGGCCATCGCGGTCACCACGGTGACGCCGCGCCCGGTGTAGCCGATCAGCAGCCCGAGCGGGACGGCCAGCAGCGCGGCGTAGAGCAGGGCCTCGCCGGAGAGCAGCAGGTGCTCGGCGATCCGGTTGGCGATCGCGTTCGAACCGCTGCGGCGGTCCGGGTCGGAGAAGAAGTCCCCCAGCCAGGTGAACCAGTTCACTGCCCGGCTCCCTTCTCCCGGACGGCCCAGGGCGCGAGCAGCCGGCGGGCGCCGACCAGCAGCAGGTCCACGGCCAGGGCGAGCACCGCGATCAGGACGATCCCGGCCACGATCGGGGTCGGGAAGGTGCGCTGGAAGCCGTCGACGAACAGGTAGCCGAGGCCGCCCCGGCCGACCAGCGCGCCGACCGAGGCCAGCGAGATGCTGGAGACGGCCGCCACCCGCAGACCGGCCACCAGGTAGGGGACGGCGGCGGGCAGTTCGACGGCGGCCAGCCGGTGCCACGGCCCGTACCCCATCGCCGTCGCGGCCTGCCGCACCGGGTCGGGGACGGCGCGCAGCCCGTCCACCGTGGTCGGCAGCAGCACGGCCACCGCGTAGAAGGTGAGCGGGATCATCACGGTGGCCTGGGTGGCCAGCCCGGTGTACGGGATGAGCACCACGAAGACGGCAAGCGAGGGCAGGGCGTAGACGATGTTGAAGACGGCGGCGAGCGGCTGGTAGAGGCGCGGGAACCGGGTGCAGGCCAGGCCGAGCGGGACCGCCAGCAGCAGGCCGATCAGCACCGGGACGAGGGCGATGACGGCGTGGTCGGCGAGCAGGTCGCCGAGGTAGCCGAGGTGGTCGCCGATCCAGTACCAGCGGACGAGGGGTTCATCGTCCACCGCCGGCTCCGTCCGTCTCGGCCGTCGCGTCCGTCGTGGCCTCCGCCTTCACGCCCGTCGCTGCCTCCGCCTTCTCGGCCTGCCGTGCCCCGTTCGCGGACGGCGGGCGGGTCGCGAGCGCGGCCAGCACCGCCTCGCGGTCGGCCGTACCGATCGCGCGGCCCTCCGGGTCCAGGGCGACGGCGATCCCGGTGGGGGACAGCACGGCCGCGTCCAGGGCGGCGCGCAGGGTGTCGGCGTCCGGCCGGAACCCGGGCGCCGGCTCCAGGGCCGCGCCCGCCGCGTCCCGGTCGATCCAGCCGATCGGCCGCCGCCCGTCGTCCAGCATCAGCTCCCAGCCGGCGAACCGGACCCCGTGCGGCGACCGTCCGGCCGCGCCGTCGCCCGGGCCGCCGGGTATCGGCCGGACGGCGACCGAGGCGGCCGGCCGCAGCCCGAGCCCGCGCAGGCCCCGGTCGCGGCCGAGGAAGGCGGCGACGTCCAGGTCCGCGGGCGCCGTGAGCAGCGTGTGCGGATCGGCGAGCTGGGCGATCCGGCCGCGCTCGCGCAGCACCACCACCTGGTCGCCGAGCCGGACCGCCTCCTCGATGTCGTGGGTGACGAACAGCACCGTCTTGTGCAGCTCGGACTGGAGGCGGAGCAGCTCCTCCTGCAGCCCGGCGCGCACCACCGGGTCGACGGCGCTGAACGGCTCGTCCATCAGCAGCACCGGCGGGTCGGCGGCCAGCGCCCGCGCGACACCCACCCGCTGCTGCTGGCCGCCGGAGAGCTGGAACGGGTACCGCTTGGCGGTCTCCGGCGCCAGCCCCACCAGGTCGAGCAGTTCGGCCGCCCGGGCACGGGCCTTCTTCCGGTCCCAGCCGAGCAGATAGGGAACCGTCGCGATGTTGTCGATCACCCGCCGGTGCGGGAACAGCCCGGCCTGCTGGATCACGTAGCCGATGCCGCGCCGGAGCTTGGCCGGGTCCAGCGCCGCCACATCGGTGCCGTCCAGCAGGACCCGCCCCGAGGTCGGTTCGACCATGCGGTTGACCATCCGCAGCAGCGTGGTCTTCCCGCAGCCGGACGGGCCGACCAGCACGGTCGTCCGACCGGTGGGGACGTCGAGGTCGAGGCCCTCGACGGCGACCGTGCCGTCGGGGTGGCGCTTGCCCGCGCCGTCGAATCTGATCACGGGGGAATTCCTCGTCTCGGCGGCTCCCGGTGGCGGCGCCGATGGTGGTGTCTGTCGCTGTGCCGGTCCGTCGGCCTGTCGCTGTGCTGTGGTGCTGTGTCTGTCGCTGTGTCGTGCCGTGTCGTGCCGTGCGGTGCTGTGTCCTGCTGTGTCGTGCCGTGTCGTGCCGTGCGGTGCTGTGTCCTGCCGTGCCGTGCGGTGTCGCTGTGCCTGTCGGTCGCCTGGTCTGCCCGCCTTTGGACAAGCGGAAACTCTGATCAGCCTATGACCTGGTGAACCCGGTGTCCCTGATTTACCGGGCGTGGTCGGATTCACCAGGAGCGGCCGACGCGCACGCGGGGAGCACGAGGCGCGTGCTCCGAGGCGCCTGACTCAGCCTTCCCGAGGGCTTCCCCCGGGGCCGCCCTGACGGGTCGGCAGCCCGGCCGCCGCCCAGGCGACGAAGCCGCCGTCCAGGTCGGTCGCCCGGTGCAGGCCCAGCTCGCGCAACGAGGCGGCGGCCAGACTCGACGCGTACCCCTCCGAGCAGACCACCACCACCTCCACGTCGTAGCCGGTGGCCTCCGGGATCCGGTGACTGCCCGTCGGGTCGAGCCGCCACTCCAGCACATTGCGCTCGATGATCAGCGTGTCGGGGATCTCCCCCTCGGCCGCGCGCTGCGCCGCCGGGCGGATGTCCACCAGCAGCGCGCCGGCGCGCTGCGCCCGCAGCGCCTCGTCGGGGCCGGGGCGGTGCACCCCTTCCCGGGCGCGGTCCACCAGGTCGTCGATCGTGGTCACCACTGGTCGGGTCCTTCCTCGGAGGTGCGGACCAGGCCACCGGCCCGCAGTTCGTAGTGCGCCATGGAGCTGAGCGGCGGGGAGTAGGCGTGCAGCGTCACGGCCGGGCCGGACGCGGTGTTGCGGACGTCGTGCACGTACTCGGGACCGAAGGCCCGGGTGGTGCCGGAGCCGATCCGCCGGATCAGCAGCCCCTGCTCGGGACCGCCCAGCGACAGCTCCTCCAGCTCGCCCAGCGCGACCGTGAACGCTCCGCGCGAGCCGCCGTGGTCGTGGAAGCCGGTGGACTGGCCGGGCAGCCAGCTGATCAGCCAGACCTCGTGGTCCTCGTCGGCCGCCAGCCGCCGGTACCAGCGCTCCTCGGTGGAGAGGCGGACGTGGTGGATCCACTGCTCGGGCTGCTCGGCCAGCTCGCGGACGATCTCCCGCAGCGTGTTCGGGGTGAGCGGCGTCCGGCCCTCCCCGGCGGGGGCGGATGCCGGTGCGGGCGTTGTTGTCGGTGCGAGGTCCAGGTTCATGTGGGTGTCCTCGGGACGGGCGGGCGGTGGTGGTGGAGCGGTTCGCCGTGCTGCCCGCGCGCCGCCGTGGGACAGGGTGCGGTGCGGGGCGGGGTGGGACGCTCGTTGCCGTGCGGCGCGTTGCGGAGCCGTGCGTTGCCGGGCCGTGCGGTGGCGCGGGATCCGTGCCGGAGCCGGTGGCGGGTGCGTGCCGCACCGGTCGGACCGGCGGGGTGGCGCGGTCGTTCCGGGCGGCGTGGCGTCAGGAGAGCGGTTGCGCGGCGCGGGCCCTGGCAGAGGTCACAGGGCGGAACCGGCGGGAAGGAACAGGGTCAACAGGCACAGATGGAACTCGCCTGGCGTCGGAGGTCGACGTGCAGGCGGCAGACCAGAGTGGTGCCGGTGTCCATGCGCCGGATCCTTCCCGACCGGACGGGCAGGAGTCAAGCGAGCGCGGTCACGGCCGCCCGTCGCGCCGCTGGTCGGACGCGGTCGGAGCCCGTTCGGCGGCGGGCGCCGCCCCGGGGCCGGGCACGCTCCCGCTCCGGTCCGGACCCCGGCCCGGCCGGTCGGCCCCGCCGCCCTTGGCCGGCCCCGTTCCTGCGCCCGCCCCCGTTCCCCCTGCTGCTGCCGTTCCCGCCGCCGGCCCGGCCAGCGCCGCCTCGACGACCGGTCCCGCCTGCTCGCCCAGGTACCGGCCGAGCGTCTGGTAGGCGTCGAACTGCCGGTGGTCGAACCACTGGTCACCGGCGCCGTCGTACGGGAAGGCCGGATCACCCATCGCGTAGGCGTGCAGCTCGTACGGCATGTCGGGGGTCAGCACGGCCTGCGCGACGATCAGCGTGCCGTGCCGGGCGGACGCGTCACTGTCGGCGTCGCCGAGCTCCAGCGGCCACGGGTACACGATGTCGCCGACCACGACCGCCCGCGCGGCCAGTCGTTCGGCCAGCCGCGCCGCCAGACCGCGCAACGGCGCCTGCCCGCCCTCGCCGCCGGCCCCGCTCCCGCTCCCGGTGCCGCTCCCGGTGCCGGTCCTTGTCCCGGTGCCGGCGTCGGCGCTGCCCGGGACCAGCAGGTCCGGCTCCCGGAGGGTGATGGCGATGCCCAGCTCCTCCCGGGCGAGGGTGATCGCCGCCGCGAGCGACCCCGCGAAGGCGGAGTCGCCGCTCGCGTCGACGCACACCGCCGTCCGCACACCGTGCCGCAGCAACTCGACCAGGCCGAGGTTCTCGTAGTGCCCGCCGTCGGTGGTGAGCAGGAACCGCGCGTCCATCGGGTACCGCCCGAACGCCTCCCGCAGCTGGTACGACAACCGGCGCACGGCGGGCTGCGGCGCGTACCGCCAGTCCCGGTCGGCCGCCCAGAGCGGGGCGAGGGCGGCCGGGTTCGGCAGCCAGGTGCCCAGCCTGGCGTTGGTGATCGCGAACAGCCCCTGGTACGCGTGGGACTGACGGCCCATCGCGGAGGAGAACGCGGCGCCGGAGACGGCCATCGCGGACTGCACCGTGAGGTCCCGGGCGATGTGCCGCCGGGTGCGCCGCTCCAGCAGGTCGGTGCGCGCGTACCCGACGTCCGGGCCGCCCACGTAGTCGGAGGAGAAGGTGAACGACACCGCCCGCCGGCCGGGCGGCGTCCGCGCGCTGCCGGAGAGGTTGGCCGCCGCCGCGAAGATCACCTGGGGGAAGTCCGGGTGCCGGGCGCCGTAGTGGCTCAGCCGGGTCTGCTCGCGGAAGAAGTGGTACGGCCGGGCCAGCACCTCGCCGCCCCGGTCCGCGTCCCCCGTGCCACCTGTTTCCCCGTCCGCCTCCCGGCCTGCCTCCCCGCCCGTTCCCCGGCCTGCTTCCCCGCCCTCGACCGCCCGCCGGACGGCGAAGGCCGAGGCGAGCCGGTGCCGGTAGAAGGGGTGCAGGCCCATCCAGGTCTGGTCGAGGTTGAGCCCGACCGTGCCCAGGACCAGCGGCAGCAGCACCTGGACGGCGGTCGGCCAGGTGTGTCCGGTGGCCACCGCCCAGCCGAAGGCGAGCAGCGCGCCGACGGTGAGCGCCGTCAGGGCCGACCAGAGCACGAGGTACTCGGTGAGCCGGACGGTGAGAGCGCTGCGGCGGGCTCCGCGCAGGACCCCGCCGAGCACCGCCGCGCCCTGCTCGATGGCGTGGCGGCCGTGCCAGAGGATGCCCAGCAGCAGCGCCAGGTAGCTGAGCAGCACGGTGAGGCTGATGCCGGCCCCGGCCTGCCGGGCGCCGACCGCGAGCGCCCGCCGCAGCGCCACCGCGCCCCAGGCCAGACCGGGCACGGCCAGCACACCCAGGGCGAGCAGGACCGCCAGCGCCAGCGCGCCGTGCGAGAAGCGGCGCAGGAGCCGCGGCAGCGGCGTGTTCCAGCCGAGCCAGGAGAAGGTGAGCAGCCACAGCAGCCACCCGGTTGCGGCGGCCGAGAGCAGCCCGGCGAGGGTGAGCAGGACGGGGACCCGGACGGTCGGCGAGCCGCCGGCCGTGCCGAGGCCGCCCAGGTCGGCGAGCGGTACGAGGTGGTAGAACCGGCTCAGGCCGAGGCCGAGCACCAGCACGGTGGCGAGCAGCAGCGCGAGCGCCGCGACCAGACCCCGCAGCAGGGTGCCGAGCGCGACCAGCCACTCGCCCGCCCCGTCCGCGAGGTACTTGGAGTGGCGGCGGAGGTGGTCCTCCTCGGGCGAGCCGGGTTCGAGCACGGTGTCGGCGGTCAGGCCGGAGCGCACCCGGACCGGACTGTCGGGCGCGGAGTCGCTCAGCGCCAACTGCATCGCGCCGACCGTGTACCCGCCCCCGGAGACCGCGACCAGGTAGCGGGCCTGCTTCAGCCAGGGGCGCAGCGCCTGGAGCGCGCCGAGGGTGACGCAGGCCGAGCGGATGCCGCCGCCGGAGACGCAGAAGCCGAGCGGAGCGTGCTCGCGGCCGGGCGGGACCCGGGCGGCGTTGTGCCAGCGGGCCTGCCGGGTGAGCGGCCCGTGGCTCCGGGGGCCGGGCGGCCACCGCCCGCCCCGCGCGGTCAGTACCGGCCACGGCGGGATCAGCGGCGGTCCGGCGGCGGCGGGCGGATCCGGCCCCGAGGCTGCCCCGGCCGCCCCGGCCCCGGCCCCGCCCCGTCCGCGCGCGGCGCGCCCGTCGGCCGCCCGCCCCCGCTGCCCGTACTCGTCCCCTTGCCCCGCCCCGCCCTCGTCGCCCTCCGTTTCCCGCCGCGGCAGCAGCCCGCGCACCGCCCGGTGCGCGGTGGCGCCGCACACCACGACCGCGACCGCCCCCGAGGGGAGCAGCAGCAGCCATTTGACGGTGGCGAACGCGGCCGCCGCGGCGAACGGCGCGTCCCCGCCCGTCGGTCCGGGACCGGCCGCGCCCAGCCCGGCGTCCAGCAGGGCGTCCTCGGCCAGGTCGCAGGCGCCGGCCAGTACGCCCGCCAGGCCCGCGGCCAGTGCCGCCGACCGCCAGTGCGCCCGGGTGAACACATGGGCCCCGAGCAGCCCGGCCGCCGCGAGGGTGACCGTGTAGCCGCCGATCAGCCAGAGGTCGGCGTCCAGCGCGGCCCGGAACGCCGGTGCCTGGCCGGCGATCACGGCCTCGGCGGCGGACCGCGAGCCGGCGAGTTGCAGCCGGACGTCCTTGGCGCCCTGGTCGGCGGCCGTCCGCCGGGTGTACAGCAGCCAGCCGAGCACGGCCGGCACCGGTACCGCGAGCCCGAGCAGCACCCCGCCCCAGGCGGGCACCCTGCCCGCCGCCCTGCCGTCGGCCGTCACCACGATCCACCCCTCTCCACCACCGCACCACCAACACCCGACACCCGACCCCGGGGGACGCACCCCGCGCCCCCCGCGAACGCCCCGGTCCCGTTCGAAGCCTGTCCGGATCCCGCCTGTCCCCGCGGACCCGCAGCCGGTAGGGGCGTCACCACCTTCCTGCCCCGCCGCAGCCCACCCCGAGCATGGATTCACCCGAATGAGTAAGGAGTGCGCTCCCGGGGTAGATGACCGTTTCATCCCACCTACGAGACCCCGCGTGTCCGCCCGGCAGGATCGCCCCGGCCACGTCGCGTCGGACGTATTGTCAGGCGACCGGAGCCGGGCCTACGGTCGACGCACCAACTTTCTACGCACGTAGACATCCACCGCAGGCAGCACCGCCCGCCGACCCTCGGACCGCGGGCCCGCCCCCGGACGGGCCGCGGAGTTGCGGAGGTACCCATGTCGCAGATCGTCCGTGCCGCCCTCGTCCAGACCCGCTGGACCGGCGACCAGGAGAGCATGATCGCCCTCCACGAGCGCTACGCCCGCGAGGCGGCCGCACAGGGCGCGAAGATCCTCGGCTTCCAGGAGGTCTTCAACTCCCCGTACTTCTGCCAGGTGCAGGACCCGGAGCACTACCGCTGGGCCGAGCCCGTCCCCGACGGCCCCACCGTGCGGCGGATGCGCGAACTCGCCCGCGAACTCGGCCTCGTGCTGGTCGTCCCCGTCTACGAGGAGGACCAGCCCGGCGTCTACTACAACACCGCCGCCGTGATCGACGCCGACGGCAGCTACCTCGGCAAATACCGCAAGCACCACATCCCGCAGGTCAAGGGCTTCTGGGAGAAGTACTACTTCAAGCCCGGCAACCTCGGCTGGCCGGTCTTCGACACCGCGGTCGGCAAGGTCGGCGTGTACATCTGCTACGACCGGCACTTCCCCGAGGGCTGGCGCGCCCTGGGCCTGGGCGGCGCGCAGATCGTCTACAACCCCTCCGCCACCAGCCGCAGCCTCTCCGCCTACCTGTGGCAGCTCGAACAGCCCGCCGCCGCCGTCGCCAACGCCTACTACGTGGCCGCCATCAACCGCGTCGGCACCGAGGAGTACGGCGACAACGACTTCTACGGCACCTCCTACTTCGTCGACCCGCGCGGCCGGTTCGTCGGCGAGGTGGCCTCCGACAAGGAGGAGGAGCTGGTCGTGCGCGACCTCGACCTCGACCTCATCGAACAGGTCCGCCAGCAGTGGGCGTTCTACCGCGACCGCCGCCCGGAGGCGTACGGACCACTGACCGAGGCGTGACGGAGAGGGGCACGAGCACACCATGACCAGCACTCCCGGCACCACCCCGAGCAGCACCCCGAGCGGCACCCCCGCCACCGGCCGGGCCACCGGCACGGCCACAGCCCGGACCGGGCGCACCGCCGTCCGCGGCGGCCTCGTCGTCACCGCCACCGAGGAACTGCGCGCCGACGTCCTCGTCGAGGGCGAACGGATCGCCGCCCTCGCCGCCACCGGCAGCGAGGCCGCCCTCTCCTGGACCGCGGACACCGTGATCGACGCCGACGGCCACTACGTCGTCCCCGGCGGCGTCGACGCCCACACCCACATGGAACTGCCGTTCGGCGGCACCCACGCCTCCGACACCTTCGAGACCGGCACCCGCGCCGCCGCCTGGGGCGGCACCACCACCATCGTCGACTTCGCCGTCCAGTCGGTCGGCGGCAGCCTGCGCGAGGGCCTGGACACCTGGCACGCCAAGGCCGAGGGCAACTGCGCGATCGACTACGCCTTCCACACCATCGTCTCCGACGTCACCGACGCCGTCCTCAAGGAGATGGACACCCTCGTCGACTCCGGCGAGTCCACCTCCTTCAAGCTGTTCATGGCCTACCCCGGCGTCTTCTACAGCGACGACGGCCGCATCCTGCGCGCCATGCAACGCGGCGCCGCCAACGGCGGGTTGACCATGATGCACGCCGAGAACGGCATCGCCATCGACGTCCTCGTCGAACAGGCCCTCGCCGCCGGCCGCACCGCGCCCCGCTACCACGGCGAGGTCCGCCGCGAACTGCTGGAGGCCGAGGCCACCCACCGGGCGATCAAGCTCGCCCAGGTCGCCGGCAGCCCCCTCTACGTGGTCCACGTCTCCGCCGCCTCCGCCCTCGCCGAACTCGCCCGGGCCCGCGACGAAGGACTCCCCGTCTTCGGCGAGACCTGCCCGCAGTACCTCTTCCTCTCCACCGACAACCTCGCCGAGGAGGGCGCCGACGGCTTCGAGGGCGCCAAGTACGTGTGCAGCACGCCGCTGCGGCCCCGCGAGCACCAGGAGGCGCTCTGGCGCGGGCTGCGCACCAACGACCTCCAGGTGGTCTCCACCGACCACTGCCCGTTCTGCTACACGGGCCAGAAGGAGCTCGGCCGCGGCGACTTCTCGAAGATCCCCAACGGCCTCCCCGGCGTGGAGAACCGGATGGACCTCCTCCACCAGGCCGTGGTCGACGGACGGATCAGCCGTCGCCGCTGGATCGAGATCGCCTGCACCACCCCGGCCCGGATGTTCGGCCTGCACCCGCGCAAGGGCACCCTCGCCCCCGGCGCCGACGCCGACATCGTGGTCTACGACCCGAACGCCGTCCAGACCGTCTCCGCCGCGACCCACCACATGAACGTCGACTACTCGGCGTACGAGGGGCGCACCCTCACCGGCCGCGCCCGCACCGTGCTCTCGCGCGGCACCGTGGTGCTCGACCGGGGCACCTGGCTGGGCCGGGCCGGCCACGGCGCCTTCCTGCGCCGGGACACCTGCCAGTACCTCGACTGAGCCGCCGTGCCCCGACCGGCCGCCCCTCCCCGGCCGGTCCGTCTTTCCCGCCCGGTCGCCTCTCCCGACCGCACCCCGACCAACTCCCGGAGCCCGCCTTGGACATCGGCCTCGTCCTGCAGACCGACCCGCCCGCCCGCCTGCTCATCGATCGCATGATCCGCGCCGAGCGGGCCGGCTTCAGCCACGGTTGGACCTTCGACTCCTGCGTCCTGTGGCAGGAACCCTTCGTCATCTACAGCCGGATCCTCGCCGAGACCAGCACCCTCACCGTCGGCCCCATGGTCACCAACCCCTCCACCCGCACCTGGGAGGTCACCGCCTCCCTCTTCGCCACGCTCAACGACATGTTCGGCAACCGCACCGTCTGCGGCATCGGCCGCGGCGACTCCGCGATGCGGGTCGCCGGCCGCAAGCCCGCCACCCTCGACCGGCTCTCCCAGGCCATGCACGCCGTCAAGGAGTTGGCCGAGGGGCGGACCGCCGAGGTCGACGGCACCGAGATGCACCTGCCCTGGGTCGGCGAGGGCGCGCGCCTGCCGATCTGGATGGGCGCCTACGGGCCCAAGGCCCTCGATCTGACCGGCCGTCAGGCGGACGGGTTCATCCTCCAACTCGCCGACCCGTTCCTCACCGAGTACATGGTCAAGGCCGTCCGCCGGTCCGCCGCCGAAGCCGGGCGCGACCCCGATTCGCTCACCGTCTGCGTCGCCGCCCCCGCCTACGTGACCGCCGACGACTCCCCGGCCGCCCTCGCCCACGCCCGCGAGCAGTGCCGCTGGTTCGGCGGCATGGTCGGCAACCACGTCGCCGAACTCGTCCGGCACTACGGCGAGCACTCCGGCCTCGTCCCCGACGAACTCACCGCCTACATCAAGGACCGCCAGGGCTACGACTACAGCCACCACGGCCGCGCCGGGAACCCCGACACCGCCTTCGTCCCGGACGCGATCGTGGACCGCTTCTGCGTCATCGGCCCGGTCGAGACCCACCTCGCCCGCCTCGACCAGCTCCGCGGCCTGGGTGTCGACCAGTTCGCCGTCTACGCCATGCACGACGCCGTCGAATCCACCATCGACGCCTACGGCACGGACATCATCCCCGCACTGGGCGCCTGACCGGCCCCGGAGCACTCGCGGAGCCGGGCCGGCACTCCTCCGAACGCCTCCGACCGCTCAACGGGACCCGAACCGACGGCGTTTGGAGGCCTTGCTCCACCCGCTCGCGGCCCCCTCCGCCGGCGGCCCGCCCCGGGGCGACGGCACCGGGCGGTCCGCCGGGCGGTGGATCAGCGTCAGCCCCTCGTGGTCCACCGGCTGCCACCGGTGCTCGTGGGTCGCGAAGGCGAAACCCTGTTCGGTGTCCGTGCTGTACGTGAGCACGGCCCGCCCCCGGCCCCGGTACTCCCGCACCTCCTCCCACAGCACCTCGCGGATCCGCGCCGACGGATCGCCGACGAAGACGCCCGGCGAGATCTCGGTGAGCCACCTGGTCAGCAGCCCCCGCAACCCGACCGGGCAGTCCGCGAGCACCAGGGTGATCACCGGCCCGCCCCGGCACCGTGGTTGCGGCCGCCGGGCAGCACGCTGTCGTGGTCGTCGTGCAGCAGCACGACATCCTCCTCCGGAGCATCGGGCCCGTCCGGGCTGCCCGCCCCGCGCGCCTCGCCCGTGTCGGCCGACCGGTACGGCGCGAGCAGGCCCCGCACGTCCCCGACCACCCGCTCCAGCAGCCTGCCCGCGCGGATCCGCTCCCGCAACGCCCGCCTGGTCCGCCCCGCCACGTCCTCCGGCCCCTCCGCGGCCGCGTCGAACGCCGCCGGGATGCCGAACTCCACCTTGTAGAGGTCCGCGACGTCCAGCACGAACGACCGCTCGTGCCCCGAGTGCACGAAGCCGAGCGAGGGCGAGCACCCCAGCGCGACGACCACCGAGTGCGCGACCCCGTACAGGCACTGCGCGGCCGCCGTCACCGCCTGGTTCGGCGCGTCACCCGCCGCGAAGTCCCCCGGATCGTAGGTGCGCCGTACCCAGCGCACACCCGTCCGGGCGGCCTCCGCGCGGTACACCTCCTTGACCCGGGTGCCCTCGCCGCCCAGCAGTTCCCGTCGGGTCATCCCCGCCGGATCCGCGTCCGGGAACCGCAGCCGGTACATCTCCCGCGCCACGTCCAGCCGGTGGCGCCGGTTCGCCCACGCCGTGGCCTGCGCCTCCACCAGCCCGGCCGACCGGGTCAGTGCCCGCCCGCCCGCGTAGTACCGCACGCCCTGCTCGCCCACCCACACCACACCCGCGCCGGACTCGCCGAGCACGCTCATCGCCTGGTGCGTCACCCGGGTTCCCGGCCCGAGCAGCAGCACCCCGATCGTCGCCGAGGGGATGTACCGGACACCGGACTCGTCGGTGGCGGTGATCGCGTTGTCCTCGCGGTGGATCGTGCAACGCTCCAGATAGAGGAACGAGACCCGGTCGCCGATCCGGGTCAGCTCGCGGGGAGAGGAGACCGGCCTGCGCGCCGGAGTCGTCGCCACCGCGTCACCCCCGCACCGGCGCGAGCGTCATCAGTCCGCACCCGTAGGCCTTCGCCTTGCCCAGCCCGGCGGTGAGGGTGCGGCGCAGCGCGTCCGGATCGGTCACCCGCAGGCGGCCGTCGTAGGTCGCGGTCACCAGGGTGACCCGGTGGCGGCCGGCCTGCACCCGGTCGTTCTTGCCGAACGACACCGCCTGCTGCCGGTGGACCACGAGTTCGTGCTCGTCCCCCTCCGTCAGCAGCCGCCGGTCCGGGGCCTTCTCGACGACGGTGAAGCCGGACCGCTCCTGCTGCCGCAACAGCCAGTCCGCCTGGTGCCGTTGGGTGAGGTGCGCGGTCCGCTTGGTCGGCTCGTCGGGCTTGCGGCGGATGCTGTGGACGGGGTTGGCGGTCAGCCGGAAGGCGAAGGTCGAACCGGCGGAAATGGCGGCCAGGAACGCGCCGTAGTCGAAGGTCTGCCAGCCGCCGGTGGTCGGCCAGCCGGCCTGCTCCACCAGGTGGGTGAGGTCCGGGCGTTGCGGGCCCACCAGGTAGAGGAGCACCTCGGACCGGGAGTTGTGGTCGATCCGCCAGAGCACGCGGGGCGCCGACCCGGCCGCCGCTGCCGGGATCGACGACGGCGGTTCGGCGAACGAGGCCATCACCGCACCGTGCAGGAGCTGCGGCGAGGAGAGCAGCCGCCGGGCCCCGGCCCGGGCGGTGTTGACGCGAAAGCGGGTGAGGAACATGTCAGTCCGATTCCGGTTCCAGGGGGTTCAGATGGGCCGTCGGATCGTGATCGGCCTCCGCCGTGGGCGCGTTGACGATGAAGGAGACCACCCCGCGCAGCGCGTACCGGCGGTGCCGGGGGTCGAAGCTCAGCGGAAGGTCGCGCAGCAGGTCGGCCCGGGGCTGCTCCTCCGGTTCGGCATCGGCCTGGACGGGCAGCGCCACGGACGCCGCGTGGTGGCGCCGCCGGTACCACGGCGCCGCCTGCCACGGCTCCCGCTCCAGCACCGACCGCAGTCCAGCCCCCGACCGGACGCCCAGGTCGACCGGCCCGCTCGGCGGGCACGAACGGCGGCCCAGGTACGGCAGGTGCACCGGCGCGCGCAGCGCCGCCGCCAGCGCGTCGACCGTCGCGTCCGCCCCCTCCACCGCGGCCACGAACACCGCGTCCGCGAGGTAGAACCGCTCGGACAGCGGCATGGGCTTCTCGGTATCCCCGTGGTGGGCCGTCTGGAGGTCCCGCACCCGGGTACCCGGCTGCTCGGTGCGGACCGCGAACCGCAGCGCCGCCAGATCCGCCACGTCCTCGCCCCGGTCCCGGCCGAGTGCCCCGGCGAGCATCCCCAGCACCCCGCTCTTGGTGGGCGCCGACTCGGTGGTCCGCCGGACGAACCGCGCGGCGGACCCCCAGGACTGGAGCGGCCCGGCCAGCCGCAGCAGCAGCACGCTCACCCGGCCGACCCCGCCAGCCGCTTCGCCACCGCGGCGCCGACCGCGCCGACCAGCGCCTCCAGCCCCACCTCGGCGCCGAGCCCGGAGAGCGCGGACGTCCGCTCGCCGACCCTGAGCACCCAGCTGTCCTCCGTCACCGCGCCGAACGCCTTCTCCACCGCGGGCACGTACGCGGCCAACGCCTCGCAGGCGCCCGCGACATGGCCACCGGTGAGGCCGTCGCCGCCCGCCTGCACGGCCTCCTCGAACGCCCCGGCGAAACTGATCGGCCGGGCCGAGCGGAGCTTGACGACCACCGCGTCCGGGAGGGTCTGGTTGGCGAAGGTGTTGATCTTGCCGGTGGGGATCGACGTCACGAACGCCTCGACGAACGCCTCCACCGCCCGCCGCACCGGCTCCGCCGCCGGCTCGTCCGCGCGCAGCCCGTCCCCGAGGTTCGTCCGCAGCCGGTCCACGTCCACCGCCGCGTAGCGGTACAGCGTCGCCGAGTTGAAGTCGACCGTGCCGATCATGCCCGCCCCGGGCTCGTCCTCCTTCCGCTCGTCGTCCACGGCCGTGTAGTAGTCCGACTCGATCTCCACCGCGTGCACACTGATCGCATGGGCCACCTGCGCGGCGGCGTCCACATTGATGTCCGAGGCGTCCGCCACCATCCGCCCGAACAGCGCGATGTCCACCGAATGACGGGTGTTCGCCGCCTCGCGGGCGCGGGCCTTGTTCTCCTTGCCCTTGAAGAACTCCTTCAGCTCGCCCGAACCCTTCGACCCGCCTGACTCCTTCAGCCCCTCGGCGGCGAGCGCCGCCAGGGCGTCCAACTGCCGGCTGCTGAGGAACATCAGGTACTGCGACTCCGGCGCCGGATCCTCACCGTCGCCCTTCGCCTTCCGCGCCGGCGGAGCCACCTTGGCACCCGTCGCGGCCGTGATCGTGTCGGCCGCCGCCTGCCACGCCGCCGCCTCCTCCAGCCCCACCCCCAGCGCGATGATCCGCGCCGCCAGCAGCTCCGCCACCTTCTTGGTGCGCACCCCGAGCTCGGCCGGGTCCAGCAGCCCCTCGAACGCCCTGCGGGTCGCCCGCTTCCACGCCTGACTGGACACCCGGGCCCGCCGGACACCGCCGTACACCGCCGACTTTGGCGAGCCGGTGTCGTCCCGGTTGAGGTTGCTCGGCGGCACGGTCTGCAGGATGTGGACGTCCAGGATGGTGCGGCTGGTCACGATTGGTCCTTGTCGGTGTAGGGATCGAGATCGGAAGGCTCGACGGCGGTGTGCTCGGCGGAGGTCCCGCCCGTGCTCCTCGGGCGCCGGTACGCGTGGAAGCTCCGCCCCCAGGCCCGGTTCACCTCGCCCCGCCCGTCCGGCCGTTGCCACCGGTACAGCTGGTCGGCGAGCAGCCCGTAGTCCAGCGGGACGGCCTCCCGGCGCAGCAGCACGACGAGCTCCCGCAGCCGCTGCGCGAGGATGTCGAAGGTGGGCGCCGCACCGGCCCTCACGAACCGCTTCCGCAAGGGCTCGTCGATGTCGTCCGAAGGCATCAACTGCCTCACCGCGCCGCCCAACTGGGGTCCACTGGTGCGGTGCATCCCGGCCTCGCGGTGCGACTGCTGGTGCAGCGACCAGAGCGTGACCGCCGTGTGCATCGCGTTCTCGGCCAGGGCGTCCGAGGGGCCGGTCCGACCCTGCGGATACAGCCGCTCCAGGCCGGTCAGGCCCCACAGCTCGGGCAGCGCGTCGATCGGCCGGCCCGCGCCGCGCCGGATCTGCGCGACCCGGGCGACGGCGGCGGACTCGTCGGCGCGGTAGCCGCGCTGCAGTTGGCCGATGTGGTCGCGCGTCGCCGTGCCCGCCCGCCCGAGGGCGGCGAGCCGGGGGGACGGTACGGGGTCGGTGGTCATCGGTCCTCGCCCTCTGTGGAGTTGTCGTCGTTCACGGCCGCGACCGCCGGTGGGTCCGGGGCGGGGAGCGCCTTGGCCAGGGCGAAGCCGAACCGTCGGAACGCCAGCGCGTCGTTGAGCCAGACCCGCCCGCTCCGGCCGGCCACCACCCGGCCCTCCCGGGCAGCCTGCGGGGCGGTGTCCACCAGTTCGCTGCCCAGGGCGAGCAGGATGCGCCGGGCCTGCCGCCGCCAGTCCGCCAGAGCCTCGTCGGGGTGGGTCCGCTGTCCCAACTCGCCGAGCCAGAGCCGGAAGGAGACGTCAAGGTCGGCGTAGCCGCGTTCGGCGGCTGCCGCCTTCGGCCCGTCGGCCGCCGCACCGGCGGCATCCGCGAGGTCGGCAGCCAGCTGGACGACCGCTTTCACACCGTCCTCCGAGTGCTCCACCGCACTCACAGCCTGTCGTCCGTAGCGCTGGTCCCCCTCGTGCAGCAGGATCACCGCCATGGCGACGCCGTCGTCCACCACTTCGTCGAACACCGACTGCTGGGTCCCGTACATCGCGCCGATCGTCCGGGCGCGGATCAGGCGCCCGCGCTCCAGCGCTCGCTCCGTGGTCAGCCGGGCCACCCATTCCAGCACCAACGGGCTCAGGTACTCCGCCGGCTCACCGGGCTTCGCGGCCTTCGAAGCGGTCTGCTTCTGCAACAGGGCGGGCAGACCGCGCCACGCCGAACGCGCCGGATCGTGCTGACGGGGCAGGTAGACGGGCACCCGGCCGAGCTTCTTCTCCTGGGGCCGACTGCGCCGCCAGCCGGTCAGCGGCTCGGTGAACCGGCGGTCGTGGGCCGCGAGCGGATCCCCGTAGGAGAGCACCGCCCCGGTCACCGCGCTCCCGTCGTGGTGCAGTCGGATGCGCCGGGACTGCCAGGTGTACAGGTCGCGCGGCCCGGACGGGCGGTGGGACGGGTCCGCAGCCTCCGGATCCGGCTCCGGACCGTACGGGCCGCGCCGCCAGGAAGGACGGTCCTCCTCGCGGAAGCGGGCCCCGGCGGTGTCCGCGGCCACCAGGTTGAGGAGGAGCGTCTGCCGCAGGTCGTCCCCTTCGGCGAGGACGCCACCGAGACCGCCCGCCCACCCCGTGCCCAGCGGGTACACCTTCCCGCCCTTCGCCCGACCGTCGCCCGCCGCGGCCGACTTGATGCCCGAGGTGTCGAAGGCGTGTGCGTGCACCAGCCAGCGCGCCGCCTCGGCGAAGGCGAGCCGGTCGACGGACGGCATCCGCATGGAGAAGAACGGGTCGCCGTTCGGCACATCGGCCACCAGCCGGTTCAGCGAGGCGACTTCGTCCTTCTCGGTGCGCAACTCCGGCACCTGGAAGAACGGGGTCTCCGGGTGCAGCAGGTCGAAGCGCTCCCGGTGCCGGTCGAGGTAGCGGCCGACGGCGGCGAAGGCGCCCGGGTCCTCCCACAGCTCCTCCCAGTCCTCCAGTTCGGCGGGCCCGTCCACCGCGTCGTGCAGGATCGCCAGCAACAGGCGCATCAGCGCGAACTCCTGCGTCGGCACGTCCCCGACCAGCCGCCGGACCGCGGCCGCTTCGGCGAACACCTCGCGCAGCGACAGCTCGGCGGTCGTCCCGTCCAGCCGCTGCACCGGTAGCCAAGGACGGGACACCAGGTCGAACGAGGGCACGTTCTTCACCAACCTCACCTCACGGGCTCCGGCCGGGTGCACCGACAGGCCGTCGCCCGGGTTGTACTCCAGCTCGAAGCCCGCCAGTTCGGCCCGGCCGTGCTCGTCGAGCAGCAGCACCAGCTCGCCGTCGAGCTGCGGACACTCCTTGACCTGCCAGGCGGGGACGTACAGCTGCTCCAGCTCCTTGATCGCCTTGTCGATCACCCAGGGCTTGGAGAAGTGGTAGGGGAGCCGCAGACTGCTGGCCGCGAGGGCCTGGGCGGCGTTCCAGCCGGGCACGGTCTCGGTCGGCAGCGGCAGACCGCCCCGGCCCCGGTCCAGCCAGGGGACGGTGGTGAGACTGCCGTCGGGGTGGCGCATCGCGACCATCACCTCCAGGCTCTCCTCGCCGTCCCGGACCTGGGCCTGGCCGGAGCGGTGGTCGTCCACGTCACCCACCCCGGCGTCCAGCCACCCCACCAACGACCGCCCCGGCCGCCGCACCTCGTCCAGCCGGAACACCTCTGCTCGGGCGGTCTGCGCGGCATCCGCGAGTCGCTGCTCCTCCGCCGCCTCCGCCATCGCGGCCGACCAGGCGGAGGGGCCCACCGGTTCGCCGCCGTAGGCCCGCTGGACCAGCCCGTTGATGTCGTCCGGGAGCGTCAGCGGGACCCTCTCCACCAGGTGCGGCCACAGCACGGCGGCCGAGCGCAGCAGGTGGTGCCTGCCGTAGACGGACGTCGACCCCTTCACCGGGCCCGGCAGCGGTTGCGCCGCCCAGTCGACGCCGGTGACCAGGCAGCGGGCCGTCCGCAGCCGCGCCGGCCGGGCGCCCTGCCCCTCGCCGCGCCGGTGGCGGTGCAGCCGGCCCATGCGCTGGAGCACGAGGTCCATTGGGCACAGGTCCGTGACCAGGAGGTCGAAGTCGACGTCGAGGGACTGCTCGGCCACCTGACTGGCGACCACGATGTGCGGCCCGCGCGGCCGGTCCCCGGTGGGGCCGAACCGGTCCAGCAGGTCGCTGTCCTTCCGGGCCCGGTCGAGGTCGACGAAGCGTGCGTGGGCGACGGTGACCGCCTCGTCCCCGAAGCGCTCCCGCAGCCGGTCGGCGGCCTCCAGGACCCGGTCGACGGTGTTGCGGACGACCAGCGCGCAGCCGCCGTCGGCGAGTTCGGTGGAGAGGCGGTCGACAAGTGTGTTGAGTTCGTCGTCGAGCGGCTCCAGGTGAACGGTGCTCCGCCGGGCGGAGTCCGCGGCGGGCCGTCGGACCAGGGGCGGATGCCCCGGCGCGACGGCGGTGAGCAGCGGATAACCGGGTTCCTCCGTGGCCACTTCGGCCTCGGCCGCCGCTCCGCAGTAGGCCTGCACCAGGGCCCGCCGGGTCGCGGCCGGCAGCGTCGCCGACAGCATGACCACCGGCACCCGGTACGCACCCAGCCAGGAGAGCACCCGCTCCAGGTAGGTGTTCATGTAGGCGTCGTTGGCGTGCACTTCGTCGATCACGACGACCTTGCCGGCGAGCGCGAGGTGGCGCAGTGCGAGATGCCGGTTCTTGAGACCGGCGAACAGCACCTGGTCGATGGTGCCGACCGCGAAGGAGGCGAGCAGGCCCTTCTTGCGTCCGCGCAGCCACTGGTGGGCGATCAGCCCGGCGTTCTTCCGCCGCGCCCGGTGCCCGGCCCCCTGCGACCCGTCCGTGTCCACGGCCGCGATCCGGCGCCGGTCGGCGGCCATCATGCCCGCGTACTCGTCGTTGAGCGCGGCCTTCGCGTGGGCGAGGAAGACCGTTCGATCCCCGTCCGCGGGCAGGTGGTTCAGCCACGCGGTGAGACGGGGGAACATCGCGTTGGCGGTCGCGCGGGTCGGCAGCGCGACGTAGCATCCGCCGGCGCCGGTCCGGGCGGCGAAGACCTCGGCGACGGCGAGCGCGGCCTCCGTCTTGCCCTCGCCCATCGGCGCCTCGATCACCAGCAGCCCCGGCGCGGCCAGTTCACGCGCCAGCCGGACGGCCTCCTCCTGGACCGGCCGCGGCGTCCCCCCGGCGGGCAGCTCGAAGCGGGCTTCGAGCAGTTCCTTCGCCCCCTGCGGCGGGTCCGACGGATCCCAGGCGGGCGGGAGGTTCAACCCTTGCCAGGCGGACTGGATGCGCTCCGCCTCCGAACGGGGGCGCTCCTCCGGGAAGTAGGGGAAGAGATCGGGATTGCTGGCGATCCAGTCGGCCATGATGACGATGCCGGTCAGGAGCACCTGGACGGGCTGCGGCAGCTTGGCGCCTTGGACCGACCGCAGTACGTCGACTGTTCCGAGTACTGCCGTGCACGCGTCGAGCAGCTCGAACTGCACATCGCGCCACAGCTTTTCGCTCGCCCCGGGTGTACGGATCAGGTCCTCGCGCAGTTCGAGGTCGTGCAACTGCCCGTGTCCCGGCGGCACCCCGTGGTGCCCACCGACGACCACCGCCAACTGCCCGGCGGTCCGGTGCTTCCACTCGTGCCGCTCCACCAGCCATTCCTGGAGGATCAGTTGACCGGCGAGCCCGTGCGGGGCGGTGCGCCGGTCGTCCCCGTACTGCTGCGGATCACGCATCGCCAGCCCGGCCGCCCGCATGTTCTCGGCGAGCCCGTCGACCTGACACGCGAACGCGGGCGTGGCCTTCCCGACGTCGTGCACGGTCGCCAACCACACGGCGAGCTCCCGCGCCAGTACCTGGCTGCCTCCGAGCGTGTCGGCGATCAACTCCCGTACGTTCCTGGGAAGCCACCCGTCCCACAGCAGCCCGGCGACGGCCCCGCTGTCCGCCATGTGCCGCCACAGCGGCATCCACCCGGAGGTGTCCCTGTCGGACTTGGCCCAGACGGTGCGAGCGGCACGGGAGAGGCGCGCGGACAGTTCCGGACCGGTAGGCGTTCCAGTCACGCCGCCATTCAACAGGGCTTGTGGCTGTGTCCTGATCGAACGACCGTGAGTGATCGAATCTGATTGATAGTGGACCCTGGTGACAGCATTTGCTTGATCGTTTACGGGCTGTTCAAGGGCTTATGTGTGAGTGGGCACTAGCGAATGCGGGAGCGGTGCGGGGTTGCTGCCCTGTGCCGGGGCCGGCGCAGGGCAGCCGAGTCATGAGGCTTGACAGGGCCGGTCGCAGTGAGTGGACCGAGTAGCAGTCACGACAACCACCATGCCGACCAGGGCGACGACGCCGAGTCGGATGCCGACATCCGGCCGGGACCTCGATCCGGCCCCGGCCGCCACGCAGACGGTGAGCAGGCTCAGCAGCGTGATCTCTCCCTGGCGGCTGAGTGCGAACGGCAGGCGTCTGAGTTCCATGGGGGTGCTCCGCTGTCGAATCGGAGGCCGATGCCGCGATTGCGGCAGCGCCTGGCACTCAGTATGCGGACGGACGCACCTGCGGGAGGTGAGTGACACATTGAAATGTGGCGATAAGTAGCAGGGCAACTACACAGTTGTGAGAAGGAATGGGAGTGCTCTCGGTGGTGAGAGAGCCTCAGGTGCGAAGGGGCGATGAGACGGAGGTTCATGAAGGGGTGTCCGATGGACCCCCGAATGAGTTGGGGGCAGGCCCTGGTCTGTCCCGGTCGACATGCTCGACAAGGAGCTATCCCCGCATGCGTGGGGAGCAGAGGTCCGCTGGTGCCAGCAGGGCGGCCACACAGGGATCATCCCGGCGTTCCGCAGGGATCGCTGACCATCGTATTCGAGGACGCGATGCGAACGACTGTCGCCGCGCGGCGAGCGGGTACTGGCAGGCCCGGGTTCAGTGGTCGAAGCGATCGGACGGACGATGTCACCGTATGGGTGCCCTGGGCCCTGAGCTCGCCTATGGCCGGGCTGCGGACACCGCATCGGTGTACTGCTCGATCGTCAGGTCCGTGTCGTTGATGCCGAGTGAGGCAAGTACCGAGTGCACGACGGAGAGCGCCTGCGAGAGGTCGTCCATGCTCGCCTCCGTCTCCAGCTCGATGAAGGTTCCGTCGATCTCGGGGACACGAACAAGGGTGGCGAAGAGTCGGCGGCCGGCCTCCGTGAATTCGTAGTTGCGGCACCGCTTCTCGAACCGGATCCGCGGAACGAACCCGAGCCCCTGGACGATCCCGTGTGCGGCCTCGGCGTTGTCGACCAGGGTTTCGGCCTCCGGCTTGGATCCGGAGGCCTCGTCGACCCGAGCACCCTTGTAGGTCAGAACGGTTCGCGTGTCCTCCGGGCCGTGGACGGTGCGAATCCGCAGCTCGCGGTCGGCTCCCGTCAACGCGCCGTCCGGTGCGTCGTAGTAGGTGTCGCGGTACACCTCGGCGCGGCCGGGCCCGTACCGCTCCTCGAGCGCCTTGAGAAGCCCCTCCGGATCGCGGACCACCGCCTTCAGCTCTGCCTCGATCGACATCGCCCATTCCTTCGTCAAATGATTCGCTCAGCCTCGTTCACCATGTCGTCGAATTGTCGAAGCCACCCGGCGAACAGGGGGTCGTACGGGGTGGCCAGTACCTTATAGGTGGCCGACTCGTGGCCCTCCCAACCGCTGTGGAATGTGCTGACGTAGACGGCGGTATCGAGTCGGATCGTTCGCCAGACCGGCAGGGTTCGGTGCCGGTAGACCCCGACATGGCCGACTTCGGCCAGCCCACGCAGCCGAGCCTCGGCGAGCCGGATTCCACTGGATAGCGACTCGGCGGACTCGCCGATCTCGCCCGCGAGCCGGGGTAGGCCCGGCGCCTCGGGGTTCAGAAGCAGTACTCGGAGCCGTGGCCTGTCGTCCGGGCCGCGTTCGAGATGGGGGCGGAGCAAGGATTCACGCAGACCGAGGAGTCCCAGGCCACGCGGAGACCGACGGCCTGGCCCGGGAGGACGGCCGGATTCTTCGCTGGGGCATCCGGTCCAGCGCGGAGTCCTGGATCCCCGCAGGCGCGGGGAGCAGAGCGGCACCGGAGCCAGCATCGCCACCGCCACGGGACCAACCCCGCAGGCGCGGGGAGCAGCCGAAATCGGAGTCGAGCTGCCACGTCAGAAGGGGACCAACCCCGCAGGCGCGGGGAGCAGGAGCTGGACCGCATGGGGATCCCCGTCGTCCGGGGACCAACCCCGCAGGCGCGGGGAGCGGAGGTGCTTGCGCTGGGCGCGGGTGAGGCCGCCGGGACCAACCCCGCAGGCGCGGGGAGCAGGACGGTGACGGTGGGGGTGCGGTCGTCGCGCAGGGACCAACCCCGCAGGCGCGGGGAGCAGCCTGTTCCGTATGGCCTATGGCCGGTAAGTGAGGGACCAACCCCGCAGGCGCGGGGAGCAGACACAAGCGCTAGCTGATGCTCATACGGAACCAGGACCAACCCCGCAGGCGCGGGGAGCAGGGAGGGGGCGCCGGTGGCGTATAGGCCGGTGGGGGACCAACCCCGCAGTCGCGGGGAGCAGTCTTCGCCGCGCCACCCGGCGCGGTAGGCGACGGGACCAACCCCGCAGTCGCGGGGAGCAGTGGATCTTCACCCAGCAGGCCGACGGCACCTACGGACCAACCCCGCAGTCGCGGGGAGCAGCCGGACGGAGCGCCGGTGGACACCGATCGCGCGGGACCAACCCCGCAGTCGCGGGGAGCAGAGTTCGTGAGCTGGGATGTTGTCACGCGCGAGTGGCGGTTTTGGCAACTTCCTTCGAATTGGGCATTCTTCGCAATCCGGCGAGGGTGTGGGTCGCTGTCAGGCTTCCGGTCGCTGAAGGTCCCATGGCGAGTCTCCTTTGGCGGTTGTCGGATGCTGGGCCAGAGCAGTGGCGACGATCCGGGCGGTCTCGGCGATCAGTGGTTCGTCGGCCGGGGCGTCGGCGGTGTGCTTGGTGGAGAGTACTGCCACCACGATCGGACGCCCGTCCGGTCGCCAGGTGACTCCGACGTCGTTGGTCGTGCCGTAGCTGCCGGTGCCGGTCTTCTCGGCGACGTGCCAGGTGGGTGGCAGGCCGGCGCGGAGGCGGTTGGTGCCCGTGGTGTTGGTCAGGAGCCAGCCGGTCAGCCGCTGGCGGTCGGCCGGGTCGAGAGTCGCGCCGAGAGCGAGTCGGGCGTAGGTGCGGCCGAGGGCGTGAGGGCTCGACGTGTCCGTGAGGCGGCTCGGCTCGGCCGAGTTGAGGGCGGGCTCCCAGCGGTCGAGGCGGGTCACTCGGTCGCCGATGGAGCGGCAGAAGCGGGTGAGCGCGTCAGGGCCGCCGAGTTCGCGGAGGAGGAGGTTGGCGGCGGCGTTGTCGCTGTACCGGATCGCTGCCGCGCACAACTCCTCGACCGTCAAACCGGCTTCGAGGTTCGCGGGCAGGCCCGTGATCGGTGCGTAGCCCGATTGCGCTACGTCCGTCGCCGTGTAAAGCCGTCGTTGGGCGAGGAAGGTGCCGTCCCGATCGAGGTCCCTCAGCACTGCGGCCACGGCGATCGTCTTGAACGTGGAGCACATGGGGAACAGTTCGTCCGCGCGATGGGCCACCGTCCGCCCGGTGACGGTGTCCTGGGCGAAGACTCCCAGCCGTGCGGAGTGCGACCTCTCAAGAGCGCGGAACCGATCGGCGAGTTCGCCTCCCTGTGAGCGTGCCCCCTGCGCGGAGGCCCGCCCTCCGGTGGAGAGAGCGGCGACGGTCGCGGCCGCCGCGATTCCGCCGAGGATCCGTCGTCGGCTCGGTCGATGGTTCGGTCGGTGATTCATGGTGCCTCCTCCTGCGGGTCATTGGGCTAGGCGGTCGATGGCCGCCAGGACCTTGGCCGGGCCGTCCTCGGTGGCGAGGGCGGTGGCGAGAGTGTGGGCGTGGGTGCGGTGGTGGGGGTTGTCGAGGGTCTGGCGGATGGCGGTGGCCAGGCGGGGGGCGGTGAGGTGGGGGAGGGGGATCGGGCCGGGGGAGGTGCCGAGGCGGGTGAGGCGGGCGGACCAGAAGGGGGCGTCGAGCTGGGCGGGGACAGGGACGGTGGGGGTCCCGGCGCGGAGGGTGGCGGCGGTCGTGCCGGCGCCGGCGTGGTGGACGGTGGCGGCCATGCGGGGGAAGAGCCAGTCGTGCGGGGTGTCGCCGATGGTGAGGACGTCGTCGCTGTCGTCGGGGGCGGTGAGGCCGCTCCAGCCGGACTGGACGACGGCGCGGACGCGTGCGGCGCGCACGGCGGCGAGGACGGTGGCGGTGAGCCGTTCGGGGTCGGGGACGACGAGGCTGCCGAAGCCGATGTACACGGGTGGCGGTCCGGCGGCGAGGAAGTCCAGGAGGCGGTGCGGGGGTTGCCAGTCGGGGTCGGTCCGGGGCCACCAGTAGCCGGTGACGCCGAGGGACGGGTGCCAGTCGGCGGGGCGGGGGACGACTCTGGGCGAGAAGCCGTGCAGCACGGTGCGGTTGCGGCGGCCGCGTGCCACGGAGCCTTCGGGTAGGCCGAGTTGGCGGCGGAGGCCGTGGACGGCGGGGGCGAAGAGCCGGTCGACGGCGGCCTGCACGGCGTGGCCGGCGATCAGGTTGCCCGGTCCGCCGAGGGATCGGGTGCCGGTGACGGCCGGGGCGAACTCGCGGGTGGGGGAGAGGGGTTGGAGGTGGAGGGCGATGTTCGGGATGCCGGCGGCCTCGGCCACGGCCTGGCCCAGGTCGGCGGTGGTGCTGGTGGTGAGGAGGAGGTCGGCGCCGGGTTCTGCCGCGGCGGCGATCCCCGCGCCGAGGGCGGGCATGAACGAGCGGGCGAGGCGCACCAGTTGGAGGAGGCCGAGCGGACCGGAGCCGGCCCGCAGGACCCGCTGGCCGTGGGCGGAGGCGAGTTCGGCGCGCGGGTCGATCGGCAGCGGGCGGAACTCCAGTCCGCAGGCGCGGACGTCCTCGGCGAAGGTCGCGTGGGTGGCGAGGGCCACCTGATGGCCGGCCGCGTGGAGGCGGGCGCCGAGTCCGGTGAAGGGGGCGACGTCGCCCCGTGAACCGGCGGTGGCGATCAGGATGCGCATGGCCGCAGTATTCCGGGGCAGTCGGGTCCCGAGAAGGGCGCCACGCCAGCGGGGGACCGCGGGCCGCGGGCCTCCGCGCCCGGACCGGCCGGGCGCGGAACCGTCCGACGGTGGTGCGGCGTCCCTGCAGGCAGTACGGCGTGCACGGGGCCGCCGTACGGCTCGAAGGGCGGTAGGACATGAGCTTCGTCGCATGGATCGTGCTGGGCCTGGTGGCCGGGGCTCTGGCCAAGCTGCTGCTGCCGGGGCGGGACCCGGGTGGCCTGGTGGTGACCACCCTGATCGGTGTCGCCGGCTCCTTCGTCGGCGGGTGGATCTCCGCGAAGTTCCTGGACCGGCCGGTGACGGCGCAGTTCTTCGACCTGGCGACCTGGGCGTCCGCGATCGGTGGCGCCCTGGTGCTGCTGATCCTCTATCGGCTCGTCTTCGGCAACTCCCGCAACTGACGGCGGCCCGGGGCGACGGGCAGGGGCGAGGAGAGCACTACGACGGGCCCGACCGGCCGCGCGGGCGAACCGCGCGGCCGGTCCGTCGTGTCCGGGGGCCAGGGCCAGGGCCAGGGCCAGGGCCAGGGCCAGGGCCAGGACCAGGGCCAGGACCAGGGCCAGGGCCGGGGTCGGGACCGGGCCGGAGGGGAACGGGCGGGGCTCAGGCCCTGGCGGCCAGGCCGCCGAGGATGAGCCGCCAGAGGGCCTCGAAGCGCTCGTCGGCGGCCGGGTCGGACCAGCTCGCCGCGTGGACGGGGTCGTGGAAGTGCGCGGTCGCCTCGAACACGGCGCGGGCGGTCGGGTCGACGGGGGCGGTGCGGAACTCCCCGTTCTCGGTGCCGTCCCGGACGATGTCGGCGATCTGGGAGATCAGCGTCCTGATGTGGGCGTCGACCGTGTGGCTGTTCTCGCCGACCAGCGTCATGTAGGTCGCGAACAGCTGAGGGTCGTCGAAGGCCTTCCGGCGCTTGGCGGCGAAGAGCGTGGTCAGCCAGCGGTGCAGGCGCTCGGCGGCCGGTCCGGTCCCGCTGGCGACCAGGCGCAGCTCGTCGTGGGCCTGGTCGAGCCAGCGTTCGGTGACGGCCTCGCGCAGGGCCGCCTTGCTAGAGAAGAAGCGGTAGACGCTGCCGTGGCTGACGCCGAGCGTGCGGGCGACGTCGACGACGGTGGCCTTCGCCGGTCCGAACCGCCTGAGGACGTCCTCCGTCGCGCTCAGGATCTGTTCGGCGGTGAGTGCGCTGTCCGTGCTCACGGGGAGGTACGTCCTTACGGGTGAGGCGTCCGCCCGCCGGGGTGCGGCGGGCGGACGGTCGGCCGGTCGGCGGCCGGGCTGGGCCGCCCGTCGGCCGACGGTTGGTACGGGTGCTGACGGCCCCGCCCGGAGCGGGCTGCCGACGTGGCCGGGACCGCGCCTCAGTGCTCGCTGTCGAGATGGGCCATCTGGGCGGCAGCGTACCTGTCGCCGGCCGCGGACCCGGCGGGGACCGCCGCCTCGATGGCCGCGAGGTCGGCCTCGGTGAGGGTCACGTCGAGCGCTCCGAGGGCCTCGGTGAGGCGGTCGCGGCGGCGGGCGCCGACCAGCGGGACGACGTCCTCGCCGCGCGAGGCGACCCAGGCGATCGCGATCTGCGCGACGGTGGCGTTCCGTTCTGCGGCGACCGCGCGCAGGGCGTCGACGAGCCGGAGGTTGTGGGTGAGGTTGTCGCCCTGGAAACGGGGGCTGTGGCCGCGGAAGTCGGTGCCGGCCAGTTCCCGGTCGTTCTGCCAGTGGCCGCTGAGCAGGCCGCGCGAGAGCACGCCGTAGGCGGTCACGCCGATGCCGAGCTCGCGCGCGGCCGGCAGGATCCCGGCCTCGACGGAGCGGGAGATCAGCGAGTACTCGATCTGGAGGTCACTGATCGGGTGGACGGCGGCGGCGCGGCGCAGGGTGTCGGCGCCGACCTCGGAGAGGCCGATGTGGCGGACGTAGCCGGCCTCGACCAGCTCGGCGATCGCGCCGACGGTCTCCTCGACCGGCACGGCCGGGTCCAGCCGGGCGGGGCGGTAGATGTCGATGTGGTCGGTGCGCAGGCGGCGCAGGGTGTAGGCGAGGGCGGTCTTGACCGCCGCCGGGCGGGCGTCGTAGCCGAGCCACTGGCCGTCCGGGCTGCGCTGGGCGCCGAACTTCACGCTGATCCGGACGTCCTCGCGGTCGCGGCCGCGCAGCGCCTCGTGGATCAGCAGCTCGTTGTGGCCCATGCCGTAGAAGTCGCCGGTGTCGAGCAGGGTGATGCCGGCGTCGAGGGCGGCGTGGATGGTCGCGATGCTCTCGGCCTCGTCGGCGGGGCCGTAGAGGTCCGACATGCCCATGCAGCCGAGGCCGAGGGGGGAGACCGTCGGGCCGGTGGCGCCGAGCTTGCGCGGGGGGAGGTGGCGGGGGTTCTGGGTGGTGGACATGGTTCAACGATGACACAACGACTGACAGATTTCAAAATCTGTCATCTGAAATATGTCAGCTGTTATTCGTCGACCATCGGACCGGGGCCGGAGGGTGGGGTGGAGGTGGGGGCGTTGGGGCCTCGGCCGTCCGCGTGCCGCTGGAATGACTCACCCCTCGTGGCCGCCGCACTCCCCGCTCCGGTCGCAGTACGGCGGCTCCGCGCTCCGGCCGCAGCCGCACAGCATCGCCCTCGGCGTCTCCCGGACCTCCCCCGACGCGTCCGTCACCCGCAGCTCGCCCCGGACCAGCAGCCGCCCGTCGGCCGTCCGCCGCACCGTGGTCGGCCGGTCCGGCGCCTCCGCCCCGCCGTCCGCCAGCCGGTAGGCCAGCGCCCCCGTCGGACAGCGGCGCACCACCTCGGCGATCACCCCCGGCTCGGCGGCGTCCGGCATGATCCACGGCCGCCGTGCCGTGTCGAACACCGTCGGCAGCCCGTGCACGCACTCGGCGGCATGCCGGCACACCCGGGCGTCGAAGGACACCGTGATCCCGTCCCCCCGGTACGCCCGGGCACCGCTGGCGCGCCCGTCCGCCGCCTTTTCGGCCCCGCTGCCGCCCGTGTCCTCGGAGCCTGCGCTCTCGGCGGGGCCCGTGTCCTCCGTGCCCGCGCGGCCGGCGGCGGCCATCAGTCGCTCACCCGGCTGCGGTTCTCGTACGCCAGGTCGATGTACTCGGGATGCCGGAGCATCCACCCCTTGATGAACGGACACGTCGCCAGGACCGCCAGCCCCCGCGCCCGCGCGTCGTCCAGGGCCGCCCGGGCGAGCGCCCCGCCGACACCCTGCCCCTCGTACGCGGGCTCGACCACCGTGTGCGGATACACCACCAGCCCGTCGCTGCGCAGGTACTCGGCGAACCCGGCCAGGGCGCCGTCCGACCACGCCTCGAAGCGACCGGCACCCTCGGTGTCACGGATCGTGACCGTCATGGCGGACTCCTCACTGCTCGATGCGCCGCTCGGCGCACTGCTCGGCGCACTTCTCGATCCACTGCTGGATCCACTGCTCGGCCCGCCGGTCGGGCCGTCGGCGTCGGGCCGCGGGCGCCCGGTCCATCATCGAGCGGACGCCGCGACCCCGCCCGCCGGACTGTCGGCGCTCGCGGCGGTCGTACCCGTTCGGCCCGCACCCGATTCACCCGTGCCCGGTTCACCCGCCGCCGAGCTCGCGGGCCCCGGGTCCGTCGCCGGCCGGCTTCCGCCCGGTGAGCGCAGCAGATGGGCCCGCGCCGGCGGGACGTTCCGCCACGCCACCCGGCTGCCCAGCCCGTACTCCTCCTCGAACCCGCGCAGTAGCCGCACCACCGCCCGGTGCCGCGCACTCTGCCGGGGGCCCGATGTCAGCAGCCGCGCCGCCGACGTCCCCAGGTAGCCGAAGTACGTCAGTTCGCCGCCCGGCACCAGCAGCCGCAGATAGAGATCGAGGATGCGCCGCACCTCCACCGGCTCGAAGTTGGTGAACGGGAGCCCCGACACGATCACGTCGTACCGTTCGGCCGCCGCCGCCGCCGCCACCACCACCGACCGATCGTCGTCGCGGCCTCCCTCCCCGGCGACGGGTGGGCCGCACCCCGGGAGGTCCTGGACCCGGCACGTCGACAGCCGCAGGTCGAGACCGGCCCCGCGCCGCGCCAGCTCCTCGTCCGTCCGCAGCCGTTGGGCGAAGCGCGGATTGGGCTCCACCACGTGCAACCGGTCGCCCGCCCGCAGCACCCGGACCAGCCGCCTCGTCACCACGCCCGTCCCGGCCCCCACCTCCAGCACCGAGAGCGGCCGGTCCGGACGGCTCGTGGCCGGGACCGTCAGCGCGTTCACCAGTTCCACCCCGCTCGGCGCCACCGCGCCCGTCAGCCGGAACGTGCGCAGCGCCTCGGAGAGGAAGAGCCACCCGTCACCGCCGCCCGGCCTCCGCCGCCCGGCGCGATCGGTCGCGGTGCTCGCGATCTCGGTGCTGTCGGCGGGGGAGACGGACCCGCGGCCGAGCTGATGTGTCGTCATGGCAGTGACGCTAGAGAGCGTCAGACCTGCGTGGAACGGCCGAAAGATGCCCCGCACCCCCGACGAAAGTAGAGGGTGCCGATGGCCGATCGACAGGGGTGGCGCACTGTCGATCCGTCGTAGCATCGGGCCCCGGACGACGGATGGAAGGAGGTGCGATCCGCATGAACAACCAGAAACGCCCGCTCGGTTGGTACGCCCCCGGTCGGCACCGCCCGACCGAGACGCTGTACCTGCTGACCGTCCTCGTGCTCGTCGTCGAGGAGAGCCTCGCCCAGTGGCACATCCACGACCTCCCCGGGCGCCCGGTGCGCATCGCCGGGGCCGTCCTCGCCCCGCTCTCCCTGCTGCTGGCCCGCCGCCACCCGGTCGCCGCCGCCGTGCTCCCCGTACTCTTCAGCGGACTGCTGAACCGCGCCTTCCCCGGCCTGTTCAGCCTCTACCACCTGGCCTCGACTGGCCGCTCCGGCCCGGCACTCACCGCCGCGGTCGTGCTCGCCGGGCTCGGCGCGGTCCGGGCCGAGTCCCTCGCCGACTGGGCCGGCACCACCGGTTCCCAACTCCTGGTCGAGGCGGCCGTACTCTCCCTCGGGCTGTGGCTGCACGGGCGCCGCGTGCTGATCCGGACCCTGAACGCCAAGGTCGAGGCACTCGGCCGGGAGCGCGAACTCCGAGCCGAGCAGGCCCGCGCCGCCGAACGCGCCCGGATCGCCCGCGAGATGCACGACGTCCTCGCCCACCGGCTCAGCCTCCTCGTCCTGCACGCCGGTGTGCTGCGCGACCGGGCCCAGGCCGGCACGGTGGCGGACGACCCGGAGCACCTCGCCCACCGCCTCGAACTGCTCCGGGCCACGGCCGCCCGCTCGCTCGACGACCTGCGCGACGTTCTCGGCGCGCTCCGGGCCGATCCACCCGAACCGCCCGGTGACGCCGGACTGGCCGGACCGTCCGGTCCGGCCGGGGCGCCCGACAGCGTCCTCGCCGCCGCCGGGCGAGGGAGCGCGAGTACGGGCGCGAGTACGGGCGCGAGTACGGGCGCGAGTACGGGACCGGACGCCGAGCCGGGCCCCGCACCCCCTGAGGCAGGCGATGCGCTGCTCCCCGAGCTCGCCGTTCCCCGTCCACCCGCCGACTCCCGTCCGCCCGTCGCCGCGCCCGCGCTCCGCGACCTCGCCGAACTCGTCGCCGAGGCCACGGGCTCGGGCCAGCGAGTGGAACTGGCCCTCGCCGGCGACCCGGAGGACATCCCGACCACCCACCGGCTGGCCGTGCACCGGGTCGTCCAGGAGGCGTTGACCAACGCGCGCAAGTACGCGCACACCGCTCCGGTCACCGTCCGCGTCCGCTACGGCGCGCCCGCGACGACCGTCGAGGTGCTCAACGGTGCGGGTGGCCCGGCTCCGTCCGGTGCCTGCACCGGGAGCGGTTACGGCCTGGTCGGACTCGGCGAGCGGGTCGGCGCGCTCGGCGGGCACTTCGACGCAGGTCCCGACGGCCGGGGCGGGTTCCGTCTCGCCGCCCGTCTTCCGGCACCGGTCCGGCTCCCGGTCCGGCCCCCGCTCGGCCCGACTGCACGCGCGCCCGCCCGGACCGCCCGCCGGGCGGTCGACCCGCGCCCCGACCGGAACCCGGGCACCGCACCCGCCGCACCGATCACACCTCCCACGCCTGCCACGCCCGCCCTACCGTCCGTCCCACCGGCCCACCCACGGCCCGGCCGGAGCCCCGCCCCGGCGGCCGCCGGCCCGCGGACCGGCCCGAACCCACCGAGCGAGGCGACGTGATCCGCACCATGGTGGTCGACGACGACGCGCTCGTCCGGCTCGGACTCGTCGACCTGCTCGCCCAGGACCCGGAGCTGACCGTGGTCGCCGAGGCCGCCGACGGACTGGAGGCCGTCGAACTCGCCGCCCGCCACCGCGTCGACGTCGCCCTGATGGACATCCGGATGCCCAGACTCGACGGCATCGCCGCGACCCGCCGGCTCCGCGCGCTGCCGGACGGTCCGCGCGTCATCGCGCTCACCACCTTCGACCTCGACGAGTACGTCTACCGGGCGCTGGCGGCCGGTGCCGACGGCTTCCTGCTCAAGGACACCCCGCCCGCCGAGATCGCCCGCGCCGTCCACGTGGTCGCCGGCGGACAGGGCATGCTCCACCCGGCGGCCGCCCGCCGCCTCATCGACCGTTACCACCGCACCGGAGAGCCGCGCGCGGTCGCGGCCCGCGACCGCCTGGTGGGGCTCACACCGCGCGAGGGCGAGGTGCTGCGCGAAGTCGCCGTCGGCCGCTCCAACGCCGAGATCGCCGCCGTCCTCGGGATGCGCGAGAGCACGGTCAAGGCCCATGTCAGCCGGATCCTCACCGGGCTGGGGGTGGGCAACCGCGTCCAGGCGGCACTGCTCGCCCGGGACGCCGGGATCGTGGGCGACGGCGGCTGACCGACCGCCCTCCCCTCGTGCGACGATCCGTCCGCAGTCCTCCACCATCGCCTGGGAACACGGTGGTTTGCCCCGAACCGACCGCCCCCGGATCAGCGTCGCGCGGTAGTCGACGCCGTTCCGCCGTCACCCATCTGGCTTGGAAAAGGCGCGCCTTGGCGTCCTGTGCTGCCGAACCACGGCCCCGGGTCCATGGTGGAGGTGGGCGCGATCCGGCGACCGCGCCCGCGCGCCGAGCCGGGTTCGCACGCCGTGCGCCGACCGCCGTTCAGCGGCCGGACGACGGGGGCGGATCCCGACCCCGGCACGCTGGGAGCAGGGCCACCTCGCAGGAAACCGAACGGTTCTTCTAGGCTCACATCTCGGCTTCCCTGTGGTGGTGCGTCGTTCTGCGCCCGCCGCAAGGGAAGCCGCCGTCCACGGAGGCTCCGGGACGATCGGGGCCACCGGATCGAGCGAGGAGGACGCACATGCCACACACGCCGCCCAGCCGTTCCAGCGCACTTGGAACGGACGGACCCTCTTGGTGTCCCGCCGTCACAGCCGGGCCTGTCGGCCCGGTGACCTGGCCGGGGCGGACCGGCCGCCCCGGCCGATCCGCGCGGCCGCTGTATACCGGCGGCGGCCGCGGAGGCAAGCGTTGAGTCCTCAAGCCGTCCGCCCCGCCACTTCCGCGGCAAGCCCCGTGGCCGCCGCGACCGCTGTCCCTGCCGCTGCCCCGGTGGCCGTCGCCGCCAGCACGATCACCGCCCCGACCGCCCCGACCGCCTCGACCCCTGCGGCCTCGAAGGCCACGGCCGGCTCCGCCGCCGCGAACGGCGTCACCGCGAACGGCGTCACCGCGAACGCCGCCACCACCACGACGGTCACCACGACGACGTCCGGCGCCACCACTGCCGCCGTCGCCACGACAGCAGTCACCACTGCCTTCGCCCCCGTCGAGCCGACCAGGACCGCCGGCGCCGCAACAGCCCCGGCCGCCCCCGGCACGACCGTGAGAACCGGCACCGCCCGAACCGCCCTCGCCCCGGCCGCCCCCACATCCGCCGCCGCGACACCCACCGCAGCGGCCCCCCACACTCCGGCCGTCCCCGACAGCGAGGGCCAACCAGGCCCCACCGCCGCTCTCCCCGGTCTGCCCCAGGCCCTGTCCACCCGCGCCCGCACCCTCGCCGGAGCCGTCCGGCGACGCTGCGCGGACCTGGCCCGGATCGAGTCCCCCAGTGGCGACGCACCCCGACTCGACGCCCTTGCCGAGGAGTTGGCCGCCGGATTCCGGGCCACCGGCGCCACCGTCCATCGCGAACCGGGTCCGGCCGGCGACCACCTCGTCCTCCAATGGGAGGGCCGCGACGAAAGCCTGCCGCACCTCCTAGTGGTCGGTCACCACGACACCGTCTGGCCGGCCGGAATCCTCAACGACTGGCCGGTCACCGAGCAGGACGGCACCCTGAGCGGGCCCGGCGTGGTCGACATGAAGGGCGGACTCGCCATCCTGGAGGGCGCTTTCGCCCTGCTCGCCGACCTCGGCCAACGCCCCCACCGCACGGTCCGCCTGGTCGTGGTCTCCGACGAGGAGGTCGGAAGCCCGGACGGCAGGCGCCTGGTCGAACGCCAACTGCGCGACGCCGCGGCCGTACTCGGCCTCGAACCGCCCCACCCGGACGGTCGGCTCAAGACCGCCCGCCGCGGCTCCACCCGGGTGCGGCTCACCGTCACCGGGCGCGAGGCGCACGCCGGCAACGACGCCGCGGACGGCGTCTCGGCAGTGGACGAACTGGTCGACCAGCTAGTCGCCGTCCGCGGCCTGACCAGCCTCCCCGGCACCGAGCTGAACGCGGGCCGGATCAGCGGCGGCAGCCGGGCCAACGTCGTGGCGGGCCGGGCCGAGGCGGAACTCGGTCTGCGCTTCTCCACCACCGAGGCGCAGCGCCGGACCCTCGACAACCTCGCCCGCCTGACCGCGCTGCGGCCGGGCGCACGGGTGCGGACCGAGGTACTGTCCAGCCGCCCGGCCTGGCCCGAGCGGTCCGCGAACCCGCTGCTGCGCCACGTCCGTTCGCTCGCGGCGGTGCTCGGACAGCAGTTGGACGGCGGTCCGGCGGGCGGGGCGGGCGACACCAACCTGCCGGGCTCGCGCGGACTCCCCACGCTCGACGGCTTCGGCGCCGTCGGTGGAGGCGCGCACGCCCGGCACGAGCACATCCGGATCGACCAGCTGGCACCGAGGATCGCCCTGCTCGCGGCGCTCCTCGCCGTTCCGCTCCCGCGGTTGCGCGACCGCTCGGAGGGGTGACCCTCGGAGGGTGACAGCTAGGAGGCGTGACGGGGCTCGGTGTCCCGGCCGGTGACGGCTGAGGACTGACCGTGGACCGTCGACGGACAGCCGACGGCGGTCGACGGCTGGCAGATTGTGAAATCTGTCAGCCGTCGGCCGTTCAGTGCGTCCCGGCTTCCCCTCCGGTGTCCGCGAGCAGCGGGAAGAGCCGGGTGACCGCCGCGACGGGGCGGGTCCCGGTGTGCGGTTCGCGCTGCCGGTAGGGCGCGAGCAGGGCGCGGACGGCGGCGCCGAGGTCGGCGAGTTCGTCGCTGGTGAGGTGCAGGACGTCGCTGGAGGTCTGGTCCCGCTGCCATTCGGCTGGCGCGGCGGACCGGTTGGCGAGCCAGTGGCGGTAGCTGCCGTCCTCCAGCTCGGTCGCCAGCTCGGGCGTCAGGTCGCTGCCGGTCCGGCCGGCTCCCGGCGTACCCGACTCGGGAGGCATCAGCGACCCCTCCCATCGCAGCCGCCACGGACGGGAACGGCCGTCCACGGTCGGCGCCTCCTCGACCAGTCCGTACCGGGCCAGCTGCCGGAGGTGGAAGGAGCAGGTTCCGGAACTCTGGTGGATCATCTGCGCGGCCTGGTTCGCGGTGATGCTGCCCCACTCGGCGATCAGGTCGAGCAGTGCGGCGCGGACCGCGTGCTGCGGCAGCGGCCGGGAGGGCGCCCCGGTCTGGAGGGCGGCCGGTTCGGCGGGAGTGTTGTTGTGGATGGTCACTTTGCAAAGCCTCCGCTTTGCAAAGTTCTTTGGCAAGTCCGGATCGCACGATCCGTGGCCGGGCCAGTGTTTGCCATGCATGCACGGCCACCAGTGGCGTGCGCGGGGGCGCTCGCGACCGCCTTCCCACACTTTGCAAAGTGCACACTTTGCAAAGTGTGGGAGAGTGACGAGCAGTGGAGCCGACGCCGGATCGCCGGTGCCGGCTCCTGCGCGCCACGGTGCCGCATCGGGCACCGTGGCGCGGAGAACGCAGCAACCCAGCAGTGCAGCAACCCGGCAATGCAGCAACCCAACAACGCGGCAGCGCAGCAGCCCAACAACGCAGCAACGCAGCAACGCAGCAGCGCAGCAGCGCAACAACGCGGCAATGCCGGAACCCGGCCCTGCAGCAACCCGGCAGCGCAGGAGTGCGGCACGCGGGACTGCCGGACCGCAGTGGCACGGAAGCCGCAGGCATCACGGAGGGGGAGAAGAGCATGGCGCGACGCGAGTCGGTGGAGCGGGCTGAGCGGGCGGGGCGGGTGGAGCCGGTCCGGGGGCAGGTGAGGGTGCAGGGCGAGGTGCGGGCGTCCTACCCGGAGGTGCCGCCGGAGGCGTTGCGGGGCGAGGTGCGGCGGGTCACCGTCGTCGGGGAGGACGTGTTGCACCGCCGGTGCCGGGACGTGGCGGAGGAGGAGTTCGGCACGCCCGCGCTGGCGCGGCTGGTCGACGACATGTTCGCCACCATGCGGGTCGCCGAGGGGGCCGGGCTGGCCGCGAACCAGGTCGGCGTCGACCTCCAGCTCTTCGTCTGGGACTGCTTCGACGAGGACGGCGTCCGGCACGTCGGCCACATCCTCAACCCGGTGCTCGACGAGTTGCCCGCCGGGGCGAGGCGGCTGGTCGAGGCGGAGGAGGGTTGTCTCTCCGTCCCCGGTCCGTACGCGGTCCTGGCCCGGCCGGACCGGGCGGTGGTCCGGGGCCGGGACCTGGACGGCCGGCCGCTGGTCGTCGAGGGGAGCGGCTACTTCGCGCGCTGCCTCCAGCACGAGGCCGACCATCTGGGCGGCGGCCTCTACATCGACCGCCTCGCCGCCCGGGAGCGGCGCGCGGCGCTGCGTCGCATGGAGGAGCGCAAGGCGGAGGTGTTCGCCGGGCGGGCCGTTCGCGCCGAGGAGCTGGCCGCCCTGCGCCGGGCGTCGGCCTGACCCGGGCCCTCCGCGCCGTCGGCGGGTGACCGGCGGGTGACCGGCGGGTGACCTGCGGCGACGCGGTCCACTCGGCCGGGCCCGAGCCCCCAGGGGCCCGGGCCCGGCCGCTGTCCGTCCCGGGACCGCCTTGCCCGTCCCCGAGTCGCCGCCCCGTCCCCGGGTCCGCCGCCCCGACATCGGCGGTGCTCCCTTGTCAGTCGACCGTCCCACCGCGCACAATGGTACCGACCGAACGGTCAGTCGGTTGGCGGCCCGCCGACGGGTGGGGACACAGGCAGCGAAAGGGGACCGTGGTGACAGCAGAGGTGGCCGAGCGGCCCGGGGCATCGCCCGAGGAGGCGTTCGAGGCCGTCATCGCCGCGGAGCAGCGCATCGAGCCCCGCGACTGGATGCCCGACGCCTACCGGGCGACCCTCGTCCGCCAGATCGCCCAGCACGCCCACTCCGAGATCATCGGCATGCAGCCCGAGGGCAACTGGCTCACCCGGGCCCCCTCCCTGCGGCGCAAGGCGATCCTGCTCGCGAAGGCCCAGGACGAGGCCGGCCACGGCCTGTACCTCTACGCCGCCGCCGAGACCCTCGGCGTGGACCGCGCCGAACTCACGGAGAAGCTGATCTCCGGCCGCCAGAAGTACTCCTCGATCTTCAACTACCCGACCCTCACCTTCGCCGACGTCGGTGTGATCGGCTGGCTGGTCGACGGCGCCGCGATCTGCAACCAGGTCCCGCTCTGCCGCTGCAGCTACGGCCCGTACGCGCGCGCCATGGTCCGGATCTGCAAGGAGGAGTCCTTCCACCAGCGGCAGGGCTACGAGCTGCTGATGACGCTGATGCGCGGCACCGAGGCCCAGCGGCGGATGGTCCAGGACGCGGTGGACCGCTGGTGGTGGCCGTCGCTGATGATGTTCGGCCCTTCGGACGCCGCCTCGCCGAACACCGCCCGTTCGATGGCCTGGCGGATCAAGCGGCACACCAACGACGAGCTGCGGCAGCGCTTCGTCGACATGACCGTGCCGCAGGCCGAGCACCTCGGCGTCACCCTCCCCGACCCCGGCATGAGCTGGAACGAGGAGCGCGGCAGCTGGGACTTCGGCGAGCCGGACTGGTCGGAGCTGAACCGGGTCATCCAGGGCCAGGGCCCGTGCAACGCCCAGCGGGTGGATCGGCGGCGGGCCGCCCACGAGGAGGGCGCGTGGGTGCGCGAGGCCGCCACCGCGTACGCGGAGAAGCGTCGCGCCGAGGCCGGCGCGAGCGCCGGGACGGACGCGAGTACCAGGACGCACGCGGCTACGGCGACAAACGCGGCTGCAGAGCCGGACGCCGGTACGAAGACGGAACAGGAGAACGGAAAGTGACCGAGTCCAAGGCCGGCTGGCCGCTCTACGAGGTGTTCGTGCGCCCCCGGCGGGGCCTGAACCACGTGCACGTCGGCTCCCTGCACGCGGCCGACGACCGGATGGCGCTGCTCGCCGCCCGCGACCTCTACACCCGCCGCAACGAGGGCGTCAGCCTCTGGGTGGTCCGCTCCGACGCGATCACCGCGTCCACCCCGGACGAGCGCGACCCGTTCTTCGCGCCCAGCGGCGACAAGGTCTACCGCCACCCGACCTTCTACGACATCCCCGAGGATGTCCCGCACATCTGACCGGGAGCAGCCGAACCATGACCGACGACCACGTGTACCTGAGCCTCGCCGAGGCGTCCCCCGAGCCCGAGGGCGAGGGCCGCTGGGCGTACGGGACGGGCTTCGCCGACCCGCTGCTCGGGGTGGACACCGCCGTCCCGCCCGGGCTGGACGGGGCCGACCTCGCGGCCTACTGCCTCATGCTGGGCGACGACGCGCTCGTCCTCTCCCAGCGCCTCATCGAGTGGTGCACCCGCGCGCCCGAACTGGAGGAGGAGGTCGCGCTCGCCAACCTCGGCCTCGACCTCCTCGGCCAGGCCCGCCAGCTGCTCACCCGGGCCGGGCAGGCGGACGGCTCCGGGCGGACCGAGGACGACCTGGCGTACTGGCGCGAGGAGCACGAGTTCCGCAACGTCCGCCTGGTCGAGGCGCCGAACGGGGACTTCGCGTACTCGATCGCCCGCCTGCTGCTGTTCTCCACCGTCCGCGGCGCGCTGTACGAGGCGCTGGCCGGGCACGCCGACCCGGTGCTGGCGGCGGTCGCGGCGCGCGGGGTGAAGGAACTGGCGTACCACCGCGAGTACGCCACCGCCTGGACGCTGCGGCTCGGCGACGGCACCCCGTACTCGGCCGAGCGGATGCAGGCCGGTCTGGACGCGGTCTGGCCGCTGCTGGAGGAGCTCCTCACCGCGCACCCGGTCGAACTGCGGGTCGGGGTGGACCCGGCGACGCTGCGCGAACCGGTGCTGCGCTCCCTGGCGGCGGTGCTGGCGGAGGCCGGGCTGGCCGTGCCGGACGTGCCGGGGCTGGCGACCGTCGGCGGCCGGGCGGGCCGGGACGGGGTGCACAGCGAGGCCATGGGCCTGCTGCTCGCCGAGCTGCAGGTGCTGGCCCGCGCGCATCCGGGCGCGACGTGGTGACGGCCGTGGCCGGGGAGCGCGCGTCGAGCGGGGCCGCCTGGGCGGTGGCGGCCGCCGTGCCGGACCCGGAACTGCCGATGCTGACCCTGGCCGACCTGGGTGTGCTGGCCGAGGTCGAGGTGGCCGGGGGTCCGGAGGAGCCGGTGGTGACCGCCTGGCTCACCCCGACCTACTCGGGTTGTCCCGCCGTCGCCGAGATGGCCGCCGATGTGGACCGGCGGCTGCGCGCGGCCGGGTTCGCGGACGTCCGGGTCCGGCTGCGGCTGGACCCGCCGTGGTCGACCGACCTGATCACCCCCGAGGGCCGGCGCAAGCTCGCCGAGGCCGGGATCGCCCCGCCGCGACCCGGGGGCGGCGCGGCCGGCAGCGGCGGCGCCACCCTGCTGAGCCTCGGCCCGACCCGGGTCGCGGCCGCCGCGCCCGTCGCCTGCCCGCTCTGCGGCGGTACCGACACCGAGGAGCTGTCCCGCTTCGGCTCCACCGCGTGCAAGGCGCTGTGGCGCTGCCGCGAGTGCCGCGAGCCTTTCGAACGCGTCAAGGAGATCTGAATGGCCGCCGTCCCACCAGCCGTTCCGTCGGCAGTCCCGGCAGTCCCGTCGGCCCCGCCGTCGGCAGAGCCGACCGTGGCAACCACGCCGACCGCGCCGCTGTCCGCCGCGCCGTCGTCTGCCGCGCCGTCGCCTGTGCGCCCGGCCCGCCGGCCGGCGTTCCACACGCTGCGGATCGCCGCGGTGGAGCGGCTCTGCGACGACGCCGTCGCCGTGACCTTCGCGGTGCCGGACGGGCTCACGGAGGCCTTCGCGTTCCGGCCGGGGCAGACGCTGACGCTGCGCCGGGTGGTGGACGGGGTCGACGAGCGCCGCTCGTACTCGATCTGCGCCCCCGTCGGCGGCCCGCTGCGCATCGCCGTGCGCGAGGTGCCGGGCGGCCTGTTCTCCCGCTGGCTGGTGCGGGACGCCGGGCCCGGGGAGGAGGTCGAGGTGCTGACGCCGTCCGGCCTGTTCACCCCCGACCTCGGCGAGCCCGCCGACCATGTGCTGCTGGCCGCCGGTTCCGGCATCACGCCGATGCTGTCCATCGCCGCCTCCGTGCTGGCCGCCGACCGCGCCTCCACCGTGACCCTGCTCTACGGCAACCGCCGCAGCGACACCGTGATGTTCGCGGACGAGCTGGCCGATCTGAAGGACCGCTACCTGGGCCGCTTCCAGCTGGTCCACGTGCTCTCCCGGGAGACCCGGGACGCCGAACTGCTCAGCGGCCGGCTCGACCCGGAGCGGGTCGAGGCCCTGCTGCGGGCGCTGGTGGACGTGCCGGCGGTCGGCCACTGGTGGCTCTGCGGGCCGTTCGGGATGGTCACCGGGGCGAAGGAGCTGCTCGGCGGGCTGGGCGTGCCGACCGAGCGGGTGCACCAGGAGCTGTTCCACGCCGAGGACGAGCCGATCGGCGAACGCCCCGACGACATGCCGGGCGCGGCGGACGGTGCCGAGGGCGTCGAACGCAGCGAGGTCACCGTCGTCCTGGACGGCCGGGGCAGCACGCTCAGCCTGCCGCGCGACCGGTCGGTGCTGGACGGCGCGCAGCGCTCCCGGCCGGACCTGCCGTTCGCCTGCAAGGGCGGGGTGTGCGGGACATGCCGCGCCCTGGTCACCGAGGGGGAGGTGTCGATGCGGCGCAACTTCGCCCTGGAGGAGAAGGAACTGGCGGCCGGTTACGTCCTCACCTGCCAGGCCCGTCCGGTGACGGACCGGGTGACGGTCGACTTCGACCGCTGACGGGCGACGGACGAGCCGCCGCACCTGCTCGGGGCGGTGGCTCGCCCGTCCAGGCGCTACCCGGCGGGCACCGCGACCCCGGCCGACTCGAGCCCGGCCGATTCGACGCCGGCCGACTCGACCCCGGCCGGGTCGACGCCGGCCGGGTCGCCGAGCAGCGCGACGATCTGGTTGACCGCCGCCCGGCCCGCGCGGTTGGCGCCGACGGTGCTGGCGGACGGCCCGTAGCCGACCAGGTGGACCCGGGGGTCGGCGGTGGCCCGGGTGCCGATCAGGGCGATGCCACCGCCGGCGGAGCGCAGGCCGAGCGGGGCGAGGTGGCCGACCTCGGGGCGGAAGCCGGTCGCCCAGACGATCGCGTCGACGGCGAGTTCCTCGTCCCCCCAGGCGACCCCGTGCTCGGTGAGGCGGTCGAACATCGGCCGGCGCCGCAGCGCGCCCAGCTCCTCGGCGCGGCGGTAGGCCACCGACGGTCCGAGCCCGGTCACGCTCACCACGCTGCGCACCGGCAGCCCCTGGCGGACCCGCTCCTCGACCTTGGCGACCACGGCGCGCCCGTACTCGGGGGTGAACGGCCCGGCGTGGTACACCGGCGGGGTGCGGGTGACCCAGACGGTCTCGCCGACCGCCGCGACCTCCGACAGCACCTGGATCGCCGAGGCACCGCCGCCCACCACCAGGACCCGCTTGCCGGCGAACTCCTCCGGCCCCCGGTACGCGGCGTAGTGCAGCTGCCGCCCGGCGAACCGGCCCGGGTAGTGGGGCAGGAAGGGCCGGGTCCAGGTGCCGGTGGCGTTGATCAGGGCCCGGGCCGACCAGGTGCCGGAGTCGGTCTCGACCACCAGCCGGGCGTCGGGCCGCGCCGATTCCGAGCGCACCGCCAGCACCTTGACCGGGCGCACCACCGGGAGCGTGTGCTGTGCCTCGTACGCCGCGAAGTACCCCGGGACGACCTCGCGCGCCGGTGCGTTCGGGTCGACGTCGGGCAGTTCGACGTCGGGCAGGTCGTCGAAGCCGTGCACGGTGGCCATCCGCAGCGAGGGGGACCGGTGGGCCCAGGCGCCGCCGGGGGCGTCGTCGGCGTCGAGGACGACGAACCCGCCGCCGCCGGTGCCGTCGGCCTCGCCCGCTCCGCTGCCTCCCGCTGCCGCTTCGCGGTAGGGGGCGAAGCCGCGACGGCGCAGGTGGTAGGCGGCGGACAGGCCCGCCTGGCCCGCGCCGATCACCACGACGTCGACCCGGCGGACCGGGTCGGAGTTGGTTGCACCGTAAACAGTCACGCCGGTGAAACATCCGGTGCGCGGCGAGTGTTCCCGGCCGCCGCCGGGCCGGGAACACGGCCGCGCGTCGGCGACGTCCACCGCAGTGACCGGACCGGGCCGGACGGGACCGGGCCGGACGGGAGCGCCGACGGGGCCGGGCCGGGTCAGACCTCCCCGGCTCAGGCCGTGGCCGGGTCAGACCTCCCCGGCTCAGGCCGTGGCCGGGGAGATCACCACCGCGGTCCCGTACGCGCAGACCTCCGTGCCCGCGTCGGCCGCCTCCGTCACATCGAAACGGAACATCAGCACCGCGTTCCCGCCGCGCGCCTTGGTCTGCTCGACCAGCCGCTCCATCGCCTCGTTCCGGCTCTCCACCAGGGTCTTGGTCAGACCGCGCAGCTCGCCGCCGACCAGCGACTTCAGCGAGGCGCCGATCTGGCTGCCGATGTGCCGGCTGCGCACCGTCAGACCGAAGACCTCGCCGATCACATGGTCCACCCGGTAGCCGGGGATGTCGTTGGTGGTCACTACCAGCACCTGGGCGTCCGGGCGCTGCCCGCCGCCGTACTCGTCGATGTTCGCCATGTCGCCCATCCTGCGGGCGCTTCGACGCCGTCGGACAGAGGCGCGCGGGGGCGCGACCGGGAGAAGGCGGAGCAGTGACGGCGAGAACGCGAAGGGTAGCCGGAACAGACCGGTGATCGGACGGCCGAAAGGCCGTACCGTAGCCCCATGGGCGAGCGAAGCGATCATCCACAGGGGCCGGGCGCGGCGGAGGACTCCGGCGCGCAGGAGATCGAGGCGACGGTGGTCCTGGGACTGCGGATCACGAACTGGCCGGCGCTGCGCGCCGCGGCCATCGCGGCCGTGGAGGAACTGGACTTCGACGGCGTCGATCCGGCCGGGCAGCGCCGTGAACTGCTGCGCGAGGTGGCCGAGGACGCCAACGCGGCACTCGGCGCACTGCTGCACCCGGACCGGCTGGTGGCCGCGATCCCCGGGGTCGAGGCGGTCGGCGGCACGCTGGAGATCAGCGTCACCGAGGACTTCGCGCCGGACTTCGCCGAACTGTTCCCGCTGGACGGCGACGAGGAGGACGGCGGCAGCTCGGCGGGCGACTGGACGCTCACCCCGCGCACCGCGTGCCTGCTCCACGCCCAGCTGCTCGGGCTGGCCGACGCCGCCTACGACGACCTCGACGAGCACGAGGACGAGCCGGTCGCCGACGGCGAGGAGGCGGACTGGACGGTGTTCGGCAGGCTGCCGCAGCGCACTTGGCGGCTGCACCGCAGCTGGCGCCGGGCGATGGCCCGCACCTTCGACGACCTCGCCGACGACCTCGCGCTCGGCGAATGGCCGCTGCCGCGCTGCCTGGCCGAGGAGATCGCGCTGCGGATGGCCCTGGTCGACGCCCGGACCCTGCTCGGCGCGCAGCCCGAGTCCGTCGCCGACATGATGGGCGACCTGCCCGCCGACCTGTACGACTACGACTGGGACGGCTGCCACGACGAGCTGTTCGGCGTCTACGGGCCGGACGACGGCGATCCGGAACTGACCGCGGAGCAGCGCGCCGAACTGCTGCTCACCGCCACCCACCCGGAGGGCTGGTTCCTGAACTACGACGACGCGGAGGAGCGGGACGCGCAGCGCGGCTACCGCCGCTGACCGCGAGCTGCCTACCGGTGCCCGGCGCCGATGACCGGGGCCGGGCGCCGGGAGCCCCGCGGTGATCGCCCCGGGGCGGGGGCTGGCATGCTGGACGGGTGACCTCACCGTTCGACGCCCCCGTCCCAGACCCGATGCCCGAGGACCGCGACGCCCGGCAGCAGTACGTGCTGCCGCTGGTGGTCCGCATGGAGCGCGCGACGCCGCCCGGGCGGACCGACGCGCTGGAGACCTCGGCGCGGGCGGTGCTGACCCTGCTGAACGACCCGCGGGTGGTCGAGCCGGAGGGCGAGTGGGCGGAGCGGGTGCTGGCCTGGGAGGACGCGCGGATCCGCAAGGTGGTCCGGCGGGCGCGCGGCGGCGAGTGGCGCCGGGCCGGCGAGCTGCCCGGCATCACGGTGACGGGCGTGGAGGCGGAGGTGCGGGTGTTCCCGCCGGTTCCGCTGGACGGCTGGCCGAAGGAACTGGCCAAGCTCCAGGTGTCGGGCACCGACCTGGAGGAGACCGGTCCGGTCGGCGCCGCGACGCCGGGCGTGCCGGTCCTGTGGCTGAACCCGGAACTGGAGATGAGCGCCGGCAAGACGATGGCGCAGACCGGCCATGCCGCGCAGCTCGCCTGGTGGCGGCTGGACGACGCCCGGCGCAAGGAGTGGGCGGAGAGCGGTTTCGCGCTCGCCGTCCGCACCGCGACGCCGCAGGCGTGGGCGGAACTCGTGGTCGGCGGACTCCCGCTGGTGCAGGACGCCGGCTTCACCGAGATCGCCCCCGGGAGCTGCACCGTGGTGGCGGACCACCCGGCGCTGCGCGGCTGAGAAGGGCGCCCGCCGCCGCCCCGCCCCGGCGGCACGGTGTCAGACCTCCTGGCGGCGCAGGCTGCGTATGCCGGCCCAGGTCGCGGCGGCTGCCCACAGGGCCATGATCAGCAGGCCGGTCCAGTGCCCGTACGCCACCTGCGGGTCGTCGCGGTAGAGCAGCGCGTACTGGCCGGCCCGGTCGGGCAGGAACTGCACGGCGTGGCGCACGACCGGGACGCCGGACAGCAGCGGGGAGAGCAGGAAGACGACCGGCAGCAGCAGGCCCATGGCCGCGGTGAGATTGCGCAGGACGGCGGTCAGCCCGAGGCAGAACACCACCAGCAGGACCGGGTAGAGCACGCCCGCCGTGGCACTGCGCACGAGGGCGGGGCCGTCCCAGACCTCCGGCACGAAGGCGGCGTAGCCGGTGAACGCCCCGGCCGTACCGAGCAGTCCTACGGCGAGGGCGACGGCCGCGCCGAGGGCGAGCTTGGCGCCGTAGAGGCGGCCGCGGTGCGGGACGGCCGTCAGCGAGAGGCCGATCATGCGGGTGCTGAACTCCTGGCCGAACAGCAGGACGGCGAAGCAGACCAGCGCCGCCTGGCCGAAGTTGAGGCCGTAGTGGATGCCGACGCCCGGGTCGGAGGTGATGCTCTCGTCCTTGTCGCCGAGAGTGGCGGCGACGGCGGTGGTGAACCCGACCGTGAGCAGCAGGCCGATCAGCGGGGTGATCCAGAGCGAGCGCAGGGTGGTGAGCTTGATCCGTTCGGCGCGCAGGGCAGCGGGGAGCAGCGAGCCGGTCACGGCCGTCGTCGCGGTGGTCGTCGTAGTGGTCGTTGCGGTGGTCGTCGCGGTGGTCACGCGGCCACCGCCCGGTACTCGACGCTGTCGGCGGTCATTCGCATGAAGGCTTCCTCCAAGGAGTCCTGTTGGACGGCGATCTCGAACAGCACCACGCCGTCGGCGGCGGCCAGGGCGGCGACGGACTCGGCCGTCGCGCCGGTGACCTCCCACGCGCCGTCCGCCGCGGGTTGTGCGTCCAGGCCCGAACGCAGCATCAGCGCGGCCAGCCGCACCGGGTCGACGGCCCGCACCCGGATCCTGGTCCGGCCGTGGCGGTCGATGAAGTCGGAGGTCGCCGCATCCGCCAGCAGTCGGCCCCGGCCGATCACCACCAGGTGGTCGGCGGTCAGGGCCATCTCCGTCATCAGGTGCGAGGAGACCAGCACCGCCCGGCCCTCGGCGGCCAGTCCGCGCAGCAGGGTGCGGATCCAGCGGATGCCCTCCGGGTCGAGGCCGTTGACCGGCTCGTCGAGCATCAGCACCGGTGGATCGCCGAGCAGTGCCGAGGCCACCCCGAGGCGCTGGCGCATGCCGAGCGAGAAGCCGCGGATCCGCCGCCCGGCCGCCGCGGTCAGGCCGACCCGGTCGAGCACCTCGTCGACCCGGCGGTCCGGCAGGCCGTTGCTCGCGGCCAGCCAGCGCAGGTGGCCGCGGGCCGTGCGGCCGCCGTGCAGGGCCTGCGCGTCGAGCAGCGCCCCCACCCGCAGCAGCGGTCGGTCGAGTTCGGCGTAAGGGCGGCCGTCGACCAGGGCCCGGCCGGCGGTCGGGCGGTCGAGGCCGAGAATCAGCCGCATGGTGGTGCTCTTCCCGGCGCCGTTGGGCCCGAGGAAGCCGGTCACCACCCCGGGGACCACCTCGAAGTCGAGCCCGTCCACCACTCGTGCCCCGCCGTACTCCTTGGTGAGACCCTCCACCTTGATCACGACCGTCCTCCGTTCCTTCGGTGCTTGGTGCTTCTGTCCTTCGGTGCTTCTGTGCTTCGGTGACTCCATGGGACCGCAGCCCGGGGGTCCGGCGGATCCCGCCCGGGAGGGGATCCGCCTCCCTCCCGAGAGGGAGTTTGCGCGGGACCCTGGCCTGGCAGGATGGCGCGATGCCCCGAATACTCGCGCCCCTGTTGAGCGCCGCCACCTACGCGCGCTGGCTGCACCTGGTGATCGGTCTGGTCTTCGTCGGCGTCGTGCTGATGGTCTATCCGGGCATCGAGGGGTGGAGCCGGGGCGAACTGCTGGCGCGGGCGGTGCCCGTGGACGCCGCGCTGCTGGGGCTGGCCGCGCTGGTGCCCGCGATGCGGCGGGCGGAGGGCGTTCAGGCGCGGTTGCTGCTGGTGCCCGACCGGGAGCAGGACATCGCCGTCGAGCCCTCCCGCGGCTGGGCCGACCGGCGGCGGACGGCGGCCTGGCTGGTCGGCCGGGTGGTCCTCGGCGGGCTCGTCGGCTGGGCCTCGCTCCTCGTGCCCACCGCCGTCTTCGACCTGGTCGCGCGGCCGGAGCAGGCGGTGTTCGGACTGCGGACGGGTGGTGCGGGCGGGGCCGGCGGGCCGGGCTGGGCGCCGCTGCTGGCGCCGCTGCTGCTGTTCGCGCTCGGCTGGCTGGTCGTCTGGGCCGGGCGGCTCCAGCTCGCCATGGCGGTACGGCTGTTGGGGCCGTCCCCGGCGGAGCGCCTGGCCGCCGCCGAGCTGCGCGCCGAACGCCTGCTGGAACGCAATCTGCTGGCGCGCGAGCTGCACGACTCGATCGGCCACGCGTTGACGGTGACGGTCCTCCAGGCCGGGGCGGCGCGCGAGGTCGGCGACCCGGTGTTCGCCGCCAAGGCGCTGGAGGTCATCGAGGAGACCGGCCGGCGGGCGATGGACGACCTGGAGCGCACGCTCGCCCTGCTGCGCGACCCGGGCGACCCGGGCGACCAGGGCGACCCCGCTGACCAGGGCGACCGAGCAGACCGGGGCGCACCGGGTGCCCCGGGGCGCGGCCCCGACGGCGACCAGGACGCGCGGGAACGGCCCGGGATCGACCGGCTCCCCGCCCTGTTCGAGACCGCAAGGGCGGCCGGCAGCCCCGTCGAGGCCCGGCTCGACGTCCCCTCCGGCGCCCTCCCCGGGGTGCTCTCCCGCGAGGGCTACCGGATCGTGCAGGAGGGCGTCACCAACGCCCTCAAGTACGCGCCGGGGGAGCCGATCAGCGTCCGGATGGCCCTCCGGGACGGCAGCCTGGAACTGCGCTGCGCCAACGCCCTCCGCCCGCAGTCCGCCCGTTCCCACGGCGGCGCACCGGCCCGGTCGGGCAGCTCACCGCGCCGGGGCGGCAAGGGGCTTCGGGGCATCCGCGAACGGGCCGTACTCCTGGGCGGCGAGGCCACGGCCGGCGCCGAGTCCGGCGAGTGGGTGCTGACCGTTCGGGTACCCCTACGCTTGGGCGGGTGACGATCGACATTCTGCTGGCCGACGACGAGGAACTCGTTCGGGCCGGCCTGCGGGTGGTCCTGGAGGCGCAGGGCGACCTGCGGGTGGTGGGGGAGGCGACGGACGGCGCGGAGGCGATCGCGCTCGCCCGCCGACTGCGCCCGCACGTGGTCCTGATGGACGTTCGGATGCCCGGTCTGGACGGCCTCGCCGCCACCCGCGAACTGGTCCGCGACGCCGCCGCGCCGGGAGGGTACGCGCCCAAGATCCTGGTCGTCACCACCTTCGAGATCGACGACTACGTCTACCAGGCGCTGCGGGCGGGCGCGGACGGCTTCCTGCTCAAGCGCACCCGGCCGAGCGAGATCGCCCAGGCCGTACGGCTGGTGGCGGCCGGCGAGTCACTGCTCTTCCCCGCCCAGATCCGTCGGCTCGCCGCCGCCCAGGGCAACGCGACGGCGCGCGGCACGATGGCCCGCGCCGCCCTGACCGAGCGCGAGGCCGAGGTGCTGCGCCTGGTCGCGCGCGGGCTGACCAACGGTGAGATCGCCGAACAGCTCTTCCTCGGGGTGCAGACGGTGAAGACCCACGTCAGCAGCCTGCTGGCGAAGCTCGGCGCGCGGGACCGGACCCAGGCGGTCATCCTCGCCTACGAGTCGGGCTTCGTGACGCCCACCGAGTGACCACCCGAGGCGTCGGCGGCCGGGGGCGGCAGGAGCGCGGGCCGGGGCCGGGGCCGGAACCGGTGGCGTTCAGGCCGGATAGGCGTGCGTCTGGGCGGCCTTGACCGCGGCCCAGACCGTCGAGCCCCGCGCCAGGCCCAGTTCGGCGACCGCCGCCGGGGTGAGGTCGGCGGCCATCGGAACGGCGCCCGTCAGATCGGCCCGCACCTGGTCGCCGTGGAGGTCGAGCCCGTTGACCGTCAGCTCCCAGACATTGCGAGCGCTCCCCTCCGGCCGCGAGCGGTGCAGGACGACGGCGGACGGCGGGAAGGCGACGAAGACCGGACCGGACAGGTCCTCGTCGGTGGTCAGCACGGCGCCGTCCGGCAGCGTCACCCGGTGCCCGGCCGAGGTGCCCCGGTAGAGGTTCAGCCCGACCAGCCGGGCGATGTAGTCGGTGCGCGGCCGCCGCGCGATCTCCGCCGGGAGGCCGGACTGCACCTCGCGGCCGCCCTCGATCACCACCAGCCGGTCGGCCAGCACCATCGCGTCCAGCGGATCGTGCGTCACCAGCACCGCGACCGCCTCGAACTCGTCCAGGTGGCGCCGCAGCTGCGCCCGCACGTCGAGCCGGGTGCGGGCGTCCAGGGCGGCCAGCGGCTCGTCCAGGAGCAGCAGCCGCGGCCGGACGGCGAGCGCCCGGGCGAGCGCCACCCGCTGGGCCTGCCCGCCGGACAGCCGGGCCGGGCGGGCGGCGGCGTGCTCGGCCAGGCCCATCCGCTCCAGCCAGCCGGCGGCCTCGGCGCGTGCCTCGCGCTTGGAACGGCCCCGGCAGCGCGGGCCGAAGGCGACGTTGTCGAGGGCGCTCAGATGCGGGAACAGCAGGTAGTCCTGGAAGACCACGCCGACCGGACGCTCCTCGGCGGGGGTGTGCAGCCGCTGGGCCGGGTCCTCCAGGACGTCGCCGTCCAGTCGCAGGTGGCCGGCGCCGAGCGGCAGCAGTCCGGCCAGCGCGCGCAGGGCGGTGGACTTCCCGGCGCCGTTCGGGCCGAGCAGCGCGACCACCTCGCCGGGGGCGGCGGTGAGGGCGAGGTCCAGGGTGTAGGCGGCGCGGTCGACCCGCAGCCGGGCGTCCAGACCGGCGGCGCCGGGGTGGGAGGTCATCGGCGCGGCACTCCGGGGACGGGGACGACGGGGAAGCGGGCGGGGAGGACGGGGACGACGGGGAAGCGGGCGGGGGCAGGGGCGGCGGCCGGCCTCACGGCGCGGACATCCAGCGCTCGCGCAGGCCGGCCAGCACCGCGATCGACACCACCAGCAGCACCAGGGACAGCGCGATCGCCGCCTCCGGGTCCGACTCCATCGCGAGGTAGACGGCCAGTGGCATGGTCTGCGTACGGCCCGGGAAGTTGCCCGCGAAGGTGATCGTCGCGCCGAACTCGCCCAGCGCCCGCGCCCAGGCCAGTACGGCGCCGGCCCCGATGCCCGGGGCGATCAGCGGCAGGGTGACCCGGCGGAACGCGGTCAGCCGGGAGGCGCCCAGCGTCGCCGCGGCCTCCTCGTAGCGCGGGTCGGCGGCGCGCAGCGCTCCCTCGACGCTGATCACCAGGAACGGCATCGCGACGAACGCCTCCGCGATCACCACGCCGGTGGTGGTGAACGGCAGCGTGATGCCGAACGCGGAGTCCAGCCAGGAGCCGACGATGCCGCGCCGCCCGAGCACCAGCAGCAGCGCGACGCCGCCGACCACCGGCGGCAGCACCAGCGGCAGCGTGACCAGGGCCCGGACCAGCCGCCGGCCCGGCAGCTCGGTCCGGGCCAGCAGCCAGGCCAGCGGCACGCCCAGGATCAGGGACACCGCCGTGGCGGCGGTCGCGCAGACCAGCGAGAGGCGCAGCGCCTCCCACACCTGCGGGCTGGTGAGCTGCTCCGGGAGTGCGCTCCAGGGTGCTCGGACCAGCAGTCCGACCAGGGGGAGGACGAGGAACGCCAGGCCGAGCAGCGCGGGCAGCAGCAGGGCGACCGGCACCCGCCCCGCCCGCCGTCGGCCGGGGCGGCGCGGCCGGCCGGGCCCCGGGCCGGAGCCCGGGAGCGGGGCCGGGCCCGAGGAGTCCCCGGACCCGGGGCCGCCCGCGCGGCCGTCCGCCGTGCCGTCCGCCGTGCCGTCCGCGCGGCCGGTGCGACGGATCACGGCGCCTGGAAGCCCGCCGCGGTCAGCACCTGCTGCGCCTCGGACGACTGGATGTAGGCGACGAAGGCGGCGGCGCCGTCCTTGTTGGGCGCCTTGGCCAGAGCGGCGATCGGGTAGTCGTTCACGGCCTTGGCGGCCTCGGGGAACTCCACGCCGTCGATCTTCGCAGCATCGGCCTGCACATCGGTGCGGTACACGAGCGAGGCGTCGACCTCACCCAGCTCGACCTTGGTCAGCGCGCCCTTGACGTCCTGCTCCAGGGTGACCGGGGTGAGGTTGACGTTGGCGGCCTTGAGCGCGGTCAGCGCGGCGGCGCCGCAGGGCACCTCCTTCGCGCACAGCGCGACCTTCACACCCGGCGCGGCCAGGTCGGCGAGGCCGGCGACGTGTTTGGGGTTGCCCTTGGGGACGGCGATGGCGAGGGTGTTGCGCACGAAGGTCTTCGGCTCGCCGGCGGCGCCGCCCGCGTCGGTGACGGTCTTCATGGTGGCGGGGCTGGCGGCGGCGAACACATCGGCCGGGGCACCGGAGTTGATGCTCGTGGCGAGGGCCGAGCTGCCGCCGAAGTTGAAGGTGACCTTGGCGCCGGGGTTGGCGGCCTCGAACTTCTTGCCCAGGTCGGTGAAGGTCTCCTTGAGCGAGGCCGCGGCGAACACGGTGATCGTCCCGGAGACCTTCGGGACGCCGGCCGCGCCCGTGCCGGCGCCGGTCGCCGCACCCGTGCCGGGGGCGGCGGGGGAGCTGCTGCTGCTCTTGGCGTCGGTGCCGCCGTCGCTGCCGCAGGCGGTGGCGCCGAGGGCGAGGACGAGGGCCGCCGCCGCGGTGGCGGTGAGCCTGGTGGCGGTGAGTCTGCGGATGGCCATTCCTTGGCTTCCCCTCCTGGGCGCGCCGGGAGGGGCGCGGGGTCAATGCCGCAGGTGCGGCCATTACGCCGATCATAGTGCCGCATATGCGGGCCGAATTTCGTCTGTCTCATCGCACAGGCCAGGGGTACCGAAGCGGGTGGCGGGCCTGTCGGAAGACGCAAGCGGCCCCGGGGCGGTCCTTCGGATCCGCGCCGCCGCCGAGGGGCGCGGGGCGGTCGGCGAGCGCGGGGTGGCGCGCGTCGGCAGCGCTCTGTGCGCCCCTTCTGTGCCGATTACCCGGCAGTTACGTTGGGGACGGAACGGGAGCACGACCGACCGGTCGCGCGGTCGGGGGCGGGGGCACCCGACCGGAAGCCGGACCGGTGAGGCGCACGACCGAGGAGGGGACATGTCGCTGACCGCCGCGACCACCAGCACCACCAGTACCACCGGCACCGCCGCCACCATCACCCGGATACCCGGGCCGCCCGGACTCCCGCTGGTGGGCTCGCTGCTCGACCTGACCCGGCGTCCGCTGCGCACGTACCTCGACGCCCGCCGCGACTACGGCGACGTCGTCCGCTTCGCCGCCGGACCGCCCGGGCTGCGCGCCGAGTTCTACGCGGTGTTCTCGCCGGAGGGCGCGCACCAGGTGCTCGGCAGCGAGGCGGCCAACTTCCGCAAGGACAACAGCTTCTACGACGAGCTGCGGACCAGCCTCGGCAACGGCCTGCTGACCAGCCAGGACGGCGACTACCACCGCCAGCGCCGGCTGATCCAGCCGCTGTTCACCCGGCGCCGGGTGGACGGCTACGCCGAGGCCGTCGGGCAGGAGTGCGGGGTGCTCGCCGACCGCTGGCGGGTGGTGCCCGGCGGCGTGGTCGACGTCGCGGAGGAGATGTCGCGGTTCGCGCTGCGCACGGTGTCCCGGATCCTGTTCGGTGCGGACGTGGAGGCGGCGGTGCGGGTGGTGCACCACAGCTTCCCGGTGCTCGGCGAGTTCGTCCTCGAACGCGGCTTCGCGCCGGTGAAGGTGCCCCGCGGCTGGCCGACTCCCGCCAACCGGCGGGCCGCCGGTGCGCAGCGCGACCTCTACGCGGTGTGCGACCGGATCATCGCCGAGCGGGCGGTGCGGCGGGCGGCGGGTGTGGCCGACGCCGCCGGTCCGGAGGACCTGCTGGAACTGCTGACCCGGGCCCGGGGCGAGGACGGGGAGCGGCTCGACCCGGCGGAACTGCGCGACCAGGTCCTGATCTTCCTGCTCGCCGGGCACGAGACCACGGCGACCTCGCTCGCCTTCGCGCTCTTCCTGCTGGCCAAGCACCCGGAGCAGCGGCGCCGGGCGCGCGAGGAGGCGGACGCCGTACTGGCCGGACGGGCGCCGGTGGCGGCCGACCTGGAGGCGCTGCCCTACCTCACCCAGGTGCTGAAGGAGGCGATGCGGCTCTACCCGGCCGCCTCGCAGATGGGGCGCCGCTCGGTGGAGGAGTCGGTGATCGACGGGTACGTCGTGCCCGCCGGCGCCCAGGTCATCCTCGCGCCGTGGGTCACCCACCGGCACCCGGACCACTGGGAGCAGCCGGACCGCTTCGACCCGGACCGCTTCCTGCCCGAGCGGGAGAAGGAGCGGCACCGGTACGCCTGGTACCCGTTCGGGGGCGGGCCGAGGGCTTGCATAGGGCAGCACTTCTCCATGCTGGAGTCGGTGCTGACACTGGGCGCGCTGCTGCGGGACTTCGATTTCGAGGCGGTGGACCGCGGCGTCCGGCTGGGGCAGGGGATCACGCTCCAGGTGCGGAGCCCGATGCGGGTCCGGCTGACGCCGCGCGGCTGAGGGGCCGGGGCCGGCGGCGGAGGGTTGACGGCGCAGGGCCGGCGGCGGAGGGCCCACGGCAAGCGGTCGGCGGGGCGGGGGAGTTGGACGCGGAGTGCCCGGCCCCGGGCGGTCCGCCGTCACGGCGGCCGGACCGGTCGGGGCACACGACCGGGACATTCGAACACAACGCCCCGGTGCCGCGGGCGGATTCGCGGATCCTCGCCGCCGCCGGGCGGCCGCGCCGATAGCGTCCCATGCACCCCGGGTCGGAAGCGCACGCACGGACGGCGCAAGAAGCACCGTCGCACCACCACCCCGGCCTCCGCGCGGAGTCCGCCCGGCCCGGGGGCACCCGGGCCGGGCAGCCCCGGGGAGTGGCGGTCCCGGGGGTGGCGGCTCCGGGGAGTTCCGGTCCCCCGGCCGCTGGGACGCCGAACGCCCCTGCGCCCGCCCGCCGTCGGAGCGTCGCCTCCGGGAGGGCCGGAGGCTGCCCGCCGCACTTTGCAAAGTCCTGGCGCACTTTGCAAAGTGCGCCAGGACTTTGCAAAGTGCCTTCGGCGCCCACCCCGGGCCCCCTCCCGTACTGCATACGAATGGCTGCGGAATGGTGGGACGACGAACTATGATGTGATGTGCGTCACAAGGCCGTGCGGCCGACGGCCCGATATCCATCGACCGGGCCTTCGGGGCGCCGATTTCCGAGGGGGCGGGATGGGGATCACGGCCGGTTGCCGGGGTGGGGAGGATCCGAGCCCGCGCCCGTCGGCCGAATCCGCGGAATTCGACCGGATGTTCACCGAATTGCTGCCCAGGCTCCGGCGCGCAGCCGTCCGCATGCTCGGGGATCCGTTCGGCGCGGGCGATGTCGTCCACGAGGCCTATCTGCGGATCGCCCGGAATCCCGCCCGCTTCCTCGGCCATCCCCGGCCCTACGCCTACGCGTTCACCGCGATGGCGAACGTCGTGCGCGACGAGTGGCGCCGCGACCGCCGTCGGCTGCTCCCGTACGAGGCGCTGGAGGACGTGGGGCCGGTCGGCGGTTCCGCAGCGGTCGGCGGGTGGGGCGGCGGGTGGTTCGGCGGGTGCGACGACCCGTCGGGCGGCGGGGTGGCCGAGCTGCAGGCGCACTGGGAGGTGGTGCGGTTGCTGCGCTGTCTGACGGTGAAGCAGGCGCGGGCGGTGGTGCTGGTCGACCTCGACGGGTACAGCCTGGAGGAGGCCGCCGAGCTCCTCGGTGTGCACCGCTCCACCCTGGCGGTCACCCGGCGACGGGCGCTGGACCGGTTGCGGGGCATTCTCGAACGGGAGCGCGATTCGCCGGCCGGTTCCGGTTCCGGTTCCGAGGCGGGGTCCGGATCGGGCGGCGGAGTGCGTCGCTCGGTCGCCCGCCCCCTGTCCGGGCATGTGCCGGGGGCGCGCGCGGGGTCCGACGCACCGGTCTGACGGCAAGTCAGCTCAGCTCCGGTATCGCCCCGTACGCTGCAAATCGTGATCACGTACGAGGAGCATCGGCTCCGCTCCCTGGTGGACGAAGGCCGTTGGATCGAACTGCTGGGCGCCTACCGGCAGGCCCGCGCCGCCGCCGTCGCGCTCGACCTGGCCGACGGCGGGCAGGCGGGTGGAGACCGGTCGGGCGGAGGCCCGGCGGGCGGCGTCGGGGCGGCCGCCGCCTGGGTGGTCGCGGCCGCGCAGGGCCGGGCCGGCATCGCCACCGCCGCGCTCGGTCACCTGATCGCGTACGCCGCGCCGCCCGAGGTGGCCGCTCGACTGTTCGACGCGGACGGCGGCCCCGGCACCGCGGCCGGAGTGGCCGACCACGACGCCGGGCCGCTCTGGGAGGTGCTGGCGACCCGGCACACCTGGCGGCGGCTCGCCCCGCTGCTCGGCCCGCCCCCGGTGCGGCGGCTGGTCGCGCAGACCCGGGTGCTGCTCGGCGAGGACCTCTCCCGGGGCGCCGAGCCGGACCCCGAGGGGGTGCCGCTGCTGCTGGAGCCCTGGGAGTCGGTGGGGCGGGCCGAGGGCATGCCGGTCCGGGAGTACCTGCGCCACGGCGGTTCGCGCAGCGCGCTGCTGACGCTGCCCGCCAGCCGGGAGGGGTTGGCCCGGGTGGAACTGCCCGAACCCGGCGCCCGGCTGCCGGGGCAGCCGGCCACCCGGGCGCTGGCCGAGCTGGCCGGCTGGGCACGGACGGTCTGCGTGCGCGGACCGGCGGCGGGGGCCGCCGCCCAGCTGGCGCCGGGCCCGATGGTCGTCGGCGGGTACCTGCCGTTCGCCCTGGCCTGGCCGGCGCTGGTGCAGGCGGGCATCGCGGACCGCGCGTACGGCGCGGCGCACGGGCGGCTGGCGCTGTGGCGGGTGCTGACGGCGATGACCGGCGCGCAGCGGCCGGAGTCGGCGGACCGGGCGGAGGTCCGTGCCCTGGTCGCGCGGATGCGCTGCTTCACCTGGGACGATCCGGCCGACCGGCTGCGGCACCTGCACCTCGCGCTGGAGGACCCGGCGACCGGGCTGAGCTGGGCGGTCAGCGGTTCGGAGGAGGTCTGAGCGGGTCGGTCGCCCCCCCCCGGGGCCGGGCCCGAGCGCGCGCGGCTCGGGCCCGAGCGCGAGAGGCCCGGCCCGAGGGACTGCCCGGCCTGAGGGCCCCCGGGACATGCGGGACCCCTGGTCCGGCGCCTTTTCCGGGGGGTTGGGCGGGGCGCCGGACCAGGGGGGTGTGAGGGACGGGCCGCCGCTCAGGCGGCCGTCGTCGTGCTCGCCGCCGTGGCCGCGGCAGTCGTCCCGGCGGTGGCCGGAGCCGGGGCCGGGGCCGGGGCCGGGACCGGCGCGGCCGAGGGCGACCCGGTCGGGGCGGCGGGCTCCGCCGCCGGGGCGCCGCCGTGCGGGGCGCCGTGCGGGTCCGCGTCCAGCAGCGTCCGCTCGTCGAACGGCACCTCGCCCGCCAGCACCAGCCGGGCCCGCTCGCGGTCGAGCTCCCCGGTCCACTGCCCGATCAGCACGGTGGCGACGGCGTTCCCGGCGAAGTTGGTGAGCGCCCGGGCCTCGGACATGAACCGGTCGATGCCGACGATCAGCCCGACGCCGTCCACCAGGGCCGGCTTGTGCGACTGGAGCCCGCCCGCGAGGGTGGCCAGCCCGGCGCCGGTGACGCCGGCCGCGCCCTTGCTGGCGATCACCATGAAGACCAGCAGCGACAGCTGCTCGCCCACCGACATCGGCTTGTCCATCGCCTCCGAGATGAAGATCGAGGCCATGGTCAGGTAGATCGCGGTGCCGTCCAGGTTGAAGCTGTAGCCGGTCGGGACGGTGATGCCGACCACCGGGCGGCTGACGCCCAGGTGCTCCATCTTGGCGATCAGCCGGGGCAGGGCGCTCTCCGAGGAGGAGGTGGAGAGGATCAGCAGGAACTCGCGGCCGAGGTAGCGCAGCAGGGTGAAGATGTTGACGCCGGCGACCAGGCGCAGCAGGGTGCCGAGCACCACGACCACGAACAGGGCGCAGGTCAGGTAGAAGCCGATCATGATGACGGCGAGGCTCTTCAGTGCGGCCGTCCCGGTGGCGCCGACCACCGCGGCCATCGCCCCGAAGGCGCCGATCGGTGCCACCCACATGATCATCGCCATGACCCGGAAGACCAGCCGCTGCACGTGCTCGATGCCGCGCAGCACGGGGGCGCCGGCCGGGCCCATCGCCTGGAGGGCGAACCCGGCCAGCAGGGCGACCAGCAGGGTCTGCAGCACCTTGCCCTCGGTGAGGGCGGAGAGCATGGTGGTCGGGATCATCCCGAGCAGGAAGTCGGCGGTGGACTGCGCGCCGCCGGCGGCGGCCTGGGCGTGGCCGGACTTGGCGAGCGCGGAGGTCAGGTGGAGGCCGCCGCCGGGCTCCAGCAGGTTGCCGACCAGCAGGCCGATGCCGAGGGCGACGGTCGACATGGCGAGGAAGTAGCCGAGGGCCAGGCCGCCGACCTTGCCGACCTTGGCGGCCTTGGTGACCGAGCCGATGCCGAGCACGATGGTGCAGAAGATGACCGGGCTGATCATCATCTTGATGAGGTTGACGAAGCCCGTGCCGATGGGCTTCAGCTCCACCGCGAAGTCCGGCGCGGCCAGGCCGACCACGACGCCCGCGACGACCGCCGCGATCACGGCGAGGTAGAGGACGTGGGTGCGGTCCTTCGGTCTGGCGCCCGCGCCCGCTGCTGCTCCGGTGATCGACATCTGTGGCTCCTTCGCCCTGCTGTGCCCGGTGGCGCGTGCGCCCGTGGGGATGCGCTCATGGGGGTGCGCCGGTGTGCGGTCCGGGGGCCCCGGGTGGTGGGCCGCTCCGACTATGGGGTCCGGGCGTGACGCGGGTCACGTTTGCGTTCATAGAGTTCACATCACCCCGTCCTCGCCGCGGGGTCCGCGCCGACCGGGCCGTGGTGCACACTGACAGGCATGTCCGCGCGTACCCTCCTCCCGCCGCGCCGGCTGGTGCGCAGCCTGGCCGGACAGCTCTTCGTCGTCCAAGTGGTCATCGTCGCCGCCGTGGTCGCGGGCGGGGCCGTGCTCGCGTACCTGTTCACCGCCGGGCGCGCCGACGACGCGGCCCGCCGCCAGGTCACCGCCGTCGCCCGCGCCGTCGCCGACTCGCCGACCGTCCGCGACGCCGCGGGCGCGCCCGATCCGACGGCCGTGCTCCAGCCCTACGCCGAGCGGGTGCGGGTCGACACCGGGGTCTCCTTCGTCACCGTGATGGACACCGCCGGCGTGCGCTGGACCCACCCGCTGCCCGAGCAGATCGGGCGGCCCTTCCTCGGGCACATCGACTGGGCGCTCGCCGGCGAGACCCGCAGCGAGACCTACACCGGCACGCTCGGCCCGTCGGTGCGGGTGGTCACCCCGGTGCTGGACGAGCGGCACCGGGTGGTCGCCCTGGTCAGCGCCGGTATCACGGTGCAGTCCATCTCGGCGCAGCTGCGCGGCCCCCTGCTCGCGCTGGTGGGGGTCGCGGCGGCCGCGCTGGCCGTCGGCGGGATCGGTACCTACCTCGCCAACTCCCGGCTGCGGCGGCACACCCACGGCATGGGGCCGGCCGAACTCAGCCACCTCTACGAGTACCACCAGGCCACCCTGCACGCCGTCCGGGAGGGGCTCGTGCTGCTCGACCGGGACCACCGGGTGGTGCTGTGCAACGACGCGGCGCGCGAACTCCTGGGCCTGGACGGGGCGGTGGAGGGGCACCCGGTGGACGGGCTGGGGCTGCCGGACGCGCTGCTGGCGGCCGTCTGCGGGGACGCTCCGGTCCGGGACGAGGTCCATCTGACCGCCGAGCGGGTGGTGGTGCTCAACACCTCCACCATCGGTACCGGTCTCGGCCGGGTCCTCACCCTCCGCGACCACACCGAACTCCAGGCGCTGAGCGGCGAGCTGGACTCCGTGCGCGGCTTCACCGAGGCGCTCGGCGCCCAGGCGCACGAGGCCGCCAACCGGCTGCACGCCGTCGTCTCGCTGATCGAACTCGGCCGTCACCGCGAGGCGGTGGAGTTCGCCACCGCCGAACTCGCCCTCGCCCAGCGGCTCACCGACCGGGTGGTCGCCGCCGTCGGCGAACCGGTGCTGGCCGCCCTGCTGTTGGGCAAGGCCGCCCAGGCCGCCGAACGGGGTGTGGAGTTGACGCTCACGCCGGACAGTTCGATCGACGACGGCGTGCTGCCGTCGCGACTGACCGCCCGCGACCTCATCACCGTCCTCGGCAACCTGATCGACAACGCCGTGGACGCCGCGATCACCGGCGCGGTCGCGAACCCCGGGCCCCCGGAGGTCACCGTCACCGCCCGGATCGAGGGGGAGCACCTGCTGCTGCGGGTCGCCGACACCGGGGCCGGGATCGACCCGGGGGCGGTGGAGGACGTGTTCCGGCGCGGGTGGAGCACCAAGCAGCACGGCAGTGCGGGCGGGAACGGCCAGGGGAGCGGCGACGGCGGGAGCGGCCAACAGAGCGGCCAACAGGGCGGCGAGGGCGGCGGCCACGGGCGCGGACTCGGGCTCGCCCTGGTCGCCCAGGCCGCCCGGCGCAACGGCGGCACCGTCGAGGTCGGCCGGGAGCGCGGCGCGGTGCTCACCGTCCGGCTGCCGCTCGACCGACCGGTGGGCGAGGGCGCGGGGGAGCACCGGCGCGTGGCGGTGGCTCCGTGAGCCGCGGCACCGGACAGGCGGGGGACGCCGAACGGGTCGGGGATGCCGAACGGGCCGAGATCTCCGTCCTGGTGGTCGAGGACGACCCGGTGGCCGCCGCCGCCCACACCCTCTACGTGGGGCGCGAGCCGGGATTCCGGGCCGTCGGCACCGTGCACGGCTGCGCGGAGGCGCTGCGCTTCCTGGAGCGGGCCCGGGCCGCCGGTCGCCCCGTCGACCTGCTGCTGCTCGACCTCTACCTGCCCGACGGGCACGGCCTCCAGCTCTGCGGCACCCTGCGCGCCGCCGGCCACGCCACCGATGTCATCGCGGTCACCTCCGCCCGCGACCTCGCGATGGTCCGCCGGGCCGTGTCCGCCGGTGTGGTCCAGTACCTGCTGAAGCCGTTCGCGGCCGCCGCGCTGCACGACCGCCTGGAGCGCTACGCCCGCTACCGGGACACCCTCGGGCGGACCGGGGCGGCCACCGGGCAGGACGAGGTCGACCAGGCGCTCGCGCTGCTGCGGATGCCCGAACGCACCGCCCTGCCGAAGGGGTTGAGCGCTCCGACGCTGGACACCGTGGCCGGGGTGCTGCGCGCGGGCGCCGGCCTGTCGGCGGCGGCGGCCGGTGCGGCAGCCGGTGTCTCGCGGATCACCGCCCGCCGCTACCTGGAGCACCTGGTGGACACCGGCCTCGCCGTCCGGGAGCCCCGCTACGGCACGGTCGGCCGGCCGGAGCTCTGCTACCGCTGGACGGGCGGCTCCGGCGGCTCCGGCGGACCGGGCGGACCGGGCGGGGGCGGCTCGGGCGGCTCGGGAAGCTCCGGCGGGTCGGACGTCCCCGGCGGTGGGGTCAGCGGGCCACGAACTCGGTGAGCAGGGCCTGCACCTCGTAGATGTCGACGCCCTTGGTGAAGTTCTTGGAGATCGGCATCGCGGCGCCCGAGACCCAGATCTTCAGCTCGGCGTCCAGGTCGAATGTGCCGGCGGTCTCCACGGCGAAGTGGGTGATCGAGCGGTAGGGGATCGAGTGGTACTCGGTCTTCTTGCCGGTGATGCCCTGCTTGTCGACCAGGATCAGCCGGCGGTCGGTGAACAGGAAGGTGTCGCGGACCAGCTGGTAGGCGGCGTGGACCTGCTCGCCCTGGCCGAACAGCCGGGCGAACTCCTTCTGGGCCTCGCTGTTGTCCACCCGGTGGGCGTTCCCGAACAGTGCCATGCCGACTCCTCTCTGCGGGCGCCCGGTGCGGCGCCTGGGCCCCGAGTCTGGCATGCGGGTGATCATGGACGCCGGGCGGCCCCGGGGGCCTCCGGGCCGAACCCCGCTCGCCCCTCACGGCCGTGACCTCTCGACGGCCCGCTCGTTGAGGGTACGGCCGGGTTGTCACCCGCAAGGGTGGTTCCGGAGCCCCCGGACGGACCAGGGCAGGTCGGACAAGTAAGGTTAGGCTCACCTAATTTTCTGGGAGTCCGCCTTGACGCTCGCCGCTGAGCCCGCCACCGGTCCGACCGTCCCCCGCGCCGCCGCCGTTCCCGCGCCGGGCCAGGCGCCCGCCGCCGGGTCGGCATCCTCGCCGGGCGCCGTCCTGCGCCGCCAGCGCCTGCGCGAGTCCGCCGCCCGCACCTACGCGCGCTCGTTCCCGATCGTCCCCGTGCGGGCCAGCGGCATGACCGTCGAAGGCGCCGACGGCCGCCGCTACCTCGACTGCCTCTCCGGCGCCGGCACCCTCGCCCTCGGTCACAACCACCCGGTGGTCCTGGCGGCGATCCGCCGCACCCTCGACAGCGGCGCCCCGCTCCACCTGCTCGACCTCGCGACCGCCGAGAAGGACGACTTCACCACCGCCCTGTTCGAGAGCCTGCCGCCCGCCTTCGCCGACGGCGCGCGGGTGCACTTCTGCGGGCCCGCCGGGACCGACGCCGTCGAGGCCGCGCTCAAGCTGATGCAGACCGCGACCGGCCGTTCCGGCGCCCTCGCCTTCACCGGCGCCTACCACGGGATGACCGCCGGCTCCCTCGCGCTCACCGGCAACGTCGCCGTCAAGGAGCCGCTGCCCGGCGGCGGCGAGGTCGTCCGGCTGCCCTACCCCTACGGCTACCGCTGCCCGTTCGGGGTCGGCGGGGAGGCCGGGGCCGAACTCTCGGCCACCTATGTCGAACGGCTGCTCGACGACCCGGCCGGCGGCGTCGTCCCGCCCGCCGCGATGGTCCTGGAGGCCGTCCAGGGCGAGGGCGGCGTCGTCCCCGCACCGGACGACTGGCTGCGCGCCATGCGCCGGATCACCGCCGAGCGCCGCATCCCGCTGATCGTCGACGAGGTGCAGACCGGCGTCGGCCGCACCGGCGCGATGTGGGCGGTCGAGCACAGCGGGATCGTGCCCGACGCGATGGTGCTCTCCAAGGCGATCGGCGGCAGCCTCCCGCTCGCCGTCGTCGTCTACCGGGAGGAGTACGACGGCTGGCGGCCCGGCGCCCACACCGGCACCTTCCGCGGCAACACACTGGCCATGGCGGCCGGAGCGGCCACGCTGCGCTACGTCGCCGCCAACGGGCTGGCCGAACGGGCGGCGCTGGTCGGCGACCGGATGGTCGAACGGCTGCGCGCGCTGGCCGGGGAACTCCCCGCGATCGGCGACGTGCGCGGGCGCGGGCTGATGATCGGCGTCGAACTCGTCGACCCGACCGCGGCTCCGGACGCCTGCGGGGCCCGGCCGGCCGCCCCCGAACTCGCCGTCCGGGTCCGCGAGGCCTGCCTGGCCCGCGGGCTGATCGTCGAACTCGGCGGGCGGCACGACGCCGTGCTGCGACTGCTGCCCCCGCTCACCATCACGGACGAGCAGGCGGCCGCGGTGCTGGACCGGCTCGCGGACGCCGTCGCGGCGGCCTCGGCGTGAGCGGCGGCCCGGGAGAGGCGACCGGCGGCGGGACCGGCGGCGGGGACGGGGAGGGTGCCGGCGGGTCCTGGCCGGACCCGGCCGAGGGCGCCGACGCACCCCTCGACGCCCTCTCCGGCGGCGTCGGCGGACCCGCCGCGCTCGGCCCGCTGCTCGCCACCGTCCTCGACGCGCTGGAGACCGGCGCCACCCGCCGGGGCGGCCCGCTGCCGCCCGGCCGCCCCGGCGACCTCGCCGCCCTGGTCGACCGGGCGCTCGCCGCCGCCGAGGGCCCCGACGCCCTCGCCCGCCTCACCGAACTGCTCGCCCACGGCGCCGCCGACCCCGCCGACCCGTTCTGCGCCGCCCACCTGCACTGCCCCCCGCTCGCCGTGGCCGCCGCCGCCGACCTCGCCGTCAGCGCCCTCAACCCCTCCCAGGACTCCTGGGACCAGGCCCCCGCGGCGACGGCGCTGGAGACCGCGCTGCTCGCCGAACTCGCCGCCCTGGTCGGCTACGACCCCGCCCGGGCCGCCGGCGTGGTCACCTCCGGCGGCACCGAGTCCAACCTCATGGGCCTGATGCTCGCCCGCGACCAGAAGCTCGACGGCATCGTCGAACTCGACGGGCTCCTCGGCCTGCCCGCCGGAGTCCGTCCCCGGATCTTCGCCTCCCGGGCCGCGCACTTCTCGGTCCAGCGGGCTGCCGCCCTGCTCGGCCTCGGCGAACGCGCCGTCGTCCCGGTCGACGTCGACCGCGAACTGAGGATGGACCCGGTGGCGCTCGAACGCGCCCTGGCAGAGGCGAGTTGGGCCGGACACACCCCCGTCGCCGTGGTCGCCACCGCCGGCACCACCGACACCGGCGCCGTCGACCCGCTGCCCGCCGTCGCCGAACTCGCCGCCCGCTACGACGCCTGGCTGCACGTCGACGCCGCGTACGGCGGCGGCGCCCTGCTCTCCGACCGGCTCGCCCCGCTGCTCGACGGCATCGAACGCGCCGACTCCGTCTCACTGGACTGGCACAAGCTCGGCTGGCAGCCGGCCGCCGCCGGCGTCTTCCTGGTCCGCCACGCCGAGAACTACGTCTCGCTCGCCCGCCGGGCCGTCTACCTCAACCCGGCCGACGACGAACAGGCGGGCTACCCGAGCCTGTTGGGACTCTCGCTGCGCACCACCCGGCGGCCCGACGCCTTCAAGCTCGCCGTCACCCTGCGCACCCTCGGCCGCGCCGGGCTCGGACGGCTCGTCGACGCCTGCCACGACCTCGCGCGGTACGCCGCGGACACCGTCCGGGCCGAACCGGAACTGGAGCTGCACGCCGAACCCGTGCTGACCGCCCTGCTGTTCCGCTACCGCCCGGCAGGCCCGGACTCCCCCCGCCCCGACGCCGACCCGGCCGCGCTCGACCCGGCCGCGCTCGACCGGGTCAACGCCGAGCTGCGGCGCGAACTGCTGCGCGGCGGACGGGCCGTGGTCGGCCGGACCGAACTGCCCGGCGAGGGTCCTGGCCGGGTCCGGCTCAAACTGACCCTGCTCAACCCGCACACCACCCCGGCCGAGGTGGACGCCCTGATCGCCGAGGTCGTCCGGGCCGGCCGCCAGGCCTGGCGCTGGGTCGGCCGGTAGGGCGGGTCAGACGCTCCCGGTGGGTGTGGGCACGGCCGCAAGCAGGTGGTAGTCCACGCCCACCGTGACCGCCGGGTCGGAGGCCGCGCCCCGGACCGTCAGCTCGTGGCTGCCGGGCGCGAGCGGGTCCATCCGCACCCACAGGCCGCACGACCAGGTGTTGTTGCCGTGGGCCGCGAAGTCGCCGAAGGCGTTGCCGGCGACCCCGGACAGCTTGATCCTGGTCGCGCCGAGCGGCTCGACGGCCAGCGGGACGCCGTCCAGGACGGCGGAGCCCGTGGCCCGGTCCATGAACGTCGTGCAGTCGGCGGCCTCGCCGGTCCTCGTCACCAGGGGGAACAGCACCGGAAGGCCGACGGGGACGGTGCAGGTGCGCTCGACCGCCTCCCCGCCGGTCGTCCCGGCCAGGTACCAGATGTCCTCGGGCTGGCGCTGGGCGCACCACTGGCCGCTCCGGTCGAGCACCGGGCTGCGGTCCGCGGGGCTCGCCGCCGCCCAGTTCCACCAGCCGAACTGCACCTCCGCCGAGGTCAGCGTGTGCACCGCGAGCGGCGGGGCGGGTGACTCCGCCGGCTCCTCGGCCGGCGTGGGCCGGGCCGGCGCGGCGGTGCGGTGGTCCGGTGCGGAGGTGCAGGCGGTCGCCAGCAGCAGCGCGCCGAGGGCCAGGACGGTCTGTTGCCGTGAGTTCATGATCGCGGAGTGTACGAGCCCGGCCGTCGGCCGCGCGCGGGGTTTTCCACGGTGGGGCCCGGGGCGCGAACCGGCCTGCGGCCCACGGCGCGACCCTGCCTGCGGCCTACGGTGCGAACAGGATCTCGCGGCACCGCTCCCAGGTGGCCGGGTCGGCCGCGACGAGCAGGCCGTCCTCGCCGCCCGGGGCCTCGGGGCGGTAGGGGGAGCCGTCGAGGCGGGCGGCGCGGCCGCCGGACTCGGCCACCAGGAGGGAGCCGGGGGCGTGGTCCCAGGGGAGGGTGCGCCAGTAGAGGATGAAGTCGGTGCCGCCCTCGGCGACGTCGGGGTACTCGACGCCGGCGGCGTGGCGGCCCGCGGTGAGTCCGCCGAAGGCCTCGGCGTTGGCCTCGATCAGACGGCGGCGGGACGGGTCCAGGAACCGGCTCTTCACCGAGCCGCGCCAGGCAGCCGGGTCGGTGCCGGCGGGCGCGCGGGTCAGCCGGTGGCCGTCGCGCCAGGCGCCGGAGCCGAGTTCGGCGGTGTAGGTGGTGGCGGTGGCCGGCTGCCGGATCCAGGCGGCGACGGTCCGGCCGTCGCGCACCAGGGAGACCATCACCGCGTAGTCGGGGCGGCCGGCGACGAAGTTGGCGGTGCCGTCGACGGGGTCGACCAGCCAGACGGCGGGTTCGGCGTGCAGGGCCCGGGCGAGCGCCGGGTCGGCGGCCACCGCCTCCTCGCCGACCACCGGGACGGGCAGCAGTTCGCGCAGCCGCCGCGCGATGATCAGCTCGGCCTCGCGGTCGGCGACGGTGACCACCTCGCCGGGGGCCTTCTCCATCACCTCGCCCGAGGCCAGCGCCCGGAACCGGGGCTCCACCGCCTCGGCCGAGGCCTCGGCGATGATGTCCGCCACCTTCTCCATCAGCACGTGCCCGCTCCCTTCGTCGCTACCACCTTCGCACGTCAGTACGGGTCGGGTGGGTGGCGGGTACGACCGGCGGCCGACGGATCCCGGAATCCGCTGTCCGACCCCGGGCATCCGTCGGCCGTCACGGGTTGTCCCTCAGCGGTCCTCCGTCGGGCCGTCCGGGTAGCCGTCCAGGTAGTGGAAGCCGGGGCGGGGGTGCATCAGGAATTCGTGGTGCGAGATGTTCCACGCGTACGCCCCGGCCAGGTCGAAGAGCACCCGGTCGCCCGTACGGAGGCGGGCGGCGGCCGGGGCGGCGTGGGCGAGCACGTCCTTCGGGGTGCAGAGCTGGCCGGCCAGGGTGGCCCGGCCGGTGGTCACGGCGGGCCGCTCCCACGGATGGGGCCAGTCCTCGACCGGCAGGGTGCCGAACGGCTGGCTGTGGCCGCGGGTGGCCGGGGTCCGCAGGTGGTGGGTGCCGCCGCGGACGACCGCGAAGTCCTCGCCGTGGCTGCGCTTCACGTCCAGCACCTCGGTCGCGTACCAGCCGCAGTACGCGGTGAGCGCCCGGCCGGGCTCGATCCGCAGGACCAGGTCCGGGTGGCGGTCCAGCAGCTTGCCGAGGCCCGCGCCGAACGCGACCCAGTCGAACCGGGCGTCCGGGTCGGCGTAGTCGACGGCCATGCCGCCGCCCACATTGACCTCGTCCAGCGCGAAGGCGTGCCGCTCGGCCAGACGGGTGGACCAGCCGACGATCTGCTCCGCCAGCGCCAGCTGCTCGGCGGCCGCCAGCCCGCTCGCCAGATGGGCGTGCACACCGCGCAGCCGCAGCCGCCGCCGGACGGGGTCCAGCGGGCCGACCGGCTCGGTGAGCAGGCGGACCGCGGCCTCGGCGCGGTCCGGGTCCAGCCCGAACGGGGTCGGGCGCCCGCCCATCGCCAGCGCCACGGAATCCAGCGTGCCCGCCCCGACCGGCAGGTTCACCCGCAGCAGCACGTCCACGGCCGCGTCCGGCCGGTCGGCCAGCACGGCGGCGAGGCGGTACAGCTCCTGCTCGCTCTCGACGTGCCAGCGGTGCACACCGGCGTCCACGGCGGCGGCGATCTCGGCGGGCGTCTTGCCCGGCCCGCCGAAGGCCAGCGGGGCGTCCGGGACGGCTGCCCGGACATGCGCCAACTCGCCTCCGCTGGAGACCTCGTAGCCGTCCACGGCCTCGCTCAGCGCGGCCAGCACCGGGGCCTCGGGGTTGGCCTTGGCCGCGTAGTAGAGCTCGACCCGCTCCGGCAGGGCGGCCCGGACGGCGGCGGCGTGCTTCCGCAGGGCCGCCAGGTCGTAGACATAGGCCGGGAGTTGCTCCGGCTGCAGCTCGGCGGTCCGGCGGCGGACGGCTTCGGTGGCGGTCATCGGGTCCTTCCGGCGGCGACGGGCGGGGCCTGGACGGGCTGGGGAATCCGGGCGGTAGGTGGGTCGAGCGGTGCGGGTGGGGCAGGTACGGCGGACGAGGCGCCGGTGCGGCCGGTGCGGCCGGCGCCGCGGTGGGCGGCCTCGGCCAGCACGGAGCGGGCCAGCGGCGAGGCCATCCGGACGTACCCGGCCGCGCGGTCGGCCTTGCGCTCCCAGCGGGTGAGCAGGTTGGCCTTGCCCGGCAGCGGCACGCCGGCGAGCAGCGCGCGCAGCCGGGGCGGGCAGCCGTGCTCCGCCGCGTACTCCTCCAGGACGCGGCGGACCGCCTCCCAGAGCGCGCCCTCCGCCGCCGGGTGCAGGTCGGCGACGGCGGCGAGCAGTTCGGCCACGTGGTTGACCAGCAGGCAGTAGACCACCCGGTCCCAGCCCCGCTCGGCGTCGTAGGCCATCGGCCCGGCCACCTCGGGCGGCAGTGCGGCGAGCAGTCCGGCGTGCCGCTCGGGGACGAGCTTCGTCCCCTCCAGGTCGCGGAAGAGCACCTGGGCCGGGCGGCCGGCGGCGTCCACGCCGATCAGGACGTTCTGCAGGTGCGGTTCGAGCACCACGCCGTGGTCGAAGAAGGCGGCCAGCACCGGCGGGACCAGCAGCCGCAGGTACGCCGTCCACCAGTCGAGCGCGCGGGCCGGGTCGCCCGGGTCGGACAGCAGCCGGGAGATGTGCGCCGAACTGGTCGGGTACTCGTCGGCGACGGCGGCGGCCAGCAGCGGGGTGACGTCGGGGTGCAGCGAACCCCCGAGGCCCTCGCGGACGATCAGGCCGAAGCCCTCGTACAGCGCCCGGTCGGGCCGCCCGTCGGACCCGGGCAGGGCGAGGGTGCGGAACGCCGGCTCGCGCAGTACGGCGGCGTCCGGGAACCGCTCGGCCAGGTCGGCCAGCACCGGGGCGAGCAGCCGGGTGAGGGTGACCGCGCCGATCAGCTCGTAGGCGGCGTTCTTGCGCAGGCAGTTGGTGATCCGCACATTGAGGCTGAACTTGAGGAACGCGCCCGCGCCGTACAGGGTGCGCACCGAGGCGGTGGCCGCGAAGGGGGTGCCGCCGGGGCCGAGGTCGACGATGTCGCCGCGCTCCAGCGCCCCGCGCAACAGGGGGTGGTCGCTGAGGAGTTCGTACTGCCAGGGGTGGGCGGGCAGCAGTCGGTAGCCGTCCGGGACGGCGGCGAGGCCGTCGAGCAGGGCGGTCGCGGCCGGGTCGGCGGAGGCCTCGGCGATCAGTTCCTGCCGCACGGCGAGGTGGCGCAGCGGGAACTCGGCGCGTGCCTCGGGGGCGTAGTCGCGCCAGTCGCCGCGTTCGGCGGAGCGGGACTTGGGCGCGGGGTGGAACCGGTGGCCGAACAGCAGGGCCTGCTCGGACTCCAGGTAGCGGTTGGGGCCGGGCCGGGGGCGGTCGGCCAGGGCGGTGGAGACCGCCGTGTGGCTGGAGGCGAGCTGGCCGAGGAACTCCTCGTTGACCGTGCCGGTGCGCAGTTCCAGTTCGCCCTGGACCTGGCGGGCGAGTTCGTGCCAGTCCAACGCGCGCCAGCCGTCGGGGTGTTCCTCCTCCACCGGTCCGGTGAAGCGGTGAGCGCCGATCAGCGAGGTGCGGCGCAGGGCGACCCGGAGCAGGGTGCCGCGCCGGGGGAGGCGGATCAGCAGGCGGCCGTCGGTGACGGCGGTCTGGTGTTCGGGGGCGGACACCTCGCGCAGCAGGCAGTTGAGCAGGGTATGGACCACGGCATGGTCGGCGGTGGGCAGTTGGTGCGTCATGAGCGACTCCAACGCTGGCGGGAGTGGGAGGAGAGTGCGGCGGCCGCGACGGCGGCCAGGAGTGCGGCGGCGGTGCCGACCAGCACGGGGGAGGTGGTGCCGAACCGGCCGTTGACCAGCGCCGCGACGGCGCCGGCGGCCACGGCGCCGCCCTTGGAGACGAATTCGAGCGAGCCGAACAGTCGCCCGGGTGCCCGGCCGCGGCACGCCTCGGCGGCGAGCACCGAGAGGCAGACCAGGCCGAGGGTGAGTCCGGCGCCGAGCAGCAGCCGGACGGCGACGAAGGCCGGGAGCGAGTCTGCCACGGAGTGCCCGGCGAGGCCGAGCGCGACGAAGCCGAAGCCGAGCGCGATGCCGGTGTGCGGGCGGTGCAGGAAGGCGGTGTGGGTGCGGGCCGCGAACGCCAGGTAGCACAGGTGGGGCAGGGCGAACAGCACGCCCGTGGTGGTGCCGGAGACCCCGGGGAGGCGTTCCTCGGCCAGGGCTATCAGATAGGGGAAGGAGATGATCGTGGCGAAGACGAAGGCGAACTCCAGGCCGTAGAGCACGCGCAGGGGTGTGCGGCCGGCTGGTTCGTCGACGGGGACGCCCGTCGACGGGGCCACGGCCCCGGACTCGTCCACGGCTGCGGCCAAGACCCCGGGTCCGGCCCCGTCCGCTGTCTTCGCCCCGGGGCGGCCCGGCTCCGGCAGCAGGGAGAGCAGCGCCGCCGCGGCCAGCGGCAGTACGGCCATCAGCAGGTACTGCCGGTGCGGGTCGATCCACGGCGACAGCGCGCCCACCAGGATCGGCGCCGCCACCAGCGCGGCCCGGGCGCTGCCCTGCATCAGGGTGAGCGCCCGGGACAGCCGGGCGCCGTCGAGGGCGGCGGCGAGGTAGCCGTTGGTCGCGGCGAAGGTGCCGCCGAGGAAGCCCTGGAGCACCAGCGCGAGGGTGAACGCGGGCAGCGAGTCGGCGGCCCCGGCCAGCAGGAAGGAGACTGCGAGGCCGAGTTGGGCGCGCAGCAGGAGCCGCTTGCGGCCGTACCGGTCGGCGAGCCGCCCCCACAGCGGGGCGCCGAGGGCGCTGAACACGGTGGGCACGATGTAGAGCACGCCCGCCCAGCGTCCCTGCGGGTCGCCGAGTCCGGGCAGGATCGCGGTCAGGTAGGGCGGCAGGCCGAGGGCGGCGAAGGAGGCGACGAAGTAGCAGGCGGCGACGGCGTGCACCTGGCGCCGACCGATTCCGCCCGGTGGGGCGGCGTCGCGTTCGGACTGCCGGGGCAGCGCGTCGACGGTCACCGCGCCGGTCCTGGCTCGTTCGTGGAACGCTGTTGCGGCAGCAGGTAGTTCGGACCGTCGGTGTAGTGCTTGTTGATGTCGGCGGCGCCCGAGCGCTGCTTGCTCAGCAGGGTGCCGGCGGTGACCATCGCCTTGACCGGGAGCCGTTCGGCGTCGAGCAGGGCGGCGCGCAGCGGTTCGGCGGCCGGTCCGGTCCGCTCGACGGCCTCGGTCAGCCGCTTGCGCAGCAGGGCGAGCAGCTCGTCGAGTCCGGCCCGGCCGTGGGCGGCGAGGCCGAAGGCGAGCGAGCCGGCGCACAGGTGGCCGGTGATGGTGGTGAACAGGTCGGTGAGCCGCCGGTCGTCGTCGCCGAAGATCCGGGCGTCGTCGAACTCCTCGGGCGAGGGGGAGAGTTCGCCGAGGGAGGCGGCCAGACGTCCGGTGTGCAGGCGCGGGCCGTCGTCGTCCTTGTAGAGCAGGCGCAGGCCGCCGTCCTGGTCGAGGACGAGGGAGGTGTTCTGCTGGTGGGACTCCAGGGCGACGCCGTGGCCGAACAGTGCGGTCTGCCAGTCGAGCAGCAGGTCCAGCAGGGCGTCGTAGAGGGCGACCGGGTCGCCGCCGTGGAACCGGTCGGCGAGCCGGTCGACGACCAGGCGCCCGCCGGCGGCCCCCGCGGCCGAATCCGCTGCCGCGTCCGCGACCGGCGCCGTGCCGGGTGCGGACGCCGGCGCCGGGGCCAGCAGCGCGGCGAGCGGAACGGTCACGGACCGCTCCAACCCCTCCGGGTAGCGGCGCAGCAGCACCGCCAGCAGCTCGTGCCCGGCGTGCGCCCAGGTCTGCTCGTCGGCGTGCAGGATCCGCCCGGCGAACCGGGGTTCGCGCGCCAGCACGGCCTCGACCAGCCGCTGTCCGGCGGCGCCGTCGACCAGCGTGCCGGGTTTGATGGTGCGGCGGTTCAGCCGGCCGAGGGTGGCGGTGGCCAGCGGCAGCTTCAGGTGGTGGACCGGGTCCTCGGCGACCGCCACCGTCCGCATCGAGAGGGTCGGGACGACGGTCAGGTAGGGGCGATCGGCGAGCACGGCGCGGCCGTCCAGGCCGGTGGCGCGCAGCGCCTCGTCCAGGGCCGGGCCGACGGTCAGCGGGTGCACCGGCAGGGTCTCCCAGGCGGCGTCGCCGCCGGGCAGGTCGAGGCCGAGCCAGCTCGGGGTGGGCCACCAGCGCGGCAGCGGGCGGTCGCCGTGCCGGGTGAGCGCGCCGGCCGGCAGGGCGAGCCAGCGCAGTTCGAAGGTGGGGTGGAACTCCGGTGCGTGGGAGCGCAGTTCGCGCTCGTCGAGGCCGGATCGGCCGCGGGCCGTCGGGTAGACCGGGTGGTCGAGGAAGGCGGCCAGGGTGTCGTGGCCGAGGGCGGCGGCGGGGCCGGTCCAGTGGGCCGGGTCGGGGCCGTAGAGGTCGGTGAGCGCGGTGTGCACCTCGGCGCGCACCCGCTCGTGCAGCTCCATGGTGGCGAGGGTCTGGCGGCACTCCTCGGCGAACGCGGCCCAGCCGGGCCGGTCCTCGGCGTCGGCGCGGGCGGCCAGCGCCGTCAGCGCGGCGTCCAGCTCCCCGATCCGGCGGCCGTCGACCTCGACGAGCGGCAGGCGCGCGCCGTACTCGCTCTGGAAGCCCTCGGGGGCGACGGGGACGGCGATGCCGTGCTCGGCGGCCACCAGCCAGGCGCCGTCGGCCCGGTGCTCGACCGTGCCGCCGGTGCGCAGTCCGAGCACGTCCTCGCGGACCAGGGCGGAGAGGACCCGGAGGGTGAGCAGCCCGGCGGGGGTGGCGGCGCGAGCAGCGGTGGCGGCCGGAGCGGCGGCGGGCGGCGTGGCGGCGGACGGCGTGGTGGCGGACGGCGTGGTGGCGGCGCTCACGGGGTGATCTCCCAGCGGTTGGCGGCCACGAACCGGGCCACGGCGGCGTCGACGGCGGCCTGCTCGGGGCCGACGGCCCAGATCACGCCCAGGTAGTCCCGGTTGGTGCGGTAGTGCTCGTGCCGTTCGCCGACCGGGCGCAGCGGCCGGTAGGCGAGCCGGACCCCGTCGACGTCCTCGTCGTACGGCCCGGGGGCGGCGGTGAGGGTTCCGGCCCGGTCGGCGCAGACCACCTCGTTGCGGGCGCGCAGCCGGGTGGCGGCGCAGCGTTCGCCGAGGTCGGCGGGGAGTTCGAGGCCGAGGTGGGCGGCGAGGATGTGCTCGAACAGCGGGACGCCGAGGATCTCGGCGAGCATGAGGTCGCACTGGTCGCCGATGGCGCGGTAGTTGACCTCGATGATCCGGGCCCGGCCGTCCGGCTGGACGACGAACTCGGTGTGGCAGGCGCCGAGTCCGACCCCGAGCGCGTCGAGCTGGGCCAGCACCTGGGCGACCGCGGCCGGCGGGTGGGCGGGGACGAACTCCAGCATCTCCTCGACGAAGTCCGGCGGCGGGGAGAGTCTGGTCCGGAACCCGCCGAGGACGTGCCGGCGGTGGCCGTCGCCCAGCGTCTCCAGGGTGTACAGCTGCCCCTCCAGGAATTCCTCGACGACGAGGGCGGCGCCGGGGCGCCGGTCCTGGATCTCCTCGGCGCGCCGGACCAGTTCCTCGATGTCGGCGACCAGCGAGACGTCCTCGCTGGCGACGCCCTCGCGCGGCTTCACCACGACGGGGAAGGGCAGCTCCGCCGCGCGCAGCACGGACGGGTCCTGCTCCGGGGCGAGTTCGACCGAGCGGACGGCGTCGAGGCCGGCGGCGGCCAGGTGGCGGCGGAGCTGGCCCTTGTTCTTGGCCCGCAGGGTGGCCTTCCAGTCCTTGGCCGGGAGGCCGAAGTACTCGGCGGTGAGCGCGGTCTGGGTCTGCAGGTGGTCGCTGTTGCTGAACACGGCGAACGGCGCGTCGGCGGTGCCGGAGGCCCGGAGGCGGGAGATCAGCCCGATCACCTCGCGGAAGTCCTGCACCTCGCACTCGGTCACCTCCGGCGCGAACTCCAGGTCGGCGTAGGCGCGTCGGTGGGCCTCGGCGTGGTCGGTGAGGACGGTGACGGCGAGCCCGAGGCGGGCGGCGGCCGGGAGGAATCCGTCGGTCACCGAGTCGGTCGGGTTGAGGGCGAGCAGGTAGAGGCGCATGGCAGGGCGGGTCCTCTCCGGGTGGGCGGGCGAGCGAGCGGGGGCGGGCGCGGGGAGCGCGGGCCGGCTCGGGTGCGGGCGAGGGTGAGGGTGTGCGAGGCGCGGGCGGTCGGCGGCGGGGCGGGCCGAGGGGCGGCTCCCGGCCGTCCCCCCGTCGCCGCTCCCGCCCCGTCCGTCCGGGCGCGGGGCCTACTGGGGGGCGTCGACGCCCGCGGCCTTGGCGATGTCGACCAGCATGGCGTCGGCGGCCTGGACACCGATGCCCGACATCCAGGTCTCGTCCGGCACGTTGAACACCTTGCTGTTCTTGACGGCGTTCAGGCCCTTCCAGACCGGCGTGTCCTGGACCTCGCTCTGCTTGGTCTTGGACGGGTCGTCGGCGACGGTGACGAAGACCAGGTCGGCGTCGGCCTGGTTGATCTGCTCGGCGCTGACCTCCAGGATGTTCTGGTCCACGTCCTGGGCGGCCGGGCGGGTCAGGCCGACGTCCTTCAGCACCACGCCGCTGTAGGAGGCCTTGGCGTAGAGGCGGGTCGGGCCGGCCACGAAGCGGACCACCGAGGCGGTCGGCGCGGTGCCGCCGTTCTTCGCCTTGATCGCCTCGCCGAGCTCGGCGGCGCGGGCCTCGTAGTCGGTGAGCGCCTTCTTGGCCTCCGCCTCCTTGCCGAGGGCCTGCGCGTAGAGGGCGAGGTTGGCCTTCCACGGGAAGCCGGTGGTCTCGGCGAGCACGGTCGGGGCGATCGCGTTGAGCTTGTCGTAGACCTTGGCGTGCCGGACCTTCGAGGAGAGGATCAGGTCGGGCTTCAGGGAGGCGATCAGCTCCAGGTTCGGCTCGTTCATCGGGCCGACGTCCTTGGCGTCCTTGACCTTGTCCTTGAGGTAGTTCGGGAAGCCGCCCTCGGTCTTCATGTGCGGGGAGACCGCGCCGACCGGGGTGATGCCGAGGAGGGTGACGTCGTCCAGCTCGCCGCTGTCCAGGACCACCACGCGCTTGGGCTGGGCCTTGATCTCGGCCGTGCCGGCCGCGTGGGTGACGGTGCGCGGGAAGACGGCGGCCGCACCGGCGGCGGCCGAGGCGTCGCCGGCCGGCTCGGCGGTGTCCGCGGCCTTGCTGCCGCCGTTGCTGCCGCAGGCGGCGAGCAGGGTGGTGGAGAGGGCGACGGCGAGCACGGCGACGGGCAGTCTGCGGGCGCGGGCGGAGCGGTTCATGAAGGGTTCCTTGTCTCTGTTTCGGGGCAGGGCGGGGCGCCGGAACGACCCGCGAGGGGCGGGCGCGGCCGGAAGCGGGGGAGCGGAGCGCGGGGCAGGGGGCCTCAGCGCTCGGGGCCGACCGGGGCAGCGGGCGCGGCCGGTGCGGCGGCCCGTCTCGACCGGGCCCTGGGCACGACCAGCGGAGTGCCGGTCTCCGGGTCGGGCACGACCTGGCAGGCGACCTGGAAGACGCTCTCCACCAGTTCGGCGGTGAGGATGTCCCCCGGTGCCCCGGCGGCAGCGAGCCGGCCGTCCTTGAGGACGACCAGGTGGTCGGCGTACCTGGCGGCCTGGCCGAGGTCGTGCAGCACCATGACGACCGTCCGTCCGGCCTGCGCGTGCAGGTCGGAGACCAGGTCGAGCACGTCGAGCTGGTGGCGCAGGTCGAGGAAGGTGGTCGGCTCGTCGAGCAGCAGCAGGTCGGTGTCCTGGGCCAGCGCGAGCGCGATCCAGGCCCGCTGCCGCTGGCCGCCGGAGAGCCGGTCCACGTGCTGGTCGCGCAGCCCGTCCATGCCGGTGCGGGTGAGCGCGTCCTCGACCGCGGCCTGGTCGGCCCTGGACCACGGGGTGAGCATCCGCTGGTGCGGGAACCGGCCCAGCCGGACCAGCGCCTCGACGGTGACGGCCTCGGGGGTGACGGGCTGCTGGGGCAGCAGGCCCATCCGCTTGGCGAGCGTGCGGGCCGGCATCCGGTGGATGTCGGAGCCGTCCAGGGTGACGCTGCCGGCGGCCGGGTCCAGCAGCCGGACGAGGCCGCGCAGCAGGGTCGACTTGCCGCAGGCGTTGGGCCCGACGATGGCGGTGACGGCGTTGCCGGGCAGTTCGAGGTCGAGCCCGTCCACGACGGTCCGGTTGCCGTAGCCCAGGCCGAGGCCGTGGGCGGCGAGGCGGTTCGCCGACCGGTCGGCACCGGCGGCACCCGCGGTGCCGGTCGGGGCGGCCTCGGCCGCGGTGGTCAGGTCGGGGGTCATCAGCTGGTCCTCCGGGGAAGCCGGCCCTGGCGGATCATCAGCACCAGGAGCCAGGGCGCGCCGAGGGTGGCGGTGACGGCACCCACCGGCAGGCCGTGGACGGGGATCACATGCAGTACGAGGAGGTCGGAGGCGAGCAGCAGCAGGGAGCCGGTGAGGGCGGTGAGGCCGAGCGTGCCGAGGGTGGGCGGTCCGGCGAGCAGCCGGACCAGGTGCGGCACGGCGAGCGCGACGAACGCGACCGGCCCGGTGAGCGCCGCGGCGAGGGAGGCCAGGGCGATGCTGAGCAGGAGCAGCAGGACGCGGTCACGCCGCGGATCGAGCCCGAGCCCGCCGGCCGAGTCGTCGCCGAGGTCGAGCACGGCCACCCGGCGCTGACCGAGCACCACGGCGACGCTGGTCAGCGCGACGGCGGAACCGCCGATCCAGACCTCGTCCCAGTTGCGGCCGTAGAGGGAGCCGGTGGTCCACTGCATCGCGGAGGAAGCCAGCTCGGCGGGGAACCGCACGATCATCAGATTGACGGCGGCGGCGAGGCCCTGCTGGACCGCGAGCCCGACCAGGACCAGCCGGGTGACCGCCATCCGGGAGCGCCAGGCGAAGCCGCCGAGCAGCAGCGCGGCCAGCAGTCCGCCGCCCAGCGCGGCCAAGGGGATGAGCTCCTGCGAGGCGCCGGTGGCGAGCATCAGGACGGCGCCGAAGGACGCGCCGCCGGTGACGCCGATGGTGTCGGGCGAGGCGAGCGGGTTGCGGAACAGGCGCTGGAGCATCGAGCCGGCCACCGCCAGCCCGGCGCCCGCGATCAGCGCGGAGACCACGCGCGGGGCGCGGAACTCCTGGACCACCAGGACGTTCCCGGGGTCACCGGATCCGGCCAGCGCGCGCAGCGCCTCCCAGACCGTCATCCTGACCTGCCCGGTGCCGAGCGCGGTCCCGGTGAGCAGGACCAGCAGGACGGCGGCGACCAGCGACCAGCCGGCGGTCCGGGCGCGGCGGCGGGCGGCGGAGGTGCCCGGCCCCGGGGTGGTGCCGCCGGTGGCCCCGCCGGGGGCCCGGTCGGTGGCCCGGTCGAGGGCCGGGGCGCTCATCGCGCCACCTTGCGGGCCAGTACGGCGAGCAGCGGCGCGCCGAGGAACGCCGTCACGATGCCGACCTCCAGTTCGGAGGGGCGGGCCACCGTCCGGCCGAGCACGTCGGCGGTGAGCAGCAGTACCGGACCGGCGATCAGGCAGCCGGGCAGCAGCAGCCGGTGGTCGTTGCCGAGGAGCGGCCGGACCAGGTGCGGGGCCGCCAGCCCGATGAAGGCGACCGGCCCGGCGACGGCCACGGCGGACCCGGCGAGCAGCACGACGGCCAGGCCGCCGACCACCCGGATCCGGGCCACCGGCACGCCGAGCGACTGGGCGCTCTCGTCGCCGAGCGCCAGCGCGTTGAGCGAGGGCGCGACGGCGAAGGAGGCGAGCAGGCCGAGCGCCAGGAACGGCAGCACCGGCACGAGGGTGTCCAGGTGCCGCCCGGCGACCGACCCGGCCAGCCAGAACCGCGCCTCGTCCAGGGTGCGGTGACTGGCCAGCATCAGCGCGGAGGTCCACGAGGTGAGCACCACCGTGAGCACGGTGCCGCCGAGTGCGAGCCGGACCGGGTCGAGGTCCCCGCCGTGGCGGGACATCGCGTACGCGGCCACGGCCGCCACCGCCGCTCCGGCGAAGGCGAACCACACGTACTCGACCGGGCGGGTCAGTTCGAGGGTGTAGATCGCGGCGACCACGGCGAAGCTCGCGCCGGCGTTGATGCCGAGGGTGATCGGCGAGGCGAGCGGGTTGCGGGTGACGCCCTGGGCGACCGCCCCGGCGACGCCGAGCGCGGCCCCGACCGCGAGGCCGATCAGCGTCCGCGGCACCCGAAGCCCCGTCACCACATCGGCGTCGCCGCCGTGCTCACCGCCGGTCAGGGCGCCGACGACGGTGCCCAGCGGGATCGTGCGGGAGCCGAGCGCGAGGCTCAGTGCGGCGCACAGCGCCAGCAGGCCGAGCCCGGCGACCAGCACCAGGGGGAGCCGGGCCGCTGTGCGGGTTCTCGGGGCCGGGGTCGGGGGAGCCGGCGGATCGGTGGTGAGCACGGGGCGAGATATTAGGTTAGGTATACCTAAGTGAGTCAAGTTGCGGCCGGGTTGGTACGTACCGGGCGAGTCGGGGCGGCGAACGGCCCGGGGTGGCGCGAACCGGCCGGTGAGTGCCTATAAGGTGAGCCTCACCTAACACGATCTCGGGAGTGCCGGTGATCTTCTCGGGTCCGCCCCTGCCTGCCGCCGTGCCCGTCGCGCCACGTCCCGCGAATCCGCTGGACACCGACTACCGGCTGCTGCTCGACCTCTGCCCGGTACTCCGGGTGCGGCTGCTCGCGACCGACGAGCCCGCCCCGGCCCGCGCGCTCGGCTGGTACTCCGCGGTGGAACTGGCGACCGATCCGGACGCGCTGGCCGACGCACTGGCCGGCGAGGCCGCCCGGATCGCCCCCGTCGCCGCCGGGCACGGCACCGCGCCGCGCCCCCATGTCGCCGCCTCCCGGCTGCTGCACCACTACCTCTGGTCGGTCTGCGTGCTGATCGCCGGACCCTGGCGGCTGGCGGGTCGCGTCCCGTCGATCGACGGCGCGAACCTGTGGTTCCACGCCCCTACGGGTGATTTCGCGCTGCGCCCGCACGCCCATGTCACCCTCCCGGGCGAGGACGAACTCCGGGCCGAACTGCGCGCCGCCGTCGTCGCCCACGTCGAACCGCTGCTGGCCGCCTTCGCCGCCCCCACCCGGCGCGGCACCAGGGCGCTGTGGGGCATGGTCACCGACGACCTCGCCTCGGCGATCTGGTACCTGGGCAAGCGGCTCGACGAGACGGCCGGGTCGCCGGTCCCGGTCGAGGAGGACGCCGCCGTCGCCGCCGCGACGGCCGTGCTCCCCGGGCACACCGACCCGCTCCTCGGCGCCGCGGACTTCCGCGTCCTGTGCGGGGAGGACGGCCGCGCCCACCACACCCGGACCCGCCTCGGCTGCTGCCTCTACTACGCGATCGAGCCCGCCCGGGCCTGCGTCACCTGTCCCCGGACGGGGGACGAGGAGCGCCTGCGGCGGCTCTGACGGGTCGCCGACGGGCGCCGGCGGTCTGTCAGGGGGCCTCGGTAGGCTCGGTTCCCGTGATCGACTCCACCGCCCACGTCCGCGTCGCGCGGCCCTCCCGGGACCTCGCGGCGGCCGAGCGCTTCTATGTCGACGGCCTCGGCCTGGCCGTCCTGTGGCGCACCGCCGAACACGTCCCCGGTGAGCACGACCTCCTCATGGTGGGCCCGCCCGGCGGCGGTTGGCACTTCGAGCTGACCCACGACCCCGAGCGGCCGGTCGAACCGGCGCCCACCGTCGACGACCTCTTCGTGGTCTACCTCGGGGCGCCGGTGGACGAGGCGCTGGTCCGGCGGCTGGAGGCCAGTGGTGGTACGCGGGTGCCCTCGCACAATCCCTACTGGGACGAGCACGGTGTCACGGTCGCCGATCCGGACGGCTACCGGCTGGTGCTGTGCGCCCGGAACTGGACGTCCTGAGCGGCCGCGCGCTGCTCGGACGGTCCGACGGTCCGGTGTCGGATGACGGCCTACGGACCGCAGATGTGGAATCTGCCATCTGTTGGCCGCCATCCGTCGGGCGCCGTCCGCAGGACGCCATCTGCCGGACGTCAGTCGTCGGACGTCAGCCCCGGACCAGGAGACCGGCGAGGCGCCCGAGCTCGTCCCGGACGGACTCCTGCTCCTCGGCGGTGAGCCCCTCGGCGACCGACTCCGCCCGCCGGGTGAAGGCCTCGGCGCTGGCGCCGTCCGCCAGCCGGTGCGCCAGGTCGGCCCGCAGCGCCAGGATGCGGAACAGCAGCACCCGGGCGGGCGGCCCGTCCGGCGACTCCAGCGCCCGGTCCAGCACCCGGGCGGCCGCCGCCGGGTCCTCCTTGGAGTCGGCGAACAGCGCGGCGTGGTGCAGCGCCTTCGCGAACGGCTCGTCGGAGGACGGCCGCTGGTGCCGGTCGGCACGGATCGGCTGACCGATCCGCAGGCAGTTGCCGCCGGGATCGGTCAGCAGGAACTCCCGCACACCGTGCGGGGTGTCGCCGAGCGCGCCCAGCCGGGGCAGGCCCTGGGTCGGCACCCGCCCGTAGGCGGACCGCAGGCCCTCCTGGAACGCGGCGTGCAGTGCGTCCACGTCGTCGGTGCGGACCAGGCAGGTGCCGTGGCCGGCACCCGGGTCGTACTGCTGCATGCCGAGGAAGTGCAGCTGGATGCCGCCGCGTTGGACGACTGCGTAGGGCTCGGGAGTTCGCTGATGGATCGTCACTTCGAAGCCGAGCGCGGTGTAGAAATCGAGCACCGGCGGGAGTGTTTGACAGGGCAGGATCGGGACCGTCGATTCGACCATGCTCGCTGACTTTACCCCTGGTTGACCGCGAAACGGACGCTTCCGCTCAGATGTCGGCCACGTGCTGCCGGGCCCGCGCACCGGTGGCCACCGCCGGTGGTCGTTCCGGACGACGACCCGCTACCGCTCCGGTACGACGGGCACCAGTCGCTTGACCATCACCCGTTCCCCGAAGGCCCGTTCGGCCCCCGGTACGCCGCCCCCGACCGACCGGTCCGGCGTGCTCGGCGCGCACGGCGCGTCCGGCTCGTCCGCGTCGGTGAACCCGTTGCGCCGGTACAGCGCCTCGGCCGGTGCGTTGCCCGCGAGCACGGCGAGCCGCAGCGAGGTGCGGCCCGTCCGCCGGGCCCATGCCTCCACGGCGGCCAGCAGCCGGTCCCCGGTCCGCCGCCCCCGGGCCTCCGGGCCGACCCAGAGCGAACGCAGCTCGGCCGCCCCGTCCCGCCCGGGCGAGGGAATCCCGCCCGCCAGCCCGAGCGGCCGCCCGTCCGCCGACACGGCGACGACGTGCACGGCGTCCCGGCGCGCGAACCGGGCGCGCCACTCCTCCTCGCCGCCCGTCGGCCAGTCCGACAGCCGCACCTTGAAGGCGTGCGGCGCGTCGCGGAGCGCGGCCAGCCGGGCGTCCCGCCACAGCGGCCAGTCGTCCGGGTCGGCGGGGGTGAGGAAACGCAGATCGATCACGGCCGCAGTCTGCGCCCGCGCGCCGCGGCCCGTCCAGGGTGCCTCTGCGGAGACCGGCGGTCCGGACGGCCAACTGTGCCGGAGCGGTGACGAATCGGCCTGGTCTCTCCCGGGTGCCGGGCGCCGGACGGCTACCCGACGACGGCGGTCGCGCCGGTGGCCTCGGGCGCGCCGGTGGCCTCGGGTGCCCCGGGCGCGGACCGGCGGCGGGCCTCCCACTCCCGGCGGAGCAGGCCGAACAGCAGGCGGTCGTAGCGGGCCCCGGCGAGCAGGACGGCGTCCCTGCGGCGCCCCTCCTCCTGGAAGCCGAGCCGGGCGAACGCCCGGGCCGCCCGGGTGTTGCCGCTCCAGGTATCCAGCTCCAGCCGGTGCAGCGGGAACATGCCGAACAGGTGGTCCACCAGCAGGCCGAGGGCCTCCGAACCGTAGCCGTGGTCCCAGAACTCCCGTTCGCCGATGAAGATCCCGAGCTCGGCGACGCCTTCGTACGGGTCCACGTCGCGGTAGTCGACCATGCCGATCGGGCGGCCGCCGGCCTTCTCCTCGACGGTGAGGATGCCGGCCTCGCGCGGGTCGAGGCGCAGGATCCGGGCGAAGCGGTCGGCCAGTGCCTCGGCGGTGGTCGGGCCGAAGCGCGGGTCGCCGGCCGCCGCCAGCCGCACCACCTCCGGGTCGTTGCGCCAGCGGAGCTGGTGTTCCGCGTCCTCCGCGCGCAGGGCGCGCAGCCGTACCGCTGTACCTTCGATCATGGTCGGATGGTAGGCCGCGCACCGCGCTCACGGCACCTGCTTTCCGGGCCGCGAGGGTCCGCCGGTCGCAAGGTGCCCGTCAGCCGACGGTGACCCGGACCTCCTTGCTGGCCAGCGTCCGGCAGGAGGCCGGGTTCTGCACCTCCTTGCAGCTCGCGAAGTCGACATACCGCCAAGTGAGGGTGGTGCTCCCGGCGGCGGTGGCGGTCCAGCTCTGGCGGACGGTGTGGCCGCAGCCGGCGGTGTTCGGCGCGCAGGTGCTCTGCTTGCTGTCGGCGTCCCGGCGCAGCGGGCCGGTGTCGCCCGGGTCGACGAGCCGCCAGCCGTGCGGCAGCGGCGCGACCCGCACGTCCATGCCGAACGTCCGGCCGACGGCGAGGTGCACGTCGCTCGGCTCGAAGGCGGGCTGCTTGCCGCCGGCCACCGCCTCCGCGTCGAGGTCGGCGGGCAGGGCCAGCAGCGCGGCGGGGGGTCCGCCGCCGGAGCCGCCCGAGCCGCCGGACGAGCACCCGCTCAGCGCCGCCAGCCCGGTGGCGAGGACGGCGGCTACGGCGGTGGGGACCGTTCGAACCCTCATGCCGCACCGCCCGCCCGGGCGTCCCGGCGCAGTTCGAGCAGCGCGGCGACCTCGGCCAGCCAGCGCGCGAACAGGTGCTCGCGCCCCACGTCCGCCCCGGTCGCCGCCGCGGCCTGCAGCCAGCTGCGGACGAGCGCCGTGCCGGACTCGCCGATCACCGGCTCGGGCAGCGCGAGCGCGGCCGCGAAGCCGCCCGCCCGCACGTGCCGGGCCAGGAAGCCCAGGGGGTACGGGCCGATGCCCGCGGCCTCGGCGCGGTGCGCGGCGGCGATGGCCGCCTCGGTGAACAGGGCCTGGCGCGGCCCGCCGGCCAGCAGCAGACCGCGGGTGACGGCGGCGGGCACGTCGAGGTCCGCCAGCTCGGCATCGGACCGGACGGTGGTCATTTCGGCAGCTCCAGGGCGGTCGACTGGTTGAGCGGGTGGTCGCCGGGGGTGAGTCCGCCGAGCTGGCTGTTGACGAACTGCTCCTCCGTCACCCAGGAGGTGAAGCCCCACGGGTTGTAGATCTGGAGCTTGTCGCCGTCCCGGCCGATGATCATCATCTGGTGGCCGGAGTCCTCGTTGCGCACGGTGATCGGCACCGGCAGGCCCTCGTCGACGGACTTCTCGATCCGGGTCACCGCGGCGCGCCGGTCCTCGTCGCTCTTCAGCTCGACGTGCTCGTAGTCGGCCCCGGTGGCCCGGCCGAGGTCCTTGTCGGCCAGGTAGGTCTGGGCCGTGGCGCCGAGCCCGGCGTCCACCTGCGGGTAGACCTTCTTGTTGCCGTCGGCCCGCTGGCCGTCCTTGTACTCGCCGAGGTAGGCGTCCTGGAGGCGCTGCCCGAAGTTCTCCGGCGAGTCGGCGCCGGGGGTGTCGGGTGTGCCGCCGGTGGTCAGCTGGAACATCAGCAGCGGGTCCAGCTTGGCCTGCGCGATGACGGTGGAGGCGGCGACGCAGTCGCTGACGTTGCGCTGCGAGTAGACGCCGTAGCCGTCGATGCTGACCGGCTGCCCCTGGTAGGTGACGTCGAGGTTGTCGGAGGACTCGCGCCGGGTGTCGTCGGTGGAGGTGGCCGGTACGAGGTGCTGGGCCAGCCAGGCCGGGTCGTCGCCGTGCGGGTGGATCTGCGCGTCGAACCGCTGGATGTCCGCCACCGAGTGCCCGGCCGCCAGCGCCTTCCACAGGTAGGCGGACTCCTCGGGGGACTTGGCGCCGGAGAGCAGCGCGCGGAACGCCGCCTGGTCGGCGCCGGTCATCACCCCGAGCACCTGGTTCGCCCGGTCGAGCTGGTTGGGGGTGAGGATGTAGTCGCCGTCCTCGCCCGCGCCGGGGTTCTTCTCGGTGGCCAGCACCACCGCCGCCAGCGGGTCGATCGAACCGTCACCGGCCCGCGCCGCGCGGGCCTTGGCGGCGAGCTGGTTGAGCTTGCCGGCGGTGCCGGTGCCGCAGCTCTCGGCCCGCCGCGCGGCGGCCAGCCGGGCGTCGACGCCGGCCAGCGCCGTCTCGCGGGCGCCCTGGTCGAAGCCGGTCGGGTCGTGCCGGGCGCGTTCGCCGGCGTCGTGCAGCTGCTGGCGGCCCTGGGCGTCGGTGGACTTCGCCCACTGCAGGTCGTTGGCCCAGGCGTCGAGCACCTTGGCGGCCTCGGCGAGGGTGTCCTTGGAGGTCGTGGTCTCCGCCGACATCGCGTGCACAGCCTGGGTCGCGTGCTCGGCGACCGAGCCCGTCCACACCGAGGGCAGCTGGTTGGCCGCCACCCCGGACAGGTCGGTGGTGGCCTTGGCGAAGGAGGCCGCCGCCTTCGAGTAGTCCTGCGCCCGGGCGCGGACCGCCGCCGGGTCGCCGACCGGCTCCGGGACGGCGAGCGCCTCCTCGATGCCCTGCACCAGGTGCAGGTTCGGCAGCATGAACGTGAACTGCTCGATGCTGTGCCGCGCGTGCTCCAGATCCTTGACCTTGCTCACCGGCCGCCGCCGGCGGGCACCAGGCCGGAGGCGACGGCGTGCTCGGTGTTGCGGTAGTTCGCCGTGGTGGTGGCCATCTTCTGGGACAGCTCCTCCAGCGCGCGCTGGGTCACGCCGATCTCCTTCGACCAGGCGCTGTCGAAGGAGGACCAGGCGCGGTCCACGCCGAACTCGCCGAAGGCGGTGGACGCGTAGCAGACCGAGCCCGCGTACGCGGTCTTGGCCTCGGCGATGTCGGTCGCCGTCCGGCCCAGCTGCTCGGCGACGCCGTTCAGGCCCGCCACATTGACGCGGTATCCGTCCGGGCCGGCCGATCCGCCCGGCCCGGAGCCGTTGACGGTGCCGCCGGCGGCGCCGGGCACTGTTCCGTCGCTCATGTTCGTCGTTCCCCCCGTGCTGCGGGCCGTCCGCCGGCCCGGGTCGGTCGGCGCCGCAGTGGTCCGCGCGGCAGCCGAGCGGCGAGCCTAGCGCCTGCCGTCGGCCGGGGGCCGCGCGCGTCCGGCCGCCCGCCCCGGCCGCGCGATTTCTTCACGCGGGGAGCGCGCGGGCTCCGCTTCGGGCCGTCCGTCCTTGGGACGCTCTTGGGGTTCGGCGTCCGGGCGGACCGAGTCGGCAGGGGTCAGCCGACGAGGTCGCGCCGCATTCGGTCGAGGATCAGGCCCGCGCCGGTGTAACCGATGCCGAGCATCCAGAGGTTGTCGTCGACCTGGTGGACCCTGCCGTTGCGCACGGCGTCGAGCCCGTTCCACAGGGTGCCGCCGACGATCCTGGCGTGGTCGGACTTCGCCGGGTCGCCGTAGACCGAGTAGAAGATGACGTCGGCCGCGGCCTGGTCGACCTGCTCGGGGCTGATCTCCAGCGCGAAGCCGGACTTGTTCTGGTTGGCCGGGCGGCCGAGGCCGAGGTCGGTGAGGATCGAGCCGACGAAGGTGTCGTTGAGGTACAGGCGGGTCGGCGCCCCGGCGACGAAGCGGGCCATCCCGACCTTGAGCGCCGCCGCTTTCTCCGGCCCGCCGAGCGCCGCGACCAGCTCGGCGGCCTTCGCCCGGTACGCCTGCTCGGCGGCCGCCGCCTCCGGCTGACGCCCCAGCGCCTCGGCGTGCAGCCGGACGTTCTCCTTCCAGGCCGGGCCGGTGGTCCTGCTCAGCACCGTCGGCGCGATCTTGGACAGCTCGTCGTAGCGCTTGTCGTCGCGGACCTGGCTGCCGAGGACGAGGTCGGGGCGGAGTCCGGCGATCACCTCCGGCTGGGGCGAGCCGATGACGCCCACGGCCTTGACGCCGGTGAGGCGTTCGGCGGGCAGGTAGGCGGAGAGCGGCGCGCCGGCGGCGACGGTGGTGGCGCCGACCGGGGTGACGCCCAGGGTGACGGCGGAGTCGAGGGCGTCGGTGTCCAGGACGACCACCCGGGCGGCCCGCGGCGGGACGGTGCTCTCGCCGCGGGCGTGCCGCACCACGCGAGGGGTTCCCGTCGCGCCGGTGGTTCCCGTCGTACCGCCGGTGGTTCCCGAAGTGCCGGTCGCTCCCGTCGGGCCCGACCCGTCGGCCGCGGCCGGGCCGTCGGACCCGCAGGCGGTGAGCGCCGCGCCGGCGGCCAGCCCGGCGGCCAGCGCGAACAGCCCGCGACGGGTCGGGGCGAGGCGGGCGGGGGCGGGGCCGGGGAGCGAACGGCGGTGGGCGGGGGCGTCGGGCATCGGGCGACTCCGTTCGGGCGGCAGACGGCGAGGCGGCTGATCCCTGCCCGGTGGCACGGATCGTTACGCCTGCGCGACCGTCAGTCGCCCTCCCGGTGCTCCAGGCGCTGCCGCAGCAGTTCGTCGTACTCGGCGTGCACCCGGCGGTCCATGGCCAGGGCGAACTGGGCGTCGGTGACCGTACGGGCGAGCGGGCGGATCCGCAGGATCTGCTCCGTCAGCCGGGCGGCCTCGCCGGGCGGCAGCGGGGTCTCGGCGGACAGTGCGCCGAGCACGTGCTCGCGCACCAGGGCGGTGAAGATCTCGGCTATCGCCGCCACGTGCTCCTGGGTCCGCCGGCTCGCCGCCAGTACCACCGACAGCGGTACGCCCTCCGCCACCAGCGCCGTGGTGGCGTCCATCAGCCGGCGGCTGACGTGGGTGATCCCGTCCTCCTCGACCGTGATGAAGCCCTGGTCGATGGACTCGGCGGTGTTCTCCTCGGTGAGCTGGTCGCCGAAGGCCGTCTTCAGCTCGTCCCAGTCGAGATGGACCGCGGTCTCGTCGGACCAGGGCGCGACGAGCGCCGCCTCCAGGCCGATGAGGTCGGCGACGTCCCGCCCGCTCTCGCCGGCACGGATCAGTTCGGTGATGCCGCCGAGGGTGTGGCCGCGTTCCAGCAACTCGGCGATCATCCGCAGCCGGGACAGGTGGGACTCCCCGTACCAGGCGATCCGTCCCTCCCTGCGGGGCGGCTGGAGCAGCTTCCGCTCGCGGTAGAAGCGCAGGGTGCGGGTGGTGATCCCGGCCGCTTCGGCCAGCTCCTCCACCCGGAACTCGCGTTGTCCGACCTCGGGGGCGGCTTCGACCTTGTCCACGGCGCTCAGCATAGGGCGGGCGCTGCTCCGATCGGAGCGGTCGGGCTTCTTCCATCAAGTGTCAACAAGGGCTACCCTGCCAACCGTGCCAGTGATTGCTGGCACGGTTGGCGTGATCCGCGCCGCGCCGAGCAGCGGCGACGTGCGCCCCACGGTCCCCCACCCTCAGGAGGACGCCGCATGGCATCCAGCACCAAGCGCCCCCGCCCCCGAGCCGCCGAGGCGTCCGCCCAGGACCGGTCGCGCACCGCGCCCGGGGCCGTGGAGCCGGGAGCCGTCGAGTCGGAGGCAGCCGACTCGGGAGCCGTCGAGTCGGAGGCAGTCGTGGCCGAGGCCGAAGCCGTCGAGCCGGAAGCGGTCCCGCACGTCCGGGTCGCCGTCATCGGCTCCGGCTTCGGCGGCCTCGGCGCCGGCGTCCGGCTGCGCCGCGCCGGCATCACCGACTTCGTCGTCCTGGAGCGCGCCGACTCGGTCGGCGGCACCTGGCGCGACAACAGCTACCCCGGCTGCGCCTGCGACGTGCCCTCGCACCTCTACTCCTTCTCCTTCGCCCCCAACCCGGACTGGCCGCGCAGCTTCTCCGGCCAGCCGGACATCCGCGCCTACCTGGAGAAGGTCGCCGACGTCTTCGGCCTCCGCCCCCACCTGCGCTTCAACACCGAGGTCACCGAAGCCCGTTGGGACGTCGAGCGGACCCGCTGGCAGATCACCACGACGGCCGGCCGCTGGACCGCCGACGCCGTGGTGGCCGCCGCCGGACCGCTCGCGGACCCGCAGATCCCCGAGCTGCCGGGCCTGGACTCCTTCCCCGGCAAGGTGTTCCACTCCTCCCGCTGGGACCACGACTTCCCGCTCGCGGGCAAGCGCGTGGCGATGGTCGGCACCGGGGCCTCCGCCGCCCAGATCGTCCCGGCGATCCAGCCGCAGGTGGGGAAGCTGACGGTGTTCCAGCGGACCCCGGCCTGGGTCCTGCCGCGCCGGGACCGGGCCATCACCGAGCTGGAGAAGCGGCTGCACGGCCGCTTCCCGATCACCGCGAAGGCCCGCCGGGGCACCCTGTTCGCCCTGCGCGAGCTCCAGGTGGACGCGTTCGTCCGGCGGCCCGGCCTGCTCAAGCTGGTCCAGCGCCTCGCCGAACGCCACCTCGCCGACGGCGTCGCCGACCCGGCCCTGCGGGCCAAGCTCACCCCGGACTACCGGATCGGCTGCAAGCGGATCCTGCTCAGCAACACCTACTACCCGGCGCTCGCCGCCGCCAACACCGAGGTCGTCCCGGCCGGACTGCGCGAGGTGCGCGGCTCGACCCTGGTCGCCGCCGACGGCAGCGAGCACGAGGTGGACGCGATCGTCTTCGGCACCGGCTTCCACGTCACCGACATGCCGATGGGCTCCCGGGTGTTCGGGGCCGACGGCACGAGCTTCGCCGAGAAGTGGAAGGAGGGCATGGAGGCCCTGCGGGGGTCCACCGTGCACGGCTTCCCGAACTTCTTCTTCGTCATCGGCCCCAACACCGGGCTCGGCAACAGCTCGATGATCCTGATGATCGAGTCCCAGCTCAACTACCTGATCGACGCGCTGACCAAGCTCGACGAGATCGGCGCGACCGCGATGCAGCCCACCGCCCGGGCGCAGCGGCGCTGGAACCTCGAACTCCAGCACCGGATGGACCGCACGGTCTGGAGCACCGGCGGCTGCCGCAGCTGGTACCTGGACAAGAGCGGCAAGAACACCGTGCTCTGGCCCGGGTCGACCACCTCGTTCCGCCGTGCCACCCGCAAGGTGGACCTCACCGAGTACGAGCTGATCCTGCGCTCCGACGACCGGGCCGCGCCGCCCGCACTGTCCGCGTCGTCCGCCCGGGCCGCGTCGTCCGCGGCCGCCACCGGGACCGAGGAGGTCATGGCATGAGCCGTCGTCCGATCCCCGCCGACTGTCTCCAGCCGGTGCCCGCCGAGGAGTTGGCCGTCCGCTCGGCCGACGGCACCCGGCTGCACGTCGAGGTCCACGGACAGCCGGGGGCGCCCACCGTCGTGCTCGCGCACGGCTGGACCTGCACGACCCACTTCTGGGCGCCGGTGATCCACCGGCTCGCCGACCGCTACCGGGTGGTGGTCTACGACCAGCGCGGCCACGGCCGGAGCGAGATCCCGTCGAGCCGGGCCCGCTACTCCACCCGCGCGCTGGCCGAGGACCTCGCCGCCGTGCTCACCCGGGTGGTCCCGGAGGGCGAGCGGGCGGTCCTGGCCGGGCACAGCATGGGCGGCATGACCATCATGGCGGGCGCCGCCCGCCCCGAGGTCGCCGAGCGGGCGGCGGCCGCCGTCCTGATCTCCACCGGGCCGTCCGACCTCCTCACCGAGGTGCGGATCGTCCCGGACGCCGTGCGCCCGCCGGCGCTGCGCCGCTTCCTGCACCGGCAGGTGCTGCGGTCCCGGCTGCCGCTCGGACCGGTCGGTCCGGTCAGCCGGGCCGGGCTCAAGTACGCGATCATGGGCGCGGACGCGCCCGCCGAGCGCACCGAGGTGGCCGTCCGGATGGCGCACGCCTGCCGCACCGGCGTCCGCGCCAACTGGGCAGGGGTGCTGGACCGGCTGGACGTCCGCCCCGGGCTGGCCCGCCTCGCCGCGCCGACGGCGGTCGTGGTCGGCGCCGAGGACCGGCTCACCCCGCCGGTGCACGCCCACCGCATGGTCGCGGCGCTCGCCGACCCGCAGGGGCTGCTCCTGCTGCCCGGGGTCGGCCACATGGCGCCGCTGGAGCGGCCGGCCGAGATCGCCGCCGAGATCGACCGGATGGCGACCGCCCACCTCCCGGCGCGCCCCGTCGCCGACTCCGCGGACTCCGCGGCCTCCGCCGGGTCCGAGGCCACCGCCGGTACCGACCTGCCCGCCGCCGCCACCGCCGACCCCGAGAGGACCGCCGTCGCATGACCGCCACCCCACCGCTCTCCGCCCAGGTCGCCGTCGTCACCGGAGCCGCGCGCGGCGTCGGCGCCGCCCTGGCCCGCAACCTCGCCCGGCGCGGCGCCAAGGTCGCGCTGGTCGGCCTGGAGCCGGAGGAGCTGAAGGCCGTCGCCGCGCAGTGCGGCCCGGACGCCACCGCCTGGGAGGCGGACGTCACCGACGTCGAGACGCTCACCGGGCTCGCCGAGCGGATCAAGGCGCACTACGGCCGGATCGACACCGTCGTCGCCAACGCCGGCATCGCCCTCGGCGGTCCGCTGCTGGACAGCGACCACCGGGCGTTCAGCCGGGTGATCGAGGTCAACCTGCTCGGCAGCGTGGCCACCGCCCGGGCCTTCCTGCCCGTCCTCGCCGAGAGCCGCGGCTACCTTCTGCAGATCGCCTCGCTGGCCGCGCTGACCCCGGCTCCGCTGATGAGCGCCTACTGCGCGAGCAAGTCCGGCGTCGAGGCGTTCGCCCACGCGATCCGGGCCGAGGTGGCCCACCAGGGCGTCAAGGTCGGTGTCGGGTACCTGAGTTGGACCGACACCGACATGGTGCGCGGGGCCGACGAGGACACCGTGCTCAAGCAGATGCGCTCCCGGCTGCCGTGGCCGGCCAACAAGACCTATCCGCTGGAACCGGCGGTGGACCGCCTCGCCGCCGGGATCGCCCGGCGCTCCGCCCACGTCTACGCCCAGGCGTGGCTGCGCGGGATGCAGCCGGTCCGCTGGGCCCTGCCGTCGCTGATCGCCGCGGTCGGGTCGCGCGACGTGGCCAAGCTGGCGCCCCAGCTCGCCGCCACCGCCGCCTCCCGCCTCCGGCCGGTCGGCGCCGGCGGCGCGGCCGACAGCGCCGCCCGGTCCGAGCGGTCCGAGCGGTCCGACCGGGACTGACAGCAGGGCCCGCGCCGGCCGGTGGCGGCCCGACGACGGCCGGTGGATCTCCCGGATCCACCGGCCGTCCGTCGTGAACCGTCGGCCGTCAGCCGCTTCCCGGGGTCTCTCCCTCCGGCCGGGCGAGCCGCTTGAAGGTGTCGTAGGCGGTCTGGGTGAAGCAGGACCGCACCGTGGGCCCGGTGTTGGTGAGCGCGGCGACGGCGGTGGCGGTCTGCGGGCAGAAGCCGACGAACGCCGTGAAGCCGCGCGTCCCGCCGGAGTGGAAGAACAGGTCGCGGTCGTCCGGGGCGCGCCGGTGGTTCCAGACCAGGCAGATCTCGTCGCCGGAACGCGGCAGCCGCAACCGGGGTCGCTGCACCTCTCGCAGCGCGGTGCCGAGCGGGCCGCCGTCCGGCTCCAGGTGGGCGCGCAGGAAGCGCAGCAGGTCCGCGCCCCCTGCCCGGACGGCTCCCGCGCCCGGGAGGGCGGGGATCCGCCACGGTGGGAGCGGCCGCCCCAGGTGGTGGCCGGTCGCGAGGTGCGGCGCGTCGGGGGAGCAGCTGAGGGTCGCCAGTCCGAGCGGGCGGCCGATCCGCTCGTCGAGCAGCCCGGCGTAGTCGGGGCCGCCGCCCGCCTCGGCGAGCAGCCAGCCGAGCAGTCCCACACCGTAGTTGGAGTACCAGTACACCTCACCGGGCGGGTGGCGCACGGTGGTTCGGGCCAGCGCCGCCCAGAACCGCTGCTCGTCGTAGCCGGCGTAGGGGTTGCGGTTCCAGGAGGGGACGGCGCTCGCCAGCAGGCCCGGCGGCAGCCCGGGCAGGCCGGAGGTGTGGGTGGCCAGGTGGATCAGCCGGATCGGTCCGCCGCGCCGGACGTCCGGCGGCCGGCGTCCGGCCGGGAGGTGGCGCTGCACCGGGTCGTCCGGGGCGACCTCGCCGCGCGCCGCCAGCTCGGCCAGCAGCAGGGCGGTGAAGGTCTTGGTGACGGAGCCGAGTTCGTAGCCGGTGTCGGGTGTGCACGGCCCGCCGTCCCGGGCGGTCCGCCCGTGGCAGTGGACGGCGGAGCGCCCGCCGCGCGCCACCGCCAGGGTCACGGCGGTGGCGTGCGGTCCGGCGGCGAGCACGAGTCCGGCGAACTCCTCCGCGCCGGGAGCCCCGGCATCGGTGCCCGCGACTCCCTCGATTCCCGCGGCGCCCGCCGCTCCCGCCCCCGCCACCGTCGTGCTCATCGCGCCCTCAAGCCGGGACCGCCGCGCCGCCGAGCGCGCGGGAGAGCGTGACGGTGCCCGCGACCACCGCGACCACGGCCGTGTGCTCGTGGTCCCGGAACGCCTGCTCGGGGTCGTCCGAGACGGGCTCCGCGCTCTCCCGGGGGATCAGTCCGTCCTCGCGCTGGATGGCCGCGAGTGCCTCCCAGCCCTGGGCGCCGGTGACCGGCTCCCCGATGCAGGAGTCCACCACCAGCAGCTCGCCGACCAGGTCCCACTGGCCGACCTCCAGCCAGGTGTCGACCCAGACCGGCAGCCAGTTGCGGACGTAGTCGCGCATCGGCTCGGGCATGCTCTCCGGCTGCGCGCCCCAGTCGGTGAGGTGGAAGACGGCGTGGGTGATGTGGTAGCCGGTCAGCCAGTCGATCGCCCACGGCTCGGGGGTGGCGCCGAGCCAGGTCCTGGCGGTGAGCTCGGGCCAGTCGTCGGGCTGGTTGCGCAGCCCGATCACCCGGCGCGCGTTGGCGAGGGCCAGCCGCCGGTTGGGCATCATCTCGATGGCCTGGATCCCGCGCACCTTGGCGAGCGATTCGAGCAGCTCCTCCAGCGCCGGGTGCCGGTAGCCGGACCGGGCGAAGTGGACGTAGGTCTCCAGCGGGTCGGTCATCACCGGGTAGCGCAGCAGCCGCTCGTACAGGAGGTTGCCCTCGCGCAGCTGGGACCAGCCGAAGTCCAGCAGCTCGCGGGCGATCCGGGCGTCCTCCGGGCCGGTGACGCCGTCGCGCAGGACCAGCGAGGCGGCGAGCGCGGACTCGGCGAGCGGCTTGTAGGCGTTGTTGGGATCGGCGAGGTCGATGGTGACGTCGTCGGGCAGCCGGCCGAAGCCGCGTTCGTGGCAGGTGTGCAGCCAGGACATCGCCCGGGAGCCCAACTGCTGGGCGGTGGCGAGGATCCGGTGGTCGGTCATGACACCCCTCCGGTCAGCAGGCGCTCCGCGACGGCGAGTTCGAGCGCGGTTCGGGCGCTGCCGTCGCCGACGGTGCGGATCCGCTCCAGCATGGGTTCGACCTCCAGCGGCAGTTCCCGCCCGTCGGCGGCGAGCCAGGCGAGCCAGCGGGTCAGGCGGGCGGCGACGCGCTGGTCGCAGCGCAGGACGGAGCGGACGGCGCCGCGGGCCAGGGCGAGGCTGTGCTCGCGGGCGGCGTCGTGGACCGGCCCGTCGAGGCCGGGCAGGGCGAGCGCGGAGAGCTGGGCCATCCGCACCGACCAGGCCTGCCAGGCGTACGGCTCCGGGTGCGGGGCGTGGCCGGGCTGCGGCGCGCCCAGGTCGGTGTCCTCGCCGGCGTTCTCGCCCGTCGCCCCGGGGAGCAGGGCGTCGGCGGCGGGCCCGAGTGCGCGGGCCAGCAGGACGGCGGTGCCCCAGTCCCGCCAGGCGGTGACCAGGGCGGCACCGGCGGCCCGTTCCTGGTCCGCGTCGGCAGGGGGGACGGTGGAGGGGGCGGGTGCGGGGAAGGCGGACGGGGGGAAGGCCCGGTGGGCCTCCGCGAGCAGCAGGACGGCCTGCTCGTCGGGCCCGGTCGCGCCCAGCGCCTGCGGTGCGAGGACGTCCGGCCCGAGCACCCGGGCGGCGGCGAGGACCGGACGCGGCACGGGGCCGGTGCCGGGGAAGGCGGGCGCGGGCGCGACCGCACCCCCGGCGCCCCGGAGGGCGTCGAGGGTGTGGCCCGCCAGCCGCTCCACCGCTGCGGCGTATTCGTCGCGGAGTGCGAGATCGGCGGTCGGCATGGTTGCGTGCTTCTCCTTGGAGGTGGGCTTCGCGGTGTTACGGGGCCGCGGCGCGTTCACGTGGCGGCTCCGCCGGGGTCCGGGTCGTTGGCCTGCCGCCCCGGCCGCCGGGCCGGTGGCCGCGGCGGGACCGGAGGGCTGTGGCGCGGTGGGACTCCGCGCGTCGCCCGGCAGCGTCCGTTCCGATTACCGCGTCTTCTCCTTCGGCGGCTTCGGGGACAGCAGCAGCGCGCCTGCCAGCAGCAGCAGCGCGGCGGCTTCCGGACGGTACGTGGGCGCGTCGCTGACGGTCGCCTCGTCCTCCGTGATCAACATGCCGAGTGCGTCGATCTCGCCCTGGGTGGCGAGCGTCGTACGCGTGGTTCGGGTGGTCTGAGCAAGCATCGGGTGCCTCCTCATCGAAGTTCCGCCGCCAGGCCCGGCGGCGCCCCCCTCGAACGACGATACGAGCACGAACGGTCCGGCGCCACCGCAGTACGGTCCGTGACGGTGGTCACGAAGAGACACCGCGCTGCCGCGCAGCGCTGTCGCCGGTACTCGGGAGTAGGTACGGTCGCTGCATGACCACTGCCTTGATCACCGGCGCGACCGCCGGCATCGGAGCCGCCTTCGCCCGCCGCCTCGCGCGGAGCGGCTACGGACTCGTCCTGGTGGCCCGGGACACCGCGCGGCTGGAGGGTTCCGCCGCGGACCTGCGGGGGAAGTTCGGCGTGGAGGTGGAGGTGCTCACCGCCGACCTGGCCACGGACAAGGGGATCGCGGACGTCGAGGCCCGCCTGTCCGACGACGCCCGCCCGGTGGACCTGCTGGTGAACAATGCGGGCTTCGGCAACCGCGGCGCCTTCGCCACCGTTCCGCTGCAGGACGAGCTGGACATGCTGAAGGTGCACGTCGAGGCGGTGCTGCGGCTGACCACGGCCGCCCTGCCGGGGATGCGCGAGCGCGGGCGCGGCGCGGTCGTCAACGTCGCCTCGGTGGCGGCCTTCCTGCCGCGCGGCACCTACGGCGCGAGCAAGGCCTGGGTGGTCAGCTTCACCCAGGGCGTGATGCGGGACCTCGGCGGCACCGGGGTGCGGCTGATGGCGCTCTGCCCGGGCTTCACGCACACCGAGTTCCACGAGCGGGCCGGCATGGGCACCGGGAACATCCCGTCCTGGGGCTGGCTGTCGGCCGAGCGTGTGGTCGAGGAGGCCATGCGCGACCTGGCCCGGGGGCGTTCGGTGTCGGTGCCGAGCAAGCGCTACAAGGCGGCGGTGGCGATCGCGCGGGTGCTGCCCTCCGGCAAGCTCGGCGGCGTCTCCTCCAAGGCGGCCCGGACGTACCGGGCCGACTGAGCCGGTCGGCGTCGCCCCCGGGGCGGGTGCGGCGGTCGGGGGTCCTGAGCAGTACAGCGGAGGCCGTCTCACTATTAGCTTTGCTAACTATGAGCCTCTCTCGTTATGCTGGCGATCGCCCGACCGCCCACCCGCCGCCGGCGTGCGCCCCCGGGCGCCGCGCCCCCGCGGCCTTCCGAGGGAGGCTGCCCCACCGTGCGCCCCGAAGGCATCCAGTGGACCCCGCCCGCCCAGACCGAGAACGACCCGCGCCCGCCGACCCAGTGGCGGCGCATACTCGCGCTGTTCCGCCCCTACCGCGGCCGCCTCGCCCTGGTCGGCCTGCTGGTGGCCGCCTCGGCCGTGGTCTCGGTGACCACGCCGTTCCTGCTCCGCGCAGTGCTGGACACCGCGATCCCGCAGGGCCGCACCGGCCTGCTGACCGTCCTGGTGCTCGGCATGGTCGCCACCGCCGTGGTCAACAGCGTCTTCGGCGTGCTCCAGACGCTGATCTCCACCACCGTCGGTCAGCGGGTCATGCACGACCTGCGCACCGCCGTCTACGGCCACCTCCAGCGGATGTCGCTGGCCTTCTTCACCCGCACCCGCACCGGTGAGGTGCAGTCCCGGATCGCCAACGACATCGGCGGCATGCAGTCCACGGTGACCTCCACCGCCACCTCGCTGGTCTCCAACTTCACCGCCGTGGTCGCCTCGGTGGTCGCCATGGTGGCGCTGGACTGGCGGCTCACCGTCGTCTCCCTGGTGCTCCTGCCGGTCTTCGTCTGGATCAGCCGCCGGGTCGGCAACGAGCGCAAGAAGATCACCGGGGAGCGCCAGAAACAGCTCGCCGCGATGAGCTCGGCGGTCCAGGAGTCGCTGTCGGTCAGCGGCATCCTGCTCGGCCGCACCATGGGCCGCACCGACTCGCTCGCCCGCGAGTTCACCGCCCAGTCCGACCGGCTGGCCGACCTGGAGGTCCGCGCCTCGATGGCCGGCCGCTGGCGGATGAACACCATCCAGATCGTGATGGCCGCGATGCCCGCGGTGATCTACTGGGCGGCCGGCATGACCGCGGCCGGCGGCGCGCCGATCGTCTCGGTCGGCACCCTGGTCGCCTTCGTCTCGCTCCAGCAGGGCCTGTTCCGCCCGACCATCAGCCTGCTGGCCACCGGCGTCGCCGTGCAGACCTCGCTCGCGCTGTTCCAGCGGATCTTCGAGTACCTCGACCTGACCGTGGAGATCGACGAGCCCGAGCACCCCGTCACCCTCGGCGAGATCCGCGGCGAGGTCCGCTTCGAGGGCGTCGACTTCCGCTACGACCCGGAGCAGGAGCGGCCCACCCTCGGCGGCGTCGGGCTGCGGATCCCGGCGGGCGGCTCGCTCGCGGTGGTCGGCGAGACCGGCTCCGGCAAGACCACGCTCAGCTACCTGGTGCCCCGGCTCTACGACGTCACCGGCGGCCGGGTCACCATCGACGGCGTCGACGTCCGCGAACTGTCCTTCGAGACCCTGTCCCGCGCGGTGGGCGTGGTCTCCCAGGAGACCTACCTCTTCCACGCCTCGGTCGCCGACAACCTGCGCTTCGCCAAGCCGGACGCCACCGACGAGGAACTCGTCGCCGCCGCCCGGGCCGCGCGGATCCACGACACCGTCGCCTCGCTGCCGGACGGCTACGACACCCTGGTCGGCGAGCGCGGCTACCGCTTCTCGGGAGGGGAGAAGCAGCGCCTCGCGCTCGCCCGCACCATCCTGCGCAACCCGCCGGTGCTGATCCTCGACGAGGCCACCAGCGCGCTGGACAACAGCACCGAGCGCGCCGTCCAGGAGGCCATCGACACCCTCGCCGTGGGCCGCACCACCATCACCATCGCGCACCGGCTCTCCACCGTGCGCGGGGCCGACCAGATCGCCGTCCTGGAGCGCGGCGAGGTCGCCGAACTCGGCACCCACGAGGAGCTGCTGGCGGCGGACGGCCGGTACGCGGCGCTGCTCCGGCGGGAGGCCCCGGTCGCGGCCGTCGCTCCCTGATCCGGGCGCGGGGCGGGGCCGGGGGAGCGGTCGGCGGGGCTGCGGACAGGGAGCGGAGCCGGCCTCAGGCGGCCTTGGGGACCTCGTTGTACGTCTGCACGAGCTCCTGGCCGGAGAGCTGCTGGATCGCCGCCATCACCTCGTCCGTGACCTGGCGGCGGGCCTTGAGCGAACGCGCCTGGCCGTGCAGCTCGTCGAAGTGCAGCGGCTCCCCGAAGCGGACCGTCACCTTCTTGAGGCGCGGCAGCCGCTTGCCGATCGGGAGGATCTGCTCCGGCCCCTCCAGCGCCACCGGTACCACCGGGACGCCGGCGGTCAGGGCCAGCCAGGCCACGCCGGTCTTGCCGCGGTAGAGGCGGCCGTCCAGCGAGCGGGTGCCCTCGGGGTAGATGCCGAACGCCTTGCCGTCCTCCAGGATCTCCAGCGCCGACTCCAGCGAGGCCTGGGCGGACCGGTAGGTGCCGCGCTCGACCGGCACCGCGCCGATGCCCTGGAAGAAGCCGCGGGACAGCGCGCCCTTGAGGCCGCTGCCGGTGAAGTACTCGGCCTTCGCCAGGAAGTGGACCCGGCGCGGCGCGGTGAGCGGGATGACCACGCTGTCGATGAAGGAGAGGTGGTTGCTGGCGAGGATGACGCCGCCCTTGCGCGGCACGTTCTCCATACCCTCGATGGTGGGCCGCCAGATCCCCCGGGCGAGCGGTTTCAGCACCAGCCTGGTGACGAGATCGAGCATGGTCCCTCCCTGGACGAGCATGCCCGAGAGGTGCCCGGGCCTGGGGTACGACGAGCGGCGTTCGTTTCCCCGGTCGGGCCGGGATGCAGACCCGCAGACTACGACACCCACCCCCGAGCCCGTCCACTCCCGCCCGCAGTGGCGCTCACCACGGGCGGGTAGGGTACCGCCGTCGGAAATGCACATCAGCAGTTGATTCGGTCCCAGGAGGCCCCCATGGCAGACGTCGACGACATTCGCGCGGCGTTCGACAAGTTCGACCGGAACGGCAACGGCCGGATCACCGCCGCCGAGTACGCCCTCGTCGCGCGCGAGCTCGGCGACCTCACCACCTCGGTCGCCGTGGCCGAGGCCATCATCAAGCAGATGGACACCAACCACGACGGCGAGCTGACCTTCGACGAGTTCCTGGCCGCGCGCCAGGGCTGACGAGGCCGGGGCCGACCGGCCCGGACGGGGTCCCGGATCGTCTCCGGGGCCCCGTCCTCGCGTTGGTGCGCCTGTTGTGCCTGTTGTGCCCGTTGTGCCTTGTTTGTGGCCGCCTGTGCCGGTCGCGCCTGTGCCGGTCGCGCCTGTGCTTGTCGCGCCGTCGGGCTCTCAGGCGGTGGTCGGGAACACCCGGCGGACCACGCGCTCCGCCGCCCCGCCGTCGTCCCAGGGGCAGAAGCGCTTGCGGAAGTCGGCCCGCGCCGCCGGCTCCGGGTCACCGGCCAGCAGCGCCGCCGCCAGCCCCTCCGGATCCGTCGTCAGCGCGCCCGGCGGCTGCTCGAACAGGTCGAAGTAGACGCCCCGGTCGCGCTTGTACTCCTCCCAGTCCGGCGCGAAGACCACGATCGGCCGGTCCAGTACGGCGTAGTCGAACATCATCGACGAGTAGTCCGTCACCAGGACGTCGGCCGCCAGGTAGAGGTCCTCCACCGTCGGGTGCGCCGACACGTCCAGGATCTCCGCCGCGTCCTCGTCCGCCGTCAGGTCGCCCGGGCCGCCGGTGTGGAAGTAGTGGGTGCGGACCAGCAGCGTGAACTCCGGCCCCAGCCGCCGGGCCAGCTCCCGCACGTCCAGCAGCGGCACGTAGCCGCCGCGGGCCTCCCGGTGGGTGGGCGCGTACAGCACGGCCGTGCGCCCCGGCGTCAGCCCGAACCGTTCGCGCATCGCCGCCGTCCCCTCCGGCGTCGCGTCGGCCAGCCGGTCGTTGCGCGGGTACCCGGTGTCCAGCATCTCGTAGCGGCCCGGGAAGGCACGGGCGAAGTGCTCGCTGGTGTGCGGGTTGGAGGAGACCAGGAAGTCCCAGCGGTCGATCGCCTCCTGGAGCCGGTCGAAGTCCATCCCGTCGGCGGCCACCGGGTGGTCCCTGAGGTCCATGCCCATCGCCTTCAGCGGCGTGCCGTGCTGGGTCTGGACGTGCACCGTGCCGGGCCGCTTCACCATGGTCCGGGGGAAGTTGACGTTGTTCACGAAGTACTTGGCCGTGGCCATCGTCCTCAGGTACGCCGGGGTGTTGACGATGACGTACGGCACACCGTCCGGCAGCGTCGCCGCCTGGGCGCGGTTCTCCACCACCCAGACCCCGTGGATCCCGGGCGCGAGCTCCTTCGCCTTCTCGTAGATCGCGGCCGGGCTGCACGCGTAGCCCCGGTGCCAGTACGCGGCGTACACCGCCAGGTTCGGGTTCAACGGCATCCGGCGGAAGGTGTTGTACGCGGTGAACCGGGCGCTGCTGCGCACCCCCTTCTTCAGGGCCGGTGCCACCGCCCGCGCCCCGCGCTTGAGTTCGCGCGGCAGCCGGCCGGTGCGGCGCAGTTCCGCGTACGCGCGCCGGGCCCCCCGCGCCGCGAGCCGGTACTGCACGCCGCGCACGCCCCCGGGGAAGCGGTAGCCCGCCGGGCGGTGCCGGGCGAAGTGCTCGGCGATCCGCCGGAAGAACTCCGGCCGCAGCCCGACCGGGACCAGCCCCGGGGTGTCGTAGACGGTGAGCGCCTGCTGCACGGTCCGCTCGAAGACCAGGGTCCGCAGCGTCCCGGGCACGGGGCGGCCTGGCCGGTCGGGCCGGTCGGCCCCGTCCAGGAAGGCGAAGATCGCGTCGTACTGGGCGAAGGCGTCGGCGTGCTTGGCGGAGGCGGTGCTGGTGATCGCCCCGGCCCGGCCGCGCCGGTAGAAGTAGCAGGGGCGGTCGATGTAGCGCAGCCGCTCGGCGGCGAGCAGCGCCGGGTAGGTGACGGAGATGTCCTCGTAGAAGCCGCGGCCGAAGGAGACGCCCAGCCCGAGCAGGAACTCCCGGCGGAACACCTTGTTCCAGACCGACATCACCGTCCTGAACACGGCCGGGTGCTCGGCCAGCGTGGCCCCCTCGACGAGCGGGGACCCGGTCAGCACGTGCCGCCAGGGATTGGGCTCGGTCCCGCCGTCGGGGTAGACGTGGACGAAGTCGGTCAGCAGGACGTCGGCGGGCGCCTCGCCGCGCCGCTCGCGCTCCAGCTCGCCGGTGAGCTCGTCGAGGAGGGCGGTCACCGTGCCCTCGGGCACCCAGTCGTCGCTGTCGACGAACCAGATGTACGTGCCGCGCACCTCGGGGAGGGCGGCGGTGCGGGCGCCGCCGAGGCCCTGGTTCTCGGCGAGGTGGAGGACGCGCAGACGCGGATCGCGGGCCGCGTACTCGTCCAGGATCGCGCCGCTGCGGTCGGGGGAGCGGTCGTCGACCGCGATCACCTCGAAGCGGGACTCGGAGGACGGGGTGTCCGCCAGGAGGGAGTCGAGGCAGCGGGGCAGGAAGCGCTCCACCCCGTGGACGGGGAGCACGATGCTGAGGAGGACTGGCACGCTGGCCGAGTCTACCGAGCGCGGCCGCGGGCGGCGGCGGACGGGGGCGGTGCCGCCGCTGGTGGGCGGGCCGAGGGGTGCGGTGCCGGAGCCGCCGGTGCCGAACCCCGGAGGGGGTGGCACCGGCAGCCTGGTGGCGGCCCGGCCGACCCTCTACGGCCGGCCGCCGGTCCGAGCACCGCCCGAACCTGGCCACCGCAGCGTCGAGGCGGCCTGGCAGTAGGCACGGGGGAGCCGGAATCTTCATCAGTCGAACACGGGGGGCGGTGATGCTCGCGCCCGCGTGGTCGATAGAGATATTGCTTGGAGCCGACCCCCGCGTCAATCCCCCGACTGTGTTCACTTCCTAAACGGATAGTCGTACCTCGTCGGCGGTGGTCCGGGGCCGTCCAGGGGGTGACCGGGAGCCGGCGCCGCGGTGGCCGCCGGGCGGCCACGGCGGGTGAGGGGGCGGTGACCCCGTGCGCCGGGCGTACACCGTCACGGCGGGCGCCGGGTGTGCGACCCGAGGAAGCCGGTGACGTGGCGCCGGTCGTGCACCATCATTGATGCTCAGTCGTGATCGGCCGGGTGGGCCCTGGTGCAGTGTCAGTTGACGCAGCACGGTACGGTTGCAGAACACCAGGACGGTTGCGCGAAGGCCGTCTGTCACGGATAGTCTTCGCCTCACGGCCCTGGCGCCTCGTAGGGGTGGGAAAACTGATGGAACACATGCAAGTGCGGACCCGGCCTCGGGTGCCCGCGATCCAGTGCGGCGTCGGCGCGACCGGCCGCCGGATCGAGCGACACCTGGCTGTGCTCGGCGCGCCCGCACTCCCCGAGGTGGACACCGCGGAGGCGCTCGGGTTGATAAGGGAACTGACGCCGCGCGGCGTCGGTGCCCCGACCGCGCCGCCGCGCCGCCACGCGCGGGTCAAGCTGCTGGCGCCGCTGCGCCGGCTGCGGCGGGGGCTCTTCGGCAGCCGCGGCTGAGCCGACCTTTCGGCACCGGCCCGACGGATCCTGAGGACCGTCGGGCCTTCGGCGTTCCCGCTCCCCGGCCCGAACCGGCGCGAGTGGGTCCTTCGCCGACCCGACTGATCATCCGTGGTCCGTAGCGGTCCACGGATGTCATTTTTGGTCTGAACCTCTCAGCCTATGACGACCCGCCCCTCCGGCGCCGGGAGTCGGCGAGGCTTGCCGGTCCACCCCCGGCCGTGGGTGAGGATGGCGCCATGGCGGACCACACCCACTCCCGAACCACGTCCCACTCCACTCCCACCTCCGGCTCCTTCCGGACCGAGACCTTCGACATCACCACCGGAAGCCATGAGGTCGCGCTCGACATCACCGACCGCTGCGTCCGGTTCCTCGACGAACACGCCGTCGGACGGGACGGCCTGCTCAACGTCTTCGTCCCGCACGCCACGGCCGGGATCGCCGTCCTGGAGACCGGTTCCGGCAGCGACGAGGACTTCCTCGCCACCCTGCGCGACCTCCTGCCGGCCGACGACCGGTGGCGTCACCGCCACGGCAGCCCCGGCCACGGCCGCGACCACGTCGTCCCCGCCCTGGTGGCCCCGCACGCCACCCTGCCGGTGATCGACGGGCAACTCGCGCTGGGCATCTGGCAGTCGGTGGTGCTGGTCGACACCAACGGCGACAACCCGCACCGGACACTCCGGCTCTCCTTCCTGGGCTGAGCCCGCAGCCCGGCCCCGCACCCGCCCGGCTTCGTACCCGCCCGGCCCCGCACCCGCCCGGCCCCGGACTCGCCGGGGTCGGGCGGAACGCTGGAGGGCGCCTACTTCGGCAGCGGTGCCCCGGGGTCGGCGTCGGTGTCTGAGTCGGGGCCGGGCCCGGCGGCGGCCCGGACCACGGACGCGAGGTACCGCTCGATCGCCAGGTACTGGCAGAGCACGGCGACCGGGCGGCCGAGCCGCGCGTACCAGGCGGCGAGCCGGGCGAAGGCGACGACCTCGAACCACACCTCGCCCGCCGCGTCCATCGACACCAGGAAGGCCTCCTCGCCGCACTCCGGGTGCCCCGGCAGTGTTCCGTAGGCGAAGCCGATCCGGTCCGGCTCGTCCACCGTCCACACCACCCGGCACGGGATCACCAGCCGGGGCCAGCGGCTGCCGGGCAGGCCGAGTCGCAGGAGGACGGTCGCCCCGGGCTCGGCGGGCGCGTACGGGAACACGGCGAACCCGGTCCCCAGCTGGCAGCCCCAGCCGAGGACGAAGCGGCCGGCCCGCGCCAGGACCTCCGGACCGTGCCCGAGGTGCAACCGCCGCCGCAGATGCGTGTAGCCCTCCGGCAGCCGGGCGTCAGCGGTGGCGCCCACCTCGCGGTAGTTGGGAACGGTGGCCCGGGCGGCACGCAGCCTCCGCTCCAGGGCGGACCCGGCCGCCGCGGCGGTCCCGGAGGACTCGGCCCGGGCGGACTGGACCGGTGGGACCGGCGGGACCGGCGACGGGACGGACGGAACGGCGCGGGGCACCTCGTGACCGGGAGAGTCGGGCATGCGGCCACCGTATCGACGGCCCCGGGAACGGCCGCGCCCGGGACCGCCTTGCGCCCTGCCCGGTCCGGGGAGTAGAGAGGCGGCATGAGCGAAACAGCCAGGCAGGAGACGGACGCCCCCGGCACCCGGGAGCCCGCGGCGGCGGAGCAGGTCTGCGAGCTCGCCCCGAGCGGCGCGGAGGCGGCCCTGCTGCCCGACCCCGGTTCCACCGGCCCGCGCGCGGACTGCGTGCTGTGCGGCGAACCGACCGAGCTGCCCGCCGACCACCCGGGCAGCACCCTGTGCCCCGTCTGCACCTGGCAGCAGGCCCAGCGGATCGCCTGCTCCGGCTGAGCGCGCGTCGCTGGGACCCGCCGGGGCCGGCGCAGGATCCGCCGCCGAGTCGGCCCGGGCCGGGGGTGTCCCCGGCGTCAGGCGTCCTCCCGTCCCACCGGAGCCAGGGTGGAGCCGTGCCGGCCCTTGCGGACCATGAGCTGGGCCGGGATCCGGCTGCGCAGATCGGCGACGTGACTGACGATGCCGACCGCGCGGTCCCGCTCGCGCAACCCGTCCAGGACGTCCATCACCTCCTCCAGGGTGTGTTCGTCGAGGCTGCCGAATCCTTCGTCGATGAACAGGGTGTCCAGCGGCATGCCCCCGGCTTCGTCGGTGACCACGTCCGCCAGGCCGAGGGCCAGGGCGAGCGAGGCGAAGAAGCTCTCGCCGCCGGAGAGCGTCGCGGTGTCGCGCTCGGTGCCCGTCCAGGCGTCCACCACCCGCAGCGCCAGCCCCGAGCGCTTGTTGCCGCCGCCGCGGTCGTCGCTGTGCACGAGCGTGTACCGGCCGCCGGACATCCGGACCAGCCGGTCGCTCGCCGCGGCCGCCACCTGCTCCAGCCGAGCCGCCAGGACGTACGACTCCAGGCGCATCCGGAGCCGGTTGTCGGTCGAGGTGCCGGCCGCGAGCGCCGCCAGCCGGCTGATCCGCGCGTACCTGGCCAGCTCCGGGGCCAGCGAGCGGGCCAGCTCGGTCAGCTGCCGCCCGATGGCGGCGAGGGCCTCGCACCGCTGGCGGGCCGCGTCCCGCGCCGCGTGCGCCGCCCGCAACCGGTCGGTGGCGGCGCCGAGCCCGCTCCGGGCGCCCGGCAGGTCGGCTGGCGGAAGGGCGGCCGCCGCGACCAGTTCGGGTTCGGCGAGCCGCCGCTCCACCGCGGCGAGCTCGGCCCGGTGCCGGTCGATCCGCTGCTCCAGCCCGTCCCGCTCGGCCCGCGGCAGCAGGACGGCGACGGCGTCCTGGGCGCTCGCGAACCCGGCCGCCACCGCGGCGTCGGCCAGTTCGTCGTCCGCCTGCTTGAGCTGGTGCGCCGCCTCGGTGGCGGCCCGGGCGGCGCCGGCCAGCGCGGCCACGGCCGTGGCGAGGCGGTCGAGCGCGGACGCCCGGGCCGCCACCGACGGCGCGTCGCCGCGGGCCGCCGCCACCCGGGCGGTCAGCTTCTCCTGCTCGGCGTGCAGGGCGCGGGCCTGGGCGGCGAGTTCGGCGCTCCGCTCCCGGGCGTCGGAGAGCGCCGTGCGGCGGGCGGCCTGCTCCGCGGTGAGCCGCTCGATCGCCCGGCCGACCGCACCGAGCCGCTCCGCGACCCGGACCGCTTCCCGGTGCTCCGCCCCCAGCCCGCCGAGTGCCGCGGCCAGGGCGTCGGCGGCCTCCTCACCGGCCGCGCCGGCGGCCGCCGCCCGGCGCACCCGGAGCCCGGCGAGTTCCTGCTCGGCCGCGTCGGCGGCCTGCTCGGCGGCCGTCTGGGCGCGCCGGGCCCGCTCCTCGTCCTCGGCCCGGACCGGCTCGCCGGCCGGGCGGGCCGGGGCCGGGTGCTCCGCCGAGCCGCAGACCCGGCAGGGCTCGCCGGCGCTCAGCCCCGAGGCCAGCTCGGCGGCCATCCCGGCGAGCCGGCGCTCACGGAGGTCCAGGCCGTACTGGCGGGCGTCCAGCGCCTCCGCGCGCAGGGCGAGCGCGCGCGGCCCGGTCCGGTTGATCTCGCCGTCCAGCGCGTCCCGGGCCCGGGCGGCGGACAGCCGGGCGGTCAGCTCCGCGCGCCGGGTGTCCAGCCGCTCGACCAGCGCGGCGGCTTCCCGGGCGGTGGACTCCTCCTCCTTCAGCGCGGCATGCCGGGCGTCGAACTCGGCCAGCCACTCGCCCGCCTCCTCGGCGAGGTCCTCGGCGCGCCGCAGGTCCGCGGTCAGCGCCGTCCGGGCGCCGGCCAGCTCGGCGCACTGCCGCTCGTCCGCCCCGGCGGCCTCCAGCCGGACGATCTCGGCGCGCAGCCGCCGCTCCGCCTCGGCCAGCTCCTCGGCCTCGGCGTGCGCCAGCGCCCGGCCGCCGCCGGCCGGTCCCTCGCCGCGCCCACCGCCGTCGCCGGGGCCGCTTCCGTCCGCGTGGTCGCCGCCGCCGAGGAGCTCACGGCCGGTCCGGCCGGTCGCGACCTCGGCGAGGACCGCCCGGTGCCGGTGCTCCTCCTCCCGGGCCTGCCGGTACGCGGCCGCCGCGCGCTCCCGCAGGTGCAGCACGGACTCGACACCGACCGCCGCCTGCGCCGCCGCCAACCGCCGCCGGTCCGCCGCACGGGCGGGCTCCTCCTCGGCCAGCCGGGCCGCCTCCCGCACCGCCTGCCGGTGCCGCTCCTGCCGGTCGGCCCGCTGCTCGGCGGCCTCCCGGGCCCGCTGCGCCGCCCGGTGCGCCTCCTCCGCGCCGGCCAGCGCGGCCTCGGCGACGGTCAGCCGCTCGGCCGCGCCGCCGCGCAGCACCGCCGCCCAGCCCAGCACCCCCGTGGTGAGCTCGGCGTCCGCCGCCGCGCTCGGCGCCGCGTCCTCCTCGGCCGCCACCGGGCCCTCGACGGGCTCGGCGCCCGGCCCGGCCGCCTGCTCGGCCTTGCTGGCCAAGTCCCGCAGCCGGCGGCGCCCGGCCTGAACGGCGGCCTCGTGGGCCCGGCGCTGCTCCGCGAGCCAGGCCTCGACGGACTGGAACCGCTCGGTGTCGAACAGCCGGCGCAGCAGCTTGCCGCGCTCCTCCGAGTCGGCGCGCAGGAAGCGCGCGAAGTCGCCCTGCGGCAGCAGCACCACCTGGCAGAACTGGTCCCGGCTCATCCCGATCAGCCGGTGGATCTCCTCGCCGGCCTCCTGGTGCGACTTGCTGACCGCCCGCCAGCCGGGCCCGGCCGCGCCGGTGCCCGCGCCGTCCGCCGACCACTCGCGCAACAGGGTCTGGGCCCGCTCGACGGTCATGCCCGTGCCGACCTTCTTCGGCCGGGGCTGCTCGGGGATCCGGACGATCTCCAGCCGGCGGCCGCCGAGCGTCAGCTCCAGCCGGACCTCGGTCAGCCGGTCGGGCTCGGCGTGGTCGCTGCGCAGCCGGTTGGCCCGGCGGGTGCCGGGCACCTCGCCGTAGAGGGCGTAGCAGACCGCGTCCAGCACGCTGCTCTTGCCCGCGCCGGTGGCGCCGCGCAGCAGGAACAGGCCGCCGGCGGCCAGGGCGTCGAAGTCGACCGTCTCGGCGCCGGCGAAGGGGCCGAAGGCCGTCACGGTCAGCCGGTGGAGTCTCATCGGGGCAGCTCCGCCTTCCGGTCGGTTGTCTCCCGGACGCGCTCGAAGCCCTCGCGCAGCCAGCCCAGCTCGTCCGGGTCGGGCTCGGCGCCGGGGCGGACGTGCCGCAGGAAGCCCTCGGCGATCTCCAGGTCCGTGCGTCCGCTGACCCGGGCCGCGTAGGAGGGGGAGGCGGCGGCGGTGCTCTCCTCCGGGTCGAACAGCAGCTGGAGGGTGTGCGGGAAGCGGCGGCGCAGCCGTTCCATCGGCTCGGTGGGTCGGCTCGGGTCGGTGAGGGTGACCTGCACCCAGGACTGCTCGTCGGCGGTGTACCGCTCGTCGGTGAGCAGCGCGTCCAGCCGGCCGCGCAGCCGGGCCAGCCGCCGGGGGGCCGGGCAGGGCACCCGCTCGGCGGTGACCGCGCCGTCCGCCGCGAGGTCGACCAGCCACATGCTCTTGCGCTGCTCGTGCTCGGAGAAGGAGTAGGCGAGCGGGGAGCCGCTGTAGCGCAGGTGCGGGGCGAGGGTCTGGCAGCCGTGCAGATGGCCGAGCGCGGCGTAGTGCACGCCGTCGAAGACCGAGGCGGGCACGGCCGCGACCCCGCCCACCGCGATGTCGCGCTCGCTGTCGCTGGGCTCGCCGCCGGTGACGAAGGCGTGCGCCAGGACCACCGCGCGGGTGCCGGGCGGGCGGGCCGCGAGGTCGGCCCTGACCTGGTCCATCGCCGCGCCGAGCACGGCGGCGTGCCCGCCGCGGGCCAGTCCGAACCGCTCCCGGACCAGGGTGGGCTCCAGGTAGGGCAGCCCGTAGACGGCGACCGGCCCGTGCGCGTCGGCCAGCACCACCGGCTCGGCGCACTCGCCCGGGTCCGTCCGCAGGTGGACCCCGGCCCGGCCGATGAGGCCCGCGCCGACGCCGAGGCGGCGGGCCGAGTCGTGGTTGCCGCTGATGAACACCGTCGGCACGCCGAGGTCGGCCAGCCGGTGCAGCACGTCGTCGAACAGCGCCACCGCCTCCAGGCCCGGCAGCGCTCGGTCGTACACGTCACCGGCGACCAGCACGGCGTCGACGCGCTCGTCCCGGACCACCGCCACGAGGTGGTCCAGGAAGGCGCGCTGGGCGTCGTGCAGGCTCTCCCGGTGGAACGAGCGTCCGAGATGCCAGTCGGAGGTATGCAGCAGTCGCATGGTTCCCGACCATAACGGGCGCCACCGACAACCCGGTCCGGAACGGGTGTCGCAGACGGTCCCCGGGCCGGGCCCGCAGGCTCCCCGGCATCACTCCGGGTCGATTGTCGGTGACGGTGTGTATGGTCGCGTTCGCCGGGAGCCGAGGGGCTCGTGGGGCCGGTGTGCGAGAAGCGACGACGGAGGGAGACGACCGTGCGAGAGCGGACGTGGAGCGGGTTCGAGGGCCCGGACCGGCGGCAGGCGAGGGAGCGGGGGAAGGAGCAGGAGCGGCGCCGCGAGCGCGGTCGGCGTCCGGGTGCGGGTGGCTGCCGGGAGCGGTGGCGCGCGCCCGTGGTGCGGCTGTGGGGCCCCGGCCCCGGCCCCGGCGCGGAGCGGCGTCGGCCCGGGCCGGCCGGGCCGGGCGGGAGGGTCCCCGACGGGCGGCCGCCGGGCGGCGGGGTGAGCGTGCCCCGCACGGGCGGTTCGGGCGGGCCCGCCGGGCCCGGGGTGCGGGAGCGGCGCCGTGGCCGCCCGCGCGGGGCGCCGCCGCCGCAGCCGGTGGCGCTCGCGCTGGCCGTCGGCGCCGCCGACTTCGCGGACCTGGCGCGGTACGGGCTGTTCGGCGGGCTGACCTTCCGCTCCTACCTGCGGCGGGTGGCGGTCCAGCTGCGCGCGCTGCGCGGGCAGGGGCTGGAGGTCCACCTCCGGATGCTCGACCCGGCGGACTACGCGGAGTACTGCGAGGAGCTCGGCTTCGCGCCGGGGGACGCGGCCGCCCGGGTCGCGTACGCGGCCGATCCCGAGCTGGCCGGGGAGCCGTTCGTCTACGCGGGGCAGCGGCTGGCGGTGCTGCTGCCGGAGCTGGCCGACGACCACCGGGCGCGGGTCCGGATCTCCGTCGCGATGGCGGCCCTGCTGACGGCGGCGGGCGAGGGGCCGCCGGGGGAGCGGCGGCTGGTGGCGGTGATGCGGCACGCCGTCGAGGTCCAGCTCGCGGTGGGCGCGGGGGCCGGTGACGGGACCCACCTGCTGACCCTGCGCTGCCACGGTCCCGAGCACGGCGAGGAGCTGACCTCGGCGACCGACGTCCGGGTGGAGCGGAGGCGGCCCGGGCCCGGCGGGCGGGACGCCGAGGCGTTCTGCGTGACGCTGGCGGCGGGCCTCGCGGTCGGCGGCGCCGGTGCGATGGTGCTGCACGGGGACCCGGCGGCCCCCGGCGGGCAGACGGTGCGGGGGTGGGCGCTGCGGGGCGGGAGGCTGCGGCCGATGACCGTCCGCGAGGTGCTGGACGAGCTCGCCGACGACGTCGGCCGGGGCCTGCCCTTCCCGCCGGCGGTCGTCCCGTTGCCGGGCTTCCCGCTGCCGGCGCCGCCGCCGTCGGGCGAGGGCGGACCGTCGGGGGAGCGGCGACCGGGACCGCCCGGCGCCGGGCCCGCCGACCGGCCCGGTCACCGGCCGCCGGAGGACCGTCCGCGGCCCGGTCGGCCGCCCGGGGAGCGGCCGACCGGGGGAGGGGGTGAGCCCCTGGCCTGATCGCGGCTGACCAGGGCGTTCGGCCCCGGCTGTCCACCAAGCGGCGCTGGGGACTGTTCATCGACCGCCTGTTCGGGGAAGATTTCGGGGAAGATCAACAGTGGGAACGGCCGGTACCCCACGCCGCCGCGCCCGCCGCTCCGCCCCGAACCGCGCACCGCGAAACGTCCCCGCGCACCGTCGGTCCGGCGAGCCCGACACCGAAAGGGGGGACGCATGAGCCGGATCGAGTACAGCGCGGAGATCGCCGAGCTGCTCGGCCGGGTGCGCCGGCGTCCCACAGCGGGCTGGCCGTGGCGGCCGGGCGAGCAGGTGCCCGGCGGGCTGCCGGTGAAGCAGTCCTGGGGGTGGCTGTTCGCCCCCGACGGTCGGGTGCTGACCCTGGTCAACCCCAAGGACGGCGTCGTCTCGCTGCCCGGGGGCTCGCTGGAGCCGGAGGACGCCGGCGACCCCGGCTCGGCGCTGGCCCGGGAGGCGGCCGAGGAGGCGCAGGCGCTGATCGGCACGCCGTACTACCTCGGCTACCTCTACGACCGGGTCGGTTCGGCCAACGGCGGCCACGAGTGCGCCCGGGTCCGGATGGCCGCCGCGCTGCGGGCCGTCGGTCCGAGCGCGCCGGACCCGGCCTCGGGGCGGCACTACCGGCGGCTGCTGGTCGCACCGGGTCTCGCCGTCGAGCTGCTCGGCTGGGGTGTGCCCGGGCTGCGCCAGGCCCGGGCGGCGGTGGCGACCGCCGTCCGGAGGCTGGGCGTGCCCTCGGCCGCCAACGAGACGATCGAGGAACTGCCGGCGGCGGGCTGTGAGCTGTCCCCCGGTGCGACCCCGGGGCAACCGCCGACCGTCTGACCGGCTGCCACATCGACCGCCTCGCCGACGGCCTCACCGACCGTCCGACCGGCTGCCCCGCGGGACGCAGCGCCGACCGCAGCGCCGGGTGTCCGCGCGCCGGGCCGCGCGCCCGAGCGCGCCGCCGCCGGTGGTCGCACGTCCGGCGGAGTCCCGTCCCTCGATCGGGCGACGCTCCGAAACCGGCGCACGGGCACACTTTCCGTGCCAGAAGGGGCAGTTCACCGTGCCGTTGTCAGACTGACCGTCAATTGCCTTGGCATGACAACTTCCAGAGTTAGCTACCGCCTGGTATCAAATTGTGTGACGCAAGTCACTCCCAGGAGGTGTCATGCTACGCCCTGCCCGTGCCATGTCCGTCGCCGTCACCGCGGCGCTCCTCTCCCTGACCACCCTCGTCACAGCCGGTTCGGCCCACGCCGCCGGGGTCAACTACGTCGCGCTCGGCGACTCCTACGCCTCGGGCCTCGGAGCCGGCAGCTACACGAGCGAGAGCGGCAGCTGCAAGCGCAGCACCAACGCGTACGCGTACCTGTGGAAGAACGCGCACGCGCCGTCCTCCTTCTCGTTCCTCGCCTGTTCCGGCGCCAGAACCGGAGATGTGCTCAGCAACCAGCTCTCCACCCTGAACTCGGCCACCACGCTGGTCAGCATCAGCGTCGGCGGCAACGACGCGGGCTTCGCCAGCACGATGCAGACCTGCGTCCTGGACTCGGAGAGTGCCTGCCTCAACGCGGTCGCCACCGCGAAGAACTACGCCACCAGCACGCTGCCCGGCAAGCTCGACCAGGTCTACTCGGCGATCCACGCCAAGGCCCCGAACGCCCGGGTCGTCGTGCTCGGCTACCCGCACCTCTACAAGGTCGGCGGCAGCTGCATCTTCGGCATCGGCGACACCAAGCGGTCCGCCATCAACAGCGCCGCCGACGTGCTCGACGACGTCATCGCCAAGCGCGCCGCCAACGCCGGCTTCGCCTTCGGCGACGTCCGGTCGATCTTCCGCGAGCACGAGATCTGCGGCTCCAGCACCACCTGGCTGAACAGCACCACCCTGCCGGTGGAGGAGAGCTACCACCCGAAGGCGGCCGGCCACTCCGGCGGCTTCCTGCCGGTGTTCACCGCGCAGGCCTGACCCGCACAGGCCTGACCCCGCTCCTCACGGGCCGGGCAGCACGGCCCCGACCGCACTGCCCCGACCGCACGGCCCGGCGGGCCCGCCGGTCCCCCCACGCAGGAGGGACCCGGCGGGCCCGTCCCGTCACCGCCCCGGCGGGGGGAACGGGATGCCGGCCAGGGCGGGCAGCAGTTCCCGCTCCTCGTGGGCGAGATGGGCCTCCAGCTCGTCCGCCGTCCGCGCCAGCGCGGTCCGGAACGCCTCCGGTTCGGCGGAGTCGAGGTCGGAAACCAGTGCCACCAGCTCGTCCTTCAGCCGTGCCACCGTCCGGTGCTCCTCGGCCAGCTGTTCCAGCACGCCCCGCAGCTCCGGGTGGCTGCGGGCCAGCGCGGGGAAGACACCCCGGTCCTCGCCGGTGTGGTGCACGGTCAGGCCCTGGCAGAACGCCAGGCAGTGCTGGCGGAGCTGCAGTCCGAGCGCCGGAGCGCCTCCGACGCCTCCGGGGCCTCCGGAGCCTCCGACGCCTCCGGCGAGGTGGGCCTCGGCCTCGGCCCGCAGCTGCCGCAGTTGGGCGCGCAGCCAGTCGTGCACCTCCAGCAGTTTGTCCGCGAGGCTCGCCACCTCGCGCGCCGCAGCGCCGGCTCCGGCCCCGGCTCCATCCCTGGCTCCGGCCCCAGCACCGGGCTGCTCCAGGACGACCACGGGCAGCAGCCGCGCGGTGTTCCGCTGGTACTCCCCGTACCCGGGGGCCGACCGGACGACGGCCTCGAACAGCCGCTCGCGCCGGTCCCCCTCGGCGGGGACGGCGGTCGCGTCGAAGACCTCCGTGCCGAGTTCCACCCGCACCAGCGGGTGGGCGAGCAGATTGCGGTACCACTGCGGGTGCTCGGGCGCCCCGGCCGCCGAGGCGACGACGAGCAGCAGCCCGTCCGCCCGGACGAATCCGAGCGGGACGGTGTGCTCCCGCCCGGAGCGTTCGCCGACGGTGGTCAGCAGCAACAGGTCCCCGCCCTCGAAGGGTCCGCCGACCCTCCCGCCCCGGGCGCGGAACTCCTCGACGACAGCTTGGTTGAACGACAGGGAAGACATGGGCATACGACTGTGCAGCTCTCTCCGGAGTATCGGAAAAGGACGTCGAAAGGGGGAGGCGGCACCGTCCCGGGACAGGCCCGGTCGCGGCCGCGAAGAGGTGTGAAGAGCGCGAGGAAGCGCGAGGAAGCGCTCCGAGGAGCTCAGGAAAGGGGAGCGGAGAACATTCTCGTCACGCGTCGTCCCTCGTATCGGGTGCCGGCCCGGCTGCCGGCCGGCCCACATCTCTTTGGCCGGCGCCACGCTGCACGCGGCCCATCCCAGCACCCGCGCGGCTCGGCTGTCAACGCGTCGACGGGGCGGAGAAACGGCGCACCGCCGGCCCCGGGGCGGGGTCGGCGGTGCGCCGTTCAGGTGGAGCCGGAGGGATCAGCGCAGGTAGGAGGCCAGGCCGGCGGGCTTGAGGCCGGCCACCTCGGCGGCGGCCAGGGCGCGCCGGAGGTCGTCGGCGAGGGTGTCGGTCCAGTGCATCAGCACGACGTCGCCGGGCGACAGGGTCCCCTCGTGCCAGATGTTGGAGGCGCCCCAGCTGAAGTCCGCGTCGGCGGTCAGCACGGTACGCATGCCGCAGTTGGCGGCGGCCTGGAGGGTGTCGGCGTTCCAGGCGAAGTACGGCGGGCGGAACACGGTCGGCGCGGTGCCGAAGAGGCGGGTCAGCGAGTCGCGGGCGTCGCAGATCTCCACCTGCTGCTCGGCGGGGGAGAGGGTGGTGAGGTCGGTGTGGGAGACGCTGTGGTCCTGGATCGAGGAGCCGGGCGCGGCGGTGACCCGCCGGAAGTAGTCGGGGTTGTTGGCGGCGGCCATCGGCAGCGGGAAGGCGGTGATCGGCAGCTTGTTGGCGGCGATCACCTGCTCCGCCTCCGGGGTGGTCTGCCATCCGTCGTCGACGGTGAAGAAGACCACCTTGTCGCTGGTCGGCACGGAGGGGGCGGCGGTCGCCGGGGTGGGCGCGGGGCCGTCGACCCGGACGTCGTCGACCGCGAACGGGCCCTGCTGGTACCAGCCGTGGACGGAGAGCTTGACGGTGGTGGCGCCGGCGGCGGCGGTGAAGCGGGTGGTCAGCTTCTGCCAGCCGCCGGTGGTGGACTCGGTCCAGGCGGGGGCGGTCGGGCGGTCGGTGCCGCCGGTGGCGCCCAGGAAGACGAACTTCCCGCGGACCCAGGCGGAGGCGGTGTAGGTGGTTCCGGGCTGGACCGAGACGGTCTGCACGCACTCGCCGGTGGACTCGTCGCCGGCCGGGGTGACGGCCAGGGCGGAGGTGCCGGAGTGCGGCGCGGCGGTGGTGAGGGCGGCCTCGGCGGGCCCGCCGGAACAGCGCCAGCCGGGCACACTGCCCCAGTCGGCGAGCGAGGAGGCGGGGATCTCGAACCCGGGGTTGGTCGCCAGGTTGACGGTGGCGGCGGTGGCCGCGGCGGCGGTGGGCGCGGCCCCGGCCGACGGCGCGGCGACGGCCGGTCCGGCGAGCCCGGCCACCAGCAGCCCGGCCGAGGCGGCCAGCGCGGGCAGGCGCCCCGCCCCGAGGGTCGACAGACGGGTGGACATGCGCGAGGAGATGGACACGTGGGGACTCCAGCGTGGGGGACGCGCCCGTGGGGCGGACGCGCGGACAACGGGATGTGGGGGTGCTCCCGGAGGGGGCGGGAGCTTCGGCGTGCCGCACTCGGACCGGAGCAAAACAATGGACTGGACCACCGCGATCGTCAAGGGACCGGTCGTACCCGATGGACTCCCAATTCACTTGCGTAAAACGGGACAAGACGAGACGTCAGGGGGCGTACAGTTCCTCGATGTCCGCCGCGTAGTACTCGACGATCGCCGCCCGCCGCAGCTTCAGCGAGGGGGTCATCAGCCCCTGCTCCACCCCGAACTCCCTGGGCAGCAGCCGGAAGGCGCGGATCGACTCGGCCCGCGACACGGCGGTGTTGGCCGCCGCCACCGCCCGCTGCACCTCCGCGTGCAGGTCCTCGTCGGCGAGGACCGTCCACGGGTCCGACTGCCCGCGCCCGCGCCGCTTCAGCCAGTGCGCCAGCGCCGCCGGGTCGAGGGTGATCAGCGCGGCCACGTACGGCCGGTCGTCGCCCACCACCAGGCACTGCGAGACCAGCGGGTGGGACTCCACCCGGACCTCCAGGGCGGCGGGCGCGAGGTTCTTGCCGCTGCTGGTGACGATGATGTCCTTCTTGCGGCCGGTGATGGTCAGGTAGCCGTCCTCGTCCAGGCTGCCGAGGTCACCGGTGCCGAACCAGCCGTCGAAGAGCGATTCGGCGGTGCAGCGCGGATGGTTGAGGTAGCCGCCGAAGACGCCGGGGCCGCGCACCCACACCTCGCCGTCGTCGGCGATCGCGACCGTCGCGCCGGGCACCGGCCGTCCGACCGAGCCGATCTTCGACCGGCCGGGCGGGTTGCCGGTGACCGCGGCCGAGGTCTCGGTGAGCCCGTAGCCCTCGAACAGTTGGAAGCCGATACCGGCGAAGAAGAGCCCGAGCTCGCGGTCGAGGGTCGAGCCGCCGCACATCAACGCCCGCACCCGGCCGCCGAACACGGTGCGCAGCCGTTGGTAGACCGTGCGTTCGTAGGCGAGGTGGCGCAGCCGCAGCGCGGGGCCGGGGCCCGGGCCGTGCCCGAAGGCGCGCTGTTCCCGGGCGGCCGCCCAGTCGACGGCCACCTGCCGGGCCTGTTCGAGGAGTTCGCCGCGGCCGGCCTCCTCGGCGGTGCGCCGGGTCTGCTGGAACACCTTGTCCAGGACGTAGGGGACGACGAGCAGGAAGGTCGGGCGGAGGGCGGCGAGCGCGGGCAGCAGCGCGTCCGTGGACACCTCGGAGACGTGGCCGATCCGGAAGCCGCCGCGGATCGAGGCGATCTGCACCATCCGTCCGTAGACGTGCGCCAGTGGCAGGAACAGGACGGTGCACGGCGGGTGCCCGCCGGTGTCGCGGAGTGCCTCGCCCCAGCCGTCGAGCAGCGCGTCGGCCGCTGCGGCCAGCGCGCCGTGGGTGATCAGGCAGCCCTTGGGGCGCCCGGTGGTGCCGGAGGTGTAGACGACGGTGGCGACGGTGTCGGTGGTGACGCCGAGCCGCTGCCGGTGGACCAGCGAGTCGGGCACCCCGCGGCCGTCCTCGACGATCGCCTCGACGCAGTCCCGGTCCAGCTGCCAGATGCCGGTCAGGTCGGGTAACGCGTCGCAGACCGCGCCGACGGTCATCGCGTGGTCCTCGTCCTCGACCAGGCAGGCCACCGCCTGGGTCTCGGCGAGGATCCAGCGGACCTGCTCGGGCGCGGCCGTGGGGTAGACGGGGACGGAGATCGCGCCGATCGACCAGAGCGCGTAGTCGAACAGGGTCCACTCGTAGCGGGTGCGGGACATCAGCGCGACCCGGTCGCCGTAGCGCACGCCGCGGGTGAGCAGGCCCTTGGCGAGGGCGAGCACCTCGTCGCGGAAGTCGGCGGCGGTGATGTCCTGCCACGCGTCCCCGGTGGCGGCGCGCCGGGAGCGGTCGGTGCGGCGGGTCAGCTGGACCAGGGCGGGGGAGCGCTCCGCGGTGTCGTAGAGCGAGTCGGCCAGTCCTCCGGCGGCCGGCGGTCCGGCCGGGGCGGGGGTGGTGAACTCGCGCACGATCCCCCCGATCAGTCCTGCAGGTGCAGCGAAACTATCGGATCCCTCGCCGACTGCCCAGGGTTGTGACCGTGACGCGACGAGATCGGCACCGGTGTGTGCGGAAAGTGTCGTGGAGCCGTCGAGGGCCTCGTACGACTGTGCGGGAGCGGTGATCGCGAGGGCGATCCGGACACGATCCGGCCCGGCTCGGGGAGGGGCCCGGGGGAGCCCCGGCGGGAGGCTCGGGGGGAGGCGTGACGAGAGGCGCGAGGAGGGGCTCGAGGAGAGGGTGGGTTCGACCCTCGAACGAGTGGTCAGGCCGTAGTAGAGTCTCGCAGACCTGCGGCCGGGGCCCTCGGTCGCGGCCGAGCGCTGCCCCCGGCCGGCACTTGGTCCGTACCAACCCTGTCCGCGTCAACTCGTCCGTGTCAAATCGCCGGTGTCGACCCGCCTCCGGGTCGGGGCCGCGCCCGCGTCACCCGCCCCCACGCCCCCACCCGGGCTCCCACGCTCCCGCTCCCAGGCCGCCCCGCCCGTCACGCCTCCCCGCATTCCCCGCACCCCGTCCGCGCCTGGCACTTCCCGACCGAGGACTCCATGCGTCTGCGCAGCAGCTCGATCCGCGCGAAGATCATCGCGCTGCTCCTGGTGCCCATCGTCGCCCTCACCGCCCTATGGGCGTACGCGACGCTCGCCACCACCGGCGACGTCTGGAGCCGGCTCGACGTCAGTGCGACCTACAAGGAGTTCGGCACCCCGGTCGACCTCTACGCGCACGACCTGCAGAACGAGCGCCGGGCCGCCGTCCGCAGGCTCGCCGACCCCGGCTCCCGCGCCGCCCGCGACGCCTTCGAGCAGGCCCGCGCCGCCACCGACCACGACCTCGCCGTCCTGCAGCAGAAGAAGGACACCGAGGGCAGCCGGCTCGACGAGGCCCAGCGCGGCCGCTACCTGCAGATCCTCGCCGCCGCCGACCAGCTCAGCCCGCTGCGCGCCCAGATCGGCCGCGCCGCACTGAACTGGGAGTTCGCGCTCGGCCAGTACACCGACCTGATCAAGCCCACCTTCGGCTTCCGGTCCGCGTTCGTCGCCCGCCAGAGCGGCCAACTCCCCCGGCAGGGCACGATCATGATCGAGCTGATGCGCGCCCGGGAGTACCTCGCCCAGGAGGACGCGGCGATGGAGGGGCTGCGCACCGCGCCCGGCCGGCCGACCTCCGAGCAGTACCAGGTCGCGCTGGACGCCCTGCACAACCAGCAGGCGCTGTTCACCGTCTACATCGCCGAGCTGGACCCGGTCGACCAGGCCGACTACATCGCCCTGCGCGGCGGCGAGGCCTGGGCCGCGCTCGCCCGCGCCGAGGCGGACTTCGTCGGCGCCGGCGGACCCGAGCGGGTGGTGCAGGCGATCAACGGCGACGCCTGGCGGGAGACCGCCGACCGCGCCCTCGGCGACCTCGCGGCGATCAACGCCCGGCTGAGCGGCACCATCGACGACCGCGACCACTCCTATGCGATCGGTCTGCTCTGGCGCGGCGGCATCGCCGGTCTGATCGGCCTGGTCGCGGTGGTGCTCTCGGTCCTCATCTCCTTCCGGATCGGCCGGGGCCTGGTCCGCGAGCTGATCGGCCTGCGCAACGCCGCCAACGAACTGGCCGGCACCCGGCTGCCCTCGGTCATGCTGCGGCTGCGCAAGGGCGAGTCGGTGGACGTCGCCACCGAGGCCCCCGAGCTGGAGTTCGGCCAGGCCGAGATCGGCCAGGTCGGCCGCGCCATCAACGCCGTGCAGCGGGCCGCCGTCGAGGCCGCCGTCGAACAGGCCGAACTGCGGCGCGGCGTCTCGGCCGTCTTCGTCAACCTGGCCCGCCGCAGCCAGGTCCTGCTGCACCGCCAGCTGACCCTGCTCGACACCATGGAACGGCGCGCCGAGGACCCGGCGGAGCTGGAGGACCTCTTCAAGGTCGACCACCTCACCACCCGTATGCGGCGGCACGCGGAGGGCCTGATCATCCTGGCCGGCGGCTCGCCCGGCCGGGCCTGGCGCAAGCCGGTGCGGATGGTGGACGTGGTCCGCGCGGCGGTCGGCGAGGTCGAGGACTACGCCCGGGTGATCGTCCGGCCGTTCCCCGGCACCGGGCTGCTCGGCAGCGCGGTCGCGGACGTCACCCACCTGATCGCCGAACTGGTGGAGAACGCCGCGGTGTTCTCCCCGCCCAGTACCCAGGTCACCGTGCAGGGCGAGGTGGTGGCGCACGGCTTCGCGCTGGAGATCGACGACCGCGGGCTCGGGCTGAGCGAGCAGCTGCTTGCCGGGATCAACGAACGCCTCGCGGTGGAGCAGGAGTTCGACCTCGCCGACACCGACCGGCTGGGCCTGTTCGTGGTCAGCCGGCTGGCGCGCCGGCACGGTATCCGGGTACACCTGCGACCCTCCCCGTACGGGGGGACGACGGCGGTGGTGCTGATCCCGCGCGAGCTGCTGGCGGAGGCGCCGGACGGGCTGCCGGAGCCGCCCGCGGCCTCGGGCCCGGGTACGGGTTCCGGTGCGGGGGCCGGTCAGGGACCGGGTACGGCGCCCGGACCGGTCGGCGGCCGGCGGGCGGCGGTGGGGCGGCGCGGACAGCGCGACCTGGTCGCGGTGCCCGCCCTGGCCGAGGACGGCCCCGAGGACGACTCCCACGACTCCCTGAACGCGCGAGGCGTGAAGGGCACAAAAAGCGTGAACGGCGCGAACGGCACGAACGGCGCGCTGAAGGGTGTGAACGGAGCGGGCGGCAGGCACCGGATCGCGGGCGGACCGCGTCCCTCGGCACCCGAACCGGCCCGCACCCCCGGCGGTCTGCCGCGCCGCGCGCGCGGCAGCGGCGGCCCCGTGCTGGTCACGGCCGCCGCGGACGACGCGACCGGACCGGGCACCGGCCGCCACCGGCGCGCGGACGACCCGGCGGCCACGGCGGACGGCGTCGATTCCCTCGCGCCGGACCCGGCCGAGGTCCGGACCGGGCCCGCCGTCGCCGCCGCGGACCGGCCTGTCGCGGCCGAGGTGGTCGTGCCCGGCGCGGGTACCGCCGACGCGGTGCCGACGCGGACCGCCACTACGGGCACGCCGGGCGGGCTCCCCCGGCGGGTGCGGCAGGCGAGCCTCGCCCCGCAGCTGCGCGAGCGCGCGGCGGAGGCCGCCGGCAGGGCCGACGCCCCGGGCGGCTCCGCTGCCCCGGGCGCCGACGGCGAACCGGTGCGCGAGCGCTCGCCCGAGGAGGCGCGGGCCACCTTCGCCTCGTTCCAGCGCGGCTTCACCCGGGGCCGGGGCACCTCCGGCACCCGGCCGACGGCCTCCCCGTCGCCCACCCCGGCTCCGGCACCTGCAGAGCCCCCGGCTCCGACACCGCCCGGGACGCCCTTCCCGGCACCCTCGGTGCGCCGCGCGCTCGCCCCGGCACCCGCCCCGGCGGCGCTGCCCGGCCCCTCCGGGGGCGAAGCGGCGCCGCTGGCCCGACGGGCGCCGGTGCCGCCGCCGACCAGGTTCGTCCGGCCCCCGTACCTGGTGCCGGAACCGGACGCACCCGCCGGTCCGTTGTCCGACGGGCCGCCCGAAGGCACCGCACCATCCGTACGACCGGCGCGACCCGCACCGCACGTACGACCGGCAGGATCCGCACGACCCGCACCATCCGCACGACCAGCACCATCCGCACGACCCGCTCCAGCAGAAGGAACTGATTCATGACCACTTCGACGCAGTCGTCCGGAGACCTCAACTGGCTCCTGGACGACCTGGTGGGCCGAGTGGCCGCCCTGCGCCACGCGGTGATCCTCTCCGGCGACGGCCTGGCCACCGGCGCCTCCCGCGACCTCGCCCGGGAGGACGCCGAGCACCTTGCCGCCGTCGCGGCCGGCTTCCACAGCCTGGCGAAGGGCGCCGGCGGGCACTTCAAGGTCGGCGGCGTGCGCCAGACCATGGTCGAGCTGGACGAGGCCTTCCTGTTCATCACCGCGGCCGGCGACGGCAGCTGCCTGGCGGTGCTGAGCGAGGCCGAGGCCGACATCGGCCAGATCGCCTACGAGATGGCCCTGCTGGTCAAGCGGGTCGGCGAGCACCTGGCCGCCGAACCGCGAGCCGACGTGGCTCCGCCCGGGAGATGAGCGGTCCGATGGCGGACGAGGAGCCGAAGGCGGTGGCGGCCGACCCGGAGCCGCCCGGACCGGGCGCGCCCGGCCCGGGGACGGCCGGATCCGGCACGACCGGAGCGGACGCGGCCGGAACGACCGGCGGGGAAGCCGCCGACCGGGGTCCGGACGGCCCGGACGGCCCGGACGGCGACGGGTCGGGACTCGACCTGTTCCGGCCGCGGACCCCGGTCGACGACCGCTGGTTCGACGACGAGGCCGGCCCGGTGGTGCGCCTCTACTCGATGACCCGGGGCCGGGCCCGACCGGTCGAGGACGGCCTGTTCGACCTGATCTCGCTGATCGTCGCCAAGGACCCGGCGCCGGTCGCCGCGGCCGTCCCCGCCCATGTGCTGGACCCCGAGCACCAGACCATCCTGGCCTGGTGCCGCCGGGAGCCGATCTCGGTGGCCGAGCTCGGCTCCTACACCGACCTGCCGGTCAGCGTCGTACGCGTCCTGCTCGGCGATCTCTACGACGCCGAACTGATCAGCGTCACCCGACCCGTTCCGCTCGCCGAGCTGCCGGACGAGCGCCTGCTGCGAGACGTGATCAATGGACTCCGTGCGCTCTGACCTCCACGCCCCCGCCACCGCCCCGGGCCCCGCGTACGACGGGGGCGCCGGGCGGGCCAACGACCCGCGCTGGCGCGGCGGTCCGGCGGTCGCGGTGAAGATCCTGGTCGCCGGCGGCTTCGGCGCGGGCAAGACCACCCTGGTCGGATCGGTCAGCGAGATCCGGCCGCTGCGCACGGAGGAGGAGCTCAGCGAGCTGGGCCGCCCCGTGGACGACACCGCCGGCGTCGAGGCCAAGCGCACCACCACGGTGGCGATGGACTTCGGCCGGATCGACCTGCGGCCCGGGCTCGCGCTCTACCTGTTCGGCACGCCCGGCCAGGACCGGTTCTGGTTCGTCTGGGACGAGCTGGCCCGGGGCGCGCTCGGCGCGCTGGTGCTGGCCGACACCCGGCGGCTGGCGGACTGCTTCCCCTCGGTGGACTTCTTCGAGCAGCGGCGGATCCCGTTCCTGGTCGCCGTGAACTGCTTCGAGGGCAGTGAGCTGTTCTCGCCCGAGGAGGTCAGGGACGCGCTCGACCTGGACCCGGACATCCCGGTGGTGCTGTGCGACGCCCGCCGCCGCGAGGACGGCAAGGAGCTGCTGGTGGCCCTGGTCGAGCACGCGGCGGCGCGCCGGGGGACGAGCACCGGGACGAGCACGGGGACGAGCGCCGGGGCACGCTGAGCCCGCCCGGTCCCGCCCGGCCCCGCCCGGCCGGGTCCCCCGCCCCGGCCCGACAGGTGGCGTCTCATCAGGGTGTTCACATGCCGGACGATCCTGGGCGAGCAGGTTGCCTTGACGGGCCCGGCGTGGAAGGCTCTGGTGACGAAGGCCGCCCGGGCCCATTGCCGGGATGCCTCGAACGTGCCGCGCACCCGGTGTGCGTCCGGCACGCGTGTCGCAGCGCGGTACGGGACGTACCGGCAGACCGAGGGGGGAGGACCGAACCATGAACGTCGAGCAGCGATGTGCCGCGGCCGGGTCCGCCCAAGCCGATCTCGCCATGCCGGCCACCCCGGCGCTGACCGTCCGGCGGTACATCGACCACGCGCTCATCTGCAGCGCCTGTTGTCGCTGACCTCGCCCACCGTCGCCAGCCACCTCACCGTCACCGCCGTTCGCCGCCCGGGGGATCTCCCGGCCGGTGCGCCCCTGCCGGAACCACCGGACGGGCCCGGCGGACGCTGACGGTCCATCGCATCGTCGACCCGGCAGCACCGGACAGCAGTCCGGTGGGCCGTCGTCGGCCCTGCCCGCTTTGCGGAGAGCACCAGTGAAATTCCTCGAACCGTTCTGGCCGTCCCGCCAGCCACACCTGTTCGACCAGACGTGTCCGGGCTCGCCCAGCGCGTCCCGGCACTCCCTCCGCTGACCTCGGGTCGGTCCACGGCAGCACGCCCGGTAGACGCGCAGACGACTCCACCCCGTCCGTCACGCGCGAAATGAGCGACACCATGTCCTCCACCTCCACGGCCACTCTTCCTCTCCCCTCCGCGACCCCGCACCTGCGCGCGGTCCGCTCCGTCCCGTCCCCCGCCGACCGCCGGCACGGGGGTCCCGCGCCGCAGCGCCCGGCCGCCGGCCAGCCCGGCTCCGTGCCGCAGGGGCCGTCCCAGTCCGGCTTCGGGCAGCCCGGCTTCGGCGCGTCCGGTTTCGCCCCGTCGGGGTCGGCCCGGGTCGCCGCCGCCGCGGTCCCGTCCGTCCCGCAGATCGTTCCGGCGCTCCCGCCGCAGGCGCTGCTCGCGGCGCTGCCCGAGGGTGCGGCCGTGGTCGCGGCGCTGCCCCAGGGCTCGCTGCCGCAGGCCCTGCTGGCCCAGTACGGTGCTCAGTTCGGCGCCTCGGCGGGGCAGCCGATGGTCGGTTACCTGGTGCTGGTCCCGGCCGAGGGCGGAGTCGCCGCCGCGCCGGGTGCCGGGCAGCAGGGCTTCCCGACCGCCTCGATCCCGGCCCCGCAGGCCGGTCCGGTCGCCGCCGTCGGGGCCTCCGTCCTCGGTGCGCCCGGTACCGGTGGCCTCGGGGTCCCCGGAGTCGGGACCGCCGCCGCGGCCGGCACGCGACCGGTGCGGCCCGTCGGCCGGGGGATCACGGTCGACACCGAGCGCCGGAACGCTTACGTGGACGGCCAGTTGCTCGACCTGACGTACCTGGAGTTCGAGCTGCTCGCCCACCTGACGGAGCACCCGCAGCGGGTGCACACCCGCGACCACCTGGTCTCCGCCGTCTGGGGCTACGGCCACGTCGGCGACGGCCGCACGGTGGACGTGCACGTGGCCAGGCTTCGCCGCAAGCTCGGAGCGGCCTACCGCGACAGCATCGTGACGGTGCGTCGGGTCGGTTACAAGTACACGCCGGTGGCCTGAGCACGCACCCCGCTCCTCGTCGCACAGCGCGTCCCGCTCCACCGCGTCCCGCTCCACCGCACGTCGCTGCACCGCACATCGCGTCACCGCGTCCCGCCGTACCGCGCGTCGCGTCACCGATCGGCCGGGGGCCGGGCGTTCTTCCCGAACGCCCGGCCTCCTTCCGTGTTCTGACGTCGCCTCAGATCCGCTGGTCCGGCGGCAGCAGCAGGACCGCGAGCGCGGCGGCGCAGGTCCTGGCGTGGTCCAGGAACCAGTCCAGCCGCTCGTCGGTGAGGTGGACGGGCGTGGAGCGGACGGCGAGGGCGAACCTGGCCTGGCCGGCGCCGTCCAGCACCGGTACGGCGACCGTGCGCACCCCGGTCTCCGACTCGCCGTCGTTCAGCGCGTGACCGGCCGTCCGGACCTTCGCCAGCTCCTCCGCCAGGCGCTCCGGCGCGGTGATGGTCCGGTCGGTGAACGGTGCCAGCGGGCCGAGCGTCGCCACGCCCGCGTCGCCGGGGCGGGGCCAGGCCAGCAGGACCTTGCCGAGCGCGGTCGAGTGGAGCGGTCGGCGCAGTCCGAGTCCGGTGTCCGGCCGGACCGAGGCGCCGACCAGTATCACCGCGTGCGGACCGCTGCGGATCGCGAGATCGGCGGCGGCGCCGGTGCGGCGGGACAGCAGGTCGAGCTCGGGCGCCGCCAGGTGCAGCCCGCGCTGGTGGAAGGTGAGTTGGCCGAGCTCGGCGACCGCCGGGCCGAGCCGGTAGCGGGCCGTGTGCTCGTCCTGCTCCAGGAAGGCGGCGCTGACCAGGGTGCGGGCCAGCCGGTGCGCCGTGGACACGGACAGGCCCATCCGGCGGGCCAGGTCCGAGGCGCTCAGGTCGGGGCCGTTGTCGTGGAAGCAGTGCAGCAGTCCGAGGGCCCGCTGAACGGCCTGGGCGCCGGCCGGCGGGCTCTGGGCGGCGGTGACGGCCTCGGCCATGGCATCTCTCGTTCTGTCCGTGGCTCCGGTCGTTCACCGGAGTCGCTCCCAGACTATGGCAGCGTGTGCTGCGGGAATGTGTCAACGGCGTTGCAAAAGGATGCCGTTCATGAACAAGCAATCCCATGATGTGGCAAACCCTTGCTCCTGGCTCGCCCGCCGTGGAACGCTCGGCGCAGCGCACCGGGCAGCCCCGTCCGGCGGCGCCCGGACCGCGGGAAGGAGCAGTGCCGTGACGACCCACCGGTGCCCCTCCTCCCGCGCCTGTTGTCGCTGACGCGCCCCGGCCCGCGCCGGTCCCGTACGACTCCGCCCCGCCCCCCGTTCCGTTCCACCGCGCCTGGTGACCCCGCACCGCGCCCGCCGCCCCGCCGTCGGCGCCGCGCACGCACCACGCCCCCGCCGCAGAGGACCAGCCACCGTGCCCAGTTCCGCCCGCAGTTCCGTCGAGGAGCCCTCGTCGACCGCCGCCGTTGCCCCGGGGCCGGTGCCCGACACCCTCTGGTTCACCCGCTGCCCGGTGCCCACCGCGACCGGCATCGCGGCCGACCGGGGCTGGCTGGGACGGGAGTTCGCCCCCGACGGCATCGCCGTCCGCTCGCTCCAGGACGTGCCTCCGGAGGTCGCTTCCGACCACCACTACACCCACGCCCTGACCGGGCTGTTCCGCGAGGGCGGCAATGTGCCGGCGCTCTGGGCCCGTTCGCGCGGCGAGCGGACCAGGCTGGTCGGGCTCACCTGGATCGAGGAGCGCCAGGTCGTCCTGGTCCGCTCCGGCAGCGGGGTCACCGAGCCCGGGCAGCTGCGCGGGCTGCGGCTCGCCGTCCCACACCATGGGATAGCCATCGACTTCTGGCGCGCGATGGCGCTGGCCGGCCTGCACGGAGCACTCTCGCTCGCGGGTCTCACGCCGGCGGACGTCGAACTGGTGGACGTGCCGGCCGCGCCGGGCGAAGGGCAGTGGGAGGCGGAGCTGACCGCGCTGCGGGACGGCGTCGTGGACGCGGTCTACGTGAAGGGCGCGCTCGCCGTCGAGGCGGCCCGACGGATCGGGGCGGAGGTCGCCGTCGACCTGGACGCCGTCCCGGACCGCCGGGCACGGGTGAACAACGGCACGCCCCGGCCGATCACCGTGCGCCAGGAACTGCTCGACGAGCACCCGGACCTGGTGGCCCGCTTCCTCGCCGTGCTGCTGGAGGCCGCCGACTGGGCCGCCGGGCAGCCGGCCGAGGTCGCTCGGATCCTGGGCGCCGAGACCGGAGCGGGGGAGGAGGGCGTCGCCGGGGCGTACGCCGCGGGCGGTCACCGCACCCTGCACCTCGATCTCTCCGAGGACCGCCTCGCCCTGCTGGAGCAGCAGGAGCGCTTCCTCGACCGGCACGGGTTCCTGGCCGGACCGGTCGACGTCCGGGCCTGGGCCGACCCGGAGCCGCTCCGCGCCGCCCGCGCGCTGCTCGCCGCCCGCCGCGCCGAGGGGCGGACGCACGGTGGCTGACGGGTAGCGGCCGACACTTCCCGCAAGCCGTCGGTCCGCCGCCCGCGACCCCCGCCCCGTACCCCGCCAGGCACCCCCCCGCCCGCACCCCTCAGACCTCAGGAGCCGACCCCGTGAATCCCTCCCGCCCCCTCCTCGCCGCCACCGCCCTGCTCGCCACCACCCTCCTCGCCGCCTGCGGCTCCTCCGCCGACGGGGGAGGGACCGCCGCCGGCAAGGGCGACAAGGCCGAGGCAGTGCTCCGGCTGCCCGACCCCGGGAACAACGGCTTCCTCGCCCTGGGCAAGAAGGACGGCTCGCTCGACCGCGCCCTCGCGGCGGTCCACGCCAAGGTCGCCTGGACCGGCAGCGCCGGCCCCTTCGCGCCCGCCGCCCAGGCCCTCTCCGCCGACCAGCTCGACGTCGCCCAGGGCTCGATCACCTCCGCCGTCGCCGCGCTCGCCCAGAAGCCCGGCTTCAAGCTGTTCGCCCAGACCGCCCCCGACGGCGTCGGCGAAGGCATCCTGGTGAAGAACGGCTCGCCCATCAAGACCGTGCAGGACCTCGTGGGCCACAAGGTCGCCGTGAGCCAGGGCGGCACCAGCGAGTACCTGCTGCTCAAGGCGCTGGAGAAGAACGGCATCCCGGCGGACAAGGTCGAGCGGGTCTATCTCCGCGCCGACCAGACGGCGGGCGTCTTCAACTCCGGCCAGGTGGACGCCTGGGCCACCTGGAACACCTTCTCCACCCCGTCGATCGCCAACTCCGGCGCGCACTTCCTGGTCAACGGCAAGGAGGTCGGCTCCGACAACTACGCCGTCTGGGCCGTCCGCAACGGCTTCGCCGACAAGCACCCCGAGGTGGTGAAGGCCTTCTACGCCTATCTGCGCGAGAACGGCCTCAAGGAGAAGGCCGACCCGGCCGCCTACCTCAACGTCTTCACCGACTCCGGGCCGACCGCCGTCACCCCCGCCGAGAAGGACGTCGCCGTCGAGGTGACCCGCCAGGGCGCCGCCGCCGACGCCATCGGCGAGGCCGACATCGCCCGCTTCGGCACCGTCGCCGCGTTCTTCGCGGAGCAGAAGGTCACCAAGCAGCCGGTCGACGTCAAGCCCTATCTGATCGACCTCGGGGCGCTCGGCGGTGGCACCAAGTGACCACCGCCACCCGCCCGTCGGGGGACCGGGCCACCGGCCCGGAGACCGACCCGGAGACCGAGGCCGCCCGTGCCGCCGGACTGGTCGAACCGCGCACCCGCCGCCGGACCGCCCGCCCCCGCGCCCTCGCGCTGACCCTGCGCGCCCTCGGCCCGCTGGCCCTGCTCGGCGGCTGGGCCCTCGCCTCCGCCACCGGCGCGCTGACCCAGGACGTACTGGCCTCGCCCGCCCAGGTCGCCGAGGCGGTCGGCGAACTGTGGGGCAACGGCCAACTCGCCGACGCCCTCGGCGTCTCGCTCACCCGGGCCGGCCTCGGCCTGCTGATCGGCGCCGGCACCGGCCTGGTGCTGGGCGTGGTGACCGGCTTCTTCCGCCTCGGCGAGGAACTCCTCGACTCGGCGGTCCAGGTCCTGCGCACCGTCCCCTTCCTCGCCCTCGTCCCGCTGTTCATGGTCTGGTTCGGCATCACCGAGACCGCGAAGGTCGCGCTGATCGGCGTCGCCACCAGCTTCCCCATGTACGTGTCGACCTCCGGCGGGGTCCGCAACACCGACCCCAAGCTGATCGAGGCCATGCGCAGCTTCGGCCTCGGGCGCTGGGCGATCGTGCGCACCGTCGTCCTGCCCGGCGCCCTGCCCGCCCTGCTCTCCGGCCTGCGACTGTCCATGACGCTCAGCGTGATCGCCCTGATCGCCGCCGAGGAGATCAACTCCACCGAGGGCATCGGCTACTTGATGGCCCAGGCGCAGAACTACTCCCGCACCGACATCCTCGCCGTCTGCATCCTGATCTACGGGGTCCTGGGACTCACCGCCGACGGCATCGTCCGCCTGCTGGAGCGGGTCCTGATGCCCTGGCGCAGGGCCGCCCAGGGAGGCACCCGATGACCACCACCCCCGCCCCCAACTTCACCGAAGCCGAAGCCGAAGCCGAAGCCGAAGCCGGGACCGGAGCCGAAGCCGGGACCGGGACCGGGACCACCCCGGCCGTCCATCTGCGCGGCCTGCGTCGGGTGTTCGGCACCCGGGCCGTGCTCGACGGCGTCGATCTCTCCATCGCCCGCGGCGAGTTCGTCGCACTGCTCGGCGCCAGCGGCACCGGCAAGACCACCCTGCTGCGGATCCTCGGCGAGCTCGACCGGGCCGACGGCGGAACGGTCCTCGTCCCGCCGGTGCGGACGGTGGTCTTCCAGGAGCCGCGGCTGGTCCCCTCGAAGCGGGTGCTGGCCAATGTCACCGTCGGCCTGCCGCGCGGTGCCGCCACCCGGGAGACCGGACTGAGGGCGCTCGCCGAGGTCGGCCTCGACCGGCACGCCGACGCCTGGCCGGTCACCCTCTCCGGCGGCGAGGCACAGCGTGCCGCACTCGCCCGGGCGCTGGTCCGGGCGCCCCAACTGCTGCTGCTGGACGAGCCGTTCGCCGCCCTGGACGCGCTCACCCGGCTGCGTATGCAGGACCTCGTGGGCGATCTGGTCCGCCGTCACCGGCCGGCCGTGCTGCTGGTCACCCACGACGTGGACGAGGCGGTGCGGCTCGCCGACCGGGTCGCCGTGCTCCGGGACGGCAAGCTGGTGCGCGACCAGCGCGTGGGTGTCGCCCGCCCGCGCGACCCGGCCGACCCCGCCTTCGCCGACCTGCGCCGTCTGCTGCTCGCCGACCTCGGCGTCCACTGACACCGCCCGCCACCCTCGCACCGCCCCGCGCGAAACCGCCCCGCCTCCCCCTCGTCCCGCCCCACGCCCCACCCGCACCACAGGAGCTGATCCCATGGCCATCACCCTCGGCGTCCACGCCAGCAATCCCTCCCTCTACTACCTCTCCCGACTCGACTACCTGGCCGAGGAGTTGGCACCGCTCGGGGAGACCGGCGAGTTCCACCGCTACACCGACGGGACCCGCACCGGCGAGCTGCTGGCCGAGGGCGTGATCGACTTCGGCGGCACGGGCTCCACCCCGCCGGTGACCGCCCAGGCCGCCGGCCACGACCTGGTCTACGCTGCGGTCTCGGCGCCCCGGCCCGACCACGGCGCGCTGCTGGTGAGCGCCGACGGACCGGTGAAGTCGGTCGCGGACCTCAAGGGCGGCACCGTCGTCCTGGCCATCGGCTCCTGGCAGACCCACCTGCTCGCCAAGGCCCTGCACGCGGAGGGCCTGTCCTACGCGACCGATGTCACGGCCGTCCGCCCGGCGGCGGGGGAGGACCAGGCGCGGCGGCTGCGCGAGGGCGCGATCGCCGGCTGGATCGCCCAGGGCGCCGAACTGGCGGCCGCCCGGCGCGAGGGCGGGTTCCGCGAGCTGGTCCGCACCGGCGACGTCATCACCGACCGCTCGGTGTTCTTCACCCGGCGCGGCTTCGCCGTCGACCGGCCCGAGGTGGTCGCGGCGATCGTCACCGCCCTGCGCCGCGCGGACGCCTGGGTGGCCGCCAACCTGTCCGAGGCGGCCGCGATCGCCGCGGCGGACCTCGGCGGCAGCGCCGAGGACTGGCGGACCGCCCTGGCCGGGCTGCCGTGGCGGCTGGAGCCGGCGAGCGCCGGGTTCGTCGCCGAGCAGCAGGAGGCGGCCGACATCTTCCACCGGGTCGGCTTCGTCGACCGGCAGGTGGTCGTCGCCGACGCCCGTCTGCCCGCCCTGGAGGCCCCGGTGGCCGCCGCGGCGACCGCGGACCCGACGGCCGCCGCCGCCGACACCCGGGCGGTCTGACCGATGGCCTCCGAATTCCTCTGGTACATCATCCCGCGCGAGGGCCACTACCCCTGGGAGCCGTCCGGACGCCGCCCGGTCGACCTCCGCTACCTCCAGCAACTCGCCGGCAGCGTCGAGCGGTTGGGCTACACCGGCGCGCTGCTGGCGACCGACCTGCACGACGTGTGGGACCTCGGCAACGCGCTCGCCGCCGCCACCACCCCGGCGTTCAAGCCGCTGCTCGCCGTGCACCCCGGGCTGATCTCGCCCACCCTGCTGGCCAAGATGGCGCTCAGCTTCGACCACCTGCACGGCGGCCGGCTGCGCTTCAACGTGGTCAACGGCTCCACCGAGCAGCTGCGCGAGTACGGCCTGCACGTCGAGCACGACGACCGCTACCGCCTCAGCGCCGAGTACTGGTCGATCGTCAAGCGCCTCACCGCCGGCGAGGTCTTCGACCACAAGGGGGAGTTCTACGACCTCCGGAACGCCGGGGCGAGCCTGCGCGAGCTCACCCCGGTCCAGCCGGGCGGCATCCCGCTCTGGTTCGGCGGCAGTTCGGCGGCCGGGATCGAGATGGCCGCCGAGCACGTGGACGTGTACCTCACCTGGGGCGAACCGCCGCAGCAGCTCAAGGAGAAGCTCGACCTGGTCCGGGAGCGCGCCGCCGCGCACGGACGGACCCTGCGGATCGGCCTGCGGCTGCACCTGATCGTCCGCGACACCGAGGACGAGGCCTGGGCCGCCGCCGACCGGCTCCTCGACGTGACCAGCGAGGCCACCTACGCCCGCCAGCTGGGCGGGGTGCGCGGCGAGGACGGCGTCGGCTGGCAGCGGCAGTTCCGCCAGCACGGCGGCAAGGTGCCGGCGCGGGCCCGGGAGCTGGAGGTCCACCCGAACATGTGGCCCGGCATGAGCCTGTTCCGCCCCGGCCCCGGCACCGCCGTGGTCGGATCGACGGCCCAGGTGGTCGAGCGGCTCCAGGAGTTCGAGTCGCTCGGGGTGGACACCTTCATCCTCTCCGGCAATCCACTGCTGGAGGAGGCCCACCGGGTCGCCGAGACGGTGCTACCGGCGCTGGGCGTCCGACGCCGGTAGGGCGCCCGGGAGGAGGGGGAACGGCAGCGGCGAGGTCAGCGCCAGCTGCCGGGCGAAGCGGGCGACGGTCCGGAGGAGGTACATCCGCACGACGGGCTCCCGAGATCTCGAAGGACGCGTACGGACGGTCCCGTGCCCGCGGTCCAACGAGCGCGGTGCCCCGCCGGTCACGCATCGACCGGCGGGGCACCGTGTGTTCCGTCCCGGGGGCGCTCCGGCGGCCCGGCGCGCGCCTCAGCGGCTGAGCGCGTCGATCTCCGCGAGCTCCTCGTCCGTCAGCGGACCGCCCGCCAGCGCGTCGAGGTTCTGGTCCAGCTGCCGGACGCTGCTGGCCCCGATGATCACCGACACCACCCGCTCGTCCCGCAGGACCCAGCTCAGCGCCAGCTGCGCCAGGGTCTGCCCGCGCCGCTCGGCCACCTTGTTCAGCGCCCGCAGCTGGTCCAGCTTCGCCCCGGTGAGCGCCTCCTCGCGGAGGAACTTGCCGACCGACATCCGCGACCCGCTCGGCACCTCGCCGGAGAGGTAGCGGTCCGTCAGCAGCCCCTGGGCGAGCGGCGAGAAGGCGATCAGGCTGGTCCGGGTGTCGGCGACCGCGTCCAGCACGCCCTCGTCCTCGACGTAGCGGTTGAGGATCGAGTAGGAGCACTGGTTCATCAGCACCGGCGTGCCCAGGTCGCGCAGGATCGCCACGGCCTCCCGGTGCTGCTCCGCCGGGTAGTTGGAGATGCCCGCGTAGAGCGCCTTCCCGGACCGGACGGCGGAGGCCAGCGCGCCCATGGTCTCCTCGAGCGGGGTGTTCGCGTCGTAGCGGTGCGAGTAGAACACGTCCACGTAGTCGAGGCCCATTCGGCCCAGCGACTGGTCCAGGCTGGCCAGCAGGTACTTGCGGCTGCCGCCGTCGCCGTACGGCCCGGGCCACATGTCGTAGCCGGCCTTGGAGGCGATGAACAGCTCGTCCCGGTACGGGCGGAAGTCCTGCGCGAACAGGTGGCCGAAGTTGCGCTCGGCGCTGCCGTACGGCGGACCGTAGTTGTTGGCCAGGTCGAAGTGGGTGATGCCCCGGTCGAAGGCCCGGCGCAGCACCGCCCGCTGGACGTCCAGCGGTTGGGTGTCGCCGAAGTTGTGCCACAGGCCCAGGGAGACGGCCGGGAGCAGCACACCGCTGCGGCCGGCCCGGCGGTAGGTCATCGACGCATAGCGGTCATCCGCAGCGAGGTAGCTCATGCCGGACATCCTGCCAGGTGGGGACCGGCCGGCCGAGGGACGGGCCGCGGCCGCCGGGAGCCGCACCCGGGGTGCCGGGGACGGCCCTTGCCCGGAGCGCGGGCCGGTGCCTATGCTCGCGGGAGATCGTGGATCGTGCGCGTGCGAGCGGAGGGGGCCGGAGCGATGTGCGTCCGTGCCGTCGACCTGCGCTGTTGTCGCCCCCGCAGCGCCGCGTGCTGAACGCCGGTTCCCGAACTCCCGACCGGCCCCGCGCGATCCGACCCTTCGGTGCTGCCCCTGCGTGAGCGGCCGATCGCGGGGCGCTCCGCCGGGCCGCCGCGCCGGCCGTCCGCCCACCGAGCGCCCCCAAGGAGACCGCTGTGCGGTTCATCGTCTCGTCCCTCGCGTCCAATGTGCCCGATCCCGTCACGGGCGTGCGGCGCACTCCGCACGAGAAGGTGCACAACATCATCGACCAGGCCGTCACCGCCGAGCGTCTCGGCTTCGACGGCTACGGAGTGGGGGAGCGGCACGGCGAGCCGTTCCTGTCCCCGGCACCGGCCGTGCTGCTGAGCGCCGTCGCCGCCCGCACCTCGGTGATCCGGCTGTTCACCACCGTCACCGTGCTGTCCGTCGCGGATCCGGTCCGGGCGGCGGAGGAGTACGCCCTCGTCGACCAGATCTCCGGCGGGCGCCTCGAGTTGATCATCGGCAAGGGCAACGATCCGCGCCTCTTCGAGCAGTTCGGCCTGGCGGAGGAACGGCAGTGGGAGGCGCTCGCCGAGAACTACGGTCTGCTGCGCCGGCTCTGGCGGGAGGAGAAGGTGACCTGGGAGGGCAGCACCCGGCCGCCGTTGCACGCGGTCACCACCTGGCCGCGGCCCCACCAGGAGCCGATCCCGGTCTGGCACGGCAGCGCGACCAGTACGCTCTCCACCGACCTGGCCGCCCGCTACGGCGATCCCCTGTTCTCGGCCAACACCTCGCACCCGATGGAGCAGTACAAGGCGCTGGTGGACCACTACCGGGAGCGCTGGGAGCACTACGGCCGCGCCCCGGAGGACGCCCGGGTCGGCACGGGCTTCGGCGGACTCTTCGTCGCCCGGCGTTCGCAGGACGCGTTCGCCGGCTTCCGCCCGTACTGGGAGGCGATGGCGAAGTGGGCGGCGGGGCGGCGGGGCGGCTCGACGTTCACCTCGCTGGAGGACGCCGTCGGGCGCGGCTCCCTGCTGGTCGGCAGTGTGGAGCAGGTGATCGAGAAGATCCACCGCTATCACGAGGCCTTCGGCAACGAGGTGGTGGGCGTCGGCGTGGACCTGCTCACCGAGGGGGCCCAGCGCGAGCAGCTGGAGCTGTTCGCGGGCGAGGTCGCGCCGGTGGTCCGGCGCGAACTGCCGTCCCGGCGGCCCTGATCGGCTCCGACGGGCCGCCGCTCCGCCGTCGGTGACGCACCGTGGCCGGCGGTGGCCCGTGAGGTGACGCGCGCCACGGTCCGCGGGCGAGTGCCGTGCGGTCTTCCTGGGGACGACGATCTCGCAGGGCTGTGGACCGCCGGGGGGCGGCCCACGGTCCACCGTCCACGGCCGCGGGCCGACCGGGCCGGGTCCGTGGGGCGCATCCCAGGATTCTGTACCTACTGGTATGTACAGTCGCTGTACCAGTAGGTACAGTGACGGCCATGGCAACCCAGGACCGCCTCATCGAGACCACCCAGGAACTCCTCTGGGAGCGCGGCTACGTCGGCACCAGCCCCAAGGCCATCCAGCAGCGGGCAGGCGTCGGCCAGGGCAGCATGTACCACCACTTCGACGGCAAGTCCGACCTCGCCGCCGCCGCCCTGCGCCGCAGCGCGGAGCAGATGCGGGCCGTCGCCGAGGCCGACCTCGCCGGTCCCGGGACGGCCTACGAGCGGGTCGCCGCCTATCTGGGACGCGAGCGCGACGCCCTGCGCGGCTGCCGGATCGGCCGGATGGCCCAGGACCCGGACGTGGTCGCCGACCCCCGGCTGCGCGCGCCCGTCGAGGAGACCTTCGACTGGTTGCGCGGGCGGCTCGCCGCCGTGATCGCCGAGGGGCAGGCGAACGGCGAACTGCAGCCCGGGGCCGAGCCCGCCGACCTCGCCGCCGCCGTGGTCGCCGTGGTGCAGGGCGGCTATGTGCTCGCCCGCGCCGCCGACAGCGCCGAACCGTTCGAGCGGGCCGCCCGCGGCGCCCTCGCCCTGTTCGCCGCCCACCGCCGCGACTGAGCGGCGGCACAGCTCCCGACACGTCCACCCGGAGCCCGCCGTGCACGCGATGCAGTACGAGATCACCCTGCCCGCCGACTACGACATGCGCACCGTCCACCGCCGGATCGCCACCAAGGGCCCACTGCTGGACAGTTGGCCCGGCCTCGGCCTCAAGGCGTACCTGGTGCGCGAACGCGGCCTGGACGGTTCGCCGGTCAACCAGTACGCGCCGTTCTACCTCTGGCGCACCACCGAGGGCCTGAACGCCTTCCTGCTCGGTCCCGGATTCCGCACCCTCTGCGCGGACTTCGGCCGCCCCGCCGTCCGGCACTGGATCGGCGCGGGCCTCCGCCGGGGTCCGGCGGCGGGCGCCCCCGCGGCCGACGGCCCGGCCGCGGTCGGTCCGGCCGGTCCGGTCGCCGCCACCAGGCTGACGGAGCGGCTGCCGGAGGGCGCGGACCCGGCCGAGGCCGTCGAACGGGCCCTGGCCGAGCTCCCCGACCACCCCGACCTGCACACCGCCGCCGTCGCCCTCGACCCGGCCCGCTGGGAACTGCTGCGGATCGCCCTCTGGCGCGCGGACGCCCCGGCCGGGGCGCCCGGCACCCGCTACCGGGTGCACCACCTCTCCAGCCCCGAACTCGACCGGCTGCCCGTCGGCCGCCACTGGTGAAAGGACCGTCCCGTCCCGTGAATTCGGCAGCCACCACCCCGACACCGCCCGCCGACCGCCCCCTCGACGCGGGCCTGGTGCCCTCCCCGTTCGACCGCGCCGCCGGCCACGCCCTGCTCGCCGAACTGGCCGGTGAGCGGACCCGCTCCGGCACGCTCGGTCCGCTCGACGAGCTCGCGCCGGGCTTCGCGGACTGGATCGTCACCGCGCTCTTCGGCGGCACCTACCAGCGGCCCGGACTCGCCCTGCGGGACCGCCAGGTGGCCAACCTGGCGGCGCTCACCGCGCTCGGCGGCGTGGAGCCGCAACTCGCCGACCATGTGCGCAACAGCCTGCGGATCGGCCTGACCAGGACGGAGGTCACCGAGGTCCTGGTCCACCTCGCGCCCTATGTCGGCGTGCCCAAGGCGCTGGCCGGACTGCGCGTCGCCGCCGCCGTTTTCACCGAGACAGAGACAGAGACCGAGACCGAGACCGAGGCGGAAGCGGCCGCCGCCGCTGCGGGGGCGCCCGGGACCGGGGAAGCGGCGGAGTGAACGCCCCCGGCAGCCGGGTCCGCACCGTCCTCGGCGACCTCGATCCGGCCGAACTCGGCGTCTGCGACGCCCACGACCACCTCTTCCTGCGCAGCCCCAGGCTGCCGGGGGAGGAACTGGACGATCCCGCCGCCGCCGAGGCGGTGCTGCGGGGCTTCGCGGCCGCCGGCGGCCGGGCGTTCGTCCAGTGGACGCCCGCCGGGATGGGGCGGCGGGCCGACGCGCTGCCCGGACTCTCCCGGGCGACCGGGGTCCACCTGGTCGCGGCCACCGGGCTGCATCAGGCGGTCCACTACGACCCGGCGGAACTCGACCGGCGGTACGAGGGCCTGGCCGCCTTCTTCACCGCCGAGCTGACCACCGGGCTGCGGGGTGCCCCCGAGGGCGTCCGCGCCGGACTCGTCAAGGTGGCGGGCGACTACCACGGCCTCGACCCGCACACCCGCCGGGTGATGGCGGCGGCCGCCGAGGCGCACCACGCCACCGGCGCGCCGATCGCCGTGCACCACGAACTCGGCACCGCCGCACCCGATGTGCTCGACCTGCTCTGCGAGCGCCTCGGCGTGCCGCCCGAGCGGGTGGTGCTCGGGCACCTCAACCGCTTCCCGGACCTCCGGCTGCACCGCGAACTCGCCGCCCGCGGCGCCTTCGTGGCCCTGGACGGTCCCTCGCGGGCCAACCACGCGACCGACCACCACCTCTTCGACACGGTGGCGGCCCTGGTCGAGGCCGGGTACGGCGACCGGGTGCTCCTCGGCGGCGACACCACCACCCGTACCGCCCGTTCCGCCCCCGGGCCCACGCACCTGCTCACCGCCCTCGCGCCCCGGCTGGCCCGGGCGTTCGGCCCCGAGGTCCCGCACGGCATCCTCACCGCCAACGCGGCCCGGGCGTTCGCGGTGGAGTGGCGGGGCTGAGCCCGGCCACCGCCGTCCGGGGGCCGGGCCCCGGAGCCCGCCGACGTCACAAGGCCGACGTCACAAGGCCGACGTCACCAAGCCAGCGCCACAAGGCCGACGTCACCAAGCCAGCGCCACAAGGCCGACGTCACCAAGCCAGCGCCACAAGGCCGACGTCACATGTGGGTGCCGCCGTCGATCCGCAGCTCGGTCCCGGTGACGAACGCGCCGTCGTCCGAGGCGAGCATGGCGATCACACCGGCGACGGTCTCCGGCCCGGCGAAGCCCTGCCCGAGCGCGGGCGAGAGCTTGGCGAGCAGGCTGAAGTCGGCGTCCGCCGGCAGGCCCGGGTTGTTGGTCATGCCGCTGTCGATGCTGCCCGGCGCGACGCACACCGCACGCAGCCCCTGCTTGGCGTACTCGGCGGCGATCGCGTGGGTGAACGACTGGATGCCGCCCTTGGTCGCGGCGTAGGCGGCCATGTAGGGGTGGGCGAAGGTGGCGGAGGTGGAGCTGAAGTTCACCACCACGCCCTTGCCGCCGGCGAGCAGCGCGGGCAGCGCCTCCCGGGTCATCAGGAAGGTCCCGGTCAGGTTGATCGCCACGATCCTGTTCCAGAACTCCAGGCTGGTCCCGTGGGTGTGGGCGGAGCGCAGGATGCCGGCAGCGTTGACCAGGACGTCCAGACCGCCGAGCGCGGCGACCGCCTCGGCCACGACGGTCCGAACGGCGGCCTCGTCCGACACGTCCAGCACCGTCGTGGTGAGGCGGTCAACGGTGCCGTCGGCGGTGGCGCGGTCCAGGGTGGACTTCAGGCCGTCCTCGTTGACGTCGACGGCGACGACCCGGCCGCCCTCGGCGAGGATCCGGTGCACGGTGGCCCGGCCGATGCCCGAGCCGCCGCCGGTGATCAGGACGTTCCGTCCGGTGAAGCGCTCCATGGTGGTTCTCCGTTCCGTTCGTGGTCTCTCGACCTCGCTGACACGGTACGCCTGAATGACACGTCGTGCCAAAAAGGCTCGACACGCCGTATCGACGTGAGATGCCACCGATCCCTTCGTCCGCGTACGCTGTGCCCGTGACCGGACGTCCGACCCTGAACCAGCGCCGCCGCGAGAGCACCCGGCTGGAGATCGCCCAGGCCGCGGCCGAGCTGTTCGCTGCCCGCGGGGCCGAGGCGACCACCGCCGAGGAGATCGCCACCGCCTCCGGCATCTCGCTGCGCACCTTCTACCGCTACTTCTCGGAGAAGGAGGACGCCGTCGCCCCGCTGCTCGCGGCCGGCGGCGAACGCTGGGTGCGGCTGTTCACGGAGAGCGCCTCCGACCTGCCGGTCCGCGAGGCGCTGGAGCGTTCGGCGACGGAGTCCCTGAGCCCGTCCGACGCGACCGCCGTCGAGGCCCTGCGCTGGACCCGCGACCTGCTGCGCGACCCCCGGCTGGCCACGGTCTGGCAGCGGGTGCACGCCGACTCCGAGGAGCGGCTGCGGGCCGCGATCGCCGACCGCTGCCCGCCCGGCACCGACCTGCTGGAGATCCGGCTCGCCGCCGCGGCCGCCACCGCCGCGATCCGGGTCGCCCTGGAGCAGTGGGCGCGCTCCGGCGCCCCGGCCACCGGACCCGGCTCGCCCCGCGAACTCGGCGCCCGCTGCATGCGCGAACTCACCGCCGGCCTCGACCTGTGGAGCCGCGTCAACTGACGCCGCCTCCGTCACCCGCTCCGCCGCAGCAGCCGCAGCGGCCGCAGCAGGCGGAGCAAGGGCCGGAAGCACATCCCCACGGCCCGCTTCTCCTCCTCAAGACCGAGGGCGTCACCGCTGGTCGGCGGGGGCGGGGGGCACTCCGGAGCGGCTAGGCTGGGTGGTCGCGCCTCGGCGACGGTGCCCCACTGCGGACGGGGGAACCGGGGCGGCCCTCCCGGGTGTCCTTCCCCCGGGGGCTGGGGAGTACGAGGCGTGGGAGCAAACACGACATGGGTCTGACGAGCCACAAGGTGCTGGCACTGACCGTTCTGATCGCCGTCGCGGCGATGGTCGGGACGGTCTGGCTGTGGCCGAGACTGTCGAAGAAGAGCTGGAAGGCCGTCCTCGGCCGGATCGGCGCCCTGCTCGCCACCCAGCTGGCGGTGCTCGCCGCGCTCGGCCTGGTCGCCAACAACTACTTCGCGTTCTACAGCAGCTGGGACGACCTGCTGGGCACCGGGGACAGCGGGCCGGTGGTCATCCACAACAAGGTGGACGCCTCCGGCCGGCTGCGCGTCGAGACCATCGGCCACGCCGAGGTGCAGGGCGGCGGCGCGCTCGGCCGCGACCGCGACAAGTCCGGCGAGATCCGCGAGGTCCGCATCGACGGCGCCACCACCCGGCTCTCCACCGAGGGCTACGTCTACCTGCCGCCGCAGTACTTCCAGCCCGAGTACGAGCAGAAGCAGTTCCCGGTCCTGGTCGTCAGCACCGGCTTCCCGGGCATCGCCAAGAACCTCGTCACCCGCCTCAACTACCCGGGCGCGGCGCTGAAGCTGCTCCAGGAGGGGCGGATGCAGCCGACCGTGCTGGTGCTGGTGCGCCCCTCGCCCGCGCTGCCGCAGGACACCGAGTGCGAGGACGTCCCCAACGGCGCGCAGACCGACGCCTACTTCGCCAAGGACGTGCCCTCGGCGATCCAGGCCACCTACCGGGTCTCCGCCGACCCGAAGGCCTGGGCGTTCATGGGCAACTCCACCGGCGGCTACTGCGCGCTCAAGCTGGCGATGCGCCACCCCGACGTCTACCCGACCGCCGTCTCGCTCTCCGGCTACTACCAGGCGGCCGACGACCCGAGCACCGGCGACCTCTACAACGGCAGCGAACAGCGCCGCAACGAGGCCGACCTGATGTGGCGTCTCAAGAACCTGCCGCAGCCCGCGATCTCCGTGCTGCTGGCCGGCACCCGGGAGGGCGACGGCAACTACCGGCGCGAGACCGAGGCGTTCGTGGCCGCCGCGCACGCCCCGATGAAGGTCTCCTACAGCATGCTGGAGGCCGGCGGCCACAACTTCGAGACCTGGAGCAAGCTGCTCCCGTCCTCACTGGAGTGGATCTCCCAGCGTCTGACCGTCCCGGCCGCGAGCCCGTCGGCCTGACCGTCCCTGCCGCCGGTCGGCCGGTCGGCCCGACCGGTACGGCCGGGCGTCCGTCCGGGAAGGCGTCCGTCCGGGAAGGCGTCCGTGCGGGCAGGCGCTCAGGCCACCTGCTCCAGGGTGCCGGTGTGCAGCTCGCCGACCCGGCCGCCCTCGCCCTCGTACGTCCAGAACGCGCGGACCGTCATCCGGGCCAGGTCCATCACGTGGCTCACGGTGATGCCGCTCACCTCGGTCCAGCTGACGAAGTAGAGCTGCGGGCCGACCTCGGCGACGTGCAGGGAGACGTCCTCCCACTGGCCCGCCGACTCGCCGAGGCCCTCCCAGCGCAGCCGCTTGCCGTCGGCCGAGTACGCGTTGCGGAACGCCGCGCCGTTGTCGACCCGGAACAGGAAGGTACGGCCGGCGAAGGCGGGCGGGGACGCGGTCATGGCGGGGCGGGTCTCCTCGTCTCTGGACGTGCTGTCGTGGTGCTCGCTGCGACCCGGACGGTTCCGGACGCGGATGGATCTCCAACCTATCCGACCACCCCGCCTCCGTGGCGCACTTTCCCCGCCGGACCCGCCACCACGGCCACCGCGGCCCCCACGGCGACCCGGAACGGCCGCTCGGGAGCGCGGGGCGGCGGTGTGAGCTGCGCGACAACAGCCCCCGGAAGGTTGTCCGTGCGCGGACGGCCTGCCTAGCCTGCAGAGGCTTCCGCCGCAGCGGAGCCCCGCCGTCGGGACGCCGAGTCCCGTCCACCCGCCGGCCGGCAATCGAGCACCACAGCGGACGGGAGCGGGGGACCCAGGTCAGTGCCCGGCCGCGCGCCCAGAGCGTGCGAGTCGCGGCTAGGGGTGAAGCCGCTCTCCGGACGGCCGGGCAACCTCGCGCCCGAACCCGACAGCTCACCTCGTAGGCGTCGCAGAGGACCACTGCCATGCCCACTGCCTCCCCGCAGCCTGCGCCGAACCGGCGCGCCCTCGGCCGCCACCCCGCGCCCCGCCACGCCCGTCCCTCCCACCGGGGCCGCAGCGCCGCCCTCGCCGCCACCGGGGCGCTCGCCGTCACCGGTGCCGGACTGCTCGGCCTGCCGGCCGTGACCGGCGCCCAGGCCGCCGCCCTGCCGACCGTCACCCAGGACAAGCTCGCCCCGGCCGCCATGGTCGCGGGCAAGGCGGCGACCGGCTCGCTCACCCTGCACTCCTCGTCCTGCTTCACCGCGAAGACCGTCGGCGTCGGCATCCGCGACGCGGCCGGGCACAACCTCGACTTCCCCGGGAACAAGAGCAACGTCCAGGTCTGCCCGGCCGGCCTGACGGTCACCACCGGCGCGCGCACCCTGGCCGCCGGCACCTACACCCAGTTCGGCTTCTGGCAGGACAGCACCGGCGGCTGGCACAACCTGCCCTCCCGCGAGCTCGTCGTCTCCGCCGCCACCCCGACGCCGACCCCGACGCCGACGCCCACCCCCACGCCGACCCCCACGCCGACCCCGACGCCGACCACCCCCACCACGGGTGCCCCGGTCGCGGGCAAGACGCTCACCTGGTCCGACGACTTCAACAGCCTCGCCCTGGGTTCCCGCTGGACCGCCGACCGGAGCAGCTCCTACCACTACGGCGACCACAACCCGAACGACAACAAGCTCGACTGGCTGAACAAGAACAACGTCGCCGTCTCCGGCGGCGTCGCCACCTTCACCGCCCGGCCGGGCACGCACACGCTGGAGAACGGCAAGCAGGCCTGGGACACCGGCCTGCTCACCACCGAGTACTCCAGCGAGGGCTTCAAGGTGAAGACCGGGGACTACATCGAGACCCGGGTCAAGCTCCCGGCCGGCACCGGCGCCTGGCCGGCGCTGTGGACGTGGAACAGCACCAGCGGCACCCACGGGGAGATCGACTCCTTCGAGTACCACAGCGACAACCCGAACCTGCTGGAGCTGACCAACCACATCAACCCGGGCCACCTGTACGTCACCGACGCCAAGGCGATCGCCAAGGACAGCTGGGTCACCGTCGGCACCCACTACGGCGCCACCTCGGTCGACTGGTACATCAACGGCACCAAGGTCTTCTCCGACGGCAAGGGCGTCGGCGCCGGCTGGACGGCCTACCCGATCCTCAACCTGTCCCTGAGCGCGGGGAACTACCACCCCGCGCCCTCGGGCACCACGCCGATCACCTTCGCGGCGGACTACGTCCGGGTCTACCGGTAGCAGTCACCGGTCCGGGGCCGACGGTCAGACGATCGGCCTCGGACCGGTGGACTCGACGACCTCGATCGTGAACGGCTGCCGGTTGTTGCTCTCGATCCGGTCGTCGTCGCCGCGCACCGCGACATAACCGCCGGCCAGCGTGCCGAGGGGGACCTCGGGGGAGAGCCGGAGCGGGATCAGCGCGGTCGCGCTGCGGAACTTCGGCAGACCGGCCGGGAAGGTGCAGCGCACCCGGTGGCCGTTCTGGAACTCGTAGCAGTTCTCCGGGAAGAACGGCGGCTCGGCCGTGACCCCCTCGGGCAGGGTGATCACGACGGTGAACGGCGAGGCGGTCCGGTCCGGGCCGAGGTTGCCGACGAAGGCGTGCAGGACGGTGCTGCCGCCGGGCGCGGCCGGGTCCGGGTCGATCCGGACGACGTAGAGGTCGGAGTTCGAGGGCACGGCCGCCACCGCCGGGTCGGCGGTCGTGCCCGGGGCCGGGGCGCCGGGGTCACCGGCCCCCGGTGCCGGGGCGCCCACCCCGGGCGCGGGCGCCTTGTCGTCCGGCGGACAGACCGCCCCGGCCTGCCCGGCGGCCAGCACCGCCACCACGCACCCCGTCACCAACGACCTGCCGAGAAGCCTCCGAACGGAACCGCTGCGGGTCATCGCCGCTCACCCAACCCTTCGTGTCCGGCGCACCCGCGCCGTCGCGGGCCGCGTCCGGACCAGCGTCGCCGACGGGTCTCCGGGGTTGGGGCAACCCGCCCTCGGACGGGTCCAAGGGTGGCTCGAACGGGTGAACGCCCGCGCGCGTCGCCCGCACTGAATCCGCGTCAGGGGGCCAGGACCTGGCCCAGCCGGGCCGCGATCCCGTGCATCACGGGCACCAGCGAGGCCGCGCCGGCCTGCTCCTCCAGCGCCCTGATCCGGGCCTCCGGGCCGGAGACGGAGAGCGCCGTCGGGGTCGGCGCGCCGGGCACGGCGAGGGCGATGCAGCGCACCCCGATCTCCTGCTCCTGGTCGTCGACCACATATCCGCGCTCGCGCGCCTCGGCGAGCTGGGCCATCAGCTCCTGCGGGTCGGTGACGGTGTGCGGGGTGTGCGCGGGCAGCGGGTTGGGGCCGAGCACGGCGCGCGCCTCCTCGTCGGGCAGCTGCGCCAGCAGCGCCTTGCCGACGCCGGTGCAGTGCGGCTGCACCCGGCGGCCGACCTCGGTGAACATCCGCATCGAGCGCCGCGACTGCACCTGCCCGACGTAGACCACCTCGCCGCCCTCCAGCACCGCGAGGTTGGCGGTCTCGCCGGTGGCCTCCATGAGTTCGGCCAGGTAGGGGCGGGCCCAGCTGCCGAGCAGTCGCCCGGCGGTCTCGCCGAGCCGGATCAGCCGCGGGCCGAGGGTGTAGCGGCGCGCGGTGTCCTGGCGGACATAGCCCTGCTGCACGAGGGTACGAACCAGGCGATGGATGGTCGGCATCGGCAGTCCGGAGGAGGTGGAGAGCTCGCTGAGCGTCGCCACGCCGCCGGAGTCGGCGAGCGCCTCCAGCAGTTGGAAGGCCCGTTCGACGGACTGCACCCCGCCGCCGGTGCGCTCCGGCGCCGTCGTGGCGGGCGCCTTCGGGGCGCCGCCCTCGCCGTTCGCGGTGCTCCCGCTGCTTTCGGTGCTCTCACTGCTCTCGGAGGTCGGGGCCACCGGCGTTCCCTTCGCGGTCGGAGGAGGAGTACAGTCCCAGCGATCATCTCAACAAACCGTTGAAATTCTGTATCGCGGAAACTAGTCTCCACCTTACAGAATCAAGCCCTCCACTTAGGAGTGTCCTGCTCATGGCTGCAGATCAGGGACCCGGAGCTTCCCCCACCGCTCCGGTCGTCACGGTCGCGGGTCCGCGCGTCCACCGGGCCGAGGAGGTGCTCACTCCGGAGGCGGTCGCCTTCGTCGTCGGCCTGCACCGCTCCTTCGAGGGCCGGCGCCGCGAGTTGCTCGCCCGCCGCCGGGAGCGCCGCGCGGAGATCGCCCGCACCGGCACCCTGGACTTCCTGCCCGACACGGCCGGGGTCCGCGCCGCCGACTGGCGGGTCGCCGAGGCGCCGAGGGCGCTCCAGGACCGCCGGGTCGAGATCACCGGCCCCACCGACCGCAAGATGGTGATCAACGCGCTCAACTCCGGCGCGAAGGTCTGGCTCGCCGACTTCGAGGACGCCACCTCCCCGACCTGGGAGAACGTGGTGAGCGGTCAGATCAACCTGATCGACGCCTTCGAGGGCCGGATCGACTTCGCCACCGACGCGGGCAAGAGCTACACCCTGCGCCCGGCCGCCGAACTCGCCACCGTCGTGGTCCGCCCCCGCGGCTGGCACCTCGACGAGAACCACCTGCTGGTCGACGGCGAGCCGGTGGCCGGCGCGTTCCTCGACTTCGGCCTCTACTTCTTCCACAACGCCGCCCGGCTGCTCGCCCGCGGCGCGGACGACCCGAACTCCGGGCCGTACTTCTACCTGCCGAAGACCGAGAGCCACCTCGAAGCCCGGCTCTGGAACGACGTGTTCACCCACGCCCAGGCCGAGTTGGGCATCCCGCACGGCACGGTCCGCGCCACCGTGCTGATCGAGACCATCACCGCCGCCTTCGAGATGGACGAGATCCTCTACGAGCTGCGGGACCACGCCGCCGGCCTCAACGCCGGCCGCTGGGACTACCTGTTCTCCATCGTCAAGAACTTCCGCGACGCCGGCGAGCACTACATCCTGCCCGACCGCAACACCGTCACCATGGCCTCGCCGTTCATGGCCGCCTACACCCGGCTCCTGGTGCGGACCTGCCACCGGCGCGGCGCGCACGCCATCGGCGGCATGGCCGCGTTCATCCCCAGCCGCAGGGACCCCGAGGTCAACGCGGCCGCGCTGGAGAAGGTCCAGGCCGACAAGGACCGCGAGGCCGGCAACGGCTTCGACGGCTCCTGGGTCGCGCACCCGGACCTCGTCCCGGTCGCCCGCGCCTCCTTCGACGCCGTGCTCGGCGACCGCCCGCACCAGAAGGACAACCCCGGCCCGGACGGGCCGGTCACCGCCGACCAGCTGCTCGACATCGCGGGCGCCGGCGGCAGCTGCACCCGGCACGGGCTGCACAACGCCGTCCAGGTCGGCATCCGCTACATCGAGGCCTGGCTGCGCGGCCTCGGCGCGGTCGCCATCTTCAACATGATGGAGGACGCCGCCACCGCCGAGATCTCCCGCTCGCAGATCTGGCAGTGGATCCACAACGACGTCGTCCTCGCCGACACCGGGGAGAAGGCCACCGCCGACCTGGTCCGCCGCCTGGTCGCCGAGGAACTCACCGCGCTGCGGGCCGAGGTCGGCGACGAGGTGTACGCCGCCGGGCGCTGGCGCGAGGCCGCCCAGCTCTTCGAACAGGTCGCGCTGGCCGAGGAGTTCGCGGACTTCCTGACCCTGCCCGCACTGCCCCTGCTCGGCTGAGGTCCCGGCCCGCACCGCTCCTGCCCGGCCGAGGCCCACGCTACCGGCCGGGCACGCCGCCGGGTCCCCGCCGGGGCGGCGCACTCGGCCCGCCGGGTGCGCCGTTCCGTACGAGGACACCCGGTCGGGCGACGCGCTGTCCGACGACGCACCGCCCGTCGAGGTGGGGCGACGCCCAGCCCGTCACCCGTTGCGGCAGGTCAGCGCGTCACCGAGGGAGCTGCGCCGGTAGAGCACCCGGCGGCCGTGCCGGGTGCGGTCCAGCAGACCGGCCGCGGTCAGCGCCCCCAGGTGACGGCTGACCGCGCCGGGCGTCACCCCCAGCCGGTGGGCGAGCTCGGTGGTGGTGGCGGGCGACGCCAGCAGGACCAGCAGCCGCGCCCGCGCCGCCCCGACCAGTCCGACCAGGGCGGCCGGCGCCCCGCCCGGCCCGGCCCGTCCGGCCAGGCCCTCCGCCATGGTCGCCCGGCCGCGCGCCGGATAGACGATCAGCGGCGGGCCGTCCTGGGTGATGTCGGTCTGCGCACCGAGCCCGGCCAGCGTCGGGATCAGCACCAGGCCCCGCCCGGCCACGTCCACCGAGGTGCCCAGCGCCTGGACCGCCGGATTGGAGTCGTTCAGCCGCAGCACCCCGGCCCGCCAGGAGATCCGGCCGTCGAGGTCCGCGAACAACCCCTCGGAACCGCGCTCCGAGAGCATCCGGCCCCGGTGGGCGAGGTCCGCCTCCAGCACCTCCCGCGCCCGCGGCCACCAGGCGGGGGCCAGGCAGCGCGTCCAGTACGCCGACAGCGCCTCCGCCACCCGGTCCCGCAGCTCCACCGGGCGGTCGACCAGCGCGGTGAGCACCGGCGGCAGCGGACTCCCGTCGCCGGAGTAGGCGGCCAGCACATCCGTCCTGACCTCCTCCGGCGGGGTCCCGGCCAGCTCCGCGAGCTCGTCGTGGAAGTCCGGCCGGGGCACCGCGGGGCGGGGCGTCAGGAAGTCCGGCACAAAGGCGTTCGGCGTGATCAGCGCGTCCAGCAGCGCGGTGTCCAGGGTCTCCCAGCGGTCCTGCCAGCCGGCGATCCAGGGCTGCTGCTCCGGGTAGTACCACGTCCAGCGGCGGGCGCGCAGGCCCAGCACCGCCTCCTGTAGGGGGGAGTAGGCGAACCAGGTGGCGGCGAGGTCCTCGACCCCGAGGCGGAACTCGAACATTGACCGTAACGGTAAAAGAATTCCGCCCGTCCGGGAACCCCGCTGTCCTTGGTGCATGACTTCCTCCCCCCGCACGGGGGCGCGCCCGCGCGCCTCCGGCCGACGCCTCCTGCCCGCCGACCCGCTGCTGCGCAGACTCGTCCTGATGGCGCTGGTGAACTCCGTCGGGGACGGGCTCTTCGTCACGGTGAACGTGCTGTTCTTCACCCGCTCCATCGGTCTGACGCCCACTTCGGTGGCGCTCGGCCTCACCGTCGCCGGCGTGTGCGGGGTGTTCGCCGGGGTGCCGATGGGGCGGCTCGCCGACCGGGTCGGGAGCAGGCAACTGCTGCTGGTGGTCGGCCCGCTGGAGGCGGCGGCGGTGCTCGGCTACGCCTTCGTGCACTCCTTGGCCGTCTTCGTGGTGCTGACCTGCGCCGCGACGGTGCTGTCGCGCGGAGGGGCGGCGGTGCGCAGCGCGCTGATCGCCCGGGCGCTGCCGGCCGAGGGGCAGGTGCGGTCGCGGGCGCTGCTGCGCTCGGTGATGAACGCGGGCCTGGTGGTCGGCTCCGGCGGTGCGGTGCTCGCGCTGCAGGCCGACAGCTACACCGGGTACGTGACCATGATGGTGCTGGACGCGCTGAGCTTCCTGGGTGTGACGGTGTTGCTGGCGGGCCTGCCGGTGTCGGCGACCACCACGGCCGGAACGGGTACCGGGGGTGCCGCCGCCGACGGATCGCGCGGTCCCCGGACGGCGCTGCGCGACCGCCGGTACCTGCTGGTCACGGCGCTGCACGCGGTACTGGAGCTCCAACTCGCGGTGCTGATGGTGGGGTTGCCGCTGTGGATCGTGCTCGGCACCGGGGCCCCGGCGGCGATGGTCGCGGCCGTCAATGTGGTCAACTGCCTGCTGGTGGTGGTGTTCCAGGTGCGGGCGAGCCGGGGGGTCACCGATGTGCCGTCGGCGGCGCGGGCCTGCGCGCGCGGGGCGCTGCTGCTGGCGGGCGGGTGCCTGGTCTACGCGGCGGCGCAGTACGGCCCGGCCTGGGCGGCGGCCGGCGCGCTGCTGGTGGGGGCGCTGGTGCACACCCTGGGGGAGCTGCTGACCTCGGCGGGCGGCTGGACGCTCAGCCTGGACCTGGCGGACCCGCGCTCGCACGGCGAGTACCAGGGGGTGTTCATGAGCGGGCAGGCGGCCGCGCATGTGATCGGGCCGCTGGTGGTCACGCTGACGGCGGTGGACCACGGGGCGGTCGGCTGGGTGGTGCTGGCGGGGGTGTTCGCGCTCGCCGGACCGGCGCTGACGGCGGCCGCGCGGGGACCGGCCCCGGGCGCGGTGCAGGCCGCCGTCGTCCGCCCGGGCTGAGTCCGGTCCGGTCTGTCGCGCACCGGTGCGGGCGCCCCACGGGGGTGGGAGCCGGCTCCGGTGCGGCGGCACGCCGCGGCCCCGGACCCTCGCCGTGGGTCCGGGGCCGCGGTCCGTCGGCCGGGCGGGCCGGACCGGGAGAGCCCGGGTCCGACCGGCCGACGGAGTCCGGGTGACGCACCGTCCCTGGGGCGGCCCGGAGTTCGGGTGGAGCGGAGGAATTGAGAGGACGGATCGTCAGATCGGGCGGGCCGCAAGCTCCTTGGCGGCCCGGGCGCAGGCCTGTGCGATCCGGTCCTCGTTCACCGTGGTGAGCTGACCCTTCTCGACGACGGCGTTGCCGTTGACGAAGAGCACGGCCAGCGGCGGCAGCGCGCCGAGGGCGAGCGCCGCGACCGGGTCGGCGATCGAGGAGTGCATGATGCCGTCGACCTTCCACAGCGCCAGGTCGGCGAGCTTGCCGGCCTCGATCGAGCCGATCTCGTTGTGCCGGCCGAGCACCCGGGCGCCGCCCATGGTGCCCAGGCGCAGCGCCTGCCGGGCGGTGAGCGCGGTCGGGGTGCCGTGCAGCCGGTTGATCAGCAGGGCGTTGCGCAGCTCGGTGCCGAGTTCGCCGGACTCGTTGGAGGCGGTGCCGTCGACGCCGAGGCCGACCGGGACGCCGGCCGCCAGCATGTCGGGGACCCGCGCGATCCCGGCGGCCAGCCGGGCGTTGGAGGACGGGCAGTGGGCGACGCCGGTCCCGGTCTCGGCGAACTTGGCGATGTCGGAGTCGTTCATGTGGACGCAGTGCGCCATCCAGACGTCCTCGCCGAGCCAGCCGACCGACTCGAAGTAGTCGGTGGGGCCCATCCCGAACAGCTCCTTGCAGAAGGCCTCCTCCTCGGCCGTCTCGGAGCCGTGGGTGTGCAGCCGGACGCCCTTGCGGCGGGCGAGTTCGGCGGACTCGCGCAGCAGCCGGGTGGAGACCGAGAACGGCGAGCAGGGCGCGAGCGCGATCTGCAGCATCGAGTCGGCGGAGGCGTCGTGGTAGCGGTCGACGGCCTCCTCGGAGGCGGTGAGGATCGCGTCCAGCTCCTCGACGGCGTGGTCCGGGGGCAGGCCGCCGTCCTTCTTGCTGCGGTCCATCGAGCCGCGCAGCGCGGTGAACCGCAGGCCCAGCTCCTGGACGGCCTCGATCTCGGCGCCGAGGATGTCGCCGCCGTCCTTGGGGAACACGTAGTGGTGGTCGGAGGCGGTGGTGCAGCCGGACTTGAGGAGCGCGGCGGCGGAGCCCTGGGCGGCGGCGTGCACGAGACGGTCGTCGATCCGGGCCCAGGTCGGGTAGAGGGCGACCAGCCAGTCGAACAGGATGTTGTCCTGGGCGAGGCCGCGGGTGATCCACTGGTAGAAGTGGTGGTGGGTGTTGACCAGGCCGGGGGTGACGAGGTGGCCCTCGGCGTTGATCCGGCGTACCACGTTGTCCAGCCAGGCCGGGGCGGGGCCGTTGCCGACCGACTCGATCCGGTTGCCGAGGATCACCACGTGGCCGCGGGCGTACTCGGTGTCGTGGGCGTCGACGGTGGCGATCGCGGCGTTCTCGATGACGATCCGCTGATCGGCGGGCGGGGGCTGGACTGCCATGGTGACTCCAAGGGGGAGGGCCGGGCGGGCACGGGGCGCATGCCCGCCCGGTGGGTCAGGAGGGTGACGGCGTCGCCGTCGGCACCGACGGGTCGGGAGACCCCTCGGTGGCGGCCCGGCGGGTGGCGCCGAGGTGGTGGAACAGCAGGTTGAGCAGGACGGCCGCGACGCAGCCGGCCGAGATGCCGGAGTGGAGCAGGGTGCGGGCGGCCTCGGGGAAGGCGTCGTAGAAGGTCGGCGCGGCGATCGGGATGATGCCGACCCCGAGCGAGACCGACACCAGGACGGTGTTGGCGCCCGAGTCCAGGCCGGCCTCCGCGAGGGTGCGGATGCCGCTGGCGGCGACCGTGCCGAAGAGCACGATCCCGGCGCCGCCCAGGACGGGCTGCGGGACGAGCGAGACGACCGCGCCGAGCACCGGGAAGAGCCCGAGCAGGACGAGCAGTCCGCCGCCGGTGGCGACCACGAACCGGCTGCGGATCCCGGTCAGTGCCACCAGCCCGATGTTCTGGGCGAAGGCGCTGGCCGCGAAGCCGTTGAAGACCGGGCTGACGGCGGTGGCGAGGCCGTCGGCGCGCAGTCCGGCGGCGAGGGTCTTCTCGTCGGCCTCGCGGTCGACGATCCGTCCCAGGGCGAGCATGTCGGCGGTGGACTCGGTCATGGCGACCACCATGACGATGCACAGCGAGGCGATCGCGGCAGCGTCGAAGATCGGCGCGCCGAAGTGGAAGGGCGAGGGCAGGGCGAAGACCCGGGCCTCGTGGACGGCGCCGAAGTCGGCCAGCCCGAGCGGGAAGGCGAGCAGGGTGCCGACCGCCAGGCCGACGAGCAGGGAGAGCTGCTGCCAGAAGCCGCGCAGCAGCCGGTTGCCGAGGACCACCGCGCCGAGGGTGAGCGCGGCCAGCCCGATGGCCTTGGTGGAGCCGTAACCGGGCGCGTCCGGCGAACCGCCGCGGGCCCAGTTGACGGCCACCGGGAGCAGGGACACCCCGATGAGGGTGATCACGGTGCCCTGGACGACCGGTGGGAAGAACCTGATCAGCTTGCAGAAGTACGGTGCCGCGAGGAGGCACAGGATCCCCGCGACGATCACCGCGCCGAAGATCACCGGGAGGGCGTCCTTCGGCCCGTGCTCCTTCGCGATGGCGATCATGGGGGCGACGCCGGCGAACGAGACGCCGTTGACGAACGGCAGCCGGGCGCCGATCCGCCAGAAGCCGATGGTCTGGAGCAGGGTGGCCAGTCCGGCGGTGAACAGGCTGGCCGATATCAGGAGGGCGAGTTCGGCGGGGCTCAGGCCCACGCCGGCGCCGACGATGAGCGGGGGAGCGACGACTCCCGCGTACATCGCGGCCACGTGCTGGAGCCCGCTGGTGAGGAGCCTCACCGGGGGCAGGAGCTGGTCCACGGGGTGGACCTCCGGTCCGGACGGCGTGCCGGCGGGGCGTGCCGGTGCGCCGTCCGGGCCGGGTGTTCTCGCAGGGGTGGAACCGCCGTCGTTGCTGCCGGTGGTGCTGGGTGCCATGTCGAGCCCCTCTTGTGCCTCGGCTCTCGGCGCGCCCGTGACGCTGGAGGTGTCCCCCGAGGGCGGGGACGGCGGTGCAGGAGTCCCTCGGGGCGGGTTCTCCAGCTCCCCGGGCCGGCCGCCGTGAGGCTGGGCACGGTCTCCGATGGGTGGGGGTGGAGAAGCAGGTGGTGCAGGAGGTGGTGCTGCGGGTGGAGCGGGTGGAGCAGGTGGTGCCCGGTGCCGGCGGGAGGCCGGCGGGCCGGTTTCAGGCGACCGGGATCACCGGTACGACGCCCTCGCGGTGCACGGTGCCCTCGATCAGGCCGTACATCCGGTCGGCGGCGTAGTAGACCTCGTTCTCGTTCTTGAGGCCGAACGGCTCCAGGTCGACCAGGAAGTGGTGCTTGTTGGGGAGTTCGAGCCGAACCTCGTCGACCTCGGCGCGGTTGTTGAGGACGCGGGTGCCCATCGCGTGCAGGGTCTGCTGCAGCGAGTAGGAGTAGGTCTCGGCGAAGGCTTCCAGCAGGTGCCGCTTGATGTGGGTGTAGCTGCGGTTCCAGTTGGGCTGGGCCTCGTTGTCACGGCCGGTGAAGCCGTACTTCCAGCGGGCGGTGACCTGGGTCGCGAGGATCCGGTCGTACGCCTCCTGGAGGGTGGTGTACTTGTCCTTGATGTAGCCCCAGAACTCCGAGTTGGTGGAGTTCAGCACGACCAGGTCCTTCAGTCCGGAGATCACCTGGACGGAGTCCCCGTCGTAGACGATCTCGCTGGTGCGGACCTCCTGGCCGGTGCGGACGAAGGAGTGCCCGACCTCCTCGGAGCCGATGAAGCGGGCGCTGCTGTCGGGCGTGCGGATCCGGTCCCAGGAGTACTCCTCGATCCGGATCCGGGCCTGGTGCACGACACCGCGCTCGGTGTTGTCGACGAAGTGCCGGGCCAGGAGGATGCCGAAGGCCTCGGCCGAGTCGATCCCGTACTCCTTGGCGAAGGCGAAGACGGTGTTCTTGGTGGTGTCGGTGGGCAGGCAGTTGGCGTTCGACCCGGTGAGGTGGACGTCGTCGAACTCGCCGGAGAGGGCGACCGAGACGTTCAGGTCCTTGATCTCGTGGCGGGTCGAGTCGCGGTAGACGCGGACGATCCGGTTCTCCGCCTTGCCGTACTGGTTCTGACCGAGCACGTGGGCCATGACATGGCTCCCATATCAATCGATCGGTCTAGCTTCCGCGGTAGACCGAGTATCCGAACGGGTTCAGCAGCAACGGCACGTGGTAGTGGTGCTGCGCGGGCGCGACCGTGAAGACGATCGTGACCTCGGGGAAGAACGGCGGCTCCGCGGACTTCCGGGCGAAGTACGCGCCGGTGTCGAAGAGCAGCCGGACGACCGAGCCCGCCTCCACGGCCGGCAGGTCCTTGGCCCGGCCGTCGGAGTCCGTGGCGGAGGTGCCGAGCACCTGCCAGCCACCCTCGGTTTGCAGTGCGAGCTCGACCGGGACGCCCTCGGCCGGGCGGCCGAGGCTGGTGTCGAGCACGTGGGTGGAGATGCCAGTCATGGGTGAGGTGACCTTACTGATGGCAGAGGTGGTGCGGGGGACGCGTAGGTGCTGCGTCAGTGATACCTGAGGCGGCGCCGGAGGCGTCCGACCGACCGTCAGTTGTCGTCGAGCAGCCGGTTGATCCGGATGTCGTTGATCTTGCGCAGTTCGCCCCGGACGATCTCCGCCTCGGTGGCGGGGTCGTTGGGCCGGCGCTCGCGCAGGGCGTCGAGCATGGTGGCCGCGGTGCGGCCGGTCGCGCAGATCAGGAACACATGGCCGAACTTGGCCTCGTAGGCGGCGTTGGCCCGGCGCAGTTCGTCGAGCAGGGCCTCGTCGGCGCCGTGGACGCCGGCCTGCTCGCGCTCGGAGGTGGCGTCGCCCGGCTTGGGCGCGCCGATCCGGGCGTGGCCGGCCATCGCTTCGTGCAGGTCGGGGACGGAGAGCCCGGCCATCGCCTCGGCGTTGGCCTCGAGCAGGGCCCGGCGGTCCTTCCACGGTCGGGCCGCCGCGACGGCGTCGGCCCAGGCGGGGCTGGTGCAGACGTCCAGCAGGATCTCCTTGAGCTCGGCGGAGTCGGTCGCCGCCAGGGCGTCAAGGGCGTGGGGGTGGTTGGTCACGGGTGGACCTCCTGGAGAGTGGTGCCACCCGCACAAGCTAGATCGGCGGGATCAGGCCGTCAACACTTTGTTGAACGGTTGGTGGTTACGTTTCGCGACGGCCCTGGTCGCGGGGTGTTTCGTGTGTGATGAGACAAGTGCGCCCCGCCGGGGCCCGGGCAAGACTGGCCGGGCCGGCGGGGCGCACCCCTGCGGGAGGGGTCAGTTCGGCTTCGCGCCGTCCTGGCGGTTGAGGTAGTTGTACACGGTGAAGCGGCTCACGCCGAGCGCCGTCGCGACCGTCTCGACGCCGTGGCGGACGGTGAAGGCGCCGCGCTCCTCCAGCAGCGCGACCACGCGCTGCTTCTCCCAGCGGTCCAGCTCGGTCAGCGGGCGGCCGTCGAACTGGCGGGTCATCTCGGCCAGCAGGCGGTCCAGTGCGCTGCTGAGGTGCGGCAGCCGGACGGCCAGCGCCCGTTCGCCCTCCCACTCCAGGACGACGTCCTCGGCCTTCGCCTCGTCCAGGGGGACGGGCGTCGCGCCGACCGCGTCCAGCAGCGGCTTGATCGCCGCGGCGAGCGGGTGTTCGGTCTGCTCGGTCACGGCGTACCGCCCTCCCCGGCTGCGCTCTCGTTCCCGGCCTCGGCTGCGGCTGCGGCCTCGGGCTCGGCCTCGGCCTCTGCGAGGACGCTGACCTGGACCGAGATCCGGGTCGCGCCGGCGTCCAGGCTCTCCCGGAGCAGCTTGGACACGGCCTCCAGGATCCGGTCCGCCTCACCCTCGGCGCCGGTGCCGAAGGGGCCCACCGCGACGTCGAGGCCCGCCTCGTCGACCACCTTGCGGGCCGCCACGGCGTGCGGCGGGAACGTGTCCAGTTCGAACGGTTCTGTCGTGAACTCCACCATCAATCGCACGCGGCCACTCTAGCGAGCGCGGGTGCGGCGGTGGGTCGGTCAAGGGGGCCCGGCCTGCGGGCGGAGCACTTCAACAATTTGTTGCAGATGCCTTGACAGTCGCTCGATGCCCCGGACATGCTTCCACCAGACAGAATCCCTCTTCCGGATCGTGGAAGTTGCGGATGTCGGAAGAGAGATTACGAGGTGATGGACATGGCCGCCGGAACGAGCGCCGCCGCCCGGCACAGCTTCACGGTCAACCTGTCGATCCTGTTCGGCGAGCTCCCGCTGCTGGAGCGCCCGGCCGCGGCCGCCGCCGCCGGCTTCACCGCCGCCGAGCTGTGGTGGCCGTTCGGCGAGGAGCACGACCCGTCCGAGGCCGAACTCGACGCGCTGCGCAAGGCCTTCACCGACGCCGGGGTCCGCCTCACCGGTCTCAACTTCCTCGACGACCTGACCCGGGGCGCCCGGGGCACCGTCTCGCTGCCCTCGGAGCGCGACCGCTTCCGGGCCAATGTGCCGGTCGCCGCCGCGCTCGCCGCCTCGCTCGGCACCCCGGCGCTGAACGCCCTCTACGGCAACCGCGTCGAGGGCGTCGACCCGGCCGAGCAGGACGCGCTCGCCCTGGAGAACCTCGCCCTCGCCGCCCGGGCCGCCCACGGCATCGGCGCGATCCTGCTGGTCGAGGCGCTGAACCGGCCGGAGTCCCCGGACTACCCGCTGGTCTCCGCGGCCGCCGCGGTCGAGGTGGTGGACAAGGTCAACGCCGCCACCGGCCTGGGCAACGCGAAGTTCCTCTGCGACCTCTACCACCTGGCCCGCAACGGCGAGGACCTCGCCGCGGTGATCGACACCTACGCCGACCGGATCGGCCACGTGCAGATCGCCGACACCCCCGCCCGCAACGAGCCGGGCACCGGCGAGCTCGACTTCGAGGACCTCTTCGCCCGCCTCACCGCGGCCGGCTACACCGGCCGGATCGGCCTGGAGTACCGGCCGTCCACCGGCGTCAGCGCCGACAGCTTCGAGTGGCTCGCGCGGGAGCACCGCGCGGCGGCGCTCTGACAGCTCTCCCCGCCCGCCCCCTCAGCACCTCCCGCACGCACTCCCGCACACGCAACAGAAGGAACGACGCGATGAGCCGCAAGATCGCCTTCATCGGCCTCGGCATCATGGGCAGCCCGATGGCGGCCAACCTGGTCCGGGCCGGCCACCACGTCACCGGCTACAACCTCACCCAGCCGCAGATCGACGCCCTGGTCGCGGCCGGCGGCCACGGCGCCACCAGCATCGCCGACGCGGTGAAGGACGCCGAGGTCGTGATCACCATGGTCCCGGCCGACCCGCACGTCGAGCAGGCCGTGCTGGGCGAGGGCGGCGTCCTGGAGCACGCCCGCCCGGGCACGCTCCTCATCGACATGTCCAGCATCACCCCGCAGACCTCGATCAAGGTCGAGGCCGCCGCGAAGGAGAAGGGCGTCCGGGCCCTGGACGCCCCGGTCTCCGGCGGTGAGGCGGGCGCGGTCGAGGCCGTACTGTCGATCATGGTCGGCGGCGCCGCCGAGGACTTCGCCGAGGCCGAGCCGCTGTTCGCCGCGCTCGGCACCACCGTGGTCCACGTCGGCCCGGCCGGCGCCGGCCAGACCGTCAAGGCCGCCAACCAGCTGATCGTCGCGGTCAACATCCAGGTGCTGGCCGAGGCCGTGGTCTTCCTGGAGAACGCGGGCGTGGACCTCGCCGCCGCGCTGGACGTGCTCGGCGGCGGCCTGGCCGGCTCGACCGTGCTGAACCGCAAGAAGGCCAACATGCTGGACCGCGAGTTCGCCCCCGGCTTCCGGATCGACCTGCACCACAAGGACATGGGCATCGTCACCGACGCCGCCCGGGCCGTCGGCGCGGCGCTGCCGGTCGGCGCGGTCGTCGCCCAGCTGGTCGCCTCCGCCCGCGCCAACGGCGACGGCTCCCTCGACCACTCGGCGCTGCTGCGCGGCGTCGAGCGGCTCTCCGGCCGCGAGGTGAAGTAGCCCCTCCGGCCTCGCCGGCCACCACCGGTCGCGGGGCGGAGCAGCCCCGCGACCCCAACAGCTCCTCCCGGTGGCGTGACCCTGTCCGGTCGTGCCCGCGCCACCGGGAGGCCGACCGGCGGCCGACGGCCGACGGCGTTCGTCGGCCGCCGGCCGACTCCAGACCCGATCGGCGGGCGGGCCGGGGCTCATCCGCCCGCCCGTCGATCGACCAGGCTGCGACGCGCCCACCCTCACGGGGCACTTCGGTCGTGCACCCGGCGCGTCGCACCGGCTCCCTCCCTCACCGAGGGGAGCCCCTCGTACGTCGGAAGCGGGCGAGGGGAACGGCGGGGAGGGAGCCGCTCCCGGGCCGCCCGGGCCCATGCTTGACGAACCATTGCCAGACCAGCCCGGAAGTGAGGCCCACGCCATGCCCGCCACCCCCCACCAGGGCCATGTGGTCGTAGCTCCCGACAAGTTCAAGGGCACCCTCGAAGGTGCCGAGGCCGCCGCCCGGATCGCCGCCGGCATCCGCCGTGCCGCGCCCGGCACCGAGGTGCGCGAACTGCCCGTCGCCGACGGCGGCGAGGGCACCCTGGCCGCCGCCCTCGCGGCCGGTTTCACCAGGGTCGCCGCCAAGGTGGCCGGCCCCACCGGCCTGCCGGTGGACGCCGCGCTCGCCGTCCGGGGCACCACCGCCGTGGTCGAGCTGGCGCAGGCCTCCGGCCTGGCCCGGCTCCCCGGCGGGCGGACCGCCCCGCTCGCGGCCGGCTCCTACGGCGTCGGCCAGCTGATCGCCAGGGCCGTCGCCCAGGGGGCCCGGCGGATCGTCCTCGGCCTCGGCGGCAGCGCCGGCACCGACGGCGGGGCGGGCATGCTCCAGGCCCTCGGGGTCTCGCTGCTCGACGCCGACGGCGTCGAACTCCCGCCCGGCGGCGCCTCGCTGCGCCGACTGGCCCGGATCGATCTCGGCACCTCGGCCCGCACCATGGCGGGCGTCGAGGTGGTCGTCGCCTGCGACGTCGACAACCCGCTGCTCGGTCCGCGCGGGGCCGCCGCCGTCTACGGCCCGCAGAAGGGCGCGAGCGCCGAGGACCTGCTGGTCCTGGAGGAAGGTCTGACCCGGTTCGCCGACGTGGTCGCCGCGACCCTCGGCCGGGACGTGCGGGAGGCCCCCGGCGCCGGGGCCGCGGGCGGGGTCGGTTTCGCCGCCCTGGCCCTGCTCGGCGCCACCATGCGACCCGGCATCGAGCTGCTGCTCGACCTGCTGGGTTTCGACGGGGCGGTGCGTGGGGCACGCCTCGTCGTCACCGGCGAGGGCTGCCTGGACGCACAGACGCTCCACGGCAAGGCCCCCGCCGGCGTCGCCGCGGCGGCTGCCCGGGCGGGGGTTCGGGTGGCCGCCGTCGCGGGCCGGGTGGAGCTCTCCGAACGGGAGTGGCGGTCCGCCGGCTTCGTCGCGGCCTACGCGCTCGCCGAGTTGGGCGAGACCCCGGGCGAGGGCATGACCAGGGCCGGGGAGCTGGCCGAGGTCGCGGGGGAGCGGCTCGCCGCCGAACTCCTGCGCCGCTGACCCGTCCGGTTCCGGCCTCCGGGCCCTGCCCGCTCCGGCTCCCGTCCGCCGCGCTCCTCGTAGTTTCCTCCATTGACGTTTTGTTGAAGGCGGGCCTAGGCTCCGGGCCATCCTTCGGCGTACCCACTCGTACCAGCCATCCCCTCATCAGGCTTCGGAGGTCCCCCATGCCCATCAGCGAGACCGAGGTGATCCGCTCCCGCCGGGTGGTCCTGCCGGACGGCGAGCGTCCCGCGGACGTGCTGGTCCGGGACGGGAAGATCGCGCGGATCGCCCCCCACGGCACCCTGCCGGCCGACGGCCACCGGGTGACCGACCTCGGCGACACCGCCCTGCTCCCCGGCCTGGTCGACACCCACGTGCACGTCAACGAGCCCGGCCGCACCGAGTGGGAGGGCTTCGCCACCGCCACCCGGGCCGCCGCCGCCGGCGGCGTCACCACGATCGTCGACATGCCGCTCAACTCGGTGCCCCCCACCACCACCCCCGCCGGGCTCGAAGCCAAGCGGAAGACCGCCGACGGCCAGGCCTGGGTCGACCTCGGCTTCTGGGGCGGCGCCGTCCCCGACAACCTCGCCGACCTCGAACCCCTGCACCGGGCGGGCGTGTTCGGCTTCAAGTCCTTCCTGGCGCCCAGCGGCGTCGACGAGTTCCCGCATCTCGACGCGGCCGGCCTGGAAGCCGCGCTGGCCGAGCAGGCCCGGCTCGGGGCGCTCGCCATCATCCACGCCGAGGACCCGGCCGTCCTGGCCGCCGCGCCGCAGCAACCCGGCGTCCACTACCGGGACTTCCTCGCCTCCCGCCCCGCCGACGCGGAGACCGCCGCCGTCGCCCGACTGCTGGACGCGGCCCGCCGCACCGGCGCCCGGGTGCACGTCCTGCACGTGTCCTCGGCCGCCGTGCTGCCGCTGCTGCGCCAAGCCAGGGCCGACGGCGTCCAGGTCACCGCCGAGACCTGCCCGCACTACCTGACCCTCGCCGCCGAGCGAATACCGGACGGTGGCACCGCCTTCAAGTGCTGCCCCCCGATCCGCGACGAGGCCAACCGCGACGCGCTCTGGGAGGCCCTGGCGGCAGGGGAGTTCATCGCCGTGGTGTCCGACCACTCGCCCTCCACCCCGGACCTCAAGCTGCTGCCCGAGCACGGCGGCAGCGGCGACTTCGCGGCCGCCTGGGGCGGCATAGCCTCCCTCCAGCTCGGCCTGCCGGCGGTCTGGACCGAGGCCCGGCGGCGCGGTCGCACCCTGGCCGAGGTGGTCGGCTGGATGTCGTCCGGCCCGGCCCGGCTGGTCGGCCTCGACGGGCGCAAGGGCGCCGTCGCGGTCGGCCACGACGCCGACCTGGTGGCCTTCGACCCGGACGCCGACTTCGCCGTCCACGCCGCCGAGCTGCACCACCGCAACCCCGTCACCCCGTACGCGGGCCGGACGCTCACCGGCGCCGTGCGCACGACCTGGCTGCGCGGCCGGGTCGTCGACCCGGGCGGCGAACCGTTCGGCGTCCAGCTCACCCGCCCCAGCAACCCGTCCGAGGAGATCCAGTGACCACGGTCCCCGCCCAGAGCGCTCCCGCCACCGCCGGAACTCCCGGCGCGGCCGCGGCGCCCGCCCGCGCGCCGTTCACCGAGCTGGTGAACCTCGCCTCCCGCGCCCTCGGCGCCGGCGTCGTCGCCACCAACGAGGACACCTTCGCCGACGCCGAGAACCTGCTGGTCGCCGCGCCCGCCGAGTTCCGCCCGCACACCTTCGGCCACAAGGGCCAGATCATGGACGGCTGGGAGTCCCGCCGCCGCCGCGGCGCGAGCGCCGGGCAGCCGCACCCCACGGACGAGGACCACGACTGGGCGGTGGTGCGGCTCGGCGCCGCCGGGGTGATCCGCGGACTGGTCGTCGACACCGCGCACTTCACCGGCAACTACCCGGAGAGCGCCTCCGTCGAGGCCGCCTCGATACCCGGCCACCCCTCGCCGGCCGAGCTCGCCGACGCCCAGTGGGTGGAGGTCCTGCCGCGCACCCCGCTGCGGGGCGACACCGCCCACGAGTTCGCGGTCGACTCCGCGGCCCGGTTCACCCATGTCCGGCTGAACATCTTCCCCGACGGCGGGGTGGCCCGGCTCCGCGTCCACGGCGAGGTCCTGCCCGACCCGCGCGACCTGGACGGCCTCACCTTCGACCTGGCGGCCCAGGAGCACGGCGGTGTCGCCGAGGCCGCCTCCGACCGCTTCTACTCCTCCCCGCACAACCTGAACGCTCCCGGCCGCGCCTCCGTCATGGGCGAGGGCTGGGAGACCCGGCGTCGGCGCGACAAGGCCAACGACTGGGTGCGGATCGCCCTGGCCGGGGGCGGTGAGGCCCTGGCCGTCGAGGTGGACACCACCCACTTCGTCGCCAATGCCCCCGGCTGGGCCGACCTGGTCGGCTACGACGCCTCCGCCGGCGGGGACCCGGCGGCCGACGCGGACGGCTGGTTCCCGCTGCTGCCGCGCACCCGCCTCCAGCCCGACACCCGGCACCGGCTGCGGCTCGCCCCGGGCCGCCCGGTGACCCATGTACGGATCGACGTCCACCCGGACGGCGGCCTCGCCCGCCTCCGGATCACCGGCCGCCTCACCGAGGCCGGCCGGGCCACCCTCGCCCTGCGCTGGTTCGACGCCGTCCCGGCCGCCGAGGCCGAGGGCGCGCTCACCGAGGCCGGCCTGACCGCCGCCGAGGCCGCCGAGCTCACCGCCGCCCGTCCGCTGGGCGGGCCGGTCGCGGCCCGGGCCGCCGTCGCCGGGCTCAGCCCGTCCGACGGACCCGACGGCGAGCACTCCTCCCGCCGCCGCTCGGCCGCCTGGCGACTGCTCGGCATCTGAGCGTTCCGAGCATTCGAGCACTCGGTCCGGCGGCGCCGCGCCGTACCTGATGGCTCGTCACATCCCCCTTCACGCAAGACCCTTATCGACACCGAAGGACCCGTCATGCCCAAGATCCTGACCACGGAGTCCGGCGCCCCGGTCGCCGACAACCAGAACTCGGCCTCGGCCGGCGCGTACGGCCCGCTGCTGATCCAGGACCAGCACCTGCTGGAGAAGCTCGCCCGGTTCAACCGCGAGCGCATTCCGGAGCGCGTCGTGCACGCCCGGGGCTCCGGCGCGTACGGCTACTTCGAGGTCACCGACGAGGTGTCGCAGTACACCCGCGCCGCGTTCCTCGGCGAGGTCGGCAAGCGCACCGAGCTGTTCCTGCGCTTCTCCACCGTCGCGGGCAACCTGGGCTCCAACGACGCCGTCCGCGACCCGCGCGGCTTCGCGGTCAAGTTCTACACCGAGGAGGGGAACTACGACCTCGTCGGCAACAACACCCCGGTCTTCTTCATCAAGGACCCGCTGAAGTTCCCGGACTTCATCCACTCGCAGAAGCGCGACCCGTTCACCGGTGTCCAGGAGGCCGACAACGTCTGGGACTTCTGGGCGCACTCGCCGGCCTCGACGCACCAGATCACCTGGCTGTTCGGCGATCGGGGCATTCCCGCCTCGTACCGGCACATGAACGGCTACGGCTCGCACACCTACCAGTGGGTCAACGCCCAGGGCGAGGCGTTCTGGGTGAAGTACCACTTCAAGACCAACCAGGGCATCCGCTCGCTGGACGCCGGGCAGGCCGCCGAGGCGGTCGGCGGCGACGCCGACAGCCACCAGCGCGACCTCCACCAGGCCATCGAGCGCGGGGTGTTCCCGACCTGGACGCTCTACGTGCAGCTGATGCCGGTCGCCGAGGCGGCGGACTACCGCTTCAACCCGTTCGACCTCACCAAGGTGTGGCCGCACGCCGACTACCCGCTGGTCAAGGTCGGCCGCCTGGTGCTCAACCGCAACCCGGAGAACGTCTTCGCCGAGGTCGAGCAGTCCGCGTTCTCCCCGAACAACTTCGTGCCCGGCATCGGCCCGTCCCCGGACAAGATGCTCCAGGGCCGGCTGTTCGCCTACGCGGACGCCCAGCGCTACCGCCTCGGCGTCAACCACACCCAGCTGCCGGTCAACGCGCCCCGCGCCACCGAGGCCGCCAACTACGGCCGCGACGGCCTCGGCGCGCTCAACCCGGCCGGCCGGGGCCGGAACTACGAGCCCAACTCCTACGACGGCCCGGCGCAGACCGACGCGGCGCTCGCCGCCCCGACCGAGCTGACCGGCTGGACCGGCACCTACACCACCCCGGCCCACACCAAGGACGACGACTTCTTCCAGGCCGGCGAGCTCTACCGGCTGATGTCGGAGGGCGAGCGGGGCCGGCTGGTCGCCAACCTGGCGGGCTCGCTCGCCCAGGTCACCCGGGACGACATCGTGGAGAAGAACCTCGCCCACTTCCACGCGGCCGACGAGGAGTACGGCACCCGGCTGGAGGCCGCGGTGGCGAAGCTGCGGGCCGTCGACGAGTCCTGACCCCGAAGTCCTGACCCCGAGTCCCCACCCCCCGTTCCAGGGCGGCCGGCCCCGCACGCCGGCCGCCCCTCCCGACCGGGCCGTTCCCCCGATGGCAGTGGGGGAGCGGCCCGGGCCGCGTTCCTCGGCCCGTGTTCGCGCGGAGCGGGCGGGAGTGAGCGGGTGTTCGGTGGGGCATATGCCAGTCAAGCGATTCACCGTGTCCACCCGAATATTCCACGAGGGGGAGTGGGCGGAGGCGGGCGGTGGATAGGGTGGACCCTACCCGCGGGTCACCTGGCGGGTGGACATCGGAAGGGGACGACATGTCGACACCAGCCCCGGGCCGTCACGCCGTACCGGAGCAGGGAGCGCCCGGTCCGTTCGCCTCGCTGCGACACGCCCTCAGACTGCTGGAGGCGGTCGACCGGCACCCCGGTGGCGCCACCCTGGTGACCCTCGCCCGGGAGACCTCGCTGGGCCTCCCGACGGTCCGCCGGCTCGCCGAGATCCTGGAGGTCGAGGGCTATCTCGACTGCCAGGACGGCGGCTGGGTGCTCGGCGGCACCTTCGCCCTGCTCGGCCAGTACAACCGCGAGCAGCTGGTGCGCGCCCGGATGGACCGCAAACTCGACGAGCTGCGCGAGGAGTTGGGCGCGGCGGTGTACTTCTCCCGGTACCACGACGGGGAGCTGTCGGTGGTGGCGGTCTCGGCCTCCGACCTGGCGCCGGCGGTGCAGGAGTGGGTGGACTTCCGGGCCACCGCGCACGCCAGCGCGATCGGCAAGTGCCTGCTCGGCCAGCTCGACCACGACGGCCGGAGGGACCACCTGTCCCGCCACCCGGTGGCCCGGCTGACCTCCAGGACGGTCACCGACGCCGACCAGCTGATGCACCGGCTGGAGCGGCAGCCCGCCACCGTACCGGTGCTGGACATCCAGGAGTACGCCGTCGGCACGGTCTGCGCGGCCGTCCCGGTGACCGCCGGCAGCACGGTCGGCTGCCTGGCCACCTCGATGCCGGTCGGCGACGCGCACCGGCTGAAGGCGGCCGCCGAACTGCTGGCCGCGCGCGCCGCGCCGCTGATGCTGGCGATGGCGGTCTGACGCCCCGCGCGCCCACGGGACCCCGCTCCGGCGGGGTCTTCGCGTTTCCGGCCCTCCGGGCGGTCCCGGCTCCCAGCGGGTCCGGGTTTCCCGGTGGTCCGGGTTTCCAGCCGGTCCGCGTTTCCCTGTGGTCCGCGCGGTGCACATCACTTATTAGACTCGATGTCGATAAGGCGTGCCGAACCCCTTGTGGCGCGGGCTACCCGCGAGTACGTTTTGCCGGGTCGAGCCGCCACCCGCAGGTCAGGAGGGCCCTCCCATGCCCAGCACCACCCCCGTCCCCGCCCTCGCCGCGCCCGCCGCCCGAGTGCACGAGAGCCTCGTCCTGGAGCCCCGCGACGTCCGCTTCGACTGGGCCGCGCTGCCGCTGCACTGGATCCCCGACGAGCCGATGGCCACCCACGTCATCAACGTGCTGCACCTGCTGCTCCCCGAGGGCGAGCGCTGGTTCGTGAAGGTGTTCAAGGACGCCCTCCCGCTGATCCGCGACGAGCAGCTCCGCGAGGAGGTCCTCGGGTTCATCGGCCAGGAGGCCATCCACGCCGAGGCGCACCAGGAGGTCCTGGACCACCTGCTCGGCCAGGGCCTCGACCCGCGCCCCTACGTCCGGCAGGTCTCCTGGCTGTTCCAGCGCGTCCTCGGCGACAAGCCCGGCCTCAGCCCGGCCCGGCAGCGCGAGAACCTCATCGAGCGGGTCGCCTTCGTCGCCGCGATCGAGCACTTCACCGCCTTCCTCGGCAACTGGGCGCTCAACTCACCGGGCCTGGACCGCGCCCAGGCCGACCCGACGATGCTCGACCTGCTGCGCTGGCACGGCGCGGAGGAGGTCGAGCACCGCAGCGTCGCCTTCGACCTGATGGTCCACCTCGACCCCGGCTACGCCCGCCGGATCCGCGGCATGCTCGTCTCCGGCCCGCTGCTGGTCCACCTCTGGGTGCGCGGCGCCCGCTTCCTGCTGGCCGCCGACCCCACCCTCGACGGGCGGCTCAGGCCCACCTGGCGCGAGACCGGCCGGATCGCCAAGCGCGGCCTGCTGCCCGACCCGGTCCGGTCGATCCGCTCCGGACTGCGCTACCTGCGGCCCGGCTACCACCCCACCCAGGAGGGCTCCTCCAGCCAGGCCCTCGGCTACCTCGCGACCTCCCCGGCCGCCCGCGCCGCCGCCGGGCGGTGACCCCCGGGGGAGACCCCCGCCCCTTCCCCGCCCGCAACCCCGGCCGCCCGCGCCCCGCCGTCGGCCGCCACCGGAACCGAGGACCCCGCCGGATGGACCTGAGCACCCCGCCCCCCGACCTCTACGGCCGCCCGCGCGCCGACACCTTCTTCCGCTTCCTCACCGCCTTCGGCGACCGCTACAGCCCGGCCCTCGGCAGCCCGCTGCTGCGACGCAACCCGCGCCGCCCCTACAGCCGCCCCACCGAGGCCCTGCAACTGGTCGTCACCGCCCGCCGCCGGGTCGCCGCCGACGTCGTCGAGCTCACCCTCGCCGACCCCTCCGGCGGCCCGCTCCCCGGCTGGCAGCCCGGCGCCCACCTGCGCCTCGCCCTCCCCTCCGGCCGCGAGCGCCACTACTCGCTCTGCGGCGACCCGGCCGACCCGGCCGAGCGGTCCGGCTACCGGATCGCCGTCCGCCACCTGCCCGACGGCGGCGGCGGCTCCGCGGAGATCCACGACACCCTCCACCCCGGCACCCGGCTGACCGCCCGCCGCCCGCGCAACGGCTTCGCCTTCTGCGCCGAGCCGGCCGTCCTCTTCCTGGCCGGGGGCATCGGCATCACGCCCCTGCTCCCGATGGTCCGGGAGGCGCGGCGCAACGGCCTGGACTGGCACCTCGTCCACACCGGCCGCAGCGCCGACACCCTCCCGTTCGCCGCCGAACTGCGCGCCCTCGACCCGGCCCGGGTCCACCAGCGCACCGACGACGAGCACGGCGGCCCGCCCACCGGCGCCGAACTCCTCGCGCACGCCCCGCGCGGAGCCGCCGTCTACTGCTGCGGCCCGGCCCCGATGCTCACCGCCGTCCAGCGGGCCCTGGACGCCTCGCCCGCCGCCTCCCTGCACTTCGAGCGGTTCGGCGCGGCCCCGGTCACCGACGGCGAGCCGTTCACGGTCCGCCTCGGCGCCGACGGCCCCGAACTGCCCGTCCCCGCCGACCGCTCCGCCCTGGACGTGCTCCGCGAGGCCCGCCCCGACCTCCCGTACTCCTGCAAGCAGGGCTTCTGCGGCACCTGCGAGGTCCGGCTGCTGGCCGGCGCCCCCGACCACCGCGACCGCCGCCTCACCCCCGAACGGCGCGCCGACGGCGCCCTGCTGCCCTGCGTCTCCCGCGCCGCCGCGGGCGAGACCCTCGTGCTGGACCTCTAGCCACTAGTGCAAGAAGGAGCCCCCGCCGTGCCGCGCACTCCCGCCTTCCCGTACACCGAGCGCGACCTCGCCCGCTTCCGGGAGACCCAGCAGCTCGCCTACGACTGCGCCGAGCAGGTCGCCGCCTGGATCGAACCCGGCGTCACCGAGCGCCAGGCCACCGCCCAGCTGCGCCGCCGCCTGGTCGCCGCCGGTGTGCAGGACTTCTTCCACGTCCCGTTCGCCTGGTTCGGGGACCGGACGGCGTTCCGCCACTTCCACACCCCGCTGCAGTTCTTCGCCGGCAACCGCCGCCTCCAGGAGGGCATGCCCTACGTGCTGGACTGCGCCCCCGTCGTGGACGGCTACACCGCCGACATCGGCTACGGCGGCAAGGTCGGCGAGAACCGCGTCTGGGACCGCCTCGCCGCCGACCTCCGGGTCTACCGCGAGCTGATCCTCGCCGAGGTCCGCGCCCGCAAGCCGCTCGCCGAGGTGTACGCCGCCGTCGACGCCCAGATCGAGGCGCACGGCTACGACAACCGCCACCGCGTCTACCCGGGCCGGGTGATCGGGCACCAGGTCACCCGGACGACGGCCCGCGGCCCGGCCGGGGTGAACGTGCTCGGCTTCGGCGTGCGGACCATCCAGACGCTCGGCCGCGAGCTCATCAGCGAGCGCATGCAGGGCCGTTCCCCGCTCTGGGCGGACGGCCGATCCTCCCGGCACGCGCCCACCCCCGGCCTGTGGGCGGTCGAGCCGCACATCGGCTTCCGGGAGGTCGGCATCAAGTTCGAGGAACTGCTGGTGGTGACCGAGGACGACGCCTACTGGCTCGACGACGACCTCCCGCACGTCCGCCGCTGGGCCGACGCCGACGCCGACGCCGATGCCGACGCCGAAACCGCCGTCGCCACCACCTCCGCCCCCGAGGGAGCCGCCCGATGAGCACCAGCGCCACCCGCGCCCGCACCGTCCGGTCCGGCGGCCTCCCGCTCGCGGTCTTCGAACAGGGCGACCCTTCCGCCCCCACCGTGCTGCTGGTCCACGGCTACCCCGACACCCACGCGGTCTGGGACGACGTCGCCGCCGACCTCGCCCGCGACCACCACGTGGTCCGCTACGACGTGCGCGGCGCCGGCGCCTCCGGCGTCCCCGCCGACCGCACCGGCTACCGCCTGGAGCAGCTCGCCGCCGACCTGTTCGCGGTCGCCGACGCCGTCAGCCCCGACCGCCCGGTGCACCTCGTCGCCCACGACTGGGGCTCGCTGCAGTCCTGGGAGGCCGTCACCGCCCCCGGCGCCGAACACCGCCTCGCCTCCTACACCACGATGTCCGGGCCCTGCCTCGACCACATGGGCTTCTGGCTGCGCGAGCGCCTGCGCCGCCCCACCCCGCGCCACCTGCGGCAGCTCCTCTCCCAGGGCGCCCACTCCTGGTACATCACCGCCTTCCACCTGCCCTTCCTCGCCCCCGGCGTCTGGCGGCTCGGCCTGGCCCGGGCCTGGCCCCGGGTGCTGCGCGACCTGGAGGGCGTCACCCCGCGCGCCGACCACCCGCAGCCCACCCTGCGACGCGACGCGGTGCGCGGCATCGAGCTCTACCGGGCCAATATGCGGCCCGCCCTGCGCCACCCGCGCGAGCGCCCCACCGAGGTGCCGGTCCAGCTGATCACCCTCACCGAGGACCACTACGTCGGCACCTACCTCTCCGAGGGCCTGGAGCGCTGGGTGCCCAGGCTGACCCGCCGGACCCTGCGCGCCACCCACTGGTCCGCACTGCTGGAGAAGGGAACCACCGTGGCCGGACTGGTCCGTGAGCACGTCGCCCGCACGGGGGCCGGGGCGGACGCCGCCCCCGCCGGCACCCCCGACGACGGCCGGCTCGTCGTCGTCACCGGCGGCGGCAGCGGCATCGGCCGGGCCACCGCGCTCGCCTTCGCCGCGGAGGGCGCCCGGGTGGTGGTCTGCGACCTCGACCTCGACGCGGCCCGCCGCACCGCCGAACTCGCCGCCCTGATCGGCCCGCCGGCCCACGCCTACCGGGTAGACGTCAGCGACGGCGCCGCCGTCGACGCCTTCGCCGAACAGGTCGCCGCCGAGCACGGCGTGCCCGACGTGCTCGTCAACAACGCCGGCATCGGCCACTCCGGCACCTTCCTGGAGACCACCGAGAAGGAGTGGCAGCGGGTCCTGGACGTCAACCTCTGGGGCGTCATCCACGGCTGCCGCGCCTTCGGCACCCTGATGGCCGACCGGGGCGAGGGCGGCCACATCGTCAACCTCTCCTCCGCCGCCGCGTACCTGCCCTCGAAGGCCCTCACCGCCTACGCCACCAGCAAGGCCGCGGTCTTCATGCTCTCCGACTGCCTGCGCGCCGAACTCGCCGGCCACGGCATCGGCGTCTCCACCATCTGCCCGGGCCTCGTCAACACCAACATCACCCGCACCTCCACCTTCTCCGCCACCACGGCCGACGAACAGGCCGCCAAGCAGGCCCGCGCCGCCCGCCTCTACGCCCGCCGCGGCTTCCCGCCGGAGAAGGTCGCCACCGCCATCCTCACCGCCGTCCGCACCGGCCGCCCCGTCGTCCCCGTCACCCCCGAGGCCAAGGCCGCCCGCTTCCTCAGCCGCCTCGCCCCCGGCCTCCTCCGCCTCGCCGCCCGCCTGAACGTCACCTGAGCGGCCCCACAGGCCTGTGATATCGAATAGACTCGGATTTGATATCGCAGGCCTGTGCCCCCGGGAGGTCCACCGTGGCTCGTACCGTGATAGACGTCAATGACGCCCTCCTGGCGGAGGCCGCCGAGATCTTCGGGACGACGACCAAGGTCGCGACCGTCAATGCCGCCCTCGAGGACGCCGTCAAGCGCCGCAAGGGCAGGGAGTTCCTCGACTGGCTCGCCGAGGGCGGGCTGCCCGACCTGACCGGACCGGCGGGCACCGGTGAGTGAGCGGTTCCTGATCGACAAGTCGGCATTCGCCCGGTACCCCAAGCCGGCGGTGCGGGTCGTGATCGACCGCTTGTTCGCCGAAGGACGGCTCGCGCTCTGCGGTGCCGTCGAGCTGGAGATCATGCACAGCGCCCGGTCCAAGAGTGACGCCGACCGGATCCGGGAGGGCCTGCGCGGCTTCGACTGGCTGACCACTCCGGACGAGGTGTGGGACCGGGCGGTCGAGGTCCAGGCGATGCTCACGGCGGTCGGCAACTGGCGGGCGCCCTCCGTGGCCGATCTTGTCATCGCCGCGACCGCCGAACGCCATGGGGCCACCGTCCTGCACTACGACGGTGACTACGACATGATCGCCGCCGTCACGGGTCAGTCGACCCGCTGGGTCCTTCCTCCGGGCTCCGCCGACTGAACTCCGGAGCCGCCTCGCCCCCGGCCTCCTCCGCCTCGCCGCCCGCCTGAACGTCACCTGACCCGAACCGCCGAAACCCGGGGCGCGCGGTGCCACCGCGCGCCCCGGGTCCGGTCACGAGCGGCCCTGATCCCGTTCGGGACGGGCGGCGACCTGCCGCGCGACCCAGGACGCCCCGGGAATCCCGACAGGAGGTGTCGGGATTCCCGGGGAGTATCGGACGCGACGGGTGGAGACACCGCAGCACGTGAGGAAGGGCGAGGCATGACGGAACAGCCGCTCAAGGGCAAGGTCGCACTGGTGGCCGGAGCCACCCGGGGAGCCGGGCGGGGCATCGCGGTGGCGTTGGGGGCCGCCGGGGCGACGGTGTACGGGACGGGGCGCAGCGCCGAGGGCCACCGGGGGGAGTACGGGCGGCCGGAGACCCTGGAGGAGACGGCGGAGCTGGTGACGGCCGCCGGCGGGCGCGGCATCGCGGTGCGCGCCGACCACCTGGTCCCGGCCGAGGTGGCGGCGGTGGCCGCCCGGGTCGAGGCCGAGCAGGGCGGGCTGGACATCCTGGTGAACGACATCTGGGGTGGCGAGGAGCTGTTCGGCTGGAACGTCCCGGTCTGGGAGCACGACCTCGACAAGGGCCTGCGCCTGCTGCGGCTGGCCGTCGAGACGCACGCCGTCACCAGCCACCACCTGCTGCCCCTGCTGCTGCGCCGCCCCGGCGGGCTGGTGGTCGAGATGACCGACGGCACCGCCGAGTACAACGCGACCCGCTACCGGAACTCCTTCTTCTACGACATCGCCAAGGCCGCCGTGCTGCGGATGGCCTTCGCGCTGGGGCACGAGCTGGGCCCGCGCGGGGCGACGGCGGTGGCGCTCACCCCGGGCTGGATGCGCTCGGAGATGATGCTGGAGCACTTCGGCGTCACCGAGGCGACGTGGCGGGAGGCGACGGCGGCCGAACCGCAGTTCGGCATCTCGGAGTCCCCGGCGTACGTGGGCCGCGCGGTGGCCGCGCTGGCCGCCGATCCCGGGCGGGCGCGGTTCAACGGCACCTCGCTGTCCAGCGGCGGCCTGGCCCTGGAGTACGGCTTCACCGACCTGGACGGGAGCCGCCCGGACGCCTGGCGCTACCTGGTGGACATCGAGGGCGCGGACGGCCCGGTGGACCCGGCCGGCTACCGCTGAGGCCGGTCGGCGGGCGGTACGCCGTACAGGGCGGCGGCCCGGGCCGCCGCCTCCGCCAGCCGCCGCCGCAGGGCCGGGGGCTCCAGCACCTCGGCCTCCGGCCCCAGCCGCAGCACCTCCTCGTAGCCGACGTCCAGCGACTCGACGGGCAGCCGGACGGTCACCCGCCCCTGCCCGTCGGGCTCCCCGGCGCTCGCCAGCGCCTCCTGGGCGGCGAGCGGTTCGAGCAGCCTCGGGAGCCGGTCCAGGCCGAGCGGGGTGAGCCGCAGGGTGACCGTCTCCCGGAGCAGCGAGCGGGCGAAGCCGGCCGCCCGGGCCTCCCAGAACGCGGCCAGGTCGAAGTCCGCGTCGGCCCCGTCGGGGGTGAACGGCAGGTCCGAGGGCTCGGCGGCGAGCAGCCGGTCCACCCGGTACACCCGGTGCGCACCGTCCTGTTCGTCCGGCCGGGCGACCAGGTACCAGGTGCCCGCCTTCAGCACCAGACCGGCCGGCCGCAGCACCCGCTCGACCGGGTCCGCCTCCGGCCGCCGCCGGTAGCGCGCCCGCAGCAGCCGCCCGCCCCACACCGCCCGCGCCACCTCGGCCAGCAGCGGCGGCACGGGGGCGTCGCGGAACCAGCCGGGCGCGTCCAGGTGGAACCGCCGCGCCCCGGCGACCGGTGCCCCGCCCAGCTCGCCGGCCACCTTCAGCCGGGCCGCGAGCGCCGGATCGGCGAGGCCCATGTCCTGGAGCGGCCCGGGCAGCCCGGCCAGCAGCAGGACCTCCGCCTCGGTCCGGTCCAGCCCGGTCAGCCGGGTGCGGTAGCCGTCGAGCAGCCGGTAGCCGCCGGCCCGCCCCCGGTCGGAGTACACCGGGACCCCGGCCTCGGCCAGCGCCAGGACGTCGCGCTGCACGGTGCGCTCGGAGACCTCCAGCTCGGCGGCGAGTTCGGCGCCGGTCATGCTGCGGCGGGCCTGGAGCAGCAGGAGCAGGGAGATCGCGCGGGCCGTCCGCATCCGTCGCCGTCCTTCCGTTCGGGCCGGGGCGTGCGCCCGGCGGGTTCTGCACCGATCATGGGTGGCGAGGGGGGAGCCTGCGGCCCGCGTGCCGACGAACGGACCCGAGGAGACCCCGATGGCCACCGGCATCGTGCAGTCCTACCAGGCCGACCACGGTTACGGCCTGATCACCCCCGACGACGACGGCCCGGCGCTGTACGTGTACTACGACTCGATCGTGGCGGCGGACGGCGGCGACCGGACGCTGGTCGAGGGGCAGCGGGTGGAGTTCGACCCGACCGAGCAGGAGGGCCGCCGGGTGGCCGAGCGGGTACGCCGCCCGGCCTGACCCCTCCCGCCGTCCGCCCGGCCCGGCCCGCCACCGGCCCGGCCCTCCACCGGCCCGGTCGCAAATCTCCTTGCGGCCGGGCCGCCCGGCCCCCGTACGATCGTGGGCCATGGAGATGACGACCGCCCTGTGGTCCTTCGCCCTCGTGGTGGGCCTGCTGACGCTCACCCCCGGCCTGGACACCGCCCTGATCCTCCGCACCTCGGCGCTCGGCCACCGGCGGCAGGCCTGGGGCGTGGTGCTCGGCATCCAGACCGGCACGCTGCTCTGGGGAGCCCTCACCTCGGCCGGGGTGACGGCGCTGCTCACCGCCTCGCAGCTGGGCTACGAGATCCTCCGCTGGGCGGGTGCCGCATACCTGGTATGGATGGGCGTGGGCATGCTCCGCTCCCGCGCGCACCCCGAGCCCGAGGACGCCGCCGCGGCGGACACCCCGGCGGACACCCCCGCGCACGGTCCGGCCGACGGCCTCGCCGCGGGCTGGCGGCGCGGTCTGCTGACCAATCTGCTCAACCCCAAGGTGGGCGTCTTCTACGTCGCGGTGCTGCCGCAGTTCATCCCGGCGGGGGCTCCGCACTTCGCCGCCGGGGTCGCGCTGACCTGCGTGCACGTGGTCGAGGGCCTGCTCTGGTCGACGGTGCTGGTGGGCTTCGCCCAGGCGCTGCGCGGCTGGCTGCGCCGCCCGTCCGCGCGCCGGGCCATGGACCGGGTGACGGGCCTGGCCGTGGTCGGCTTCGGCGTGAAGCTCGCGGTCTCGGACTGAGTCCGACCGGTCGGACGGCTCAGCGCGCCACGCGGCCGAGGCCCTCGCGGAGGTCGTCCGGGGTCATGCAGATGTGCATGTCGATGTGGGCGTTGAACTCCAGCCAGAACGGCTCGCAGATCGCGACCACGGCGGCCTCGTCGGCGACGTCCACCACCACGATCTGGCAGCGCCGGCCGTTGCGCGGGAAGGCGTAGGCCGCCTCGGGCTTCAGGTCGGCCATGATCTGGTTGAACCTCGCCATGATGGCGCCGTCCGCGACGGCCCGGTTGGCCGTCTGGGTGTCGAGTTCGATCTCCAGCAGGGCGCGCATGGCGATGCCCCTTCCCGGGCGCGGGCGAGGGCCCGGACGAGTCCTCGTTTCCAGCGTGCTCCGCTCCCGTGGGGCCCGCAATTCACCCGCTCGGCGGTACCGGGTGGCCGTCCGGGCGGTTCCGGGGCTGCACTGGGAGGCGGCCGGGTGGTGAGCGGACGCCGCCCCGGAGCGCGGCGGCGCAGGAGACGCGGGCGGCGCAGGACAGGAGTCTCCCGATGGCGGTCATCGTGGTGTCGGACCTTCCCGGGGCCAGCCGGGAGCAGTACGAGGAGGCGGTGGACCGGCTGACCGGCGGCTCCGGGCTGAACCGGCCCGAGGACTGGCCGGTGCGGGGGCTGCTGACGCACGCGGCCGGCCCGCTGCCGGACGGCGCGGGCTGGCACGTGACGGACGTCTGGGAGTCCCGGGACGCCTATGAGCACTTCGCGGCGGTGCTGCTGCCGATCCTCCGCGAGGTGGGGATCGTGAGTGGCCCGCCGCTGATCTGCGAGGCCCACAACGTGGTGCGCTGACCGCCCGGGGCGGACGGTCCCTAGGCGGCGTGCGGCTTGCGGGTCCGGCGGGCCGCCGCTGTCTGCCGGCTGTCCTCGGCCGCAGCCAGGTCCTGCGCCAGGTCGTGGTGGATCGGCCCGGTCCCGGCGCTCAGCGGCAGGCAGCTGCCGCCGCGCCGGTGGGCGACGATCTCGGCGGCGACGGAGACGGCCGTCTCCTCGGGGGTGCGGGCGCCGAGGTCGAGGCCGATGGGCGAGCGCAGCCGTCCGATCTCGGCATCGGTCAGTCCGGCCGCGCGCAGTCCGGCCTCGCGCTCGCGGTGGGTGCGGCGCGAGCCCATCGCGCCGATGTAGCCGACCGGGAGCCGCAGGGCGCGCTCCAGCAGCGGGAGGTCGAACTTGGCGTCGTGGGTGAGCACACAGAGCACGGTCCGGCCGTCCAGCCGGTCCAGCTGGGTGTCCAGGTAGCGGTGCGGCCAGTCGACGACCACCCGGTCGGCCTCGGGGAAGCGCCGTTCGGTGGCGAAGACGGGCCGGGCGTCGCAGACGGTGACGTCGTAGCCGAGGAACTTGCCGATCCGTACCACCGCGGCGGCGAAGTCGATCGCGCCGAACACCAGCATCCGCGGCGCGGGCACGTAGGACTCCACGAAGAGGGTGACGGTGCCCTGCCCGTGCTCGTCGCAGGGGCGTCCGTCCAGGCCGAGGACGAGCCGGCCGGTGCGGCCGGCCTCCAGCATGGCCCGGGCCTCGGCGACGACCGCCCGGTCCAGCGGGGCGGCCACGGAGGGCGCGGGGGAGAGCAGGCCGTGGTGGGTGTCGGCGGTGACGGCGACGGTGGCGCCGAGCAGTCCGGCCGGTCCGGCGACGACCCGGGCGAGTGCCACCGGGGTGCCGTCGGCGATCAGCGCGATACCGGCGTCGAGGGCCGGGTCGGCCCCGGGGCGCACCGGCTGGACGAAGACGTCCAGGATCCCGCCGCAGGTCAGGCCGACGGCGAAGGCGTCCTCGTCGCTGTAGCCGAAGCGTTCGAGCACGGGCTCGCCGGACTCGATCGCGGCCCGGCACAGCTCGTAGACGGCGCCCTCGACGCAGCCGCCGGAGACGCTGCCGACCGCCTCGCCGTCCGCGTCGACGGCGAGCGCGGCGCCCGGGTCGCGCGGAGCGCTGCCGGTGACCCCGACGACGGTGGCCACGGCGAAGGAGCGGCCGGACGTGTGCCAGGCCAGCAGCTGCTCGGCGATGTCCTGCATGACGGAAGCTCCTTTGCGCTTTCGAGGGTAGTCAATCGGGTGCGTTCGGGGCGTTCGGGGCGGTCGGTGCGGTCGGGGAGGGCGAGACGGTCGGGAGGACAGGGGAGGTCGGGGACGGGACGGGCCGGTGGGACCGCCGCCGTACGGGAGAACGATCCCGTACGGCGGCGGGTGCTCCGACGGCCGGGTCGGCCGGTCGGCGCGCGTCGGTCAGTGCACGCCGAGCCAGGACTTGACCGGGCCGAGCGCGAAGTACACGACGAACACCCCGGTGAGGATCCACATCAGCGCCCCGGGCTCGCGCCACCGCCCCCGGCCGGCCTTGATCACCGTGTAGGAGATCACACCGGCCGCGACACCGGCGGTGATGCTGTAGGTGAACGGCATCAGCGTGCAGGTGAGGAAGGCCGGGATGGCCACCTCGCGGTCGGACCAGTCGATGTGCCGGGCCTGACTCATCATCATCGAGCCGATGACGACCAGCGCCGCCGAGGCCACCTCGACCGGCACGATCGCGGCCAGCGGCGAGAAGAACAGCATCAGGGCGAACAGTCCGCCGGTGACGGTGGAGGCGAGTCCGGTGCGGGCGCCGTCGCCGACGCCGGTCGCGGACTCGACGAACACGGTCTGCCCGGAGGCGCCGGCCAGGCCGCCGACCGCGCCGCCGGCGCCGTCGATGAACAGGGCCTTGGACAGGCCGGGCATCCGGCCGCGCTTGTCGGCGAGTCCGGCTTCGGTGCCGACGCCGATGATGGTGGCCATCGCGTCGAAGAAGCCGGCCAGGACGAGGGTGAAGACCGCCACCGAGGCGCTGATCGCGCCCAGGCCCTGGCCGCCGAAGGCGCCGAACAGGTCGACGTCGCCGAACAGGCTGAAGTCGGGCGCGGCGACCGGCGAACCGGGCCAGACCGGCGCGGAGTTGCGCCAGGCCTCGGCGGGTACGTCGGCGAGCTTGTTGACGACCATCGCGACCACGGTGCCGCCGGCGATGCCGATGAGGATCGCGCCGCGCACATTGCGGGCCATCAGCACGAAGATGGCGAGCAGGGTGAGGCAGAAGACCAGGACCGGCCAGCCGGTGAGCTCGCCGGCCGGGCCGAGCGAGAGCGGGGTGGGGCCGCCGGTGTGCATGAAGCCGGCCTTGAAGAGGCCGATCACGGTGACGAACAGGCCGATGCCGATGGTGATGGCGTGCTTGAGCGGCAGGGGTATGCCGTTCATGATCTTCTCGCGCAGGCCGGAGACCACCAGCAGCACGATCAGCAGGCCGTAGATGACGCACAGGCCCATGGCCTGCGGCCAGGTGGTGTGCGGTACGACCAGCGCCGAGACGGCGCCGGAGACGGAGAGGCCGGCCGCGAGGGCGAGCGGCACATTGCCGACCACGCCCATCAGGATGGTGGTGACGGCCGCCGCGAGCGCGGTGGCGGTGGTGAGCGCCGCGTGGTCCAGCTTGACGCCGGTGACGTCGGCGCCGCTGAGGATCAGCGGGTTCAGCAGGATGATGTACGCCATCGCCATGAAGGTGGTGAGTCCACCACGGAGTTCATTGGCGAGGGTCGAGCCCCGGGCGGAGATCTTGAAGTAGGCGTCCAGCGCGTTCCTGGGCGCGGCCGGGGGCGACGTGGGGGCGTCGTTCCCGGTGGCCTCGTCGGCCTCGGTGGGTCTGTCTGCAGTGGTGCCGGGCTCCGTGGGGATCCTGGTCATGTCCACTCCCAAGTGTCAAAGGGGGTTGGGGTGGGCGAGCCGACCTGGCAGCCAGGCGACGAAGGCGTGGCACAGGGGGACGATTCGACTCACGGTTGCACGGGTGGTTCGGGCCGTCGCCGGGCCCCGGCGTGGGCGGGCGGCGGTCCTGGTGCGGTGGCAGTGCCGTGGTGGTGCCGGCGGTGCCAGTAGTGCCGGGTGGTGCCGTGCAGATCGTGCAGGCTGAGCGGGTCACGCGGATGACGCAGGTCGTGCGGGTGGTGCTCGGCCCCGGGGCGGCGGGGAAGACCGGACGCCGCCCCGGGGAGTCGTGGGGGTCAGGAGCCGGTCACAGCTCCCCGGGCCGTTCGGTGGTCAGGTGCTCGGGTCGCACCGGGATCCGGCGCAGCGCGAGGCCGGTGGCGTTGCGGATGGCCGCCACGATGGACGGCGTCGCCGAGACGGTCGGCGCCTCGCCCACCCCGCGCAGCCCGTACGGGGCGTGCGGGTCGGGGAGTTCGAGGATCTCCACCGGGATCGGCGGGGTGTCCAGGATGGTGGGGATGAGGTAGTCGGTGAAGGAGGCGTTGCGCACCTTGCCGTCCCGCACGATGATCTCCTCCATCACCGCGAGCCCGAGCGCCTGGGTGCAGCCGCCCTGGATCTGGCCCACCACCGACAGCGGGTTGAGCGCCTTGCCGACGTCCTGGACGGCGGTCAGCTCGACCACCTTGACCAGGCCGAGTTCGACGTCCACGTCGACCACCGCGCGGTTGGCGCAGAAGGTGTACTGGACGTGGCCGAAACCCTGCCCGGTCTCCTTGTCGAACGGGACGGTCGGGCGGTGGTGGTGCTCGCGGGTGAGGTCGATGGCGTCCTCGCCGAGCAGGTCGACCATGGAGACCAGCGCCCCGGCCGACTCGGAGACGACCTTGCCGCCGGCCAGCGTGAGGTCCTGCTGGGTCCAGCCGTAGCGGCGCCGGCCCTTCTCGATCAGCTCGCGCTTGACCGCCTCGGCGGCCAGCTTGACCGCGCCGCCCGTCATGTAGGTCTGGCGCGAGGCGGAGGTCGAACCGGCCGAGCCCACCTCGGTGTTGGCGGGGTGGATGGTCACCTGCTCGACGCCCAGCTCGGTCCGCGCGATCTGGGCGTGCACGGTGACGCCGCCCTGGCCGACCTCGGCCATCGCGGTGTGCACCATGGCGACCGGCTCGCCGCCGATCACCTCCAGCCGCACCCGGGCGGTGGAGTAGTCGTCGAAGCCCTCGGAGAAGCCGACGTTCTTGATGCCGACCGAGTAGCCGACGCCGCGCACGATGCCCTCGCCGTGCGAGGTGTTGGACAGCGCGCCGGGCAGCAGCCGCACGTCCAGGTCGTCGGTGTCGAGCGGCGGCGGCAGCGGCATGTCCTTGACCCGGCGCAGCAGTTCGGCGACCGGCGCGGGTGCGTCGATCTCCTGGCCGGTGGGCATCAGGTCGCCCTGCTGCATGGCGTTGAGCTGGCGCAACTCGACCGGGTCCATGCCCAGTTCGGCGGCCAGCCGGTCCATCTGGGTCTCGTAGCCGAACGCCGCCTGCACCGCGCCGAAGCCGCGCATCGCCCCGCAGGACGGGTTGTTGCTGTAGAGCGCGATCGCGTGCATCCGCACGTTCGGGACGACGTAGGGGCCGTGGCCCAGCGAGGCCGCGTTGCCGACCACGGCCGGCGAGGCGGAGGCGTAGGCGCCGCCGTCCAGCACGATCCGGGCGTCGGCGTAGACCAGCTTGCCGTCCCTGGTGGCGCCGTGCTCGTAGTACATCTTCGCCGGGTGGCGGTGCACGTGGCCGAAGAAGGACTCGTCCCGGGAGTAGACGATCTTGACCGGCTTGCCGGTGCGCTGGGCCAGCAGGCAGGCGTGGATCTGCATCGAGAGGTCCTCGCGGCCGCCGAAGGCCCCGCCGACACCGGCCAGGGTGAGCCGGACCTTCTCCTCCGGCAGCCCGAGCACCGGCGCCATCTGCTGGCGGTCCACGTGCAGCCACTGGGTGGCGATGTAGAGGTCGATGCCGCCGTCCTCGGCGGGCACCGCGAGCCCGGACTCCGGGCCGAGGAAGGCCTGGTCCTGCATGCCGACCTCGTAGGTGCCGCTGACCACGACGTCCGCCAGGGCCCGCACCTCGTCGGTCACACCGAGGCCGGAGACGAGCTTCTGCTCGTGGCAGATGTTGCCGTAGGCGTGCGACTTGTACTCGTGCGGCTCGTGCACGTAGCCGTACGTCTCCGGGTCGAGGCACTGCTCCTCGGTGACGATCGGGGTGAGCACCTCGTACTCGACCTTGATCTTCTTCACCGCGCGCCGGGCGGTCTCCGGGTGGTCGGCGGCGACCAGCGCGATCGACTCGCCGTGGTAGCGGATCCTGTCGATGGCCAGGGCCGGCTGGTCGGCGATCTCCAGGCCGTAGTACTTGGCGCCGGGGATGTCCTCGTGGGTGAGCACCGCGTACACGCCGGGCACGGCGAGCGCCTCGGAGATGTCCACGGAGAGGATGTTCGCCCGGGGGTGCGGCGAGCGCAGCGCCATGCCCCAGAGCATGTCCTCGTGCCACATGTCGGAGGAGTACGCGAACTCGCCGCGCACCTTCAGCGTGCCGTCCGGGCGCAGCGGCGAGCCGCCGATGCCGTCCTTGCTGGACTGCCGGATGTCCTGGAGGTTCTTCTGGCCCTGGATGGTCCGGGCACCGGTCCCGGTACTGGTTCCGGTACTGGTCCGGGCACCGGTCCCGGCACCGGTCCCGGCACTGTTCTGGGCACTCGTCCGCGCGTTCATTCCGCCACCGCCCCGCCGGCACGCTCGCCGGCGCACTTGCGGGCGGACGCCAGCCGCACCGCGTCCATGATCTTCTCGTAGCCGGTGCACCGGCACAGGTTGCCCGACAGGGCCTCGCGGATGTCCGCGTCCGACGGCTGGGCGTCCTGCTCCAGCAGCGCGTCGGTCTGCACCAGCAGGCCGGGCGTGCAGAAGCCGCACTGGACGGCGCCCGCGTCCACGAACGCCTGCTGGACCAGGCCCAGCTCGCCGTCCTCGCCGCCGAGCCCCTCGACGGTGCGCACCTCGCGGTCCTGCACCTGGCCGGCCGCGACCAGACAGGAGCAGACCGGCACGTCGTCCAGGTAGACCGTGCAGGAACCGCACTCGCCCTGCTCGCAGGCGTTCTTCGAACCGGGCAGGCCGACGCGTTCGCGCAGCACGTAGAGCAGGCTCTCGCCCTCCCACACGTCGTCGGCCTCGACCGGCTTGCCGTTGGCGGTGAACGTGACCCTCATGCCGCGCTCCTGATCTGCTTGCGGTAGTCGTTCCAGGTCCAGGTGAGCGTGCGCCGTGCCATCACGGCGAGCGCGTGCCGCCGGTAGTCGGCGGTGCCCCGGACGTCGTCGATCGGGGAGGCGGCGGCCTTGACCAGCTCGCCGAACCGCTGGATCACCTCGGCGCCCAGCAGCTCCCCGCTCTCCCACAGGCCGCGCTCGGCGAGCACGTCCCGCAGGTACTCCTCGGCCTCGACGGCGCGGCGCGGGGTGGGGGCGGCCGAACCGATGCCGGTGCCGACGGTGCCGCTCCTCGGGTGCAGCGCGAAACCGAACGCGCAGACCGCGATCACCATCGCGTTGCGGGTGCCGATCTTGGAGAACTGCTGCGGGCCGTCCGCGACCGGGATCCGCACGGCCCGGATCAGCTCGTCCGGCTCCAGGCAGTTGCGCTTCACCCCGACGTAGAAGTCGTCGATCGGGATCAGCCTGGTCCCGCGGACCGAGGCCGCCTCGACCAGGACGTCCCGGCCGGCCGCCAGCAGCGCCGGGTGGGAGTCGCCGGCCGGCGAGGCCGCGCCCAGGTTGCCGCCGACGCCGCCCCGGTTGCGGATCTGCGGGGATCCGACGGTGTGGGCGGCCAGCGCGAGGCCGGGCAGCGGTCCGGACAGCTCGTCGATGATCCGGCTGTAGGGGACGGCTGCGCCGAGTCGGACCACCTCGCCGTCGTTCGACCACTCGGTGAGCTCGGTGACGCGGTTCAGGTCGAGAATCGCGGGTGGCCGGTGCACGTCGAAGTTCATCTCGACCATGACGTCCGTACCGCCCGAGATGGGCAGCGCGGTCGGGTGTTCGGCCTTCGCCGCGAGCGCCTCGTCCCAGGTGGCGGGCCGAAGGAACTCCATGCGGGTGTCTCCTCAAGTCGTGACCGTCCGGACGGGTGGGCACAGTGCCCGGCCCGGTCGCCCGGGCCCCGGTGTTCGGACCGGCACCTCCGCGTCGTCGCCTCCGCGTCGGTTTCCGGTCACCGGGGTGTGTCCGGCGGCGTGTGGCCAGTGAACCGCTGTGACGGGGGCCACTGGCAGTCACCGATGGCATGAAGCCCCGGCTGTGGTCCCGCCCGGCATCCTGTACGTTCCTCTAAGAAGGACGATCGCGCAGCCCAGCCGTCGGCCGGGCCACACCTACGACCGTAATCCGGCCGTGATTCCCGAGCTACGGCCTCGTGATCCGGGCACCCGTTGGGACGTAACGCCGAGCACGGATGTTCGGGCACACTGTCACCCCGGACCGAGCCCTCGGACCGCCCCCACCCCCGCCGCCCGCCCGTTAGGAGCCTCCGGATGCGTGTCCGTGACCTGCTCGCCCCCGGCGCCCCGCGCCTGCGTCTGCTCGCGGCCGAGGAGGAGCTGGACCGGCAGGTCAGCGGGGTGATGACGACCGACCTGCACGACCCCGGGCGCTATCTGCACGGCGGCGAGCTGGTCCTCACCGGCATGCTCTGGCGCACCGCCCCGGCCGACTCGGAGCGCTTCGTGCGCACCATCGTGGCCGGCGGCGCGGTCGCCCTGGCGGCCGGCGAGGCCGAGGTCGGCCCCGTCCCCGAGGACCTCGTCGAGGCCTGCCGCCGGCACCGGATGCCGCTGCTGGCCGTGCCCGACGACATCGCCTTCGGCACCGTCACCGAGTTCGTCGGCCGCCAGGTCTCCGCCGACCGGGCCGCCGACCTGGCGGCCCTGGTCGACCGGCACCGACTGCTGGTCTCGGCGGCCGGCGGCGGCGGTCTGGACGCCGTCCTCGACCTGCTCGGCGGCGACCTCGACCTCGACTGCTGGGTGCTCACCCCGACCGGAGCGGTGATCGCCGGCCCGGTCGACCGGCTCCCGCCCGCCGACCGGGACCAGCTGATCCGCGCCCACCTCGCCGCCCAGCGCCAGCGCCGCCGCCCCCCGCACCGGGCCCGCCTCGCGGCCGGCGCCTACTCGCTGCTGCCCGCGCCGGCCGCGCCCGAGGCCGAGGCGCCGCTCGCCGACTGGGTGCTCGCGGTCGCCGGCGACGTCACCGAGTGGACCGCCAAGCGCCAGCAGCTCGCCGAGAACCTGGCCCGGCTGGTCGCCGCCGAACGCCAGCGCCGGGACGAGGGCCGCCGGCTGCGCCGCCGCCTCGCCGACGAGGTGCTCACCCTGCTCCAGCGCGACGCGGACCCGGCCGAGATCAGCCGCACCCTGTACGCCTCCTCGGCGATGGCCGCCCGCTACGAGAGCCGCGAGCCGAGGCCGCAGGCGCCCGAGGGCTCCTGGCTGGTGCTCAGCGCCGAGGGCACCGGCCTGCCCGAGGGCGCGGTGCGGGCGATCCTGGAGGAGGCGCTGGGAGGTACCGGCGACCGGGCGCTGGTCGCCGGGGCCGGGGCCGGCGCGGTGGTGGTGCTGCCCGCGCTGGACAGCCCGGTGCCCGCCGACACCCTGCGCGAGCTGCTCGCCCCGCTGGAGGCTGGGCTCGGTTCGGAGGGCCGGATCACCCTCGGCGTCTCGGCCCCCGCCAAGGAGGCGGTCGGTCTGCGCGGCGCGCTGGAGGAGGCCCGGCACGCCCGCCGGATCGCCGCCGCCAGGGTCGGCCGGGTCTGCGTGGCCGGGCCGGAGGAGCTGGCCTCGCACGTGCTGCTGCTCGCGGCCGTCCCGGACGAGGTGCGCCGGGCCTTCCGCAGCCGGCTGCTGGACACCGTGATCGCCTACGACATCGAGCACCAGGCGGACCTGGTCCGCACGCTGGAGGCGTTCCTCCGTTCGGACGGTTCGTGGACCAGGTGCGCCGCGCAGCTGCACGTCCACGTCAACACCCTGCGGTACCGGATCGGCCGCATCGAGGAGTTGACCGGCCGTGACCTGTCCCGGCTGGAGGACCGGGTGGACTTCTACCTGGCCCTCGAACTCGCCTGACGGCCCCTCCGCACGCCGGCGGCCCCGGAGCTCGGTGCTCCGGGGCCGCCGCCGTACGCGGGGTGCTTCGCTCGGGGTGCTTCGTGCGAGGTCCTTCGCGCGTGGTGCTTCGTGCGGGGCGCTCCGTCAGTGGGCCGGGATGATGCCGGTCAGCCACTCGAAGACGCCCGGCACCATGTCCTTCCACACATCGCTGGTGTGCGGCCCGGTGGTCTCGACCACCTGGACCGTGGTCGGCGCCTTGGCGGCACCGGCGACGGCCTGGCCGTCCTCGAAGCCGTCGCCCTTGTTGCCGGAGATGTACAGCGAGACCTTCGGCGGCTGGGGCGCGGCCTTCACGATGGTCACCGGGTTGTTGGCGTCGCGCAGCTTCGCGTCCTTGCCGACCAGCGAGTCCGGCTCCTTCGCCGGGTCGTTGTAGCCGGAGAGGCTGACGCCGGCCCGGTAGCGGTTCGGGTGGGCCAGCGAGAGCTTGGTGGCGCAGTGGGCGCCGGCCGAGTAGCCCGCGATCGCCCAGCGGTCGGCGGACGGGTCGGCCCGGAAGTTGTCCAGGACCATCTGCGGGACGTCCCGGGTGAGCCAGGTGTCCGCGTTGACCTTGCCCGGCACGTCGGTGCAGCCGGCGTCGGTGCGGTTGCCCAGCAGCAGGGTGCGCGGCGAGACCAGGATGAACGGGGCCACCTTGCCCTGCTGCATCAGGGGCTTGAGCTGCTCGGAGACCTTCAGCGTGCCGTACCAGGTGGAGGAGGAGCCGGGGAAGCCGGGGATCAGCTCGACCACCGGGAACTTCTTGTCCTTGTACGCGGGGTCGTTGTACTGCGGCGGCAGCCAGACCAGCACCTCGCCGTCGACGCCGGACAGCTGGCCCTTGAGGTCGGTCTTCTGGACGTCGTTCGGCACCTTCGGGTCGTCGACGCCGCGGAAGGCCTGCTGGACCTTGTTGGCCGGCGGGTGCGCCGCGTCGCCCGCCGGGGCGGGCGCGCCCGTGGCAGCGCCCTGACCGGCCCCCGCGGCCGGGTCGGCCGGCGGCACGACCGGCACCGCCCGCACGTGCTTGCCGGTCCCGAGCAGGTCGTCCCAGTTGCCGTAGATCAGGTTGGCGTTGTTGACCATCACGAAGACCATGACCACCGCGGTGGCCTGACAGAAGACGATCATGGCGAGCCTGGACAGGACGCGCAGGGGCTTCGGTCCCTTGACCCGGGCCCAGGCCCACATCGCCACGGCGATGGAGATCGGCACGAGAATGACCGTGCAGACGAAGAACGGCGTACCTGTCAGTTGCATGAATGTTTCTCGTATCCGGGTTCGAAGCCGCCCGGGCCCCACTCGCCCGGAACGCCACCTCAATGGCATCAGACGGCCCGTAACGGGGATCGGTTGCCGTCCGAATCTGTGCGGAACCTGAGAGGAACATCACGTTTCCGTGAAGCTCCCTTTTCGGGTCCGCCCCAGTCTGCCACCCTGGCAGGCTCTGCCCGGACCTGGCGTCCAGCGGACTCCCAGGAATCCCCCCGCAGGGCACGATACCGTCCGGACGGATCGGCCCGCCGGGCGAGGCGGTGCGAACGCCCGTCCGCCGGGAAGCGAGACTATGGGGATGAGCACAACCCGCATGAGTCCCGTCCGCCGGCTCCGGCCCGTCGCCGCGGCGCTGGCCGTCCTGGCCCTGACGGTCGCCGTCGCCGGCTGCAGCAGCACCGGAGGCAGACGCGCCGAGGAGGCCCGCGCCAAGGCCTCCGCCGCCGCCGGCGGCGCCGTCACCACCCCGCGCTGGAAGGTCGCCATGGTGACCCACGCCGGGGCCGGCGACGCCTTCTGGGACACCGTGCGCAAGGGCGCCGAGCAGGCCGCCGCCAAGGACAACATCACCTTCCTGTACTCCAACGACGCGCAGACCCAGAACCAGGTCCAGCTCGTCCAGGCCGCCATCGACCAGAAGGTCGACGGCCTGCTGGTCACCCTCGCCAAGGGCGAGGCGATGGCCGACGTGCTCGGCAAGGCCAAGGCCGCCGGCATCCCCGTCATCACGATCAACTCCGGTCAGGAGTTCTCCGCCCGCTTCGGCGCGCTGACCCACATCGGCCAGGACGAGAGCACCGCCGGCCAGGCCGCCGGGACCGAGCTGGCTGCCCGCGGCCGCAAGAACGTCCTCTGCGTCATCCACGAGCAGGGCAACGTCGGCCAGGAGCAGCGCTGCGGCGGCGCCAAGGGCACCGCCGGCGGCGCCTTCCAGGTGCTCTACGTCGACGGCGTCAACATGCCCGACGCCCGCGCGGCGCTCTCCGCCAAGCTCCAGGCCGACCCCGCCATCGACACCGTGCTCACCCTCTCCGGCCCGATGGCCGCCACGGGACTCCAGGCGATCCAGGACGCCCGCCGCCCGGTCGAGCTCGACACCTTCGACCTGGGCACGCAGGTGGTCTCCGGCCTCAAGGCGGGCACCGTCGGCTTCGCGGTCGACCAGCAGCCCTACCTCCAGGGCTACGAGGGCGTCGACCTGCTCTGGCTCTACCGCTCCAACCTGGACATGCTCGGCGGCGGCAAGCCGGTCGCCACCGGCCCGCAGATCCTCACCAAGGACGACGCGGACGCGCTCGCCGAGTACGTCGCGAGGGGGACCAGGTGAGCCCCTCGGACGTCCTCGTCCAGGGCCGCGAGCGCCCGGCCGCGCTGCGCCGCCTGGCCGGCCGGCCCGAGCTCGGCGCGCTGATCGCCGCCGTCGCGGTCTTCCTGGTCTTCGCCGCCGTCGCCGAGCCCTTCCTGCGGGTCTCCTCGCTCGGCACCGTGCTGTACGCGGCCTCCACCATCGGGATCATGGCGGTACCGGTCTCGCTGCTGATGATCGGCGGCGAGTTCGACCTGTCCGCCGGAGTCCTGGTCACCACCGCCGCGCTGACCTCGTCGATGGTCTCCTACCAGCTCACCGCGGTGACCTGGGTGGGCGTGCTGGTCTCGCTGGCCGTCACCCTGGCGGTCGGCCTGTTCAACGGGTGGATGCTCTCCCGCACCAAGCTGCCGAGCTTCATCGTCACCCTCGGCACCTTCCTGATGCTGACCGGCGCCAACCTCGGCGTCACCAAGCTGGTCTCGGGCACCGTCTCCACCAAGCCGATCTCCGACATGGAGGGCTTCGCCTCCTGCCGCTGGCTGTTCGCCTCCGAGGTGACCGTCGGCGGGCTGACGATCAAGGCCACCGTCTGGTGGTGGCTCGGCCTGCTGCTGGCCGGCAGCTGGGTGCTGCTGCGCACCCGCTTCGGCAACTGGGTCTTCGCGGTCGGCGGCGACGCGGCCGCGGCCCGCGCGGTCGGCGTCCCGGTCGCCCGGACGAAGACCGTGCTCTACCTGTTCGTCGGCTTCGGCGCCTGGGTGCTCGGCCAGCACCTGCTGTTCTCCTTCGACACCGTGCAGTCCGGCGAGGGTGTCGGCAACGAGCTCATCTACATCGTCGCGGCCGTCATCGGCGGCTGCCTGATCACCGGCGGCTACGGCTCGGTGGTCGGCTCCGCGCTGGGCGCGCTGATCTTCGGCATGGCCAGCAAGGGCATCATCTACGCCCAGTGGAACCCCGACTGGTTCAAGTTCTTCCTCGGTGCGATGCTGCTGCTCGCCGCCCTGCTGAACACCTGGGTCAAGCGCCGCGCCGAACGGGGGCCCCGATGACCGAGCTGCTCTCCCTCACCGGGATCGGGAAGACCTACGGCACCGTACGGGCCCTGGAGGACGTCTCGCTGACCCTGCGGTCCGGCGAGATCAGCTGCGTGCTCGGCGACAACGGCGCCGGCAAGTCCACCCTGATCAAGATCATCGCGGGGCTGCACCGGCACGACGAGGGCACCTTCACGGTGGCCGGCGAGGAGGTCCGCCTCGACTCCCCGCGCCAGGCCCTGGACCGCGGCATCGCCACCGTCTACCAGGACCTCGCCGTCGTCCCGCTGATGCCCGTCTGGCGCAACTTCTTCCTCGGCTCCGAGCGGGGGCACAAGCGCTGGGGCGGCCTGAGCATCGATGCCGACGGCATGCGCGCCACCACCCGCCGGGCCCTCGCCGACATGGGCATCGACCTGCCCGACGTGGACCGCCCGATCGGCACCCTCTCCGGCGGCCAGCGCCAGTGCGTGGCCATCGCCCGCGCCGTGCACTTCGGCGCCAAGGTGCTCGTCCTGGACGAGCCGACCGCCGCGCTCGGCGTCAAGCAGTCCGGGGTCGTGCTCAAGTACGTCACCGCCGCCCGGGACGCCGGCCTCGGCGTCGTCCTGATCACCCACAACCCGCACCACGCCTACCTGGTCGGCGACCACTTCACCCTGCTGAAGCGCGGCCGCATGGCGGGCAGCCACGCGCGGGCGGAGATCGGCCTGGAGCAGCTCACCACCGAGATGGCGGGCGGCTCCGACCTGGCCGAGCTCTCGCACGAGCTGGCCCGGCCCGGGACCGGGGCCTCGCCCGTCGATCCTGCTCGCCCCGCCGACCCTGCTCACCCCGCCGATCCCGTCGATCCCGCCGAGGAGCGTCCCCAGCCGTGACCAGCCCCCACGGCGGCAACCGTCCGCCGGTCCTGCCCACCCTGCTCGGCCTCGGGCCGCGCGCCGAGCGCCGCCGCCGGGCCCTGCCGGTCGGCCTGCTCCGGCTGCCGACCATCGGCGTGGACATCGGCGGCACCAAGGTGGTCGCGGGTGTGGTCGACGGCGAGGGCAAGGTACTGGAGAAGCTGCGCACCGACACACCCGACAAGTCCAAGAGCGCCAAGGTGGTCGAGGACGTCATCGTCGAACTGGTGCTGGAGCTCGCCGACCGGCACGACGTCCACGCGGTCGGCATCGGCGCGGCCGGCTGGGTCGACGCCGAACGCTCCACCGTGCTCTTCGCCCCGCACCTCAACTGGCGCGGCGAACCGCTCCGGGAGGCGCTCAGCTCCCGGCTGCGCTTCCCGGTCGTGGTCGAGAACGACGCCAACGCCGCCGCCTGGGCCGAGTGGCGCTTCGGCGCCGGCCGGGGCGAGGAGCACATGGTGATGCTCACCCTGGGCACCGGCATCGGCGGCGCCGTCGTCCGCGACGGCTACGTTGACCGGGGCAAGTACGGGCTGGCCGGCGAGTTCGGCCACATGCAGGTGGTGCCCGGCGGCCACCGCTGCCCGTGCGGCAACCGGGGCTGCTGGGAGCAGTACTCCTCCGGCAACGCGCTGGTGCGGGACGCCCGCGAACTGGTCGCCGAGGAGTCCCCGGTGGTCCAGGCCCTGCTGGCCCGGGCCGGCGGCACCGTCGAGGGCATCACCGGCCCCCTGGTCACCGAGGCCGCCCGGGCCGGCGACCCGACCGCCACCGAACTGCTCTACGACGTGGGCACCTGGCTCGGCGTCGGCATCGCCAACCTGGCGGCCGCCCTCGACCCGGGCCGCTTCGTCATCGGCGGCGGCGTCTCCGAGGCCGGCGACCTCCTGCTCACCCCGGCCCGCGACACCTTCCGCCGCACCCTCACCGGCCGCGGCTTCCGCCCCGAGTCGACCATCGTCCACGCCGCCCTCGGCAACGAGGCCGGCCTGGTCGGCGCCGCCGACCTCGCCCGCCAGGTCGCCCGCCGCTTCCGCACCATCAAGCGCCGCCGCGTGGAACGCGCGGTGCTGTAGCGGGCTCTACCGCGAATGCCTCCGGAGCAGGAAGTCGGTCCGGCCGACTTCCTGCTCCGGAGGCATTCCGGGGTGGTTGTCAGCCGGCGGACTTCCAGTGGTTGCGGCCGTCCGTGCTGGGGCTGCAGACCATCGGCGTGCCCGCGCTGGTCACGCCGGTCGCGCCAGCGGGGGAGCAGTACGAGCCCGGGTGGACGGTGGCACCGCCGCCGCTGCTCGAACCGCCGCTGCTCGACCCGCCGGTCGTCGAGGACCCGCCCGTGGTCGAGGAACTGCCCGTCGAGCCGTCACCGCCGGTGGTCGAGCCGCCGGCCGGGGTGCCGGTGGGCGCCGCCGGGGTGGGCTTGGTCGCCGACTTCGAGGTGGGGGCCGCCGGTGCCCGGGTCGGGGTCACTGGCGCGGGCGGCTCCGGCGTCGGCTGCGGGGGCACCGCAGCCGACGCCGTCGGGGTCGGCGTCTCGACCGGCGCCGGAGCGGGTGCCGGCGGCTCGGTCGGGGTCGGAGCGGGGGACGCCGTCGGCGTCTCGACCGGGGTGGGCGTCGCGGTGACGGTCACGGTCGCGGTGGGCGGGGTGACCGGGGCGGGGGGCTGCGGGGCCGGCTTCGGGGCGGTCGCCGCGCTGATCCAGACCAGGCAGCAGAACGCCGCGACCGCGCTGCTGAGCAGCTTCCTCCAGATCGGCCGGGAAGGCCGGGTCCAGGCGATCAGGAAGCTCGCGAACGGGAAGACCAGGAAGCTCGCGATGTGCACACCGCGCCGCTGCCACCAGGGGCGGGGCGGGTCCGGCGGGGCCACGACGGGGAACGGCGGGGGCGGGGGCTGGTACACGGGAGGGGTGTGTCCTTGGAGTGAGGAGCCATGTGCCCGCACAAACTACCGCTCACATGACAAGCTCTTCATTCCTTCATCTGTTCGAATTCGAAATATGACCAACCGATCCGGTCCGTCCGCAACGCCCGCGTCAACTACCCGTTGGTAGCGTCGAGGCGCTGTTGTCGGGGTCATGGCTCCTGTGAAACAACGGAGTTGACGTCAATTCAGACAATCGGGAGGACTCCGGATGAGAGCGCTGGCACGAATCGCACCGCCGTTGCTGCTCGCCACGGCCCTGGTCTGCACGGTCGCCGCCGGGCCGGCCGGGGCTGCGGCGCCGCCGGCGAAGGTGCCCGAGGCGGTCGGCCGCGGCGGGGCGGTCGCCAGTGTGGACGCCGACGCCACGGCGGCCGGGATCGAGGTACTGCGCAAGGGCGGCAACGCGGTGGACGCGGCGGTCGCGGTGGCGGCGGCGCTCGGTGTCACCGAGCCGTACTCGGCCGGGATCGGCGGCGGCGGGTACTTCGTCTACTACGACCACGCCACCGGCCGGGTGCACACCATCGACGGCCGGGAGACCGCCTCCCGGACGGCCGACACCTCGCTGTTCCTGGAGAACGGCAAGCCGCTGCCCTTCGCCGACGCCGTCACCAGCGGCCTGTCCGTCGGAGTGCCCGGCTCCCCGGCCACCTGGGAGACCGCCGTCGGGCTCTGGGGCCGGCGCAGCTTCGCCGAGGCCCTGGAACCCGCCCGGCGGATCGCCGAGCGCGGCTTCACCGTCGACCAGACCTTCCAGGACCAGACCGCGCTCAACGAGGCCCGGTTCAAGGACTTCCCCGACACCGCCAAGCTCTTCCTGCCCGGCGGCGCGCTCCCGGCGGTCGGCTCCACCTTCCGCAACCCCGACCTCGCCGCCACCTACCGGCAGCTCGGCCAGGAGGGCACCGAGGCCCTGTACCGGGGCGGGATCGCCGCCGACATCGTCCGCACCGTCCAGCACCCGCCGGTCGATCCGGCCTCCGGCCGGGTCGCCCGCCCCGGCAAGGTGGACGCCACCGACCTCGCCGACTACCGGGTGCGCCGCCAGCAGCCCACCCATGTCGCCTACCGGGACTACGACCTCTACTCGATCGCCCCGTCCAGCTCCGGCGGCACCACCGTCGGCGAGGCGCTCGGCATCCTGGAGGACGGCGAGGTCGCCGACTACGACGCCACGCAGTACTACCACCACTTCCTGGAGGCCTCGCGGCTCTCCTTCGCGGACCGCAACCGCTGGGTGGGCGACCCGGCGTTCAACGACGTCCCGGTCAAGGAACTGCTCTCCGCCCGGTACGCCGCCTCCCGGGCCTGCCTGATCAGCCCCGACCGCGCCCTGACCAGCCCGGTCGCGCCCGGCGACCCGCGCCACCCCGCCGCCTGCACGACCGCGGGACCGGCTCCGGCCGCCGAGCCCTACGAGGGCCTGAGCACCAGTCACCTCACCGTGGCCGACCGCTGGGGCAACGTCGTCTCCTACACACTGACCCTGGAGCAGACCGGCGGCAGCGGCATCACCGTCCCCGGCCGGGGCTTCCTGCTCAACAACGAGCTGACCGACTTCAACTTCACCCCGCTGGTGCCGGGCGTGCCCGACCCCAACCTGCCCGGCCCCGGCAAGCGGCCGCGCTCCTCGCTCTCGCCGACCATCGTGCTGCGCGACGGCGAGCCCGTGCTGGCGGCCGGTTCGCCCGGCGGCGCGACGATCATCACCACCACCCTCCAGGTGCTGCTCGGCCGGCTCGACCGGGGGCTGAGCCTGGAACAGGCGATCGCCGCGCCGCGCGCCAGCCAGCGCAACACGGCCGCCACCCAGGCCGAGCCCGCGTTCCTGGCGCTGCCCGAACGGGCGCGGCTGGAGGCGCTCGGCCATGTGTTCGCCAGTACACCGGAGATCGGGGCGGCGACCGGTGTCGAGCGGCTGCCGGACGGCCGCTGGGTCGCCGCGGCCGAACCGGTGCGCCGGGGCGGCGGCTCGGCGGCGGTGGTCCGGCCCGAGCCGTAACACCGGGGGCGGTGAGGTCGGGGCGGTAGCACCGGGAGCGGTGACGCCGGGCGCTGTGCGGTCCGGCGTCGTGCGGCCGGCCGCTGCGGCGTCGGTGCGCTGCGGCGTCGTGCGGCCGGACGGCTTTGTCGGTGCCGTTCGGTAGATTCGGGGTGGGCGTCGTCCGGGGACCGGGGCGCCCACCCCGTCCGTACCGAACCACCGGGAAGGCCGCCCGCCGTGACCGTCCGCATCGCCACCTGGAACATCAACTCCGTCACCGCGCGGCTGCCCAAGCTCCTCGAATGGCTGGAGAGCGCCAAGCCGGACGTGCTCTGCCTCCAGGAGCTGAAGTGCGCCGCCGACGTCTTCCCGTACGAGCCCGTCCGCGAGCTCGGCTACGAGACGGCCGCGCACGGCAACGGCCGGTGGAACGGCGTGGCGATCCTCTCCCGGATCGGGCTCGACGACGTCGTCCGCGACCTGCCCGGGCAGCCCGGCTACCTCGCCGACGACGCCCTGCTGCCCGACGTCGAGCCGCGCGCGATCGCCGCCACCTGCGGCCCGGTCCGGGTCTGGTCGGTCTACGTGCCGAACGGGCGCGAGGTCGACCACGCCCACTACCGCTACAAGCTGGAGTGGCTGGAGGCGCTGCGGGTGGCCTCGCTGGACGACGCCGCCGGTGAGCGCCCGTTCGCCGTCCTCGGCGACTTCAACATCGCGCCGACCGACGAGGACGTCTTCGACCTGGCCGCCTTCGAGGGGCTGACCCACGTCACCCCCGCCGAGCGCGCCGCCCTCGCCGCGCTGGACGCGGCCGGCCTGCACGACGTGCTGCCCCGCCCGCTCAAGTACGACCGCCCCTACACCTACTGGGACTACCGCCAGCTGGCCTTCCCGAAGAACCGGGGCATGCGGATCGACCTCACCTACGCCAACAAGCCCTTCGTGGACGCCGTCACCGACAGCTATGTCGACCGCGAGGCGCGCAAGGGCAAGGGCACCTCGGACCACGCCCCGGTGGTCGTCGACCTCGACCTCTGACGCCTGCGGGAGGGCCGGTCGCCGACCGCGGCCGGCTCTCCCTCGAACGGGCCAGAGCGGTGGCCGGGCGCGGAGGGTGTGCCTACCGTCGGTGAGTGACCGGGTGTAGTTGTTCGATCACGTGGACTTCGGAGTCCCCGGCTGCGCCCGAGAGAACCCGGAGGTTCCGGTATGCGCCCCACGCGTACGGCCGCCGCCGCCTTGATCGGCGCGACGGTGCTGACCGGCCTGACGGCCCCCCTCGCGCTGGCCAAGGACGGCGCGGCCTCGGTCAGCCCGTCCCAGGCCGCACCGGGCCAGACCGTGACGGTCACGGTCGCCTGCGAGAAGTCCGACAAGCCCAACGCCAAGACCATCACCGCCAACTCGCCGGCCTTCGAGGGCGGCCCGGCCACCCTCACGCTCGGCTCCGACGGCAAGCACACCGGCTCCGCCCGGCTGGCGGGCAAGAACAGCGGCGAGAACAAGATCGACGGCAGCTGCCCGGACGGCGGCGCCTTCACCACCAATGTCACGGTGACCACGGTCTCGGTGTCCACCGGCGGCTCCTCCGCGCCCTCGGGCCTGGGCGGTTGGAGCGAGGCGGCCGGCGAGTGGGCGGGTTCGCTCGGCCAGTCCGGTGCCGGCAGTCAGCAGGTCGCCCCGCACGGTGCGGTGAAGACCGGTCTGGGCGGTTCGGTGGCTGCCGACCCCGCGGAACTCGTCGGCGGCGCGTTGCTGGTGGTGGGCGGGATCGGCGGCTTCTGGCTGCTGCGTCGGCGTTCGGCCGGCGCCGGGTCCGTCTGAGGGAACGGAACGGGACGTTTCCGTTGGTGCGGCCCATTGGTGCGGCCTGTGGCGTGTGGGCCGTACCTGGGCAGGGTGGCGGGTGTTCGTGGACTTTGCAAAGTGGCACTTTGCAAAGTCCACGCCTGCTTTGCGGTGCCGGGGTGCCGTCGGACTCAGGGTCCGACGGCACCTTCGCGCGTTCGGTCGGCGCCGGATTCGTCGGGCGGAACGTTTCTGTTGGCACGGCCTGCCCGGGTGGCCGTCGACTTTGCAAAGTGCACTTTGCAAAGTCTGTAGAGGCTTTGCAAAGCGGGGTGCCGTCGGACGGAGCGTCCGACGGCACCCCGGTGCGTTCGGCCGGTGTGCGGCGCGCCCGGGCGTTCGTCAGGGCTTGGTGGCCGCGCATTCGGTGGTCGCGAACTTGGTAACCGCAGCCACAGCCGCAGTCACGCCCAGGCCGGGGCGGCGCCCGGCCCGGCGGCTGTCGGGGCTTCGGCCGCCGTCGGACCGTCGGCGGCGGCCTCCCGCTCCTCGGCGGCCCGCAGTGCACCGGTCGCCAGCAGGTACTGCGCCAGGAGGTAGGTGGCCATGATCCAGAAGTCGTGCCCCGGCAGCTCCCGCCACTTCGCCAGCTTGGTGGCGATCAGCGTGTCCGAGAGCAGGAACAGCGCCCCGCCCAACCCGCCCCGCGCCCCGAGCCCGGCCGAGGCGACCGCCGTCGAGGCGAGCAGCAGGCTGTAGCCGGCCACCGGGGCCCGCAGATCCCCGAGATCGGGCCAGAGCCGGCCCACCATCGTCACCCAGGCCGTCGCGTACGCCGCCGCGACCACCATCGTCCGCCGCCGGTCGGTCAGCGCGCCCTGGCCGACGAACATCGTCACGTAACACACGTGCGCCGCCGCGAACGATCCCATTCCGGCCAGGAACGCGGTGTCGTTGCCGAGCTGGAGCAGCACGTCCCCGCCCGCGCTCAGCAGCAGCGCCGGAGCGAGCAGCTTCGGCGCGCGCCGGCCCGCCTCGGTGGCCCGGGTGACGCTGTGCGCGGCGAGCAGCGGCATCAGCGCGGGCTTGGTGGCGTGGCGCAGCGCGGGCGTGCCGGTGAGCAGCGCCCCCAGGTGGGCCGCCGAGGTGGTGGCGTAGCCGGTGAGCAGGCCGCCGGCGGAGCGCAGCCGGCCGCCGAGAACGGCGCGGGTGGTCGTACGGATGCTCATGCGGCGGTGTCCTCCGGGCGGTGGGGGAGCGGACGGGGCCGGCGGTGGGGCGGCCAGGGGGCGGGCGCGCCCGCGCCGGTCACCATCCTGCCGGGCACCGCGGGCGACCGGCAGGGGGTGTGGAAGAGATTGTTACCGGTGCGTAGGTCCGGCCGTGCAACCGGGGTGACGTGTCGCCCGCCGGACGCCGGTCCGGCGCCGGTCCGGGCGTCGACGCTCCTCCCGTCGCGGCCCGGCCGCCGTTCGGCCGGATGTCGTCGGGACCCGGGTAGCTGCCAGCGAGGGCCGCGCCCACCGTCTAGTCTGGTCCCCGACATGGAGCAGCAGGAGTACGCGACCGGCGCCGCGCGGACGGCCGGTGGCACGTCGGACGGGTGCACGGGCGGGGCGGGGCGGGGCACCACCGCCGCCGTCGTCGTCGTACGCGGATCCGGCCCCGGCCCCCTGGTCGCACCCGGCCCCCGGGTCGCCCCCGGTACTGGAGCTGACGCCCCGCAGGACGCCGCACCGGTCCGCGACTCCGGCTCCCCGTCCGTCGCCGGGCTCTCGCCGGACCCCGGGCTGCTGCGGCTCGCGCGCTGGTTCGCCGAGGCCGAGCCCGGCACGGCCGACGACCTCTGCGCCGCCTCCCTCGGCCTCTACCCGGCCCGTCACTTCGGCGCCCCCGCCGGTCCGGCCGCCGGACCCGCCACTGCCGCTCCGGCCACCGCTCCGGCCGCCGGACCCGCCACTGCCGCTCCGGCCACCGCTCCGGCCGCCGTCGACCCGGCCGCCGCCGCGCCGCCCGCCGCCGAGGTCAGCTGGTGGCACGGCCCCACCGCGCACATCCCCGCGCCGCTGCGCGCCCGCGAGCCGCGCCCGGCCGGCGGCCTGCGCCGCGCCCGCCGGGACGCCGCCGCGCTGCCCGTCGTGCTCTCAGGCGCCAAGCCGGGCAAGCCCGGCCGCCACCGCAAGCCCGAACGCTCCCGGGGTGCGGGCGCCGTCCCGCAGGATCGTTCCGCCGCGACCACCGCCGCCGAACGCCGGATCGCCGCCCGGCTGCTCCTCGCCCACCCGCTGGTGACCGCCTCCGGGCCGCACGCCGACGGCTTCCCGCTGATCCGCCGTCACCGCGACTGGCTCGCCGAGCGCTTCGACACCCTGCTCGGCTACCGCCTGGCGGTCGGCCCCTGGCACGCCCGCCTGCACAAGGCCGGACTCGGCCCCGGCGCCACCCGCCGCCTCGAACACCCCGCCACCGGCGCCCCGTTCACCCCCGGCTGCTACGCGCAGCTCGCCCTCGCGCTGGCCCTGCTGGTCGACGCCCCCGAGCGGCTCCCGCTGGACGGCCTGCTCGCCGCGATGGACGCCGTCCGTCCCGGCCCCGGTCCGGTCGCGCGGCCGGCGGACCGGGCCGAACTCGCGATGGCGTTCGCCGTGCTCGCCGACTGGCAGGTGCTCACCGACCTCCCCGCCGCGGCCCTCGCCGACCCGGCCGCCGCCGGTCCCACCGTGCTGACGGTCGACCGGGAACTCGCCCGCGCCGTCCCGGTCGGCCCGCCCGCGCTCGCCGACGACGCCACCGACCTCATCCGCCGCGCCGCCGAGGCCGAGCCGGGCACCGCCGTCCGCCGCCGCCTCGCCGAGACCCCGGCGGTGCTCGCCGCCGACCTGCCCGAGGACCAGCGCGCCTGGCTGCGGGACCACGGCCGCACCGGCCCGGCCGCGCTCGCCGACTTCCTCGGCCTGGAGGCGGAGCAGCGGGCCGAGGGCGTCGCCCTGCTCGACCCGGCGGAGGAGCTCACCGACCTCGCCCTGCCCGGCGCCGACACGGCCGCCCAGGCCGCGCTGCTGCTGGTCGAGCGCCTGGTCGAGGAGGTCAGGCCGCTCCCGGGCGAGACCGCGGGCACCGATGTGCCGGTCCCCGACGCGCTGATAGACGGCGTGCTCGGCGACATCGCCGACGAGTACGGCCTGCCGGCCGGCTGGCGCCGCGACTACCTCGCCGACCGCACCGCGCTGCGCCGCGACGCGCTCGACCTGCTGCACCGGATGGGCCTGATCACCCCGGCCCCGCGCGGCACCCGCCCCCCGGGCTGGCTCCTCCGCGCCCCCGCCGCCCGCTACGCGCCGGCTCCCGATCTCCTCCCCGCCCCCGGCACCGGCCGCCACTCCCGGCCCGACCCGGATCTCACGATCCCGGCCCCCACCGCCCCCCGGGCCGGCCAGCCGGTCTGATCCCGGTCCGTTGCTCCGGGCCGGTCGACCCGTGCGACGTCCGTCGGCCTGCGCGGGCGTCCCCGCCGCGCTTCCTCACCAGCCCCTCAGCCATGGCACCGGTCGTCACCCGAGGTCCGACCCGGGGCCGACGATTCCCGCCCCCGAGGCCGGTCCACCCGCCCGGCCTCCATCGGCCCGCCCCCGGTCCCCGGGCGGGAATGGGCGGGAACAAGCACGGGAAAGCCCGCGCCGCAGCGGGGCGGGGCGGGCGATGGTGGGCCGTGGTGCGGCGGTGCCGGTGTGTCCGGTGGGGCTACTTCCGGACGGTCGCCGTGGCGGTGGCGACGGTGCCGTGCTGGACCGTTTCGACGGTGGCGCCGACACCGAGGATGCCCAGGGCGACGGAAGCGAGTACGGCGGAGCTGGCCAGGACGCGTCGGTGGCGCTTGGGCATGGGGAAGCGCGGGTCCTGGGAGGTCGCCGGAGGGATGGCGTTCATGGCAGGGAGGTTTCCAGGGCGGTGTTAACGATCGCTACGTGCGGGTGAAGTCCGGATGGGGGGTGGGCGTCGGCTTGGGCGACAGTTGCAACGCCGCAGGTCACGCCCGTGCCCCGGGGCGGGCGGCGGCCCGCCCCGGGGAGGTGGGGTTCACCCGGTCGGGGGACGCCGGTTCCCGCGCCGGGCGTCGGCCATGGCCTCGCCGACGGCGACCCGGACGGCGTCCCGCAGGCCGTGCGCGGGGTGGAAGCGGGACGGTCCGGCGGCGGGGTCGGTGCGCAGCTCCTTCACCAGCGCGACGCACAGCAGCAGCATCACCCCGACGAACGGCAGCGCGACCAGGATGGTGGCGTTCTGCAGCGCGGTGAGTCCGCCGGCCAGCAGCAGTGCGGCCGCCACCCCGCCCATCAGCACGCCCCACACCACCACCAGCCAGGTGCGCGGGTGGAGCGAGCCGCGGCTGGAGAGCGAGCCGAGGACGAGCGAGGCGGAGTCGGCGCTGGTGATGAAGAAGGTCATCACCAGCAGCACGGCGATCACGCTGGTCACGGTGCCGCCGGGGAGCGAGCGCAGCATTTCGAAGAGCGAGGCCTCGGCGCCCTGCGGGATGGTCTCGACGAGGTCGGCGGCGCCGGTGCTGTCGAGCCGGATCGCGGTGCCGCCCATGACGCAGAACCAGATCACGGTGGCCCCGCTGGGCACCAGCAGGACGCCGACCAGGAACTGCCGCACGGTGCGGCCGCGCGAGATGCGGGCGATGAAGGTGCCGACGAAGGGGGCCCAGGACAGCCACCAGGCCCAGTAGAAGATGGTCCAGGTGCCGAGCCAGTTCTCGTCCGTGAAGGCGCCGGTCTGGGTGGACATCGCGAGCAGGTCGGAGAGGTAGCCGCCGACGGTGGAGGGGATCGCGTCCAGGACGAAGACGGTCGGGCCGACCACGAAGACGAAGAGCATGATCAGCGAGGCCAGCACCACATTGGCGGTGGAGAGCCACTTCACGCCCTTGTGCACGCCGGAGAAGGCGGAGAGGACGAAGGCGGCGCTCAGCGAGGCGATGATCACCAGTTGGGTGCGCTCGGTGTTGCTGACGTCGGAGACGTAGCCGAGGCCGTCGGCCACCTGGAGGGCGCCGAGGCCGAGGCTGGTGGCCGAGCCGAAGACGGTCGCGAAGACGGCGAGCAGGTCGATCGCCCGGCCCGGCCAGCCGTCGGCGCCGCGCTCGCCGATCAGGGGTACGAAGGCGGCGGAGATCCGGTTGCCCCGGCCCTTGCGGAAGGTGGTGTAGGCGAGCGCGAGGCCGCCGACCGCGTAGATCGCCCACGGGTGCAGGGTCCAGTGGAAGAGGGAGAACTCCAGCGCCTGCTGGGCGGCGGCCGCGGACTGCGGTTCGATTCCGGAGCCGGGCTGCGGGGCGGCGAAGAGCTGGAGCGGCTCGCCGACGCCGTAGAACATCAGGCCGATGCCCATGCCCGCGCTGAACATCATGGCCACCCAGGCGAGGGTGGAGAACTCCGGTTCGTCGTCGTCCCGGCCGAGCCGGATCCGTCCGAAGCGGCTGAACGCGAGTACCACGGTGAGGGCGAGGAAGATGTCGGCGGCGACGACGAAGAGCCAGCCGAAGTTGTGCAGGACCCAGCCGAGGGCGGTGCTGGAGGTCCGGCCGAGGTTGTCCTCGGCGAAGATGCCCCAGGCGACGACCCCGAGCACCGCGACCGCGCCGATTCCGAAGACCACCCGGTCGACGGGGAGGGTGGCGGCGGGTTCGTCCGGCGGCCCGGTGGGCTGACTGGTCATGGGGTACCTCTCGCGGCGTACTGGCGGGCCGACGGCATGCGTCGGCGACATGATCTAAAAGGGATACATGTCGTACTATGTCCAGTCCTCGTCGGGAGAGTCGGGACGGCGCGCCGGGGGGCGGCGACCTGAGGGGCCGTCAGCCGGCCCGGGGTGCGACGGGGCGAGGGGCCGCCGGCGGGGTCAGGCCGCGGCGGGGAGCGGGACCGCCGGCCACGGGGTGGCGGTCCCGGCGGTGTCCAGGTAGCCGGCCAGCGCGTTCCGGCTGCGGGTCAGCTCGCCGATCCGCGCGTCCAGTTCGGCCAGCTCGCCGCGGAGGGTGGCGAGCAGGTCCGGGCAGGACTCCAGGGCGGGGACCGGCCCGCTGGCGCAGGGGAGGATCCCGACGATCACCCGGGTGGGCAGGCCCGCCGCCAGCAGGCCCCGGATCTGCCGCACCCGGACCGTGTCGCCCTCGCCGTACTCGCGGTAGCCCCCGGCCGAGCGGGCGGGCCGGAGCAGGCCCTGCTCCTCGTAGTACCGCAGCAGGCGGGTGGACACCCCGGTCAGGCGGGCGAGTTCTCCGATGCGCATGACCGGGCGAACGCCGCCGCCCGGCCGGGTGTTCCCGCTGCGGGCCCGCCGTCGGGGATCAGGCGGCGGCCGGGTCGGCAGGGTGCTCCGCCAGGAACCCGAGCAGCAGTTCCCGCAGCTCGGGCAGCCGCTCGACCATCGGCAGGTGGCCGGCCGTCAGCTCGACCAGCCGGGCCCCGGGGACGCCCTCGGCCAGGGCGCGGTGCTGCTCCGGCGGCACCAGTCCGTCCTCGGTGGTGCTGACGACCAGGGTCGGTACCCCGATCCGGGCCAGCTCGGCGCGGACGTCGGCCCGGGCGGCCAGGTCGAACTGGGCGTGGAAGCCGGCCGGGAGCGGGGCGGCGGCCAGGGCGGTGCGCAGCTCGGCGAGCTGCTCGGCGGGCAGCGCGTCCACCCAGGTCCGGCCGAACACCACGGTCAGCATCTGGTTGGCCATCAGCTCGGGGTGCCCGGCGAGGGCGGCCGCCTGGTCGACGAGCAGTCGGAACCGCTGCGAGCCGCCGGCCACCCCGGAGAGCAGCAGCAGCGAGCGGACCCGTCCGGGGTGGCGGGTGACGGCCCGGACGGCCACGGCGGCGCCGAGCGAGTAGCCGGCCAGGTCGAAGGTGGCCAGGCCGGCCGCGTCGGCGGTGGCCACCAGACGGTCGGCCAGGTCGTCGAGGGAGAGCTCGCCCGGTTCGGCGGGGCTGTCGCCGGAGCCGGGGAAGTCGGGGGCGACGACCGTGCGGCGGGCGGCGAGGTCCTCCAGCAGCGGGCCCCAGTTGTCGCGTGCGCTGCCGCCCGCGCCGTGGGCGAGCAGCAGCCCGGGGCCGCTGCCCAGGACGGTCCGGGCGAGCGGCGCGGCAGCGGAGGCAAGCAAGGCAGTGGAGGCAGCGGAGGCGGGGGAGGCGGGCGCGGTGGTGGGCGGGGTGGTCATGGCGGTGCTCTCCTGGGCGGGTCGTGCGGAACGGGCGGTCGGGGCCGGACGGCCGGACCGCTCCGCACGCTAGGAGTTCACACCGGTGTGAAGGTCAAGCCCGCCGCTCCGCCCGGGTCGCCCCGGCACGCGGGCACGCGGGCATGCGGGCAGGTCGGAGCGCGGGCCGGCCGGAGATCTGGCCCGGGCCGGCCCGCGCCCGCGTCGGGCCTCAGGCCGTGGACGTGACCTCGTACGGCGCCGGGCTCGGCGTCTCGTACGGGTTCAGCACCAGCCGCACCACGTCCTCCAGCCGCCGTCTGGCGTCGCCCAGCGTGGTGCGGCCGGTCACCCAGGCGGTCAGCTCGCCCTGCCAGGCATGGCCGACGATGTGCCGCACCAGGTCGCTGGCGGCGGCCGGCACCTCGTCGGCCATCACCGCCTGGAGCGCCGTGCTGTCGGCCCGGGCCATGCCCTGGAGCGCCTCGCTGGCGAAGGGGTCGGTGGAGGCGGCGACGGCCACCCGCAGCCGGGCGAGTTCGGGCTGCCGCTGGTAGGCGCGCATGCCCCCGCGGACGAACCGCGCCACCCGGTCCGTGGCGCCCAGGCCGGCGCGCGGTCCGCGCAGCTCCGCCACCAGGTCGGCCAGCAGCAGCCGGTGCCAGTCGGCGATCGCCGCCGCCAGCAGGTGGTCCTTGGAGGAGAAGTAGCGGTACGCCGTCCCCAGGGCGACTCCGGACCGCTCGCAGACCTGCTTCATCTGCAGCCGCTCGACGCCGATCTCGTTCACCAGGGCGAGCGCCGCCGCGATCAGGCTTTCGCGGCGTTCGAGCTGACGCGGAGACATCGCCTCCACCGGCCGTGGTGACAGGTCAACCTTGGTCACCCGCACCATGATACGGGCCGGGGCCGCTCAGGAATATGACGCCGACCGGCCGCCCGCCGTTCGCCCCTCGGTCACCGGGCGCGGGCGGGGCGGCGAGCGGCGGGCGCGGCGGGGCCGACCGGGCGGCGCGGCCGGACGGACCGGGTGGTCAGCGGGGCGCGACGAGGCGTTCGCGGATCAGCGCCTCCTGGACGGCGGAGGCCACCAGCCTGCCCCCGCGGTCGTAGAACTCGCCCAGCGCCAGCCCCCGGCCGTCCGAGGAGGACGGGCTGCGCTGGGCGAACAGCAGCCATTCGTCGGCCCGGAACGGCCGGTGGAACCACATCGCGTGGTCCAGCGAGGCCATCAGCAGCCGGGGTGGCTCGGTGCGCTGGAAGAAGTTCGGCTGGACGTGCAGCCCGGCGGTGGAGGCCAGGGTGAGGTCAGAGAGGTAGGTGAGGGCGCAGACGTGCAGCAGCGGGTCGTCGTCGGGCAGCGGGGAGCCGGCCCGCAGCCAGACGAACTGCTGCGGCATGCCGGGCACGGCCGGTGGCACGCCCGGCGCGTCCGGCGGGACGAAGCGCAGTTCCAGGGCGCCGAAGCCGCTGGCGGCCAGTGCGGCCCGGGCCTCGTCGTCCCAGTGCGCGAAGGCGTCCGGCAGCTCCTCGGGGCCGGGCAGCGCGGGGATCTCGCGGTGCCGGTCGGCGGCCGGCTCGGGGCGCTTGAAGGACGCCGAGAGGGTGAAGACGGTCTCCCCCCGCTGGAGCGCCGTCACCCGCCGGGTGGCGTAGGAGGAGCCCTGGCGGACCCGGTCGACCCGGTAGTCGATCGGGTGGCCCGGGTCGCCGGGCGTCAGGAAGTAGCCGTGCAGCGAATGCACCGAGCGGTCCGCCCCGATCGTCCGCCCGGCCGCCACCAGGGCTTGCGCGGCGACCTGGCCGCCGAACGCGCGCATCGGCGCCCCGGCGTGGCAGCGGCCGCGGAACGTGTTCTCGTCGAGGGTCTCGATCCGCAGCAGATCGGCGAACGGTCCGACCGTGTCGATCGCCCGTCTGTCCTGTTCGGTCAGCTCTGTCACGGGCCCATAGTGGCAGACCGGGGCGCCCCACCGGTGTGACGTGGGTAACCCGTCCGGGCGAACACGCTTGCTAGAACGTGTTCCATTGTCCCGATCCCGGGGGAGGGCGGACGGCGGTGCGGCGCAGGGGCGGACGGGCCGCCGCCGGAGCCGGGACGGCCGATTGTCAGTGCCCTGACCTAGCGTTACGGGCATGTCGCAATCCGCACACGCGTACGCCTATCTGCGCCCGTCCGCCGTCCTCGACGGCGCGGCCGGCCGGAGCCTCGCCCTGGAGACGTCCGGCGGCGCCACCCCGCTGGGGGAGGCCGCCCACCCGCGGTTCTTCGCGGGTTTCCTGGCCGAGCCGGCCCCGGCCGCCGCCGCGCTGCTCGCCGTGGCCGACGTCGCCGCCGCCCGGTACTACCAGCCGCAGCTGCGGGCCTCGCTCGACCCGGTGGTCACCGCCAACGGCGACCGGCTCCGGTTCGAGTCCTTCTCCGGCTGCTGCGGCGTCTACGCCCGGCTGGACGTGCTCGCCGCCGGTCTGGACGGCGGCGAGATCGGCCACGGCACCACCAATGTCGACGTCAACAATCCGTTGCGAGAAGCACTCACCCGGATCGCTCCGGCCGAGCCGCTGCACCTCGCCGTCGGCCCGGACGCGCTGGAGGTCACCACCTTCGACGGGCCGGTCGTCGAGAAGAAGGTCCCGCTGCCCGAGCGCTGGCTGCGCGGCTTCGCCGAGACCCAGGTGACCGCCGCCGGCTTCGACCTGCGGGCCGAGCTGCCGGCCGCCGAGGCGGTCCGCTTCCTCCGCTCGCTGCCCCGCGGCGGCCGGGCCGGGGCCAGGACGGTCCAGTGGGTGGTGCCGGCCGGGCGGACCCTGCGGCCGACCACCAGGCCGGTCGCCGGTGCGGTCTGCCTGCCGGGGCCGGAGCGGCTGGCCGCCCTGCAGCGGGTGCTGCGGCACGCCCGGGCGCTGCGGATCTACGGCCCGCCGGTGGCCGGGGACGGCCCGACGGCCTCCGCCTGGGAGGTCGAGCTGCCGGGGATGCGGCTCACCCTCACCCTGTCGCCGGACGCCTCCCGGGGCTTCAGCGGCGAGGGCGGGGTCCTCGGGGCGCTGGCCACCGGCACCGCCGAGCCGGACGCCGACCTGGTCGCGGCGCTGCTCGCCTGGGAGCCGAGGATCGAGGTCGCCGAACTCGCCGAGCAGGCCGGCCTCACCCCGGCCCGGGTGCGGGCCGCGCTGACCAGGCTCGGCACCGCCGGGCAGATCGGCTACGACGTGGCCGAGGCCGCCCACTTCCACCGCCGGCTCCCCTACGAGGCGGGGCGGGCGGAGTCGGCCAACCCCCGGCTGAAGGCCGCCCGCGCGCTGGTCGCCGCCGGCGCCGTCCGGCTGGAGGAGGGCGGCGCGACGGCGGTCGTCACGGTGGACGACCACATCCAGCGGGTGCGGACGGAGGCGGCGGGCGCGGTCGGCTGCACCTGCCTCTGGTGGGCGAAGTACCGGGGCGGGCGCGGGCCGTGCAAGCACGTACTGGCGGTCGGCATGGTCCGCGAGGCGCGGGCCCACGGCGGCGGAGAGCAGGAGGGGACGCGATGAGCACGGGGACCATGACGGAGGCGCCGGCCGGGGCGGACGCCGGGGCGGCGGCCGACGCCGTGCAGGCGGTGCTGCGGGCGGTCGACGAGGGCGCGACCGACCGGCTGCCGCGGCTGCTGGCCGCGCTCGGGCCCGCCGAGCGGCGCTCCTGCGTCCCGGCGCTCAAGGAACTGCGCCGGGCCAACCGCGGCGAGTGGACCAAGCCCGCCAACCAGCGGATGTGCGCGCTGCTGGTGGCCGGTGCCGGCTGCCACCCCGGCCCGGTCGGTGCGGCCGCCTGGATCGGCTCCCGGGACTTCACCGGCCGCTCCTGGGCCCGCCACCCCGCCCTGGCCGAGGTCGTCGAGGCCCAGCCGGAGGAGTGGCAGATCGAGGTGGTGGGCCGGCTCGCCGCCAAACGCGGCTCCGGCTTCAGCTGGGACCTCTTCCCGCTGATCGAGCGGGTGGTGCGGCGCACCGGCTGCGCGGTACCGGCCTCCGACGAGTTCACCGCCGAGTGGCTGCGCTCCGGGGCCGGCCGGGAGAACGGCCCGCGCGGCAGCGCCACCACCCTGCTGGAGCGGCTGCGGGCGGACGCCTTCACCCCGGTCCTGCTGCCCCGGGTGTTCGAGCTGGACGACGTCGCCTGGTCGCTCGACGCCGGGCTCGGCACCAGGCCCGGGGACAGCTGGCCGGCGGCGATCGCCGGGCTGGCCGAGGACGGCCCGGTCGGGCGGGCGGAGCTGATCGACCTCTGCCTGGGCCGGCTGGTGCGCGGCGGCAGGGCCGCCGACCAGCGGGCGTTCCTGGGAGTCCTGACCGCGCTCGCGCCCACGCCGCAGGAGTACGCGGCCCGGGTCCGCGACCTGATGGCGCTGCTCGACGGCCTCTCCGCGGTGGCCGGGCACGCCCAGCAGGTGCTCGCCGGGCTGGACGAGGCCGGGCTGGTCGAGCCGGAGCTGGTCACCGAGGCCTCGGCGGTGGTGCTGTTCCGGGCCGAGAAGAAGCTGGTGCGCGCCCAGCTCGCCTGGCTGGAGCAGGCCGCGCGGAGCGCGCCGGAGCGCTCCGGGCCGGTCGCGCTCGCCGCCGCCGAGGCCTTCGGCCACCCCGACAGCGCCCTCCAGGAGCGGGCGCTCAACCTGGTCGCCCGCCGGCTGAAGGCCGCCGGCGAGGCCGTCCTGCCGGAGCTGCGCCTCGCCGCCGAGGCGCTCGATCCCGTCCACCACGCCCGGGCGGGCGCGCTGTTCGGCGCCGTGCTCGGCGGCTCGGGGGAGGACGACACCGCCTGGGACGAGCTGCTGCCGCCCGCCCCCGAGCCCGCCCCGCTCGGCGAGCCGCTCGCCACCCCGGCGGAGGTCGCCGAGGAGCTGGCCGTGCTGCTGGCCGCCGGACGGCCCGGCGTCGCCGTCTTCGAACGGGTCCTGGACGGCCTGGTCCGGCACGCCCACCGCGACCGCCCGGCGCTGGCCGGTGCACTGGAGCCGGTGCTGCGGGCCCATCCGTGGCAGAACGTCGGCCGCTGGCAGGACTGCGGCCCGACCGACGCGCTCTACCTCGCCGCCGTGGTGGCCGGCCGGGTGGACCCGCACCGGCCCGGTCACATCTTCCGGAACAAGGGCCGGCACCCGCTGCGCGGCGAGCACAACACCGTGTACGGCACGGTGCTGGCCGCCCGGATCTCCGAGGCGGCCGAGCGGGTCGCGGCCGACCCGCTGCCGCTGCTGCTCGCCACGCCGACCGACGCCACCGGCGCGATCGCCGCGAGCGCGCTGGTCGGGCGGATCGCCGCCTACGAGGCCGCGGGCGCGGCGGCCGCTCCGGCCGACCTGAACGCCGCGCTGCTGCGGGTCGCCCCGACGGCGGACCCGGAGGTGCTGGCCGCCGCCGACCGGCTGGCCTCGCCCGCCGGGCGGTGGCTGGCCGGGTGGCTGCGCGCGGGCGGCCTGCCGGGCCAGCCCTCGGAGCGGGTGCTGTTCGCCCCGGCCCCGGCGTCGCTGCGCCCGCTGCGGTACTGGGACCGCTGGTGGGAGGCCCTGAAGCGGCTCGCGGTCGCCCAGCCCGGCAGCGGCGGACCGGCCGGTCCCGCGGGCGAGCGGCTCGGCCCGGACTTCCGGGCGCTGCTGGAGGGCACCGAGCCCAGCGTGGCCCGGGTCCGCAAGCAGGACGAGTGGCTCTGGGAGCCCACCGAGCACTGGGCCGCGATGCTCCCGCACCACCGGGAGGAGCTGGCGGCCCGCTGGCTGGACCGGTTCGCCGACTCGGCCGACCGGGAGCGGCGCGGCGCCGCCCGGATGCTGGTCGTGCTCGCCGAGGCCGGCGGCCCGGCCGGGCTGGCGCTGCACCTGGCGCTGGCCTACTGTCTCGGCGCGCGGTTCCCGGAGGACCGCACCGCCGCTGTGGACGCGCTGCTGGTGCTGGCAGCCCGGGGCGACCTGGACGGCGCCCTGCTCGGCCGCGAGCTGGGCGAGCTCGTCACGCTCGGGACGGTGAAGCCGAACCGGCTCGCGCACGCGCTGGGCACCGCCGCCGACACCGGGGCCTACGCCACCGTCTGGTCGGTGCTGGCCCCCGCCCTGCCCGCGCTGCTCGGGGGCGAGGCCCTGCGGGGCACCGCCGACGTGCTTGCGGTCGCGACCGCCGCCGCCCGCCGCTCGGGTGCGCGCGGCCCGGTCGCGGAGGTGACCGCCACCGCGGCCCGCCCCGGCGCCGCCCGGCTGGTGAAGGAGGCCCGAGCGCTGCGCGACGTCCTGGCCGGGGGCTGAGTCGGGGGCCGAGCCGGGGCCCGGTCACCGGCGCGCCCGGAACGGCGGCGGCATCCCGTCCGAGCCCGTCCGACCCCGTTCGTCGCGGTCCGTCTCGGTCCGTCGCGGTCCGGCTCCCCCCGACGGCCCGTCACGGGGGCCTGCCGGGCCGGGCGGAACCGCCACACCCTAGGGTGGGCGGGACCCCTCCGCCGCGCCCGTCCGGAGCCTCCGTGCTGCACCTGCGTCTGATCGTTCCCGTCGACCTCCGCGACACCGTGCTGAAGTGCCTGGACGACTGCGTCGGGGTGACCCATGTGGTGGTGCTGCCCGACGCGGCCGTCCGCCCGGCGGGGGACGTCGTGCTCTGCGACGTCGCCCGGGAGTCCGCGGACGAGGTACTGGTCGGCCTGCGCGGGACCGGCCTGCCCGAGCGCGGAGCGATCGACGTCCAGGAGATCGGGCTGACGCTCTCGGCGGCCGCCGACGAGGCCGAGCGTCTCGCGCCGGGCGAGGGCGCCGACGCGCTGGTGTGGGAGGCGGTCTCCGAGATCACCCACGAGGAGTCCACCCTCACCGGCGTCTACCTCGCCTTCCTCGCGGTGGCGACGATGCTGGCGGCCTGCGGGGCGGTGCTGGACAGCGCGATCCTGGTGGTCGGCGCCATGGCGGTGGGCCCCGAGTTCGGACCGCTGGCCGGGCTCTGCGTCGCACTGGTGCAGCGCCGGGCGCGCCCGGCGCTGCGCTCACTGAACGCGCTGGTCACCGGGTTCGCGGTGGCGATGGCGTCGACCGTCCTGTTCACCCTGGTGATGGACGGCCTGGGGCTGTTCACCCGGGAGGAGTTCGACGCGGCCCGGCCCAACACCTCGTTCATCTGGCAGCCGGACGCCACCTCGTTCGTGGTGGCCTTCCTGGCGGGCATCGCCGGACTGCTCTCCCTGACCTCGGCGAAGGCCGGGATGATGGTCGGGGTGGCGATCTCGGTCACCACCGTGCCGGCCGCCGCCAACGCGGCGGTCGCCCTCGGTTACGGAGACTTCCGGCAGTTCTGGGGCTCCAGCCTGCAACTGCTGCTGAACCTGGCCGGCATCGTGCTGGCCGGGCTGCTCACCCTGGTCGTGCAGCACGAAGCCTGGGAGCGGATCCGCCGCCGGGCCCGGCGGGTCCGGCGGCCGCGCGCGGCCGGCTGAGCCCGGCCGCGGCAGCGCGGTGGCGGCGCGGCGCTCAGACCGGGACGCCGTCGTCCTCGGACGCCCGCCGCGGTCGGCGCGAACCGTCCGGGCCGGGCGACGCGGGCCCCGCTGTCGCGTCGGCGTCGGGCGGCACCGGCCCGGCCGTCGTGTCCGCCGACCCGTCCGGTACCACCAGCGCTGTGCCGTCCCCGGGCGGCGCGGCCACCGCCCGCCACCAGCGCCGCAGCGCGGGCGGTTCGACCGGTTCGAAGGGCTTGCCGGGGCGCGGCACCACCAGCCGGGCGCCCTGCGCCCGCGCGGCGGCGACCACCCGCTCGGCGGGCTCCTCCCACGGGTGCGGGGCGAGGTTGAAGGTGCACCAGTGGATCGGCAGCAGCACCTCGCCGCCGAGGTCGAGGTGCGCCCGGACGCCCTCCTCGGGCGTCATGTGCACCTCGGGCCAGAAGTCGCTGTAGGCGCCGACCTGCACCATCGTCGCGTCGAAGGGGCCCAGTCGGCGGCCGATCTCGGCGAAGCCCGCGAAGTACCCGGTGTCCCCGCTGTGGAACACGGTCCGGCCGCCGCCCGCCACCACCCAGGACGCCCACAGGAACAGCGGGCTGGTGCGCGGGCCGCGGCTGCAGTAGTGCCGGGCGGGGGTGGCGGTCAGGGTCAGTCCGGCCACCTCGGCCGACTCCCACCAGTCGAGCTCGACGATCCGGTCGGCCGGCACGCCCCAGCACTCCAGGTGCGCCCCGACCCCGAGCGGTACGGCGAAGGTCGCGCCGGTGCCGATCAGCGCCCGGACGGTCCCCATGTCGAGGTGGTCGTAGTGGTCGTGGGAGACGACCACGACGTCCACCCCGTCGAGTTCGGAGAGCGGCAGCGGCACCGGGTGGAGCCGTTTGGGGCCGGTCCAGGAGAAGGGCGAGCAGCGTTCGCCCCAGACCGGGTCGAACAGCACCCGGCGGCCGCCGATCTCGGCGAGCACGGTGGCGTGGCCGAGCCAGGTGAGCCGAAGGCCCGAGGCGGGCGGCTCGGCGAGGTCGACCGGGAGCAGCCGGTGCAGCGGCACGGCGGCGGCCGGGACCCGGCGGACGCGGTCGGCCGCCAGTTGGGCGCGGGTGATCTCCAGCGGGCTGCGCTCGTAGACCAGCCGGCGGGTCGGCACCGGGTTGCGGAAGGCGCCGTCGGAGAACTGCGGGGAGCGGTGGATCCGGGCCAGCCGTTCGCCCCGCGGCTCCGCGCCGAAGGCGTCCGTCCGGACCCGGTGCCAGGCCGCCCGGGGCAGCCCGGTCAGGCTGGACAGCCCGGTCCGGCCGGGGGGCGCGGTGAGGGCGGAGGACAGGCCGGGGACGCGGGAGTACCACGGGGCGGCTGGGCGGGGCACGGCACCTCCAAGGACGGCGACGGATACCTGGCATGCCGGGGCGCGCACCGTCGGCGGGGACACCGGTCGGTACGACAACCATCTCGTCGGAGGTTACTCGTGCTCGGCCCTCCGGACCCGGCGAGCGGCGGCCGCCGTCCGCCGACCAGGGGCCTTCCCTTGTGATCAGGAGTAGAAACGGGTGATCGTCTCGGCGACGCAGTGCGGCTTGGCGCTCTCCGCGCTGGTGATGGTGAACCGGACCACGGCCTGCACCCCGCCGGACACCTCGGTGGCCGAGACGAGTTCGGCGGTGGCCCGGATCGCCGTCCCGACCGGCACCGGGGCGGGGAAGCGGACCTTCTCCGAGCCGTAGTTCAGCGCCATCCGGACGCCCTCGACGCCGTAGCACTCCTTGGCCAGCACCGGGATCATCGACATCGTGAGGTAGCCGTGCGCGATGGTCGAGCCGAACTGGCTCTCCTTCGCCCGCTCCGGGTCGACGTGGATCCACTGGTGGTCGCCGGTGGCCTCGGCGAACAGGTCGATCCGTGCCTGGTCGACGGTGTGCCACTGGCTGGTCCCCAGCTCGGTGCCGACGGCGGCGGTCAGCTCGGCGAGGGAGGCGAAGATCGTCACGGAGCGCTCCTGAGGGCGGGCGGTGCGACAGCGGTCGCGGTGCGGTGGTGCGAACTCCGCAGAGTATGCCTACTCGCCGGTCACCTGTCAGGGGTCCGCCGCAGGCGCCCGTCCTGGGCGGTCGCGTGCTTGGTGGCAGTCGGCCTCGGGCGTGCGGGACCCTCAGGCGTGCGGGACGGCGTGGCCGGACGCGGACAGCCGACGGCCGCTGATCAGTTCGGGCACCACCGCGACGAACATCGGGTCGGGCTCGTCGGTCCAGGGCCGCAGCCCGGAGCGCAGCGCGCGGAGGATCTGCTCCGGGTCGCGCAGGATGTCCGCCCGGCCGTGGACCAGCACGCTCCAGCCGTTGCGGGTGAGCGGGTCCAGCCGGTCGGCCTGGAAGGCGACGACGGTGCCGTCCAGCCCGCGCGCGGTAGCGCTGTCCCGGCGCACGGCGAGCAGCAGGCGCCCGTCCGGGACGACCTCGAAGGAGACCGGCAGCACGGCCGGGAGCGCGTGTTCGGTGTACACCACGCGTCCGACGGGCACGGTGCTGAGCAGGCGGAGGCACGCCTCGGCGCCGAGTTCCTCCGGTTCGTCGTCCAGTGCGTCGTCACGGTCCATGCGTCCGATCGTCCCCCTGCCGGGCGCGGGCGGACAGGGCCCATGGTCCCTGAACGGCAGGGCTTTGGGGCCGTCGTCCGGACGCGGACGGGCGACGGGGAACGCGCGGAGGGCAGCTGGAGGACGGCCGCGTCGGCCGGACTCGCCGAGAAGGCGGCGCCCGGAGTCCGGACGCCGACACTCCGGGGCGATAGCCTGCCCGGCGGTGGCACCGGGGCGCACCGGTTGTGCCGCGGGGCCCGGAGCGGGCGGCGGAACGGTTCGGCGGCCCCGGAGGACCGGGTCCGGGGCAGGGGCAGGAGGGGGCGGTGCGGGTGGCAAGCGGGATCGATCTGGTGGTGATCGGCGCGGACGGCGGGCCGGACCGGGCTTTCGGCGGTTCGGCCCGGGCGGCCGAGGGCGCCAGGGAACTGGCCGAGGTGCTGCCCGGGATGTGCTTCGACACCGGTGCGGCCGACAGCCGGGTCACCGTGGTGGAGCCCGGCGCGGACGCCAACGCCATGCTCACCGCCGTCCGGGAGGCGGCCGCCCGGCCGGGCCGCTGGCTGCTGGTCTGCCTGGTGGGCCAGTTGGTGGCCGACCCGCGCGGCCGCCGGCTCGCCCTGGTCACCGCGGGCTCCACCGCCGACAACGCCTACCGGCGCGGGCTGGCCTGGGACTGGGTGGTCAGCGCGATGGTGCACGGCGACCAGGAGGAGGCGCTGCTGCTGGTCGACGCGGTGGTCGACAAGGACACCTGGGCGGCGCTGGAGCGCGGCGGCGGCGAGGACGGCGCCGGGGAACTTCTCAGCTACCCGAGGGTCCCGCTCTGGGGCCGGATCGGCCGGCACGCGCCCGCCCGCTACACCCCGGGCAGACGCGGCCGGGAGGCCGTGCTCCCCGGCGGCCCCGGGTCGTTCAGCCGCTCGCTCGCCACCGTGCTGCGGCAGGGTGTCCCGGGAGCGCCCGCCGCCGTCGGTCCGCACGACCTGCAGCCGGCCGTCGGCGCGCTGCTCGACGGCGGCGCCCCGCAGGAGGGGGACGGCGCCGGTGCGCCCCCGCGGCAGGGCGAGGCGCCGGGTGTGCGCCTGCTCGTACCGCCGGAGGGCGGGCGCCTGTTGATGCGCAATCGGGCCGCGATTCGGGGCGCATTGGCCGGATTGTCGCTTTCCGAAGAACTGTTGGCTCTTCTGTGGCGGGAAAGTGCCCCGACGGATCCTCCTTCCGCGTAAGGTCAGGAGGCCCCAGGTGTTGCCGTGAAGGCTCGGTTTGGCGAAGAATCGATGCTCGCGAGGCAACACCGGCGGGACTGCGGAATTCTTCTGGCGGCCCCGGACCACACACGGGGCCGGCTGCGACAAGGTGGGGCGATGCGGCAGCGCGGAATTGTGTTGCGCCCTGGGGCGGTTGGGATCGGTGGGGTGATTCTGGCGTTGCTGCTGAGCGGCTGTTCCAGCAGCGGGGCCGGGGGGTCCGCCGATCGACTGGGGACGAACGCGCCCACGGTTGCGGGGGTGACTCCGGTAACTCCTTCGGGTGGTTCGGCAAACGTCGGTAACGCGCCGACCGACGGCGTCGAAGGCGCTGCCGCACGCGATGCGGTGAGGGCCTATCAGGACTGGTGGAACGCCCAGGCCGAGGCCTATGCGCAGCCGGACTCGGACGGGTCGAACTTCAGCACCTTCGCGTCCGGACAGGTACTGACCGACGCGCTGGTCAACCTCAAGCAACTGCACGACGCCAAACTGGTGATGACGGGCACTCCGAAGAATTCCCCGGTCGTGAAGTCCGTCGACATCACGGCCGATCCGAACACCGCCGTGATCGAGGACTGCCTGGACGTGTCCGGGTGGCACCAGGCGGACGCCGCGACCCGCGCGGTCATGGACCCGCCCGACCGGCTCACCCGGTACGTGGCGACCGTTTCGCTACGACAGTTCCGAACGCGTTGGCTGATCCACGAGTTCAAGCGGGAGGTGGGACGCACATGCTGAAGCCGGTACGACGATGGGTGATCGGCGCGCCGCTGTTCGCCGGATTACTGATGGCCCCGACGGGCACCGCCGTCGCGGATTCCACTCCCACCGGGGGTGCGACCCGCTGCCATGTGAACGTGATCTGCACCGGGACGAGCGAGACCACCACCAAGCCGCCCAAGGGCGGTGGCGGTGGTGGTGGGGGCGGGACCGGAAGCGGGCCGCAGGTGTGCACCTACAACGGCCGGGAGTTCGCCTGCAACAATCCGGAACTCGGTTGGTTCAGCGCCTCGACCGGCTGTTACTGGCGGCTCGCCAGTCCGCCGCCTGCGGCGAGCGATCCGGTCTGGAAGGGCCACAAGCCCGAGGACGGCGGGGTCTACAACCCGACCTGCGTCCAGGGCGACGGCACCCTCAGCCCCGGCCCGCCCGAGTTCTTCGCCCAGCCGCCCGCCGGTCCGCCGCCGGACAACCCGGTCGCGCTGGCCCACGACGCCGCCGACGAGATCGTCTTCCCGGACCCCGTGCCCGGCATCGCCCCCGAGGGCACCTCCGTGGTGGGCGTACCGGTCTGGTTCTGGCTGGCCAACCCGCAGCCCCCGGCCGCGAAGACCGTGCACGGCAACGTCATCGCCGTGACCGTCACTCCCCGGCTGAAGAGCCTGGAGTGGAGCCTGGGCGACCAGCTGGACCCGAAGAAGGAGACGGTCAAGACGTGCGTGGGCGCCGGAACCCCGTACGACCCGAAGTACGGCGCCACCCCGTCGCCGACCTGCGGCCATGTCTTCACGACCGGCTCCGGCACCCGTAAGGACGGCCTCTTCTACGGGACCCTCACCGTGCACTGGGTCGGCGACGTCACCATCACCGGCGGCACCCAGACGGTGGCGCCGATCGACCTGGAGACCAGCGTGCGGCTCCAGTTCCCGGTGGCCGAGGTGCAGGTCCTCAACTAGCGGGTCCTCGACCAGCAGGGTGCTCGACCGGGTGACCGGACGACGCCGCAAGCACAGCACCGACCGACGAACGACGCGAGGAAGGCCGAAGCCCGGTGGAGAACCGTACCTTTGCCGCATCCGGCTCCGGCACGTCCGCCACGGCGACCGCGAGCAGCACCGCGCCCGCGCCCGTGGCAGTGCCGGAGCAGGGGCGCGGTGCCCCGCGCACCCCCGGGCGGGCGCTCGGCGCCCGGCGCAGGCGGCCCGCCGTGCTGGCCATGGCGGTGGCCCTGATAGCCGCCGGCGGGCTGGGCGGCGCGGTGCTCTACAACAGCACCGGCCAGCGGATCACCGTGCTGGCGCTGGCCCGTGACGTTCCGTGGGGTCAGGCGCTGACCGAGGGCGACCTGGTGACCGTGCGGATCGCGAGCGACCCGGCGCTCAAGCCGCTGGACGCGGCCGACCGGGCCAAGGCGATCGGCATGCGGGCCACCACGGACCTCCACCGGGGTGGGCTGCTCACCAGGTCGGACCTCGCGCAGTCGCTGGTCCTGAACCCGGGGCAGCTGCTGGTCGGCGTCGCGGCCCGGCGCACCCAGCTGCCGGCCACCCGGCTCCAGCCGGGCCTGCCGGTGATCGTGGTGTACACCTCGGACGGGGGGCGGTCGGAGACGCTCGCCGCCACCGTCTACAACGCCGGCCGGCCGGACAGCGACGGCAGCCAGGTGTTCGACGTCGTCGTCAACGAGGCGGACGCCGCCAAGCTGGCGGGCTGGGTGGCCACCGGGCGGATCCAGGTGGTGCTGGCCCCGCGCCCCTCCGCCGCCTCGCCCGGCGCGGCCGCCCCGGGCACGCCGGCCCCCGGTGCCACCGGCACCCCCGCCGCCGGTGCGCCGACGAGCGGTGCGGCGGCCCCGGCCGCCGTCTCCGGGGCGTCCGCGGGAACTCCGGTCGCCGGGACTCCAGCTGCCGGTGCGCCCGCCGCCGGACGCCCCGCGGCCTCGGGAGCGCCGACCGGGGCGGGTGGGAACTGAGATGGCCGTGATCGCGGTGGTCGGCGCCCCGGGGGCACCCGGCGCCACCACGACCGCGCTGGCGCTGCTGCTGGCCTGGCCGCTGCAGCCCGGCCGCCGCATCCTGCTGGTCGAGTGCGACCCGGACGGCGGCGCCGTCCTGGCCGGCGCCCTGGAGGGCCGGGTCGAGGCGGTCTACGGACTGCGCAACCTCGCCGTGGCCGACCGCCGGGGACTGCTCGCCCAGGCCCTCTGGGAGCAGCTGATCGACCTCTCCCCGGCGGGCAACGCGGAACGCCTGCTGCTGCCCGGCCTGACCGACCCCACCCAGGCGCCCGGCCTCGCCTACACCTGGGAGCCGCTGATGGAGGTGCTGCACGGGCTGGAGCCGCAGGGCTACGACGTCATCCTCGACCTCGGCCGCTCCGGCGCCACTGGTACCAGTGCGGTGCTGGCCCGCCGGGCCGACGTGGTGGCGGCCGCCGTGCGCACCACCCTGCGCGGGCTGAGCGCGGCCCGGCCCCGGCTGGCCACGCTGGCCGAGGACCTCGCCTCGGCCGGTACCGGCGCCGACGCGCTGGGCCTGCTGCTGATCGCCGAGGGGCCGTACTCGGGGGCAGAGGTGTCCAAGGAGTTCGGGCTGCCCGTGCTGGGCCTGCTGCCGCACGCGCGGCGCACCGCCCAGGTGCTGTCGGACGGCGGGGACGTCACCGACCGGCGGTTCGTCCGCTCGGAGCTGATGCGCACGGCGCGGTCGGCGGCGGACGAGATCCAGTTGACGGTCCGGCGGCGGCGCCAGCGGCTCGCTCCGGCGGCGGCGGGGCCCGCGCAGCTCGGGCCGGGGACGGGTGCCGGGCCGGGGACGGGTACCGGGCCGGTGGCGGAGGCCGTCGGGCTGACGGCGGTGCCCGGCGCCGGGACGGCCGCACCGGCCGGGCCGCAGCAGCCGGACGCGGCCGGGTCGGGGTACGGGTACGTCCGGCCCGCGGCGGCGGCCTCGGCCCCGCAGCCCGCGCCGACGTACCAGCAGCAGTCGTACCAGCAGTCGTACCAGCAGTCGTACCAACAGCCGGAACAGCAGCCGGGACAGCAGGTGTACGAGCAGCAGGCGTACGAGCAGCCTTACGGCCAACAGCCTTACGGGCAGCAGCCGTACGAGCAGCAGCCGTACGGGCCGGTGCCGCCCGTGATCACCACCGGCCCGGTGGCGCCGCTCGCCGGGCTCGCGCCGCAGCCGGCCGCCCCGGCGCCGTTCCCCGGGCACGGGCAGGCCGGCCAGCCGTACGCGGACCGGGCGTACCCCGGGGGCCCGTACCCCGAGGCCGTGTACCCGGGCGCCCCGTACCCCGACAGTCCTCACCCCGGCGGCCCGTACCCGGAGCCCGGATCGTCCGCCCCCGCCCCAACCCCCGCCCCCGCTCCCGAGGTCCGGGACCAGACCGTCGACGGGGAGGTGCTCCGTGCGCGGTAGTCCGCTGCACCAGCAGCCCGCGACCGACCCGGCCGCGCTGCCCTGGTCGACGCCACTGCCCGGCCCGGTCGGGCCGATGACCACCGGCCGGGTCACTCCCGGCCCGACAGCCCCCGGCCCGACAGCCCCCGGACCGACAACCACCGGCCCGGTGGCCCCCGGTCAGGCGGCCGCCGTTCCCGCCGCCGCGGCCACACCCACCGCCGTCCCCTCCGCGCTGCCCTCGCTCGACCGGCGCGGCGCCGGCACCCGGCCCGCCGTCGACCCCGCGGTAGCGCGCGAGCTGAAGCGCCAGGTCGCGGCCGAACTGCACCAGCAGATCACCCGGTTGACCTCCGGATCCGGTGGCGAGCCGGATCGGGCCACCCGTCGTCAGCGCGGCCGCGCGCTGATCGAGGAGGCCGTCGCCCGCTGGTCCGACGCCTACGCGCAGACCCACGGCATCCCGCCGACCCGGGAGCAGGACCGCGCCCTCGCCGAGGCCGTCTTCGACCTGCTGTTCCGGGCCGGCCGGCTCCAGCCCTACCTGGACGACCCGGACATCGAGAACATCCTGGTCAACGGCTGCGACGACGTCTGGGTCTCCCGGGTGCACCAGCCGCTGCGCCAGGTCCCGCCGGTGGCCGACAGCGACGCCGAACTCGTCGAACTGCTCCAGGACCTGGCCCGCCAGCACGGCGGCGGCGAACGCTCGCTGTCCACCGCCAGCCCGACGCTCGCCCTGCGCCTGGAGGGCGGCATGCGCCTCCAGGCGCTCACCGAGGTCACCCCGCGCCCGTACGTCGCGATCCGCCGGCACCGGGTGGCCTCGGCGACCCTGCCCGAGATGGTCCGGCTCGGCGCCGTGGACGGCACCCTCGCGGCCTTCCTGGCCTCGGCCATCCGGGCCCGGAAGAACGTGATGATCACCGGCACCCAGGGCGTCGGCAAGACCAGCCTGCTGCGCGCGATGGCCGCCGAGATCCCGCCGGACGAGCGGGTCGGCACCCTGGAGTCGGAGTTCGAGCTCTGGCTGCACACCCTCGGCCACCTGCGCCAGGTCGTCCCGATGGAGGCCCGGGAGGGCAACGGCGAGCGGGTGGAGGGCCGGTCGGCGGGCGAGCTGACCATCGGCGACCTCATCCCGGCGGCGCTGCGGATGACCCTCTCCCGGATCATCGTCGGCGAGGTCCGCTCCGGCGAGGTCGTCCCGATGCTGCGCGTCATGACCAACGGCGAGGGCGGCTCGATGTGCACCCTGCACGCGCGCGGCCCGCACATGGTCGTCGACCGCATCGCCGAACTCTGCCTGGAGTACGGCTCGCACATGACCGACGCGCTCGCCTACCGGCTGACCGCCAACGCCGTGGACTTCATCGTGCATGTGTCGATGGTCGACGAGACGCACGTCGGCGGACGCCGGCACCGCTTCGTCTCGCACGTCCTGGAGGTCGCGGGCCTCGGCGAGAGCGGTCGGCCGGCACTGAACACCGTGTTCGGGCCGCGCCCCGAACTGGGCGAGCCGCGCGCCGTCCCGCACACCCCGCCGCAGTGCCTGGACGACCTGCGCCGGGCCGGTTTCGACGCGGCGCTGCTCGGCTCCCGCTACGGCAGCTGGGCCGAGCCGCTCCAGCTGCGGATCGGCGGTGGTGCCCGGTGATGCCGCTCTTCGTGCTCTGCGGCCTGGCCGTCATGGCGGGCCTGGTCGCGCTGGTGGCCTGGGCGCGCGGAAGCGACCCGGCGCAGGAGTCGGCCGGGCCTCGGGAGCTGAACCCGCTGGCCTCCCGGCTGCACGTGTTCTGGTACGGCGCGCCCGGCACCGCCTCCCACCGGATGGCGCGGCTGCGCCGGATCCAGCTGCCGCTCACGCTGATCGGGGCGCCGCTCGGCTGGCTGTTCACCGGCATCCCGCTGGCGGTGCTGCTGGTGCCGCTGGCGGTGTTCGGCCTGCCCTGGCTCTTCGACACCACCCGCTCCGACACCGACCGGATCGAGCGGCTGGAGGCACTCTCGGAATGGACCCAGCGGATCGCCGACGTGCTGCTGCTCGGTGTCGGTCTCAACCAGGCCGTCATCACCAGCCGCCGCACCGCGCCCGCCGCGATCGAGGCCGAGGTCGGCGAGCTGGCCGCCCGGCTGCAGGCCCGCTGGCGTCCGGAGGAGGCGCTGCGGCTGTTCGCCGACAGCATGGCCGACGCCACCGCCGACAAGGTGCTCGCCGCGCTGGTGCTGCGTGCCGCCGACAGCGGTCCCGGCCTGGCCCGGGCCCTGTCCGACATGGCCGAGTCGGTCCGGGAGGAGGTCCGGCAGCGGCGCACCATCGAGGCCGACCGGGCCAAGCACCGCACCACCATCCGCTGGTTGGTGGGAATCATCCTTCTGGTCGTTGCGGTGGGCTCGTTCAACACCGAGTACACGGCCCCCTACAGCACGGCGCTCGGGCAGATCGTGCTCGGTGTGATCTGCGCGCTGTTCGTGGGCGTGATCGCCTGGATGCGCGCACTGGCCTCGTACCCGCCGGTGCCGCGGCTGCTGGAGCCGGACCGCCGTAGCCGGACCGGCCGCGCGCTGCTCCGGCGGGTCGACGGACAGGCCCCGGACGGCGCCGACGGGTCGGCCCCGGCCGACAGCACCGACGGTGCCGAGGGCACCGCGCGACTGCTCGGGGAGGCCCGATGATCTCCCCGTGGTCCGTACTGGCCGGTGCCGTCGCGGCGGGCGGCCTCGCCATGCTGATATCCGAACTCCGGCCCTCGCCGCCCGATCTGGGTCAGGCGCTGGACCGGCTGCACCGCACCCCGGCCGACCGCACTCCCGACCCGGACGAGCGGCCGCGCTGGTTCGACCGGATCGGCGAGCGCTCGGTCAACCTGCGCGGGGTCCGCATCCCGGAGCGCGAACTCGCCCTGGTCGGCCGCACCCCGGCCCGGTTCATGGCGCACAAGCTGCTCTTCGCCCTGCTCGGACTGGTGCTGCCGCCGTACCTGATGGTGGTGGCGCTGCTGCTCGACCTGAATCTGCCGTTCGCCCTGCCGCTGGTGGTCGGGCCGTTGCTGGCCGGGCTGCTCTGGTTCGTCCCGGACGGCATCGTGCGCGGCGAGGCCAAGGAGGCGCGGGTCGAGTACCTGCACGGCATCGCCGCCTACCTGGAACTGGTGGCGATGGAACGGGCCGCCGACCTCGGCCCGGCCGAGGCGCTGCGCCGGGCCGCCGCCGTCGGTCGCGGTGCGGTGTTCCTGCGGATCCGGGACGCGCTCGACCGGGCGGCCACCGACCGGTTGCCGCCGTGGGCCGGACTGGACGCGCTGGCGGAGGAGTTGGGCCTGACCCCGCTCCAGGACCTGGCCGACATCATGCGGATCTCCGGCACGGACGGGGCCGCCGTCTACGACACCCTGCGGGCCCGGTCCAAGGGCCTGCGGGGCGAACTGCTGGCGGAGGATCTCGCCCGGGCCAACGCCGACAGCGAGCGGATGGTGGCGCCCGGGTCTGCGCTGACCCTGCTGATGACCTGTCTGATCGTCTTCCCGGCGCTGTTCAAGATGCTCAACTGAACCACCCCGGTACCACCCCGTCGGACGAGTCACCCCGTCGCGGAGGTCAGCGCCTCCGTCACCACACCTCACACCTGGGAGCAGTTCATGAAGGACCGACTCAAGCCGCTGGTCTTCCTATTGGTCGGCGTGGCCCTGGTGCCGCTGCAGTTCGCCACCACGCTCTTCCACTTCCGGATGGGCCGCGCCAAGGCCGCCCGGGCACGCGGCGACAAGGGTGCCATCAGCATCGAACTCGCCCTCGCCGTCATCGCGCTGGTGTTCATCGCGGGCCTGGTCGTGGTCGCCCTGGTCAACCTCAAGGACAAGGTCGTCAAGAAGGTGGAGCAGGATCCGCAGTACACCGGCGGTCCGGCCGCGCCGTGATCCCTCGTCGTCGACTCCGCCGTTCCGACCGGGGCGCGATGAGCCTGAGCCTGGCCATCGTCTTCCCGATCGTCCTGCTCCTGATCATCACCGTCGCCCAGACCGGGATGTGGTGGTACCACCGCCAACTCGCGCTCAGTGCTGCCCGCGAGGGCGTCGACGCGGGCCGGGGTCAGGGGAGTCGGACCGACGACGAGAAGAACGCCGCCGCGCGGCGGCAGGCCGAGGACTTCCTGAACCGTCAGGGCGACACGGACCACCAGGTCGTCACCGACGGCAGCTCGCCGGTGCTGATCAGGGTCACCGTCCGGGTGACGCCCCCGGTGATCATCCCGTTCATCACTCCGCCGACCGTCACCCAGTTCGCCGAGGCCCCGCGCGAGCGGTTCGTGCCCCCGGCGGTGCGGTCGTGAGTCGGTCGGTGCGGTGGGAACGGTGGTCGGCAGGCCCGGCCCGGTCCGCGGAGGACGCGGACCGGGCCGGGCTCCTCGGGCCCGGGGAGCCGTCGGAGCGTCGGTACCGGCGGCCGGGAGGCTTGCTGCGGGACTCGCTGCGGGACTCGCTGCGGGGGCTCGCCGCCCGCCGCGCCGCCCGGTCGGGGCGGCGGCGGGACGGCGGCAGCGTGGCGATCGAGGCGGCGATCGTCGCACCCGCCGTGGTCGCGCTGATCCTGGTCGCGGTCGCGGCGGGCCGGGTGCAGACCGCCGGCGGCACCGTCGAGGCGGCGGCCCGCTCGGCGGCCCGCTCGGCGTCGCTGGCCCGCGGACAGGCCGCCATGGACGCGGCGGCGAAGACCGCCGCCGCGGACTCGATGCGGCAGCAGGGCGTGAACTGCCGGAAGAGCAAGGTCACCGTCGAGCACAAGAAGCGGACGAACCAGGGCGTCGACTGGGAGACGGTCGAGGTGACGGTGACCTGCGAGGTCTACCTCGGGGACCTGCTCGGCGGGCCGAACGTCGTCCCGAAGACGTTGACCGGCTGGTTCGCCTCGGTGGTCGACCGGTACCGGGGCCCGTGAGGCCGGGGTGCCGTCCGGTGGGGCAGGGGGCCCGAGTGCCGCGAGCGGCCCGTGGGGGTCGGGCGCGGCAAGCGGGTCGAGTGGGTGGAGCGGTTCGAGCGCGGCAAGTGGGTGGAGATTGTGTCGGGTCGTGGGGCGGGGGGTGACAGGGCTGTGAGGACGAGGCGGCCGGACGGGGATTGGGGAGCCGTCGGGCGGGGGAGACGCAAGCGGAGGACGCCCTGGGGAGGGCGGCTGAGCCGGTGGGGAGGGAACGCCATGGCACGCGTACGTACGCGCGCGGTGCGGCCGCCCCGTGCCCGGCCGCTCGCTGCAAGGCCGTTGCGGGCCCGGCAGTTCCGGGCCGGGCAGTTCCGGGCCGGGCAGTTCAGGGCCGGGCTGGGCGGCCCGCTCGGCGGCCGTTCGGACCGGGGCGCACTGTCGATCTTCGTCGCCATCTGCGCGGCCTACGTGGTGCTGGTCATCGCGCTGGTCATCGACGCCGGCGGCAAGCTGCGGCTCGCCGAGCGGGTCGACGCCTACGCCCAGGAGGCCGCCCGGATGGCCGGCCAACAGCTGGACGAGGCAGCCCTGTTGAGGGGTGAAGGGTACAAACTCAGGGCACGGACCTACGTCGAGGCCGCGGCTGACAGCTACCTCGCGCTGTACGGGCTGTCGGCGGCCGACGTGGAGTTCTCACCGGACGGCGCCACCGTCACGATCACGGTGCGGGCCGAGTTCCGCCCCGTTCTGCTGGGCGAACTCGGCAAACGGAAGGTCACGGGCAAGGGGAGCGCCACCCTCGTCCACGGAGTCAAGGAAGCGGAGACCGCCTGATGGCCGCGCCACGCGCCAAGGACCAGACCCGTGCCGGGCGTCCGGCCCGGGGAGCGAACGCCACCCCCGCGTCCGGCCGGCTGCCGGCGCCGCTGCCGTCCCATCGGGCCGGCGGCGGCCGTCGGCGCGGCCGGGGCGGCGCCGTACTCGCCGCGCTCGCGGCCCTGATCACCCTGCTCGTCCTGATGGTCGGCGTGCCCGCCCTGCTGCTGTACGGCACCCGGTCGGTGGCCGACATGGGCGAACTCGCGCCCGACGGCATCGGCGCGCTGCTGACCAGCCCCGACGACGGGCGGCTGTTCCTCTGGCTGCTGGTGGTGGTCGGCTGGGTCGGCTGGGCGTGCTTCGCGCTCTCCGTCCTGGTGGAGGTCCCGGCCCAGTTGCGCGGCCGGGTGGCCCGGCGGATCCCGGCCTTCGGCTGGAGCCAGCGGGCCGCGGCCGGACTGGTCGGCGCGGTCATCGCCCTGGTGCCGGTGGCCGGTTCGGCCTTCGCCGCCACCGCGGAGCACGCGCCGGTCGTCGCCGCCGCGCAGGCGGCCCCCGGCGTGCAGCTCGCCGCCGCGCAGGACGCGCCGGCCGTCGCCCCCGCCGCCGACCAGCAGGCCGGCTACACCGTGCGGGACAGCCGGCCGGCCGACAGCCTGTGGTCCATCGCCGAGCGCCAACTGGGCTCCGGGGAACGCTGGACGGAGATCGCCAAGCTCAACGACGGCCGGGTGATGGACGATTCGGGGGTCCGCTTCGACGCGGACCGGCCGATCCAGCCCGGTTGGAAGCTCGCCATGCCGGCCGACGCCAAGCCCGACCAGGCGACCCCCGGGCCCGCAGCCCCCGCACCCGCTCCGGCCGGCACGCCGCAGACCGGCCCGGCGGGCGGCGCGGCCCAGGGCGGCACCGTCACCGTGAAGGCCGGCGAGAGCCTGTCGGCGATCGCCCAAAGGGAGTTGGGCGACGCGGAGGCCTGGCCGAAGCTGTTCGAGGCGAACCAGGGCGTCCAGGCGCCCGACGGCGAGCGGCTCACCGACCCGGACGTGGTGGTGCCGGGCATGGTGCTCAGCCTGCCCGGTGCCCCGGCCCCGGCCCCGGCTCCCGCTCCTGCCCCCGCTCCGGCGCCCGAGCAGGCGCCCGCCCCCGCGCCCACCCCGCCGCCGCCCGCGCCGAACACCCAGGCGCCCTCGGCGCCCGCCGCGCAGACGCCCGCCCCGGCGCAGCCCTCCGCCCAGGCCCCGGCGCCCGCACAGCCCTCCGCCCAGGCCCCGGCCCCGGCCGGGACGCCCGCTCCGAAGGTCGAGGCCCAGGCCCCGGCCGCCCACACCGAGAAGGCGAACGACGACTACGGCGTCGCCCTCGCCGCCTCCACCATCGGCGTGCTGCTCGCCGCGATCATGGTCGGGGCCGTCGCCCGCAAGCGCGGCGGCCAGTTGCGCGCCCGCCGCCCCCGGCACCGCATCGCCATGCCCAGCGCCCCGGCCGCCGCCTTCGAGGCCGAACTGAAGGCCCGCCAGGACGACGCCGGCCTCCACCTGCTCGACCGCGCCCTGCGCAGCATGGCCCGCAACACCGTCCGCGGCGGCAAGCGGCTGCCCGCGATCGTCGCCGCCCGGATCACCCCCGGCCGCACGATCGAACTCCACCTCTCCGGCCCGGCCGCGCCCATCGCGCCGTTCCGCGCCGCCCACACCCCCGACATCTGGTGGTGCGCCGCCGACTCCGAGGGCCTGCTCTCGCCGGCCCAGGCCCGCAAGACCGCCGCCCCCTACCCGGCCCTGGTCACCCTGGGCTCGGCCGCGGACGGCTCGATCGTCCTCGCCGACCTGGAGACGGTCCGGCTGCTCCACCTCTCCGGGCACCCGGACGACGCCCGCGACGTCCTGCGCACCCTGGCCCTCGAACTCGCCCACAGCCCGCTCGCGGACCGGCTCCACCTCCACCTGGTGGACCTCGCCGAGGAAATGCCGATCAGCGGACCGGCAGCCGAGCGGATCCACCGCCACACCACCCTGGACGCCGCGCTCGCCGCCCTCGGCCCGCGCACCGCCAAGGCCCGGGCCACCCTGGTCTCGGCCGAGGCCGCCAGCCCCCGGGACGCCCGCAGCCGGGGCCTGGCCGACGAGTCCTGGGTCCCCGAGATCGTGCTCTGCGGCCACCAGCCCGGCGGCGGCATCCCGGCCGAACTCGGCCGGCTGCTCGACGCCCGGCCGCGCACCTGCGTCGCCGTGGTCACCCGCGCCCCCGAGCGCGGTACCGGCCCGGTCGCCCGCTGGACCCTCCCGGCCACCGGCCAGGCCACCATTCCGGGCCTGCACGTCACGCTGGAGCTGCAGCGCCTGACCACCGGCCAGTACGAGCAGGTCACCGAGCTGCTCCGGGCCGCCGACGACAGCACCCAGCACCCCGCCCCCGCGTGGACCCTGGACGGCGACGAGCTGGAGCCCGCCGACCTCCCGGCCGCCGTCCCGGTGCTCGCGGGCGTCGGCGCGGCGTCGGGCCCCGGGTCGGACGGCCCGGCGGGCGGCTTCTCGCTCGCCGCGCTGGACGCCGCCCTGGGCGGCCCGGACTCCGGGGACGACGCGGACGACGACACCGGCGGCGGCCCGGCCGCGGCCGGACCTCGGCTGCTGGCACGGGTGATCGGCACCGGGGCCAGCCCGTTCGCGGGCACCGACCCGGCGGCGCCGGTGCCGGGTCCGGTCGGACCGGCCGCACTGCCGGCCCCGCTGTCGGCCCCGCGACACCTCGTCAACGGGCTCGGCCGGCAGGCCGGCGCCGCCACCGGGCCGGTCCCCGTGGCACCGGCGGTCGCCGTGGTTCCCGCGGTGCTCCCCGCCGTTCCCACCGGACCGGCCGCCGCCTTCCCGGTCGCGCCGCCCGCCGGGCCCGCGACGGACGGCGGCGGCGACGGGTCCGGCGGCACCGAGGGGGCCGACGGCTCTGACGGGTCGGACGGCTTCCAGGGCGACGAGACCACCCAGAACCTCGGACTGCCGACCGCTGTCGTGCCCGTCCAGCCGGTGGCCCCGGTGGCCCCGGTGCCGCCGATGGGTCCGGTCGCTCCGGTGGTCGAGGGCCCCTCCTCGGTGCCCGCCGTCCCCGTCCCCGCACCCACCACCCCCGCGCCCGCCGTCCCCGAGCCCGTACCGACGCACGACCCGGCCCCCGCACCCACCGGCGCCGACCCGCGCGTCCCCACCAGGCCCGAGCCCGGCCCGGCCGCCACCGCGCTCGTCCCGACCACCTCCGGGCGCAGCGACAGCGACGACCTGCTCGCCATCCTCCGCTCGCCGGAGGCGCACGCCGTCCGCAACGCCCCCCGGATCCGCCTGCTCGGACCGGTCGACGTCGCGGGCACCGGCGGCACCGCCGAACCCGGCGCGATCGCCCGGCTCACCGAGCTCGCCGCCTACCTGGCCCTGCGCCCCGGCGCCGACCGCGCCGCCCTCGACCACGACCTGCACCCCGGCGCGGCCCACCTCGACCCGCACCCCACCGCCGCCGACGCCCGCAACCCGCTGGCCGACAAGCTCACCGACCTGGCGGCCTGGCTGGGCACCGCCTCGGACGGCCGCCCCCTGCTGGTCACCGGCCAGGCCGAGGGCTGCACCTTCGCCCCGGCCGTCACCTGCGACTGGGACGAGTTCCGCAGCCTCTACCGGCGCGGCATGCGCAGCACCAGCGCCACCGCCGACGCGGCCCTCGCCCACGCCCTCGCCCTGGTCCGCGGCGCCCCGTTCGCGGAGGCCCCGCCCGCCTCGTACGGCTGGGCCGAGGCCGAACGGCAGGACATGATCGCCGCGATCGTCGACACCGCCCACGAACTCGCCGCCCGCCGCCTCCAGTACGGCGACCACCGCAGCGCCGAGGCCGCCGTCTTCCGCGGCCTCGCCGTCGCCCCGGACGTCGAACTCCTCCACCGCGACCTGTTCTACGCCTACGCCTCCGCCGGCGCCCGCGACCAACTCCTGCGCGCCGTCAACCGCCTCGACGCCCTCAGCCGCCGAACCGGCCGCGAACTCGACGCCGACACCATCGCCCTCCTCCGCGACCTCCTCGCCGGCTCCTGACCCACCGACCCACCGACCCACCAGCACCCCCGCCCCGCCCGGCCCACCCGCCGACCGGGGCGCGGCGCGTCCTGCCCCGTTCCGGTTGCCTCATGGGGCAGGGAACGGCCGGCTGTCACAGCGGTCTGATGGGATCTCCGTATGACGGATTGGTCGCAACTCAGCCACGCCTACGGCTCCGCGGAAGACATACCCGCCCTGCTCGACCGGATCGAGGCGGATCCGAGTGACGGGCACTGGAGTGCGCTCTGGTCGGCCCTCTGCCATCAGGGCAGTGTCTACTCGGCCAGCTTCGCGGCGCTTCCCCGGCTGACGGCGATCGCCGCGACCGCCGCCGACCCGAAGGAGCAGGTGAACGCCGTGCACCTGGCGGCCGCGATCGTGGCGGGGGCGGACCAGCTGAACGAGCTCGGCGATCTCCGTGCGCAGAACGCCCAGGACATCGCCGTCCTGCTGCGCAGGGCGAACGAACACCTGCGGACGGTTCCCGACCGCACCGACTACGTCTACCTGCTCGAAGCCGTCCTGGCCTTCGAGGGTGTACCGGTCTGGGGCGAGGAGCTGGCCTGCGGACTCGTGAACGAGGAGTACCAGACCTCCTGTCCGCGGTGCGAGACCGACCTGTTCATCGCGATCGGTGAATACGGCTACTTCTCCACGAGCGGCGACTACGCCCTGCACGACGACGTCGAGAAGGCGTCCCTGCGACCGGCGGACCCCGGAGACCTGCACGGCATCGGCCTGCGCCTCCACAGGCTCGCCCTCGGCGACGGTCGGCATGACGTCGCCACCGCGTTGACCTACCTCTTCGGGGGCGCGCGCTGCACGGACTGCGGGGCGGACTTCGTGGTGGCCGACCGGATGGGCGAGTTCTGCTGACGGTCGCTGCTGACGTTGCCGCAGCAGGGACCGGGCGCGAAGCAGGAAGTCGGCCCGGTCGACTTCCTGCTCCGCGCCCGGCTCCAGGCCCTGTCCCGGCCTGCGGTGTCCCGGTGCGGGTCACCGTTCACCCACCCGGCCTGGCTCCGGTGTCACCCGATCTCGTAGGGTGGCGCCCATGGTGTGGTGACAGGCGCCACAGCGGGGTACGAGGCAGCAGAACGCCGCTCAGCGGCGGGGCGGGGCGGTGACCTGGAAATGGCGGAGACTACGGCGGTCCCCGGAGGTTCCGACCCCGTGACGGACGCCGGACCCGGCCCCCAGGACGCCGTACCGCCGAGGTCCGCGCGCAACGCCTACGAGGAGCACCCGCCCGGCCCGGCCGCGCTCTACGAGCCACCGGTGCCGCCGCCCGCCCCCGCGCCGCCCGCCCCAGCCCCGCAGCCCGCCCCGGGCCCGGTGGCCGGACCGCCCGCGCCGTCCACCGGATGGACCGTCACCGGCATGCCCGCCATGGGCAGCGCGCCCGTCGTCCCGGCCCCGGCCGGCGCCACGCCGCTGCCGTTCACCCTCCCCGGCGCCACCCCCGCGCACGGCCTGCCCGGCATCGGTGGCGCCCTGGGCAGCGGCCCGCGCGGTCGGATCCTGGTCGTCGAGGGCGGCTACGGCACCTCCGGCCGCCGCACCTGGGGCCGCGGCGGCCCCGCCCAGGCCCCGGTGCTGTCCGCGATGCTCGCCGCCGTCTCCCCGCAGGTGCTGCTGGCCGCCGACACCGTCGACGCCGTGCACCTGCCCGGCGCCAGCGACCCGCACACCGTGCTCGCCCACCTGCGCGCGGCCGCCCGCCACCCCGGACCGCTGCTCGTCCACCTCGGCGGGCACCTGCTCGCCGACAAGCGCGGCGGCCAGCTCCACCTCACCCTGCGCGACTCCAAGCCCGGCAGCATCCGTCAGGACGGCCTCGCCTGGCAGTCGATCGCCGGCGAGCTGCGGCACCGTCCGGCCGAGTGGCAGACCCTCGTCGTCGCCGACCTGAGCGCCGACCAGAACGCCTGGTCGTTGCTCCAGGGCGACCTCGCGTCCCTCAGCGAGGGCCTGCCGCTGTGGGCGGTGGTCAGCCCCGACCCCGACCAGATCGGCACCTTCACCCGCGCCCTGATCGAGGCCCTGCACGGCGGCCGCCCGGGCGGCGAGGCCGTCCTCGCGCCGGAACAACTGCGCCACCAGGTCTACTCGGTGCTCCGCCCGGACGTGATCGTGGTCAGCACGCACGCCCCGGACCGCCCGTTCTTCCGCAACACGGCGCGGCGCGGCGAGGGGGCGCCGACCGAGTTCGCCCCGTACGAGGCCCCGAGCCCGGCAGCCGTGCTGCCCCGCCCGGCCGCGCCGGACGAGGTCACCTGGGACGACCGGCCGTGGGGCGAGTCGCCCCGGGAGGCCGCCGTCGCGCAGGACGCGGTGCCGGGGCCCCGTCCGGCCGTCACCCTGGACAAGCCGTCCGTCGCTGCCGCTGCCCCGGCCGCTGCCGCACCCGTGCGGCCGTCCGACGGGCGCGTGAACCTGCTCAAGCCCGGCGTACCGCCCACCCCGCCGCTCCCGCCGCACCCGGTCGACCTGCGGAAGGCCGGCGCCTGGCAGTCGGCGGCGGAGCCCGAGCCCGAGATCGTGCCCGTGCCCGTGCCTGAGGTCGTGCCCGTCGCCGAGGTGGTGCCCGTGCCCGTGCCCGAGGCCGAGGTCGCGTCCGAGCCCGTCGCCGAGGTCGTGCCCGATCCCGAGCCCGTCGAGGAATCGGAACCGACCGACGCCGCCCCGGCGGACGCGCCGCCCAGCGACGCCGAGCCCGAGGACGCCCCCGCGGCCTCCCCCGAGGAGCCTGCGTCCGAGGCCGAGGCCGAGCCCGAAGCTGTCGAGCCCGAAGCTGTCGAGCCCGCCCCGTCGGACGCCACCCCCTCCCCGGACCACACTCAGCCCCGCGCCGACTACCGCGAGGTCATCGGCCGGATCGTCCGCAGCGCCGACGCCGGCGACCACGCGGCCGCCACCGACCTGGCCTTCGCCCTGGAACTGGAGGCGATCGCCGAGCACGGCCCGGTGTCCGCAACCGTCCTGCAGGTCCGTCAGGTCCGCGCCCACGTGTCCCGGCTCGCCGGCCGGACGGCCGAGGCCGCCGGGATCTACCGCGAGGTCGCCCTGACCCTGCTGCGCAGCGAGGGCCCCGAGCACCCGGAGACCCAGCACGCGGCGACCAACGCGGAGGCCTGCTGGCGGGCGATCCCGGACCGCGAGGAGGCCCTGCGGATCGCCCCGGAGATCATCGAACTGCGCGCCTACCTCCCGGGCCCCGACGGCCGCAAGCTCCGCGCCGCCGAACGCCACCTCGCCGCCCTCGCCGCCACCGCCACCGGCGCCGACCCCGCCTGACCGGCGATGGGCTTCTGGTCGACGTGGCGGGAGAACCGCCGCTCCCTCAAGGGTTCGCTGCGGACGGGTGAGCCCTGGCCGGAGGCGGACCTGTCGGAGTTCGTCGCGGCGATCGAGGCGTCGGGCCTCTTCGAGTCGGTGGAGGTGGCGCCGGTCGACCCGCCGCGACTCGTCGACCTCTACTTGGAGGCACCCACCGGCCACTCCTTCGTCGTCATGGTCGCGGACGGCTCCGACTCCTGCCGGATCATCTGCGACGCCTACGTCTTCGACTGGGTTCCGACGTGCCTGGCGCTGGAGTTCCTCCGGACCGTCATGGCCGGCGAGATCGAAATGGACTTCTCGACCTCGCGCCGCTGGGTGCTGCTGGGCGTCCCACTGACCGGCGAGGGCACCTGGCGGGAGTCCCGCCGGTTCCACGACGACCTCGCCCCGTGGGAGACCCGGGCGATGGCGCGCGACCGCACACCCACGCCCTGACGGACACCGGCGGCGTCGTATGCTCGTCCGCCGTGGACGACGACGAGCTGACGAAGTTCATGACGACGCCGATGACCGACCGCAACGCCCGGACGCTGGAGCGGCTGGCCCGCCGTCGCCTCAAGCGCGACGGGGCGGCCTTCGTGGCGGACCTCGGCATCGGGCTGGCACCGCGGCACCGCTCGATGCCGGCCGGCTCCGACGCATCGGCGGCGTTCGACGAGCTCTTCGACCACCTGGTGCGCCTGCTGGCGGTGACCCGGGGGCCCGGGCACGTCGGCGAGCTGCTGCGGCTGCTGGCCGCGGGCAGGCCGGACGATCCGGAGCACGACCGCTACGTGGCCTCGCTGCTGGCGTCCTGCCAACGGCCCGCCGACCTCGCCCCGGTGTACGAGGAGGGGGGCGCCGCCTCCGAGGAGCTGCGGGCCTGCCTGCTGCACGAACTGGTGCTCCGGGGAGTCCCGGTGGCGGAGACCCCGGGCATCGCCTCGTGGGCGACCTCCCCGCACTGGCGCGACCATCCGTTGGCCGCGCTGCCGCTGGTGCCGGCGGAGCCGGAACGGGACCCGGACCTGCCGGCCTACTCGGTCGACGGCAGCAGCTGCGGGTTCCCCTACCCGGACCCGGAGGATCGCTACCCGGCACCCCGGCTCGATGCCGCTCCGGCGGCGGTGGAGACGACGACCGCCGCCACCGTTCGGGCCGTGGCGGCGGCGGTGGCGAACTGGGCCGAGCACCCGGAGGAGCCGGAGGGCCGCGTCGAGGCGCGGACCTTCGCGTACCCGGAGCCCCTGGAACCCGGCGCCCTGCCCGGCGCACTCGTCGCGCTGGGCCTGGACTGCCTGACCGACCTGGGCGAGCTGCCGGAGCCCGGGCGGAAGACCGCGTTCGGGGTGGTCCCCGTCGAAGCGGCCGAGGTCTGGCGGTTCCTGTTCGCCGCCTCCTCCACCGGCGGCGCGTACGACTCGGCCTGCTACGGCGCCTACGGACGGCTCCACGCCTGGCGCTCCTTGGCCGCCCTCGCCGGGGCGCCGCCGGACGCCCCGGCGAGCGAGGTGGAGGCCAACGTCCGGGCCTGCGCGTGGTACCGCTTCAGCGCGGACACCCCGTGGTTCCACCGGGTGGTCTGGGACCTGGGCGTACTGGCCGTCTCCCCGGACGGCCGCCGCCTGGCCGTCCTGGCAGCGACGACGACCGACTGACGGCGTGCCGGAGTGGGAAGTCGGGCGTTCCGACTTCCCACTCCGGCAGCATCCCCGAGGGACCGGCCCGTGCCCCTTCGGCTCACGCTCCACGAGGGTGCGGTACGAACCTGCTCAGCCGAAGCCGACCTCGGTGAAGCAGCAACCGCCGCGCTCGGCGGCGGGCAGGACCTGGCCCGGCGTGAGCCGCGGGGTCTGCCGGATGTACTGGCGGAAGCCCGACGCACGGAACTTCAGGTCGAAGGCGTGGCCTTCGATGTGCCATTGCGCCCAGTCCTGCTTGCCGTCGTCCGGCACCAGCCGGTGAATGTCGGCGATCTCCAGCTCCGGGTGCATGCCCTTGAACCCGAGGTCGCCCTCGAGGTCCCAGACCTCCTCGAAGACGAGCGTCGCAGGGGCGATCCAGAAGGAGAAGTTCTTCGCCGGCTTCACCGGGTGGACCCAGCGCACGATGTAGTCGAGGTCGAGCAGCAGCCTCGGCAGGATGTCGTCCGTCTGCTGCACGTACAGACCGTGAATGGTGGCGTCGTGCCAGCCCATGTCCTCGAAGTCGGCATCGCTCCAGACGCTCTTCGAGAGACCTGATTCCTGGTGGCTGTTAATAGCTTTATCCAACCAGGGCGGTTTGTCCCCAGCTCGCAAGGGGTGGGCGGTGCACGTTCTCGTCAAGTGCGTGCCGGCGTGCCGGCCGTCGCCCCGGACCGCCGCCGCCCGGCGGGCCCTCGGAGTGGGAAGTCGGACCGGCCGACTTCCCAATGAGGTGTCGGACGCCCCGCCGGTCAGTCGGTGCCTTCGACGATGCGGAAGTCACGCTCGTAGCCGTCGGGGAGGGCCGCCAGTGCCTTCCGGTATTCCTCGCTCTCGTAAGCCGCGACGGCCTGGTCGAAGCTGTCGAACTCGACCAGAACGGCACGCTGCGTGATTCCGGCCTCGTGGGCGAGGACCCGACTGCCGCGGGACAGGACGCGCCCGCCGGCGGCCAGGACGGCCGGGCGGGCCAGTTTGTCGTAGGCGGTCAGCCCCTCCGGGTCGGAGATGGCGGGGTAGACACTGACCCAGTAGCCCTTGGCCACGGAAACCTCCTGTGTTCGGCCGGACACGTCCGACTCGTCATATCCGCAGGCTAGGGCTTGATGTGCGGCCGAGGGAAAGACCGGTTCGGGATAGCCTCAGAACGGATCGTTATCAATCGGCGGGGAGGCCACGTTGGCGCCGGACACCGTGAGCCTGCGCTACTTCCTGGTGCTGGCGCAGGAGTTGAACTTCACTCGCGCGGCCGCACGGATCGGTGTCGCACAGCCCGCGCTCAGCGCCCGGATGCGCCGGCTGGAGGCGGAACTCGGTACGGCCCTGCTGGTCCGCAACACGCGCAGCGTCGAACTGACCGCCGCCGGTGCGGCGTTGGCGGATTCCGCCCCGCCCGCGCTGGCGGCGCTGGACCGGGCGTGGGACACCGCCCGGAGCGCGGCGGCCGGTGAACTGGGCGCGCTGCGCATCGGATACAGCCTCAGCACCGGGGCCGGGACGACACCGGCCCTGGTGGACAGGCTGATTCGCGGCAACAGCGGACTCCAGGTCGAGGCCGTCCCGATGGCGACACCGGAGATCTCCCCCGCGGTCGCCGACGGCCGCATCGACGCCGGGATCACCCGCGGTGAACAGCCGGGCAGTGGAGTGCGCCGGGTGCTGCTGCGGCGGGTGCGGGTCGGGGTCCAGCTGGCGCAGCACCATCCGCTGGCCGGACGCCAGGAGATCGAGATCGCCGACGCGGCCGCGTATCCGCTGCGACTCCCGGCCCGCTCGGCCAACCCCGTGATCCACGACCAGCTGTCCGCACTGTTCCGGGACACCCGGCCGCACCCCCGGTTCCACACGCCGGCGGTCTCCTTCGACATGTCCCAGCGCGACCTGCGCGACGGGGTCACCCTCGCCCCGGCCGGCGAGGCCGCGGCCGCGGTACAGCCGGACGGTCTCACCTGGCGGCCACTGCGGGGCGCGCCCGGGCTGACGATCCACCTGGTCCTCCCGCAGGAGCAGTCGCCGCTGCATCGTCGCCTCCTCGCCGTCGCCAAAGCCCTGGCGCACGAGCTGCACTGGCTGCCGGGCTGACACGCCAGGGGCCGAGCGGGACCCGTGGAGCTTTCAGCGGTCGCCCGCCGGGGCGAAGGGCCCGTCCAGGGCCGCCCACTGCAGCAGCAGGATCGTCTTCCCGTCGGTGATGCGTCCGTCGCGGGTCATGGCGAGGGCCTGGGCGAAGGGCAGTTCGAGGACTTCGATGTCCTCTCCCTCCTCCTCGACCCCGCCGCCGGGGCCGGTCCGGTCCGCCGGCGTGTAGGGGGCGGCGAAGAAGTGGAGGCGTTCGGTGACGGAGCCGGGGCTCATGTAGGCGTCGAGGACGTGGGTGAGCGGTCCGAGGGTGACGCCGAGCTCCTCGGCGCTCTCGCGTCGCACGGCGGCGACCGGGTCGTCCGCGTCGAGCAGGCCCGCGGCGGCTTCGACGAGCATGCCGTCGGGGTGGTCGTTGACGTAGGCCGGGTAGCGGAACTGGCGAGTGAGCAGGACGCGGCCGCGTTCGGTGTCGTAGGGCAGGACCACGGCGCCGTTGCCGCGGTCGTAGGTCTCGCGCTGCTGGGTCTCCCACCGTCCGTCGCGGCGGCGGTAGTCGAAGGTGGTGCGCCGCAGGACGTGCCACCCCTGGGAGGTGAGCTCGACGTCGCGGACCCGGACGTCGGGGTTGCGGCTCAGGCCGTGCCCGGCCCGGTCGAGGCCGGTGCGACCGCGGTGGTCGGGGGTGTCGAGGCCGGGGCGGCCGGCGGCGATGTCCTGGTCGGGACCGGCGGTCGGGACGCGCATGGGCTTGTCGGTCATGGAGCGCTACGATACATGCAGAAACGTGCAAGAACAGGAGAGAATGCGGATGCTGGCTGCTGAACGGCGCGAACACCTGCTGGGCCTGCTGGCCCGCGAGGGCAAGATCGTCGCCAAGGACGTCGCCGCCGAGCTGGGAATCTCCGAGGACAGCGTGCGGCGCGACCTGCGCGACCTCGCCGCCGACGGACTGTGCCAGCGGGTCTACGGCGGCGCGCTTCCCGTCTCCCCGGCGGTGGTGGACTACACCGCCCGGCAGAGCGTGGCCCCGGACGGCAAGCGGAAGGTCGCCGCCGTGGCCGCCGCGCTGGTGCCGCCGGGCGGCACGCTGATCCTCGACGGCGGCACCACCGCCCTCGCGGTCGCCCAGGCGCTTCCGCAGGACCTGGCCTGCACCGTGATCACCCACAGCCCGACGATCGCCACGGCCCTGCTCGCCCATCCGCAGGCGGAGCTCTTCCTGCTCGGAGGCCGGATCTTCAAGCACTCGGCGGTCGCCTGCGGCGCCGCCGCCGTCGAGGCCGCGCAGCAGGTCTCCGCCGACCTCTGCCTGCTCGGCGTCACCGGCGTCCACCCCGAAGCCGGACTGACCACCGCCGACGCCGAGGAGGCCGCGATGAAGCGCGCCCTGGCCGCCCGGGCGGCGGACACCTACATCCTCGCCTCCTCCGAGAAGCTCGGCACCGCCTCGCGGTACCGCGTCCTGCCCTGGGAGAAGGTCAGCGGACTGATCACCGACGCCGACCCTCACGACGCCGTCGTCGAGGGAATCCGGGCGCTCGGTGTGGAAGTCCTGCCGGCCGACTGACACCTGTGGGGCGACACGGGATCGCGAATCGGCTGGGAGCGGATGACCGGTCCTTGGGCCGGCACGGGCCGACACGGAGCGGGGTGCTGTGCGCCCGGAGTGCGGGCCGCGAGGGAGGCGTGGCCGGGCCCGGGCCACTGTCTTGGCAGTGGCGAACTGGGGCGACCCCGGAGGAGCCGGAAGGTCGCGTCGAGGCGCGGACTTTCGTCCTCACGGAGCCGCACCGGCCGCTGCGGAGCCTACGGACAACTCCACGTCTGGCCCTCGCTGGCTTCACCCGCCGGGGCGCCGACGGACGCCCCGGCGAGCGAGGTGGAGGCCCCAGTCCGAGCCTGCGCGCGGTACCGCTTCGGCGCGGACACTCCGTGGTTCCACCGGGTGGTCTGGGACGTGGGCGTGTTGGCGGTGTCCCCGGACTTCCTCAGCTTGGCCGTCCTGGCAGTAACGACGACTGACTGACGAGCCGCCGGGGTGGGAAGTCGGCCCACCCGACTTCCCACTCCGGTGCGGTGGCGTAGCGACGCCACCGCACCGGTCGGGCGGACACGCTGCCCACCGGGTCCGAGTCCTCCGACGCGTGGCCCGAGGAGTCCGAGCGATCCGGCGGGGTGAGGTGGGCCAGTGGAGGACGGTCACCCGAGCCGGTGGCGGAGCCAGGCGAGTCCGTGGGTGCTGAGCGCGGCCCACCGGGGGCCGGGGGTCTCGGTGGCGCGCAGGGTCCACAGGCCGGTGAGGATCGCGCCGAAGGCTGTGACGGACCGATCGGGCACGGCACGCCACAGGGACACGCTGTCGGCCCATCGCTCCGCCTGCTCCGGAGTGTGTCCGGCCTCGATCAGCCGGACGATCATGTATGCGGTGTCGGCCCATGCTGCGCCGGGAGCGGGGAAGGCCCAGTCGACGACGCGCACCGCTGCGCCGTTCACCAAGAGGTTCGGGCCGGTCAGGTCGGTGTGGACCAGGGTCTTGCCGTCGATCAGATCGGGCGCATCGTGTTCGGCCAGGATCAGCGTGTCCAGTCGCGCCACGGTCCAGGGGTCGAGCCGGTCCCGGTGGCGGCTGCCGAGGTCGTGCCAGAAGTCCTGTCCCGACCACCGATCCGCCAGGCTGAAGGCACGCAGTGGCGGTGCCGGGGTGAGCGTCCCGGCGAGCGTCTCCAGCGTCGAGGCGATCAATGGTAGGTCGGCGGACCCCGGAGACAGGTCCGCGTGTCTGCCGGGAACGTGCTCGAACCCCAGGGCGAGCCACCCGTCGGCCTCGACCTTCCAGAGCATGCGGGGAGCGATGTCCGGCGGGAGTACGGCATTCACGACGGACTCCAGGCGGTGCATCCATGCCCCCGGGTTGTCCTCGCGCACGGCCTTGCAGAACACCGGCCCGCCGGTCGTCTCCAGCGTGGCGGCGAAGTCGGAGACCGTTCCCGCAGTGGAAGGGAGAGCGGCCGTCACCGCGCCGGTCCGGGCTTCGATGCTGATGCGCACGGCACGCGGTAGTTGCTTCCAAGTGTCTGTCATCGGGGGTGCCTCGGGTCGGGCCCGCCCGGCCCCGGATCGCGGGGCCGGGCGGGCGATCTGATCGGTTACTAGCTGCTGTGGCAACCGCGGTGGCACTGCGCGCAGTTGCCGCTGCCGCTGGTGTCGCTTCCGTCTCCTCCGCTGCCTTCGGAGCAGTCGGCGGACATGCTCCACAGTTCGGAGTCCACGGCGTACCCGCTCGCTTCGATGACGGCGACCGTGGCGGCGATGCCGATGCCCTTGGTGGACTCGTCCGGGCCGCCGGTCGGCACGTGGTGGAGGAACTGGCCGGACACCGAGTGGCAGAACTCGGCGTATTCGGTGGTGTGGAGGATGAACGTGTGCCATCCGATGTCCACCAGCCTCGACGGGGCAAGGCCGGCACCCGGGTTGACCGCGCACGCTCCGAGGAAGGCGAGAGCCTGATCCACGATGCGCGCGGCGAGCGCGAGATCCATCTCCTCCTCACTGGCGATTCGGGTGGTCATCCGGTCGAACAGGGCCGGGTCGATGAGGGACCGGCCTGTGATCTTCTCCGTGCTGGTCGACAGCATGTGTGCTCCCCTGTCTCCGAGGTACGGCTCTCGGCCAGGACGGTATGCGTGCGGGAGTCATCGAAGGGCCTTTGATTCTCGAATATTCCAGGGCTTGCGGGCCGTATCGGCGAGGATTCCTCAGATGGCTCCCAGTGCCCTGCGGCACCGCGCGAGAACCCTGTGAGCATCCGAACCGAAGACGGCCGCCTCGGTCATCGTTTCCCAGACGCGTGTGTACAGGCTCACGTTCTCTGCCTGCTCCAGCCACAGTTCGGCGTGCCAGTCCTCGACGATGACAAGCCGTTCGTCGTAGATCCAGAAGCCGTTGGCGGGAGGCAGCCTGAGCTGGACCTCGAACGGCACGATGCCCAGGGTGACGGTGTCGAGGCCGATCACGCCGCTGAGCCGGTCGAGCTGGGCGGCCATGACGGCCGGTGGGCAGAGCCGGGCGCGCAGAGCGGCCTCCCACATGACGATGCGGTACTGCTTGCCCGATCGGTAGAGGCTCTCCTGTCGTCGGACTCGGGCCCGCACAGCCTCCTCGACATCACGCGGCGACCGGTGGAGGTCGACGTAGGAGTTGAAGACGTGCCGGGCGTAGTCGGCCGTCTGGAGCATGCCGACGATCATCGAGCCTTCCCAGGCACGCATGACCGTCGACCGCTCGTACTCGACGGTCAGCGCGTCCTGCACCGGTCGGTGGCCGGCGGCGAGTTGCCGTCGCCACGACCGGGACTGCGATTCGAACGCCCTCAACCTGGCGGCCAATTCGGACGCCGCGCCAGGTCGGCCGACGCCCGCTGCCCACGCCTTGAGGTCGTCGTGGGTGGCTGTCTGTCGGCCGGTCTCCAGCTTGCTGACCTTGGACTGCGCCCACCCGAGGCGCTCTGCCAGTTGCCGACCGGTGAGACCGCCCTCGGTGCGCAGCTCGCGGAGCCGCAGACCGAGGGCGATACGTGCCTGTTGGAAGTCGGTGCTCACACGTCGGACGGTACCTCGGTGAGGAACGCCCGGTACGTGGTGGCGAAGTGCCAGGCAGCGTCGCGCACCTGGCAGGCACGAGCCACTTGGACCGGGTTGGTGATCAACTCCACGCCGGTCAGATCGTCGTCGGAGTCGAAGTGCAACAGGGCGATCACGCGCGAGTCGAACAGCCAGGCGTCTTCGTCAGGAAGGCCCAGGCGAGCGGCGTCGGCGCGCCAGAGGTAGCGGATGTCCTCGCCCACGGCGCTGTTCCGCCCGGAGTTGTCGAGCAGGTACCGCTGTCCCGGAGTGGGCGGGCTGTCCATGATCCTCACTCGCTCGAACCGCTTGCCGAGGGCCACCTGCTCGCGGCGCGAGAGGCACCACGGGTCCTCCAGGTCCCATCCGGGCGCCTTCCCGGCAGCGAACCGGCGGTAGGTCTCGGTCTGTTCGTCGGACCGGTACCTGCGACGGGTCTCCAGCCGGAAGGCCGTGTGCTCGAAGTTCTCGAACATGCCGTCGAACTCTTCGAAGCCGATGAGCGCCGGCTCCCGGTCCACGTCTCGCGGGGCGAAGTCGGCGAGCAGTACGCGGGGCACGACCACGAACCCTTCGCCGGGCTTGATCTTTCGGAGCTGAGCCACCTCGTCAGGGTCGGTGACAGCGTCGCCCTGTACCAGCACCTCCCCGGTCTCGACGTCCTCGTAGAGCGTCGGGCATCCGTTGTTGCCCGAATTGCTTCCGATGTAGCGCAGGCGTCGGCCCACAGCTGCTCCCATCACGGTCGGTCGGTTGGGTGGATTCAGGATGGCGTGGGGTCGGATAGGTGGGGGCGTTGATTCGCGAATATTCTCCCGACCCCGATCGAGGAGAACCTCGACTGCACCGGCCGAGGCGGAGCAGGGTGGTGCGCGCCCGGCGTGCGGGGGTGGGGGAGTGGTGCGGCGCGGGGCTTCGCACCGGTGTACGCCTGTTGGTGGTGGTGCTTCGTGGCGGTGTCGATGTTCTTTGGTGTCAAGGGAGTTGGACGTCTGTGGAGAAATGGGAGGTGGTGCTCCCCTTGGGGCGGGTGGGCTCCGGTGGTCGGGAAGGTGTTCGGAGTGTGGAGGTGGACGGACCTTCTCGGACCTACGCTGACGGTGCATCCGACGCGCACGGTGCGTGCCCGTGCGGATGCGGACAGTGCGACGTGAGTGTGACCGGAGACCAGGGGAGGCCGAGATGGCCGAGGTTCGGGGTGGCGGCGAGAGCGGCGACGCGAGGCCGGAGTTGGACGAGGACCTGTCGGAGGTCTCGGACTTCCTGCATGCGATCGGCCAGCAGATCAAGCTGCTGCGCGAGCAGGCGGGCCTGACGCAGAAGCAGTTCGCCAAGGAGGTCGGCTACACCGAGAGCCTGATCGGCGCGGTGGAGCAGGGGAAGCGGACGCCGCAGCGGGAGCTGCTGGAGTCGTCGGAGCGGCTGTTGGACGGCAGAGGGCTGCTGATCGCCGCCGCGGACGACATCGAGAAGGCGAAGGCGAAGTCGCGGATGCGGCACCCCGAGTGGTTCCGGAACTACGCCGCCCTGGAGGCGGAGGCCGTCGAACTCCACGACTGGAGTGCCTACCTCGCTCCGGGACTGCTTCAGACGGAGGACTACGCCCGGGCGCTGTTCCGGATGCGACAGCCGGTATTGGCGGAGGAGACGGTCGAGATCCGGGTGGCGGCTCGGATGGCGCGACAGGAGATCCTTGCCCGGTGGCCCCGCGCGGTCTTCAGCTGGGTGATCGACGAGGGTGTACTGCACCGGCGGCTCGGCGGGCCGGAGGTGCACCGTGGGCAGCTCGAACGGTTCCTGGAGATCGGCAACACCCGTGGCATGACGCTTCAGATCATGCCGATGGACCGCGCCGAGAACGCGAGCGTTGCAGGTTCGTTCAAGCTGATCACTCCCAAAGGGCGTCCGCAGACCGGCTATATCGAGATCCAGACGAGCGGTAGGCTCATCACGGATGCGGAGGAGGTCCGTCTCCTGAATGCGCGATACGGCACCCTCAGGGCGCAGGCGCACTCTCCGCAGGATTCCCTGTCCTTGATCGAGAAGATGCTGGGAGAGCGATGAGCGGCGATCTGGTGTGGTTCAAGAGCAGCTACAGCAGCAACGAAGGCGGTGACTGCGTCGAGGTCGCCGAGACCACGGACGCGGTCCTGGTGCGTGACTCCAAGGACAAGTCCGGTCCCAGGCTCGCCTTCTCCTCGACCGCCTGGCGTTCGTTCGTCGAGTTTGCGCAGTCGATCCGATAGCACAGCGCGGCCGTCCGCCAACCGGCGGACGGCCGCACCTCTGCCTGACTACCGCCCCGCGACCGCGTGGACGAAGCGGCCCGCGTCGATGGTGCCGAGGCCGCTGGCGAGGTCGTAGCCCTTGGCGGCCTGGTAGCCGGTGACGGTGTCCCAGCTGTTGTCGCCGGTGGTCACGTCGCTGATGCCGCTCCACTGGTTCGGGAGCAGATTCAGGCCGTAGAGGCGCCAGTTGAGCTGGCCGAGGCGGTGGCCGGCGAGCTGGTCGGCCAGCGCGACGACGCCGGAGAAGATCGGCGCGGCCTCGCTGGTGCCGCCGGTGAGGTGCCAGCCGGCGCGGGTGGGGTCGTAGGACTCGTAGGTCCAGGCGCCGCCGTCGACGGCCGCGCTCATGCTGATGTCCGGGGTGCCGCGGTGGTTGCCGGTGACCTTGGCGACGCCGGTCTGGTACAGCGGCCGGTCGAACACGCCGGAGACGCCGCCGCCGCCCGCGCCGTAGGCGTCGTGCCAGACCTTGTCCGGCGCGGTGCGCTTCCCTGCGTCGTCCAGCGTCATCTGGGTGCCGCCGATGGAGGTGACCAGCGGGTCCGAGGACGGCCAGGAGTTGACCTTGTACGGGTACAGGTCCGAGCCGTTCTCCTTGGCGTCGGTGGCCCCGTTGTCGCCCGAGGAGGCGAGCACCGTGACGTCGTGCGCGGCGGCCTCCTTGAAGGCGTAGCGCAGGTCGGTGAGCGACTTGAAGTCGCCCTTGTCGAAGCCGGGGAAGGTGTTCTCGGTGGCGCCGAAGCTCTGCGAGATGACGTCGGCGCGGCCGGAGCGGATGAGCGCCTGCTCGGCGTCCATCATCTCGGGCAGGCCGGTGACGCCCTCGGTCTCGGCGACGCCGGTCTCGACCAGGATGATGTGGGCGTCCGGGGCCACGGCGTGCGCGTACTCGACGTCCAGGGTGGATTCGCCGGCCCAGCCGGTGTGGTCGGGGTTGGTCGGGTCGAAGGGCGGGACGTTGCCCCACTTGACGATCTCGACCTGGGTGTCCGGGATGCCCCACTGCTTGTCGAAGACCTCCAGGTCGTGCTGGATGGTCGGCGAGCCGAAGGAGTCGACGATGACGATGTTGCGGCCCTTGCCGGTGACGCCCTCCTTGTAGAGGGAGTTCAGGTTGTAGGCCTCGCGGTACTGGAGCGGGGAGTAGCAGTGGATGCCGAGCTGGCTGACGCAGTCCGAGGTGGACAGCGGCGCGGTCCGGCCGAGGGCGTTGACGTGGCCGGCCGAGGCGGGCCGGACGTGGACGCCGGCGGCGGTGGGCGCGCCCGCCGTGGTGGCGCCTGCGACGACGGAGCCGGTGGAGACGGTGCCGGCCGTGAGGGCGGTGGCCCCGACGGCGAGCAGGGCCAGGGCGCGGCGGAGGGTGCGGGGGCTGCCCATGGGACTCCTTGGGACGTGGGCCCGGCCGGGATCGGTCGGGTCGGTTGGGCCATCCCATCGACTGCCGCATGATCATGCCATAGTCATTTCATACTGTCGGCATGGTCGTCTCCGGCCACGGGAAAAGGTCAAGACCGTCCCAGGTGAAGGTAACCCAGCACCGGGGACGGTCTTCTGATGATCCGTCAGGCGACCTTCCGTGTCATCGCGCCCCGCCGTTGACGTACAGGGTCTGGCCGCTGACGTAGGAGGCCTCCTCGCTCGCCAGGAAGGCGACCACCGAGGCGACCTCCTCCGGCTGCCCGACCCGCCGCAGCGGCGTGCGGGCGGACACCTCGGCCTGGTGGTCCTCGGCGGTGGAGCCGACCCGCTCGGCCGTCGCGGCGGTCATCGGGGTGGCGATGTAGCCGGGGGCGACGGCGTTCACATTGATGTTGAACGGGCCCAGCTCGATCGCCAGCGTCGCGGTCAGGCCCTGGATGCCGGCCTTGGCGGCGGCGTAGTTGGCCTGGCCCCGGTTGCCCAGGGCGGAGCGCGAGCTGAGCGAGACGATCTTGCCCCACTTCTGCGCGACCATGTACTTCTGCGCCACGTGGCTGCAGTTGTAGGCGCTGGTCAGGTTGACCGTCAGGACGGCGTCCCAGTCGGCCTTGGGCATCTTGAAGAACAGGTTGTCCCGGGTGATGCCCGCGTTGTTGATCAGGATGTGCAGACCGCCGAGGTCCTCGGCGATCCGGGCGAACACCGCCTCCACGGCGTCGTAGTCGGCCACGTCGCAGCCGTACGCCCGGGCCGTGCCGCCCTTGGCGGTGATCGCCTCGGCGGTGCCGGCCGCCCGCTCGGCCGAGAGGTCGACGACGGCCACCGTCGCGCCCTCCTCGGCCAGCAGGCGCGCCGTCGCGGCGCCGATCCCCTGCGCGCCGCCGGTGACGACGGCGACCTTGCCTGCGAAACGCGTCATGGTGCTGCTCCTCGGGAGCTCAAGAGTGGAAAGGACGGAAGGAGTTCGGGCCGTCAGGCGGACTCGACCAGCACCGCCGTGCCCTGGCCGACGCCCACGCACATGGTGGCGAGGCCGCGGCGGCCGCCGGTACGGCGCATCCGGTGCAGCAGGGTGGTGAGGATCCGGGCGCCGGAGCCGCCGAGCGGGTGGCCGAGCGCGATCGCGCCACCGGTCGGGTTGACCAGCTCGGGGTCGATCCCCAGCTGGTCGACGGAGGCCAGCACCTGCGCCGCGAACGCCTCGTTCAGCTCGGCCTCCGCGACGTCCGCCAGCGTCCAACCGGCCCGGGCGAGCACCTTGCGGGTGGCCGGGACCGGACCGATGCCCATGACGTCCGGGTGCACGCCCGCCGAGGCCCCGGCCACGTACCGGCCGAGCGGCTCCAGGCCGAACTCGCCGAGCGCCTCCTCGCTGACCAGGACGAGCCCGGCCGCGCCGTCGTTCATCGGCGAGGCGTTGCCCGCCGTCACCGTGCCGTCGGGGCGGAAGGCGGGCTTGAGTCGGGCGAGCTTCTCCAGGCTGGTGTCCTCGCGGATCGACTCGTCCTGGTCGACGGTCACCCCGTCGGTCCGCTCCACCGGGATCAGCTCGGCGTCGAAGTGCCCGTCCTTGCAGGCGGCGGCGGCCCGCTGGTGGCTGCGCAGCGCGAAGGCGTCCTGCCGCTCCCGGGTGATGCCGTACCGGCCGGCCACCTCCTCGGCGGTCTCGCCCATCGAGAGCACGCCGTGGAGTTCGGCCATCCGCGGGTTGGTGAGCCGCCAGCCGAGCCGGGTGTCGAAGGTCTCGATCCGGTGCGGCAGCGCCTCGTCGGGGCGGGGCAGGACGAACGGGGCGCGGGTCATCGACTCGCAGCCGCCGGCCAGCACCACGTCCGCCTCGCCGGAGCCGATCGCCCGGGCGGCCATGGTGACCGCCTCCAGGCCGGACGCGCAGAGCCGGTTGACGGTGGCGCCGGGCACGCTGTCGGGCAGTCCGGCGAGCAGGACGGCCATCCGGGCCGCGTTGCGGTTGTCCTCGCCGGCCTGGTTGGCGGCGCCCCAGTAGACGTCGTCGATCCGGGCCGGGTCGAGGGTGGGCAGGTCGGCGAGCAGGGCGCGCAGCACGGTGGCCGAGAGGTCGTCCGGGCGGACCGCGGCGAGCGCTCCGCGCAGCCGGCCGATGGGTGTGCGGCGGGCCGCGGCGAAGTAGACGGGACGCACGACGGCGGATCTCCTTTTGGGAGGGGGTGAGGGTGGGTCGCCCTGGTGGGAGCGGGTGGGTCAGAAGGCGTTGACGCCGGTGAGCGCGCGCCCGATGAGCAGTTGGTGGATCTGGCTGGTGCCCTCGTAGAGGGTCATCACCCGCGCGTCGCGCAGGTACTTGCCGACGGGGTACTCGTCGATGAAGCCGTAGCCGCCGAACACCTGGAGCGCGTTGTTGGCGGCCCGCACCGCGGCCTCGCTGGCGAAGAGCTTGGCGACGGAGGACTCGGTGGCGAACGGCAGGCCGCGGTCGATGTGGTCGGCGACCTTCCAGGTGAGCAGCCGCGCGGCCTCGACGTCCACGGCGATCCCGGCGAGCAGTTGCTGCACCAGCTGGTGCGAGGCGATCGGCACGCCGAACTGCTCGCGCTCGCCGGCGTACCGGACGGCGGCTTCGAGGCAGGCCCGGGCGATGCCGACGCAGCCGGCGGCGACGGACATCCGGCCCTTGGCGAGGGCGGCCATGGCGACGGTGAAGCCCTTGCCGACCTCGCCGAGCCGGGCGCCGTCGGGCACCCGGACGCCGTCGAAGGAGAGTTCGGCGGTGGCCTGGCCGCGCAGACCGAGCTTGCCGTGGATCTCGGTGCGGGTGAAGCCGGGCAGGTCGGTGGGGACGAGGAAGGCGGTGATGCCGCGGTGGCCCGGTTCGCCGGTGCGGGCGAAGACGAGGGCGACGTCGGCCCAGGTGCCGTTGGTGATGAAGGTCTTGCCGCCGCTGAGCGACCAGTGGCCGTCGCTCTCGCGGACGGCCCGGGTGGTGAGGTTGGCGGCGTCGGATCCGGTGCCGGGCTCGGTGAGGGCGAAGCAGCCGAGCGCCTCGCCGGAGGTGAGCCGGGGCAGCCAGTGCCGCTTCTGCTCCTCGGTGCCGAAGGCGTTGACGGACTTGGCGACCAGGCCGAGCGAGACGGAGACGATGCCGCGCACGGCGGAGTCGCCGCGGCCGAGTTCCTCCAGGACGAGGCAGTAGGCGAGGTGGTCGCCGCCGCTGCCGCCGTACTCCTCGGGGAGGGTCAGCCCGAGGAAGCCGAGCTTGCCGAGCCGGCCGATGATCGCGCGGTCGACCGACTCGGCGCGGTCCCAGGCGGCGGCGTGCGGGGCGATCTCGCGGTCCGTGAAGGAGGCCGCGAGCTCGCGGACGGCGGCCTGTTCCTCGGAGAGCTCCAGATCCATGGCGAGCGACCAATCCGGTTAAACTAGCGCTGCAAGTTTTACCGGGACTGTAGCCCCGGGCGGGGCCTCCTGGGAAGGGGGACCTGTCAGAATCGGGCCCGCCCCGCACCGAACCCACCCGACCGGACGTACCGGACGTACCGGGCGGGTCGGACACACCTGCCGGGCCGGACGAACCCGCCCGACCGCGAACACCCACCGGAGGAGCCGCGCCGATGCCCCGCCCGCGAACCCCCCTGCTCAACCGCGAGCGCATCGTCGGCGCCGCGCTGCGCCTGGTCGACGAGGAGGGCCTGGCCGCGCTCTCCACCCGCCGCCTGGCCGGCGAGCTCTCGGTGAGCGGACCGTCCCTCTACAACCACTTCGCCACCAAGGACGAACTGCTGGACGCCGTCGTGGACGGGGTGATCGGGGAGGTCGACCTGTCGATGTTCGGCACCGGCGCGCCCTGGCCGGAGGCCCTGCGGGACTGGGCCCGCTCCTACCGGGCCGCGCTCGCCGCCCACCCCAACATCGTCCCGGTACTGGCCCAGGGTCCCGGGCGCCGGCCGAACGCGCTGCGGCTGGCCGACGCCGTCTTCGGCTGCCTGGTCGAGGCGGGCTGGCCGCGCGGGCAGGCGACCAGGATCGGCGCGCTGATGCGCTACTTCGTCACCGGCTCCGCCCTGGCCTCCTTCGCGGCCGGCTTCCCGGAGGACGCCGGGCTGTACGACGCGGCCGACTACCCCCACCTCGGCGAGGCGCACCGGCTGGCCGAGCACCGGGCGGCCGTGGACGAGGGCGCGTTCGAGACCGGGCTGGAGGCGCTGCTCGACGGGCTGGTGCTGCGCTTCGAACGGCTGGGGCAGGCCGGCCACCAGGGCTCGCCCTCCGCCCAGCAGGGCTCGCGGGCCGGCGGCCAACGGCTGGAGCAGCCCGCTCACCAGGGCTCGCGCGCCACGAACGCCGGTCGCAGCTCGGGGTCCACCGGGTCGTAGTACCGGTGGTAGACGGGCGTCAGCCCGCCCGAGACCGGCGGCACGATCCAGCTCCAGTCGGCGGGCGTCGGCCGCCCGAGCCGCTTCTCCTGCGCGATGTGCTTGAGGAAGCGCTCCGACTCGGTGTGGTGGTCGGCCATGGTCACCCCGGCCTCCTGGAAGGAGTGCAGCACCGCGACGTTCAGCTCCACCAGCGCGCGGTCCCGCCAGAGCGTGCGCTCGTGGGAGGTGTCCAGGCCGAGCCGTTCGGCGACGGTGGCGAGCATCGCGTAGCGGTCGGCGTCGGCCAGGTTGCGGGCGCCGATCTCGGTGCCCATGTACCAGCCGTTGAACGGCGCGGTCGGGTAGCGGACGCCGCCGATCTCCAGCGTCATGTCGCTGATCGCCGGTACCGCGTACCAGCGCAGGCCGAGCTCGGCGAACCACGGGTGCTCGGGGTGCGAGAGCCGGACCTCCAGGGTGGTGTCCTCCGGCAGTTCGTACCATTCGGGCCGCTCGCCGGGCCGCTCCTGGACGAGCAGCGGCAGCACCTCGAACGGCTCCTCGCCGCACTTCCAGCCGAGGTCGCGGGCCCGGGCGGCGAGCTGCGCGCCGGCCGGGTCGCCGGTCCAGCCGCCGTCCGGGGCGGGGTGCCCGGCGTAGCGGATCAGCTGCTGGTTGACGATCCGGGCGGCCGGACGGCCCGGGCGGTCGGGGGCGAACACGGAGACCACGGGGCGGATCCGCCCGCCGTTGGTGGCGGTGCGCAGGTGGTCGAAGCACTCGGCGGCGATGTCGTCGGCGGAGGAGAGGTGGCGCAGGTCGCGCACCACCAGGCTGCGCCAGTACAGCCGGCCGATGCAGCGGGCGGCGTTGCGCCAGGCGAGCCGGGCGCCGTGGGCGAGTTCGGCGGGGGTGTGCTCGTAGGTGCCGGTGCGGTCGATCTCGTCGAGCACGGCGCGGACCCGGGCGGCGGCGTCGCCGGCGGCGGGTTGCTCGCGGTGGAACTGCCGGACGAACTCGGCCGCCTGCCGGGGGTCGGTGAAGTGGTCCTCGTCGGCCGGTTCCGGGGCGGCGGTGCCCGGGGGTTCCTCGGGCACCAGGTGGCCGTGGACGTGGCCGTGCGAGTAGGGGCAGGCGCCGACGGGTGCGGCGGTGGCGCGGCGCGGACCGCGGTCGGTTCGGTCACCGCGGTCGCCGCGAATGCTGCGGGTGCGTAGCCGGTCGAAGATCAAGGACATCCCTCCTGCGGGACAGGAAACCGGAGGTGTCCGGCCCGCCGCAGAGAGTGAACGATTCAGCCCCCGCTCCCTGCGTCCAAGCGCTAGGGTGCGGGGGCTGATCCGGAGGAGGGCGGGCTCAGCCCATGTCCTCCAACCGGACGCCCTTGGTCTCCTTCATGAACCTCGCCACGAAGACGATCGACAGCGCCGCGAACACCGCGTACGCGAGGTAGGTCGCGGAGAGGCTCCAGCGCGAGAGCGCCGGGAACGAGACGGTGATCGCCCAGTTGGCGATCCACTGCGCGGAGGCGGCCACCGAGAGCGCGGCGGCGCGGATCCGGTTGGGGAACATCTCGCCCAGCATCACCCAGACCACCACGCCCCAGGAGAGCGCGAAGAACAGCACGAAGGCGTTGGCGGCGATCAGCGCCACGGTGCCCTGGAGGTCGGGCAGGGTGACGTCGTCCCCGCTGCCGGTGGCGGAGGAGAACGCCCAGGCGCAGGCGCCCAGGGCGACGGCCATGCCGGCCGAGCCGATCAGGGCGAGCGGCTTGCGGCCGATCCGGTCGACCAGCAGGATCGCGATCACGGTGCCGAGGATGTTGATGACCGAGCCGATGAAGCTGATCAGCAGCGAGTTGGACTGGTCGATGCCGACGGACTGCCAGAGGATCGACGAGTAGTAGAAGATCACGTTGATGCCGACGAGCTGCTGGAAGACCGACAGGCCGATGCCGACCCAGACGATCGGCAGCAGGCCGAACCGGCCGCCGAGCAGGTCGCGGAAGCGCGGGCGGTGGTCGGAGTCGATCAGGCCGCGGATCTCGGCGATCCGGGCCTCGGTGTCGGAGTCCCGGCCCTCGATGTCGGCGAGCACGGCGCGGGCCTCGTCGAGGCGGTCGGCGGCGATCAGGAAGCGCGGCGACTCGGGGATGGTCGAGGCCAGCGCGAAGTAGACGGCGGCCGGCACGACGCAGATGCCGAGCATCCACTGCCAGGCCTCCAGGCCGAGCAGGTGGCCGCGGGTGTCGCCGCCGGCGGCGTCCGCCAGCAGCCAGTTGACCAGCTGCGAGATCGCGATGCCGAGCACGATCGCGGCCTGCTGGAAGGAGGCGAGCCGGCCCCGGTACTTGGTCGGCGCCACCTCGGCGATGTAGGTCGGGGCGATGACCGAGGCGATGCCGATGGCCGCCCCGCCGAGGACCCGCCAGAAGGCGAGGTCCCAGGCGGAGAACGGCAGCATCGAGCCGATCGCGCTGACCGCGAAGAGCAGCGCCCCGGCCTTCATCACGGTGATCCGGCCGTATCGGTCGGCGAACCGGCCGGCCAGGGCGGCGCCGACGGCCGAGCCCAGCAGCGCGGAGGAGACGATCAGGCCGGTCACGCCGTCGCCGACGCCGAACTTCTCCTGGATGCCGGAGACCGCGCCGTTGATCACGGAGCTGTCGTAGCCGAACAGGAAGCCGCCGAGGGCCGCGGCGGCGGTGATGAAGACGACGAAGCCGAGCCGGCCGGACGGTGCCGGCCCGGTCTCCGCCTCCGAGGGCCCCGAGGGCCCCGAGGGCTCCACGGACTGCTGGGTGACGCTCACGATCTTGACTCCTGGTACTCAACGCTGAGCTTGGTAGCCGAGATCGTAACCCCTCAATGTTCAAGTGTTGTACGTGGGATGCCGCTCAACTGCCTCCGCCGATTAGTAAGGTGAACAATCAAATCGGAGGCGGGTCCGCTCAGGCCGGGTGGGCCAGCGAGAGCCCGAACCGGCCCCGGTCGTCCGTCCACCAGGCCGAGAGCCGCAGTCCGGCCGCCGCCAGCTCCTCGGCCACCCGCTCCCGGCGGAACTTCGCCGACACCTCGGTGCGCAGCTCCTCGCCCTGCGCGAAGGTCACCGGCAGGTCCAGCGCCGGGATCTTCACGGTCTGCTCGACCAGCGAGCGCAGCCGCATCTCGATCCACTCCCGCTCCGGGTCCCAGAGCGCCACGTGCTCGAACGAGTCCGGCTCGAAGTCGGCGGACAGCTCGCGGTTCAGCACGTTGAGCACGTTGCGGTTGAACTCCGCGGTCACCCCGGCCGCGTCGTCGTAGGCGGCGACCAGCACCGCCGGGTCCTTGACCAGGTCGGTGCCGAGCAGCAGGAAGTCGCCGGGGTCGAGCGCCTCGCGCAGCCCGCGCAGGAAGGCGGCCCGCTCGGGCGGCAGCAGGTTGCCGAGGGTGCCGCCGAGGAAGGCGACCAGGCGGGGGCCGCCGGCCGGCGGCAGGTCGAGCCGGGCGGTGAAGTCGGCCAGGACGCCGTGCACCGCGAGGCCCGGGTACTCGTCGGCGAGGGCCTCCCCGGCCGCGGTCAGCGCGCTCTCGCTGACGTCCACCGGCACGTACGTCCCCAGCGTGCCCAGGTCGCGCAGCGCGTCCAGGAGCAGCCGGGTCTTCTCGGAGGAGCCGGAGCCGAGCTCGACCAGGGTGCGGGCCCCGGTGGCGGCGGCGATCTCGCCGGCCCGGGCGGTGAGGATGGCCCGCTCGGCGCGGGTCGGGTAGTACTCGGGCAGCCGGGTGATCTCCTCGAACAGCTCGCTGCCCCGCGCGTCGTAGAACCACTTGGGCGGCAGCGTCTTGGGCTCGGCGGTGAGGCCGGACTGGACGTCGTGCCGCAGCGCCGTGCTGAAGTGGTCGGCGGGCAGCAGTCGGGTGAGATCAAAGGTGCTCATGACAGGCGGATCCTCTGTTCAGGAAGTGAAGATATTGGCGGCCGGGAATGCGGCGCTCCGAGTGCGGAGGACGCTCCCGGCGCTCAGAGCGGCTTGACGGTCACGCCGTCCGGTCCGGCCAGCAGCAGCGACCGGTCCGGCACGGTGGTCCAGTCGGGGTGGTCGTCGGAGGGCTCCGAGGCCACCAGCACCCCGAGGCCCGGCAGGGTCCGGTGGTGCAGGGTGTCGCCCCAGGCGGTGGCGGCGATCTCCCGGCCGTCGGTGAGCAGCAGGTTCATCCGGCCGGTGGTGTGCGCGGCCGCGTCCGCGACCGTGCCGGCCAGCGCGTCGCCGAGTGCGGCGCCCGCGCGCAGCCGGTGCAGGGCGAGCGCCCACAGCAGGGCCGAGTCGGTGCGGGCCACCAGGCCGAGCAGTTCGGCGGGCGGCAGCAGCGCGGCCAGCGCGCCGGTCCGCTCCGGCCAGCCGGCCAGCGCCCCGTTGTGGCTGAACAGCCAGCGCCCGGCGGCGAACGGCGCGGCCGCCTCCTCGCCGGCCGCGCAGCCCTCGGTGGCCGAGCGGACCGCCGCCAGCAGCGCCCGGGTGCGCAGGACCCGGGCGAGGTCGCCGAAGGAGGTGTCCGCCCAGATCGGCCCGGCCCGCCGGTAGCGGGCGGGCACCTCGTCGCCGTCCGCGTACCAGCCGAGGCCGAAGCCGTCCACGTTGACCGTGCCGTACTGCTGGAGGCGCGGGGCCCAGGACTGCCGGTGGAGGCCGAACGGCGGCTCCACCAGCAGCGCCCGGGGCGACACCGGCTCGCCGACGTAGGCGAGGTGGCGGCACATCAGCCGGCCTCCCGGGCGGGGGCGGGGCCGGGCCCGTCCGTGACGTCGGCGGCGGTGCGGAACCCGGCGAAGATCTGCCTCCGGACCGGGTAGTCCCAGTTGCGGAAGGTGCCCCGGCAGGCGACCGGTGCCACCGCGAAGCAGCCGCCGCGCAGCACCTTGTACTCGGGCCCGAAGAACACCTCCGAGTACTCCCGGTACGGCCAGGCCCGGAAGCCGGGGTACGGCCGGAAGTCGCTGGCCGTCCACTCCCACACGTCGCCCATCAACTGCCGTGCCCCGTACGGCGACTGGCCGTCCGGGTAGCTGCCGGCCGGGGCCGGGCGCAGGTGCCGCTGGCCCAGGTTGGCGTGCTCGGGGCCGGGGGCGCCGTCGCCCCACGGGTAGCGGCGCGAGCGGCCGGTGGCCGGGTCGTGCCGGGCGGCCTTCTCCCACTCCGCCTCGGTCGGCAGCCGCCGTCCGGCCCACCGGGCGTAGGCGTCCGCCTCGTACCAGCTGACGTGCAGCACCGGCTCGTCGAGCGGGACGGGCTCCAGTACGCCGAACCGGCGGCGCAGCCACTGGCCGTCCTCGCGGCGCCAGAACAGCGGCGCGGTGAGGTCGGCGCTGCGTCGGTGCGCCCAGCCCTCCGCGGTCCACCAGTGCGGCTCGTCGTAGCCGCCGTCCTCGACGAACCGCAGGTAGGCGCCGTTGGTGACGGGGGTGGTGTCCAGCCGGTAGGCGGGCAGGTCGACCCGGTGGGCCGGGCGTTCGTTGTCCAGTGCCCAGGGCTCGGTGTCGGTGCCCATGGTGAACGGGCCGGCCGGGACGAGCACCTCGGCGGGCAGCGCGGCGGCGTCGGCGGGGGCGGGCGGGGGTGCCGGGGCGGCCAGCGCGGGTTCGCCCCTGCGCAGCTGATGGGTGATCAGCATCGTTTCGTCGTGCTGCTGTTCGTGCTGGGCGATCATGCCGAAGGCGAACCCGGCGTCGAGCAGCGGCGCCCCCTCCAGCGGGCTGGCGGCGAGCAGGTCGAGCACCCGGCCGCGCACCTCGCCGGCATAGGCGCGGGCCTCCCCGGGCGGCAGCAGCGGCAGGGTGGGGCGCTCGGAGCGGGGGTGCTCGAAGGCGTCGTAGAGCGGGTCGATCTCGGGGTGCATCGGATCGCGGCCGCCGATGTTGCGCAGCAGCCAGAGCTCCTCCTGGTTGCCGATGTGGGCGAGGTCCCAGACCAGCGGCGACATCAGCGGGGAGTGCTGGGCGGTGAGGTCGTGGTCCTCGACGCAGTCGGTGAGCGCGGCGGTGCGGGCGCGGGCGGCCAGCAGCTCGGCGGCGATGGTCTCCCGCAGGGCCTCGGGCGACAGGGCCTCCGGCGATTGCGGCTTCAGGGAGGCAGGAGGGCGGCCCTCCCGGGCGCTGCGGTCGGCGCGGGCGTCGTCGATCATGGCGTGGCCTCCTCCGGGGGAGTGCGTCGGGTGCCGGAGCGCAGGGCGTCCAGCTGGTCGTCGGCCGGGCAGCGGCCGCGCGCGGGATAGCGCTCGGCGAAGGCGGCGACGGTGGCGCGCAACTGCTCGGCGCCGGGCAGTCGGCCCAGCGCGGCGTCCGCGGCGGCGAAGCAGGTGAGGGTGGCGCGGCGCAACTCGGGGTCGGCCGTCGCCAGGGCGGCGGCCCGGCGCCAGGCGTCGCTGCGCGGTGCGCGCGGACCGTCGGTGCCGGGCGGCGGCTCCAGCGGTTCCAGGGCGGCGAGCGCGGTGTCCGCGGCGACCGGGTCGTCCAGCAGCGCGGTGACCAGCGCGGCGGGGACGATCCAGCCGTCCCCGGGCTGGGCGTCGATCATCCGCAGTTCCAGGTGGCCGCGCGGGCGGACCGGCGGGAACAGCGTGGTGCGGTGGTAGTCGAGGTCGGCCAGGGTGGGCGGCCGTTCGCCGCCGCCGCGCAGCCAGTCCAGGAAGGTCAGTCCGGCGGGCGCGGTCCACGGCAGGCCGTCGCGGCGGCGCACGCAGAGCACCTGGGCGTCCAGCACGTACCTGGTCCAGGCCTCGCGCGGGTCGCCGTGGTCGGGCGCGGGGGCCAGCGTGCGGGAGGGGTCCATCCGGGACCAGACGGTCTGCCGGGTGGACCGGTGCCCGGTGGGGCGGCCGTCCAGCAGCGGCGAGTTGGCGAAGGCGGCGACCAGCACCGGGCCGAGCCGGTGGGCGAGGCGCCAGCGGCGGTCCAGTGCCTGCGGGCCGCTCTCCGCCCCGGCGTCCAGGCAGACCTGGAGCGAGGCGGTGCCGGTCATCATGATCCGGCCCCAGGGCCCGGCCGCGTCGAAGTGGTGCTCCATCGCGACGTAGCGCGGGTGGTCCAGCACCCTGCGGCGGGGGCGGGCCAGTGGGTCGGTGCCGGTGCCGGTGAGGCGCAGGCCCTGGGCGGCGAAGGCGTTCCGCAGGGCGGCGAGGTCACGCCGGGTGTCGGCGACGCAGCCGGTGAGGCTGTCGGCGGGTGGGGAGCTGAGCTCTACCTGACCGCCGGGTTCGAGGGTGAGGCGGGCACCGGAGGGGAGCGAAGTCCCGTCGGGGCCGCCGAGCGGCAGTGCGTCCAGTGCGGCGTGCAGTCGTTCCGGAGGGACGGGTTCGTCGGGACATCGGTCGTCGTGGACGAACCACTCCAGCTCCACGCCGACCAGCCGGGGCGGGCCGATCTTGAAGCAGACGCCGGTCATGTGGTTGCGCGCCGCGGACTCGGTGAGCGGGGTCACCGAAGCTGCGGGAGGCGCGACGCTCTGCCGGTCGGGCGGAGCGGACGGTCGGAGGGGTATCACCGGACTCACCATCCTCGGGGCACGGGTGCGGCCCGGACTACCCTGCCCAGTCTGCTACGGACCATGCGGGGGCGCCGCGCAAACATCTGGTGAAGGACTGTCCTCGCAGGTCAGGGGCGATGCGAACGGGTGAATCGGGCCATTTCGACGCGCTCGGCCCAGCCTGCGCCCCAGCCTGCGCCCCGGCCGGCGCCTCAGCCCGTGGGGCGGCCCGGGCCTCCGGCCGGACGGGCGCCGAGGTGGGCCGCCAGCCCGCGTCGGCCGCGCCGCATCATCACCGCGTGGTTGGCCCGGAACAGCGGCCGGGCGGGCAGCGCCAGCAGGCGCAGCAGCGGCTTGGCCGGGCGGGTGTCCTCCTCGAACAGGACCAGGCTGCCGCCCGCGCCGTCCGCCGCGACCGTCCAGCGGGACCAGCCGGTGAGGTCGCCGTCCATGGCCGCCTCCAGCACCCCGGCGGCGCGGTCCTGGCGGACGGCGGTCAGCCCGATCACCAGCCGGTAGGGGAGCAGCGCCCGGACCAGCACCTCGCCCCGGTCCGGCCCGGTCTCCCGGACCGAGAGGATCTCCGGCCACCAGCGCGGATAGCCGGGGACGTCGGCGAGCGCCGCGAAGACCGCCGTCGGCGGGGCGGCCAGCCGCCAGACGCCGCGGAACCGGTAGTGGTTGGGGTCCACGGGGGCACTGTAGTCCGGGCCGGGCCCGCTCCGGCAGGGCACCTGCCCGCGGCCGCACCGGCGCGGCTACCCTCCGGGCTCGGCCAGCGCGAAGGCGGTGTTCACCAGCGCCACGTGACTGAACGCCTGCGGGGTGTTGCCGAGTTGGCGCCGGGCGCGCGGGTCCCACTGCTCCGAGAGCAGCCCCAGGTCGTTGGCCAGGCCGACCACCCGGGCGAACAGTTCGCGCGCCTCGCCGCGCCGCCCGGTCGCGGCGAGCGCGTCGGCGAGCCAGAACGAGCAGGCGAGGAACGCGCCCTCGCCGCCGGGCAGTCCGTCGGTGCCGGTGGCCGGACGGTAGCGGCGGACCAGCCCGCCGTGGTCGAGGCCGTCCCGCACGGCGTCGACGGTGCGCACCACCCGCGGGTCGTCGGGCGGCAGGAAGCCGCTCTTGACCACGAACAGCGTGGCCGCGTCCAGTCCGTGCCCGCCGTAGTGCTGGACGAACACGCCCCGGCGCCGGTCGTAGCCGTGGGCGCAGACGTCGGCGTGCACGGCGTCCCGCATGGCCCGCCAGCGGTCGAGCGGCGCGGGCAGTCCGGTGGCCTCGGCGAGCCGCACCGCCCGGTCGGCGGCGACCCAGCACATCACCTTGGAGTGGACGAAGTGCCGCCGTACGCCGCGCACCTCCCACAGGCCCTCGTCCGGTTCGCGCCAGTGCTGTTCGAGGTGGTCCATCAGCGCGCGCAGCAGGGTCCAGACGTGCCGCTCCATCGGGATGCCGGCCAGCAGCGCCAGGTGCAGGGTGTCGACGACCTCGCCGTGGACGTCGAGCTGGAGCTGGCCGGCGGCGGCGTTGCCGAAGCGGACCGGGCGCGAGCCGAGGTAGCCGGGCAGCCAGTCGGCGACGGTCTCGGTGAGGACGCGCTCGCCGGCCACCCCGTAGAGGGCCTGGAGGTCCCGGGGGTCGCCGGCGATGGCGCGCAGCAGCCACTGGCGCCAGGCGGCGGCCTCCTCGCGGAAGCCGCCGCGCAGCAGCGCGGAGAGCGTCATCGAGGAGTCGCGCAGCCAGCAGAAGCGGTAGTCCCAGTTGCGCGGGCCGCCGATGTGCTCGGGCAGTGAGGCGGTGGGGGCGGCGACGATGCCGCCGGTGGGCGCGTAGGCGAGCGCCTTGAGGGTGATCAGCGAGCGGAGCACGGCGTCCCGCCACTCTCCGTCGTAGCGGCAGCCGGCCGCCCAGCGCCGCCAGGTGTCGACGGTGGTGAGCAGCTCGGCGTCCGGGTCGGTGCTCGGGGCGGCGCGCAGGTGGGAGGGCTGCCAGGTGAGGACGAACGGGACGCGCAGGCCCGGGGTGACGGTGACCTCGGAGACGGTGGTGCCGTCGGCGCCGTAGGTGTGCACCCCGGGCGGGACGCGCAGCCAGGCGGAGTCGGGACCGGCGACGGCGACCCGGTGGTGCTCGGTGCGGCGCACCCACGGGTCGATCCGCCCGTAGTTGAACCGCAGCCGCAGGTCGCCGCGGACCGGGACGGCGCCCTCCAGCCCCTCGACGATCCGGACCAGCCGCGGCGGGCGCCGTCCGTCGGTGCCGCGCTGCGGCATGAAGTCGGTGATCCGGACCCGGCCCTCGGGGGTGTGCCACTCGGTGTCGAGGACGAGGCTGTCCGGCCGGTAGCGGCGGGCGGTGCACTCGCCGGCGCCGGCGGGGGCGAGCCGCCAGGCGCCGTGCCGCTGTTCGCCGAGCAGGGCGGCGAAGCAGCTGGGGGAGTCGAACCGGGGCAGGCAGAGCCAGTCGACGGCGCCGTCCCGGCCGACCAGGGCGGCGGTCTGCAGGTCGCCGATCAGGGCGTAGTCCTCGATTCGTCCGGCCATCGGGTCCATTCTCGGCGCTCCCGCGGCCGCCCGCAGGTCCGTCCGGGTGCCGGTCGGGTGCCGGTCGGGACTCCTGCCCGGGGTGGTGAAAAGCACGGTGTCACTCCGCTTGCACCCGTTCGACGTGCAGGGGAGGATCTTGTGTGCTTGTAGTCTCATCAGTCTCAGCCACCACAGCAGGTGACTGATTCATCGGAACCGGAACGAAGGAGTCCCGAGGATGCGGCGACCGAACTGGGTACCGGAGGGCACGGACCTGGACAAACCGAACGCCGCCCGGGTCTACGACTACTACCTCGGAGGCTCGCACAACTTCGAGGTGGACCGGGAGATGGCCCGCAAGGCGATCGCCCTCTGGCCGGAACTGCCGCAGATCATGCGCTCCAACCGGGCCTTCCTGCGCCGCGCCGTCCAGTTCACCGCCGAACGCGGCATCAGCCGCTTCCTGGACATCGGCTCCGGCATCCCCACCTTCGGCGCCGTGCACGAGATCGCCCGCGCCGTCCGGCCGGAGTCCCAGGTCGTCTACATCGACCGCGACCCGGTCGCCGTCGCCCACAGCCGGCTGCTGCTGGAGGACGACCCGGGCAGCCTCGTCGTCCAGGCCGACGTCCGGGACGTCGACGACCTGATGTCCCGCCCCGAGGTGACCGCGCTGCTCGCGGCCGGCGAGCCGGTGGCCGTCCTGCTGGTCGCCGTCATGCACTTCGTCCAGGACGCGGACGACCCGTGGAAGCTGATCGCGGTCATCCGCGACGCCCTCCCGCCGGGCAGCGCCCTGGTGCTCTCGCACGCCTCCCTGGAGGGCCGCCCCGACCAGGCCGAGGACCACCAGCGGCTCTACCGGATGACGCCCACGCCGCTGACGATGCGCACCGTCGAGCAGATCACCGGGATGTTCGCCGGCTTCGACATCGTCGAGCCCGGCGTCGTCTACCTGCCGCAGTGGCACCCGGACCAGCCGGAGGCCGTCGGCGAGCACCCGGAGCGGATGACCGGGGTGGCGGGTGTGGGGTTCCGCCCGTGACCCGAGCACCGGAACCGAGCAGCGGCGCCGAACGGTTCCACGAGGACTGGGCGCGGCTGCTCTCCGGTGACCACGGCACGGCGGTCCACCCCGGCCTGCTCGACCGGCTGGTGTCCGGGACCGCCGGGCTGCTCCGCCGCGCCCAGCTGGACGAACCCTTCGAGCCGCACCTGGCCGCCGAGGCCGGCGCGCAGCTCGTCGAGGCGCAGTTCACCGACCCCATCGTGCTGGCCCGCGCGGTGGAGCTGCTCCAGCGGCAGCCGGCCGCGGACGGCCGGGGGCCGGCGCTGTGCGGCGCGTTCGCGGCCGGCTGGGCGGCCGCCCTGCGCGAGCGCACCCTGCGCGAGCAGGAGGCCATCCGCACCGCCGCCGACATCGCCCGCAAGGAGGCCGAGAAGGCACTGCGGGCGTCCGAGGCGCGCTTCCGGGCGCTGTTCGAGAGCGCCGCGATCGGCATCGGCATCGGCGACACCGACGGCAACATCCTGGCCGTCAACAAGGCCCTCCAGGAGCTGTTCGGCGCCGGCCCGGAGGACATGATCGGCCGCCGGGTCGGCGACCTCGTCCACCCCGAGGACGCCGACGGCGTCTGGGACGTCTACGAGGAACTGGTCAGCGGCAAGCGCGAGTACTTCCAGTTCGACAAGCCGTACTACCGGCAGGACGGCGAGGTGGTGTGGACCCACCTGACGGTCTCGCTGATCCGCGACGACGACGGCTCCCCGCAGTACCAGGTCGCGATGCTGGAGGACGTCACCGACCGCTACCGGCTCCAGGAGCGGCTGCGCCACCAGGCCACCCACGACCCGCTCACCGGGCTGCCCAACCGGGCCGCGTTCTTCGAACGGCTGGAGAAGCTCTTCGAGGACCCGGACCCGGGCGCCCGGTTCGGGCTCTGCTACGTCGACCTCGACGGCTTCAAGGTGGTCAACGACAGCCTCGGCCACGACACCGGCGACCAGCTGCTGTCCGCCGTCGCGGCCCGGCTGAAGGCCGCCCTCAACCCGCTCGGCCACCTGGTGGCCCGGCTCGGCGGCGACGAGTTCGTCGTCCTGCTGGAGAACAGCCGCGGCGAGCAGGAGGCCGTCGCCGCCGCGAAGACCGTGCTCAAGGCGCTGGCCGGGCCGGTGCTGATCGGTGACCACAAGCTCGCCGTCGGCGCCAGCGTCGGCGTGCTGGAGCGCCGGGTCTCCACCACCACCCCCGGCGCCGCCGTCCGGGCCGCCGACCTGACGCTCTACCGGGCCAAGGAGGCCGGCCGGGGCCGCTGGACGCTGTTCGACCCCAAGGAGAACGCCCGCGCCGTCTCCCGCTACGCGGTGTCGGTGCGGATGCCCGCCGCGCTGGACCGGGGCGAGTTCTTCATCGACTACCAGCCGCTGTACGCGCTGGCCGACGGCCGGCTCGCCGCCGTCGAGGCGCTGGTGCGCTGGCGCCACCCGCAGCTCGGGGTGCTCGGCCCGGACGAGTTCGTGACCACCGCCGAGGAGACCGGGCTGATCATGCCGCTCGGCCGCTGGGTGCTGGAGCAGGCCTGCGGTCAGGCCGCCGACTGGATCAGGCGGTTCGGCGACGCCGCGCCGCAGCTCAACGTCAATCTGGCGGTCCGCCAGGCCCGCAGCGCCGCCCTGGTCGGCGACCTCAACCGGATCCTCGACAGCACCGGCCTGGACCCGGCCCGGCTCCAGCTGGAGATCACCGAGTCCACCGTGGTCGGTCCGGAGGACGAGGCGCTGCGCACCCTGCACGGCCTGGTCGAGCAGGGCGTCTCGCTCGCCGTCGACGACTTCGGCACCGGCTGGTCCAACCTCGCCTACCTGCGCGACCTGCCGGTCTCGGGGCTCAAGATCGCCGGGTCCTTCGTCGGCGACCTGCACGACCCGGCCAAGGACGAGGAGACCGGCTGGCGGATCGTCAGCGGTCTGGTGTCGATGGCGCACGCCCTCGGGCTGACCGTCACCGCCGAGGGCGTGGAGACCCGCCGGGACGCCGAGCGACTGCGCGTCATCGGCTGCGACTGGGCGCAGGGCTGGCACTTCGGACGGCCGGTGCGGCCGGCCGAGATCGCCCGGCGGATCGCCGAGGAGCCGCAGGGCCGCCCGGTCGCGGTCCGGGGGCGAGCGGTGACGCACGGAGGTTAGTGCAAAAAACGGACAAATCACCCTTGACGCGGTGAGGCGACCGAGCGCACGATGAGGTCCTGGCAGTACCCGCACCCTCGGTGCGGGATCCCCGCCAGTACGACGGACCGGCGCTTTCCCAGGTGCCCGGGACCAGCGGTGCGCACCCCCTTCGGCCGCCCGGCTCCCGGCGGTCGCCCGACGTCCCACGGTCCGTCGACCAGCCCCCTCGGGGCTTTCTCCGGGGTCCGAGCCCTGCGCATCCGTCTCGCACCGGGCCCGCCCCGTCCCACCGGGCCGCGCCGCGCCTCCGCGCCGGGCGCCGCCCGTCACAGCCAGGGGCCGCGCCGTTCCCGCCGTCCAACGGTCCGTCCGGCGCCCCGCCCACCACCTCTTCGCCGAGAGGCCGGCTTTCGATGAGCACCACCGCGCCCCCGAGCGCCCGACCCGACAGCCAGCACGGTCACGACAGCACCGACGGTCATGACGGCCCCGACGGTCATGACGGCCCCGACGGTCATGACGGCGCCCGCAACCCCGACGGTCACCCGCTGCGCCGGGCCACCGACCGCGACACCGGGCCCGACCCCGCCCGCCCCCGGCCGATGCGCCGGGCCGGGGACGTCGTCGTCACCCGGCACACCGTCAGCCTGGTGGTCCCCGCCCGCAACGAGGCCCGCAACATCCCCTGGGTCTTCGAGCAGATCCCGCGCTGCGTCGACGAGGTCATCCTGGTGGACGGCTCCTCCAGCGACGCCACCGTCCCGATGGCCCGGCACTGCCTGCCCACCGTCCGCAGCGTCGCCCAGCGGGGACCCGGCAAGGGCAACGCCCTGCGCACCGGCTTCGCCGCCGCCACCGGCGAGTACATCGTCATGATCGACGCCGACGGCTCCATGTGGCCCGGCGAGATCCCGCACTTCCTGCACTTCCTCGACCACGGCTACGACTTCGTCAAAGGCTCGCGCTGCATCGGCGGCGGCGGCTCACTGGACCTCACCAGGGTCCGCTCGCTGGGCAACCGCGCCCTGCTCACCGTCGCCAACCGGCTGTACGACGCGCGCCTCACCGACCTGTGCTACGGCTACTGCGCCTTCCGCCGCTCCTTCCTGGACGCGCTCGACCTGCGGTCCACCGGCTTCGAGATCGAGGCCGAGATGATCGCCCACGCGCTGCGCTCGGGACTGCGGATCGCCGAGGTGCCGAGCCTGGAACTCCCCCGCCGCAGCGGTCGCTCCAACCTTCACGCCGTCGCCGACGGCCGCCGGGTGCTGAGGACCCTGATCACCGAGCGTCCCGGCGCCCGGCCCTCGGCGGCCGCCACCGCGGAGGAGCAACGATGAAGGGCTCCGACCGGCGCACCGATGCAGCCTGCCCGCGTCCCGCCGCCCGCGACTCGCTCTACACCCCCGTCCGGGTCGTCGACCTGGACCTGGACGAGCCGAGCGGGCTGCGCTCGCCCGGCGGGTCCGGGGCCGACGACCCGGACGGCCGCGTGTTGGCGTTGGTCCGGCTGCACGGGCACCCGCTCGGCCTGGTCACGGCCACCGGAACAGCCGGCGGAACCGCCGCGCTGCGCCGGGCGCTGGTCGACGCCGCCCACCGGGAACTCCCCGTTCCCGCCCTGTCCACCGCGACACCCGCGGCGCGCCCGAGTCGGGTCGCGCGCGTCCGGGTGCCCGCGGGCCCGGTCACGGTCAGCGTGATCGTCTGCACCCGGGACCGGGAGGCGCTGCTGCCGGTGTGCCTGGACGCCGTCCTGGCCACCCGACGCCCCGGCGTCGAGGTGATCGTGGTGGACAACGCCCCGGCCACCACCGCCACCGAGGACCTCGTCCGCGAGCGCTACGGGGACCGGGTGCGCTACGTCCAGGAGCCCCTGCCGGGGCTGTCCCGGGCGCGCAACCGCGGCCTGTCGGTCGCCGGGGGCGAGATCTGCGCCTTCACCGACGACGACACCGTCGCCGACGCCGGCTGGGTGGACGCCCTGGCGGACACCTTCGCCTCCGACGACCGGATCGGCTGCGTCACCGGCCTGGTGCTGCCCGCCGAACTCGACACCGAGGCGCAGTTCGTCGTGGAGCAGTACAACGGGCCCGTCCGGGGCTTCGCCACCCGCAGCTGGTCGCTGCGGGACGGCCTGTCGGACCCGCTGGACCGCTTCTCCACCGGCCGGTTCGGAATGGGCGCCAACATGGCGTTCCGCACCGACGTGCTGCGGGCGATCGGCGGCTTCGACCCGGCCACCGGGACCGGCACCCCCTCCCGGGGCGGCGAGGACCTGCTCGCCTTCCTCCAGGTGCTGACCGCCGGGCACACCGTCAGCTACCAGCCCGACGCGCTGGTCTGGCACCGCCACCGGCGGACCATGGCGGAACTCGCCCACCAGGTCGACGGCTTCGGCGTCGGCTTCACCGCCTACCTGACGGCCGCGGTCGCCCACCAGCCGCGCCTGCTCGCCGGGATCCTCCGGCTGCTGCCCTACGGCCTCTGGCGCTGGCACCGCACCCACCGGCCCGCGGCGCGGCCCCGCTACGGGGTGACCGACGAGGTGCTGCGGGAGCTGCGGCGGACGGAGCGCCGCGGCCTGGCCCGCGGACCGTTCTGCTACCTGCGCACCGTCCGGCAGCAGCGCCGCACCAGCACCGGAGGCCGATCCTCATGACCGCCCCGACCACCCCGACCGGCCCCACCGGCCCCACCGGCCCCGCCGCCCGGACCACCACGACCACCCCGACCACCCCGAGCACTCCCGCCGCCCCCGGCTCGGCGGCCGCGCGGACCGAGCTGCCGTCCGTGCCGGTCGCGATCGCCGAACTCGACCTGGAGCACCCCGACGTCCTGCGCCGCCCCGGCCGCGGCGGGGTCTTCACCCCGGAGGGCCGGGTGCTGGCCCTGGTCCGCGACCACGGCCGCCCGCTCGGCCTGGCCACCGGGGAGCCGTCCGCCGACGGCGCGCCCGGCACGGCGGCCGGGCCCTACCGCGCGCTGGTCGACGCGGTCACCCGTGACCTCGACCCGGACGACCGCCCCGGACCGCCGGTACGCACCCCGGCCGACGGCCCGCCGCTGACGGTCGTCGTCTGCACCCACGACCGGACCGACCTGCTGCCGCGCTCCCTGGACGCCGTCCTGGCCGGCACCTACCGGAACACCGAGGTGGTCGTGGTCGACAACGCCCCCTCCGACCGGGCCACCGAGACGCTCTGCCGGCGGCGCTACCCCGACCGGGTCCGCTACCTGTACGAGCCGGTGCCCGGCCTGGCCCGGGCCCGCAACCGCGGCCTCGCGGTCGCCCGCGGCGAGATCTGCGCCTTCGCCGACGACGACCTGCTGATCGACCCGGACTGGGCCGCCGCGCTGGTCGACGGCTTCCGCACCGACCCGCGGGCGGGCTGCGTCACCGGCCTGGTGCTGCCCGCCGAACTCGACACCCGCGCCCAGCTCGCGCTGGAACGGTACTGCGGCTACGCCAAGGGCTTCACCACCCGCAGCTGGTCGCTGCTCGACCCGTCCGAGGACCCGCTCTTCCCCTTCGCCACCGGGCGGCTGGGCACCGGCGCCAACATGGCGTTCCGCACCGACCTGCTGCGGGCGATCGGCGGCTTCGACCCGGCCACCAGCACCGGCACCCCCGCCCGCGGCGGCGAGGACCTGCTCGCCTTCCTCCAGGTCCTGATCGCCGGGCACACCGTCGTCTACCGGCCGGACGCGCTGGTCTGGCACCCGCACCGCCGGTCGATGGAGGCGCTGAGCACCCAGGTCTTCGGCTTCGGCGTCGGCTTCGGCGCCTACCTGACCGCCGCGGTCCGCCACCGGCCGGAACTGCTGGCCGCCCTGCTCGCCCGGGTGCCGTGCGGCGTCCGGCAGACCCTGCGCCGGGGCACTCCCGCCGACGGCCGCCGCGACCCGCTGATGGCGCACCTCGGGCGGCTCGAACTGCTCGGCCTGCTCTACGGGCCGCTCTGCTACCTGCGCAGTGTCCGGCGGCAGCGCCGGGCCGACTCCGCGCCGAGGCCGTGATGGCCTCCCTCCTGGAGCACCCCCGCCCCCGGCCGCGCCGCCGCCGGCCGATGGCCGGGACCTGCCCGTGCCCGGTCGCGATGCCCTGCGACTGCAGCTTCCGCGCCCTGCTGCGGGCCCGGATCCGCGCCGTCCGCGCGGCCCTCCCCGGCGGCGCCCTCCCGGCCCGGGCCCGCGCCGCCCTCCACCCGACCGCTGGACGGCAGACCGACGGACGGGCGACGGACGGACGGCCCGCGGACGGGCGGCCGCGCTCCGACGCCCTGATGCGCAACGGGCACGTACTGGCCGCGAGTTCGATCGTCGCGGCCGGGCTCGGCGGATTCTTCTGGCTGCTCGCCACCCGCTACTACGCGGTCGAGACCGTCGGCCGCAGCTACGCCGCGCTGTCGGCCGCGATGTTCCTGTCCACCCTCGGCAGCCTCAACCTGGGGGACGCCCTGGTCCGCTTCGTGCCCGCCGCCGGGCGGCACACCCGCAGCCTGGTGCTGCGGTGCTACGTGATCAGCATCGGCTTCAGCGCCGCGGTCGCGGTCGGCTTCCTGCTCCTGATCCCGCTGGTCGCCCCCGACCTGGTCTTCCTGCGCGGACCGGTGCTCGCCGTCGCGTTCGTCGCCGCCACCGCCGGCTACTCGGTCTTCGTCCTCCAGGACGGTGCGCTCACCGGCACCCGCCGGACCGGCTGGGTGCTCGGCGAGAACGCCGTCTTCGCCGTCACCAAGACCGTGCTGCTCGCCGCCTGCGCCGTGCTGGCCGTCAGCAGCGGCATCATGCTCGCCTGGGCGGCCGCGATGCTGATCTCGATCGGGCTGGCCAACGTCGTCCTGTTCCGCCGGGCGGTGCCCGACCACCAGGCGGCCGGGCCCGCCGACGCCGAACCCCCGCAGCGGGTGCTGCGCTGGGCCGGCGCGGACTACCTCGGGAACCTCTTCAGCTTCGCCAGCTACAGCGTCGTTCCGCTGATGGTGCTGGCACAGCTCGGACCGGAGGGCAGCGCCTACTACTCGCTGGCCTTCGTCATCGCCGAGACCCTGTTCGTCGCGACGTTCAGCATGGGCCACTCGCTGGTGGTCGAGGGCGCCCGCGATCCGCAGCGGCTCGCCGAGTACGCCCGGCGGATGCTGCGCCACACCGGGCTGCTGCTGGCCGGGGCCGTGCTGGTCATCGTGGCCGGCGCACGCCTGATCCTCGGCGTCTTCGGCCCCGCCTACGCCGAGCACGGGACGACGGTGCTGCGGCTGATGGCGCTGTGCGCCCTGCCGGTCGCGGTGATCAACGTGGTCATCCAGATGGCCCGGGTCCGCCGGGCGCTGCCCTGGATGATCGGGGTCAGGGTCGCCTCCAGCGCGATGGTCATCACGCTGGTCGCCGTCCTGCTGCCCCGCTACGGACTGACCGGCGTCGGCCTCGCCTGGCTGATCGCCGAGTACGTGCTGGCGGCGGGCCTGCTGCTGGTGCTGCGCGGCTGGCTGCGCACGGCGGACCGGACGAACACGGAACGGACAGGCACGGACCGGACGACCACGGGCCGGACGACCACGGGCCGGACGGACCCGGGACCGACGAACACGAAGCCGACGGACACGGAACTGACGGAAGGAGGCGAACCGGCATGACCCCGGACCGGATCCACCCGCGGCAGGGGACCCGCGCCCCCGACCGCCCCGCACCGGACCTCACGGTGGTGATCTGCGCCTACACCGTCGAGCGCTGGGACGACCTGAGCGCCGCCGTCGCCTCGGTGCACGCCCAGCGCCGCCCGCCCGAGGAACTGCTGCTGGTCGTCGACCACTGCCCCGAACTCCTCCGCCTCGCCCAGGAGCACCTGACCGGCCTGCGGATCCTCCCCAACCGGCAGCGGCGCGGCCTGTCCGGCGCCCGCAACACCGCCCTGGCCGAGGCCCGGGGCACCCTGGTCGCCTTCCTCGACGACGACGCCGCCGCCGACCCCTACTGGACCGAGCACCTGATCGCGGGCTACCGGGACCCGGGCGTGCTCGGCGTCGGCGGCCTCGTCCGGCCGTGGTGGCGGACCGGCCGCCCCGACTGGTTCCCGCCCGAGTTCGACTGGGTGGTCGGCTGCTCCTACCGGGGCCTGCCGGTCCGGCCGGCCCCGGTCCGCAACCTCATCGGCGCCAACATGTCCTTCCGGCGGGCCGAGGTGCTGGCCGCCGGCGGCTTCCGGACCGACCTCGGCCGGGTCGGGCGACGCCCGCTCGGCTGCGAGGAGACCGACCTCTGCATCCGGCTGGCCGCCCAGCACCCCGGCGCCGTCCTGCGCTACGAGCCGGCCGCCGCCGTCCGCCACCGGGTGCCGGCGGCCCGCACCACCTTCCGCTACTTCGCCGCCCGCTGCTGGGCGGAGGGCTGCTCCAAGGCGGCCGTCGTCCGGTACGACGGCGCCGCCGCCGGCCTGGCCAGCGAGCGGGCCTACCTGCGGCGCACCGTGCCCGCCGCGCTGCTGCGCAGCCTGCGGCGGCGCCGGCCCGCCACGGCGGGCGCGCTCTGCGCGGGCGTCGCCCTGACCGCCACCGGCTACCTCACCGCGGCGGTCCGCGGCCGGGCCGCCCGGATCGCGGCCCGCCGGGCCTGCGCCTCCGGTCGAGCCGCCTCCGGTCCCGCCGCGGGCGCCGCGCCCGACCTCCCCGGGGGCACCCCGTGAACGCCGTCCCGGTCTTCCTCTACCACGCGGTGTCCGACGACCCGCCGGCCTGGCTCGCGTCGTACACCGTCACCCCCGCCGCGTTCCGCGCCCAGCTGGCCCGCATCCGGGACAGCGGCCTGCGGGTGGTGCCGCTGCGCCGACTGGTCACCGCCCTGCGCGGCGGACCGCCGCTGCCGCCCGGAGTGGCCGTCCTGACCTTCGACGACGGCTACGCGGACTTCTACTGGACGGTCGCCCCGATCCTCTCCGACCTGGGCCTGCCCGCCACCCTGTACGTCACCACCGGCGCCCTCCACCCGCCCGGGGGGCGGGGCAGCGGAAGCCTGCTCCCGCCGGCGCCGATGCTGAACTGGCGCCAGCTCGGCAACCTCGACGCGCTCGGCGTCGAGATCGGTGCCCACTCCCGGACCCACGTCCCGATGGACACCGTCCACGGCAGCCGGCTCACCGACGAGGTCGTCGGCTGCAAGCGCCAGCTGGAGGACGTGCTCAACCACGAGGTCGCCTCCTTCGCCTACCCGCACGGCTACTCGGGGGCCGAGGTCCGCCGCAAGGTCGCCCAGGCCGGCTACACCTCCGCCACCGCGGTCGGGAACCTCTTCAGCTCCCCGGCCGACGACCCGCTGCGGATCGCCCGGCTGATGGTCCGGGCCGACACCCCGCCACGGGTGTTCGACGACTGGACCAGGCTCCGGGGCGCCCCGACCGCGCCCCACCGCGAGAGCACCGCCACCAAGGCGTGGCGCGGCTACCGCCGGCTGCGCGCGGCCCTAGGCCGCCCGGTCGGCGGTCCACCGAAGAGCCCCGGTCAGGAGTGATCGCCGTGACCGACGCCCCGGAACGTGAAGACGTCCGACCCGACCCGCGGACACCGGCCCCCCGAACCCCCGTCCACGTCGACCCCGCCCCCGACCCCGCCCGGCGGCCCCACGGCCTGCGCGCGGTCCTCGCCGCGGCCCCGTCCGCCCCGTCCGGCTGGATCGCCCTGGGCGCCCTGCCCGTCGCGCTCGCCCTCTGGCTGCTGGCGCTGCCGAACGCCCGGCTCTCCCGGATGGGCGACCTCGGCCTGCTGCAGGCCCTGCCCCCGCTCTGGTTCGCCGCCCCCGTCCTGCTCACCGTGGGCTTCGTGGCCGTCCTGCGCTCCCCGGCGGTCCGCCACCGGTGGGCGGGCGCCTATGTGCTGGCCCTGATCCTGGTGGTCCACGGGACGCCCAGCCTGCTCTACCCGACCCTGCGCTACGCCTGGGCCTGGAAGCACGTCGCGATCGTCGACGCCATGCTGCGCCACGGCGGGGCGGTGCCGGGCGCGGGCAAGCTGGACGTCTACAACCAGTGGCCCGGCTTCTTCGAGTTCCACGCGCTGGTCCTGCGCGCCACCGGCCTGGACTCCGTGCTCGGGTACGCCTCCTGGTACCCCGTGATCACCAATGTCCTGCTGCTCGGCCCGCTGCTGCTGCTCTACCGGAGCTTCACCACCGACCGGCGGCTGGTCTGGGGCGGGATCTGGCTCTACTGCGCGACCGCCTGGGTGGGTCAGGACTACTTCTCCCCGCAGGCGTTCGCCTACCTGCTCCACCTCACGGTGATCGCCCTGGTCGTACACCGGCTGGCGGCGCGGCGCCGGCTCGCCCGAGCCGCGGCCGGATCCGCGGCCGGTGGATCCGTGAGCGATGCCAAATCCGTGAGCCCTTCCGCACCCGCGCGCCCCGCCGGACCCTCCGGTGCCCGGGCCCTCGGGACGGTCCTCGACGGCTCCGCCCGGGCCGGCTGGCGGGCGGCGCCGTTCGCCCTGCTGCTGGTCCTGATCGCCGCGATCGTCTCCTCCCACCAGCTCACCCCGGTCATGCTGGCCGTGAGCCTGCTCCTGCTGGCCCTGGGCCGCCGCAACCGCCGTACCGTCCTGCCGGTGCTGGCCGCCGTGGTCGGGCTCACCGTCCTCTGGGACGCCACCGTCGCCCGGCCGTTCGTGTCCGCGAACCTGAGCGGTCTGATCGCCGCCCTCGGCTCCCCGGACCACAACGCGGTCGCGGGCCTCGCCCGGCTCGGCGAGGCGCCCTTCGGCCAGATCCTCGCCTCCTGGGCCGACCGCGGCCTCACCGCCGCCGTCCTCCTGCTGGCCCTGGCCGGCGCCCTGCGCCACCGGTGGGTGCGCCGGGTCGGCCTGCTGCCGCTGCTGGTGGCGCCGATCGCCGTCCTGCTGGCCAACGCCTACGACGGCGAGATGCTGTTCCGCGCCTACCTGTTCGCCCTCCCGGCCGCCGCCCTCCTCGCCGCCGCACTGCTCTGGGGCAACCGCGCGGGCACCCGCGCGGAGGACGCCCTCCCGCCCGGCACCCCGCCCCGGCCGGCCACCCGGCCCGGCGGCCCGCTGCGGACCGGCGTCTGCGCCGTCCTGCTGCTCGGCCTCCTCGGCGGAACCCTCTTCGGGTACTACAGCAAGGAGGCGATGAACTACTTCACGCCGCAGGAGGTCGCGGCGGTGCGCTACGTCGCCGAGACCCCCGCGGGTTCCCGGATCATCTCGCTGACCGCCGACGAGCCGGGCGGCGAACTGAACTTCGACACCCACGACCGGCTGGTGCTCGGCGACGCCGCCGGTGAGGACCTGCGGCACCTGGCGGCGGAGCCGGGCGACGCCCTGCGCGGCGCGCTGGCCACCCCCAACCCGGCCGGCGGCCCCACCTACCTGATCCTCACCAGGGCCCAGGTGCTCGACTGCGAGCTGACCGGCCTGCTGCCGGCCTCCGCCGTCCAGGGCCTGGCGGCCGCGGCGGCGGCCGAGCCCATGCTGCGGCGCGTCTACGCCAACGAGGACGCCGTCGTCTACCAGTACACCGATTCCGGCGCCGGGGGCGGCGCGACCGCCCCCGCCGGAGGGAGCACGCCATGACCGCCGTCCGACCGTGGACCCCTTCCCGCCTCCTCCCGGTGCTGGGCGGCTGGTGCGCCCTCGCGGCCCAACTGCTCCCGGTCGGGGTGCCGGTGCGGGCCGTCGTGGTGGCCGCCTTCCTGCTGGCCGGGCCGGGCGCGGCGGCCGCGGACTGGGCCCGGCCGCTGCCCCGGCCGGCCCGGGGGCCGGACCGGCTGAGCGCCGCCGGGCTGGTGGTCGCGCTGAGCCTGGCGTTCGCGGTGCTGACCGCGGAGGCGCTGTTCTTCACCGGCTCCTTCGGCGCGGCCCGCGCGGTGCTGGTGCTCGCCGTGCTCACCACGGTGCTGGCACTGCTGCCGCGGCGCCTCCCATGCCGCCCCCCGCACCGGCCGCACCCCTTGCGCCGGCTGCACCGGGACCGGGACGGAGGCCGGGACCGTCGGCCGGACGGGCGTCCGCCGGTCCGGTGGCGGCTGCTCACGGTGGCCACCGTGCTCGCACTGTCCGCCGCCTGCGGGGCCACCGGCAGCATCGGGAGTACCGGGAGCGGCGCGAACGGCACCGCCGTCGGCAGCCTGTTCGCCCCGTCCGCCCCGGCCGCCGCCCCCTCCACCGCGCCCCTGCCGGTCGGGGCCGACCAGCCGCCGTCGACCGGCCCGTGGCACTCGGTGTTCCGTGACGACTTCAACGGCTCCGGCCTCGACCACGGGTCCTGGGCGACCTGCTACGACTGGAACGACGGCGGCTGCACCAACGCCGGCAACCAGGAGGACCAGTGGTACCTCCCGAGCCAGGTCTCGGTGGCGGACGGCAAGCTAACCCTCACGGCCGAGCGCCGGGCCACGAACGGCAGCGACGGCAAGACCTACCCCTGGACCTCCGGGATGGTCTCCACCGGCCGCGACCAGTGGGACGGCACCCCCCGGAAGACCTTCACCTACGGGTACTTCGCCGCCGCGATCAGGACGACCGGCCAGGCGGCCGGCATGTTCCCGGCCTTCTGGCTGCTCCCCGCCGGCACCCGCGGCGGCCTGCCCGAGCTGGACATCGCCGAGTTCATCAACACCGACCAGTACGCCGACCTCAACCTGCACGCCCAGGCACCCGACGGCACCAACATCGACGCCCACTACTCCCACGGCCCGGTGGACTTCTCCAGCGGCTACCACGTCTTCGGACTCGACTGGGAACCCGACGCGGTCACCTGGTACGTCGACGGCGTGCAGGTCTTCCAGGTCACCGACCCGAACGTGATCCCGAACGTGCCCATGGAGCTGATCCTCGACCTGGCCGTCGGTTACCACCAGTCACCACCGGCCGGCGTCGACCGGACCCAGGTGGACGTCGACTGGGTCGGCGTCTGGCAGCACTGAGCACGCCGGAGAGCGCCGCAGCACCGAGCATCGGACCAGTGCAGCACCCGCAGCACCCGCAGCAGCGCAGCACCGAAGCACCCCAGAGGAAGGCCGACACCGTGAACCGCACCAGCCCCGCACTGGACCGCAGCACACCGGTCCTGCTGGTCAGGGTGGGCCGGTACCCGCTCGCGCACGGGCCGCTCGGCGCCGTCCGCTCCCTCGGCCGGGCCGGCGTCCAGGTACGGGCGATCGTGGAGGACCGGCTCACCCCGACCGCGCTCTCCCGCTACCTGACCCGCGCGATCGTCCGCCCCACCAGCGGACGCGAGCCCGCCGACCGCCTGGTCGCCACCGTCGCGGACGTCGGACGCCGGCTCGTCCGGGAGTCCGGCCGCCGCTGCGTGGCCGTGCCCACCGACGACGAGGCCGCCGTCCTGCTCGCCGAGCACGCCGCGGAACTCGCTCCGTACTTCCTGCTGCCACCGGTGCCCGCGGCACTGCCGCGCCGGCTGGCCGACAAGGGCGCCCTGTACACCGACTGCCTCCGCTACGGGATCCCGGCGCCGCACAGCGCCGCGCCCGCCGACCGGGACGAGCTGCTCGACGCCGCCGAACTCTGCGGCTACCCGCTGGTCCTGAAGAACCTCGCCCCCTTCACCCGGCTGAGCCACCCCGTGGTGAGCCACGCCACGGTGGTGCGCGACGAAGCCGAACTGCTGCGCCACTGCCCCCCGGACCGCCCGCTCTCGGTGCTCGCCCAGGAGTACCTGCCGGACGAGCGGACCGAGCACTGGATCACCCACCTGTGCTGCGGCCCGGGCGGCGAGCCGCTGGCCCTGTTCACCGGGCGCAAGCTGCGCTCCTACCCGCCGTCGGGCGGATTCACCACCCGCGCGGTCGCGGTGGCCAACCCCGAGCTGGCGGCCCTCGCCGCCGGACTCTGCCGGCAGATCGGCTACAGCGGCATCGCCGACCTGGACTGGCGGCTGGACCTGCGCGACGGCCGGTACAAGCTGCTCGACTTCAACCCCCGCGCCGGAGCCCAGTTCCGGCTGTTCGAGACGGTGGACGGCGTGGACGTCGTCCGGGCCCTCCACCTGTCGCTCACCGGCCGGCCGGTCCCGCGCGGACCCCAGCTGGACCGGTACTACGGCGTCGGCCAGCTGGACGCGCTCTCCGCCGCCGTCGCGCTCTGGCGGGACCGCCACCCGCCCACCGACCTGCGTCCGCGCCGGTCCACCGAGCGGGCCTGGCTCTGCCGCGACGACCTCGTCCCGGCGGCCGCGATGACCGTCCGATTCACCGGTCAGGCGATCCGCAGGGGCGCCGGAACCATGACCGCCCGAGCCGGAGGAGGCTCGTCATGACCATTCCGCACACCGTTCCGGTCGCGGTCGTCGGGGCAGGCCCGTACGGCCTTGCCGTCGCCGCCCACCTGACGGGCCGGGGCGTGCGACCGCGCGTCCTCGGCGTCCCGATGGAGAGCTGGCGGACCCGGATGCCGGCCGGGATGTTCCTCAAGTCCCTGCCGCGGGCCTCGTCGATCTCCGACCCGGCGGGCCGGTACCGCCTGGCCGACTTCCGGGCCGCCTCGGGCCTGCCCCCGGTGGGCGACTGCTACGCCGTACCGCTGGACGAGTTCGTCCGCTACGGCGAGTGGTTCCAGCGGGCCTGCGTGCCCGAGGTCGAGCGGGCCGCGGTGGTGGGGATCGAACGTGTGCGGGACGGCTTCCGGCTGACGCTGGACACGGGCGAGGTGTTCGGCGCCCGGGCCGTGGTCCTGGCCGGAGGGTTCCCGCCGTACGCCCGGGTCCCGGAAGTACTGCGCCCCCTGGTCGAGGCGGGCCTCGCCTCGCACACCGCGGACCACGCCGATCTGGCGAAGTTCGGCGGCCGCCGGGTGGCGGTGATCGGCGCCGGGCAGTCGGCGCTGGAGAGCGCCGCCCTGCTGCACGAGGCCGGCGCCGAGCCGGTCCTGGTGGCGCGGACCGGGGAACTGCTGTTCGGCGAGCCGCCGGCCTCCGAGGACCCCGCCGACCGCCCGTGGCCGGTGCGGCTGGCCAAGCCCGGCTCACCGCTGGGCCCCGGCTGGTCGTTCACCGCGTTCAGCCGGGCCACCGGGGCGTTCCGCACCCTGCCGGACGCGACCAGGGCCAGGCTGGTGCGCACCGTGCTCGGCCCGGCCGGCGGCTGGTGGCTGCGCGAGCGGCTCGAGGGCCGCTTCCCGGTGCTCACCGGGCACGAGCTGCTGACGGCCGAGCGGACCGGCGGTGACGGCGGCCCGGACGGCGGCGACGGCGGGGTGCGGCTGGGTCTGCGCGGCACCACCCCGGAGCTGGAGGTGGACCATGTGCTGGCCGCCACCGGCTACCGGGTGGACGTCGGGCGGCTCGACTACCTGTCGCCCGAGCTGCGCGGCACGGTCGACCGGCGCAACGGGGGAGCGCCCCGGCTCTCGGCCGGCTTCGAGTCCTCCGTCCCGGGGCTCCACTTCGCCGGGCTGTCCGCCGCCGACACCTTCGGGCCGCTGATGCGGTTCGTCTGCGGCACCGGCTTCGCGGCCCGGCGGATCAGCCGCTCGGTCGCGGCCGGCCCGGCGGGGAGCCGCTGAGCGGGGCCGCCGGTCCGGCCGGCCCGCGCCACCGGGAGCGCTCGGCCCACCGGGTGTGCTAGGCCCACCGGGAGCGCTCAGCCGACCAGCCGGGGCAGCTCGATCGAGTGACCCGTCCGCTCCGCCTTGGCCCGCAGGTACCGGACGTTGCTCCCGGACAGGTGCACACCCGTCGGCACCCGGCGCTCGACCGTGACGCCCAGGGCGGCCAACTGGGCGTCCTTGTCCGGGTTGTTGCTCAGCAGCTCGATCGCGTCGACCCCGAGCGCGCCGAGCATCTGCGCGGCCGCCGTGTAGTCGCGGCCGTCCTCCGGCAGTCCGAGCGCCGTGTTGGCGTCGTAGGTGTCGAGACCGGAGTCCTGGAGCGCGTAGGCGTCGAGCTTGTTGTAGAGCCCGATGCCGCGCCCCTCCTGCCGCAGGTACAGCAGGTAGCCGCCCGCGTCGGAGATCCGCTCGACCGCCTCGCGCAGCTGCGGCCCGCAGTCGCAGCGGTCGGAGCCGAACACGTCGCCGGTCAGGCACTCCGAGTGCAGCCGCACCAGCGGTGTGCCGCCCTCCGGCACGGTGCCGAGGGCCAGGGCGAGGTGCTCGGCCCCGTCCGTCAGCCCGTGGAAGGTGAACACCTCGGCCTCGGCCCGGTACCCGTCCGGAAAGGTCAGCGGGATCCGCACCCGGGACCGGACCCGGGCGCCGTCGGCGGTCTGCGGGGCGCCCGCGGCCAACGGCGCCCGCGGGGAATTGTTCTGCTGCTCGGGCAGCTGCACCTGCGGCATGGGCTGGACCTCCGTGACGGACGGTTCTCCTGGGACTCGGCTCCCGACGGTACTAGGTAGTTCCAATTTGAACAACAGCCCGGCCGGAGGTGTACGGACGGTTGGCGCCGCTCACGAACCGAAAGCCGAGGTCGGGCCGCGACCGATAGGGGCGGACAAACCCGGGGGAGCGGTGCGAGACTGACGCCTGCGAGCGGTCCGGAGTCGCCGCGCTGGTGTTGTTGCGCGCCGTGACGCCCTCAATGGCGAGGGGACCGCCGGCGTCTCCCCCCGGCGGGGGAGCGCCTGTCTTTCGACCACCCCCATGGAAGGTGCTCACAAGATGCCGGCTACCCCTGTGCCCGTCGCGTCCCACGACGCCGAGAACCCCGCTCTTGAGTCGCTGCTCGCCGAGGTGCTGCGCCGCAACGCCGGCGAGCCCGAGTTCCACCAGGCCGTGCGGGAGGTGGTGGAGACGCTCGGACCGGTGCTGGCGGCGCGGCCGGAGCTGGTCGAGGCGCGGATCGTCGAGCGGATCGTGGAGCCCGAGCGCCAGGTGATGTTCCGGGTGCCGTGGACGGACGACCGGGGCCGGGTGCACGTCAACCGGGGCTTCCGGGTGGAGTTCAACAGCGCCCTCGGCCCGTACAAGGGCGGGCTGCGGTTCCACCCCTCGGTGAACCTCGGGATCGTGAAGTTCCTCGGCTTCGAGCAGATCTTCAAGAACGCGCTGACCGGCCTCGGCATCGGCGGCGGCAAGGGCGGCTCGGACTTCGACCCCAAGGGCCGCTCGGACGCCGAGATCATGCGCTTCTGCCAGTCCTTCATGACCGAGCTGTACCGCCACCTCGGCGAGCACACCGACGTCCCGGCCGGGGACATCGGCGTCGGCGGCCGGGAGATCGGCTACCTGTTCGGCCAGTACAAGCGGATCACCAACCGCTACGAGGCGGGCGTGCTGACCGGCAAGGGCATCGGCTGGGGCGGCTCCCAGGCCAGGACCGAGGCCACCGGCTACGGCTGCGTGCTGTTCACCGCCGAGATGCTGCGCGCCCGGGGCGAGGAGCTGGACGGCCTGCGGGTCGCCGTCTCCGGCTCCGGGAACGTCGCCCTGTACGCGATCGAGAAGGCCCAGCAGCTCGGGGCGACCGTGGTCACCGCCTCCGACTCCACCGGCTTCGTGGTGGACGAGAAGGGCATCGACCTCGACCTGCTGAAGGAGGTCAAGGAGGTCCGGCGCGGCCGGCTCACCGAGTACGCCGAGCGGCGCGGAAGCCACGTCAAGTACCAGGAGGGCACCGGCGTCTGGGGCGTCCCGGTGGACGTGGCGCTGCCCTGCGCCACCCAGAACGAGCTGGCCGGGCCGGACGCGCTGGCCCTGGTCCGGGGCGGGGTGCGGGCGGTCGCCGAGGGCGCCAACATGCCGACCACGCCCGAGGCGGTGCGGGTGTTCCAGGAGGCCGGGGTGGCCTTCGGGCCGGGCAAGGCCGCCAACGCCGGCGGGGTCGCGACCAGCGCGCTGGAGATGCAGCAGAACGCCTCCCGCGACGCCTGGTCCTTCGAGCGGACCGAGGAGCGGCTGGCCGCGATCATGCGCGACATCCACGACTCCTGCCACACCACGGCGGAGAAGTACGGCCGCCCCGGCGACTACGTGCTGGGCGCCAACATCGCCGGCTTCGAGCTGGTGGCGGACGCGATGCTGGCGCAGGGCCTGATCTGACGGTCCGCACGTCGCGGTCGGCCGCGCTCCCGCGGTCGGCCGCACCGTCGCGGGCCACCCGACCGGAGCGGGCACGGGATGTCGGGTCCGGCCGGGTGGCCGCTGCCTACGGTGAGGAGCACAGGAACGGAAGGACGGGGCGGGGCGGATGCTGGAGCGGTTGAACCGGGCCATGGAGTACATCGAGGAGCACCTCGACGGGACGGTCGACGCGGGTGAGCTCGCGCGGATCGCGACCACCTCGGAGTACCACTTCCGGCGGCTGTTCTCGGCCCTGGCCGGCATGCCGCTGTCGGAGTACCTCCGGCGCCGGCGGCTGACCCTCGCGGGGGCCGAGGTGCTGGCCGGGGACCGGACCCTGCTGGATGTCGCGGTCCGCTACGGCTACGGCTCGGGCGAGGCGTTCGCCCGGGCGTTCCGGGCGATGCACGGCGTCGGCCCGGGCGAGGCCCGGCAGCGCGGCGCGGTGCTCGTGTCCCAGCCCCGGATGTCCTTCCGGCTCGTCGTCGAAGGGAGCAGCAGTATGGAGTACCGGATCGTCGAGAAGCCGGCGTTCAGGATCGTCGGGCGCAGGGCCAGGGTCCCGCTGGTGCACGAGGGGGTCAACCCGGCCATCGCGGAGTTCGTCCGGGGGATCGGGCCGGAGCAGGTCGAGCGGATCACGGCCCTCTCGGGGCAGGAGCCGCGCGGGATCCTCTCGGTCACCGAGTTCTTCTCGGACAGCCGGGAGCAGGGCGTGCCGCTCGACTACTACCACGCGGTGGCGGCCGGGCCGGACACCGAGGTGCCGGAGGGCCTCGACGTGCGGGAGGTCCCGACCGGGACCTGGGCGGTGTTCCGTGCCGTCGGGCCGTTCCCGCAGGCGCTCCAGGAGATGTGGCGGGACGTCTTCACGCAGTGGTTCCCGTCCAACCCGTACGAGTTCCGGCCGGGCCCGGAGATCCTGCGGGTCGGCGCGCTGGTGGAGGCGGCGGAGGCGGAGGCCGAGCTCTGGATCCCGGTGACGCGGGCGGCCGACTGACACGGTTGGCCGACTGACACGGCCGGAGCGTCCTGGCCGCCCGTTCGGCCCACCAGGACCGGCTCCGCCCCGGCCCCCGCCCGCATGCTGGGGCGGGGGCCGTCGAGCGGGAGAGTGGAGCGGGGATGGCCAAGGCGTTCGGATTCGTCGACTACGGCGGCCCGGAGAACCAGGAGTTCCTGGACCGGCCCGTACTGGAGCCCGGCCCGGGGCAGCTCGCGGTCGCCGTCCGGGCGGCCGGGGTGAACCCGGTGGACTGGAAGGTCCGCCGGGGCCTGCTCGGCCGGGAGCGCCGACTGCCCTTCGTGATGGGCTCGGAGGCCTCCGGGGTGGTGGAGCGGATCGGCCCCGGCGTCACCGGGTTCACCCCCGGCGACGAGGTGTTCGGGCTGGTCGCGGCGGGTGCCTTCGCCGAACAGACGCTGCTGCTGGCCGGGTCGAGCGCGCTGAAGCCGGCGAAGGTCGGCTTCGACCTGGCCGCCACCCTGCCGGTGGCGGCCGCGACCGCCGACGACGCCGTCCGCGACATCGGCGTGGGCGCCGGGCAGACCCTGCTGATCCTCGGTGTCTCCGGCGGCGTCGGCAGCGCGGCCGCGCAGATCGCCCGCAGCCGGGGGATCCGCGTCGTCGGCACCGCCGGCGACTCCAACCGCGCCTACGTCGAGTCGCTGGGCGCGGTGCCGGTCCGCTACGGCGAGGGCGTCGCGGACCGGATCCGGGCGGTCGCGCCGGACGGCGTCGACGGCATCCTCGACCTGATCGGCGGGGACGACCTCCGGGCCGCCGCGGTGACCCTGGCCGACCGGTCCCGGCTGGTCGCCACCAGCGATCCGGTCACCGCGCAGGAGCTCGGCGGCCGCTTCATCACCCGGTCCACCACTCCCGGCACCCTGGCCGCCCTGGCCGAACTCGTGGCCGCGGGGGAGCTGGACCCGAACGTCTCCGCCCGCTACCCGCTGGCCCACGCCGCCGAGGCGATGGCCCTCGTCGAGTCGGGGCACGCGCGCGGCAAGCTGGTCCTCGAAGTGGGCTGACACCGGGGGCGCGGGGTCCGGTGCCTACCCCTGGGACGCACCTGGCCCGCGCCGCTCCCGCCGCCGGCCGGCCACCGCGGCGGCCGCCGCCCCCGCCGTCACCAGTACGGCCGTCAGCGGGACGACGTCCCCCACCCGGTCGTACCAGGTGGCCGCGTCCGGCGCCGTCAGCGGCAGCCGCACCACCAGCGAGCCCGTGCCGTCGGTGCCCAGCCGCGCCAGCTCCCGGCCCTGTGCGTCGAAGGCGGCCGACACCCCGGTCAGCGAGGCCTGGACGACCGGCCGGCCGGTCTCGGCGGCCCGGATCGCGGCCAGCGAGACATGCTGCTCGGGCGCCCAGCTCCGCTGGAAGGTCGAGGTCGACGACTGGTAGACGATGACCCTGGCCCCCGCCCGGGCGGCCGTCCGCGCCATGTCGGGGAACGCCGACTCGAAGCAGATCAGGGTGCCGATCGGCAGCGCCCGGCCGGACCGGTCCACGGCCGGCAGCAGGTGCTGGTCGGTGCCGGGCGCCCGGTTCTCGCCCGCCGCCCGGCTGACCCCGGCCACCCAGCCGAGCACCGGCCGCAGCGGGATGTACTCGCCGAACGGCACCAGCCGGATCTTGCGGTACCGGTCGACCACGCCGTCCGGGGAGACCAGGACGGCGTCCTTGGAGATCCGCCCGTCCGACTTCCGGGCGTCCTCGCCGGCCAGCAGCTCGGCCCCGGTGGCGGCGGACAGCGCGCGCAGCCGGGCCAGCGTCGCCGGGTCGCGGTCGAGGTCGGCGGTGGTGCTGGACTCGCCCCAGACCACCAGGTCCACCGGGGGCCGCCCGACCAGCGCGGCGGTGGCCCGGGCGCTCGCCTCGAAGCGGGCCTCCGGCTCGTCCACGATGCCCGGCTGCACCAGGGCGATCCGCACCTCGGCCGGCCCCGGCCCGCCCGCCGCGGCGGCCGGGGGCGCCGACCGGAGCGCGAACAGCAGCGGCCCGGCCGCCAGGACCGCCGCCGCGAACAGCGCCGCCACCGCCCGGGGGCGCGGGTCGACGGCGGTGAGCGCCACCGCCACCGCGGTGTTGACCGCCACCACCGCGGCGCTGACCAGCCAGATCCCGCCCGCCGAGGCCAGCGCCAGCACGGCCGGGTGCTGCCACTGGGTGGCGCCGAGCAGCGCCCACGGCCCGCCCAAGGCGTGCCAGGAGCGCGCGTACTCGGTGGTCAGCCAGACCGCCGCGACCACCACCGGCGCGAGCAGCGCCCGCCGGACCGTCAGCGGGGGCCGCAGCAGCCGCCACACCGCGACGCCCACCCCGGCCTGGAGCGCCCCGAACACCACCGCGAGCAGCGGCAGCCCGGGGCCGATGGAGCGGGTCAGCCAGGACATCCCGGTCAGGATGAACCCGGCGCCGAACCACCAGCCGCGCACCGCCGCCTCCCGGGCCCCCGGGGCCGACCGCATCAGCAGCAGGCCGGGGACGAGCGCGACCCAGGCCAGCGCCGCCATCCCGGGGGCCGGGAAGGCGAGCACGGGCAGCGCCCCGGCGGCCAGTGCCGCCAGCCGGGGCCGGTACCGGGCTAGCGTCCGGCCGGGGCGGGCGGCGGCGGCCGCCGGGGCGGTGGGACCGGGGGGACCGGCGGGGCCGGTGAGCAGGGGAGGGCGCGGCATGCCCCGTATTGTCCGCTTGGCGCGGCCCCGTCACCAGCCCCGTGATCACCCGAACGGAGTACCGGTCGAGGACGGGTCGGTCCTCGGGCAGGCCCCGGGGTCAGCCGTCCTCGCCCTCCAGGTCCCCCTCGGTCTCCAGGAACGCGGCCTGGAGCTGCTCGATCAGCTGCGGGTCCGGCTTCTCCCACAGCCCGCGGCTCGCCGCCTCCAGCAGCCGCTCGCTGATCCCGTGCAGCGCCCACGGGTTGGCGCCGGCGAGGAACTCCCGGTTGACCGGGTCCAGCACGTACTCCTGGGTGAGCTTCTCGTACATCCAGTCCGCGACCACACCGGTGGTGGCGTCGTACCCGAAGAGGTAGTCGACCGTCGCGGCCATCTCGAAGGCGCCCTTGTAGCCGTGCCGCCGCATCGCCTCGATCCAGCGCGGGTTGACCACCCGGGCGCGGAAGACCCGGGCCGCCTCCTCGGTCAGGGTGCGGGTGCGGACCGTCTCCGGGCGGGTCGAGTCGCCGATGTAGGCGGTCGGCGCCCTGCCGGTGAGCGCGCGCACGGTGGCCACCATGCCGCCGTGGTACTGGAAGTAGTCGTCCGAGTCGGCGATGTCGTGCTCGCGGGTGTCGGTGTTCTTCGCGGCGACGGTGATCCGCTTGTACGCGGTCTCCATCTCCTCGCGGGCCGGACGCCCGTCCAGCCCGCGCCCGTACGCGTAGCCGCCCCAGACCGTGTACACCTCGGCCAGGTCGGCGTCGGTGCGCCAGTCCCGGCTGTCGATCAGCTGCAGCAGTCCCGCGCCGTAGGTGCCGGGCCGGGAGCCGAAGACCCGGGTGGTGGCCTTGCGCTCGTCGCCGTGCACGGCCAGGTCCGCCTGGACGTGGGCGCGGACGAAGTTGTCCGCGTCCGGCTCCTCCTGGGCGGCGGCCAGCCGGACGGCGTCGTCCAGCAGCGCGACCACGTGCGGGAAGGCGTCCCGGAAGAAGCCGGAGATGCGCAGCGTGACGTCGATCCGCGGGCGGCCCAGCTCCTCGAGCGTGATCGCCTCCAGGCCGGTGACCCGGCGCGAGGCGTCGTCCCAGACCGGGCGGACGCCGAGCAGTGCGAAGGCCTCGGCGATGTCGTCGCCGGCGGTGCGCATCGCGCTGGTGCCCCACAGCGACAGGCCCACCGAGGACGGGTGGGTGCCGTCGTTGTCGGCCCGGTAGCGGTCGATCAGCGAGGCGGCGAGCGCCTGGCCGGTCTCCCAGGCGAGCTTGCTGGGCACGGCCTTGGGGTCGACGGAGTAGAAGTTGCGGCCGGTCGGCAGCACGTTGACCAGTCCGCGCAGCGGCGAGCCGGACGGGCCGGCCGGGACGAAGCCGCCCTGGAGCGCGTGCAGCACGGCGTCCAGCTCGTCGGTGGTCGCGGCGAGCCGCGGCACCACCTGGGTGGCGGCGAAGGCCAGCACCTCGTGGACGGCCTCCGGCAGCCCGGCGGCGACCTTCTCCACCGCCTCGGGCGCCCAGTCGGCCGCCTCCATGGCCTCGACCAGGGCGCGGGCCTGCGCCTCGGCCGCGTCGGTGGCGCCGAGGGTGAGCGCGGCCTCGTCCAGGCCGAGCGCCTCGCGCAGGCCGGGCAGGGCGCTGACGCCGCCCCAGATCTGGCGGGCGCGCAGGATGGCGAGCACGATGTTGACCCGGTCGGTGCCGGCCGGCGCCTGGCCGAGGACGTGCAGGCCGTCGCGGATCTGGGCGTCCTTGATCTCGCACAGCCAGCCGTCGACGTGCAGCAGGAAGTCGTCGAAGCCGTCGTCCTCGGGGCGCTCGTCCAGGCCGAGGTCGTGGTCGAGCCGGGCGGCCTGGATCAGGGTCCAGATCTGGGCCCGGATCGCGGGCAGCTTGGCCGGGTCCATCGCGGCGATGTTGGAGTGCTCGTCGAGCAGCTGCTCCAGGCGGGCGATGTCGCCGTAGGAGTCGGCGCGGGCCATCGGCGGGACGAGGTGGTCGACCAGGGTGGCGTGGGCGCGGCGCTTGGCCTGGGTGCCCTCGCCCGGGTCGTTGACCAGGAACGGGTAGACCAGCGGCAGGTCGCCGAGGACGGCGTCCGGGCCGCACTCGGCGGACAGCGCGGCGGTCTTGCCGGGCAGCCACTCCAGGTTGCCGTGCTTGCCGAGGTGGACCACGGCGTGGGCGCCGAAGCCGCCGTCGGACTGCGCGGCGGCGATCCAGCGGTAGGCGGCCAGGTAGTGGTGGGACGGCGGGAGGTCCGGGTCGTGGTAGATCGCGACCGGGTTCTCGCCGAAGCCGCGCGGCGGCTGGATGAGCACCAGCAGGTTCCCGGAGCGGATCCCGGCGAGCACGATGTCGCCGTCCGGGTTCTGCGAGCGGTCGACGTACAGCTCGCCGGGGGCCGGGCCCCAGTGCCCCTCGACCTGCTCGCGCAGGGCGGCGGGCAGCGTGGCGTACCAGCGGCGGTAGTCGGCGGCCGGGATGCGCACCGGGTTGCGGGCCAGCTGGTCCTCGGTGAGCCAGTCCTGGTCGTAGCCGCCGGCCGCGATCAGCGCGTGGATGAGGGCGTCGCCCTCGTGGCCGTCGTCGGTGTCGTCGGTGTCCAGCCCCGGCAGGTCCTCGCCGAGGTCCATGCCCTCCGCGCGCAGGCGCTCCAGCAGGCGGATCGCGCTGGCCGGGGTGTCCAGGCCGACGGCGTTGCCGACCCGGGCGTGCTTGGTCGGGTAGGCGGAGAGCACCAGCGCGAGCCGGCGCTCGGTGGCCGGGACGTGCCGCAGCCGGGCGTGGGCGACGGCGATGCCGGCCACCCGGGCCGAGCGCTCCTCGTCGGCGGCGTAGACGGTGAGGCCGTCCTCGTCCAGCTCCTTGAAGGAGAACGGGACGGTGATCAGCCGGCCGTCGAACTCGGGCACGGCGATCTGGGTGGCGGTGTCCAGCGGGGAGAGGCCGTCGTCGCTCTCCTCCCAGCGGGCGCGCGACCAGGTCAGGCAGAGCGCCTGGAGGATCGGCCGGTCCAGGGCGGCGAGCGCGCCCGCGTCCCAGGCCTCCTCGTCGCCGCCGGCCTGGGCGTCGGCCGGGCGGGTGCCGCCGGCGGCGAGCACGGTGGTGACGAGGGCGTCCGCCTCGCCGAGGGCGGCCAGCAGCTCCGGCTCGGCGCCGCGCAGCGAGGCGCAGTAGTAGGCGCGGGCCTGGGCGCCCTGGTCCTCGATCGCGCGGCAGAGGGTCTCCACGAAGGCGGTGTTGCCGCTCATGTGGTGGGCGCGGTAGTAGAGCACCGCGACGGTCGGACCCTCGGTGGTGCGGGCGGTGCGCTCCAGCGGGCCCCAGGCCGGGGCGGAGGCGGGCGGGGCGAAGCCGTGGCCGGTGAGCAGCACGGTGTCGGAGAGGAAGGCGCCGAGCTCGGCGAGGTTGGCAGCGCCGCCGTGGGCCAGGTAGGCGTGCGCCTCGGCGGCGATGCCGGCCGGGACGGTGGACAGCTCCATCAGCTGGGCGTCGGGGGCCTGTTCGCCGGTCAGCACGATCACCGGGCGGGGGCCGGCGAGCAGGGCGTCCAGGCCCTCCTGCCAGGCGCGGCGGCCGCCGAGCAGGCGGACCACGACCAGGTCGGTGCCCTCCAGCAGGTCGGGCAGTTCCTCGGCGGCGAGCCGGGCCGGGTTGCCGAGCCGGTAGCGGACCGGCCCCTCGGACGCGCGGGCGCTGAGCAGGTCGGTGTCTGACGTCGACAGCAGCAGAATCATGCGAAGGCCCTCCCGGCCTCGACGGCGGGCAAGGACAATTGCACGGAGCACCACGTGGGCGCGGGCATGCGGCGGCGCATGGCTTCAAGCCTTCCTCGGGGTCCGCGCCCCGGGCCGGTGGAGGACGGCAGGAGTTCCTGGCTCCCGCGCTTCCCCGGAGGCCCGGTGAAGCGCGGTCACAGTGGCGGGACCGCACCGGGTTCGCACCGGTTTCCTCCCCTGCGCCGTCGCTGGCGTGCGGACGGTCCGCGGGGACCGTCCGCGAGCATCGTACGGGGTGACGCTGACCTGGGGGAGTGCAGGTTCCGGCCGGTGCGGACGGGCTCGGAGGTGTGATCGACGGTACGGCGGCAACCCGTCCGATCCTCGGTATGCTCGCCGCCATGCCTCCCGAACCCGACGCCGTCGTGCCGGGCGCCGCCGTGCCCGACCGGGCGCGTTCGGACGCCTGCCCCGGGGCCCTTCGTCTGCATACCGCCGACGACGGCGCCCTGGCGCGGGTCCGGCTGCCCGGGGGGCTGCTGACGGACCGTCAGGCGCTGGCGCTGGCCGGGGCCGCGGAGACGCTCGGCGACGGCCGGCTGGAGATCACCTCGCGCGGCAACGTCCAGCTGCGGGGCCTGGCTTCGGACTGCGGCGGCGAACTCGCCGAGCGGCTGCGGGCCGCCGGCCTGCTGCCCTCCGACACCCATGAGCGGGTCCGCAACATCGTCGCCTCGCCCGGCCCCGGCGCCGGTCCCGCCGAGGGCTCCGCCGACGTGCGGGCCTGGGCCCGCGCCCTCGACGCGGCCCTGTGCGCCAGCCCCTGGGCGACCGGCCTGTCCGGAAAGTTCCTGTTCGCGCTGGACGACGGCCGCGGGGACGTCGCCGCGCTGGACGCCGATGTGACATTGATCGCAGGCCCGGACGGCACCGCCCTGCTGCGCCTCGGCCGGGCCGCCACCGCGCGGCCGGTGCCGGCCGGGCGGGCGGTCGCGGCGGCGCTGGACGCGGCCCGGGAGTTCCTGGACGCGCAGCGCGCCGCCGGACTGCGGGCCTGGCACCTGCGCGAGCTGCCCGACCTGCTGCCGCCCGGCCCGGTGCCGCTGGCGCCGCCGGCCGGCACCCGCCCGCCGCTCGGCGCCCTGCCGGGGGGCGGGCTGCACGTGGGCCTGCGCTTCGGCGTGGCCGCGGCCGGGCAGTGGCGGGCCCTGGTGGACGCCGCCGAGGGCGAGCTGCGGCTGACCCCGTGGCGCGGCGCGGTCCTGCCCGGCGCTCCCGCCGGCCGGCTCCCCGCGCTCGCGGCGGCCGGCTTCCGGACGGCGGCCGGGACGGCCTGGGACGGCGCGAGCGCCTGCACCGGGCTGCCGGGCTGCGCGAAGTCGCGGTCCGACGTCCGGGCCGACGCGGCGCGGGCGCTGGACGGGAGCACGGCCCGGGGTGCCGGCCCGCAGCCGGGCGCCGCCCTGCTGCCGGTGCACTGGTCGGGCTGCGAACGCCGCTGCGGCCACCCCGCCGGACGCCGGGTGGACGTGCTGGCGACCGGGGAGGGCTACCGGGTGGCGGTGACCGGCGGGCCGCAGGGGCGGGACACCGCCGTGGAAGTGACGAACGAGCTGATGGCCGCGGCGGTCGCCGCGGCCCGGAGGACCACGTGATCGAGTACGAGAAGGACGGCGCGTCCATCTACCGCCAGTCCTTTGCCACCATCCGGGCCGAGGCCGACCTGGCCGGACTGCCCGCGGACGTCGCCCAGGTCGCGGTGCGGATGATCCACGCCTGCGGCATGGTCGACCTGGTCGAGGACCTGGTGTACTCGCCCGGCGCGGTCGCCTCCGCGCGCGCCGCCCTGCGGGCCGGGGCGCCGATCCTCTGCGACGTGAACATGGTCGCCAGCGGTGTCACGCGCAAGCGGCTGCCGGCCGACAACGAGGTGATCTGCACCCTCACCGATCCGTCGGTGCCGGAGTTGGCCCGGGCTATGGGCAACACCCGCAGCGCCGCCGCGATGGAGCTGTGGCTGCCCCGGCTGGAGGGCGCGGTGGTCGCCGTCGGCAACGCGCCGACCTCGCTGTTCCGCCTGCTGGAGCTGATCGAGGCCGGCGCCCCGCGCCCGGCCGCCGTGATCGGCGTACCGGTCGGCTTCATCGGCGCGGCCGAGTCCAAGGAGGCCTTGGCGGCGCACCCGGCCGGTCTGGAGCACCTGGTGGTGCGCGGGCGGCGCGGCGGCAGCGCGATGGCCGCGGCGGCGATCAACGCGATTGCGAGCGAAGAAGAATGACCGACAGTCAGGAAGCTGCCCAGCGGGCGACCGGCCGGCTCTACGGTGTGGGCCTCGGCCCCGGCGACCCGTCGCTGGTGACCGTGCGCGCCGCCGAACTCATCGGCAAGGCCGACGTGGTGGCGTACCACAGCGCGCGGCACGGCCGTTCGATCGCCCGCTCCATCGCCGAGCGGTATCTGACGGGCGGTCAGATCGAGGAGAAGCTGGTCTACCCGATCACGGTCGAGACCACCGACCACCCCGGCGGCTACCGGGGCGCGCTGGACGACTTCTACCAGGAGGCCGCCGAACGTCTGGCCGCCCACCTGGACGCCGGTCGCGACGTGGTGGTGCTGGCCGAGGGGGACCCGTTCTTCTACGGCTCCTACCAGCACATGCACAAGCGCCTCGCGCACCGCTACCCGACCGAGGTGGTGCCCGGCGTGACCTCGATCAGCGCCGCGGCGGCCCGGCTGGGCCAGCCGCTCACCGAGGCCGAGGAGACGCTCACCGTCATCCCCGGCACGCTGCCCGAGGAGGAGCTGACCGCGCGCCTGGCCGCCGCCGACTCCGCCGTGGTCATGAAGCTCGGCCGCACCTTCCCGACCGTGCGCCGCGCCCTGGAGCGGGCGGGCCGGCTGGCCGACGCCCAGTACGTCGAGCGGGCGTTCATGGACGGCGAGCGGACGGCCCCGCTGGCCTCCGTCGACCCGGACACGGTCCCCTACTTCGCGGTGGCCGTACTGCCCAGCAAGGTCGCCCCGCTGGAGGCCCCGGCTCCCGACCTGAGCGGCCCGGGCAGCGTCACCGTCGTCGGCACCGGCCCGGCCGGCCCGCTCTGGCTGACCCCCGAGGCCCGCGGCGCCCTGGCCGCCGCGACCGACCTGGTCGGCTACACCACCTACCTCGACCGGGTGCCGGAGCGGCCGGGGCAGACCCGGCACGGCTCCGACAACAAGGTGGAGTCCGAGCGCGCCGAGTTCGCCCTCGACCTGGCCCGCCGGGGCCACCGGGTCGTGGTGGTCTCCTCCGGCGACCCGGGCGTCTTCGCGATGGCCACCGCCGTGCTGGAGGTCGCCTGCGAGGAGTCCTACCGCGAGGTGCCGGTGCGGATCGTCCCCGGGATGACCGCCGCGCACGCGGCCGCCTCCCGGGCCGGCGCCCCGCTCGGCCACGACTACGCGGTGGTGTCGCTCTCCGACCGCCTCAAGCCGTGGGACGTGGTCGCGGCCCGCCTGCGCGCCGCCGCCGGGGCGGACCTGGTGCTCGCCCTCTACAACCCCGGCTCGCAGTCCCGCACCACCCAGGTCGGCCGGGCCCGGGACCTCCTGCTGGAGTACCGCGCCCCGGAGACCCCGGTGGTGATGGCCCGCGACGTCGGCGGCCCCACCGAGCGGGTCCGCACCGTCCCCCTCGGCGAGCTGGACCCGGCCGAGGTCGACATGCGGACCATCCTGCTGATCGGCTCCTCCCAGACCCAGCACGTCCCCCGCGCCCCGCACCCGGACGTCACCTGGACCCCCCGCCGCTACCCGGAGGCCTGAGCCTCCCGTCTGCAGGGCCGTCCGGCCCCGGGTGCGCCCGGGGCCGGACGGCATTCGAGTGATGCCTAGGTGAGGAGACCGGCGATGGGCGAGGTCGGCGGGCGGGCCGGGCAGCTGCGGAGCAGTGGGCTGCGGCACGGGTGGACGACCGGGGCGTGTGCCACGGCGGCGACCAAGGCCGCCTACCGGGCGCTGCTCACCGGGGTGTTCCCGGACCCGGTGGAGATCACGCTGCCGAAGGGGCAGCGGCCGGCCTTCGCGCTCGCGGCGGAGCTGATGGCCGAGGGGCCGGACGGCGGGCGGCGGGCGACGGCCGGGGTGGTGAAGGACGCCGGGGACGATCCGGACGTCACCCACGGCGCGCTGGTGCGCTCCACCGTGCGGGCGGGGGAGCCGGGCGCGGGTGTGGTGTTCCGGGCCGGGCCCGGGGTGGGGACGGTCACCAAGGCCGGGCTGCCGCTGCCGGTCGGCGAACCCGCCATCAACCCGGTGCCCCGGCAGATGATCCGGGACGCCGTGGCCGAGGTCGCGGCCGAGTGCGGCGGCAGCGGGGACGTGGTGGTGGAGGTGTCGATCGACCACGGCGAGGAGCTGGCCCGGTCCACCTGGAACCCCCGGCTCGGCATCCTCGGCGGGCTCTCCGTCCTCGGCACCACCGGCATCGTCGTCCCCTACTCCTGCTCCGCCTGGATCGACTCGATCCGGCGCGGGGTGGACGTGGCGCGGGCCGCCGGGCGCACCCATGTGGCCGGCTGCACCGGCTCGACCTCGGAGAAGGTGGCCGCGGCGGTGCACGGCCTGCCCGAGGACGCGCTGCTCGACATGGGCGACTTCGCGGGCGCCGTGCTCAAGTACCTCAAGCGCCACCCGGTGCCGAGGCTGACCGTCGCCGGCGGCTTCGCCAAGCTCTCCAAGCTCGCCGCCGGCCACCTCGACCTGCACTCGGCGCGCTCCCAGGTGGACCAGGGGTACCTGGCCGGGCTGGCCCGCGCGGGCGGCGCGGACGAGGAGCTGGCGGCGGCGGTCGCGGCGGCCAACACCGGGCTGGAGGCGATCCAGCTCTGCCGGGCGGCCGGGGTGCCACTGGGCGACCTGGTGGCCGAGGCGGCCCGGGCCACCGCGCTCGGGGTGCTGGTCGGTTCGCCGGTCGCGGTGGACGTCATCTGCATCGACCGGGCGGGGACGATCGTCGGCCGGGCGCAACCGCTGGGGCCGTGAGGGCCGTCCTCCACCGGGGAGTTGTGTCCCAGGACTGTCCCGAGAACTTCGCCATGATGTGAAGATCTGACGCTCATACGGGGTGAGAAACGGACAAAAGTCGCGCCATGCCCGGGGTCGGTTCTGTTGCTATCTCAGTCATGAGATATCGTCTGGCGAGTGACAGGCGACTACCTCACCCGTATCGGCACCCTCATCCGCACCGCGCGTCAGCACCGCGGCTGGTCCCAGGCCCAGCTCGGCGAGGCCCTCGGCACCAGCCAGAGCGCGGTCAACCGCATCGAGCAGGGAAAGCAGAACGTCAGCCTTGAGATGATCGCCCGCATCGGCGAAGCGCTCGACAGCGAGATCGTCTCCCTCGGCTACTCCGGCCCGATGCACCTGCGGGTCGCCGGCGGCACCACCCTCTCCGGCGCGATCGACGTCCGCAGCAGCAAGAACGCCTGCGTCGCGATCCTCTGCGCCTCGCTGCTGACCACCGGCCGCACCACCCTGCGCAGCGTCGCCCGGATCGAGGAGGTCTACCGGATCCTCGAGGTGCTGAACAGCATCGGCGTCAGGAGCCGCTGGACCAACGACGGTCGCGACCTCGAACTCACCCCGCCCGCCGAGCTCGACCTGGCCGGCATGGACGTCGAGGCCGCCCGCCGCACCCGCAGCGTGCTGATGTTCCTCGGTCCGCTGATGCACCGCGCCGACAACTTCGCCATCCCCTACGCCGGCGGCTGCGACCTCGGCACCCGCACCGTGCAGCCGCACCTCGCCGCGCTGCGCCGGTTCGGCCTGGAGGTCGCCACCACCGGCGGCGCCTACCACGCCTCAGTCCAGCCCGGCACGCCGATGGACCGGCCGATCGTGCTGACCGAGCGCGGGGACACCGTCACCGAGAACGCCCTGCTCGCCGCCGCCCGCCACGACGGCGTCAGCGTCATCCGCAACGCCTCGCCCAACTACATGGTCCAGGACCTCTGCTTCTTCCTGGAGAAGCTGGGCGTGCGGATCGACGGCGTCGGCACCACCACCCTCACCGTGCACGGCGTCCCCGAGATCACCTGCGACGTCGACTACACCCCGGCCGAGGACCCGGTGGAGGCGATGAGCCTGCTCGCCGCCGCCGTGGTCACCTCCTCCGAGCTGACCGTCCGCCGGGTGCCGATCGAGTTCCTGGAGATCGAGCTCGCCGTGCTGGAGGGCATGGGCCTCGACTACGACCGCACCCCGGAGTACCGCGCCCACAACGGCCGCACCCGGCTGGTCGACCTCACCGTGCGCCCCTCCAAGCTCACCGCGCCGATCGACACCATCCACCCGATGCCCTTCCCCGGCATCAACATCGACAACGTGCCGTTCTTCGCCGCCATCGCCGCGGCCGCCCACGGCACCACGATGATCCACGACTGGGTGTACGACAACCGCGCCATCTACCTCACCGAACTCACCCGCCTCGGCGCGGACATCAAGCTCCTCGACCCGCACCGGGTGCTGGTCCAGGGCCCGACCCGCTGGCGCGCCGCCGAGATGGTCTGCCCGCCCGCGCTGCGCCCGGCCGTGGTGATCCTGCTGGCGATGCTGGCCGCCAAGGGCACCTCGGTGCTCCGCAACGTCTACGTCATCAACCGCGGCTACGAGGACCTCGCCGAGCGCCTCAACTCCATCGGCGCCCAGATCGAGACCTTCCGCGACATCTGATCCGGACGCACGCCGCTGCCCGGCCCCCGGAACCCCGGGGGCCGGGCAGCGGCGTGCCCGGGGCGCTGAACTCCCGACCGACCTGACTGTTGCGTCTGCTTTTTGCGTGTGGAGGCGGTGGACTGCGTCGGAGCGTCGGGCGGAGCCGCTGCTCCTGTGCTCATACGGCGCCGGTAATTCTGAACGTGGCCCAGAAGAGTGGGTTCTGGGTGGCCTCTCGATCGAGGTCCCGTCGCCACTCCCGATGCAGTTCGCTGAGAAGCGACTCTGCGGACCTCAGTGGTTCTTCCCGTGCGTGCGCATGCCAGTCGCCGCTGCGGAGGTAGCGAATGGTGTCCCGAAAGGCCGCGCCCGGGGCTGCACCGGAAGCGAGCAGGGCGTGCAGCGCAGTCGAAAAGACAACACCAAGAAGGTCGGTGATCTCCCAGAGGGTGGACACCACTGCTCGAGTACCCCTGGCAAGGAACGCGGACTCGATTGTACGCAACGTCTGAACTGCGGTGGCACTGCCTTCGTGAGCACCCGTCCTGCACGCGTTCAGGATGACGAGGTCGACACCGGTGAAGGCGCCGTCGGCGAGAATCCGACTGGTGGTGAGGGTGGCCTCTCCGATCGAGGCCCCGTGCAGGACCAGGCCGGCCGCCCAACGATTCTGATGGGTGAGGCCATGGGACGAGACGTGGACGATTCGGGCGTGCGTCATCGACTGCAGCGCGCGCTCCGGCGTCGCCGCTTCCTCTTGGACGATCTCAACATCCCTGTGCAGCGCGGAAATGAGCCGGGCCTCGGCACGCGGTCCGTCAATCGGGGCCATGCCGGGAACGCCGGCGCCACTGTGGGCCACTACCAGGATCTTGCTGGTCGCACCGGGCCGCGGGGTTCTCCGGATAGCTGACAGCAGGCGTTCGGTCGGAATGTACGTCAACTGCTCGAAGGCATCGACCAGCGTACTGGTGCCAGTGGAATCAAGGGGAACGGAATGGAGGGGAATCAGGTCGAGCGGGGCTGTCGGGCTGAGTGCCAGGTGGGTCAAGTTGTTGGCCGCAGCCGTAGCGGCGATCGAAACTGCAGCCGTAGTGCAAGGGGAAAGGATCTGATTCAGACGCTCGTGCCTCGTGCTTTCGGTGTCGGTCTCTCTTGCGTCGACCCACTCCTGAGTGGCATCCACGAGACGCTCGATCGGAAGTTCCCCCGATGAAAGTATCTCGAAATGCGATTCCCCCTGGCGATGCCATGAGGCGATGACATGCAGGAACCCGAATCGATTTGCCAAGTGCACGAACATTGTTCTGTCTTCTATCGATCGGACTCCTTGGCTGCTATCGGCCCGATCTCCGGTGTCCAATTTTCGAGCGCCGCGGAGGTTTTCCAGTGCGCGCTGCCTGTCCTCGACGAGCGATTCTTCGTTCGCATAATTGTCCAGAAATTCATCCTGACGGTCCAGAATGCTCGAAGCCCGGCGGGACCGTGCGCGTGCGAGGCGCCGACTTGATTCGATGAATTTCGTGAGCATGGCATCGTCCTGATGCCACAGGAGCTCGTCGTGAAGGTCCTCCGCTTTGGCGTTTTCGCAGCTGTAGAATGCGGCTTCTGATTGCTCGTCCAGGCCCTCGAAAGCTATCCGATTCCTAATGGTTGATGTCTCTTCCCCGATCATTCGACGGAGTGCGACGACTGCCTCTGCGTGAATCCTGGGAATTACCTCTGCGGGCAGGAAGATGGTGATTGCACCAAAGGGTCTGACTTCGCCGTCATCGATCAAGCGGGCGATACAAAGGCGCACGTACCCAACCGTCGCAAGGTGCAGGAGTTCCCAAGCGTGTTCCACAAAGGAAAGCGAGTACGTGTACGGGACTCGTGGTGGAGAATCGGATCCGACGGTTGGGAGGATCAGTTGAAGCCTCACTTCGCCATCCTCGTACTCGATGCCCATCGCGTTTCGGGATCCGGGTGCCATGAGTCGTTCCACGGCTTCGAGGTGCTCATTGGTCTCGATGGTCGCCAGCCATAGGGGATGTGGTCCGGCGTTGGTGTGGAAGGAGCGGGCGCCGCAGGTGACGATTTCTTCCGCGATCCAATGAGGAGCGGGCTCGGCTGGATCGTGGAAAGCGGGTTCCCAGAGCAGCGCGTCTTCCGGTAGGAGCCAGGCGCGCGTGAAGGTGGCCATTTCCATGAGGCATCGATGCCCGTACTGCTTGTCGTCCGGTAGTGGAGTGATCAGCTCGAGTTCGTGGGCGGTCAGCTTTAAAAGCATTTCCGTGTTCTGTGCGTCCCATCTGCTGAGATCGCTCTCGAGCTTCTCCCGGATCTCCACTGGAATGCTGATATCCTGGCGCGCCAGGTGCTTCAGCGTGTTTCGCCGACGGTGGCGGCGCACCATCTCCTGAAGGTCGGGTCGATCAGTCAGTGCCGGCAGGTCCCGGATAATGTCTTCCTCGGATTCCAGTCGGTAATACCCCGTGGAGACGAGGATCTTCATCGGTTGAGTGGCAGTCTCCGCCCCCGGTTCGTCGAAGAAGTTCGGTGGGAGGAAGTCGAACGGCCTTGTGGAGTTTTCCATGATGTCGTCGGGAGGCTCTCTCTGGAGGTCCCAGATCATCATCATTTCGCGCAGCACTTCCCCCTTCGGGCGGGTTGAGAGGCGGCGTCCGGTCCACAGTTCGAGGAGTGCGATGTTCAGTCTCTGGATGTCCCACCAGTGATCCCAGGGTGCACCGCTCCAACGAAAACGGTGCAGCACGGGCATGACAAGCTCTCGGGCCACCCGGGATACCGACACTCCGGCGGCGGTCAGGCCGGAGTCGGCGATCTCCGCGCTGATGGTCACCGGGGAGTTTGCCGTGATGTCCCTGGTTGCGATGCGACTCAGCAGGCCAGCAAGTGTCAGTGGATCCTCGGTGACCCATGCCACCAACAGGTCGGCATGGTCGGTCTCGGGAGCGAGCTTGCGGCACACCGATGCTGCGAGCTCGTCGGTCCATGAGTTGCGCAGCTGGTTCAGGTGGTCGCGCATGCTGTGCTCCCGGTCCCGTTGGGTCAGAGTGGCCGAGCGGTACCAAGTATCTGATGAACACTCAACTCGCTGTAGCTTAGGGGCTATAGGATCCATGTACGCCCAGGATCCGGTATTTGACCTTCATCGAGAGGACCTGGCGGTGTCCCAAGCGCCGGCAACGGCCACACAAGTGGCGATCATCCTTCTACTGGTGGTCCCGGGGGTGACCTACCAGTTCGTACGCGAGCGTGCGCGTGGCCCGGTCGCTGCGCACAGGGATCTGGGCGAGCGCGTCCTCCGGGCGCTCACCGCAGGTCTGGCCCTCGATGCTCTCTATGTCATCGTCGCCGGTCCGGCATTGACGCGGCTTGTCCACGACCGTCGCCAGGGATGGCTGACCGGAGCTGCCGACAACCCTCGCATCGCGGCTCTCACGGCCATGCTTCTGTTGCTGGTGGTCCCGGCCTGTGCCGCGTGGATCGCTTCTTTGCTCGGTTCGAGGAGGAGTCGTTCCGTCTATGACCCGACCCCCACGGCCTGGGACGCTGCCTTTCGTCAACGCGGCCATTGTCTGGTGCGGGTGCGGCTCAAGAGCGGTGGCTGGATAGGTGGCTGGTACGGCGAGCGCTCCTTTGCCTCGGCCTACCCTGAGTCAGCTGACTTGTATCTGCAGACGGCCTGGGCCGTGTCGAGGGCCGGACGGTTCGAGCATCCACTCGAACTGTCCGGTGGAATCCATGTTCGGATGGACGACGTCGAGTTCATCGATTTCGTTGACGTGTCTTCCGATTCCACGGACGGGGAGATCACGCGTGACTGAAAGACGAGAGCAGCTCAACCTCAATGGGGCCAGGGGTTACAGACCTGCTGGTGATCTTCCCGAGCCCACACAAGCTCCTCGCACGCCGCCGCCGTTGTTGGAGCCGGAGAGCGAAGATGCTGGGGATGACGACGGCGAGCGGGAGGATTGAGGAACGACAGGAACCTGCCTTCGAGACCGACCCGCTGCTCAAGTGGGAGGCAAGGGCGGTGGGACGATCAGGGCACCGGGGTTCCTCCGGACCGCGGATGTCGCGGTCCTTCCGGTGTGTCCTCATCGCCTCGCCGCCCTTTACCGGGGCCGGCTACTCGCCGGTGCGGCCGTCGAGGTGCTCGCGGACGAGGTCGGCGTGGCCGTTGTGGCGGGCGTACTCCTCGATCATGTGGGTGACGATCCAGCGCAGGGAGTACGAGGTCTCCTTGCCGTCGGGCGCGCGGTAGTGGCCGAGAACGTCCAGGGACGGGGCGGCGGCGACGAGTTCGCGGGCGTGCTCGCACTCGGCGCGCCAGACGGTGAAGGCCTCGTCCGGATCGGCGCCGTCGGCGTCCCACTCGGCGAAGCCGCCGTCGGGGCGCCGCCAGTACCCGGGATGGCCCTCGCCGTTGAGGACGTTGCGGAACCAGCCGCGCTCCACCTCGGCCAGGTGGCGGGTCAGCCCGAGCAGGGAGAGCGTGGAGGGGAGCAGCGGGCGGGCGCGGAGCTGTTCGGTGGTCAGCCCGGCGCACTTCCAGGCGAAGGTGGCGCGCTGGAAGTCCAGGAAGCCCGTCAGGGTGGCGAGTTCCCCGGCGGCCAGGGGCGGCTCGGTGCGGGCGGCGTCGGCGAGTTCGTAGGCGTCGGTCATCCGGCCATCCTGGCAGCGGGGGGCGGGCCCCGCGCGGGAATTACTGGCTGATCAGGCCCTGTTCGGCCAGCCGTTCCAGCACCTCGGGGACGCTCGCCGCGACCGGCACCCCGGCGGGCAGCGGCGGGCGGTCCACCAGCACCACGGGCAGGCCGAGTTCACGGGCCGCGGTGAGCTTGGGCGCGGTGGCCGCGCCCCCGCTGTCCTTGGTGACCACGACGTCGATCCGGTGCTCGCGCAGCACCGCCCGCTCGCCGTCCAGGGTGAACGGGCCCCGGTCGAGCAGGACGTGGAGCGCGGCGGGCAGCGGCGGCTCGGGCGGATCGACCGAGCGGGCCACGAAGTGCAGGCCGTCGAGGTGGGCGAAGGCGGCGATGCCCTGCCGTCCGCTGGTGAGCAGGACCCGCCGGCCGAGGGCGGGCAGCAGCGCGGCGGCGGCGTCCAGGGACGGGACGCGGTGCCAGTCGTCGCCCGGTACGGCCGCCCAGCCGGGGCGGCGCAGCGCCAGCAGCGGGACGCCGGTCGCGGCGGCGGCCGCGGCGGCGTTGCCGGACATCACGGCGGCGAACGGGTGGGTGGCGTCCACCACCGTGTCCACCCGTTCGGCGCGCAGCCAGTCGGCGAGGCCGTCGGCGCCGCCGAAGCCGCCGATCCGCACCTCGCCGGCGGGCAGCCGGGGCCGGGCCACCCGTCCGGCGAGCGAGCTGGTGACCCGGAGCCCGGGCCGGCCGTCGAGCGCGGCGGCGAGGGCGCGCGCCTCGGTGGTGCCGCCGAGGAGGAGGACGTGCGTCATCAGGAGCCGCAGGGCTCGTGCGGGCGCTCGCGGTCCGCGGAGTAGAGGTGGCTGTCGCGGAACTGCTCGGCGGCCAGGGTGCGGCCGACGATGATCACGGCGGTGCGGACCACTCCGGCGGCCTTCAGCTGTCCGGCGATGTCCCCGACGGTGCCGCGCAGCACCAGTTCGTCCGGCCGGCTGGCCATCGCGACCACGGCGGCCGGGCAGTCCGCCCCGTAGTGCGGGAGCAGCTGCTCGACCACGTCGTCCACGTAGCCGGCGGCCAGGTGCAGCACGAGCAGGGCGCCGCTGCGGCCGAGGGTGGCGAGGTCCTCGCCCGGCGGCATCGGGGTGGCGCGCTTGGCGATCCGGGTGAGGATCACGGTCTGGCCGACGGTCGGCACGGTCAGCTCGCGCTTGAGCGCGGCCGCCGCGGCGGCGAAGGCCGGCACGCCCGGCACCACGTCGTAGGGCACGCCGGCCGCGTCGAGGCGGCGCATCTGCTCGGCGACGGCGCTGAACACCGACGGGTCGCCGGAGTGCAGCCGGGCGACGTCCTGCCCGGCGGCGTGGGCGCGGACCATCTCCTCGACGATCAGGTCCAGGGTGAGGTTGGCGGTGTCGACCAGTCGGGCGCCGGGCGGGCACTCGGCGAGGAGCTCGCGCGGCACCAGGCTGCCGGCGTAGAGGCAGACCTCGGCGCGGGCCAGGATCCGCTGGCCGCGCAGGGTGATCAGGTCGGCGGCGCCGGGGCCGGCCCCGATGAAGTGGACGGTCACGAGGCGTTCTCCCGGGAGGTGAGGGTGTCGGCGGCGGGTTTGACGGCGGACCACTGGGTGACCGGCATCGCCTGGCGCCAGCCGGTGAAGCCGCCGACCGGGACGGCGTGCGCCACGGCGAGCCGCAGCAGTTCGCCGCCGTGCCGCCGGTACCAGGTGGTGAGCAGTGCCTCCGACTCCAGGGTCACCGTGTTGGCGACCAGTCGGCCGTCGGGCGGCAGCGCGGCCCAGCAGGTGTCGAGCAGGCCGGGCGCGGTGAGGCCGCCGCCGACGAACACCGCGTCCGGGGCGGGCAGTCCGGCGAGCGCGTCCGGGGCGGGGCCGGTGACCACGCGCAGCCGGGGCACGCCGAGGGCGGCGGCGTTGCGGGCGATCCGCTCGGCCCGCACCGGGTCGCGTTCGACCGTGACGGCCCGGTTGTCGCGGTGGGCGCGCAGCCACTCGATCGCGATCGATCCCGAGCCGCCGCCGATGTCCCAGAGCAGTTCGCCGGGGACGGGGGCCAGGGTGGCGAGGGTGGCGGCGCGCACATGCCGCTTGGTCAGCTGGCCGTCGCTCTCGTACGCGCCGTCGGGCAGGCCGGGGACGACCGGGGTGCGGGGGCCGTCGGCGCCGAGCTCGACGGCGATCAGGTTGAGCGGGTCGCCGGGCGGGTGCGGCCAGCCGTCGGCGGGGCCGTCCAGCTGCCGTTCGCCGGGGCCGCCGAGCTGTTCGAGCACCCGCAGCCGGGCGGAGCCGTACCCGAGCTCGGCGAGCAGCGCGGCGACGGCGGCCGGGGTGGCGGCGTCGGCGCTTAGCACCAGCAGCCGGCGGCCGGGGTTGAGGGCGAGGCGCAGGGTGTCGAGGGGCCGGCCGACCAGGCTGACCACCTCGGTGGCCTCCAGCGGCCAGCCGAGCCGGGCGCAGGCGTACGCCACCGAGGAGGGGTGCGGCAGGATCCGCAGCCGGGCGGAGCCGACGGTCTCGGCGAGGGTGCGGCCGATGCCGAAGAACATCGGGTCGCCGCTGGCCAGGACGACCGGCCGGCGGTCCGCGTACCGGGCGATCAGACCGGGGACGGCCGGGCGCAGCGGTGACGGCCAGGGCACCCGTTCGGCGCCGACCTCCTCGGCGGGCAGCAGGTCCAGCTGCCGGGGGCCGCCGATCACGGCCCCGGCGGCCCGCAGGGCGGCGCGCGCGGTGGCGGCGAGGCCGGGCCAGCCGTCGGCCCCGATCCCGACGACGGTGATCGGGGGTGGCTGCTGGGACACCGGGTGGCTCCTCGGGTGCGTACTCGGGGCGGGTGGGGGCAGCCTACCTGGCGGTATTCGCCCCGCGGTCGGTCAGGGTGCGGCCCCGGACACCCGGGCTTAGCGTCGTCCCGGGGGGCTTCGGCACGCTACGGCCGACCGGGGGAACCCCAGCAAAGGGAGGACAGCATGTCCGACTCAGCGGTCCCGCACACCACCTCCAACGCCGGAATCCCGGTGCCGAGCGACGAGCACTCGCTCACGGTGGGCAGGGACGGCCCGATCCTGCTCCACGACCACTACCTGATCGAGAAGATGGCGCAGTTCAACCGGGAACGGGTGCCGGAGCGGGTGGTGCACGCCAAGGGGGCCGGGGCGTACGGCGTCTTCGAGACGACGGAGGACGTGAGCCGGTACACCAAGGCGCTGCTGTTCCAGCCGGGGAAGCGGACCGAGGTGCTGGCGCGCTTCTCGACGGTCGCGGGCGAGCAGGGCAGTCCGGACACCTGGCGCGACCCGCGCGGGTTCGCGCTGAAGTTCTACACCGAGGACGGCAACTACGACCTGGTCGGCAACAACACGCCGGTCTTCTTCGTCCGCGACACGATCAAGTTCCAGGACTTCATCCGTTCGCAGAAGCGCCGCCCCGACAACGGCCTGCGCGACCACGACATGCAGTGGGACTTCTGGACGCTGTCGCCGGAGTCCGCCCACATGGTGACCTGGCTGATGGGGGACCGGGGTATCCCGAAGTCCTACCGGCACATGAACGGCTACGGCTCGCACACCTACCTGTGGATCAACGCGGGCGGGGAGCGGTTCTGGGTGAAGTACCACTTCAAGACCGATCAGGGCATCGACTTCCTCACGCAGGACGAGGCCGACCGGCTGGCCGGCACCGACCCGGACCTGCACCGCCAGGACCTCTGGCAGGCCGTCGACGGCGGCACCCCGCCGTCCTGGACGCTGTACGTGCAGGTCATGCCCTTCGACGAGGCACCGGGGTACCGGTTCAACCCCTTCGACCTGACCAAGGTCTGGCCGCACGGCGACTTCCCGCTGGTCCCGGTCGGGAAGCTGACGCTGAACCGCAATCCCGAGGACTACTTCGTCCACATCGAGCAGGCCGCCTTCGAGCCCGCCAACCTGGTGCCGGGCATCAGCGTCTCGCCGGACAAGATGCTGCTCGGCCGGATCTTCTCCTACCCCGACACCCACCGGTACCGGATCGGGCCCAACTACGCCCAACTGCCGCCCAACCGGCCGCACGTACCGGTGCGCTCCTACGCCAAGGACGGGCCGATGCGCTTCGACCCGTCGCGGGCGGCGGCACCCTACGCGCCCAACTCGTACGGGGGTCCGGCGGCGGACCCGAGGGCCTTCGACGATCCGGCGGCCGGCTGGTTCAGCTCCGGCGACATGGTGCGCGAGGCGTACGCGCCGCACGCGGAGGACGACGACTGGGGGCAGGCGGGCACGATGGTGCGCCGGGTGCTGGACGACGGGCAGCGGGACCGGTTGGTGGCCAACGTGGTCGGGCACCTCGGGGCCGGGGTGAGCGACCCGGTGCTGCGGCGGGCGCTGGAGTACTGGCGCAAGGTCGACGGGGCGCTCGGCGACCGGATCGCCCGGGGCCTCGCCGCGGACTGAGGCACCGGCCGGGCCGGGCGTCCGGCCCGGCCCGGGCCCCGGGCCGGCCTCGGCCGTGCGGTCCTCTGCCCCGGCGTCATCGGCCGCGCCGCCGCCAGTCGCCGGAGGCGATGAGCGCCGGGTGCGCGCGCAGCCGGGCGCCGACGGCCGGTCCGGCGAGGTACACCCAGGCCGGGGCGGTGCCGCCGTCCTCGGTGCGGACGGTCAGCCGCTCGCGGACGTACTCGCCGCCGCCGTCCGGACGGCAGTCCTCCAGCCGGTCCAGCGCCGCGAGCGCCTCCGGGTAGGCGGCCGGGCGGACCGTCACCAGCTCGCCGACGATCCGCCGGCCGGGGGTGTCGTCCGGCACGGCGTACGGGAACCCGGGCCCGGCGTGCAGCGCGGCGCCGTCCAGGACGGCCGGCCGTACCGAGGCGCAGCGGCCGGCCAGGAACACCGCGTGGTTGCGCTCCCCGGTGAGCAGGGTTCCGTAGACGAAGAAGGGGAGGGCGGACGGCACGGGGACTCCTCGGGGCCGGGGTGGGAAGCGGACCGGTGTTCGATGGTGACCGCCTGGTGATACCCACTGGCGCGCGGGGTGGCCGATGCGGTGTCATGTCGGGTACATCTGCCAGCACCGTTCCGGGGGGACACCCATGACAGCTCCAGCCGAACGCGGGCCGGCCGGGTCCGCGACCGCCCGTCCCGTCCCCGCCGACGCCCCCGCAGATGCCCCCGCCGACGCCCCCGCAGATGTCCGCGCTGATGCCTCCGACGGCACCGGCAAGGCCGACGGGGCCGCCGCCGGACGGCTCGGCGCCGGGGTGTGGACGGCGCTCGTGGTGGTCTACGTGGTGTGGGGCTCGACCTATCTGGCGATCCGGATCGCGGTGGAGACCATGCCGTCCTTCCTCTCCGCCGCCGCCCGCTTCCTGACCGCCGGTCTCCTGCTCGCCGGCTTCGTCGCCGTCCGCCACGGCCGGGCCGGACTCAGGGTGGACCTGCCGCAGCTGGGCTCCGCCGCCCTGGTCGGACTGCTGCTGCTGACCGGCGGCAACGGACTCGTGGTGCTCGGCGAGACCTCCGTCCCCTCCGGCCTGGCCGCGCTGCTGGTCGCCGCCGTGCCGCTATGGATGGTGCTGCTGACGGCGGCCGGGGGCGAGCGGCCCAGGCGGGCCGAACTGGCCGGCGTGCTGCTCGGACTGGTGGGCCTGGCCGTGCTCTCCGCCCCCGCGATCGGCGGCTCCATAGCCCCCACCGGGGTGGTCGCGATCATCTGCGCCACCCTCACCTGGGCGTCCGGCTCCTTCGCCAGCAAGCGGATCCGGATGCCCGGGAACGTCTTCGCGTCCAGCGCCTACCAGATGCTCGCCGGGGGGCTCGGCAATCTGCTGATCGGGCTGGCCCGGGGGGAGCAGCACGGGCTGCGCCCCGGCGACGTGTCCACCCGGTCCTGGCTGGCGCTGGCCTTCCTGGTGGTGTTCGGTTCGCTGGTCGCCTTCACCGCGTACGCCTGGCTGCTGCGCGCCGCCCCGCTGACGCTGGTGGCCACCTACGCGTACGTGAACCCGGTGGTGGCCGTGCTGCTGGGCTGGCTGGTGCTGGCCGAGCCGCTGACCGGCCCCACCCTGCTGGGCGGGGCCGTCGTGGTCGCGGGCGTGTGCCTGGTGGTGAGCGTCAGCCGCGGGTCGGGACGGCCGTCGGCCCGGAAGGCCGCCCGGAAGTCCGTCCGGGAGTCCGTCCGGGAGTCCGCCCGAGGGTGAGGTGAAGGGCCGGTCCGGTGCCGGCTCACCCGGACCAGGTGGCGAGCAGGGTGCTCAGGGTCACGCCCGGGCCGAGACCCAGCAGCAGGCCGCGGGCGCCGGCCGGCGGGGGTGTGCGGTGGGTGCGGGCGAGGACGGAGAACACGGTGGCCCCGCCCAGGTTGCCCTCCTCGGTGAGGACGTCCCGCGAGTGCCGCAGGAACGCGGCGTCCGCGTCGAGCAGCACCCCGAGCCGGTCCAGGATGGCCGGGCCGCCCGGGTGCAGCACACCGAAGTCCAGCTCCCGTCCGCCGTGCCGGTCCAGCCAGTCGAGCAGCGCCGGGCCCAGGTCGGTGACCGAGCGGAGCGAGGCCCGGGTGGAGGCGAAGTGGTCGCCCCGGTGGTCCGTCAGCTTGCGGTAGCGGTCGGTGGTGTGCGGGATGGTGTACTCGAAGCAGTGGTCCAGCCTGAGCCCCGGCGTGCGCTGCTCGGCCGTGACCACGGCGGCCGCCGCCGCGTCGCCCCAGAGGCCCTTGTAGATCTGGTCCTCCACCGAGGTGCGGCTGTTCTGGTAGAGCGAGGAGAGCGACTCGGCGGCGACCACCAGCACCACGGCGGCCGGGTTCCAGGCCAGGAAGCGACGGGCCGTGAGCAGCACATGGGCGCCGCCGGCGCAGGCCAGCTGGCTCATCGGCAGCCGGCTGATGTCGGGGCGCAGGCCCAGGTTCTGCTGGAGGTGGACGTCCAGCCCGGGCACGGCGTCGCCGGTCGCGCTGGACACGATCACGCAGTCCACCTGCTCGGGCCGGACGCCCGCCGTCAGCAGCGCCTCGGCGGCGGCCTGTTCGGCGGCGGCCAGCAGGTCGCCGAAGGTGGTGGTCTTGCGTTCGGCGGCGGTGCGCTCGGGGGAGGAGACCAGCTCGTAGGGCCGGAAGTAGCGCCGGGTGCCGGGCAGGTTGCCGAGGGCCAGCCGGACGGTCTGGGCCTGGCGGGCCGGGTAGTCGGGGTTGCGGTCGAGGATGTCCTCCCGGATCCGCTCGGCCGTCACGGTGTGGGGACCGAGGGCGAGCGCCGGGCGGGCGACGAAGGCGGGAAGGGGTGCGGGGGCGGACAGGGGGGTGGGGGGAGCGGGAGTGGGGGCCGTGCTGGGCATGCGGATGGTTCCTTGCGGCTGCGCGCGCCGCGTCCGGCCGGACGCGACGGCCGGTCCGGGCGGTCGTGGCGCGCCGCCCGACGGCGCGGCGTCCGGTCGGCCGGGGGCGGCCGGGACGCACCGACCCGTCGTGACAGCGTCCGACCCGTCCGGGCGCCGGCACCGCCACGCTACCCGCCGGACGACCCCGCCGCCGTCCCCGCCCCCGGCCCCGGCCGTCGGCCGGGAGACCGCCGGTCACCTGCACGGATGGTCCGATCGCGCGAGCCGGCCGGGTTCTTCCGGGCGGCCCTGGCGGCCTCCTCCGGACGGCCCGGGCGGGGCCGGGTCAGACCGCGTACGGAGGAGGCCCGGCCCACCAGTGTCCGGGCGCCTCGTCCTCGCGGCTGGTCCAGAACTCGATGATGCCGCCGACGAACTCCTCGACCGAGAGCAGGCCGTCGCCGTCCAGGTCCAGCCGGCGGAACGCCTCGTCGGCGTCGTCGCGGGAGAGGGCGGAGAAGTGGCCGCGCTGGAAGACGAAGAACTCGCCCGCGTCCACCGTGCCGCTGCCGTCCACGTCGGCGATCGCGAGGAAGGCCTCGGCCAGCGCGCCGAACACGGTCCGCGCCGCCACCGGGTCGTCCGCGAGCGAGCGGGTCGAGGCGACGAACTGGGCGCGGCCGATCGAGGTGGTGCCGACCGGCAGATGGGAGACGTGCAGGTCGCGCCAGATCGCGAGGTAGGCGTCGACGATGCGCCCCTCGGTGCGGGAACCCTCCGCGTGCCCAAGCGAACGGGCCACCGCCCGGCCCATCAGCACATGGTCGTGCTCGGTCAGCCGGCCGTCCCCGTCGGCGTCGAGGTGGTCGAAGCCGTGGTTGATCCTGGCGAGCAGTTTTTCCTCGGACACGTTTCTCCCGGATCGAGCAGATGTCCTGTCGGACCGTCACAGCGGTCATTCGCAGCACGCTAACCCGCCCGGTACCGGCCGCGCAGGCGAAGACTCGAACTGTCGGCCGACCGCGCGCGTGTCTGTGACCGGCCGTCGGCCGACCGCGCGCGCGGCCCCGGACGGCGGCCCCGGGACGGCGGTCCGCTCAGCGCGCGGCGGCGAGCAGCTCCCGGGTGTAGTCGGTGTGCGGGGCGGCGAACAGGCGGTCGCGGTCGGTGGACTCGACCAGCCGGCCGCGGTGCATCACGGCCACCCGGTCGCAGAAGTGGCGGACCACCGCGAGGTCGTGCGAGACGAACAGGAAGGCGACGCCCAGCCGTTCGCGCAGTTCCATCAGCAGATTGAGGACCTGCGCCTGGACCGACACGTCCAGCGCGGACACCGGCTCGTCGGCGATGATCAGCCGGGGCTCGGCCGCGAGCGCGCGGGCGATCCCGATCCGCTGGCGCTGGCCGCCGGAGAACTCGTGCGGGTAGCGGTCCAGGTGGTCGGCCGGCAGGCCGACCTGCTCCAGCAGTTCGGCGGAGCGCTGCCGCCGCTCTCCCGCGCCGAGCGCGGTGTGCAGGCGCAGCGGGGTCTCCAGGGTCTGCGCGACGGTGCGGCGCGGGTTGAGCGAGGCGTACGGGTCCTGGAAGACCAGCTGGACCTCCTTGGCGAGCCGCCGCCGCAGCGCCCGGTCGGGCCGGGTGGCGTCCAGGCCGTCGTACCGGACGGTGCCGGCGGTGGCGGGCTGGAGTCCGGCCAGCACCCGCGAGGTGGTGGACTTGCCGGAGCCGGACTCGCCGACCAGGCCGAGCGTCTCGCCGGGGGCGATGCGCAGGCCGAGGCCCTCGACGGCCCGGACCGGCTCGGACCGCGTCCCGGGGAAGCGGCGGCGGCCGGGGAAGTGCACCGAGAGGTCCTCGACCTCGACCAGCCACCGCCCGCCGGTGGCCGAGCCGGACCCGGCAGCCGCCGCCCCGGAGCGGAGGCGAGGGGTCGGCCGGGGCGCGGGCGAGGGGTCGTCGACCGTCGGCAGCGGTGTGCCCGGCACCGAGTCCAGCGTCAGCGCGGCGCCGACCAGCGCCTTGGTGTACGGCTCCCGGGGCGCGGCCAGGAGGGCCGCGGTGGGTGCGCTCTCCACCTCCCGGCCGCCGCGCAGGACGAGGGTGCGGTCGGTGCTGCCCGCGACCACCCCGAGGTCGTGGCTGACCAGCAGGACGGCGGTGCCGTGCTCGCGCTGCAACTCGCCCAGCAGGTCGAGCACCTGGTCCTGGACCCGGGCGTCGAGCGCGGTGGTGGGCTCGTCGGCGATCAGCACATCGGGGTTGTTCAGCAGCGCCATCGCGATCATCACCCGCTGGCGCATGCCGCCGGAGAAGCGGTGCGGGTGGTCGTCCGTCCGGGCGGCCGGGATGCCCACCCGGTCGAGCATCGCGGCGGCCTGCCGGCGGGCCTCGGCGCGGCCCGCGCCGGGGTGGTGCAGCCGGTACATCTCGGCGAGCTGCGCGCCGACGGTGTGGAAGGGGCTGAGGGAGGTCAGCGCGTCCTGGAAGACCAGGGCCACCCGGCCGCCGCGCACCCGTCGCAGCGCCTGCTCCCCGGCGCCGACCAGCTCCTGCCCGTCCAGCCGGATCGAGCCGGTGACCGTGGTGGTGCGCGGGTCGTGCAGGCCGAGCACGGCGAGCCCGGTGGCGGACTTGCCGGAGCCGGACTCGCCGACCAGGCCGAGGACCTCCCCCCGGGCGAGGTCGAAGGACAGTCCCCGCACGGCGTGCACGGGGGCGTCGCCGCGCGGGTCGGCGAAGCTGACGGAGAGGTCGCGGACGCTGAGCACCGGCGACCCGGCGGCGGGCGCGGACGCGGGCGGGGACGCGGCGTCGGCGGGCACGGGCCCGGTGGCGGGCACGGCGGTGGTGGACGCAGCGGCGTCGCTCTCGGGCGCGGTCGCGGAGGAGGAGGTCATGGGGAGGGCTCCAGGCGGGAGGGCGGCGGGTGGTTCAGCCGAGGCGGATGCGCGGATCGAGCCAGGCGATCACCAGATCGGCCAGCGCGACGAACAGCACGACGAAGCAGGCGGCGAGCAGCACGGCGCCGACCACGGCCGGCAGGTCCTGCCCCTCGACGGCCTCGGTGGCGAACCGGCCCACGCCGTTCAGCCCGAACACCGTCTCGGTGATCACCGCGCCGCCCAGCAGCGCGCCCGCCTCCAGGCCGAGCAGCTGCACCAGCGGTCCGGCGGCGCCGCGCGCGGTGTACTTGAGGTGGGCCCGGAGCCGGCCGAGGCCCTTTCCGCGGGCGGTGCGGACGTACTCCTCGTCCATCGTCTCCAGCAGCTGGGAGCGCGAGAGCCGGGCGAACACGGCCGAGTTGACGAAGCCGAGCACGATCCAGGGCAGCAGCATGCCGCCCGCCCAGGCGGCGGGGTCGGTGGCCGGAGGGGTGTAGGAGGGCAGCGGCAGCAGCCCGGTGGTGTAGACCAGGCCCCACTGGGCGACATAGCCGAGGAAGTAGATCTGCACGCTGGCGCCGATCAGGGTGAAGCCGGAGAGCAGCCGGTCCGTCCGGGTACCGTGCCGCAGCGCGGCGACGAAGCCGGTGCCGAGTCCGAACACCACCAGGAAGGCCAGCGCGCCCGCCGCCAGCGAGACGGTCACCGGCAGGTGGTCGACCAGGGCCTCGGTGACCGGCTGGTGCAGCCGGTAGGAGTAGCCGAGGCAGGGCGCGTCGCAGTGCAGGGTGGAGCCGTCGACGTCCTGGATGTCGCGACCGGCCACGATCCCGGTCAGATAGTCGGTGTACTGGGTGAGCAGCGGCTGGTCCAGGCCCATGCTCGCGCGGACCGCCGCGACCTGACCGGTGTCGCAGCGCGGGCCGCAGGCGGCGCGGGCCGGGTCGGCGGGGGCGGCGTAGAAGAGGGCGAAGGCGGCGGCGGAGACCGCGGCCAGGACGGCGAGCGCCTGGAGGATCCGCCGCAGGGCGAAGGAGAGCATGGTGGCCGGTCCGGGTTCGGTGGGCGTCGGGGCGGTGGTCCCGCCGCGCGCCGCGCGGGGCGGGCGGCGGGACCACCGGGGGAGTGCGGGGTGTCAGGCCTTCAGGTAGAGCCAGGCGAGGCTGACGGACCCGTAGATCGGGTGGACGAACGCGCCGCCGACGTTGGAGCCGCGCAGCTGGTTGACGTTCGGGTAGGCGAACGGCAGCACCGGCAGGTCCTTCATCACCGTCTGCTCCAGCGCGTAGAGCTCCTTGGCCTTGGCCCGGGGCTCGCCGATCTGGTTGATCCGGTCGATCTCCTTGTCCACCTGGCCGTTGTGGTAGCGGGCGGAGTTGAGGTCGCTGTTGGCGCGGCCGTCGAAGGAGAACGGGATCAGGGTGGAGGGCGTCGGCCAGTCGACCGAGCTGGTCTCCTCCCACAGGTCGTAGGGGGAGTCGGCGCGGTGTGCCTCGTCCAGCAGGGCCTTGGGGTCGACCGGCTTCGGCACCAGCGTGATGCCGGCCTTGGCGAAGCCGTCGACCAGCACCTGCGCGACCCGCTGGCCGTTCGGGGTGTTGGCGTACGCGTAGGTCAGGGAGGCGGGCGGCTGCGCGGCCTTGGCCAGCACGGCCTTCGCGGCGTCCGGGTCGCCCTCCGGCCTGGCCGGGTTCAGGTCGTACTTCTGCCAGTCGACCAGGGCGGGCGAGCTGAGGGTGCTGGCGAGCTCGCCGGCCCGGCTGCCGCCGAGGACCTGGCGGGCCTGCTGGCGCGGGTAGGCGAGGTTGAGCGCCTTGCGGACCTCGGGGTCGGTCACCCGCTCGTTGTTGACCATGAGGTAGGTGACGAAGGCGCCCTGCCGCCCGGAGACGACCAGGTCCTTGGCCTTCGGGTCGGTGTCCACGGTCTGGTACAGCTCGGGGGAGAGCTGGGTGGCGACCGTGGTGGCGTCCGCGCCGCCGTCGCGCCCGGAGAGGATCTCCTGGTTGATGTTGAGCGCCTCCTTCCCGAAGGTGAAGACGAACTTCTCCGGGTACTGGCTGCGGATCGGGTCGGTCTCCGCCTTCCAGTGCGGGTTGCGCTCCAGCACCAGCCGGGTGTTCTGGACGTGCTCGACGATCCGGTACGGGCCGGTGGCGAACGGCAGCCGGTCGTAGTCGGTGCCGGTGTCCTTGTCCTTGCGCACCGGCGAGGAGGAGGACTGCGCGGCCATGTACGGCACGTCGGCCTGCGGCTGCGGGAAGTGGAACACCAGGGTGCGGTCGTCCGGCGTCGCGATCGCGTCGAGGTCGCCGTCCTGCGGGCCGCCGTACTTCTTGCGGGCGTCGTCGTAGCTGGCCTCGCCGGTCAGCCACTGCGGCCAGTACGGCGGGCCGACCTCGTAGCCCTTGCCGAAGGAGCGCTCGATGCCGTACTTGACCTGCTGGGAGGTGATCGGCTGACCGTCCTCCCAGGCCACGCCCTCCTTCAGCCGGAAGGTCCAGGTGCGGCCGTCGTCGCTGGCGGTGCCGGTGTCGGTGGCGAGGTCGCCGACCAGCTTGGCCTTGCCGTCGACCACCTGGTACTGGGTCAGCTGGCGGCCCCACAGCAGCGAGGTGTTGTAGGCGGCGCCCGCGTACACCTTCTGCGGGTCGAGGTGGCGGAAGTCGGTGGTGTTGTAGACGTTCACCGTGCCGCCCGCGCGGGCACCGGCGACGGCGGGGGCCGGTCCGGCGCTCTCCTTCTCGGTGCCGAGCGCGGCGGTCAGCGGCGAGGCGTCCTTGGCCGCGGCGCCGGGCCCGGCGGAGGTGGTGGTGCCCGCGCCGGCCGAGCAGGACGTCGCCAGCAGGGCGGTCGCGACGACGGCGAGGGACGGTCTGATCCAGCGCATGGCGAATCTCTCCTTGCCCCGGGGTCTCCGGGGCGGTCGGGTGAACTGTCGGGTGAACAGCGAAAGGAAGGAAGGCAGGAAGGCGGTCGGTCGGACCGCGGCCGGGGACGGCCTCAGCGGGCGGCCCGCGGGTCCAGGGCGTCCCGGACGGCGTCGCCGAGCAGGTTGAAGGCGAGCACGAAGAGCAGCAGCGCGACACCGGGGAAGAACATGTACGTCGGGTCGGCCCGGAACACCTCGGAACCGCGGGAGATCATCCGGCCCCAGTCGGGGACGGGCTCGTTGATGCCCACGCCGAGGAAGGAGAGCACCGCCTCCGAGGCTACGAACGCGGGCACCGCCATGGTGGCGTGCACCAGCAGTTGCGCCCGCACATTCGGCAGGAGTTCCCGGACGACGACGTGGAATCCACCGGCGCCCATCGCCCGGGCGGACTGCACGAAATCCCTTTCCCGGAGCGAGCGGACGGTGGCCCGCAGGGAAAGCGCGAGCGGAATCCAGCCGAACGCGGAGAACACCAGCACCAGTACCAGGAACTGCATCCACTCCGGCTCCGCGGTGCCCGGGTCCACCAGCCGGGACTGGATCACCGGGCTGAGCGCGAGCAGCAGGAGCAGGGTCGGGAAAGCCAGCAGGACGTTGGAGAGGAAGCCGAACACCCGGTCGGTGATCCCGCCGAGGTAGCCCACCGCGACCCCGGCCAGCACCCCGAGGGCGGTGGTCACGGTGGCCGAGGCGAAGGCGATCAGCAGCGAGGTGCGGATGCCGTAGAGCAGCTGGGTGAACACATCGCGGCCCAGGCCGGGCTCCAGGCCGAACCAGAACTCCCCGGAGATGCCGCCGTTCGGCGCGATCGGCAGGCCGCCGTCGCTGAGCAGGCCGGGCGCGTTCTGGCCGTAGTGCTCGGTGGGGTTCTTGCCGTACAGCGCGGCGATCAGCGGGGCCGCCAGGGCGAGCAGCAGGAAGAGCGCCACCACGCCGAGCGCGACGGCCCCGGTGCGGTCCCGGCAGACCCGGCGCAGCAGCCCCGGCGGGGCGGGCCGCACGGGCGGCGCGTCCGATGCGGCGACGTGTTCGACCACTGCCATGACAGGAGTACTCCCCGAATTCCGTGCCGCCCCATGGGTGGAGGTGCACCGACGTACATTTCCGGACGCCCTCCCGGGGGTTTCCCGGGGCGTCGCCGAGCGCCATCAGATCGGACACCGAGGACTTTCCGCAAATCATTCCGAAGGCGTCGGAGAAGTGGCTCCCGGGCTTTGTTCCGGAATTGTGACGGCTTCATTCCGCTGCAATACGGCCGTAGCACAAGAACGGGCACAAGCGGACAAAAGGTATGTCATGTCCGCCGCTGTCCCGCATTCTGAGATCTCCGCCACAGGCCGTCCGGCATTGGTACGATTCCGGCGGGCCGCGACTGGCGCGCACGGATGGAATCGACCATCGGGAAGCGGCCCCGTGCCGAATCACGACGCAGTTGCCGAGCGCCTGGGCCCCCGACCTCCCCTTCAGGAGACCGCCATGGCCCCGCAGCCGCACACGGCCGCCACCCCCGCCGCCAACACCGCCTTCCGCTCCGCCCTCGACGTGGTCCGCGAGGTCGAACCGCGGATCGCCGCCGCCATCGGCCAGGAGATCGACGACCAGCGCGCCTCGCTCAAGCTCATCGCCAGCGAGAACTACGCCTCCCCGGCCGTCCTGCTCACCATGGGCAACTGGCTCAGCGACAAGTACGCCGAGGGCACCGCCGGCCGCCGCTTCTACGCCGGCTGCCGCAACGTCGACACCGTCGAGACCGTCGCCGCCGAGCACGCCCGCGCCCTCTTCGGCGCCGACCACGCCTACGTCCAGCCGCACTCCGGCATCGACGCCAACCTGACCGCCTTCTGGGCCGTGCTCTCCCAGCGGGTCGAGAGCCCCGCCCTGGAGCGCGCCAAGGTCCGCAACGTCAACGACCTCACCGAGGCCGACTGGGCCGAACTGCGCCGGGAGCTCGGCAACCAGCGCATGCTCGGCATGTCCCTCGACACCGGCGGCCACCTCACCCACGGCTTCCGCCCCAACATCTCCGGCAAGATGTTCGACCAGCGCAGTTACGGCACCGACCCGGCCACCGGCCTGATCGACTACGACGCGCTGCGCGCCACCGCCCGGGAGTTCCGCCCGCTGATCCTGGTGGCCGGCTACTCCGCCTACCCCCGGCGGGTCGACTTCCGCCGGATGCGCGAGATCGCCGACGAGGTCGGCGCCACCCTGATGGTCGACATGGCCCACTTCGCGGGCCTGGTCGCCGGCAAGGTGTTCACCGGCGACGAGGACCCGGTGGCCCACGCCCACATCGTCACCACCACCACCCACAAGTCGCTGCGCGGCCCGCGCGGCGGCATGGTGCTCTGCACCGAGGAACTCGCCGAGCACGTCGACCGCGGCTGCCCGCTGGTGCTCGGCGGCCCGCTCTCGCACGTCATGGCCGCCAAGGCGGTCGCCTTCGCCGAGGCCCGGCGCCCCGAGTTCCAGGACTACGCCCAGAGGGTCGTCGACAACGCCCAGGCGCTCGCCGAGGGCCTGCTGCGCCGCGGCGGCACCCTGGTCACCGGCGGCACCGACAACCACCTCGTGCTCGTCGACGTCTCCGGCCACGGCCTCACCGGCCGCCAGGCCGAGGCCGCGCTGCTGGACTCCGGCATCGTCACCAACCGCAACTCCGTCCCGCGTGACCCGAACGGCGCCTGGTACACCTCGGGGGTGCGGATCGGCACCCCGGCGCTCACCACCCGAGGCCTCGGCACCGCCGAGATGGACGAGATCGCCGGCCTGATCGACACCGTGCTGCGCGCCGCCACCCCGGCCACCACCGCCGCCGGCGCGCCGTCCAGGGCCCAGTACGTGCTGGACCCGGCGGTCGCCGAAGGCGTCGCGAAGCGCGCCGCCGACCTGCTCGCCGGCTTCCCGCTCTACCCGGGCGTCGACCTGGCCTGAACCGGCCGCGGAAGCCGACCGCGCCCGCCCGGCCGGGGCCACCGCCCCCGGCCGGGCCGGGCCCGCCGCTCCTCCCGCCGCTCCTCCCTTCGCTCCGCCTGCCTCCGGGGCCCGTGCTGATGACAATCGGGTGGTCGGACGGCACTATGGACGCACCGTTCCCGCACCGTGTACGGGTCTCGGTCAACTCCGCGCACTAACTGCCGGAGCCCGAAATTCTTTGCTCCGAGCCCGCGCAACTCCGCTCCGTGGCGAGTAGATTGCAGCGAACTCGGGAGCCCCGGACTACGGTCGGTGCCAGGCCGGGTCGCTCCCGTCTGCCCGGACCGCGCTCCGGGCCCGGACGCGGCCGCCAGGACCGTCGCAGGGCCGCAGAGGCCGACCCCGAGTCGGAGATCGTGCCCAGTGGTCGTTCGTACCGTGTTAGGAGCCGCCTCGTGACCGACGCCGCACTCAGTGCCGACCAGCAGCGACCTGCTGAACCCGAGGTGCTCGACGACGTACCCGGGTGGTTCTGGGACCAGGACCGTCACCTCTTCGACTGGTTCCTCGGCCGGCAGGAGAAGGCCGGCCGCTCCGGGGACCTCATGGAGATGGGCGCCTACCTGGGTCGCAGCGCGATCGTCATCGGCTCGCACCTCCAGCCGGGCGAGGCCTTCACGGTCTGCGACCTCTTCGACTCCGACGCCCCGGACGACGAGAACGCCGCCGAGATGGACATGTCCTACCGCAGGACGCTGACCCGCACCGCCTTCGAGACCAACTACCTCGCCTTCAACGAGCGGCTGCCGGAGATCGTCCAGGCCCCGACCTCCACGCTCGGCGGCGGCCGGGTCGCGCCCGGCGCCTTCCGCTTCATCCACATCGACGCCTCGCACCTCTACGAGCACGTCGCCGAGGACATCCAGGTGGCCCGCACGGCGCTCGCCTCCGACGGCATCGTGGTCCTGGACGACTACCGCTCCGCCCACACCCCGGGCGTCGCCGCCGCCACCTGGGAGGCCGTGTTCAACCACGGACTGCGGCCGATCGTGCTCACCGACAGCAAGTTCTACGGCACCTGGGGCGACCCGGAGCCCGCCCAGCTCGACCTGCTGGCCCGCCGGGGCACCCTGCCGCACTGCGACATCACCAGCGAGTCGGTCGACGGCCGCCGCCTGGTCCGGATCAGCGGCAGCGACGCGGGCGCCGAACCCTTCCGGGTCTCCCGCCACCACGCCCGGCTGGCCGCCGAGGCGGAGCACCGCGCCGCCGACGAGGCCTTCCGCGCCGCCGAACGCGACCGCGAGTCGGCCGACCGCGACCTCGCCGACCGCCGCGCCCGCGCCGCCGAACGCCGCCGCCCCGCCAACGTCGCCAAGCGCGCCGTCGGCGACCTCCTCCCCCCGGTCGTCACCTCCGCCATCCGCCGCGCCCGCCGCGGCTGACCCGCGGGGGGCTCAGGGGGCGTCGCCGGGGACCGCAGCGTCCGTCGCCTCCGGCAGGGGGACGTCCGGCCGCAGGCGGGTCCAGACCGTGCGGGCGATGGCGGCCGGGGGTTCGTGCTCCCAGAAGCGCAGCACCGTCCAGCCGTCCTCGGCCAGGTGGCGGGTGGTGTCCTGGTCGCGGCTGACGTTGCGGTCGAGCTTGCTGCGCCACCACTCGGCGTTGGACTTCGGGCTGGTCGCGTGCTCGGGGCAGCCGTGCCAGAAGCAGCCGTCGAGGAAGACCGCGACCTTCGGCCCGGGGAACAGGATGTCGACGGTGCGCCGGGGCAGCCCCGGGACCTTGGCGTTCACGCGGTAGCGCAGGCCCCAGCGGAACAGCAGCCGCCGGACGGCCAGCTCCTGCGCGGTGTCGCGGGAGCCCTGGCGGCTCATGCGGGCCGCGACGGACGGGGAGGAGGCGGCGGGCGACGACATGCGACCCAGTATTCCGCAGCCCCCTGACAGCCCCCCCGGCAACGCCGGAGGGGCGCCGCTCCGGGGGATCCCGGGGCGGCGCCCCTCCTGATGTTCGGTGCCGGGCTCAGCCGCGCGGGGCTCCCGCGGGTTCCGCGTCGGCGGCCCGTCCGGTGCCGGCGGCGGTCCCGGCGGTCCCGGCCGCCTCGTCCGCGGCGCTCGCGTCCGCGGCCAGCTCGAGCTTGACCGCGGCGAGGCTGGGGTTGGCCCAGGCACTGCGGACGCCCCAGGCGTAGAAGGCGAGCGCGATCAGGGCGACGACCAGCAGGTCCCAGCCTTCGGGGAGGTAGCCCTCGCCGCCGAAGTCGGTGGAGCCGGCCCAGGAGACGCCGGCCATCACGAACAGGTAGGCGATCATCCAGGCGCCGGCCTTGAGGTGCGGCTTCAGCTCGGCGAACGGCTTGCGCAGCTCGTACCAGGCCCAGATCGGCAGACCGGCGGCCATCAGCAGGATGACCTTGCCGGTGAGCGGCCAGCGGGCCCAGTAGAGGACGAGCGAGCCGAAGATCATGGCGACCGGGGCGATCACCGGCATCGCGCGCAGCCGGACCGGCCGGGGCAGCTCGGGTGCCAGGCGGCGCAGCGCCATCACGGCGACCGGGCCGGTGATGTAGGAGATCACGGTGGCCACCGAGACGATCTCGGCGAGCGAGCCCCAGCCGCGGAAGACCGCGAGGAAGCAGAAGGCGACGACCAGGTTGAGCACCAGCGCCGGGCGCGGGATGCCGGTCTTCGGGTCGACCCGGCCGAAGATCTTCGGCAGGTGGCCGTTCTCCTGGACGCCGTGGATCATCCGGGAGGTGGTGGCGGCGTAGATCATGCCGGTGCCGCTGGGGGAGACGAAGGCGTCCGCGTACAGCAGCAGGGCGAGCCAGTTCAGGCCCCAGGCGATGGCCAGGTCGGCCAGCGGCGAGGTGTAGCCGAGGCCGCCCCAGCCGTTGGCCAGGTCGGCGGTCGGAACGGCGCCGAGGAAGGCGATCTGCAGCGCGACGTAGATCACCAGGGCGATCAGGATCGAGCCGATCACGGCCTTGGGCAGCGACTTGCCGGGGTCGCGGGCCTCACCGGCCAGGTTGAGCGGAGACTGGAAGCCGTTGAAGGCCCAGACGATGCCGGAGACGGCCACCGCCGTGAACACCGCGCTCCAGCCGTTCGGCGCGAAGCCGCCGTGGTCGGTGAAGTGCGCGGTGTCGAAGTGCGCCAGCAGCAGGGCGCCCGCGGTGAGGGTGGGGACGACGACCTTGAACACCGTGATCGCCGTGTTGGTCTTGGCGAACAGCGTGATCGCGAACCAGTTCAGCGCGAAGTAGACCAGCAGCAGCACACTGGCCACGGCCACGCCGCTGACGGACAACTCCTGTCCGTCGAAGAGGCCCTTGGCCCAGCCGAAGTCCCAGGAGCTCATGTACTGCACCGACGCGGTGGCCTCGCCGGGGATGACCGAGACGATCGCGATCCAGTTGGCCCAGGCGGCCAGGTACCCGGCCAGCGAGCCGTGCGAGTACTGGCCGTAGCGGACCATGCCGCCGGCCTTGGGGAACATCGAGCCGAGCTCGCTGTAGGTGAGCGCGATGGTCAGGGCGACGGCCGCGCCGATCACCCAGGCGACGATCGAGGCCGGTCCGGCCAGCCGGGCGGCGCGCTCGGCGCCGAAGAGCCAGCCGGAGCCGATGATCGATCCGAGGCCGACCGCGGTGAGGCTGATGGTGCCGAGCGAGCGGCGGTAGTGCTGATGGGATGCCGTCGTCGACTCGGGCTCACTCACCGTATCGGTCCTCTGTCTTGTCGTGTCACTTGGCTTTCCGGACAAACGGGAAGAGCCTAAGGGGCGAAATCGGGCGAAACCTCAGCTGGACCTCAGATTCACCGCAAAACACCCGATCGTTGCCATCTCGTGTCCGAACCTCTGACCTTCGGCGGGGGCGCGCGGGGACGACCGGCGGGGCGCGCGCGGGGTGCGCGGGGCGCCCGGGAAGGGCGGTCGGGAGGTCCGGGGGAAAAAAGAAATTCCCCGTGGGAACTCTTGTGAGTTCCCACGGGGAATCGCTGGTGTCCGAGGGGGGACTTGAACCCCCACGCCCGATAAAGGGCACTAGCACCTCAAGCTAGCGCGTCTGCCATTCCGCCACCCGGACGGGGTGTGTGCTTCGGGGGTTTTCTGCTCGTCCCCTCGGCGACAGAGAGAACATTACCAGGGTTTCGGAGTGCTTCTCACCTGCGTTTCCCCGGTCGGGATGGTGGGGGGCGGCGGTACGGATCGCTGCTGTGCGCGAACCGGTGGTTCAAGGACGGTAAACGGTCGAGTTGCGGTCGATGAACGATCGGTATCGGTCGGCTCTGGTCCGACACGGGCAAGTTGTCGACGGTGCCACGGCCCCGGGGGTGGCTCTCCTAGCCTCTGTGGACCGAGGGCGCCATGAGCGGAACGCCTGATTCCCGGGGTCGCGGACGAAGGGCGGCTGGACGTGGAGCGGATCAGCGAGGAAGAGGCGGCGTCGACGGCGCCGGAGAAACGGGTGACCGCCGCGTCGGCAGTGGCGCGCGGCGGTCCTGTCGAGGGGGTGTGGCGTTTCACCGTGCCCGCCGAGCAGGCCTCGGTCCCGCGCACCCGGCACGCGGTGCGTGACCGGCTGCTGGCCCAGGGCATGGCGGAGATCCGCTACCAGGAGCTGGTGGACGACCTGCTGCTGATCGTCTCGGAGCTGGTCGGCAACGCGGTGACCCACGCCGCCGAGCTGTCGCCGGAGGTGACCACCGAGCTGGTGGTGCGGGGCGGCTGGGTGCGGGTCTCGGTCGAGGACGGCGACCCGTACCGGCCGAAGGCCCTGGCGGCCGACACCGGGCGGACCGGCGGGCGCGGGCTGCTGCTGGTCAAGAGCGTCACGCTGCAGGCCGGCGGCGTGTGCGACGTGGAGCAGGCGGGGCAGGGTGGCAAGGTCATCTGGGCCTCGCTGCCCGTCCCGCGCGAGGAGCCCTAGCCGGGCCGGGCAGCCCCGGTCGCGCCGGGGCCGACGAGTGGCCCGGGGCCGACGAGGGGCCTCGGCCGCCCCGGCCCGGCGGGGCCGCCGCGCGGCGGCCCCGCCCGGAGCGCTCTACCAGTCCTTGCCGGCGATCTCCCGGATCCCCGGCAGCGCCGCCTCGAAGACCGTCCGGAACCACACCGAGAACGGCCGCTCCGCCTCCAGCTCGCGCAGTTCCTCGGCGGTCACGAAGGCGTAGTCGTCCACCTCGTCCGGGTTGGGCCGCACCGGCGCGGTGACCAGACCCACGAACAGGTGGTTCCACTCCCGCTCGATCAGGCCGGTGGCCTCGTCCGGCAGGTCGTAGCGGACCGTGCCCGCCTCGCACAGCAGCGCCGGGGCGACGCCCAGCTCCTCCGCGGTGCGCCGGGCGGCGGCCACGAACGGCGGCTCGTCGGGGTACGGGTGGCCGCAGCAGGTGTTCGACCAGACCCCGGGGGAGTGGTACTTGCCCAGGGCCCGGCGCTGGAGCAGCATCCGGCCCTGCCGGTCGAAGAGGAAGACCGAGAACGCCCGGTGCAGCCGCCCGGGCTGCTGGTGCGCCCAGTGCTTCTCCGCGGTGCCGATGGTCACGCCCTCGTCGTCGACCAGCTCCAGCAGGATCTCCTCCGGAGTGCCGGCGGCGTCCGCGACGGCGTCGACGTCCGTCTCGACGTCGAGGCCGGTGTCGAGGCCGGTGTCCAGCCCGGCGGGGGCGGTCGGATCGGTCGGCAGGCTCTGGGGCATGAGGCCTCTTTCGGCAGCTTCGGGAGCACGGGGAGCAACCACGGCACGCACCGGTGGCGTCGCGCCCCAGTCTGCCGTACGGGTGGCACGGGGGAGGGGCCCGACGCACAACCCGGCCGCCGGGGGCCGCCCGGCGGCCCGGGACGGGCGTCGGATTAGCAGAACCGTTCGGAATGTGTTCGATGTGTGTTCGAGTGTCCGGCCGCGTTCTGGCAGGTAGTCGTGGTCGCCTACCATCACATAGGACACCGCGGCCGCATCTCGCGGCCCCGGCGCGCCACCGCCGGTGACCCCGGAAGACTCCCGGGTCCGGGCGGGGCCGCGCTCAGCACGACGGATCAGGAGACCCGCATGATCGGCCTCGTTCTGGCAGCCGGCGCCGGCCGCCGGCTGCGCCCGTACACCGACACCCTGCCCAAGGCGCTGGTGCCGGTCGACGGGGAGCGGACCGTCCTGGACCTCACCCTCGGCAACTTCGCCGAGGTCGGCCTGCGCGAGGCGGCGATCGTCGTCGGCTACCGCAAGGAGGCGGTCGAGGAGCGCAAGGACGCCCTGGAGCGCAAGTACGGCGTCAAGCTCACCCTGGTCGAGAACGACAAGGCCGAGGAATGGAACAACGCCTACTCGCTCTGGTGCGCCCGTGAGCTCTTCACCGAGGGCCTGCTGCTCGCCAACGGCGACACCGTCCACCCCGTCCAGGTCCAGCGCACCATGCTGGAGGCCAACGCCCGGCTGACCGCCGAGGGCCGCGAGCCCGGCATCCTGCTCGCCCTCGACACGGTGAAGAAGCTCGCCGACGAGGAGATGAAGGTGGTCGTCGACCCGGCCGCCGGCATGCGCCGCATCACCAAGCTGATGGACCCGGCGGAGGCCACCGGCGAGTACATCGGTGTCACCGTGATCAACCCGGCCGCCGCCGCCGACCTCGCCGACGCGCTGCGCGCCACCTACGAGCGCGACCCGCAGCTGTACTACGAGGACGGCTACCAGGAGATGGTGAACCGCGGCCTGCGGATCGACGTCCAGCCGATCGGCGAGGTCTCCTGGGTCGAGGTCGACAACCACGACGACCTGGCGAAGGCGCGGGAGATCGCGTGCCAGTACTGACCCGGCTGGTGCCGTCGCCGCTCTTCGTGGAGATCCGCCCGGGCGCGCTGGACGCGCTCGGCGGCATCCTCGCCGACCAGCGGCTGTCCGCCTCGGGCCGGATCGCGGTGGCGATCAGCAACGGCTCGGGTTCGGTGCTGCGGGCCCGGCTGGAGCCGGCCCTGCCCGGCGCCGACTGGTACAGCGTGGCGGACGGCAGCCTCGACAGCGCGGTGCGGCTGGCGGACGAGATCCGCGGCGGCGTGCGCGGCGGCCACTACGACACCATCGTCGCCCTGGGTGGCGGCAAGATCATCGACGTGGCCAAGTACGCCGCCGCGCGGCTCGGCTTGCCGCTGGTCTCGGTCCCGACCAACCTGGCCCACGACGGCATCTGCTCGCCGGTCTCCACCCTCGACAACGACGCCGGGCGCGGTTCCTACGGGGTGCCTAGCCCGATCGGCATCGTGATCGACCTGGACGTGATCCAGGGCGCCCCGCCGCGCTTCGTCGCGGCCGGCATCGGCGACATCGTCTCCAACATCTCGGCCTGCGCCGACTGGGAGTTGTCGCACGCCGAGACCGGTGAACCGGTGGACGGACTGGCCGTCGCGATGGCCCGTTCGGCGGGCGAGAACCTGCTGCGGCACCCAGGAAACCTTCAGGATCAGGGCTTCCTCACCGCCCTCGCCGAGGCACTGGTACTGTCCGGCATCGCGATGAACATCGCCGGCAGCACCCGGCCCTCGTCGGGTGCCTGCCACGAGATCTCGCATGCCCTGGACGTGCTGTATCCCAAGCGGTCCGCCCAGCACGGCGAACAGGTCGGCCTCGGCGCCGCCTTCGCCAGCTTCCTGCGGGGCGAGCGCGAGCTGACCGGTCTGATCGTGGAGCGCCTGGCGCACCACGGACTGCCGGTGACCGCCGCTCAGATCGGCTTCACCGAGGCGGAGTTCACCGAGGCGGTGCACTACGCTCCGAATACCCGGCCGGGCCGTTTCACCATCCTCGAACACCTCGACCTCTCCCCTTCCGCAATCAGGGACGCGTACGCCGACTATGTCCAAGCCGTCAACTGCTGACCGTTCCGCCGCCGGGTCCACGCCGCCGGTCGACCTGACCCGCCGCCCCTCGATCGAGGAACTGCGCGCGGTCATCCACCCGGAGGGCATGCTCCAGCGCCGCAGTGCCGAGCACTGGGCCGGCCGCCTCTACATGCGGCGGATCTCGCTGCGGATCACCCGGGTGCTCTCCACGGTCACGGTGATCACGCCCAACGGCCTGACCTACCTGATGATGCTCACCGGCATCCTGGCCGGCGCCGCGCTGATCGTCCCCGGGATCGCCGGCGCGGTGCTGGCGGCCGTGCTGATCCAGCTCTACCTGCTGCTGGACTGCGTGGACGGCGAGGTCGCCCGCTGGCGCCGGCAGACCTCGCTCACCGGCGTCTACCTGGACCGGGTCGGCCACTACATGTCCGAGGCGGCCCTGCTGACCGGCCTCGGCCTGCGCGCCACCGACCTGCTGCACCGCGAGGGCAGCGCCGCGCAGTGGGAGTGGGCCTTCCTCGGCACCCTGGCCGCGCTCGGCGCGATCCTGATCAAGTCGGAGACCGACCTGGTCGACGTGGCCCGCGCCCGCAGCGGTCTGACGGCGGTCGAGGACAGCGCCTCGGTGCCGCGCTCGGCCGGTGTCGCCAAGGCCCGCCGGGCGGCCTCGGTCCTCAAGTTCCACCGGCTGGTCGGCGCGGTCGAGGCCTCGCTGTTCATCCTCGCCGCCGGCGTCGCCGACCTGGTGCACGGCGGCCTCTTCTTCACCCGGATCGCGGTGGTCGTACTGGCCGCGATCGCGATGCTGCAGACCGTGCTGCACCTGCTGAGCATCGTCCTGTCGAGCAGGCTCCGGTGAGCGACGTGACGGGCACGGGCGCGACGGGCACGGGCGCGACGGGGACGGGGACGGGCATGACGGAGCAGGCCACCGCCGCCACCGGTGCCGACGCCTTCCGGCTCGGCGCGGTGATCATCACCATGGGCAACCGCCCGGACGAGCTGACCGCCCTGATCGAGTCGGTCCGCGCCCAGCAGGGCCCGGCCGTCGAGCTGGCCGTGGTCGCCAACGGCGCCCCGCTGCCGCCCCTCCCGGCCGGGGTGCGCTCCGTCGAGCTGCCGGAGAACCTCGGCATCCCGGGCGGCCGCAACGTCGGCATCGAGCTGTTCGGCCGCGACGGCCGGGACGTCGACGCGGTGCTGTTCCTCGACGACGACGGCCGGCTGCCCGGCACCGACTCGGCCCGGCTGCTGCGCGAGGCCTTCACGGCCGACCCGGAGCTCGGCATCGTGAGCTTCCGGATCGCCGACCCGGAGACCGGCGTCACCCAGCGCCGGCACGTGCCCCGGCTGCGCGCCAGCGACCCGCTGCACTCCTCCCGGGTGACCACCTTCCTCGGCGGGGCGAGCGCGGTGCGCTGCGCGGTGTTCGAGAACTCCGGCCAGCTGCCCGCCGAGTTCTTCTACGCCCACGAGGAGACCGACCTCGCCTGGCGCGCGCTGGACGCGGGCTGGGCCATCGACTACCGGGCCGACGTGGTGCTGCACCACCCCACCACCTCGCCCGCCCGGCACGCCTCGTACTTCCACAACGTGGCCCGGAACAGGGTCTGGCTCGCCAGACGGAACCTTCCGGCCCCTTTGGTGCCTCTATACCTGGGAACCTGGTTCCTGCTCACGCTGGCCCGCCGACCCTCCCCCGAGGCGTTCAAGGCCTGGTGGGGCGGGTTCCGGGCGGGCTGGCGCGAACCCTGCGGTACGCGGCGGCCCATGCGATGGCGTACCGTTTGGCGACTGACCAGGCTGGGCCGACCGCCGGTCATCTGATCCGTCCGGTGACCGTCCGGTGACTTCCGGTCACCGGGGCGGCAGGTCGGTCGTCGGGCCGGTGACCACACACCGGCCGCACTCCCCCCGAGATCCGAGTGGATCCCCATCGGCGCAAGGCCGGCGGACCCCCGTCGACCGGCCCGCCCCGACGATCCCGCGTGAAGGATGAATGTGTCGACAGTGAGTGAACCCGTCAGCCTCTCAGCCCCGAGGGGGGCGGACGCGGGCCTGACCCCGAAGCAGCTTGCGGACAAGTACGGCCTGACGGTGAGCGGCAGAAGGCCCGGCCTGGTCGCCTACTCGAAGCAGCTCTGGGCCCGGCGTCACTTCATCTGGGCCTTTGCCACCGCCCGCCTGGTGGCCCAGTACACCGACGCCAAGCTCGGTCAGCTCTGGCAGGTCGTGACCCCGCTGCTGAACTGCGCGGTGTTCTACCTGGTCTTCGGTGTGATCCTGAAGAGCAAGGACAACTTCCCCGAGGGGACGTACACCGCCTGGCTCTGCATCGGCGTCTTCGTCTTCCAGTTCACCCAGAACGCGGTGCAGTCGGGCACCCGGGCGATCGCGGACAACCTCGGGCTGATCCGGGCGCTGCACTTCCCCCGTGCCTCGCTGCCGATCGCCTTCACCGTGATCCAGCTCCAGCAGCTGCTGATCTCGATGGTCGTGCTGGTCGGCGTCGTGCTGGCGAGCGGGATCGAGATCGGCCGCACCTGGGTCCTCGTGCTCCCGGCCCTGCTGCTGCAGTCGGCGTTCAACACCGGTGTGGCCCTGATGATGGCCCGGATCGGTTCCAAGACCAGCGACATCTCCCAGCTGATCCCGTTCGCGATGCGGGCCTGGATGTTCCTGTCCGGCGTGATGTTCAGCATCCAGGACAAGATCAGCACCTGGCCGGAGTTCTGGCAGAAGGTGATGCAGCTCAACCCGGCCTCGGTCTACATGGACCTGGTCCGGCACGCCTTCGCCCCGATCATCTACAACAAGCACCTCCCCGCGCACCAGGACTTCCCGCCGCACCAGTGGAAGTACGCGATCGCCTGGGCAGTCGGTATGTTCGTCGTCGGATATGTCTTCTTCTGGAAGGCTGAGGAGGAGTACGGCCGTGGCTGACACCGATGTTCGAGGGGCCGACCTGCGCAAGGACCTGGAGGACGCGCTTCCTCCCCGCCGCAAGGTGTTCGACGCCGACGTGGCCCGCGACCCCACCGTCGTGGTGGACGACGTGCACATCGTCTACCGGGTGCACGGGGCGGGCTCCGGCAAGGGCAGCGCCACCTCCGCGCTGAGCCGGATCATCAGCCGCAAGCGGGCGTCCGGCGTCCGCGAGGTGCACGCGGTGAAGGGCGTCAGCTTCACCGCGTACAAGGGTGAGGCGATCGGCCTGATCGGCTCCAACGGCTCCGGCAAGTCCACCATGCTGGCGGCCATCGCCGGTCTGCTGCCGACCGAGAAGGGCGGCATCTACACCAACGGCCAGCCCTCGCTGCTCGGTGTCAACGCCGCGCTGATGAACGAGCTGACCGGTGAGCGCAACGTCGTGCTCGGCTGCCTCGCCATGGGCATGTCGCCGGCCGATGTGCGCAGCCGCTACCAGGAGATCGTCGAATTCTCGGGCATCAACGAGAAGGGCGACTTCATCTCGCTGCCGATGCGCACCTACTCCTCCGGCATGGGCGCCCGGCTGCGGTTCGCGATCGCGGCCGCCAAGACCCACGACGTGCTGCTCATCGACGAGGCGCTGGCCACCGGTGACCAGGCCTTCCAGGCCCGCAGCAAGAAGCGGATCGAGGAGCTGCGCGCGGAGGCCGGTACGGTCTTCCTGGTCAGCCACGACAACGCGTCGATCCGCGAGACCTGCGAGCGGACCATCTGGATCGAGGCCGGCGAGCTGATCATGGACGGTCCGACCGAGGACGTCGTCGGCGCCTACGAGCGCGGCGAGCGCCCGTAGTACCGCACCGGTCCGTGCGACGGGGCCGGTCCCGGGCGGAGACCCGGGGCCGGCCCCTGTCGTTCGTGCGCCCCCGCCCGGGCCCCGCCGTGCCCCGGGTGGCCCGCCCCCGCCCGGGTGAGCGCCCCGTGCGCCGGGTGAGGCGCTCTTCTCCGGCGCGGGCGTCGGTGTCAGGCTGTACGGCGCGGGGGTGGTGTGCCGGACGTGACGCCCGTGATCGGACGCGTGTCCGACTCGGGCCGATCACTTGAGCGGTGTAGAACGGGGGAGTGACAGCAGTGTCGGCTTCGGCCCAGCCCAGTAGTGAGTCCCCGCCCGGCGGCGGACGCCCGGACCCCGGCCCCGCGGGGGCGGCGACCCTGGCGAAGGCGAGCGCGGAGAACTTCCCGGTCGCCCCGTTCTTCCTGCCCGCCGCGTGGCGCGACGACCTCATGACGGTCTACGGCTTCTGCCGGCTGGTGGACGACGCCGGCGACGGCGACCTCGCCGACCCGGCCGGCACCGCCGCGCTGCTCGGCGTCCCCGCGCCGCCGGAGCCGACGGGGCCGTCCCAGGGCCTCGGACTCACCCCTTCGGCCCAGTCCGGCCCGCCCGCTCCCGACCGGCCCTCCCCGGCCGGAACGGCGTTCCGCCTCGCCCTGCTGGACGGCCTGGACCGCGACCTCGACCGGGTCTTCGAGAGCGCCCTCGACCCCGCCCGCGGCGACGCCCCCCGGCACCCGCTGCTGCGCCCGCTGGTCCCCCTGGTCGACCGGCACGGGCTCACCCCGGAGCCGTTCCGCCGGCTGATCGAGGCCAACCGGGTCGACCAGACCACCACCCGCTACCGGGACTACGACGAGCTCATCGCCTACTGCACGCTCTCCGCCGACCCGGTCGGCCGACTGGTCCTGGCCCTCGCCGGCTTCGCCACCCCCGAGCGGATCGCGATGTCCGACGACATCTGCCGGGCCCTGCAGATCGTCGAGCACCTCCAGGACGTCGCCGAGGACCTCGCCCGCGGCCGGATCTACCTGCCGGCCGAGGACCTCGAACGCTTCGGCGTCACCGAGGCCGACCTCGCCGCCCCGAGCGCCGGGGCGCCCGTCCGCGAGCTGATCCGCTTCGAGGCCGACCGTGCCCGCACCCTGCTCGACCGAGGTGCGCCATTGGTAGGTACGGTTCGGGGGAGGCTTCGACTGCTCCTCGCGGGATTCACCGCGGGCGGGTACGCGGCCCTGGCGGCCGTCGAGGGCGTCGGGTACGACGTGCTCGCCCAGCAGGCGAAGCCGGACAAGCGCCGCCTCGCAGCGAAGGCGGCGGCCATCTTCGCGAAGGGAAGGTGAACGCCCGCGTGGCGGCATCACCACTGGCGTCGGCTCCGGTCATGGCGGCCTACCGGTACTGCGAGGCAGTGACCGGACTGCAGGCCCGCAACTTCAGCTACGGCATCAGGCTGCTGCCCGAGCCGAAGCGGCTGGCCATGTCGGCCCTGTACGCGCTGGCGCGCCGGGTGGACGACATCGGCGACGGCGAGCTCCCGGCCGACCGCAAGGCGGAGGCGCTGCTGCGCACCCGCGAACTGCTCGACGAGATCCGGGCCGGCTCCGTCGCGGAGGACGACACCGACCCGATCAAGGTCGCGCTCGCGGACAGCGCCCGGCGCTTCCCGATCGACCTCGGCGGCTTCGACGAGCTGATCGACGGCGTCGAGATGGACCTCAAGGGCGCGGAGTACCAGACCTACGAGGAGCTCAAGGTCTACTGCCGGTGCGTCGCCGGGGCCATCGGCCGGCTGTCGCTCGGCGTCTACGGCTGCGACGACCCCGAGCGCGGCGCCCGGTACGCCGACACCCTCGGGCTGGCGCTGCAGCTCACCAACATCCTGCGCGACCTGCGCGAGGACGCCCTCAACGGCCGCACCTACCTGCCGATGGAGGACCTCGTCCGGTTCGGCTGCCAGGAGGGCTTCGCCCGCCCCCGGCCCCCGGTCGGGGCCGACTTCGCCGGGCTGGTCTCCTTCGAGGCGGCCCGCGCCCAGGCGGCCTTCGAGGAGGGCCTGCGGCTGCTCCCGATGCTCGACCGCCGCAGCCGGGCCTGCACCGCCGCCATGGCGGGCATCTACCACCGGCTGCTCGGCCGGATCGCCGCCGACCCGGAGTCGGTGCTGCGCGGCCGGGTCTCGCTGCCGGGCTGGGAGAAGGCGTACGTGGCGCTTTCCGGGCTCGCCGGGGGGCGTTCTTGATTCTTGCCACAGTTCTGTCACGCTGTGTCAGCGGGGAATCACTTATGGGTAGAGCCCTGTTGACCGTTGGGTCGGGCCCGGCCGCACTGACCGCGGACCCGACGGCACTGACCACGGGCGCTCCGGTCACGACCGGACCGGGCGCCGGACGCGAGGGGGAGGTCGGATGACCGGGCGAGCCGACGCCGCGCGCCCGGCCGCCGTCGTGGTCGGCGGCGGCCTCGCGGGCATCACCGCCGCGCTGCGGCTGGCGGAGGCGGGCCACCGGGTCACCCTCGCCGAGGGCCGGCCCCGCCTAGGCGGCCTGGCCTTCTCCTTCCGGCGCGGGGAGCTGACCGTCGACAACGGCCAGCACGTGTACCTGCGCTGCTGCACCGCCTACCGGGGTCTGCTGGAGCGCCTCGGCGCCAACCGGCTGGTCCACCTCCAGGACCGGCTGGACGTGCCCGTCCTGGGCGTCTCCGGGCCCGCCGAGGCACCGGTCCGCACCCTGGGCCGGCTCGGCCGCGCCGCACTGCCGGTGCCGCTGCACCTCGCCGGCAGCCTGGCCCGCTACCCGCACCTGGGCCCCGCCGACCGGGCCCGGGTGGTCCGCGGCGCGCTCGCACTGCGCCGCCTGGACCTCGCCGACCCGACCCTGGACGCCGTCTCCTTCGGCGACTGGCTGCGCCGGCAGGGCCAGAACGAGCGGACCGTCGCCGCGCTGTGGGACCTCGTCGGCGTGGCCACCCTGAACGCCAGGGCCGACCGGGTGTCGCTGGCACTGGCCGCGATGGTGTTCAAGACCGGCCTGCTCTCCGACCCCGGGGCCTCCGACATCGGCATGGCCGCCGTCCCGCTCGGCACCATCCACCACGACCGGGCGCTCGCCGAGCTGGAGCGCGCGGGCGTCAAGGTGCTGCTGCGCGCCCGGGTGGCCGAGCTCAAGCCGGCCGTCCCGCAGCACACCGTCCGACTGGAGGGCGGCGGCGAGCCGCTCACCGCCGAGACGGTGGTCCTGGCCGGCGCCCAGGACACCGCGCTGGAACTGCTGCCGCCCGACGCGCTGGCCCACCAGGACCGGCTCGCCCGCTTCGGCACCTCGCCGATCCTCAACGTCCACGTGGTCTACGACCGCAAGGTGCTGCGCCGGCCGTTCTTCGCCGCGCTCGGCTCGCCCGTGCAGTGGGTCTTCGACCGCACCGCGCACTCCGGGCTGGCCGGCACCTCGCTCGGCGCGGCCCACCCCGACGCCCAGTACCTGGCGCTCTCGCAGTCCGCCGTGGAGGACGAGATCGACCTGCCGGTGGCCGAACTGCGCCGCCGCTACCTGCCGGAGCTGGCCCGGCTGCTGCCCGCCGCCGGCGGGGCCGAGGTGCTGGACTTCTTCGTCACCCGCGAGCGCACCGCCACCTTCGACCCGGCCCCGGGCACCGCCGCGCTGCGGCCCGGCCCGCGCACCGCCGTCCCCGGCCTGCTGCTGGCCGGCGCGTGGACGGCCACCGGCTGGCCCGCGACCATGGAGGGGGCCGTGCGCAGCGGTCACGCCGCCGCCGACGCGGTACCGGCCGCCGACGGCCGGCCCCGGCCGTCCGACCGCGGCGACGGGAGGTGGCCGAGGTGACCGGCACCGCGTTCGCCGGGGACCTCGGCGAGCCCGCCAGAGCGGGTACCCACCCGCTCGGCCCCGGCGGCGCCACCGCCACCGGACGCGCCGAGTCCGGCCGCACCACCACCGCCAGCCTCGGGCCGTCCCACGCGGCCAGGCACCACCAGGGAGAGGGAACGTACGTGGAGTCACGCACCGGCACCGTCGGCGGAGGCACGGCACATGCCGGACCGGTCTCGGTGCCGGAACTGCTCAACCGCACCCGCGCGCTCTGCACCCCGCCGCTGAGGGCCGCCGTCGCCCGGCTGGCCGCACCCATGGACATGGTCGCGGCGTACCACTTCGGCTGGATCGACCGGGACGGCACGCCGGTCGCGGGGGACGGCGGCAAGGCCGTGCGCCCCACCCTGGCGCTGCTCTCGGCCCAGGCCGCCGGTGCCCCGGCGGAGGCCGGGGTGCCCGGTGGGGTCGCTGTTGAACTGGTGCACAACTTCTCCCTGCTCCATGATGATCTGATGGACGGTGACGAGACCCGGCGCCACCGGGCCACCGCCTGGACGGTCTTCGGTCCGGCCCAGGCGATCCTGGTCGGTGACGCCCTGGCCACGCTCGGTACGGAGGTGCTGCTCGACGCCGCGACCGCGGGCGGCGCGAGCCCCACCGACGCCGCGCGTGCCGTCCGGCTGCTCAACACCGCCAGCCGCCGGCTGATCGACGGGCAGGCGATGGACGTCGCCTTCGAGCAGCGGGACACCGTCACCGTCGCCGAGTGCCTGGAGATGGAGGGCGGCAAGACCGCCGCCCTGCTCTCCGCCGGCGCCGCGCTCGGCGCCGTCCTGGCCGGGGCCGACGACAAGGTCTCGGACTCGCTCCAGCGCTTCGGCGACCACCTGGGCCTGGCCTTCCAGGCCGTCGACGACCTGCTCGGCATCTGGGGGGCCACCGAGGTCACCGGCAAGCCGCACTGGGGCGACCTGCGCCAGCGCAAGAAGTCCCTGCCGGTCGCCGCGGCGCTCGCCGAGGGCGGCCCGGCCTCCCGCGAACTGGCCGAACAGCTCGCCGACCCCAAGGGGCGCGGCGAGGAGAGCGAGACCGAGCTGGCCGCCCGCGCCCTGCTGATCGAGCAGGCCGGCGGCCGCGCCTGGACCCAGGAGGAGGCCCGCCGCCAGCACACGACTGCCCTCGCCGCGCTGGACGAGGTGCCCATGCCCGATGTGGTGCGCGAGCACTTCGTCGCACTCGCCGAATTCGTGGTGGTACGAGAGAGGTGACGTTACGTTGACAGCAACCGCGGACGGCCGGCTCGACCCTGAGTACGATCCCGAGCCGGTCGCGGTGGGCGGCCTCGCCCCGGCGCTCCTGGGCGCCGGGGAGTGGCAGCCCGAGGGGGCCGCCGCCGCGTCGGCCGACCGGACCGAGCAATCGCAGAACGGGGCCGCCTCCGCCGAGGAGGCACTGGCCCGCGCCACCACCCACCTGCTCTCGCTGCAGAGTTCGGAAGGGTGGTGGAAGGGCGATCTGGAGACCAACGTCACCATGGACGCCGAGGACTTACTGCTCCGGCAGTTCCTCGGGATCCGGACCGAGGAGCAGACCAAGGCCACCGCCGAATGGATCCGCTCCCACCAGCGCGAGGACGGCACCTGGTCCACCTTCCACGGCGGACCGGCCGAGCTGTCCACCACCGTCGAGGCGTATGTCGCCCTCAAGCTCGCGGGCGACGACCCGGGCGCCCCGCACATGATGGCCGCCGCGCGCTGGATCCGGTCGGCCGGCGGCATCGCCGCCGCCCGGGTCTTCACCCGGATCTGGCTCGCGCTGTTCGGCTGGTGGCCGTGGGAACGGCTGCCGGAGATGCCGCCCGAGATCATGTTCCTGCCGAGGTGGCTGCCCCTCAACATCTATGCCTTCGGCTGCTGGGCCCGGCAGACCATCGTCCCGCTGACCGTCGTCTCCGCACACCGGCCGGTCCGCCCGGCGCCCTTCGCGCTCACCGAGCTGCACACCGACCCGGACGACCCCTTCCCCGTCCGGCCGCTCGCCCCGGCCACCAGCTGGGACGGCCTGTTCGAACGCCTGGACAAGGCCCTGCACGCCTACCACCACCGCGCCCTGCGCCCGCTGCGCCGGCTCGCCGTCTCCCAGGCCTGCCGCTGGATCGTCGAACGCCAGGAGGCCGACGGCTGCTGGGGCGGCATCCAGCCGCCCGCCGTCTACTCGCTGATCGCCCTGCACCTGGAGGGCTACGAGCTCGACCACCCGGTGATGCGGGCCGGACTCGCCTCCTTCGACCGCTTCACCGTGCACACCCCGGACGGCCGGCGCTGGCTGGAGGCCTGCCAGTCACCGGTCTGGGACACCTGCCTGGCCACTGTCGCCCTGGTCGACGCCGGGCTCCCGGCCGACCACCCCGCGCTGGTCTCCGCCGTCGACTGGATGCTCGGCGAGGAGATCACCAAGCGCGGCGACTGGTCCGTCCAGCGGCCCTCGCTCGCCCCCGGCGGCTGGGCGTTCGAGTTCGAGAACGACACCTACCCCGACATCGACGACACCGCCGAGGTGGTGCTCGCGCTCTGCCGGGTCGCCCACCCGGACCCGGCCAAGGTCGCCGGCTCCGTCGACCGGGCCGTGCGGTGGAACCTCGGCATGCAGTCCAAGAACGGCGCCTGGGGCGCCTTCGACGTCGACAACACCAGCACCCTGCCGAACAAGCTGCCGTTCTGCGACTTCGGCGAGGTCGTGGACCCGCCGTCGGCGGACGTCACCGCCCACGTCGTGGAGATGCTGGCCGAGGTCGGCAAGGCCCGCGACCCGCGCACCCGGCGCGGCGTCGAGTGGCTGCTGCGCAACCAGGAGGCCGACGGCTCCTGGTTCGGCCGCTGGGGCACCAACTACATCTACGGCACCGGCTCGGTGCTCCCCGCCCTGGTCGCCGTCGGCGTGCCCGCCGAGCACCCGGCGATCCGCCGCGCCGTCCGCTGGCTGGAGGACCGCCAGAACACCGACGGCGGCTGGGGCGAGGACATGCGCTCCTACGAGGACCCGGCGCGCTGGGCCGGGCGCGGCGACTCCACCGCCTCGCAGACCGCCTGGGCGCTGATGGCGCTGCTCGCGGCCGGGGAGGGGCCGGACGGCCGGGCCAACCCCGCCGTCGAGCGCGGCGTCGACTGGCTGGTGCGCACCCAGCTGCCCGAGGGCACCTGGGACGAGCCCCAGTTCACCGGCACCGGCTTCCCGTGGGACTTCTCCATCAACTACCACCTGTACCGGCTGGTCTTCCCGGTCACCGCGCTCGGCCGCTACCTGCACGGCGGCCCCGCGGCCGGCCGGCCGGCCACCGGTACCGCGCCGATCGGGGCGTCCCGGTGACCGCTGCCCCGCTGCTGGTCCTCTGCGCGCTCGGCCCCGAGGTGTGGGCCCTGCGCGGCGGGGACTGGCGGGGCGCGGCCGGCGGCCCGCCGGTCCTGGTACGGACCGGCGTCGGTCGGCGGCGGGCCTCGCTCACCGTCAGACGGCTGCTGACCTCGGCCCCCGGCGGCTACGGGGCGCTCGTGGTGGCCGGCTTCGGCGCCTCCGTGGCGCCGGGCATCACGCCCGGCGACGTGATCGTCGCGGACGGCGTCCGCGACGCCGAGGGCAACCACTTCACCGTCGGCTCGGGACCCGGGCTCGCCCGGGCCCTGACCGCGCGCGGCCTGACCGCGCACACAGGCGTGCACCACACCGCCGACCACGTGGTGCGCGGCCTGGAACGGCGCGCCCTGCACCTGCAGGGCGCGCTCGCCGTCGACATGGAGGCCGCCGCCGTGCTGGCGGCCCTCAGCGAGCTGCGGCCCGGCCTGCCCGCGGCCGTGCTGCGGGTCGTCGTCGACACCCCCGAGCGGGAACTGCTCCGCCCGGGGACCCTGCCGGCCGGCGTCCGCGCCTGGCGGACGCTCCGAGCCACGGTGCCCGCCCTGGTCGACTGGCACCTGCGGAACGACCGGGCGGGCCGGGACCGGCCCTCGCCCGCCACCCTCGACCACCCCACATCCTCGACGCTCCCCCAGGAGGCGAGCTAGCCATGGCCATGCCGTTGCGCCAGACCGTGCGGGTCGGCACCTACCTCATGCAGCAGAAGCTCAAGCGACGCGACAAGTTCCCGCTGATCGTCGAACTGGAACCGCTCTTCGCCTGCAACCTGGCCTGCGAGGGGTGCGGCAAGATCCAGCACCCGGCCGGGGTGCTGAAGCAGCGGATGCCGGTCGCCCAGGCGGTCGGCGCGGTCCTGGAGTCGGGCGCCCCGATGGTCTCGATCGCGGGCGGCGAGCCGCTGATGCACCCGCAGATCGACGAGATCGTCCGTCAGCTGGTCGAACGCCGCAAGTACGTGTTCCTCTGCACCAACGCGCTGCTGATGCGCAAGAAGCTGGACAAGTTCACGCCCTCGCCGTACTTCACCTTCACCGTGCACATCGACGGGCTGCGCGAGCGGCACGACGCCTCGGTGGCCAAGGAGGGCACCTTCGACGAGGCGGTGGAGGCGATCAAGGAGGCCAAGCGGCGCGGCTTCCGGGTGACCACCAACTCCACCTTCTTCAACACCGACACCCCGCAGACCATCATCGACGTGCTCGACTACCTCAACGACGACCTCCAGGTCGACGAGATGATGATCTCCCCGGCGTTCGCCTACGAGAAGGCACCCGACCAGGAGCACTTCCTCGGCGTCGAACAGACCCGCGAGCTGTTCCGCAAGACCTTCGCCGGCGGCAACCGGCGGCGCTGGCGCCTCAACCACAGCCCGCTCTTCCTGGACTTCCTGGAGGGCAAGGTCGACTTCGAGTGCACCGCCTGGGGCATCCCCAACTACTCGCTCTTCGGCTGGCAGCGGCCCTGCTACCTGATGGCCGACGGCTATGTGCCGACCTACCGCGAGCTGATCGAGAAGACCGACTGGGACAAGTACGGACGCGGCAAGGACGCCCGCTGCTCCAACTGCATGGCGCACTGCGGCTACGAGCCGACCGCCGTCCTCGCCACCATGGGCTCCCTCAAGGAGTCCCTGCGGGCGATCACCGACACCGTCGGCTCCAACCGGGGCCGCTGACCGCACCCGTCGGCGGACGGCCTACCGGCCGTCCGCCCCGTCCGGCCCGGGCCCGAACCCGGGCCGGACCCCCACCCCGCGAGGCCGCGGCCCGACCGGGGGCACCACCGCACCGCTCCGAGTCGTGAGGTGAAAGCCATGTCACTGCTCTCCAGCGTCACATCCCCGGCGGACCTGAGAGCCCTCCCGGCCGCCGAGCTGCCCCGGCTGGCCGGCGAGATCCGGGAGTTCCTGATCGACGCCGTCACCCGGACCGGCGGCCATCTCGGCCCCAACCTCGGCGTGGTCGAGCTGACCATCGCCCTGCACCGCGCCTTCGACTCCCCGCACGACCGGATCGTCTGGGACACCGGCCACCAGAGCTACGTCCACAAGCTGCTCACCGGCCGGCAGGACTTCTCCGGGCTGCGGACCAAGGGCGGCCTGTCCGGCTACCCCTCACGGGCCGAGTCCGAACACGACCTGGTCGAGAACTCGCACGCCTCCACCGCGCTCTCCTACGCCGACGGCCTGGCCAAGGCCGCCCAGCTGCTCGGCCAGCACGACCGGCACACCGTCGCGGTGATCGGCGACGGCGCGCTCACCGGCGGCCTCGCCTGGGAGGCGCTCAACAACATCGCCGCCGCCAAGGACCGGCCGCTGGTCATCGTCGTCAACGACAACGAGCGCTCCTACGCCCGCACCATCGGCGGCCTCGCCAACCACCTCGCCACCCTGCGCACCACCCAGGGCTACGAGCGCTTCCTCTCCTGGGGCAAGGGCACCCTGCAGCGCACCCCGGTGGTCGGCCAGCCGATCTTCGAGGCGCTGCACGGCGCCAAGAAGGGCTTCAAGGACGCCTTCGCGCCGCAGGGCATGTTCGAGGACCTCGGCCTCAAGTACATCGGCCCGATCGACGGCCACGACCTCGCCGCCCTGGAGTCCGCGCTCGGCAAGGCCCGCGGCTTCGGCGGCCCGGTCATCGTGCACTGCCTCACCGTCAAGGGCCGCGGCTACCGGCCCGCCGAGCAGGACGAGGCGGACCGCTTCCACGCCGTCAACCCGATCGACCCCTACACCTGCCTGCCGATCTCGCCCAGCACCGGCGTCTCCTGGACCTCGGTGTTCGGCGACGAGCTGCTGGCCGTCGGCGCCGAACGCCCGGACGTGGTGGCGATCACCGCCGCCATGCTCCAGCCGGTGGGCCTGGCGAAGTTCGCCAAGGCGTACCCCGAGCGCACCTTCGACGTCGGCATCGCCGAGCAGCACGCCGTCACCAGCGCGGCGGGCCTGGCCACCGGCGGACTGCACCCGGTGGTGGCGGTCTACGCGACCTTCCTCAACCGGGCCTTCGACCAGGTGCTGATGGACGTCGCGCTGCACCGCCTCGGCGTCACCTTCGTCCTGGACCGCTCCGGGGTGACCGGCCCGGACGGCGCCTCGCACAACGGCATGTGGGACATGTCGATCCTCCAGGTCGTCCCCGGGCTGCGGCTCGCCGCCCCGCGCGACGCCGACGAACTGCGCGCCCAGCTGCGCGAGGCGGTGGACGTCGCCGACGCCCCGACCGTGGTGCGCTTCCCCAAGGCGACCATCGGCCCGGCCGTCCCCGCGATCGAGCGGATCGGCGGCGTGGACGTGCTGCTGCGCACCGGGGAGCTGCCGGAGATCCTGCTGGTCACCGTCGGCACCACGGCCGCCGCCGGCCTGGACGCGGCCCGGCTGCTGCTCGCCGAGGGGTTCACCGCGACCGTGGTGGACCCGCGCTGGGTCAAGCCGGTCGACCCGGCCCTGCCGGAGCTCGCCGCCCGGCACCGGCTGGTGGTCACGGTCGAGGACAACGGCCGCGCCGGCGGCGTCGGCGCGGCGATCGCCCAGGCGCTGCGGGACGCCGACGTGGACGTCCCGGTGCGGGTGCTGGGCCTGCCGCAGGAGTTCCTCGGGCACGCCGCGCGCGGGGAGATCCTGGAGGAGACCGGGCTGACCGGTACCGGGGTCGCCGCCCAGACCGCCGCCTTCGCCAAGCACCTGCTGCCGGCCGGTGGACTGCCGGACCGGGAGCTTCCGGCCCGGGACCTCACGGACCGGGACCTTCCGAACCGAGGAGCGAACCAGCGCCATGCCGGCTGACCCCGACGACCGCACCGCTCGGCGTCCCGACCGCACCGCACCGGGATTCGACCTGGCCGCACTGCTCGCCGAGCGGGGCAAGGAGCGGTACGAGCTGCAGAGCCGCTACCTGAACCCGCAACTGGCCCGGATGCTGCACACCATCGGCTTCGACAAGTACTACGAGCGGGCCCGGGGCCAGTACTTCTACGACGCCGAGGGCAACGAGTACCTCGACATGCTGGCCGGCTTCGGCATCTTCGCGCTGGGCCGCCACCACCCGGTGGTCCGCTCGGCCGTCCAGCAGGTGATGGACCTCGACCTGCCGGACCTGGTCCGCTTCGACTGCTCGCCGCTGCCCGGCCTGCTCGCCGAGCGGCTGCTGTCGTACACACCGGGGCTGGACCGGGTGTTCTTCGGCAACAGCGGTACCGAGGCGGTCGAGACGGCGCTGAAGTTCGCCCGGTACGCCACCGGCCGCCGCCGGATCCTGTACGCGGACCACGCCTTCCACGGGCTGACCACCGGCTCCCTGTCGGTGAACGGCGAGAACGGGTTCCGCAAGGGCTTCGACCCGCTGCTGCCGGACACCGCGATCCCGCTCGGCGACCTCGGCGCGCTGGCCAAGGAGCTGAAGCGCGGTGACGTCGCGGCGCTGATCGTCGAGCCGATCCAGGGCAAGGGCGTGCAGGCGCCGCCGCCCGGCTGGCTGCGGGCCGCCCAGGACCTGCTGCACGAGCACAAGGCGCTGCTGATCTGCGACGAGGTGCAGACCGGGATCGGGCGCACCGGCGAGTTCTTCGCCTACCAGGACGAGGACGGCGTGCTGCCGGACCTGGTGTGCGCGGCCAAGGCGCTCTCCGGCGGCTACGTGCCGGTGGGGGCGACGCTCGGCAAGGGCTGGATCTTCGAGAAGGTGTACTCCTCGATGGACCGGGTGCTGGTCCACTCGGCCAGCTTCGGTTCCAACGCGCAGGCGATGGCGGCCGGTCTGGCGACCCTGGAGGTGATCCGGGACGAGCAGGTGGTGGAGAACGCCCGCAAGGTGGGCGACTACTTCCGGGCGAGCCTGACCGCGCTGGTCGACCGCTACGAGCTGCTCGCCGAGGTGCGCGGGCGCGGGCTGATGATCGGGATCGAGTTCGGGCGGCCGAGGTCGCTGAAGCTGCGGACCGGCTGGACGGCCCTGCAGGCGGCCCGCAAGGGGCTGTTCGCCCAGATGGTGGTGGTGCCTCTGCTGCAGCGGCACCGGATCCTCACCCAGGTGTCCGGGGACCATCTGGAGGTGATCAAGCTGATTCCGCCGCTGATCATCACCGAGCGGGACGTGGACCGGTTCGTGGAGGCGTTCACCGAGGTGATGGAGGACGCGCACCGGGGGAGCGGCCTGATGTGGGACTTCGGGCGGACGCTGGTGAAGCAGGCGGTCGGCGGGCGCTGAGTCCGCGCGGAGGCGTTTCGCGGGGTGGGGGCGGGGTGTCCGGGGCCGTCGGGTTGCCCGGTCGCCGGGTTCCCACCCCGCGGGAGGCGGCGGGTCAGAGCTCGGTCCGGCGGCGCCGGAGCACGACGACCAGATCGACGGCGGCGAACAGGGTGAGGAGCCCGCAGGCCACGGCGAAGCCGACGAGGGTGCCCCGGCTCGGCGCACCCGTTTCGGGGGCATTCGCGGCCCAGACCGCGAACCCCGCCGTGGCCAGGGCGAACAGCGGGGTGAAGGTCAGCGAGAGCAGGTAGCGCAGCTTGAGGTCGCTGCGGGCGGTGGCGGGCTCGGTGCCGCTGCGCCATCGCCGCGGGGTCGTGGCGGGCATCCGCGGTCACCTCCCGGTCCTCGCCGCTCCTCGCCGGTCCTTGCCGGCCCCGGCTCCCGGCCGTACGCCGCACGCGGCCCGGCCCGTACAGGCGGTCCTCGTACAGGCGGTCTACGATTCCAGCGTACGTCCGCTGGGCGAGCCGGGGAGGGGCGATGACGGACACGGACGCGGAGGGTTACGCGGGGCTGCGGGTCGAGCGGGCCGAGGAGCTGGCCCGTCGGCACGGGTGGGCCTCGGTGCGGGTGCTGCCGCAGGGCGCGGCGATGACGATGGACTACCGGGAGGGGCGGCTCAACCTCGCGGTGCGCGACGGGGTGGTGGTGCGTAGCTGGGAAGGCTAGGGCGTGTCCGTCCTGTGTCCTTCACGGTCCTTCACTGTCCTCGCCGTCGTTCGCCGTCGTTCGACGGGCGGTGGGCGGTAACCCCACATATGGCCCCGGGGGCATTACCGGAGGCATTCCGAATTCCGTGGCAAAGGCGTTCTCCGATCATTCGAGGACGCTTCAGGACGCTCCGGAGACGTTTTCGGATCGAATGTCCGTATGGTGTTCGTGTGCCTCTTCCCAAATTCAGGCAAAAAACACGGGGCGGGAGGCCGGCCGAGCCGGTTCCCACCCCGTGGTAACCCTGCGTAGGTTCGCGGGCTCAGTCGAGGGGGCCGCCGGCCACGTAGACCACCTGACCGGAGACGAAGCCCGCGCCCTCGCCGGCGAAGAAGGAGATCGTGTTGGCCACGTCCTCCGGCTCGCCCACGCGCCGCACCGGGATCTGGGTGGCCGCGGCGGCCTTGAACTCCTCGAAGCCCATGCCCACCCGGGCCGCGGTGGCGGCCGTCATGTCGGTGGCGATGAAGCCGGGGGCGACCGCGTTGGCGGTGATGCCGAACTTGCCCAGCTCGATGGCCAGGGTCTTGGTGAAGCCCTGCAGACCGGCCTTGGCGGCCGAGTAGTTGGCCTGACCGCGGTTGCCCTGGGCCGAGGAGGAGGAGAGGTTGACGATCCGTCCGAAACCGGCGTCGACCATGTACTTCTGGACCGCCCGGGTCATCAGGAACGCCCCGCGGAGGTGCACGTTCATGACCGTGTCCCAGTCGGATTCGGTCATCTTGAAGATCAGGTTGTCCCGCAGCACGCCCGCGTTGTTCACGAGGACGACCGGGGCGCCGAGCTCGGCGACGATCCGGTCGACCGCGGCCTGCACCTGGGCGGCGTCGGAGACGTCCGCGCCGACCGCGAGGGCCCGGCCGCCCGCCGCGGTGATCCGCTCGACGGTCTCCCGGCCGGCCGACTCCTCCAGGTCGAGCACGGCGACGGCGTAACCGTCGGCGGCCAGGCGGACGGCGGTGGCGGCGCCCAGGCCGCGGGCGGCGCCGGTGACGACGGCGACCCGCGGGGAGGTGGTCTGCTCGGTCATGCTCGGTCTCGTCTCTCTCGGAGGTCCGCGGACGTCGGAGCGAGTCCGCGGATGTCGCTCGGGTGTCGCCCGGGGATCGCCCCGGTGACCGGTCGGACGCGGTTCCGTTCCGGAACGCGGTACTCAGGGAACTCCCAGGAACCGTACGGCGGGCTCTCGGGTTCCACCGGGCCGATCCGGAGGGCGGATCCGCCCGGGTGGCCATACCCTACCGGCGGGTAGGGAGCGCGGCCAGGGCGAAGGCGCAGGTGACCGAGGGTAAGGACCGACCGGTCGGCTTTCTCCTGCGAACGGGTTACCGGCGGGTCGGCGCGGCGAGTAAATATGCCAATGTTGCCGAACCTGCGTCTACTATCCGCCCCTGCCTGCCAGCGAGGGCCTGCCGTTTGTATAGTGTCCGCCAGCAGCCACCGGCTGCACGGCTGGAGCGCCCTCCCTCACAGCGGGACGCCCACTCGCCGTTACTGCCCCACCCGGGTGTCCCACACACACCGGGTGTGACATCGGGACGGATACATGGTGCTGGGGGAGATCCCGACGACCCGCGTGTCCGCGCGACTGCAGCAGTCGCCCGGACACCTCATCCGCGTTGCACAGCAGGTCCACACTCGACTGTGGTCCGAACATGTCGGGGCCGATCTCACGGCCCCGCAGTTCGCGGTCCTGTTGGTTCTCGCCCTCGAACCGGGCGCCGACCAGCGGACCGTGGGTGAGCGTGCCTCGCTCGACAAGGCCACAATGGCCGAGATGGTCGCCCGGCTGGTCCGGCGCGGCCTGGTGCTGCGGCGCCGAGACCCGGCCGACGGCCGGCGCAAGCTGCTCGCTCTCTCGCAGAGCGGCGCCCAGGCTGTCCGCGAGGCCACCGGCGGAGTGGTCCGTGTGCAGCGCACGCTCTTCGAGCCGCTCACCTCGGAGGAGCAGCTGGAGATTGTCCGTGTGATGGCCAAGATAGCCAGACTGGAGCCGGCCCAGGTCGCCGTCCTGACGGACGCGCGACCGATGCTGGACGCCCAGAGGGCGATCGGCTACCTGATCAGGGTGAGCCAGCAGGTGCACACCAAGCTCTGGTCGGAGCACGTCGGTTCGGAGCTGACGGCGCCGCAGTACGCGGTGCTGGACGCGCTCGAGCTGGAGCCGGGCGCCGACCAGCGCACGGTGGGCGAGCTCGCTTCGCTGGACAAGGCCACGATGGCGGAGATGGTCAGCCGGCTGGTCCGGCGCGGCCTGGTCCAGCGTCGCCGCGACCCCTCGGACGGGCGGCGCAACCTGCTGTCGCTCTCGCCGGCGGGTCAGGACCTGCTGCACCGCTCGTCCGCGGGCGTGGCCCAGGTCCAGCGGTTGCTGCTGGCTCCGCTGGAGGAGCACGAGCACGAGGCGGCGCTCGCGCTGATCGCCAAGGCGGCGCGGCTGTAGGCGAACGCCTCGGCCGTCCGGCAAAACGATTCGCCATCCGGTCGCTCCGCGGTCGTCCGTCGCTCACCCGTCGGCCGGCCGTCCTCGACCGTGGGCCGTCGGCCCCGGGCCGGTGACGGTTCGCGGGTCAACACGGCGAAGGCCGCCCTCCCCGATGCGGGAGGGCGGCCTTCGCCGTTGACAGGGGGCCGGTGGCGACACCGGCGGTCCGGTCAGTTCCAGTCGAAGCCCTGCGGGTCCGGGCCGATCCGGGTGCCGGTGGCGACACCGGCGATCGCGGCGAGGTCCTCGGTGTCCAGCTCGAAGCCGGCGACGTCGAGGTTCTCCTTGATCCGCGAGGGGGTGACCGACTTCGGGATCGCGATGATGCCGCTCTGGAGGTGCCAGCGGAGCACCACCTGGGCGACGGTGCGGCCGTGCTTCTCGGCGATCCGGACCAGGGCCGGCTCGCCGAGGAGGTCCTTGCCCTGGCCGAGCGGGCTCCACGCCTCGGTGGCGATGCCGTGCTCGGCGTGGAAGGCGCGCAGCTCCTCCTGCGGGAAGTACGGGTGCAGCTCGACCTGGTTCAGCACCGGGACGAGCGAGGACTCCTCGGCCAACCGGGTGAGCTGCTCGGTGCCGAAGTTGGAGACGCCGACCGACCGGACCCGGCCGTCGGCGCGCAGCTGCTCCAGGGCCTTCCACACATTGGCGTAGCTGCCGTGCATCGGGCGCGGCCAGTGGATCAGGTAGAGGTCGAGGTAGTCCAGGCCGAGCCGCTCCAGGGAGGCGTCGAACTCGCGCAGCACCGCGTCGCGGCCCTGCTCGCCGGACCAGTCGCGGGTGCCGGAGTTCCACAGCTTGGTGGTGATGTAGAGGTCCTCGCGGGCGAGGCCGCCGGACAGCGCGTCGGCGACGGCCTTGCCGGTGCCGGTCTCGTTCTCGTAGATCGCGGCGGTGTCGATGGAGCGGTAGCCCGCCTCGATCGCCGCGCGGACGGCGGCGGTGGCCTCCGCGTCCGGCACCTGCCAGACCCCGAAGCCGAGCTGGGGGATGAGGTTGCCGTCGTTGAGCTCGAGGCTCGGGATGTTGCTCACTGAAGGAGTGCCCTCTCCTGGTCGTCCACGGTTCCTAGGGGGCAACCGGTGGGGGCGCCGGATTTGTTCCCCGGTCCCGGAGAAATTTTCCGACGCGCGCTACCGGCGCTTGCAGCAGCCTACGGGGTGGGCCCGACGGGCGGAAAACCTGTTGCGCAGATCACATTCGGGTTGGCAGTCTCGCTGCCATGACCTCCTGACCGACCCACGGCCGTGACCCTACCGGCCTCCCCCTCGCCCTCCGCCCGCGCCGCCTCCAACGGAGCGTCATGCTGCTCAAAACCCTCCCGCTGGCCGACCCCGGCCGCCCGGAACTCTCCTCCCCGCTCGGCTTCCTGCGCTGGCTCCAGCGCGGCCAGCGGCGCGGGCAGGTGCTCGCCACCTGCTGGTCGCTGCTGGAGATGGGCTGCCAGGCGGCCCTGCCGCTGCCGGTCGGCCTCGGCGTCCAGGCCGTCGTCGACGGGGACTCCGGCGCCCTCTGGCGGGCCGGCGCGCTCGCCCTGGCGCTGGCGGCGGTCTCCGCGGTCGGCACCGTCCTGCTGCACCGTCAGGCGGTCTGGAACTGGATCCACGCCGCCTGTCAGGTCCGGCAGCTGGTGGCCCGTCAGGCCTCCCACCTCGGCTCCGGGCTGTCCCGGCGGATCGCCACCGGCGAGATCGTCGCGGTCGGCAGCGGGGACGTCGAGAAGATCGGCTGGTACGTCGAGCTCGTCGCCCGGCTGCGCGGGGCGATCGTGGTCTGGCTGGGGGTGAGCGCCGCGGTGCTGGCCACCGAACCGGTGCTCGGGCTGGCCGTGCTGCTCGGCGTGCCGGTGCTCGCCGCCTCGGTCTGGCCGCTGCTGGGGCCGTTCGAGCGCCGCTACACCGAGCAGCGCGCGCTCGGCGGCAAGGCGACCGAGCTGGCCGCCGACACGGTGGCCGGACTCCGGGTGCTGCGCGGCATCGGCGGCGAGGACCTCTTCCTCGACCGCTACCGGGCGGCCTCCCAGAAGGTCCGCTCGGCCGCCGTGCGCTCCGCCCGGATCTGGTCCCTGATGCAGGCCCAGCAGGTGCTGCTGCCCGGGCTGTTCGTGGTCGGGATCACCTGGTACGGCGCCCGGCAGGCGGCCGAGGGGCGGATCTCGATCGGCACCCTGGTCGCGGTCTACGGCGCCACGGCCTTCCTGGCCGCGCCGCTGCGGATCCTCGGCGAGGCGGCGCACGCCTGGAGCGTCGCCAGGGTCTCGGCCGGCCGGGCCGTCCGGGTGCTCTCGCTCACCCGGACCGACACGACCGGGACGAGTGGGCTCGCCGATCCGGCGCGCTCCGACCTGTACGACCCGGTCACCGGCCTGACCGCCCGGGCCGGGGAGCTGACCGCGGTGGTCTGCGGCGACCCGGACTTCGCCGGGGCGCTGGCCGAGCGGCTCGGCGGGCACGTCCCGGTGGCCGAGGACGGGCGGCCGGAGCCCTCGGTCCGGCTCGGCGGCGTCGAGCTGGACACCGTCCCGCTGGCCGAGGCGCGGGCCGCCGTACTGGTGCACGACAAGGAGCCGGTGCTGCTCTCCGGCACCCTGGCGGCGCTGTTCGACATCCCCTCCTCCGGCCGGGTCGACCCCGCCGAGGCGCTCGCCGCCGCCCGCGCGGAGGACGTGCTCGACGCCCTGGTGGACGGCTCGGCGGGCCTGACCGGCCGTGGCGAGGTGATGCGGGCGGAGATCACCGAGCGGGGGCGCTCGCTGTCCGGCGGGCAGCGCCAGCGGCTGGCGCTGGCCCGGGCGCTGCTGGCCGACCCGCCGGTCCTGGTGCTGGACGAGCCGACCAGCGCGGTCGACGCGCACACCGAGTCCCGGATCGCCGCCGGGCTGCGGAAGAACCGCGAGGGGCGCACCACGGTGGTCCTCGCGACCAGCCCGCTGCTGCTCGACCGGGCGGACCGGGTGGTGCTGGTCCGGGACGGCCGGGTGGCCGCGAGCGGTTCGCACCGCGAGCTGATGCGCGGCGAGCCGGCCTACCGGGCGGTGGTGACCCGCGAGGAGGAGCCGGCGCGGGTCGGGCCGGGGGCCGAGGTGCCGGCACCGGTGGGGGAGCGGTCATGAGGCTCCGCCGCCCGCCCGGGGCGCCCGGGGCGTGCCCCGGCGCCGCGCCCCGGTGGAACCGTCCGATCCCGTCCGAGCCGAGGAGTGACGCATGAAGCCCCCCGTCCAGCAGGAGCAGGGGCCGGCCACCACGCTGCCGGTCGGCTCCCCGGCCGCCGTGCGCGGCTACCTCCGGGTGCTGGCCCGGCGCCACCGCGGGGCGTTCTCGGCGGTGGTCGGGCTGCACACGGTGGCCACCGTCGCCGGGCTGGTCGGGCCGTGGGTGCTCGGCACCCTGGTCGAGTCGCTGGCCACCGGCACCGCCGGGTCCACCGTCACGGTGGCCGTGGCCTGGTACCTGCTCGCGCTGGCGGTGCAGTCCGCCTTCACCTGGTGGTCGCGGCTGCGCGGCGCCGTGCTCGGCGAGCGGGTGCTGGCCGACCTCCGGGAGGACTTCCTGGTCCGCTCGGTGGCGCTGCCGACCGGTGTGCTGGAGCGGGCCGGGACGGGCGACCTGGTCTCCCGCGGCACCACCGACATCGACCGGCTGGACAAGTCGGTGCGCGAGGCGGTGCCCGAGCTGGCGGTGGCGATCGTCTCGCTGCTGCTGGTCCTCGGCGCGCTGGTGGTCACCTCGCCGCTGCTCGCGCTCACCTCACTGCTCGGCCTCCCGCTGCTGCTGGCCTCCTCCCGCTGGTACTTCCGGCGGGCCCCGCAGTCCTACCGGAACGAGTCGGCCGGGTACGCGGCGGTGAACTCCGTGCTGGCCGAGACGGTGGACGCGGGCCGGACGGTGGAGGCGCTGCGGCTCGGCGACCAGCGGGTCCGGCTGACGGACCGCAAGCTGGCGGAGTGGATCGCCTGGGAGCGGTACACCCTCTGGCTGCGTTCGGCGTGGTTCCCGACCATCGACGCGGTGTACACCCTGGCGGTGCTGGGTCCGCTGGTGCTCGGCGGGCTGTTCGCGCTGCGGGGCTGGATCTCGGTGGGCCAGCTCACCACCGGGGTGCTGTACGCGCAGGCGCTGGTGGCCCCGGTCGACCTGATCCTGCGGTGGTACGACGAGCTGCAGATCGGCCAGGCCTCGCTGGCCCGGCTGGTCGGCGTGCACGAGGTGCCGGTGGCGGAGAACGACGACGAGGTCCGGCCGAGCGGGCGGCGGGTCGAGGCCCGGGACGTGCGCTTCGGCTACCGGGAGGGCGCCGATGTGCTGCACGGCATCAGCCTGGACGTCGCCCCGGGCAGCCGGGTGGCCCTGGTCGGGCCGTCCGGGGCCGGGAAGTCCACGCTGGGCCGGCTGCTGGCCGGGATCTACGCCCCGGGCCGGGGCAGTGTGACCCTCGGCGGGGCGGCGCTGTCCCGGATGCCGGCCGAGCGGGTGCGCTCCGAGGTGGCGCTGGTCAACCAGGAGCACCATGTGTTCGTCGGGACGCTCCGGGACAACCTGCTGCTGGCCGCGCCCGGCGCGGACGACGCCGAGCTGCGCGGAGCCCTGGACGCGGTGGACGCCGGGGAGTGGGTGGACGCGCTGTCGGCCGGTCTCGACACCGAGGTCGGCTCCGGCGGCGCCGCACTGACCCCGCCGCAGGCCCAGCAGCTGGCGCTGGCCCGGCTGGTGCTGGCGGATCCGCACACCCTGGTGCTGGACGAGGCCACCTCGCTGCTCGACCCGCGGGCCGCCCGGCACCTGGAGCGTTCGCTCTCCCGGGTACTGGAGGGCCGTACGGTGATCGCCATCGCGCACCGGCTGCACACCGCGCACGACGCGGACGTGATCGCGGTGGTCGAGGAGGGGCGGATCAGCGAGTACGGCAGCCACCCGGAGCTGGTGGCGGCCGGCGGTCCGTACGCGGCGCTGTGGCGCTCCTGGCGGGACGAGGGGTGAGAAGCCGGGCCGCTGACGCAGCATGACCGGGCATGACGGAGCGTGACGGGAGGTGGCCCGGCACGGGGCGGGGTTGCCCCGTGCGGGTTACTCCCGGGCGCGTGGCCGGGCAAACCCTGCCATTCGCCCGCAGACTGCACGGGTGACCAAGATTTCGGACGGCGCCTCCGGCACCAAGCGCAGTGAGATCGGTGGGATCCCCACCCGGTACATCGGGATCGGCGTCATCGTCGTCCTCGCGGTGTGGTTCCTGTTCGCCAACCTCGACAAGGTGCAGATCCAGTTCTGGGTGTTCACCGTGACCGCTCCGCTCTGGATCGCCCTGCTGGGCACCCTGATCGCCGGCGCGGCCCTCGGCTGGCTGCTGAAGGGGCGGCGCGGACGGTGAGCACCGCCGAGCCGCCACCCGGGCCCGGGCCGGCTACCGGTCCCGGGCCCGGCGGCTTCACCCCGCTGATCGAGATGCGCGGGGTCAACAAGCACTTCGGCGCGCTGCACGTGCTCCAGGACATCGAGCTGACGATCGGCCGCGGCGAGGTCGTGGTGGTGATCGGGCCGTCCGGCTCCGGGAAGTCCACGCTCTGCCGGGCCGTCAACCGGCTGGAGCCGATCGAGTCCGGCACCATCCTGATCGACGGTCAGCCGCTGCCCGAGGAGGGCAAGGGGCTGGCCCGGCTCCGGGCCGAGGTCGGGATGGTCTTCCAGTCCTTCAACCTGTTCGCGCACCGGACCGTGCTGCAGAACGTCTCGCTGGCGCAGATCAAGGTGCGCGGGCGGGCCAGGGCGGAGGCGGACGCCAAGTCCCGGGCGCTGCTGGAGCGGGTCGGGCTGGCCGACCAGGCGGACAAGTACCCGGCCCAGCTCTCCGGGGGCCAGCAGCAGCGGGTGGCGATCGCCCGGGCGCTGGCGATGGACCCGAAGGCGCTGCTCTTCGACGAGCCGACCTCGGCCCTGGACCCCGAGATGATCAACGAGGTGCTGGACGTGATGCGCCGGCTGGCGCACGAGGGCATGACCATGATCGTGGTGACCCACGAGATGGGCTTCGCCCGTTCCGCCGCCAACCGGGTGGTCTTCATGGCGGACGGCCGGATCGTCGAGGACCGCGCGCCGGAGGAGTTCTTCGACGCCCCGGAGAGCGACCGCGCCCGGGACTTCCTCTCCAAGATCCTGAAGCACTGAGGCCCGGCCCGTGAAGAAGACCTTCACCCTGCTGGCGGCGGCCCTGCTGCTGGCCGGCTGCGGCAAGCCCGGCACCCCGCCGCCCAAGGGGCCGCAGCCCAGCGCGCTGCCCAGCTACCAGGTGGCGACCGGGAGCCCGGTCACCGGCTCCCCGACCCTGGACGCCGCCCGGGCCCGGGGGCACCTGGTGGTCGGCGCCAAGGAGGACCAGCCCTACCTCGGCCAGAAGAACCCGGCCACCGGCCAGTACTCCGGCTTCGACATCGAGATCGCCAAGATGGTCGGCGCCGACCTGGGCTTCGGCCCGGACCGGATCGAGTTCCGCACCATCGCCTCGGCCAACCGCGAGACCGCGCTGCAGAACGGCCAGGTCGACTACTACGTCGGCACCTACACCATCAACGACAACCGCAAGAAGCTGGTCGGCTTCGCCGGGCCGTACTACCTGGCCGGGCAGTCGCTTCTGGTGCGCAAGAGCAACAAGGACATCAACGGGCCGCAGGACCTGGACGGCAAGAAGGTCTGCTCGGCGGCCGGCTCCACCCCGTACCAGCGGATCCAGAAGCAGTACCCGAAGGCGGAGCTGATCGGCTACGACACCTACTCGGCCTGCGTGGACAACCTGATCACCTCCCAGGTGGACGCCGTCACCACGGACAACACCATCCTCATGGGCTACGCGGCCAAGGTGCCGGACGAGCTCAAGGTGGTCGGCCCGCTGTTCTCCCAGGAGCCCTACGGGATCGGCACGCCCAAGAACGACACCGTGCTGCGCGGGGCGCTCAACGACGCGTTGGCGCACCACGAGGAGAACGGCGACTGGAAGAAGGCGTACGACGCGACCCTCGGCCTGTCCGGGATCCCCGCGCCCAGCCCGCCGCCGATCGACCGGTACTGAGGGAGGGCAGGCTGTGAAGACGCTGACCGACAACTGGTCGACCTACTGGGAGGGCTTCCTCGGGACCCTCTCGCTGTTCCTGGTGAGCGCGGTGCTGGCCCTGGTGCTCGGGGTGCTGATCGCGAGTTTCCGGGTCTCGCCGGTGAGGCCGCTGCGGGTGTTCGGCACCGCCTGGGTGACGCTGCTGCGCAACACCCCGCTCACCCTGCTGTTCTTCATCGTGGTGCTGGGACTGCCGCGCTTCGACATCACCCTGCCGTTCTTCACCTTCGCGGTGCTCGCGCTCGGCTGCTACACCTCGGCCTTCGTCTGCGAGGCGATGCGTGCGGGCGTCAACACCGTGCCGGTCGGCCAGGGCGAGGCGGCGCGCAGCCTGGGCATGAGCTTCGGCCAGACGATGGGGCTGGTGGTCCTGCCGCAGGCGTACCGGTCGGTGGTGGCCCCGATCGGCAGTGTGATGATCGCGCTGGCGAAGAACACGGCGATCGCGGGCTCGTTCAGCGTCACCGAGCTGCTCGGCACCTACCGGACCATCAACGAGCTGGGCTACAGCATCGTCTGGACCTTCGTCTGGATCGCCGTCGGCTACCTGATCATCACCCTGGCCGTCAGCCTCGTGTTCAACCTGCTGGAACGACGAGTGGCGGTCGCGCGATGACGGTGGAATCCTCGGCGCTCTACGACGTCCCGGGCCCGAAGGCGCTCGCCCGGCACCGGCTGTACGGCGGGATCGCGCTGCTGGCGATCGCCGCGCTGCTCGGCTGGATCGTCTACATGCTCTTCCACACCCAGCAGTTCACCGAGTCCAAGTGGATGGCCTTCGAGTACAAGGGCGTCCAGGAGCTGCTGCTGCGCGGGCTCGGCAACACCCTCAAGGCCTTCGGCTGGACGGTGCTGTTCGCGCTGCCGTTCGGCGCGCTGTTCGCCGCCGGGCGGCTCTCCGACCACCGGCCGGTGCGGATGCTGTCCACGCTGGTGGTGGAGTTCTTCCGGGCCATGCCGCTGCTGGTGATGATCTTCTTCATCTTCGTCGCGCTCAAGGTGGCCCCGCTCTGGGCGCTGGTGGCGGGACTGGTGCTCTACAACGGCTCGGTGCTGGCCGAGGTGTTCCGGGCCGGGGTGCTGGCGGTGCCCAAGGGGCAGAAGGAGGCGGCCTTCGCGCTCGGCATGCGCAAGACCCAGGTCATGGCGTACGTGCTGGTGCCGCAGGCCAACCGGGCGATGCTGCCGGCGATCATCAGCCAGCTGGTGGTGGCGCTCAAGGACACCTCGCTGGGCTTCCTGATCACCTACGAGGAGTTCCTGCACGCGGGCAAGCTGATCGCGACCAACCTGGACTACGACCTGCCGTTCATCCCGGTGGTGATGGTGATCGCGCCGATCTACATCGGCATGTGCCTGCTGCTCTCCTGGTTCGCGCGCTGGGTCGAGCGGCAGAGCCGGCGCCGGCCGAGCATGCGGGGCGGGGCGCCGGTGGCCAGTGCCGAGGTGGCGATGGGGCTGCCGCCGGCCGCTCAGCAGTGACCGCGCGGCCCGGTCTCCGGGGGCGCGAGGGGTGTCCGTTCCCGGAGTGAACCATAGGTGCGAACGGGGGTCGGCTCGATACCTCCAAACTCTGCTTATGATTGCCGGGCAGTGGCACGGCGGCCGGGCGGAGGCACAGTGGAGCCGGTATTCGACTCGCGGCACATCCGGACCTTCCACGAGGTCGTCCGGGCCGGTTCCTACTCGGCGGCGGCCCGCGAACTCGGCTACACCCAGCCCGCCATCACCCAGCAGATGAAGGCCCTGGAACGCAGCGTCGGACTGCCGCTGTTCACCCGGGCCGGGCGCGGGCTGCGGCTCACCGAGGCGGGCGAGGCGCTCTCCCGGCACGCCGAGCAGATCCTCGGCAGCCTCTCCGCCGCCCAGCAGCAGCTGGCCGCACTGGCCCGGCTGCGCGCCGGACGCGTCCGGGTCTGCGCCTTCCCGAGCGCCAACGCCACCCTGATACCCGAGACCATGGCCCGGCTGCTCGCCGAGCACCCGGGCGTCCGGGTCGAACTGCTGGAGGCCGAGCCGCCCGACTCCGTGCAGCGGCTGCTGCGCGGCGAGTGCGACATCGCGCTGGCCTTCCGCTACCCCGGCGCGCCGGCCGAGGTGCCGCCGGAGCTGGACGAGATCCCGCTGATGGAGGACCTGCTCACGGTGCTGCTGCCGGTCGGCCACCCGCTCGGCCGCCGGCACGCCGTCCGGCTCGCCGACCTCGACGGCGAGCGGTGGATCGCCGGCTGCCCGCGCTGCCGGGCCAACCTGCTGCATGTCTGCGCGGAGGAGGGCTTCGCGCCGGACATCGTGTTCTCCACCGACGACAACCTCGCGGTGCAGAGCCTGGTCGCCGCCGGGGTCGGGATCGCGCTGATGCCCGCGCTGGTGCTCTCCTTCATGTGCCACCGCAAGGTCACCGGCCGGGCCGTGGAGCCGCATCTGCGGCGGCAGGTCAGCGCGTACGTGCTCCGCGAGCACCGGCGGATCCCCGCCACCGCCCTGGTGCTCGACCAACTGCGGCAGGCGGCGGCCGCCCGCGTCGGGTGCTGATCCGGGCGACCGGGGGCCGGACCGGGGCCGACCGATCCTGGGGCGACTGATCCTGGGGCGACTGATCCTGACCCCATTGATAAGCAATGGTTGGGGGAGGGCGAAAGAACCCTCCTTGGACGTGATAGGTCGCGCGGGGCGACGCTACCGCCATGACAACGTCAGCCACGGTCGGCAGCGGCCGGCTCACCGAGCGTATGAGCGCCCTCGTCGGCGAGATCCGCGCCGTGGTGGACCGCGGCCTGCCGCCGGAACTCACCGCCTACCTGGTCGGCGAGCGCCTCGCCCCGCACCTCGGCGACAGCGAGCTGCTCACCGCCGAGCAGCGCGAGGGCGACCCGGACCGCTACCGCCAGCACGTCCTCCACGCCGAGGAGGACGGCTCCTTCTCGGTCGTCGCGCTGGTCTGGCTCCCCGGTCAGCGGACCCCGATCCACGACCACGTCTCCTGGTGCGTGGCCGGCGTCCACCAGGGCCAGGAGAGCGAGACCCGCTACCGGCTGGTCTCCGACGGACGCACCGCCCACCTGGTGGAGACCGAGCACGTGGTCGGCCCGGCCGGCACCGTCGCCGCGTTCGCCCCGCCCGGCGACATCCACCTGGTCCGCAACGCGTGCGGCTCCACCGCCATCTCCGTCCACGTCTACGGCGCCGACGTCGCCAAGCTCGGCACCAGCATCCGGCGCGTCTACCGGCTGCCCGCCGGGGAACAGCGGTGACCCCCGAATGGCCCTGACCCTCCGGGACCGCCGGGTCCGGCCGGTCCGCACCCGGATCCTGCCCCCGCTCGGCGGCGACGCCCCCGGCCTGCTGCTCGCGGTGCTCGGCGTGGCCGCCGCGATCGCCGTCCACCAGGCCGTCCCCGCCGTCCCCAAGCTCACCGCCGCCGTCGTGCTCGGCATCGCCGCCGCCCACCTGCCCGGGCTGCGGCCGGTGGTCCGCGGCGTCGCCCGGCCCGGGCTCTCCATGGCCGGCAAGCGGCTGATGCGGATCGGCATCGTGCTGCTCGGCCTCAAACTCAGCCTGGACGACGTGCTCGGCCTCGGCTGGGCCACCGTCGCCATGGTGCTCACCGTGGTCGGGGCCACCTTCGCCGGCACGCTCTGGCTCGGGCGGCGGCTCGGACTGCCCGGGCACCAGCCGCTGCTGGTCGCCACCGGCTACTCGATCTGCGGCGCCTCGGCGATCGGCGCGGTCAGCCAGGCCGCCGGCAGCGAGGAGGAGGACGTCGCCGCCTCCGTCGCCCTGGTCACCCTCTGCGGAACCCTGGCGATCGCCGTCCTGCCGCTGCTCCAGCAGCCGCTCGGGCTCGACCCCAGCGGCTTCGGACGCTGGGTCGGCGCCAGCGTCCACGACGTCGGGCAGGTGGTCGCCACCGCGCAGACCGGCGGCGCCGGAGCGCTGCGCGAAGCGGTACTGGTCAAACTGATGCGGGTGGTCCTGCTGGCGCCGCTGGTCGCCGGGGTCGCGGTGGCCGTCCGGCGCTCGCACCGGCGGGCCGGCACCGCGCCGACCGCCGGCAAGCGGCCGCCGCTGCTGCCGCTGTTCGTCGCCGGGTTCCTGGCCATGATCGTGCTGCGCACCACCGGGGTACTGCCCGAGCGGGCCCTCGCGTTCGCCGGGGACACCCAGGAGCTGCTGCTCGCGGCGGCCCTGTTCGGGCTCGGCAGCGCCGTCCACCTGCCGACCATGGTCCGCACCGGCGGCCGGATCGCCCTGCTCGGACTCGGCTCCTGGCTGGTGGTGGCCGGGGTGTCGTACGCCGGAGTGCTGATCACCACGTAAATCCGGCGCCCGCCGGGGCCGACTGGGTTATCGTCGGGCGGGTGGTTCGGCCCTCGGAGGCCGACCCGCGTGTCCGTGCCCCGACTCCGCGGAGGAAACCGCCGCATGTACAGCGCACTGCCCGAACGGGACGGCACCGCCGCCGTCGTCACGCTGGACCGGCGCGAGGGTCCGTTCGGGGAAGTGGCGCTACGTCGGCGCGGGCAGGACTACGAGATCATCGCCAACGGTTGCTTCCTGATGGACACCGCCGACGGGCGCTCCGAGCGGCTGCTGATCGGGGTGGCGCTGGAGGAGCTGGACCGGACCGGGCCGGTGGCGCGGCCGTCCCTGCTGATCGGCGGGCTCGGGGTGGGGTTCTCGCTGGCGCACGCGGCGGCCGAGCCGCGCTGGGGCCGGATCGCGGTGGTGGAGCGCGAGAGCGCGATCATCGACTGGCACCGCACCGGACCGCTGGCCGCGTTCTCGGCCGGGGCGCTGGAGGACGAGCGGGTCGAGGTGCTGCACACCGACCTGCTGGAGTACCTGGCCGGGGCCGACGGCGCCCGCTACGACGCGCTGTGCCTGGACATCGACAACGGACCGGACTGGACCGTCACCGACGGCAACGCCGGGCTGTACGGCGCGGACGGACTCGCGGTGCTGCGCCACCGGCTGGAGCCGGGCGGGGTGCTGGCGGTCTGGAGCGCCCAGCCGTCGCCGGCCTTCGAGGAGGAGCTGCGGACGGCCGGCTTCTCCGACGTGGTGACCCACGAGATCGAGGTCGCCCGGGGCGTGCCCGACGTCGTGCACCTGGCCCGCCGCGCGCGCTGAGCGGGTTCGACCGCTCGCCGCTCTCCCGCACTTGGCAAAGTCTGCACTTTGCCAAGTGCGGGAGGCGGTCGGCGGGGCGGGCCGGGGTGTGACGGGGTGTGACGGTCGGGGCTACTTGAGGCCGTTGTCCACTGCGGCCATCAGCTCGCCGTTCGGCGTGTCACCGTCGAAGGCCCAGATCATCGCGCCGGCCAGCCCCTGGGACTTGATCCAGGCGGTCTTGCGGGCGATCTCGGTCGGGTCGTCGTAGGAGTAGAACACCGAGCCGTTGTAGATGTAGGCGTATCCGGCGACCGGGTCCCGGTAGATGGTGTAACCACCGCCGGTGGCCATCTGCTTGAGCTTCTTGTAGTCCTCGAAGCCGGCCTCGTAGGTGCCCGGGCCGGGGCCCGTCGCGGTCTGGAAGAGGCCGTTGGTGGTGCCGCGCGGGACGCCCGTCCAGCCTCGGCCGTAGAACGGGATGCCCAGCGTGAGCTTGCTCTTCGGGGCGCCGCCGGAGACGTACGCGCCGATCGCGACCTCGGAGCTGAACTGCCGGGCCGGCGGGTTCGGGTCGCCCGCCGCGACCTTGATCGCGGACTGCTGGTTGGTGACCATCTCCCAGCCGCCGTGGTAGTCGTAGCCCTGGATGGTGGCGAAGTCGAAGGCGCCGAACAGGCCGGGGATGTCGATGCCGGCGGTGACCTTCGCCGGGTCGGCCGGGAGGAAGGCGCTCAGCGTGTAGTGCTTGCCCGTGGTGGCGCCGAGGGCGTCCAGCTGGCGGCGGAACTCCTGGGCCAGCAGGGTGTAGTTGGCCTTGTCGGCGGGCCGGAAGATGTTCCCGGTGTGCCCGTCGGAGTTCGGCCACTCCCAGTCGAGGTCGATGCCCTCGAAGATGCCCGCCGCGCTGCCCGCGCCGCCGCGGCCGTCGATCACCGGCAGGTTGCCCTTGATGTACATGTCGATGCAGGAGCTGACCAGCGCCTTGCGGGAGGCGTCGGTGGCCGCCGCGTCGGAGAACCACTTGCTGTACGACCAACCGCCCAGCGAGATCTGGATCTTGAGGTTGGGGTACTTGGCCTTGAGCTGCTTCAGCTGGTTGAAGTTGCCGGCCAGCTTCTGGTCCCAGGTGTCGGTGGTCCCGGCCACCGAGCTGCCCGCGTCCCAGCCCTTGCCGAAGTCGGCCCAGGCGTCACCGGCGCCGTCGCCCGCGTTCGGGTCGTTGTCCGGACCGGCCGCCTTGTTGGTGATGAAGCACTGCTTGGTGCTCGGGTGGATGTTGGCGAAGGCGTAGTTGAGCGTGGTGAGCCGGCCGGCCGAGCCCGAGGTGTCGAGCTGCTTCACGCTGTAGCCGCGGGCGTAGATGCTCCACTGGGTGAAGTAGCCGATCTTCATCGCGGCCGGGTTGCTGCCGCCGGGCTTGGTCTTCCCGGTCACCGGGCCGGAGGCGGGCGAGACATTGCCGGCCGCGTCGCGGGCCTTGACGGTGAAGGTGTACGAGGTGTCCGGAGCCAGGTTGCCGACGGTCGCGGCGGGGGACGTCACGGTGACGGCCAGCGCGGTGCCGTTGTACACGTCGTAGGCCGTGACGCCGACGTTGTCGGTGCTCGGGGTCCAGCTCAGCGAGACGGAGTTGGCGTCCGAGCCGGTCACGGCGGGGGTGCCCGGCGTGCTGGGCGCCTGGTGGTCCTCGACCGGGGGGCTGGTGGTGGCGCTCACCGGGCCGGCCGCCGCGGAGCGGTTGCCCGCCGCGTCGAAGGCCTGGACGGTGAACTGGTAGGCGGTGCCGGCGGTCAGGCCCTGCACGGTGACGCCGGTGGTGGCGCCGTCGGCGGTGGCCACCTTGGTGCCGCCCTGGAAGACGTCGTAGCCGGTGACGGCCACGTTGTCGGTGCTGGCGGTCCAGGACAGGTCGACCGAGGTCTGGGTGACGGTGCCGGCCGTGAGGTTGCCGGGGACGGTCGGCGCGGTCTGGTCGCCGCCGCTGCCGTCGCACGGCTGGCCGTTGATCTTGCAGTTCTTCAGCGGCTGGTAGCTGCCGGAGTAGGCGATGTTGAAGCCGACGTTGTAGGTGCCGCCGGCCGGCAGGGTCGCGGCCCAGCCGGGGTTCTTCACCGTGACGTGGGAGGCCGAGGTGGTGTAGCTGGCGTTCCAGAGGCCCGCCACGGTGTTGCCGGTCGGGAGGTCGAACTCCAGCGTCCAGCCGTTGACCGGGGCGGTGGAGCCGTTGGTGATGGTGTAACTGCCCTCGTAGCCGGTGCTCCAGTCGCTGCCCTTGGCGAAGGCCGCGGTGACGGACCCGGCGGCGGCCCCGGCGGCCGGGGCGGCGGCGCGTTCGGCCGCGGCGCTGGCCATGGTGGCGGGAAGGGCTGCGGCGAGGACCGGGACGAGCAGGGTCCCGGCTGCCAGTAGCGGCAGGCTGATCCGACGTCTGCGCATGGATGTGGCTCCTGTCCTGGGGCCCCGGGGCAGGCCCGGACGCCCCGTTACCCGTGGGGAGGTGTCAGGTGCGTGGAGCGGTGTGCTCCGGGCCATGGGGGCGGCGCGGAACCGGTCCTCGGGCCGTCGGGGTGCCGCGGAGGATCCTGTGCCGAGGGTAGGGAGCGGACCGGCAACTGGCAATAGGTCTGTACCAGTTGGTGGTCGTGGGCATGACGGACGACGCGCGCACCCGTCCGTCCCGCCGGTGGAGGGGCGGGTCGGAGCGGGTGCGCGCGGGTCGGGTCGGAGGTGCCGACGGCCGGGTGCGGTGCGGTGCGGCTCAGCCGAAGGGGTCGCGCTCCGGGGCGGGGACGCTCGGCGGGGCGGTCGGCGGCGGCGGGACGGACGGCGGGCCGGGCACGGTGGTGCCGAACGGGTCGGCGGCCCGCTCGGCGGCGGTCACCGTGCCGAAGGGGTCGGGGGCGGCCGCGGCTTGGGGCACGGCGGCCGGCGGCACGGCCGCGGGGGGCGCGGCGGCCGGGGTGCCGAGGATGCCGAAGGGGTCGAAGTCCGGCGGGGGCACCATGACGGGCGTGCCCTTGAGGGGTTCCGGGGTCTCGGGCTCGGCCGTGGCGGCCGGGGTGCCGAGGATGCCGAAGGGGTCGAAGTCCGGGGGCGGCACCATGACGGGCGTGCCCTTGAGGGGTTCCGGGGTCTCGGGCTCGGGCGCGGCGGCCGGGGTGCCGAGGATGCCGAACGGGTCGAAGTCCGGCGGGGGCACCGTCACGGGCGTGCCCTTGGGCGAGGCCGGCGCGGCGGGCGCGTCCTCGGGGATCAGGATCGGCTGCGCCGGGGTCGGGTCGGCGACCGGCGCGAAGGGGTTGAAGTCGGCCGGGGGGACCCGGACCGGGGTGCCGCGCAGGTGCACCGGGAGCTCGGCGGCCTCGTCGGCGGCGGTGGCCGCGACCCGGGGCAGGTCGGCGGCGGGCGGCAGGCCGGTGACGGGAGGCGCCGTCGGGGCCGGCGGGGCCGCGGCGGGCATCGGGGGCGCCGCCGGGTAGGAGGTCGGCGCCGGTTCGGCGGTCGGGACGAGGAGCACGGTGGCGGCGGGCAGCGGCGCGGTCGGAGCGGCCGGGACGCCGTCCCAGCCGAACTGCACGGACTTCAGCAGTTCCGCGAAGACGTCCGTGTACAGCTCCCAGTCCTGCGGCTGGGCGGTGGTCAGCTGGACGCAGAGCACCGAGGCGCCGTCCGGCAGCGGGACGAACGCCTCGACCACCGAGGTGACCGCCCAGCGGCGCACCCCGTCGGCGGCCAGCGGGCCCGGGACGGGCACACTGCGGCCCTCGACCAGGACGGCGGCCGGCCCGGCGGGCAGCAGCACCGTCCACACCTCGGCGTGCCGCCGCACGGTGGCGAGCTCGGTGGCCAGGCCGGTGATCGGCAGCGGGTGGCGGGCCAGCGAGACGACCAGCGTCGCGTCGGCCGCCCTGCCGTCCACCTGGACCGCCGCGACACCCGCGTAGACGGCGCCGGAGGCGGTGACGACATCGGCCAGGGCGGCGGCGATCAGCGCGAACTCGCGGCGGTCGGCCGGAGCCGTGCCGCTGAACAGCTCCTCGGCGGTCTCGGCCAGGTGGGTCGTCAGCTCGGCGGCGGCCGCGCCGGTGGCCGGGGCGATCCCGAGGCCGGCCGGGATGCCGTCCACGGGGCCGGTGGACACCGTGCGGGCGGAGACCCCGGGCGGGCCGCCGGGCGCGGTGAGGGAGTGGAAGCCGGGCGGGACGACCAGTCGGACCTCGGCGCCCGCGCCGGTCGGCAGCTCGACCGGCTGCCGGGTCTGCTGCCCGGCCGCGAGGGCGGCCAGCGGCGCGGCGAACGCGGGGCGGAGCTTGGGGTCGGCGGGCTCGCCGGTCACCGGGAGGTCGAAGTGCCCGGCGGTGAGGGCCTCCGGGGAGCCGCCCGCCGCGCCCCGGACCGGGCCGGCGGCGCCGTAGCGGGCCAGCAGTCCGCCGATCGCCAGCGGGGCGAGCGCGGCGCCGCTGCCGGGCCGGGCGGTGCCGGCGGTGACCACGGTGCCGAGCCGGCCGACGGCGGTGTGCACCGGGCCGTTGGGTGCCAGCGGCAGCTGGAACAGGGCTTCGGCGGCCGGGTGCGCGGTGGACCGCAGTGCCGTCAGCACGGCCGCGGGGTGGCGCGAGGCGCGGGCGTCGAAGAGCGCGTCGGTGAGGCTGCCGAGCGTCGCGGAGACCCGCTCCGCCGCCGCGAAGGGAGTCGCCTCCGCGCTGAACTGACCGTCCTGGGTCAACTGTTGAGCCCCCCGCTCTGCTCGCTGTGCGTTCGCTGGTGCGGATCCCGGCCCGAGGGTGCCCGATGGGCCGTCGGATCCGTGCACATTCCTATCAGAGGCCGCCGACGCGGCAGAACCGGCCGTCCGTGGCGCGGCCCGTGCTCAGAGCCGCTCCCGCGGCTCCTCCGGGGCCGGGGCCGGCGGGACGGCCAGGACGGCGAGGGTGTCGGCCAGGCCGGGGACGGCCAGCAGGCCCGCGAGGTCGCGGACCAGCTTCCCGGTCGGGCCGTCCGGCCGCTCCCCGGCGAAGAAGCCGGCCAGCTCGGCGGCGAGCGCGGGCTCCCGGGCGGCGGTCAGGGTGAGCGCGGCGACGAACTCCTGCACCAGGTGCAACTGCAGCTCCTCCAACGGCACCGAGCGGTCGGCCAGCCACTCCAGCGAGGTGATCTCGGCGTTGGCGATCCAGGCCCGGACGGTCAGCCGCAGCCCCGGGCTGGGCGAGGGGAGCGCCAGGTGGCCGAGGATCTGCTCGTGCGCGGCCTTCCGGACCTCGTCGATCACCGCCGAGGTGTTGGTGCTGGCGGTCACCGAGCCGCCGCGCAGCAGCGCGGCGAAGCCGGGGCCGTGGCTCTGCACGAAGTCCAGGTAGCGGCCCATCACCCGGTACAGCCGCTCGGACAGCGGGCCGTCGGCCGGCTCCTCGAACCGGGCGGACAGCTCCCGGCCGGCCCGCCGCAGCGACTCCTCGTAGATCGCCTGCTTGCCCGGGAAGTAGTGGTAGACCAGCGGCCGGGAGGCGCCCGCGGCGGCGGCGATGTCGTCGATCGACACCTCCTCCGGCGGGCGGTGGCTGAACAACTCCAGCGCGACGGCGATCAGCTGCTCGCGCCGCTCGTCGACGCTCAGCCGTCGGCGCGGCCGCGCGGCCTTGCCCGTCCCGGCCGCCTGGTTCGCCTTGCCGGGTCCGGCCGCCTTGCCCGTCCCGACGGCTCCGCCCGCCTCGCCCGCCCCGACCGCCGGTTCCGGTGTGCCGGTCGGCGCGGACCGCCCGGTGCGCTCCGGACGGTCGCCGCGCGCGGGCGCGGAGGAGGGGGCCGACGGCGTGCGGGATGCCATGCGCGCCACCCTATCGGCCCGGGTCAGGGACGGTCAGGCCCGGTGGTGCTCCAGGTAGCGGCGGTACGCCTCCCTGCCGTCCGGGACGAACTCGTCCCGGGCCAGGCGTTCGGCCAGCTCGGCCGGGGTCAGCCAGGCGTGCCAGGCCACCTCGGACTCCTGCGGGTCCACCGGCCCGTCCCACTCGGCCTCGTGCACATCGGACCACCAGCTGAGGCCGTCGCCCCGGAAGACGAAGCGGAACAGCGGGCGCGGGACGATGCCGCTCACGCCCAGCTCCTCCTCGGCCTCCCGGACGGCGGCCTCCTCGTACGTCTCGCCGGCGCCCACCACGCCGCCGACGAACATGTCGTGGGCGCCCGGGGCGAACAGCTTGGTGTCGGTGCGCCGGTGCACGAAGATCCGCCCGGCCGGGTCGCGGACCAGGACGAAGACGCACCGGTGCAGCAGCCCCCGCCGGTACACCTCCCCGCGGGTCTCGGTCCCGATCACCCGGTCGTGCTCGTCGACGACGTCCAGCAGCTCATCGGCAGGATTGGTCATGCCCGACAGGTTAGGGTTTCCGGGCGATTCGCGGATACACGAACGATGAACGTACGAACGATCGACGAGGACGGGGACGGCGCGCGGTGGTGGAGATCTGGGGCGAGACGGCCGAGGGCTTCGAGCCGGTGCGGGAGGCCTTCGCCCGCAACTTCCGGGACCACGGCGAACTCGGCGCGGCGTTCGCGCTGTACGTACGGGGCCGGAAGGTGGTCGACCTGTGGGGCGGCGACGCCCGGCCGGAGGTCGGCGGCCGGCCCGCGCCGGCGGTGCCGTGGACGGCCGACACCGCGCAGGTGCTGCGCTCGGTCACCAAGGGCCTGACCGCGACCACCGCACTGCTGCTCGCCGAGCGCGGGCAGCTCGACCTGGACGCCCCGGTCGCCTCCTACTGGCCGGAGTTCGCGGCGGCCGGCAAGGGCGGGGTGCCGGTGCGCTGGCTGCTGTCGCACCAGGCGGGCGTGCCCGCGCTGGACGTGCCGCTGCGGCTGGAGGACGTGCTCACCTGGGAGCGGGCGGCCGCCGCGGTGGCCGCCCAGCGGCCCGCCTGGGAGCCGGGGACCGCGCACGGCTACCACCCGTACACCTTCGGCTGGCTGGTCGGCGAGGTGGTGCGCCGGGTCTCCGGACGGACCGTCGGCCAGTACTTCGCCGAGGAGATCGCCCGGCCGCTCGGCCTGGACCTGTGGATCGGGCTGCCGGCCGGCGCCGCGCCCAGGGTCGGCCGGCTGGTCGACCTGCCCGCCCCGCCGTCGGCCAGGACCGGGCCGAGCGGCCTGCGGCTGCGGCCCAAGCAGTCGGTCCGGGACGCCTACCAGGACCCGTCCTCGCTGACCGCGCGCGCCTTCGCCTCGGTGCGCCCCGGGGTGGACCTCAACGACCCGGCGGTGCAGGCCGCCGAGATCCCCGGCGCGGGCGGGATCGGCACCGCGCGCTCGGTGGCGCGGTTCTACGCGGCACTGATCGGCGAGGCGGACCGGTACGGCAGCGGCGGCGGGACGCTGCCGCCGCTGCTCGGCCCGGAGGTGCTGGCCCGCGCGGTCGGGCCGGTGGTGAGCGGCCCGGACCGGGTGCTGATCGTCAACTCGACCTTCGGGCTGGGCTTCTTCCGGCACAGCCCGACCGCGCTGATGGCCTCGCCGGCCAGCTTCGGGCACCCCGGCCGGGGCGGTTCGCTGGGCTTCGCCGATCCCGGGCTCGGGATCGGCTTCGGCTACGTCACCAACGGCATGCAGCCCGGTGTCACCGGGGACGTCCGCTCCCGCGCGCTGATCCGGGCGGTGCGGGAGTCGCTCGGGGTGTCCTGACCCTCCCCGGCCGTCCCCGGTGACGGGGCGCCGGGGGTCAGGCCTGGCCGGTCTCGAAGCGGCCGATCCGGCCGTGCTCGACGGTGAAGCGCCAGGCGGTGCGCATCTCGCCCCAGGTCTCGTTGCGGAAGTCGGCGACCAGCGCCCGGCCGCCGTCGGACTCGGAGCGGACCTCCATGTGGCCGCGCACGGTGAAGATCTCCCGGTCGATCCAGTCCTGGAGGTCGCGGTCGGAGCCGTCGTCGGACATCGTGGCGTCGGGGGCGAGCAGGTCGACGAATGCCTGCCGGTCGCCCGCGTTGATCGCGGTGACGGCGGCGCGCACGGTCGGGTCGGTCAGTTTGGCGGTGGCGATGGCCATCCGGTCTCCCAGGAGTCGAAGCGGTGGGGACTCCTGTTTAGGGCGTCGGACGGGACACGCCGCGCATGTCGGCGGCGCGTCGGAGATTTCCGGTGATTCATGTGCTTACATCCCGATACGGGTGATTTGCCCTCAGGGGTCCCCGAGACCGGGCCACGGGGAGTGGCGTACGGAGTGGGAAGTCGGCCGGACCGACTTCCCACTCCGCGTTCCGGGCCCGTCGGCGGTGCCGGTCGGCGGTGCCGGTCGGCGGTGCCGCCTTCTCGGTGCCGGGGGCGGGGCCGGTCGGTCAGAACAGGCCCAGGGCCTGCGGGGAGTAGCTGACCAGGAGGTTCTTGGTCTGCTGGTAGTGCTCCAGGACGGCCTTGTGGTTCTCCCGGCCGATGCCCGAGTTCTTGTACCCGCCGAAGGCCGCGTGGGCCGGGTAGGCGTGGAAGCAGTTGGTCCAGACCCGGCCCGCCTGGATGGCGCGGCCCGCCCGGTAGGCGGTGGTGCCGTTGCGGGTCCAGACACCGGCGCCGAGGCCGTACAGGGTGTCGTTGGCGAGCGCTATCGCGTCGTCGAAGTCGTCGAAGCGGGTGACCGCGACGACGGGGCCGAAGATCTCCTCCTGGAAGATCCGCATCCCGTTGACGCCCTCGAAGACGGTCGGCGTCATGTAGTAGCCGCCGGCCAGCGAGCCCCCGAGGTCGGCCCGCTCGCCGCCGGCCAGTACCTTGGCGCCCTCGGCCTGGCCGATGTCGATGTAGGAGAGGACCTTGCGCAGCTGCTCGGCGCTGGCCTGCGCGCCGACCTGGGTCTCGGTGTCGAGCGGGTTGCCCTGGCGCATCGAACGGACCCGCTCCAGGCCGTCCGCGAGCAGCCGGTCGTAGATCGAGGACTCGATCAGCGCCCGGCTCGGACAGGTGCAGACCTCGCCCTGGTTGAGGGCGAACATCGCGAAGCCCTCGACCGTCTTGTCGTAGAAGGCGTCCCGCTCGGCGGCGACGTCGGCGAAGAACAGGTTGGGGCTCTTGCCGCCCAGCTCCAGCGAGACCGGGATGAGGTTGCCGCTGGCGTACTGCGCGATCAGCCGGCCGGTGGTGGTCTCGCCGGTGAAGGCGATCTTCCGGATCCGGTCGCTGGAGGCCAGCGGACGCCCGGCCTCCAGGCCGTAGCCGTTGACCACGTTGAGCACGCCCGGCGGCAGCAGGTCGGCGGTCAGTTCGACCAGCAGCAGGACGGAGGCCGGGGTCTGCTCGGCGGGCTTCAGCACGACCGCGTTGCCCGCCGCGAGGGCCGGCGCGAGCTTCCAGATCGCCATCAGGATCGGGAAGTTCCACGGGATGATCTGGCCGACCACGCCCAGCGGCTCGTGGAAGTGGTACGCCACGGTGTCCTCGTCCAGCTGGGAGAGGCCGCCCTCCTGGGCGCGCAGCGCGCCGGCGAAGTAGCGCAGGTGGTCGACCGCGAGCGGCAGGTCGGCGCCCAGGGTCTCGCGGACCGGCTTGCCGTTCTCCCAGCTCTCCGCGACGGCGAGCCGTTCGAGGTTCTGCGCGATCCGGTCGGCGATCCGCAGCAGGACCTGGGCGCGTTCGGCGGGCGGGGTGCGGCCCCAGGCCGGGGCGGCGGCGTGGGCGGCGTCGAGGGCGGCCTCGATGTCCTCGGCGGTGCCGCGGGCGACCTCGGTGAAGACCTCGCCGGTGACCGGGCTGGGGTTCTCGAAGTACTGGCCGAGGACCGGGGGCGTCCAGCGGCCGCCGATCCAGTGCTCGTAGCGGGGGCGGTACTCGACGATGGATCCGGGCTGTCCGGGGGGCTGGTAGACCGGCATGCTCTGGTGCCTCCTCGCGCTGTCGGGGCGCCGCACCGGCGCGTGGGCCGGGCGGTGCGCCGGGCCGTGCAGGGCGGCCCGGCGGAGGGTACGGACACACACGCGGGTCGGGCGTGCCCCGCTCCGGGGGGCGCCCGCCGAGCAGCACCCTAACCGGCGGGCGGCCGGTTCGGCTACGGTCCGTACGGTGCCCGTCCACGGAGGGTGGCGCATTCCGGCCGCCGCGCTTCGGTCCCGGCGCCTGCTCGTCGGCCTCGGACGGGAGCGCACCGGAGGCGGGCGGGCGGACGCCCCTCAGGCCTCCTGGTAGCGGCCGGTGCGGCGCTCCCAGCTCAGGTAGCCGGCCAGCCAGGTGACCAGGCCGTCGGCGTAGCGCTGGGCGACGATCCGCTCGACCCGGGCCAGCCCCAGCTCCCGGTACACGTCGGGCAGCCGTTCGTACAGCTCGCGGCAGCGCTCGGCCATCAGCTGGGCCTCGGCCATCACCACCGCGCAGGCCGACTCGGCCGAGCAGTCCCGCTCCCGCTGGACGATCATCACCAGGTTGTTGACGTCGCCGCGCGGAGCCTCCAGCGGGAACGAGCGGACGTCGTTGGTGAGCGAGGGGATGTCGGCGGCGAGCTGGCGGATCTGACGCAGCACCGGGTGGTGCAGGACGGCCGGCGGGACCTCGAAGTGGCCGAGTCGCTCGACCATGTCGAAGATGGTCTCCATCGCGGCGGTGCCGCGCCGCAGTACCTGGTAGCCGGCCCGATCGGGAGGGCGCGGGCTTATCCGGCCGGCCGCCTCGGCGGGGTGACTGGCCAGGTAGTACTCCCAGTTGTACGCGGCGCGCGCCTGCCAGCGGGCCGGCATGCCCTGGACGCTGCGCTCCCAGAGGTCGGCGAACGCGGTCTCCACGGGCGAGTCCCGGTCGGGCCGGGCGCCGTGCAGCACGGCCACCAGCCGGTCGCAGATGGGGGCGACCTCGGCGGGGCGGCGGCCGAGCGGGCCGTCGAACTGGTCGTCGAACAGGAAGTAGAAGCCCATGAGGTCGGCGGCCAGGGCGAGTTCGTCCGGCCCGGCGTCGGGGTAGCCGAGGGCGGCGAGGTCGACGACCTCCCAGTGCGCGTAGGACGGGTGGGTCGGGTCGGCCAGCAGCGGGTGGCGGGTGAGCCAGGCGCGGTGCAGTTCGGTGGCGTACGGCCCGTGGGCACTGCGACGGTACGGGAACGGAATCTGAAGTGAGGTGTCGTCAGACATCGGACTCCCGGAGCTGCGGAGGGTGGGGGCGCTTAAGGTATTACTGCTGTCAGTGGGGGAGTTGGGGTTGCGCGGCCGGTTGGTGACGGATTGGCACGACATGATCAACTTGGCCTGCGGGCCGTAGAGTATCCGATGCAATGATCCGACGTTAGGGATATAGGGCAATTGCCCTCGGCAAGCTCGCCGAACCCTCGATCTCGGCCCCCGCCTGCGTGAATGCGCTCCACCGCACCCCCGGCGGCGCTACTCTCGGCTCCACGAGCAGGGAACGGCGAGGCGGAGGCGCGACGGTGACCGAGCGGGACAGCGAATTCCGGGCGGAGGCGACGACCGGCGCGCGGGAGGCGGAAGGCGCCCCCAGCCGGGTCAGGTTGCGTGACCGTGACGCCGAACTCCGCTCCGCCGAGGCGGCGGTGGACAAACTCTGCCGCGACTTCGCGGCCGGCGGCACCGAGATCGGCGAACTCCTCACCTTCTCCGGCCGGCCCGGCATCGGCAAGACCAGTCTGCTGCACGAGGTCCGCCGGATCGCCAAGCTCCGCCCCAACGCCACCGTGCTGTTCGCCCGCGGCGGCGAGCGCCAGTTCAACGAGCCGTACCACGTGCTGCGCCAGCTGCTCCAGCCGGTGCTGGGCAGCCTCGAGCCCGGCGAGTTCCGCCAGGTGATGGGCACCTGGGAGGAGGTCGTCGGACCGGCCATGGGCCTCAAGCAGCCCAAGAAGGGCGCCCGCCGCCTCGACCCGCAGGGCGTCCGGGACGGCCTGGACTTCGTCCTCACCCAGCTCGCCCCGCGCCGCGCCCCGCTGGTGATGCTCGTCGACGACCTGCACTGGGCCGACCTCGAATCCCTCGGCTGGCTGGCGCAGTTCGCCGTCCGGGCGCGCGAACTGCCGGTCCTGCTGGTGTTCGCCTACCGCGACGACACCGCCGACTGGCAGCAGGAGTCCCAGGACCACCACCGTGCCGTCGCCGCGCTGGCCACCCGCCGGCACGAGCTGAGCCGGCTGTCGCTGGTCGCCGTCACCGACATCATCCGCGCCGAGCTCGGCGACCGGGCCGAGGACGCCTTCTGCTACGAGTTCTGGAACGTCGTCAACGGCAATCCGTTCGAGGCCGTCGCCCTGCTCGACCAGGTCCGCGACCAGGCGCTCGAACCGGTCGAGGAGAACTCGCTCCAGCTCCGCGAACTCGCCGTCGACGCCACCGGGATGACCCTCAAGTCGTGGCTGGACCGGCTCGGCGCGGCCACCCTGCGGTTCGCATGGGCCGCCGCGATGCTCGGCACCGACATCCGGCCCGACCTCGCCACCCGGATCTCCGCCCAGTCCACCGAGGGTGCCCGCGAGTCCGTCAAGGAACTGCGCAAGCAGCGCGTCCTGACCGTCACGCCGAACGGCAACCTCGAATTCGTCCACCCGCTGATCGCCAGCTCGATCTACAACACCATGCCCGAGGCCACCCGCACCGGGATGCACGGCGTGGCCGCCGCCGAGATCGAGAACGCCGGGCTCGGCCTGCTCGCCGCCTCCCGCCACCTGGTGGAGACCTTCGCTGGCGAGGGCGACGACCGCACCGTGCGCAAACTCCGCCGGGCCGCCTCCGAACACCTGCTGATCGGCGCGCCCGAGGCCGCCCAGCGCTGTCTGCACCGCGCGCTCGCCGAACCGCCGGACGACCAGGACCGCGCCGAGGTGCTCTACGAGCTGGGCTGCTCGGCCCTGCTGACCGACCCGGTCGCCACCGTCAACCAGCTGAAGCTCGCGCTCGACCCGGAGGAGGGACCGCTGCGCCCCTCGCTCCGGGTGGACGCCACCTTCCGGCTCTCCGAGGTGCTGGCGCACAGCGGCGAGCTGCGCCAGGCCGCCCTGGTCTGCCAGCAGGAGGCCGAGCAGACCTACGGGGACCCGGCGGGTCGGCTGCGGCTGGAGGCCGCGTCGTTCATGTGGCACGCCTTCCGCAAGTCGGAGGAGGACGGGCCGGCCCGCTCCGCCCGGCTGGGCGCCCTGTGCGAGAGCCTCACCGGGCGCGAGGCCGCCGACCGGGCGGTGCTGGCGCTGCGGGCCTGGGACCTCACCCTGCGCGGCGCGCCCTCGAACGAGGTGCTGCGGCACGCGGACGACGTGCTGGACAACGGGCGGCTGCCCAAGGGGCTCGGCTGGACCGACAACATCTGGGGCTTCGAGCTGCCCGCCACGCTCGGCCTCTCCTACACCTGCAACGACCGGATCGCCCAGGCCGAGCGGCTGTTCTCGGACGCCATCGTCCAGTTCGAGGTGGCGGGCTGGTCCGGCGCCCACCGGGGCTTCGCCTACTTCCTGATGGGCCTGGCCCGGTTCCGGCGCGGTCTGCTGGCCGAGGCCGAGGACTTCCTGCGCCGCGCGCTGCGGCTCTCCGAGCGGATCGGCTCCAAGCTGCCGCTGGCCTGGGACGCGGTCGGGGTGCTGATCGACACCCTGATCGCCCGCGGCCGCAGCCAGGAGGCCTGGGAGCTCGCCCTCGACTTCGGCTTCCACCCGCCGTACCACGCCACCGCGATGGTGCTGCCGGACGCCGCCTCGCTGTACGGCAAGCTGCTCCTCGCCGTCGGGCGGCCCGCCGGCGCGGCCGCCGCCCTCACCGAGGCCGGCGCGCAGCTGGACCTCCGGGGCTGGCACAACACCGTCTGGGCGCCCTGGGCCGCGCACCTGGCCATCGCGCTCGCCGAGGACGAGCCGGAGCGGGCCCGCGACTACGCCCGCCGCTCGGTCGCCGACGCGGAGCGGTTCGGCACCGCCTCGGCGATCGGGACGGCGCTGCGGCTGTACGCCCAGATCGAGGACGGCCAGCAGGCGGTCGAACTGCTGGAGCGGGCGGTGACCCACCTCGGCCAGTCGCCGGCCGGCTACGAGCACGCCGTGGCGCTGGTCGACCTCGGGGCCGCGCTGCGCCGGGTCGGCCGGCTGGAGGACGCCCAGGAGTACCTGTACCAGGGCATCGAGCTGGCCCAGCACTGCGCCGCGGACGGGCTGGTCGACCGGGCCCGGCGGGAGCTGGCCAACTACGGCCTGCGGCCGAACCGGCTGGGCGATGTGCGGGAGACGCTCAGCCAGCCCGAGTGGGACGTGGCCGAGCTGGCCGTCCGGGGTGTGCCGCCGCAGCGGATCGCCGACCGGCTGGCGCTGCCGCTCAGCCTGGTCAACCGGCGGCTGGCCGCGGTCTACCGCAAGGCGGGCAGCGGGCCCGACGGTCTGGCCGCCGCCCTCGGGCTGGCGCCGGAGCAGCGGGCGGTCGAGCCGTGGACCCCCGAGCCGCGCGACGGCTCGGACCCGGTGGAGCCGTCGTCGGCGCTTCCGGAGCTCCGGGCGCGGCCGGAGCGTCCCGAGCGGTCGGACCGGCCCGACCGGCCCGACCGCTCCTGACGGTTTTCGGCCGGGGTCGATCGGGACTGATCGGAACCGGTCGGAACTGCTCGGCCTCTGGTCGGTCCCGGAGCGCCGGGCGGCGCCCGGGCGGCGCGCGCGGGCCCGATGAGCGCCCTGCCACCCCGGCGGCTGACTAGGCTTGACGCCGACCCGGGCCCGTACGGGGTCCGGGCGGTACCCCGGTCAAGGGTGGGCACGCACCCCGTGGCCCGCCAGTGAGGAGCAGGCCATGGCGACGCCCCCGGCGAACGGGTCGCGGACCACCAGCGTGCGGCGCGAGCCCCTGGATCCCTCGGGCGCGGGCTCCGCGATCGAGCGTTGGACGCTGCGGGCCGGCCCGTACGAGGCGAGCGTGCTCACCCTCGGCGCCACCCTGCACACCCTGGTCGGCCCCGACCGGGACGGCCGTCCCGGCCAGGTGCTGCTCTCCAGCGACCGGATCGCCGACATCCTCGGCCCGGCCCGGCACTACGGCACCGTGGTCGGCCGGTACGCCAACCGGATCGCCGACAGCCGGGTCGCCCTCGACGGCGAGGAGCACCCGCTCGCCCCGACCGGCGGCGGGGTGACCCTGCACGGCGGCCCGGACGGCTTCGCCAACCGGATGTGGGCGGCCGAGGAGCTGCCCGACGGCGTCCGGCTGCGGCTGCACAGCCCGGACGGCGACCAGGGCTTCCCGGGCGCGCTGGACGTCACCGTCGACTACACCCTCGACACCTCCGGCGAGCTGGCGATCCGCTACCACGCGGTGACCGCCGCGCCCACCGTGGTCAACCTCACCAACCACGCCTACTTCAACCTGGGCGGCGAGGGCTCCGGGGACGTCCTCGGCCATCTGCTCACCCTGGACGCCGACGGGTACACCCCCGCCGACGGGCGGCAGATCCCGTACGGGCGGATCGAGCCGGTGGCCGGCACGCCGTTCGACTTCACCTCCGCCCGGCCGATCGGCAAGTCCGTGCACGACGAGCACCCGCAGCTGACCGGCCCCGGCGGCTACGACCACAACTGGGTGCTGCGCCCCCGCCCGGCGGACGGCGCCCCGGCCCCGGCCGCGCGGTTGGAGGACCCGGTGAGCGGGCGGACCCTGGAGGTGCTGACCACCGAGCCGGGGATCCAGGTCTACACGGCGAACGGCTTCCGCGGCGCGGTCAGCGGCGCGAGCGGGGTGCCGTACGGGCCGTTCTCCGGGGTGGCGCTGGAGACCCAGCACTTCCCGGACTCCCCGCACCACCCGGACTTCCCGAGCACCGTGCTGCGACCGGGGGAGGAGTTCCGTTCGACCACGGTGTTCCGGCTCGGCACCACCGGCTGACGGGGGCCCTGCAAGAGCCTTTCACCACGGAGGGTGGCCCCGGCGGCAACTGTCGACCGGGGCGAACCGGACAAAGCGCCACAACTCCCTTGTCTGTCAACTACCGTGCGGCAACGTGAAGGACACGTGGGTGTAACGATCGCCTTTTCTTGCAGAAACTTGCTGCAAGGGCTTTCCGCGACTGTTGCCCCGCTGTTAACTTCCTTCCCGAGCCCGGCGGCAGCAACGGTGCGGTCGGCGCGAGGCAAGGCAGCCATTATGCGCCTGTCTCCCACTATTTCGGGCACCCCCACCCTCCAAGGAGTTCTCATGCGGCGTGGCATCGCGGCCTCTGCCCTCGTTGTGGCCCTCGCGGTCTCGATGGCTGCCTGTGGCAGCAGCGGCTCCAGCTCGGACGGCAAGGCCGACGGGCCGGTCACCCTGACCTACTGGGACACTTCGAACGCCACCAACGAGGCGCCGAACTACCAGGAGCTCGTCAAGAAGTTCGAGGCGGCCAACCCGAACGTCAAGGTCGACTTCGTCAACGTGCCGTTCGACCAGGCGCAGAACAAGCTCCAGACCGCCATGGGGGCCAAGGGCGCGCCGGACGTGTTCCGTTCCGAGGTCGGCTGGACCGCCGCCTTCGCCAAGGCCGGCTACCTGGAGCCGCTGGACGGCACCCCGGCCGCCGCCGACTCCGCCAAGTTCCAGCCCAGCCTGATCCAGCAGGCCAGCTACCAGGGCAAGCTGTACGGCGTGCCGCTGGTCACCGACACCCTCGGCCTGCTGTACAACAAGGAGATCTTCGCCAAGGCCGGCATCACCGCCGCCCCCACCACCTGGGACGAGCTGAAGACCGTCGCCGCCACCGTCAAGGACAAGGCCGGCGTGGACGGCTTCTGGCTGAAGGCCGCCGACGGCTACTACGCGATGCCGTTCCTGTTCGGCGAGGGCACCGACACCGTCGACGCCAAGGGCAAGAAGATCACCGTCGCCGGCCCCGAGGCCGTCAAGGGGATCGAGACCTACAAGTCGCTGTTCACCGCGCCCGGCACCGCCAAGGCCGACGTCACCACCGACGCCTACGCGCACATGATGGACGCCTTCAACAGCGGCAAGGTCGCGGCGATCGTCCAGGGCCCCTGGGAGATCACCAACATCTACAAGGGCTCGGCCTTCGCTGACAAGGCCAACCTCGGCATCGCCCCCGTCCCGGGCGGCTCGGCCGGCAAGGGCGGTGCCCCGACCGGCGGCCACAACATCTCCGTCTACGCCGGTGCCGACGCGGCCCACAAGGCCGCCGCCGAGAAGTTCGCCGCCTTCATGACCTCGGCCGAGAGCCAGGCGTTCATCGTGCAGAAGAACTCCACCCTGCCGACCCGCGACGACGCCTTCACCCCCGAGGTCAAGGCCGACCCCGGCATCGCCGGCTTCCAGTCGGTGCTGTCGAGCGCCAAGCCGCGCCCCGAACTGCCCGAGTACAGCTCGCTGTTCGCCTCGCTGGGCACCAACCTCGGCAAGGTCGTCCAGGGCACCTCGACCCAGGACGGTCTGAACACCGTCGCCACCGACTACGCCAAGCTCCTCCCGGGCTTCACCAAGTAGTCGATCCACCGCAGCCGTCCGGCCCGCCGACCCCCGGCGGGCCGGACGGCCGGACCCGTAGCAGCAGTCGCCGAAGCGAGGCGGCGGACCTCCCCGAGAAGGTGTCGAAAATGTCAGTCGCCGTGCAGGGCGCCACCGGCCAGGGCAGCCGGCAGCGCGATCCGCGTCCGGGCCTGATGGAGCGCCTCAAGCGCTCGTACGCCAAGCACTGGTACGCCTACGCGATGATCGCGCCGGTCGTGCTCGTCCTCGGCGTCCTGGTGCTCTACCCGCTCGCCGAGGGACTCTGGCTCACCCTCACCGACGCCAACAGCCTCAACGCGGCCAGGAAGATCGGCGTCAACGAGATCCCGGCGAGCTACCACTTCGTCGGCCTCGACAACTACGCCGACATCCTCTGGGGGCCCGGCTCCTACGACCGGTTCTGGTCGCACTTCGTGTGGACCATCTCCTGGACCGCCCTCTGCGTCGGCCTGCACTACACCATCGGCCTCGGCCTCGCCCTGCTGCTCAACCAGAAGCTCCGCGGCCGCGCCGTCTACCGGATGCTGCTCATCCTGCCCTGGGCCGTGCCGACCTTCGTCACCGTCTTCTCCTGGCGGCTGATGCTCGCCGACGGCGGCGCCGTCAACGGCCTGCTCTCCGCGCTGCACCTGCCCGAGCCCGGCTGGCTGGACGACCCGCTCGCCCAGAAGGCCGCCGCCGTCCTGGTCAACACCTGGGTCGGCGTGCCGTTCATGATGATCTCGCTGCTCGGCGGCCTCCAGTCGATCCCGGCCGAGCTGTACGAGGCCGCCGAGATGGACGGCGCCACCGCCTGGCAGCGGTTCCGCCACGTCACCCTGCCCGGGCTGCGCACCGTCTCCTCGACCGTCGTCCTGCTCGGCGTGATCTGGACGTTCAACCAGTTCGCCGTCATCTTCCTGCTGTTCGGCGCCAACGGCGCGCCGGACGCCCAGCTGCTGGTCACCTGGGCGTACCGGCTCGGCTTCGGCCAGCAGCCCCGGGACTACGCGCAGTCCGCCGCCTACGGCGTGATCCTGCTCTCCATCCTGATCGTCTTCACCGGCTTCTACCGCCGCTGGCTCGCCCGCAACGAGCGCGCGAACGGCTGACCCGGCGAACCGCACGACCACGAAGGAGGCACCCCGATGAGCACCACCACCGACCGACCCACCCCCCGCGCCGCAGCCCGCACCGCGGTCCCCGCCGCCCGGCCCGCCAAGGTCCGCGGCCGCGGCGAGAGCGGCCCGCTCGCCAAGACCCTGATGCACGGCGCGCTGATCCTGGCCAGCCTGGTCGCCCTGTTCCCGGTGGCGTGGATCCTCTACGTCTCGCTCGGCCCGGACAAGACCGACTACCTGCACCCCGGCGAGATCCTCGACAAGATCACCTTCTCCAACTACCGCACGGTGCTGTTCGACACCGACTTCATGAGCTGGTTCGGCAACGCCTTCCTGGTCTCCGGCGTCACCACCGTGTTCGGCGTGATGATCGCGGCCTCCACCGGCTACGCCGTCTCCCGGATGCGCTTCCCCGGCCACAAGCCGCTGATGTGGTCGCTGCTGGTCACCCAGATGTTCCCGATCGCGGTGCTGATCGTGCCGATGTACACGATCCTCTCCCGGCTCGGCCTGCTGGACAGCTACCTCGGCCTGATCCTGGTCTACTCGACCACCACCGTGCCCTACTGCGGCTGGCTGCTGAAGGGCTACTTCGACACCATCCCGGTGGAGATCGACGAGGCCGGCCGGGTCGACGGGCTCTCCCCGTTCGGCACCTTCTGGCGGCTGGTGCTGCCGCTCGCCCGCCCGGGCCTGGCGGTCGCCGCCTTCTACTCCTTCCTCACCGCCTGGGCCGAGGTCGCCTTCGCCTCCACCTTCATGCTCAGCTCCGACAAGTACACGCTGGCCGTCGGCCTGCAGACCTTCGTCAGCGAGCACGACGCCCAGTGGAACCTGATGGCCGCGACCGCGGTGCTGATCGCGATCCCCTCCTCGGTCCTCTTCTACCTGGTGCAGCGCCACCTGGTGACCGGGCTGACCGCCGGCGCCTCGAAGTCCTGACCGCCGGGGCTCCCACGTCCTGACTGCTCCTCCTCCACCCCCAAGGGATACCGTCCATGACCCAGAACCTGGCCGACACCTCCCGGCCCGCCGCCGACGCCACCGCTCACGAGGCCGGTGCCGGCGCGGACAGAGGCTGGTGGCGGGACGCGGTCATCTACCAGGTGTACCCGCGCAGTTTCGCCGACTCCAACGGCGACGGCATGGGCGACCTGCCCGGCATCCGCAGCCGTCTGCCCTACCTGCGCGACCTCGGCGTGGACGCCGTCTGGCTCTCGCCGTTCTACGCCTCCCCGCAGGCCGACGCCGGCTACGACGTGGCCGACTACCGGGCGGTGGACCCGATGTTCGGCACCCTGCTGGACGCGGACGCGCTGATCCGCGACGCCCACGCGCTGGGCCTGCGGATCATCGTGGACCTCGTCCCCAACCACTCCTCCGACCAGCACGAGTGGTTCCAGCGCGCCCTGCGCGAGGGCCCCGCGTCCCCGCTGCGCGAGCGCTACCACTTCCGTCCCGGCAAGGGCGAGAACGGCGAACTGCCGCCCAACGACTGGGAGTCCATCTTCGGCGGCCCGGCCTGGACCCGCTCGGAGAACCCCGACGGCACCCCCGGCGACTGGTACCTGCACCTGTTCGCCCCCGAGCAGCCCGACTTCAACTGGGACAGCCCGGCCGTCGCCGACGAGTTCCGCTCCATCCTGCGGTTCTGGCTGGACATGGGCGTCGACGGCTTCCGGATCGACGTCGCCCACGGCCTGGTGAAGGCCCCCGGCCTGCCCGACCTCGGCGGCGGCGACCAGCTCAAGCTGCTCGGCAACGACGTCATGCCGTTCTTCGACCAGGACGGCGTGCACGAGATCTACCGCAGCTGGCGCAAGATCCTCGACGAGTACCCCGGCCGGCGGATCGGCGTCGCCGAGGCCTGGACCCCGACCGTCGAGCGCACCGCCAACTACGTCCGCCCCGACGAGCTGCACCAGGCCTTCAACTTCCAGTACCTGGGCACCTCCTGGGACGCCGCCGAGCTGCGCGCGGTGATCGACCTCTCGCTCGACTCGATGCGCCCGGTCGACGCCCCCACCACCTGGGTGCTCTCCAACCACGACGTCACCCGGCACGCCACCCGGTTCGCCAACCCGCCCGGCCTCGGCACCCAGATCCGCACCCCCGGCGACCGCGCGCTCGGCCTGCGCCGCGCCCGCGCCGCCACCCTGCTGATGCTCGCCCTGCCCGGCTCCGCCTACGTCTACCAGGGCGAGGAGCTCGGCCTGCCGGACGTCACCGACCTGCCCGACGAGGTCCGCCAGGACCCGTCGTTCTTCCGCCAGGCCGGCCAGGACGGCTACCGCGACGGCTGCCGGGTCCCGATCCCGTGGTCCGGCGCCGAGGCCCCGTACGGCTTCGGCCCGGACGCCGGCGGCCCGTCCTGGCTGCCGCAGCCCGCCGAGTGGGCCGCGCTCAGCGTCGAGGCCCAGACCGGCGACCCGACCTCCACCCTGGAGCTGTACCGCTCCGCGCTGGCCCTGCGCCGGGACACCGCCGACCTCGGCGCCGGCCAGGAGGTCGAGTGGCTGGAGAGCCCCGCGGGCACCCTGGCGTTCCGCCGCGGCTCGTTCGTCTGCACCGTCAACACCACCGGCGCCCCGGTCGCGATACCGGCGCCCGGCCGGCTGCTGCTGACCTCCGCCGGCGCCGACCCCCGGGTCGTCGACGGCGAGGCGGTGCTGGCCGCGGACAGCACCGACTGGTGGGCGGTCTGACGTGGTTGCAATAGGCTCTGGGACCGTGACTACGGCGCGACTCTCAGACATCGCGGCGCAGGCGGGGGTCAGTGAGGCCACCGTCTCCCGCGTGCTCAACGGCAAGGCGAACGTCTCCGCCGCCACCCGGCAGACCGTGCTGGCGGCGCTGGACGTGCTCGGCTACGAGCGGCCGACCCGGCTGCGCCAGCGCAGTGCCGGGCTGATCGGACTGATCACGCCGGAACTGAGCAACCCGATCTTCCCGGCGCTGGCCCAGGTGATCGAGCAGGCGCTGAGCCGGCACGGCTACACGCCGGTGCTCTGCACCCAGACCCCGGGCGGCTCCACCGAGGACGAACTGGTCGAGATGCTGGTCGACCGGGGCGTGGCGGGCATCGTCTTCGTCTCGGGCCTGCACGCCGACAGCACCGCCGACCACGACCGCTACGCCCGGCTGGCCGGGCGCGGGGTGCCGTTCGTGCTGATCAACGGTTACAGCGAGAAGATCGACGCGCCGTTCATCTCGCCGGACGACCGGGCCGCGATGTGGATGGCCGTCCAGCACCTGGCCGAACTCGGCCACGAGCGGATCGGGCTGGCCGTCGGGCAGCGGCGGTACGTCCCGGTGCTGCGCAAGATCGAGGGCTTCACGGCGGCCCTGCGGGAGGTGCTCGGGCACACCCGGGAGGAGGCCGAGGAGCTCGTCCGGCACACGCTGTTCAGCGTGGAGGGCGGGCACGCGGCGGCCGGGGCGCTGCTGGACAAGGGCTGCACGGCGATCGTCTGCGGCAGCGACATGATGGCGCTCGGCGCCATCCGGGCGGTCCGTCAGCGGGGCCTGTCGGTGCCGCAGGACGTCTCGGTGGTCGGCTTCGACGACTCGCCGCTGATAGCTTTCACCGAGCCGCCGCTGACCACCGTCCGCCAGCCGGTGGAGGCGATGGCCAACGCGGCCGTGGACGCCCTGCTGGAGGAGGTCGGCGGCAACGCCGTCCAGCGCGGGGAGTTCATGTTCCAGCCGGAGCTGGTGATGCGCGGCTCGACCGGGGGCCGCGCCCGCTGAGGGCAGCGACAGCACGAGGGACAGCACGAGGGACAGCACGAGGGGCCCGGGAGCGAACCGCTCCCGGGCCCCTCGGCGTTCCGCTCTGCCCTCCGCGGAGGTGCCGTCCGCGGGCATGCCTCGGCCCCCGGGGGAGGAGCGACGACTCTCCCGGGGGCCGAGGTACTACCGGATCAGACCCGGCCGGCGAAGTCCGGCGCCCAGTTGGCGACGGTCTGGACCCGCACGCCCGAGCTCGGGTTGGCGGCCTCGACGTACTTGCCGTCGCCGATGTAGAGCGCGACGTGGTAGACGCCGGAGTCCTGGCCGTTGTTGGACCAGAACAGCAGGTCGCCGGCCTTGAGCGAGTCCAGCGAGACGTGCGTGGACGCGGCGGCCTGGTCGGCGGCGACGCGCGGGACGGAGATGCCCGCGGCGCGCAGCGCGGCCTGGGTCAGGCCGGAGCAGTCCCAGCCGCCGTTGCCGGTGCCGCCGTAGACGTAGGCCTGGCCGACCTTCGACTGGGCGAAGGAGACGGCGGCGGCCATGCTGCCGGTGGCGGCCGGGGCGGGGGCCGGGGTCTCGGCCTTCGCGGCGGGCTCGGCGGCGGGCTTGGCGGCCGTCCCGGAGCCGTTCTGCGCGTCCTTGGCGCGGTTGAACCAGTCGAAGCCCTGGCCGGACTTGTCGGCGGCCGGGGCCTTCGCCTCGGCGCGGTCGCCGAGGGCCAGGTGCTGGCCCGGGTAGATGCTGTGCGGGCCCTCGGACAGGGTGGAGCGGTTGAGCTCGTACAGCCGCTCCCAGCCGCCCTGGACGTTGTTCTTGTCGGCGATGGAGGACAGCCAGTCGCCGGCGACCACGGTGTAGTCGGCGGAGGCCTCCTGGCCCGCCTGGCGGTGCCACTTCTGCCAGTCCTGGGCGCCGGTGCGCTGCTGGGCGGCGTCGGAGGCGGCCGGGGTGTCGGCCTTCGCGGCGGGCTCGGCGGCGGGCTTGGCGGCCGGCTTCTCGGCGGGCTTGGCGGCCGGGGCCGGGGTCTTGGTGGCCGGGGCGGCGGCCGAGGTGTCCACGGCGGCGGGGGTGCCGCCCTTGGTCAGACCGGCCTGGACCGAGCAGACCGGCCAGGCGCCGGGGCCCTGCACGGCGAGCACCTTCTCGGCGATCGCGATCTGCTGGTCCTTGGTGGCGAGGTCGGCACGGGCGGCGAAGGAGGTGCCGCCGAACTCGGCCCAGGTGGAGTTGGTGAACTGGAGGCCGCCGTAGAAGCCGTTGCCGGTGTTGATGCTCCAGTTGCCGGTGCTCTCGCACTGGGCGACCTTGTCCCAGGTGGCGACGGAGGCGGCCGAGGCGGTGCCGGCGGTGAGGCAGGGGATGGTGAGGCCGATGCCCGCGACGCCGAGGGCGGCGATCGCGCGGCGGGTGCGGCCGGACAGACGGGTGCCGTTGGTGGGCAGCATGAAGACGTGGTCCTCTCCCACGCCTGCGAGGTGAGCTGTCGGATTCGGGCTGGAGTTGCCCGGCCGCGCTGTGGACGCGGCTTCACCCCTAGCCCGGGTCCGGTCCGTGGACCGGTCCTGGGCGAACTACCTGTGGTTCCCCCGCTCCTGCCGTGATGTATTGCGCTGCCAGCACGCCCGACGGCAGGACTCGGCGTCGCGGACGGGCTGGGTCCGTGTGGCCACGAACGGGGAGCACGTTAAGCAGAGCCGGCTTCAAACCGCAAACATGTGTGACGACCGTCACAGTTTACGAAAGCCGTGCTGAACCGCTGTCCTTCATGATCAGAAATGACCGATTTCCAGCAACGCCCGTCATGGCCAACACAACTGCCTATGCTTCAGAGCGTCGGCGCCATGCCGGCGCCGACGCAGCCGCCCGGGGGGAGGGCTACGCACCGATGGGCATCGACGAGGAGCCGGACGCCGCCCGTCCGGCCGCCAGGCCGCGCGGGGCGCATCGCAGGGCAAAACATCGCAGACCGGACATCCAACCCGAACCACCCCGAACTCCCGTAAGCCGCCGCGCATTACTGCGCTGGCTGGCCGTCGGCACCGCCTTCGCGGCGATCAGCGGCGAGGAGGTCCTGCGCCGCTCGCTGACCGGCGAGACCCGGCTCGTCACCCCGGCCGCCGTGGTCGGCGCCGGCCCGCCCGGGGAGGGCGCCCCGATGGGCCAGGACGGCGGTCACGGCGCCGCCCCGCCGGGCGCGACCGCCGCCCCGGGCACCGGACCCCCCGAGCCGCCCGCTCCCGCGCCCACCGTCGACCAGGGCGGCCGCCGCTGGTCCGACCGGGCCGGCTGGGGCGGCGGCCCGCCCGGACCGCGCAGCGCCGTCCGGATCACCGACAAGGTCCTGCTCGACACCGACGCCGAGGTCGGCTCCCTGCTGGTCGAGCCGGGCGGCAGTCTCACCTTCGCCGCCGACCGCACCCTCACCCTCGCCGCCGCGGGCAACGTCGAGATCCGCGGCACCCTCGCCCTCGCCCCCGACGGCGACCGGGTCCACACCCTCCGCTTCCCCGCCGTCGACGAGAAGCGCTTCCAGGGTGACGGTATGAAAGTGGTCGACACCGACGTCGGCCTCTGGGTCACCGGCGCCGGCTACCTGCGGCTGGACGGCGCCGCCAAGACCGCCTGGGTCCGCGCCGAGCGCGAGCTCAGGGCCGGCGACACCGTCGTCAACCTGGCCGCCCCGCCCGCCGGCTGGCTCCCCGGCGACGAACTGGCCGTCACCCCGACCGGCCCGCCCGACCAGGACGGCTTCGCCGCCGCCTACGACCTCGTCACCGTCCGGTCCGTCAGCGGAACCACCGTCACCCTGACCACCCCGTTGAAGTACCCGCACCCCAGGGTCGCCGCCGGAGGGGGCGTCACCGTCGGTGCCGAACTGCTCAACCTCACCCGCAGCGTCCGGGTCGAGGGCAGCGCCAAGGGCCGCGCGCACGTCCACCTCACCAGCACCCGCCGGGCCGACGTCCGGCACACCGCGCTGCGCTGGGTCGGGCCGCGCGCCGACACCAAGGAGACCTGGCGGGGCCCGGACGGCACCGCGCCGGTCACCGCGCCGGTGCTCGGCCGGTACGGGCTGCACTTCCACCGGCTCGGCGACGCCACCCGGGGCACCGTGGTCGAGGGCGTGGTCGTCCGGGACGCGGGCAGCCACGCGTTCGTGCCGCACGCCAGCCACGGCATCACCTTCCGCAGCTGCGTCAGCCACGAGACCTGGGAGGACGCCTACTGGTGGGACGGTCCGCTGGACACCCGCACTCCCCAGCAGCCCTCCGACGACATCGTCTACGAGTCCTGCGTCGCCTCCCGCACCCTGCTCGAACCCAACCCCCGGGCCTACCGGCTGACCGGCTTCAACCTCGGCGCGGGCACCGGCGGCAAGGCCGTGGACTGCGTCGCCGTCGGGGTGCAGGGCGCCACCGGTGCCTCCGGCTTCGAGTGGCCGGAGAACAGCGAGGGCGTCTGGACCTTCCAGCGCTGCCTGGCCCACAACAACCTGCAGGACGGCATCTTCGTCTGGCTCAACGCCCAGCGGCACCACGTGGTCACCGAGTTCGCCGCCTACCACAACGGCGGCTGGGGCATCGAGCACGGCGCCTACCTCAACGACTTCGACTACACCGCGAGCGTGCTGTACGGCAACGCGGGCGGGGGAGTGGCGCTGCACGCGCTCGGCCGGGACCGGGGCAGCAACTTCGACGGGCTGCTGATCGACGCCGCCGGGCGCAGCGACTTCGCGGTCTCCACCGCCCGGCACGAACTCGCCGGGGAGTCGGTCACCTTCAGCCGCAGCCGGTTCACCGGCTACCGCAGGGCCGGGATCGCCTTCCGCGCCGGTGCCGACGGCAGACCGGACGACGTCCTGGTGCTGGACTGCGAGTTCGGCGGCAACGAGCTCTGGCTGGACCCGGAGGCCGGGGCGCCCAAGAACATCCTGCTGCGCGAGGCCGGGACGACCGAGGTGCTCCAGGTCCGCCGGGCGGGCGAGGAGGGCACCGACCGGCCGCAGTGGAACGCGGCCGCCGCGTCGGTGCCGACCCTGGCGGGCCAGTCCCGGCCGGTGCAGGTGCCGGCGCTGAGGCTGAAGGACGCGGCCGCGCCCACCACCCGGGTGGGGCGGTGACGGTGCCGCGGCGGCGCCGGACGCCGTCGGCGGACGCGCGGCGGGCCCGGAACGGAGGTGCCGTTCCGGGCCCGCCCGCGCGATGTCCGCTACTGGGCGGCGTGCCGTCCGTTGCCGCGGGGGCCGGTCCCGTCCGCGTCCTCGGCCTCGTCCGCCCCGAAGTCGGGGTCGACGGCCGGCAGCGCGGCCAGGTAGGTGGAGGCGACCAGCTGACCCACCGCCTGGTACGCGCCCAGCGGCGCGGCCGACGGGCAGCCGGACTCCTCGGCGGCCGCGGCGAGCAGCTCGGCGTCCGCCTCGGGGCCGATCACCAGCGGGGCCAGGGCCGGGTTCTGGGCACCCATCTCCTTGAGGTGGGCGACGGCCTCGGCCACCGAGCCGGGGATGTCCAGCGCGGCGGCGACGACCGGGACGGCGAGCCGGGCGGCCAGCAGCATGCCGGTGATGCCGGCCGCGTCGGCCGCGGGCTGCCCACCGACGGTGGTGAGCACCACGCCGTCGGCGGCGGTCGCGATGGCGAACAGCCGGGCGCGGTCGGCGCGGGCCAGGCCGGCCTCGGAGAGGCGGACGTGGACGGCCTCGGCGAGCAGCGGGTGCGGGCCCAGGGTGTCGGTGACCTGGGCGCCGTACTCGGCGGCGAGGGCGTGCAGTTCGGCGAGGAAGCCGTGCGGCCCGGGCACCAGCGGCACCACGACGGGCGTCGGCAGGCCGGCCTCGGCCGCCTCGGTCAGGAGTTCGGCGACGGTGCGCTCGGCCTCGGTCCCGCCGGTCTGCTGGCCGTCGGTCCCGCCGGTCGGCAGGTAGCCGGCGGCGGTCAGCACGCCGTTCTGCTCGCTGCGGACGATCGACAGCAGCTCCTCGACCACGGACCGGGATTCCGGTCCGGCGGCCGCGGGGACGGCGAGCAGCAGGGCCGGGGAACCGGCCGGGATCTCGGGGCGCTCGGGACGGCGGTGGCGCCCCCGCGCACGGGAGCCTGGAGTACGGACGGGCAGTGGCGCGCCCGGGATGGCTGCGGTGCTCATGGCGGAGATCGTAGGACATCTGCCCGCCCGGCCCGCATTCGGCTGCCGTACCGGGTGGGACCACCGCTGCGAAAACCGGACATAACCGGCCTCCGGGCGGCAGTTGTCCCGGTACCCGCGCAGATGCGACGGAACGGGGCTTTCGTTGCAGCAGTGGCGCGTGAGATGTCTCACAGCATACGACCGGCCTGACGGAGCGTCACTGAAGTGCGACTCCCGGCGTCGGAAGATCAACATTCAGCGGGGGGTCGCCTACGGGCGGTTAGCGGCTACCTGTCGATTCGCTCGGCTATGTCCGCTTATATGCCGCCGGGGGGGCTCTTTGCGAAGAGTTCCGGTTCGGTGTCGAAAAGGCCGTGCACCTGCAATGTCCCGTGCTGATGCACGTGCACTGGAGCTATCATCGCGTCAAGTGAGGCGTTGTGCCGGGCCGGTACGGGGCCGGCCCGGTCGTACGGCCGGGGCCGGGGCGCCGAGCTGGACGACCCACTCCGGAGCTCTTCGGGAGATTTCTATGCACGACTCGCACGACACGTACGACACGTACAACGGGATGGCCGCTGCGGACCTCGAAGGCGTGGTCTGGCAGAAGAGCCTGCACAGCAACTCTCAGGGGAACTGCGTCGAATTCGCCGCCCTTCCGGGGGGCGAGGTGGCGATGCGCAACTCGCGCTTCCCGGACGGTCCGGCGCTGATCTACACCCGGGCCGAGATCGCGGCACTGCTGCTGGGGGCCAAGGACGGGGAGTTCGACCACCTGGCGGTCTGACCGGTCGCCGGCTTCACCATCGGGGGGCCGTCGTGGGTGCTGACACCACGACGGCCTTTGTCTTTTCCGGCCGACCCGCCGGCGCTCCCGGTTCCCCCGGTTCTCCGGGCGCTCCCGGCTCTTCCTGCCACCGGGGTCCGCCGCCGAGGGGTGCCCGGCCTTCGTGGCGGAGGCCTGCGCCGGGCCCGCGTTCGCCGCCCGCGTTCCCCCGTCCGCGTTCGCCGGTCCGTCCGCCCCGCCCTCGTCCGTTCTCCGCCGCCCGCCTCCGTCGCGCTGCCGAGCCGCCGCACGCGGATCGGAGGGACGCCACCGCCGGGAGGCTGCCGGTGCCCGCTGCCCGAGGGCCGCCGATCGCCGTTGCCGGGGTGGAGTGGTCGCCGGAGGAACTCGCCGGCCGCGGTGTGGTGTTCCCGGCACGGCTGTCCGCGGACGCGGAGTCAGGCCGAGCGCCGGTGCCGTCCGCCGAACTCGGCCACGGGGGCCGGTCGCAGGCTCTCCTCCGCCTCGAACAGTGCCCAGACGACCTTGCCGCCGCCCAGCGGGTGCCATCCCCAGGAGCGGCTGAAGGAGTCGACCAGGTGCAGCCCGCGGCCGGACTCGGCCACGAAGTCCGCCTCCCGGGCCACCGGGCCCAGGCTGCTGGGATCGCTCACCGCGCAGACCACCTGGGGCGCGCGGTGCACAAGGCTTATTCGGATCGGCAGCCTGCCCTCGGGCGTCGGCTGCGTGGGAAAGTCGTGGTCGTCCGCCGTGGTCGGGCACGCGCCGATCGCGTGCCGCAACGCGTTGGTCACCAGCTCCGAGGCCACCAGCGCGACGTCGTCGAAGAGCTCGCCCAGGCCCCAGCGCTGCAGGGCGGTCCTGGCGAAGTCGCGCGCGGTTCTGACGGCTTCGTAGCGGGGAGCGAGCGTACACGTGACCACATGGGGGTCGACTGCCAAAGCCGTTCCGGTGCTCATGAAGAGCTCCTCCCATAAGGGGGCGGACACGGCTGGACCCGCCGGGGTCATGCCGGTCACCTCCGACTCGCTCGGCCGCGCGGCCGCCCCTCGACCAGGCGCGCGCGCACGAGGGCCCGGAGGCGCGGGGGCGCTGCCGGGCCGGTGCACGGAATCGCGCGTGGGGTCGACGCGGAGCCCGCGGGATTGCCAGGGATGTGCAGGTGCACGTGCACCATCGTGCTCTGCGCTCACTACAGATGCAAGAGCCGATTCACGTGCAGTCGTTCAAATGGCATATGCAAGCGCCGGATGCACGTGCATCCTGGTGTGCGGAGTGCAGAACTGATAGGAACATCCGTCAGTATCGGCACCGTGAGCGCTCAACTGATGGCAGACTGTGCGCTGTTTGCCCTAGGTGGAGGTTAGGACCGCATGACCACAGTTCAGCCGGGCGGCGGCTCGATGGTCCGCCGGATCCTCCTCGGCTCCCAGCTGCGCCGGCTCCGAGAGACGCGCGGCATCACCCGCGAGGACGCGGGCTACGCGATCCGGGCTTCCGAGTCCAAGATCAGCCGCATGGAACTCGGCCGGGTCAGCTTCAAGGAACGCGACGTCGCCGACCTGCTCAGCCTCTACGGCGTGGACGACGGCCTCGAACGCGAGGCGCTGCTCGGCCTGGTCCGTGAGGCCAACAAGTCGGGCTGGTGGCACAGCTTCAACGACGTCCTGCCGGGTTGGTTCCAGACCTATGTCGGCCTCGAGGAGGCCGCTGCCCTGATCCGCACCTACGAAGTCCAGTTCGTCCCCGGCCTGCTGCAGTCCGAGGAGTACGCGCGGGCGGTTTTCGGCCAGAGTCGGCCGGTGATCAGCGAGGAGGAGGTCGAACGCCGGGTCAGCCTGCGCATGCGCCGTCAGAAGCTGCTCACCGAGGGCGGCAGCCCGCGGCTCTGGGCGGTCATCGACGAGGCCGCGCTGCGCCGTCCGGTCGGCGGCCCCAAGGTGATGCGCGGCCAGGTCCAGTACCTGATCGACGCCGCCGAGCAGGCCAATGTGGTCATCCAGGTCATGCCGTTCCGCTTCGGTGCGCACGCCGGTGAGTCCGGTGCGTTCACCATCCTTCGCTTCCCCGAGCAGGACCTCGCGGACGTGGTGTACCTGGAGCAGCTGACCAGCGCGTTGTACCTGGACAAGCGCGACGACGTCGACGCCTACATCCAGGTCATGGAGCGGCTCTGCGTGGACAGCCTCACGCCCGAGCGCACCATCGACCTGCTGGCCTCGATCCTCAAGGAGCGCTGAGCCCGGACCGGACCGGTGCCCGCAGGGGCGCCGGACCGGGACCCGGACAGGTGGAGCGGCCGCCGGCCGCCGCGGTTCAGCCGCGGGCCGGCGGCCGCTCCCGTTCCGGCGGGAGCGGCTGCGGCGGACGGCCCAGGTGCCAGGGCAGGTCGTAGCGGCGGAACAGGTCGGCCCGGATCGGGGCCAGCGGGAGTTCCGCCCCGGGCAGCAGCACGCCTATGCAGCCGCCCATCAGCGCGCTGCGCAGCACCGCGTGCTCGGCCGGCGGGTCGGGCGCGCCCCAGTCGCGCAGCAGTCCCTGCAGGATCGCGCCGAGCCGCTGCTGCTCCGGGTCCTGGACGAAGGCGCCGGTGTCCGGGTCGAGGATCAGCGCGAGGTGCGAGCGCATCACCCTCGGGTGGTCCATGGCCAGGCTCAGCACCGCGTCGATGGCCCGGGCCAGGCGGTCCTCCGGCCCGGCCCCGGGTGCCAGCTCGTCGAGGGCGGTGGAGAGCGCCTGGTGCATCATCCGGTGGGTGGCCGACTGCATCAGCAGCCGTTTGCCGTCGAAGTAGTAGGAGAGCAGGCCGCGCGCGAGCCCGGCCCGCTCCGCGATGTCGGTCAGCGTGGTGCCGGCGTATCCGCGCTGGTCGACCAGCTCGACGGTGGCCCGCATGATGCGTCGCCGGGAGCGCCGGCGCATCTCCTCATTGACCGAATCCCCGCGAGGTGCCATCGTGTCTGCTCCGTACGTTCGTTGGCTGGCGGCCAATATACTGGCCGGGCCGGCGACCGAACCCCGGCGGCCGGCATTCGGCCGGGCGGTCCGGGGTCGGCGCGTACGGAGGCGCCGGCCCTACCAACACGGGGGTTTGGTAGAGCCGGCGCCCAGCCCGACGGCGAAGGGTGGATCCGGGATGATGCGGAACCTCTGCCGCCGCTCAGCTCTTGCTGAGGATCTCGTCGCGGCGCCCGGCCAGGTCCTCCCGGCCTACTGACGGATAATCATAGTCCGGTACCGGCGGGCTGGTTGCCTTCTTCCGCCGGTCGAGCGCGGCACCCGCCACGGCGATCACCAGGCCGACCAGCGCGACCCCGGTGACGAACAGCAGCGCCGGCCGGTAGCCGTCCAGCTGTGCCTCGGCGCCGGTGCCGCCGTTGCTGCCGGCGGTGATGATCGCGGTGGCGCCGGCCAGCACGACCGCGGTGCCCACCTGGATCGCGGTGTTCACCAGGCCCGAGGCGAGACCCTGCTCCTCGTCCGCGACCCCGTCGGTGGCGGCGATGTTCACCGAGGGGAAGGCGAGCGCGAAGCCGACGCCGAGCAGGACGATCGAGGGCAGCACCAGCACCGGGTACGAGCTGTGCGCGTCCAGCCGCAGGAACAGCGCGAACGCGCCGACCAGGGCCAGCAGCCCGATCGGCAGCAGCCGGCCGGTGCCGAAGCGGTCCACCACGGGGCCCATGAACGGCGCCGAGAGCGCGATCATCGCGCCGGCCGGGAGCAGTCCGAGCGCCATCGTCAGGGCCGACCAGCCGAGCAGGTCCTGCAGGTAGAGGGTGACCACGAACTGGAAGCCGCCGTACGCGCCGGTCATCGCGAAGGCGATCACATTGGCCCGGGCGACCGAGCCGTTGCGGAAGATGCCGAGCCGCACCAGCGGGTGCGCGGTCCGGCTCTCGACCACCAGGAACGCCGCCGCCAGCAGTGCCACGACGGCCAGCGAGCCCAGGGTGCGCAGGCTCAGCCAGCCCGCGCCCTGCGCCTCGGTGACGGTGAACACCAGCAGCAGCACGGCGGTGGTGCCGGTGATCGCGCCGAGCACGTCGTAGCGGCCGGTGACCTTCTCCTCGGTCGGGCGGGGGAGCAGCCGGACGGCGAAGACCAGGGCGAGCAGCGCGCTCGGGACGGGCATCAGGAAGGTCCAGCGCCAGCCGACCGCCGTGAGCAGGCCGCTGAGCACCAGGCCGAGCGAGAAGCCGCTGGCGCCGCAGGTGGTGTAGATCGACAGTGCCCGGTTGCGGGCCGGGCCCTCGGGGAACGTCGTGGTGATGATCGACAGGCCGGCCGGCGCGGTGAACGCGGCCGCGACGCCCTTGAGGAAGCGGGCGGCGATCAGCAGGCCGCCGTCGTCGACCAGGCCGCCGAGCAGGGAGGCGGCGGCGAAGACGCCGAGCGCGGTCAGGAAGACCCGGCGGCGGCCGAGCAGGTCGGCGGTGCGGCCGCCGAGCAGCAGCAGGCCGCCGTAGCCGAGTACGTAGCCGGAGACCACCCACTGGAGGGTGGAGGTGGACAGGTGCAGTTCGGAGCCGATGGAGGGCAGGGCGATGCCGACCATCGAGATGTCCAGGGCGTCCAGGAAGAGCGCGGCGCAGAGCACGATCAGGGTGCCCCAGAGCCGGGGAGTCCAGTGGGCCCCGGCATGTGACGGATCGTCGGTGGTCGTGGCGGTCGCTGTGGTCATGGCGCAAGACACTACATGCACATGCATCCAATGCAAGTGAATAAGATGTTAACGCATAAGTTGTTGACGCTGTGATACTGTGGCGGCGTGGCTGAACTCGACTCCCCGGAGGAGGCAGGGCTGGTCGCCCAGTGGCGCGACCTGCTCGCCCGGCATGCCCGGACCGCCTGTCTGCTCGACCGTGAGCTCGGCGAGAAACACGGCCTGGGCATGAGCGAGTTCGAGGTGCTGGAGCGCCTCGTCGAGGGCTGCGAGAGCGGCGACAAGGGCCTGCGGGTGCAGGAGCTCGCCCCCACCGTGCACCTCAGTCAGAGCGCCCTCTCCCGGCTGATCGGCCGGCTGGAGAAGGCCGGGCTGGTCACCAGGGCGATGTGCGCCGCCGACCGGCGCGGCATCCAGGTCGCACTGACGGAGGAGGGCCGCCGGTGTTACGCCGAGGCCCGCGCGCTGCACCGCGAGGTGCTGTCGCTCACCCTGGCCGAGGAGCCGTAGGGCGCCTCCGCACCCGGAACTGACGCCTCGTCAAGCGGCTTGTGCTGCCCGGACGGTGGCGAAGGCGACGGGGGGCTCAGCGCAGCGCGAGCAGGCCCGGGGCGACGGCCAGAAGCACCACCGCGGCGGGCACCGCCAGCGCGGCCAGGGTCAGCCGCAGCCGGTGCGGCACGGACAGCCTCGGCCGTCCCGCCAGCAGCCGGTCCACCCGCTTCGGTGACTGCGCCTGCCCGGGCGGGCAGGCGCCGAACACCCCGCGCCCCAGATTGATCCCCGCCAGCGCGAGGGCCGTGGTGTGGCGCCCGTGCCGGCGCGCCGCCCGGTCGTCCGCCGCCAGCTCCACCAACTCGCCCACCTGGTCCCGGAAGGCGCGGAACACCCCGACCCCGGGGAATCCGGAGGCGAGCGCCTGCGCACCCTGGGCCAGCCAGTGGTGCCGGGCCCGCACGTGCTCGCGCTCGTGGCTGAGAACCGCCTCCAGTTCGCGGGCGGTGAGCTGGTGGAGGGCCCCGGTGGTGACCACCAGCCGGGAGTCCTGCCCCGGCAGCGACCACGCCTCCGGGCGGACGTTCTCCAGGACCACCAGCCGCTCCCGGCGCGGCCGCGCGCCCGCGCCCGAGGCCGGCTCGATCGACTCCGGCAACGGCGGCGAGAGCTCGGCCAGTTGGGCGTGCCGACGGGCCCGCAGCGCCTTCGCGGTACGGATCTCCCGGGTCAGCGCGACCACCGTCTGCAACCCGCCCGCCGCCAGCACCGCCGCGCAGAGCCGGCCCCAGCCCTCGGCGTTGTGCAGCCCGTACGCGGCCTCGACGCCGCTCGGCGCGCAGGCGAAGAGCACCGTGCGCAGGTCGGGCAGGGCGGCCATCGCGGCGAGCACCAGGCCCAGCGCGCAGCACAGCAGCACCGCCACCACCAGGCACTGCCAGACCAGCAGCGCCAGGACCGGTTCCCGCTCCACCCAGCGCGCCCGGACCAGCAGCCGGGGGGCGAGGGTGGCGAGCAGCAGTCCGAGCAGCAAGAGGCCGAGCAGGGCCGTCATGGCATGGGCTCCCCGGGGACGCACGGAGCGCGACAGTGCGCTTCCGGTCAACCTATGCGCTGCCGGAGCCGGGTGGAACGGCTTTCGGTCACCCAGTGACCAACGCCACGACACCTGGCGGACGGGGCCGGGTCACGGGGGGCGTGCCGGTGCCGCGGACCCGTTGCCGGGCGGTGTGCCGCGGCGGGTCGCGGGGGAGTCGGACGGTCGTCACATGGTCAGGAGCATGGCGAACATGCCGATGCCCATGGACAGTCGGCAGGCCCGGGGCAGTCCGGCCGAGGCCACCGCCGCCGTGCCGCCGGAGCCGCTGAGCAGCCGGCTGCCGGACCACAGCGCGTACCCGCCGAAGTAGGCGAGCAGGGCGCCGGTCAGCGCGGGTGAGCCGGCCGCCGGATGGTGCCCGGCGTGTCCGTGGGCGGCGGTCATCGCCAGCGCCATGTACGTCATCGCCAGGGCCCCGACCGCGTGGTGCAGCCGGTGCGCCCGCCGGTCCGGCCGCCGGGCGGCCGCCAGTACCAGGAGCACCGCGGGCGGACCGTACACCCAGGCCCACACCTCGCCCGGTACGGCCGTGCCGGCGACCGCCATGGCGGCCATGCCGAAGCCCATCAGCCCCTCGGCGAGGTCCGCCTCGTGGGCGTGCAGCCGGCCGGTCGCGGCGCCGGGGACGGCCGGGGCCGTCACGGGTGTGCACGGGGCGCGGCGCAGCCGGGAGAGGCAGTAACCGCCGGAGGCCGCGGTGAGGGCGGCCAGCAGCCAGCTGACCAGGTCTGGACCGTGCAACGGCGGCCTCCCGGACGGCGCGGACGGGCGTAGCGTCCACGATCACCGCTCGCCGCCGCGCGCAGCAGGGCGCGTGCGGGGGCGCACGGTGGTGATTCCCGTGGTGCGGCCGGGCGTCGGGCGCCGCCCGGCCCGGTGGCCAGGGGTCGGACGACGCGGTCCGGACGCCCCGGTCCGGACGACGCGGTCCGGACGACCCGGTGCTGGCGCTCGGGTCAGCCGGCGAGTCGGCCCGAGGCGATCACCCGGCTCAGGAAGCGCCGGGTCCGCTCCTCCGTGGGCGCCCCGAACACCCGCTCCGGCGGCCCCTGTTCGAGCACCGCCCCGCCGTCCAGGAAGCAGACCTGGTCGGCGACCTCGCGCGCGAAGCCCATCTCGTGGGTGGCGAGCAGCATCGTCATGCCCCGCTCCTTGAGGTCCCGCACCACCGACAGCACCTCGCCGACCAGTTCCGGGTCGAGCGCCGCGGTGATCTCGTCGAGCAGCAGCAGGCGCGGCCCGGTGGCCAGGGCCCGGACGATCGCCACCCGCTGCTGCTGTCCGCCCGAGAGCCGGTCCGGGTAGGCGCCGGCCCGGTCCGCGAGGCCGAGCCGCTCCAGCAGCTCCAGCGCGCGCGCCTCCGCCTCGGCGCGCGGCACCCCGTGCACCCGGCGCGGGGCGAGCGTCACGTTCTCCAGCACGGTCAGATGCGGGAAGAGGTTGTAGGACTGGAACACCACGCCGATCCGCCGTCGGACGGCGTCCTCGTCCACGCGCGGGTCGGTGATCTCGGCGCCGTCCAGGAAGACCGCGCCGTCGTCGATCCGCTCCAGCAGGTTGACGCACCGCAGCAGTGTCGACTTGCCGGAGCCGGACGCGCCGATCAGGGCCGTCACCGAGTGCTCGGGCACGCTCAGGTGCACGTCCGCGAGCACCACCCGGCCGTCGCCGAAGGTCTTGCGCACCGCCTCCAGCCGCAGGACCGGCTCGGCGCCGGCCGTCCTTCCCGTCGCGGTCACGACAGACCCCCTTCGTAGCGCCGGCGGTCGGCCCGGGCGGTCAGCCAGCCGGTGAACCGGGTCAGCGGGACGGTCAGTGCCACGAAGACCAGCGCCGCCACCAGGTAAGGGGTGGAGTTGAACGACCGGCCGTTGATGATCTTCGCGGCGTAGACCGCGTCGATCACCCCGCCGATCGACACCAGCCCGGTGTCCTTCTGCAGGCTGACCAGGTTGTTGAGCAGCGGCGGCACCACCCGGCGCACCGCCTGGGGCAGCACCACGAAGCGCATCGCCTGCGTGTGCGACAGGCCCAGCGAGCGGGCCGCGGCCAGCTGGCTCGGGTGCACGGACTCGATCCCGGCCCGGAACACCTCGGACACGTAGGCCGCGTAGGTCAGCACCAGGGCCGCGCCGCCCAGCCACAGCGGGTCGGTGGTGACCCCGGTCAGCCGCAGTGCCGGGACGCCGGTGATCATCACCAGCAGGCAGATGATCATCGGCAGGCCGAGGAAGAAGTCCACGTACACCGTGGCCAGCAGCCGCACCGGCAGGAAGACCGGCCCGCGCAGCGTCCGCAGCACCGCGAGCAGCAGGCCGAGGACGAGGATCAGCACCCCGCAGACGGCCATCAGTTCCAGATTGATCCGCAGCCCCTTGAGCACCTCGGGCAGCGCCTGCCGGGCGTACTCGGCGCTGAAGAACGAGCGCCGCACCGCCGGCCAGCCCGGCGAGCCGACCACCAGGGCGACCAGCGCGACCGCCGTCAGCAGGGTCGAGGCGGTGGCGATCAGTGCCGAGCGGCGGGCCCGGCGGCGGCGGAACGCCTCCCGGGCCAGCCGCCGCGGCGAGGGCCGGTAGTCCGCCGGGTCGGCGGCCTTCGCGGGTGGCAGCCCCGTCCGCTCCGCGCTCGCGCCCGCGGTGCCCACGGCCCCGGTGCCGACGTCCTCCGCGCGCATGTTCTCCGCGCTCATGTCCTTCGCGCTCACCTCCTCCGCGCTCACCGCAGCACGGGAGCGGACACGGCGTCGGACAGCCACTCCTGCTCCAGCCGCGCGAGCGTGCCGTCGGCCCGCAGCGCGTCCACCGCCGCCGAGACGCAGCCGGTCAGCCGGGAGCCCTTGTCCAGCACCAGCCCGAACTGCTCGCCCCCGCCACCGCCGCCCGTCAGCTGACCGACCACCACGGCCTCGGTCACCTCGGCCCCGGTGATGTAGAAGGCCGTCGGCAGGTCCACCACCAGCGCCTCGACCTGACCGTTCCTCAGCGCGGCCTTCGCCAGGTCGTTGGAGTCGAAGACGGCCGGCGGCGCGGAGGGCCGCACGGTGCCGGTGATCGCCTCCAGGCTGGTGGTCCCCACCTGGGCGCCCAGCTTGACCCCCTTCAGGTCGGCGAGGCTCCGGGCCGAGGCGGCCTTGGAGCTCTTCAGCGCGATCACCGCCTGCCGCACGTCGTAGTAGCCGGAGGAGAAGTCCACCGCTTCCCGGCGCTCGGCGCTGATCGACACCTGGTTGATGTCGAAGTCGAAGTCCTTGGGGCCGGGCGCGGTCGCCCGGCCGAAGGGTGTGACCACCCAGGACACCTTCTCCTTCGGGTACCCCAGCTTCGCCGCGACCGCGTACGCCACCGCCGACTCGAAGCCCTTGCCGCTCTCCGGCCGGTCCTCCGAGAACCACGGCTCGTACGCGGGCTTGTCGGTGCCGACGGAGAGCGCCCCCGCGGTGCGGGTCGGCAGCGCGCCGGGCGAGCAGTCGGCGGGGCTGCCCGGGGCCGGGGCCGAGGCGCCGGAGGCCGGGTCCTGGGCGGCGCAGCCGGTGACCGCGGCCAGCAGGGCGCCGGCGAGCAGCGCGGCGACGGCGGACGTGCGGGGGAGGGGCATGGCGGTGCTCCTGGGCGCGAAGAGGCGGACCGGTCGGGTGATGACCTCCCCCGGTGGCGGGCCCGGGACACGCGCGGCATGGTCGCCTTGGGAGGCTTCGTCCCGTGCCGTCCGGAAGATCCCCTCGCCTGTTCACGCGCCCGTCACGCGTGCTCCACCGCAGGTCACGAAAGATCCGTCGCCGAACCCCCCCTTGAACAGAAGAACCTTTCGTACATATGGTGGTCTCGTTGAAAACCCTCCTGTCGAAGTGAGTCCCCGATGCAGAATCTTTCGCCAAGGGTCGCTGTGGCGGCCGACGCCCCGGCCCAGAGCCTCGCCGCGCACCCGGCCTGGCTGCGACTGAAGGACGCCGTCGAGACCCTGCGCCCCCTGCAGTCCAAGGACGGCTCCATCGACCTGGCCGCCGTGCAGCGCCACACCGTCGACCCGCTGGTCGCGACCGTGCGCACCGCCGTCGCCGAGCTGGCCCCGCTCTTCCAGCACGACGCCGCCTACCTGGCCGCCGTCGACGCCGACCTGGCCAAGTGGGCCGACACCGGCTACCGGGAGCCCGACTTCCTGGACTCGCTGCTCGCCTTCCAGCCCGCGACCCAGCGCGAGGACGGCCTGCAGCACCTGGTCGTCTTCCCGATGTACACCCAGAACGGCAACCCGGACCGCAACCTCGAGGCCGTCCTGCTGAACGTCGTGTGGCCCGACTGGCTGGCCGAGCTGGAGCGGACCCGCTTCGACAACCCGATGTTCGTGCCGATCACCTTCACCGACTTCACGGCCGGCTACGACACCAACTCCGCCGTCCTCTTCCCCGAGACCGTGGCCGTGCGCAAGGCGCCGGAACGATTCACCTGGGGCGGTATCTTCTGCGACCGCGAGGCCGCCCGCTTCCGCGTGGTCTCCACCAACGCCGTCGAGCTGCTCGGCCTGGAGATCCCCGCCGACGCCGAGAGCCTGCTGCAGGACCAGGAGCGCTCGCAGCAGACCTTCGTGCTCTGGGACCTCATCCACGACCGGACCCACAGCCACGGCGACCTGCCGTTCGACCCCTTCATGATCAAGCAGCGCAGCCCGTTCTGGATGTACGGCCTGGAGGAGCTCCGCTGCGACCTCACCACCTTCAAGGAGGCGGTGAAGCTGGAGACCGAGGGCAACGTGCACGCCCGCGACGTCCAGTACGCGATCCTCTTCGACCGCCTCTTCCGCTTCCCGGTCAGCGGCGACCGCGTCCGCAACTACGACGGCATGGGCGGCCAGCTGCTCTTCGCCTACCTGCACAAGCACGACGCGCTGCGCTGGCGCGACAACCGCCTCAGCATCGACTGGGAGCGGGCCCCGCAGGTCACCAACGCGCTCTGCGCCGAGATCGAGACCCTCTACCGCGACGGCATCGACCGCCCGAAGCCGGCCCACTGGATCGCCGCCTACGAGCTGGTCTCCCGCTACCTCACCCCGCACCCGGCCTCGACCTGGGCGAAGGGCACCGAGGCGCTGCCGTTCGGCACCACCGACGGCAAGGCGCTCAACAAGGCGCTGTGCGACGCTGTGCTCCCCGACGAGTTCCCGCTGAGCATGTTCTACGAGGCCCTCTCGAAGAAGCTCGGCGGCGTCATCGCCTCGACCGCCGGTATCACCGGCGCCGGCCTGCAGGGAGTCGCCGCGTGACCACCGCACCCAAGGGACCGCTGACCGGCAAGGTCATCGCCGTCGCCGGAGCCAGCGGCCCGGCCGGCCAGGCCGTGCTGCGCCGCCTCGCCTCCGACGGCGCCACCGTCATCGGCGCCGACATCGACGCCCAGCGCCTGGAGTCCGCACTCGACTCCGTCCGCATCGCCGTCCGCGGCGCGCGCGTCAGCGGCCAGGTCATCGACCTCCTCGACCCGCAGGAGGTCCACGACTGGGCCGACCACCTGGAGGCCGAGCACGGCCACGTCGACGGTGTGTTCCACCTCGTCGGCGGCTGGCGCGGCAGCAAGACCTTCTTCGACAGCCGGATCGACGACTGGGACTTCCTGCACGACACCGTCGTGCGCACCCTCCAGCACACCTCGCTGGCGTTCCAGCCCGCCCTGGTCCGCAGCGAGTCCGGCCGCTACGCGATGATCTCCGCCGCCGCCGCGCACAAGCCCACCGCGGGAGGTGCCGCCTACGCCGCCGCCAAGGCCGCCACCGAGGCCTGGACGCTCGCCATGGCGGACTCCTTCCGCAAGGAGACCACCGCCGAGGACGGCAAGCCCACCGCCGCAGCTGCGATCCTGGTGATCAAGGCGTTGGTCAGTCCCGAGATGCGGGCCGAGAAGCCGGAGGCGAAGTTCGCCGGCTTCACCGACACCGCCGACCTCGCCGAACACCTCGCGGGCCTCTGGGACCGCCCCGCAGAAGAACTGAACGGACAGCACCTGTGGCTGACAGCCCAATGACCGACCTTTCCGAGCTCTCCGGCCACACGGACGCGCAGCGGCGGCACGACACCGCCGTGCGCGGCTTCGCCAGCGACAACTACGCCGGCGTGCACCCCGAGGTGCTCGCCGCCATAGCCGTCGCCAACGGTGGCCACCAGGTCGCCTACGGCGAGGACGACTACACCACCCACCTGCAGGACGTCTTCCGCCGCCACTTCGGTGAGCAGGCCGAGGCGTACCCCGTCTTCAACGGGACCGGCGCCAACGTCGTCGCCCTGCAGGCCCTGCTGCCGCGCTGGGGCGCGGTGATCGCCGCCGAGAGCGCCCACATCAACGTGGACGAGGGCGGCGCGCCGGAGAAGATGGGCGGCATCAAGCTGCTCACCGTCCCCACCCCCGACGGCAAGCTCACCCCCGAGCTCATCGACCAGCAGGCCTGGGGCTTCGGCGACGAGCACCGCGCGCAGCCGCTCGCGGTCTCGATCACCCAGAGCACCGAGCTCGGCACCCTCTACACGGTGGAGGAGATCCGGGCGATCGTCGACCACGCGCACCAGCTCGGCATGCTGGTCCACGTGGACGGCTCGCGCCTCTCCAACGCCGCAGCCTCGCTCGGCGTCCCGCTGCGCGCCTTCACCACGGATGTGGGCGTCGACGTGCTGTCCTTCGGCGGCACCAAGAACGGCCTGCTGCTCGGCGAGTGCGTGGTCGTGCTCAACCCCGAGAAGGTCCGGAACATCAAGTTCCTGCGCAAGACCTCGATGCAGCTCGCGTCGAAGATGCGTTTCGTCTCGGTCCAGTTCGAGGCGCTGCTCTCGGGCGACCTCTACCTCCGCAACGCCGGGCACGCCAACGCCATGGCGAGCCGGCTGGAGGCCGCGGTCCGCGGGATCGACGGTGTGACCGTGGTCCGCCCGGTCCAGGCGAACGCGGTGTTCGCGATCCTCCCGCGCGAGGTGAGCGAGCGGCTGCAGAAGCGCTACCGCTTCTACTTCTGGAACGAGCACACCGGCGAGGTTCGCTGGATGTGTTCGTTCGACACCACGGAGGCCGACATCGACGCCTTCGCCGCGGCCATCGCCGAGGAGATGGGCCGCGCCTGAGGCGCGTTCCGACCGCTGATCGTCCCGTCCCGCCGCCGCGGGGCGGGACGATTTGCTTCTGACAGTCCCGTCCCCGTACAGTTCCGGAGTCGCCGCGAGAGAGCGGGGACAAGCGGAAAGCGAAGTCGGCTGAATGAAACTCCGGAAAACGGAGCGGAAAACAT